>NZ_VOEJ01000001.1 GCF_007846085.1 Mucilaginibacter pallidiroseus
AACCGTACAAAAACATCCGCTCTCAGGAGCCTATCTGTACAACAACTTTACTCTCTTTCAAACCCTAACTCAAAGGGGTCACTTTAGATTGGCGAAGAGGGGTCAACATCAGTGGTATATCCAATCAAGGTTTGGAAGAAAATCAAAATGTCGGATTTTTTCTGATAGGGTCATGAATCAGGGATTAGGTAATTTTACAAAATCAAAAGCAATTGTCGATAATACTAAAATAGTGTCAGCTGTGGTCTTTGTCAGTATCATACTGATTTTCTGATAGCCTCGATTATATGATTCCGGCGCATTGAGCAAGGCTGCTCCTTTTATTAAAGCGAACATGCAGTCGTAAGTCATGCCGCCTATTGTTTTCTTTAAAACTTCATAATTTTCGAGTTCTAAAATTATTTCGTTACCCAAGTCATTTTGTTTAGATCGGTAAGCACAATACCCCTTTAAGGATTGAAGATAATATGCTTCGATAAGGTTAACCGGAAGCTGTAAAATTTGATCGATGTTTTCAATTATTCCGGCATAGTCTTGGATCTGAATCAGAAACAGTTTTTGTTGGCGCAAATAACAGTGGTAAAACATCGGCCATGGATGCACTGATGCTATTCTTAAAACAAAGAAGCTCCATCAGCACCCGCGATTTTACTTTGTCAAACTGGCGCGCAATTAACAAAATCGGTGAAGAGTGGTTGAAAGCAACGACAGAGGTTCCAGCCGATGTCAGTCCGGCGCAATGGCAAGACCTTGTCCCGTCGATAGACGTTTGGTTATCAGCGAACGATAAAGAAGTTCACTTAATAAGCGATCTGATACCGCGTTTGGATTGGGCCGGGGGAGATATTGGTGTAAGATTGATCTTTGAACCAACAGAAATCTAAAAGCTATATAAAGAATTCGTCATTCAACACAGCACAGTGAGTGCTATAATTACCTCCACGACGAAAGAAGGGAAGGAAAAGCCAAAGTTGGAATTATGGCCGAAGACCCTATGGGATTTTCTGGAGCGCCGCTTACATAGTTTTTTTCATGTCAGTGCATATGTACTTGATGAGGTGAAATTATTAGACCCCATATCTGGCGTAGCTCAATCTCAAAAATTATTACCTAACGCGGTACCTGTTGAGGGCGATCCTTTCAAAGGTTTGATAAAAGTTGATATCATCAACGCTCAGCGGGGATTTAACGATCCGAATAGCGAGAAGTCTACAGAGCCGGTCGGACACGGAAATTTGTCGAGTCAGCTGAGGGAATACTATAGCAAACATCTGAACCCTTATGAAACACCTGCGGCAGCAGATATAGAGGCTTTGGTTGCCCTTGAAGCTGCAAAGGCTGCATTTGACAGTAAATTAACCAGTAGTTTTGAGATCCCCTTAAAAGAATTGGCCGATCTAAACTATCCGGGATTTGGCGGAAATCCCACCATAAAACTGACAACCAAGCTCGAGGCTATAGATGGACTAAATCATAAATCCGCTGTCCAGTTCGAGTTATTGAAATTAGAAGGGGAAAGCGCGAGTTACCCCCTGTCCCTTCCGGAAAAGTATAATGGACTTGGTTATCAAAACCTCATCTCCATGGTCTTTAAACTCATCCGCTTTAGAGATGAATGGATGCAGGTCGGGAAATCTGCAAAACCATCTGCGAACGAAGAGCCAGAGTTCGAGCCTTTGCATCTGGTATTAGTAGAAGAACCGGAAGCCCATTTGCATGCACAAGTACAACAAGTTTTCATAAAAAAAGCCTATGACGTTCTCCGGAAAAACGCTTACCTGGAGAAATACAGTCATTTCAAATCCCAGCTCGTTGTCAGTACCCATTCTAATCATATTGCGCATGAGATCGACTTTACCGCTTTGCGCTATTTCAAGCGCAAGCCAGCCGCCGAAGGGGAGGTCCCGACCTCCACGATCGTGAACCTGTCTGAAACATTCGGAAAGAAAGACGATACAACTAAATTTGCCAAACGCTATTTACGTTCCAATCATGCTGACCTGTTTTTTGCAGATGCCGTTATTTTGGTTGAAGGATCGGCTGAACGTATGCTTGTGCCACATTTTCTTCGCCATGCGCATAAAGATCTCTACAGCTGTTATATAGCGATTTTGGAGATCGGCGGCAGGCACGGCCATACACTCAGGCCGCTACTTGAACAGTTGGGTATCATCACTTTGATCATAACGGATCTTGACAGTGTTGATCCTACAAAGAGAAATTCCTCAGTGTACCCTGTTCCTGGCAAAGGATATAATTCAGGCAACACTGTATTACGCACCTGGTTACCCGCTAAGAAGGGATTGGATGAGTTAATAAAAGTCGCCGCGGCAGGTAAGATTGCTAACGATTTCCCGTTTAGGGTAGCTTACCAGACAGGTATTCAATGTCAGTTTCCAGGAGATGAAAAACCGGTAACGGCCATTCCTTACACTTTTGAAGTAGCGCTTGCCCTGGAAAATAAAGTGACCTTCTCCACATTCAAAGACCCTCAGGATATGATGGCAGATTTCCAGGAAGCGCTTAAACTCAGTACCACCGATGTCGTGAACCGGGCTTTATACGATGCCCTCAAAAGCAAAAAGAAAGCTGAATTCGCATTGGATGTATTGTACTTACATGATCCAACAACTTTGATCGTTCCCGAATATATAAAAGAAGGATTGAACTGGTTGAGTGAACAACTAAATGCCCGCCCCAAAGAAGCGAAATAATGATGAGTGCAAATACAACTACAGATATAGAAAGCGCTGACGATATCATCTTCAATTCGATACAGCCACAAGCTTTAAAAAGCTTCTTTCTTTTTGCCGGGGCAGGGTCCGGGAAGACAAGATCCCTGGTCAATGCCCTGAAGCGTTTCAGAGAAGCGTTTGGGATCGATTACCGTTTGCAGCACCGTAGAATTGCGGTGATCACTTACACAAAAGCTGCCAGCAATGTCGTTAAAGAGCGGATGGAATTTGATCCTCTGGTATTTGTTTCAACAATACATTCATTTTGTTGGGAACTGATCCAGCACTTTCAGCATGACATCAGGAAATGGCGCATAGCAGAACTGCAAGTAGAAATTGATACTTTGGAAGCCCAGATCGTAAATGGCCGTGCCGGCCGCACACTGGAGGATCGTAAAATTAAACTTGAAAAGGCAAAGCAGCGTCTCGAGCAACTCCCTAACATCAAAAAAATTGTTTACAATCCAAATGGTGATAACCGTACGAGAGATTCTTTGAGCCACAGCCATGTGATCAAAATTGCAACGGACTTCATAAGGGATCAACCGCTGATGCAACAAATTCTCATCAATAAATTTCCAATCATCATTATCGACGAAGCGCAGGATACGCGAAAAGAGCTTATCGAAGTTCTATTTGCTCTACAGTCCAAATATAAAGAAAGCTTTGCTCTTGGTTTATTTGGTGATACTATGCAGCGGATCTATCTTGATGGAAAAGAAAATTTAGGCAACACCTTGCCTGAGGATTGGCTTAAGCCTGAGAAAACAACCAATTACAGATGTCCGGTTAGGATCATCACTCTTATCAACCAAATCCGATCAAAAGTAGACACTCATCAGCAATGTCCTGCCGAAAATGCCACAACTGGTTTTGCCCGGCTTTTTATTGTCGATAACGCTAATAAAGATAAAACTAAAGCAGAAGCCGAGATCAGCTCTATGATGAAGGATCTTGCAGGCGATGAGGGCTGGCAAGACGACAAACTTATCAAGAAACTGATCCTCGAACACCACATGGCAGCAAGCCGTTTAGGATTCAAAGAGCTTTACGAAGCCTTGAATGGACCTGAATCTTATCGCACAGGTCTTTTAGACGGTACATTACCATCGATACAGGTGTTTACTAAATTGGTTGCGCCGCTTGTTTTAGCTCATCAGCACAATGACGCCTACGAAGTGATGCGACTGCTGAAAAAGCATTCACCGTTGATGGACCGAACGGCAATGATGGCTTCAGAAAACCAGATCGATTCCATAGGCATTGTTCACGATAAAGTCAAAAATCTTTTAAGCTTGTGGCAGGAAGGATCGGAGCCATCGGTAAAACAAGTTGCAGAAGTCCTAAAGGCAGAAGGATTATTTCTTATCCCCGACGTGATCAATGTGATCTTGTCAAGAAAAGAATCTGGGGAGGATGAAGATGCATCCGGTACGGAAACAAATACCGGCGACGATGAAATCACCGCTTGGGAAACAGCTTTACAAAGACCTTTCGCAGAAATTATCCATTACAAACTTTATGTCGAAGAATCATCCGGTTTTGGCACACACCAAGGCGTAAAGGGATTAGAGTTTCCCAGAGTTATGGTGATCCTAGATGATGAGAACGCAAGGGGGAATTTGTTTAAGTATGAACGATTGTTTGGCGTAGAAGAACTATCCGACCGTGATCTGGCCAATCAAAAAGAAGGTAAGGAAACAAGTCTGGACAGAACACGGCGCTTATTGTATGTTGCTTGTAGCCGGGCAGAACAAAGCCTGGCAATAGTAGCCTATACGAGCCGTCCCGAGGTGCTATCAAAGAATGCGATAGATTTCAAATGGTTCGAAAGTTCTGAAATTCATCTTATTAATTAATTGTCTTTCTTCAAAGGGGTTTTATAAAAAGTCAGATAATTTATCTTTAAGCAAATCCTAACCCATGTACACCCGAAATACTAAAGAAAGAGAAAGCTTACGACGACGGGTTCGACTGTCGTTACCACGAAAACGAGAACAGTAACGCCATTGCTGCGGCTGTTAACGCGCTTCACTTCCCTAGGGAATCGATGCAAAGCTTTCTCGTTCCCCGGAAGTTAAAAGATCCGGATCCGCCTATCCTCCGAGCCCAAAACTCCATCAGGCAGGACCATCAGCTCCACGTGTTGGAACACATGCTCCGGGCCGGTTCTGTTAAGCTGACCGTACGTCCTTTAAAATCAAAACTGGACCGCGCGATACGGATCATGGATACGCTCGTCAAATTATGGCAACATCGCGGATACAGAGCGAAGGTGATCTGACGCATGACATCGAGGCCATGGCGCATACTTTACGATTTGGCGTTCAAGCAAATTATTCGGAAGTGTTCAACATTATTAATCTTTACTTAGTCAATCTTGTAAGGAACTGAACAACAATTTTTTTATGATGATGAAAGATCCGTTTGAACACAACATGGAAATGCATGCTTCCGGTGTCATCGTGACCCGTTTCTTCAGTTATGTAAACTATTTATTCATATCACTTTATAGTCAGATGGATTATGTATCAAAAATCTGTTATGAACTTGAGCACTTAAAGATGACAGAAAAAAAATATGATATGTTGCAGTCATCTGGCATATTGGTAGGTGATGCCAATCGTCTTTTATTTAAAAAAGCGCAGGGGACTATATTCGAAGAGTGTCCTAATATGAGCCCAATTCAAGCACTTCGCAATGAGATCATACAAGATGGTTCGTTTGAGAATACCCCTCAAGTGTTTCAATTATTCCAAGACAACAACATGGTCGAAAAGTATATTTCCTGCCAGACTATACCAATGGTTTTATTGATTCGATTATAAGTCGCAAACGTTTTTTTAGCAAGGGTATTAAATTGAATGACTGCCTTTCTGAATTAATTACAGATTTTTGGAAAAGGATGTTGGCTACATTTACTGCTTCAGAAGTCAACAGGAATCTACTCATGTTAGTTAAGCCCCTTTGATATTCACGATAAAATAGAGGTTAGACTGATTCAATCATTTTTTATTGTTTAGACACATAGGTATTATCTGATGAATCGCCTTACTGATGTGCGTTGTTCATCAGGTACCGTAGAAATAGAATCCCGGAATATAATCTGTTCTGCATCTATAGATACGATATGCTGGTCAAGAACCTCTATATCCTCAAAGGACATTCCATAACGGAGCATCCATATATCTCGGTCACTTTCCGTTCCGTATCTTACATACATCGCTAATTTCTTCGCACGATCATCTTGATATTTTTCAGCATATTTCCAAAATGCGGCGAAAAAAATATCGCTTAATTTAAATCCGATCAGTTTGTCAATATAATCGTAGGTGTCGTACATGATAAGATCGTAAGAAACATCTTTCGCTTTTGTTCCTAACGGAAACAGACTGAACATTCTCAATTCTTTATCTGGAATTTCTTTATATCCAGTAATGAATGCTGCAGGCAACTGATCAAGCAACTGAGGTGACTTTTCTAGTCGGGTCCTCTCCTGAGATTTACTTGCATGCGAATACCTGTACCAGCAGATATTTTTAAAGTTACGGCCGTAGACTCGCCACAGCATAATTTTAACTGCGGTATCTAAAACTCGGGCTTCTCCATCGCTAAGGGATCTGCTGAGATAAAGTGTGTATAAGTTCCTGAAATATGCATACAACGACAACTTCGCATCAATGTCATCAGTGATTTTCTTGAACGCGATTAGTTGGCCATCTTCAAAGACTGAATTTAAAATTTTTTCAATTATACCATCGATACTGTCGGTACTGAGTTTTTCGAGGTCTTTTTCAGTAAGATTATATTCATCCGAATAGGTCCCATTAAGAATAGCCTCCCTAAAGTCATTATAATCATCATTCTGTAAATCTGTTTTTTCGAGAGAGGAGACGTTGTCGAGTATCTCATCATTGGTCATGATATTTCGGAAAGTAGGAATACGTTGCGGGCTATTCACAATCACATATCCATAATCAAACTTTAAATCTCTCGTTGAACGGCCGGCCCTTCCTATAAGGTTTTTAACCGCTAATGGCTTACTGCCCTCTAAGCGGTCAAGATAAACAACGTCAAATGGCATATTAATGCCTTGCTCAAGTGTGGAGGTGGCGAAACAGATGCGACAATAGCCAGCTTTGGTAAATTGTTCAATGATGAGTCTGGTATGTAGAGGGAGTGACCCGTGATGGATAACAATACCCTTGCAAAGTAAGTCTAAAAGCAATGAATAATGGGCATCGTTGCGCTCGGTGTCACCGCCCGTATATTCTTTAAGTTGACTTAAGTATTGGGAAATCGTTTCAGATGGTAATTCATCGCATAACGCCACGTATTTGGCGAATTTCTCCAGAAATTCCCGTTATATATTTTTTGCTTAGATGTATAGATCAGCACTGTACCACCTTTCTGGATGGTCGCTGATAGCGGATCAAATCCGGCAATTGTTTTTTTATGGCCCATTATCTGTTGGTCAATGCCGAAGTGTGAAAACTGTCCATCCGGGTTTTGACATAAAAAAAGCTGTCCAACATTTTTCTGAATGTACTGCTTTGCATTAGCAGTCTGTAGTTCAAAATGATTTTTCTCTATCTGAGATTCGGGATTTTGTACAAAAGGGTGCGCGAAAATAAATTTGGCCTCTGGGTAGGCTTTCTGACATCGACGGACGATACTATCGAAATACAATCCCCGCTTAGAATCTTCATCGCTTAACTGGGCCTCATCGAATAAAAATAAATCAACCTTAAACTGCTCACGCTGTTTAAATAGTTCCCGACAGCGTTCTGGCGTGACGATGAAAATGCTTCTCTTGGCATATCTGGTGTTAATTTTGTCGATAAACGTTAAAATATTAACAGATTGATCCTTAATCTGCTCAGACAGCTCTAGATAATATTCATTAATTAGGGCCCTTGATGGCACAACAACTACAACATCATTTTGACTCTCCTCAATTTGCTTTCTGAATACGAAGGACTTACCAGTACTCGTAGGGGCCGAAAAGCTAAAGCAAGCGTTGCCATTGATGCCCTTAATAATATCTGCCTGTACAGGGGTTAATGTGTAACTATATGTGTCCCGGATATACTGGCGATACTGGGTAAAGATCACTTCGGCGAGCGTATCCCGCGTTGTCGGCTTGTAGAAAACCGCCATATAGTTTAAGATGGGGATTTCGTGAAGCTTAAATTCTTCCGGCCGGTAGAGTGCCAAGTAGGAAAGAATTTCCAGATCAGTAATAGAAGTTGGACCATGCATGTACAGATTCGCCATGACATACTTGAATATATCTGCCGTGTTTTGGCCTCCTATAATACTTTTAATTGCATTCTTCATAAGTTGACTGCAACACAAATTAGTTCTTTGTACTTACTCGCATCAACAAAGTGCTTATTCCGTTGAATACTCTTTACCAGTTGATCGGTAGGAGTGGCCTTGGCCGAAAATGCAGCAATATACCCTTTGTGGCCTTTTACACAGTTGTTCATGGAGTTTTTGCAGAAGAAATCTTTAATGTCATTCAAATCAGATATATCCTGTTGTTGATTTGCGAATCGGATGATCTGTTCTAACGACCTGCCAAAGGCGCTTTGTTTGGCCACATACTTAGCTTCACCGAATAGCAAGATCTCATTTAGATTTCTTGTATAAAAATCAAATCCCGGATTCAAAATGATGTTCTTCTTAAATAATTCAGCAAGGGGAATGTCTAAGTAATTTAGCTTTTCAACAATAGTTTGCCTTGCTAATTCAGATACTACATATTCAGCTGAACTACTGGTAATCTTATCTGCTTTTGCCTTAATGATAAAATTTGCGATATGGTCTGCGGTCTTTTGGGCTCTAACTTGGTAAGAAACCCGCTGATATTCGTCATCAAATTGACTTATCCAAGAAAGGTCATTAAACGAAATCAGAATATTTCTAAGCGTTAAGCTAATATCAGTAGGGTCAATTCTGATAAAACTAATATGATTTTCAATTTGTATGTGGTCAACAATGGTGTAACCGCTCATGAATTTAGATAAAGTATAAGGTAATATATTATCGAATTTACGCAAAACCAATCACCAATGCAACGATTTGAAATATAGTTGTTAGCAATAAAAAAAATGCCCCTTTTAGAATAGTTTGTTAACGTCTCGTGAAAAATAATGTTTAATATTGCAAAGTTATCCACATTCCAGTAACAGGATAGCACCAGAAATGACCTGAATTCAGGTCAAAAGTTTTGTTTCTAATTTGGTGCTGAAATCTCATAACTTGCTGATAATCATTGATTAAGTACTTTCTGTATCGGTAAATAGACTCGAACCGACTTAGTTCAAACTACTACCTTACATTATCAATTATTAAAAGAAGATGATCATTATATTTTTCAAGCAGTTGTAAATACTTGCCTTTCCAATCCGAGGCATCATCGTCTTTATCTGCAACCACGGTTTGAGTAATGCTTTTGGGTTGCAGTTTAAATTGGTCGCTCGTGAATTTATGAGGAAGATCTGAAGAAAAGTCATGCCTTAAAATCAAACCTATTTTTATAAAGATAGAGTCATGCACATACTTCTGATTAAACCAATTATATAATGTCCTTCTATTTATATTCAGAATTTTGGAAAGCTCGCTCAAATTATAGCCATCTCGCCTAATAATATATTCTAGCAACTTTCCTTCGTGCTCATGTTTATTATAGATGTAACTTTTGTGAGTGTCCATATTTTCCTAATTAATAATTATGATTTTTAATTTGTTTGTTAGTGATTTCAAGAGTTCCAAACAATTGTCTTTATTTATATTTAATGGGTAATGCCATAAACCTATATTTATTTGCTTTACCAACAGTCCAATTTGATATTTATCAAAAATATCTCGCCTGCTAAATCTTAGCTGTTTCTTTTTACGCAAATTGTGTGGTGTAAATACGCATTTTTATTGTATTGTTGTTGGAACAGATTCTTTAAGTGAAAGTTATGGTCGTTTTATCACGCTTATGCATAAATTAACAAATGCTTTAGCGTGCGCTTTTAAGCCTTGATATTTAATATTTGCTGGTATGGCAGCACTTATAATACATATTCATTAAATAGAAGATTTTAAAAAGCGTTAACAATTAACGTATGGCATTATGCTATTTTAAATAGCGTTGTGTGAATGTTTTTAGCTGTTTTTTCCAACAACTACGCTGTACTGGCTCTTTCCGTATCAGCCCCAACTATAATAAATGTTATGTCCGCAATGCTTTTTAGGTTAATCCCTTTTTGTTATGCAGGTAGGGGAAAAAGCAGATTTTATACTGAGCTGGCGCATTTTTTAGAAATTATACTTTATTTAAGCTTTTGCTCGCAGTCCACAAGTCTGGTTTTGGAGCTTAAACTAGTAAAAACGGTCAACCACGCATTGGTTAATCAAAGATTTGGTATAGGATTTGGCTATGTGCGATCAACAGACTTTTCCTCGACACCCATTGTAAACAATGGTATCATAGATCTTTTTGTGTTCACTTGGTTTATACTTCACGCAATTTGTGGTTTAAAATTAAAAATACGGTAGTATCAATTTGCTATAAGTTGGGTTTGCTTTTTGTAGATCTGATAATGATGGCTTCTGTGCCGGAATTTAGCTATTTATCGCTGTGGATTTATATAGCTCTCGGCTTTGTAATTCAGCACCTAAAAGTGGAGCCATATAACTATAAAAAGCAAAATACTGCAATAGTCGGACGGATTTTTTCAAAAAGCAACTTAGCTATCTGGGCAAAACTTCTTTCTGAGGTCTGACATTTCAATAATTTTTAAATTTCAGAAAACTCACTACGCCCTTAAATAAAAAAGCCCTTATCAGTAATATACCGATAAGGGCCTCTGTATAATTTTTGTGGTTTATTTCAATAAAAGTGCATCAGCTGAAAGCTTATTCTTCCATACCTTAAATGGAGTTGTCCATTTCATTAATCCGTAGTTAGATTCTTGCCAGCTTTTTACCGGTTCGTCAAATAATTCGTAAGCTATGGCAACTTTAACCTGTGGGTTTCTCTTGCATTTTACTAAAAAGTTTGCTATAAACTCTTTCTGCGCCGCCTCATTCTGTGCAGCAGTGAGAGATGATTTGTATCGATAATTAAATTCCGTGAACCAAATAGGTTTGTTAGGGAAAAGACTTGATAGTTTTAAGGTGATATCCGGGATGTTATTTGGAGATTTTGGTGCATTGTTTTCCATGTCAGAATACCATTGGTAAGCAACAACATCGTAATTTACTCCATACCAATCCAGCATCCTTAAAAACGCATAATGTAACCATCCGGCGCCGATCATCGTTTTTGCGCCAGGGTCTTTAGATTTGATGCCATCATCCATACCCTTTAAATATGCTGCAGTGACGTTGAACTTAGCACGATCGTAGTGATCCTGGCTTCGTCCGGTGGTTTTAGGCAGTAGCAGATCAAGTTCAAGATCGTTACCAAGGTTGTAATAGGTAAAATACTTGCCATATTTTGCAGCAAAATTTGCACCCAATGTTTTGCCTTTTTTATAAGACTCTGCCTGGCTATCATTAAAATCCATGGTGCGCAAGTATATCATGGGTAAGATGTTAACACTGCCGGCGGCAGCAGCTTCCAGCAAAGGATCAAACAGGTGCGGTACGGTAACTGTTCCGCTAGATGTCACCAGTGCGCCAATGCGATACCAGTTCATGCCCATTCCTTTAATAAGTTTAATCTGTGTAGCTGCAGACACATTTTGATAAGGCTCACTTCCGAAAGGATGGCCAACAACACCGGTTTGCAAGGCAGAGCCGCTAAGAAGATTTTGAATTGAGCCTACGGCCATGGCAGAACCTGAAAGTTCTGATGCTGATCCGATAGTTGCCTCAGTTTTGCTACTATCTGAAAGGGGTAAAGTAGCATCTTCTTTTTTGCACGAAAACAGTCCAATCAACGCGGTACACAACAACACTCCGTGCTTTTTAATTTTGTAAGTTTTAATCATTATAAGGGGTTTTTAAAAAGATTTAACCTTTTAACGGTAAAACTTATAGGAATGATATAGTAGATGACATTTTAATTAGAAATTACTAAAAGTAAGCACTAAGAAAACATTTACTTACGGCGAATGTATGCTGACGATTGTGATTGGGTGCCAACTTTAATTTAAGACGTCATGTGACCACAAGCTGTATGGAGAAGATGTGGCTTGTCTTTAGATTTTTTAAATGTTTTTCAGATAATTGCTTGAGACGGCTGAAATACAACCACATACTTGTGTGTAGTACACACTAATAAAATTTAACTTAAGTTGCCGGATGCGCTAATAATTCATCCATTGCTATACGCAAACACCCTTACAATGATTTTATACCACTGCGGAGCCTGAAGAGGGCTCTTGATGTATTAGTTTATCGTTTTCTTTAGCGCTGATTACTGGCTTGCCGAATTTGAGCTTCTCGCCAAAAAGTAGAGTAGACAAAAGTTTAAATCTTCCTAAAACCAATTGAAGAGCAACCGGAAACAAAACGCCCGCTGCTACGCCACATGAAACCTGAATAACCATGTTATTTATATGAAGCTTATTCATTATCACACGTGATGCAACAGCGCCTAAAATATGAAATAAATATATCCCGTAAGAGAAGCCTCCCAGCCAAATCAACTTTTTATTTGTCCAATTAAGCCGTATCAATAATATGCATGCCGACGAGCCTACTAAGAATGCCAGTAAACTGTTAATTCTAACATTGTCGGCAATATTAAAAAGGTACAACTGATATGTATAACAACATATAAATATCACGACCGCAACGTAAACGGTGCCGGTTTTGAATACGGTGTCATAAAACCTTTTCAATATTAAACCAAGTGTAAAGAACGTGAGCAAAAACGGAACCTTATTGATGCTGAAATTATTGAACTTATAAGGTAGAAGAATGTAAATGAGTGCCGATATTACCAGGCACAACATAGCATACTTAAACGATTTTAGGAGATTGAAATTTTCCAGTATTACAATTATTAAAAACACAATGAGCATACCCTGCAAAAACCAAAAATGTGCATATGGGTACAGGTAAATAAAGCGGATATCTGCAAGGTTGGTTTTTGCATTTGTACCAGGGCTAAAGTGTTGTATCAGGTAAAACAGCGTGGAGACGACAATAAGTGGGATAAGAAGCCGGTTAATCTTTCCTAAAATAAATTTACCGTTTGACGGAAACTTATATACAGGTTTGTAAGCGTATATATAGCCCGACATTACCGTAAAAAGTGGCATGCGTATATATTCAAACGCATAGTAAAAAAACCTCCAGGATGAGTTGTCTGCAACTTTTAGCCCATCTGTTGCTTTTGCTCCAATTACATGCCCCGAAACCATTAATATAATAGCAACGCCACGTAAAGTTTCGATAGCTAAATTTTTGTTTGCTTTACCGGTGTTAAGCATGTTGTAATTGTTTAAAAAGGTTTACGAAGTTTTTACCACTTGCGAATGAATGCGCAATTTTATCTGATCTATAACAGGGAGTTACGGAATAACTATTTTGGAATTCCATACCTCATCTTGAGCGCGCACCGAGGTGTTCAAAAAAACTTGTTTGCCGCTTCGGCTGTAAACGCCGAGCGTAATTGGCTGCTTGGCATCTAACGACTGAATGTTGATGTCCAGGTTATAGTTTGCTTTGTACCTGATGTAATTTATAGCCGTACTTTCGTTTACTGTAAAGCTGTTAAGCTGGCCGGCAGTTGTGTAACTAACGCTGCAGTTGCTGCATTTAACAGTAAGTTTTGCATAGCCGTAGTCGCGGTCTGTTCCATCGAATTTCTTACAGCTAAACACCATTAATGATAATGTAAATAATAAAAGGACTTTTTTAGTAGAATTAAGCATCGTGAGTGTTGGCTGTTTAAGCGATATTGTATTGGTTTGTTCCATAATAAGTTTAATAACCGTAAAGGTATAACAACCATAAAGCCCAATATTCTTATTTACAAGGTTGTATAGCCAAATGAGTAGGTGTGTGAAAGTACCGGGAATATGGCTGCAGCTTAATCAGTTTAAAAGCCTGTTTAAACCCTTAATTCCAAATTTGAGATTATAGTGAGCATACAAGTATTAAGCGGTTTTAAGCGCAGGTGAGAATAATTATCTTGGGGTCTTGATAACTATGTGTGCAAAAAGAGTAACTTAATCGTTATCAAAACGTATAAGTTTGTAACCCTAAAATATTTAAATGAAAAGAATAGCCACCGCCATAAAAGTATTTATGCTTCTGATATCCAAAAAGGACATTAGTTTGAGCTTAAGGTATGATGAGAAAGAGCTAATTTTTGAGGAAGGGGCCTATGCCGAGAAAACGGCATTTTTAAAAGATCTGCAAAAGCGCAATAATCTTCCGGATCACGTTCTTAATCAATACAAGGACGTCCTTTCCGACTTTGATCATAAAAATAAAGTTTGATTTTTCGAGCAATCAATTGGTTGTCTGCCCGCATCAAACGCTTATTGATTAAATAACAGGCCTTCCAATAAGCCTTTTTTAAAAGTATTTACGTCATTAAACAGCAAATCATTTACGTCAAAGCTGCCGTCTAACCATTCTCTTGCATCTAAAGCTGCCCGCCATAAAGGGTTATCCGGGTACTCATGAAATAGTTCGGTAGGCGTCAAGAAGTTTGAATTTATCCATACAATGGTGCGATTGTTTTTTAGAACATCAATCATTGCAGCAATTCTCTTCTTATTATCATGTCCAAAACAGCAGTATGGAACGCAAGTAATCAGGTTTTTTTCAAGCTTCAAAATGGCTTCCTGAACATCTTTTAATGCTCTTTGCATATATTAATCAATAGTTAGGAATGTTTACGTTGAAAGCCACTTTAAGGTTGCTTAATTTATTAAATTGATTAATATCATTCAAAGAGCTTCGCAGGTAAGGCAGCTTATCCGCTAAATAAGGTTTAATATTTGTTGATTAAATAAATGTTGTCCTGTATTCATAATTGCTGCCTTTTTCCTAGATAAATCACTGCCGGTTATATAAGTGTCCGTAATGATCACAAGGGCTTCATTGACTGCTTTCCACACGCGTATGCCTACTTTTTCAAAATTTATATTCCGGTCGTAAAACTTGGTCCTATCTTAAAGGCAATGTATAGCACCTCAATCACCACTTGAAATTGACGCGTGCATGTACAATGTAGTTGGCAGGAGCGTTTGGCCGTTGTATATATCTTTACGTATCACAGGCCGGGTTCGTTTTTTTGCTTTATAAAATAGTTCGAGGGTGTCAGCGTCACTTACTTGGCAACATCATGATACGAAGCAATCTTTCTTACTAAAACAGGTAAGTTTTTATCAGCCGTTTCAAAGTAAGCGGCGGTTATTTCATCTGTACCTTCAATTGTTTCCTCACCATTGATATTATTATCATAATAAGCGAAGCCAACTTTTGTATTAAAATGCAGGGCTTGCAAAATCATCTGCAACCCTGGCTCCCAGTCATTTTATGCTTCATATTGCCAAATTACGCTTAGCTTCAATTTTTAGCTGTTGCGGATAGTGTCAACCTTTAAATTATGTGACAGTGTAAATATTAGGCCTTTAGCTACAGGTTGCAGCCCGAAATCTTCAATAGCTACTCGAACCTTTTCGCTATTCGCTGTATTTCAATTTGATCAGCCTGCCCGTTACCATCTGCCAGTTTTTACTCGTCTATAATTGGGTTAAATGCAAAATTTTGCGTTAGGCCGATTAGCAGGTTTATCAACACTAAAGGTTAAATAATGAAAACTTACAACTTTGTAAGATAGCCTCCTGATAATCAATGTTTACATAGTTGCACAACCTGTTATACACTTTAATTGGTAACGGCTTTTTATAATACCCAAAGGCTAATTTTATGAAAATTTAAATATGAAAAAATCATACAATATGCTTTTGCTTCCTGCGTCAAAAAGATCTGTTTTTAGCTGTTTAGCGTTGCTGGCTTTATCATTCGCGTTTAATTCGGGATGTAAAAAAGACGATGCAAACCCCGACAAGGAGTTTGGCGAGGGTAAATTAACTGTACAATGTGCCGGGCAGTGTATTGTACGTTACAGTGTTGCAGACAATGTTAATAATGCTATTGTTAATAAAACCCAGGGAGAGTATCGCATAAAATATCAAAGAAATTATGCCTTAGCTATTGATGTTACACCTGCAGATGTTGACCAAAACATTGTTGTGAACGTTTACAGCCGCGAGGGTAAACAAATATACCATAACGAGGCCAACAAAAGTGTTAACAGCATTTGGTCGGCAAAGGTGTTGATACCGTAATCAAAGTGAATAATTAATAAGCAGGTTTTTATAGTTCAGTTATAGTTAGTAAAGGCAGAGCGACGTATGTCAATCTGCCTTTTACCTTTTCGTCCGCTTTTGTAGTGGTTATCATAAGCTTTTATGGTACTGCTCAAGCAAAAGGTTGTTATATTTTTCTAAAAGATCAATATATCTATCCTTCCATACCGGGCCTCCTTCCACATTATCGGAAGCGAGGTCATCTAATGGCTTGATAAAGTCGTCGGCGGTAAATAATTCCGGGAATTCTACAGAAAAATCATGATTTATAAAGTGGCCAATGCGGTGTATTATATCAGGCTTAAGATATTTTTGATTAAACCAGTTATAAACGCACTTTCTGTTAATGTCTGCCAGCCGTGCAAGTTCGCTGATGCTAAAGCCCTTTTTTCTGATAGTAAGTTCAACTATTTGCCCGTAATGTTTATCCATAAGTAATTTGTTGTGATGTTATTTTAGTTTGGTTGCAGGTAATATCATATTTGAGTCCACTTTTATAGTTAATGCATAGTTCATGGATTTTATCACCATTACAACTGTTTTGCCGTTTATCTGGTCAATAGCACCCATGTAATTGTCCCATAAACCGCCGGTTATTAACGCTTCATCTCCAACTTGAAGACTGTTTAGCGGCACAGCTTCCAAATCACTGTAACTACTTATAACACGCTTAATGTTTTTAATTTCATTTTCTTGCACAACAGCAGGTTTGCCGCAAAATGTTATGTAAGTAACCACGCCCGACGTTTGTACAATTTTTTCTAATTCCCGGGGCGTTGCGTAAACAAACAGGTAAGAATTAAATAAGGGAATTTCGACCGTTTTATTCCTGTCTACCCATTTTTTTGTGGTTTTTATGAGCGGACAATACGAAATGATATTTTGATCCTTTAACAACCGATCAACTTTCTTTTCCCATTTTGATTTCGTATAAAGCACCATCCAGTTAGGATTGTTGAGGTTTATCATAATTATTGCCCGCTTTAAGTAAATGGTATCAATTTGTCATTATGGTGAAATAACCACACATTTTATCCAAATTAAGGGGAAAGACCTCTTTAATAAGGCAACTAAATTGGTTGTATATGAATTTGTAAAAAGATGTGCATGCATTGCAACTGTTAAAATAATCCATCTATAGCGTTAATGATAGCCGCCTTAACTAAGAGCACACTTGTCATTTTTCCTTCTACGCTTTATCACCGAGTACTCTTTTATACAGCCTTTCCCATAAATACACATAAAATGTACAACTGGTCCAAGGCTTAAGCAAGCAGCCTTAATTTGGCTTAAAATTGTATCACATAAAGCTGTATAGCATTTAAAACTGTAAGCAGACAGGCGAAGCTGTATCTGATGATACGCTTTTACTAGGAAGCCCCGGCAGATTTAAAGAATTAACCGTACCGTAGATGTAAATCATGGTTTGCTCACCATAGATGACTCTCGCAAATCAAGAATTGTATTGATAAACATAAAGATTTAATCAATTGTAAACCTCGGTGTTAAAGGCTGCCTCTCTCAAGGGCAGCCTTTTTTAATTTTATGATAGGCTAACTGATAAAGTTCGTTTAATAGATTGTCGCAATCACCGGTTGGTGATGTTACAAGCCGCCGATTATAGGATATGTGCAGGTGAGGATGAATTATAGGTACGAATGCAAACTAATCAGGGTTAGTTGACAAGTTGTGTTCCAACAAGTCAATCTGATTGCCAATAGCTTCCAACTCAGCCATTGAAATGGCCTTCACGCTGCGTGATATAATTTGGTATTTTTTATCAACCCCTTTGTAAATTGTCGCAAGCCAGTTATGCTGATCATAAATAAAAATTTGAAGTATAGAAGTTAGCGTATACTTAAAGCTTAGCACGGAACTAGAACCATTGACGTTACATTGAATAGCGGATTTTTTCATGGCCTTACTTAATTGAACTATATCAGAATTATAAAATTTAGCCTTTATAACTATATTCTTCGCAGGGGACCGACGTAAGTTGCCGACTTGGTTTTAGCGGCCGGCCCTTACTTTCTACAAGACGCCGGAGCTTTGATATGATAGCCAGTTTTAAATCTGCGCATGGCGTAAAATCAGCTATAAATGTCCAATCCTCTTTGTTATTTATTACAACATAGTGAATGGGCGATCCTTGTAAATCATAAATTACGGTACCGTTTTTCTGAGTAAAACGCTTTATTAAAAATAAGATCTTTTTTCCAAAATAGTAAACATTAAGTCGGTACGTTTTTGGCTTCTTCATATATCCAAAATTACTTCATAACAGTTCTTTAACCCGCAAAGCGAAGTACCATGTAGGTATACAACTTACGCGTTAATTTCTCACATTTTCCAGATACATCAATAGCTAATTGCAAGCCTAACGCCATTATAAAGGCCGGTTGCAAATTTGCTGCAACCGGCTTTTGAATTATTTATTCTTAATGCTTCTGTTTGTGCTCAGAGTCAATGGCGTGCGTTTTCTCGCTCCCCGGCCCTACATTGTTAGCGCTGGTGTCTTCTTTAGTTTCTTCCGGCCTGCCTACACCGTTGTCGGCACTGTCAAATACCGCACTGTCTGGCTTGTCATTAGTGCCAACGGCACTTGTGGAGGTATCGTCGCAAGCAGCAAAGGCGATGCTTACAAGTAAGTATAAAATTGCAATTGATTTTTTCATAGACCTTTTATTTAAATCGTTGGTGTACCACCGGTTACCTGTATGGTAGCTCCGGATATATAACTTGCTTCGTCAGATGCTAATAGTACGTAAGATGATGCCAGTTCTACAGGCTGCCCTGCACGCTGCAAAGGAACATCTTGGCCAAAAGAAGTTACCTCTTCTTCGGTCATTGTAGAGGGGATAAGCGGTGTCCAGATAGGCCCCGGAGCTACGCAGTTTACACGGATTCCTTTTTCACCCCATAACTGGGCCATGTTTGATGTGAAATTTTGTATAGCGCCTTTTGTTGATGCGTAAGCAATTAATGTAGGCTTGGGTTTATAGGCATTAACAGATGTAGTATTTATAACCGAGCTTCCTGGCTTCAGGTGCTCTTCTGCCATTTTGCATAAATAAAACATCGGGTAAATATTAGTTTTGAAAGTGCGTTCCCATTCCTCGGTCGATACCTCCTGTAACGATTGCCTCGACATCTGGAAAGCTGCATTGTTCACCAAAATGTCAATCCCGCCCAATTCGCTAACAGCTGTGTCAATGATTTTTTGGCAATGGCTTTCGGCGCTTATGTCTCCGCTTACTAATACAGCTCTGCGCCCTGCTGCATCCACATAATGCTTGGTTTCTGCTGCATCTTCATGTTCGTTAAGATAAGCGATTAATACATCGGCACCTTCACGCGCAAAAGCAATGGCCACCGCTCTGCCAATGCCAGAGTCGCCACCAGTAATAATGGCTTTTTTTCCTGCCAGTTTACCACTGCCTTTATATGTATGTTCGCCGTGGTCGGCTTTGGGAGTGAGTTGACTTTCTGTTCCCGGTATGGCCTGTTGTTGTTCAGGAAAAGCGTTACTGCTGTTTTTTTCTCTTGGGTCGCTATTTGTTGACATGTTGCTGTATTTTTCAGTTAAATCGATGTGTTTGAATTATGGGCCAGAGATTGACTATGGTCTGTTGGTCTTTTGATTTTGATACGCTTTAGGCAGTGCTCCGTTATTTTTGCCTTCTTTAGTCTCCAAAGCCATGTGCCCGTTTTTAGGTGGCGAAAATGTTTTTATTTCTTTATTGATATCGTCCTGACCAAGGCTGCTTTTTGCAGATGCATCTGCTGTTTGGGGTTGTTCATAAGCTTCATCAAAACTTAACTGATTTGTTTCAGGTGGATGAACGGGCATCTCTTTATGGTTTTTCATGTCTCTTTCTTATTTGCTTAATTTTATAACGCTAATCATAGGTTATTTGAAATGTCTGCAAATCAAATTATTTGCAGGTGTGGCTTAACCTTTATATCTACAATGTCGCAGCGTTTGGGCTGGCTTAGTGTAAACAATATCACATTGGCAATATCTTCTGCTTTGAGCATTTCCAGGTTTTTTTGATTGTCTTGCTGGTCGCTTACGGATACGGGTTGCATGTCTGTACCTACAGCTCCGGGCTCTATGAGGGTGACCTTTATGCCCTGCTCATTAACCTCCTTACGCAAGCTTTCTGTAAAACCTTGTATGGCCGCTTTAGTTGCCACATAAACAGAGCTGTCTTTCTCGCGCACATCGGCACTCATCGAGCCAACGTTTACAATGTGGCCGCTTCCAACATCTTTCATTTTCTGCAGCGCTGTATGCGTGCAAGCAATGTATCCGGTAAGGTTGGTGTTCACTACTTTGTGCCATTCGCTGTATTCTCCATCAGCAACACCTTGGTAGGCTAGCGCAGCATTATTAATAAACATGTCAACTCCATTTAGATATTTTCCGGCCTCTTCAAACAGCCCGTTAACACCATCCTCAGTGGCCAGGTCTGCTATGGTGCCTTTTACACTGCCCTTCAAGTTTGAAGAGGCAACATCCGCAAGTAAATCATCAAGATGTTGCTGATCGGTGCCGTTGACAAATACATTTGCCCCATGCGACGCTAAGAGCAGCGCGGTGGCCCTGCCTATGCCTGTAGTGCCGCCCGTAATAATTACTGATAAACCGTTTACAACTTCTTGAGTGTAAACATTACTTTCCTGTAGTGCCATATTTGTTTTGTTTGTTTTTCATGATATTGTACCTACCGGTAGCCACGTTTATTCACTCACGGCCATGCTACTAATGGCATGGCGTTTTATTAATTTTGTTTTATTGATACAGCAGTTGTCCATACCTCATGGCCACAACTTGGGCAACTGACATTTTTTTCCACCGATTTTTTGTCTTGGGAGAACCCGCAATTTTCGCAAGACACTATAGTATCCGATTTGTAAAACCTGTCATACATTTCGCTGTCATCCCGGGGTATAATAAAAAGGCCGGTTTGTGGCTCCTCCTCTTCAATAACCGTAAAGGCTCCGTTTGCTTCCATGTAAAGCCGCTTTACCTGGCCCAGGTGTTTAATCCCCGCAAAACGAAGCTGTGCAACTAAGCGTTCGCGTGTAAGCCGGGCTTTTTTCATTTCGGTTAAGTCCATAACCGCGTTTTTTACAAGGATTGAGATATTACCCTGAGAGAGTTTTTCGAACGACTCGCTATAAAAGGCTTTTTTTGAAACCCATCTGCCTGTGAGCACAACAATCACAGCAATAACAATGGCCGGAAGTAAACCCCTGTCTGGCGCTTGCAACGGTATACCGATGGTTGCTGCAAGGGTAACCATAGCTACCATATCGTTACGCCCAAGCTGCGATGACATCCTTTTACCCAAAAGCCGCATGCAAACCATCAGCAGTAAGTATATCACGGCAGCTCTTATAACAAGTTCTATATAAAATGAACCCGGTACCTCGCCAACAAGCCAGCGCATCCAATCTGCTATTTTAATGTCGTCGGGCTTCATATAAATTATATTATTGCATGGGTAAAGCTATTTTCGCCACATATCCTGCACGGCGAATGTTGGTTTTCTTTCGTAACATTTCCGCAATTAACGCAGGCCTTGTAATCGCCGGCTTTTTCTGCGCTTGTCATCTCGCCGTTCCGGTCTTGTGCATCATCGGGCGGATAAATTGGTAAACCGTATTGAGGCTTGGCGGCGGGGTAAACACTTAATAAGTCGCAAGCCTCCAGGTAAACCCTTTCTACAGCACCCAGGTTAAATATCTTTTGGCCGCGCAATACTGAAAAAAGCTGTTGCCTTGATATCCTGTTAGCTACCATTTGCTCCAAATCGATCAGGCCATCATTAACCAATATATTTGGCTTACCCCGTGTAATGTTTTCAAACTTATGGCTACGAAAACCTATGTAGCTTATTCCGCGTTGAAAACCTACAGCGCATAGCAACAATGTTAAGCCCTGCAAAACTCCCCTATCCGGCGTTTGCATAGGTACCGAAACAATAGCACCTAAGGTGAGCATTACTGCCATTTCCATAATGGTTAGCTGTCCGCTCATGCGTTTGCCCAGCCAGCTAACAACTATCAACAGCAGCACGTAGGTAATTATCGATCTGATCAGCACCTCCAGCAGGAAAATTGGCGGTGCTTCGCCAAGTAATATTCTCGTCCAATCGCTTAGGTTAATTTCTTCCTTTTTCATTGTTGATTGAATGCTTAAATTTTAGCTGATTCGGAAAGTAAGATTATCGTGATTAGCAGAACGATGATTAAAATGTGCGTTGCCGTAACCTTATTTTGGCGGGCTACGCTTCTCTGCCAACGCCTCTTTCTCTTAAATGAATGCACCTTAGCTCAGTACTATTGGTTCTCGTTTTCGGTTTTACGGTGATATTGGTAGGCTTTTGGTTCAGCACCAATTGTGTTATTCGTGCCATCTTCCGGGGCATTTTCCTTCATTTTATCCAACTGGTCTTCCTGCCGTGCTCCCTTAATAATCTCGCTACCGGTCTTTCGGTTCGGGTTACCTTGTGGGTCTTCATTTGATGGGTAATTTTGCTGTCCGGGAGCCATGTTTCCTTTTTTGTCTTCCATTTTGGCTATGTTTTTTGATTAAATTCCTTGTTATTTTATAGTGTTGTTGACTGCATATGATAAGCGAGGTTGGTGTTAGCCTGCTAACTCATAAAATAGTGTACACAGGCAATTGTTATTACGTGGTATATGTATGGGGATCGTCAAGTAAGGCAGTGTATATTTACAACATTTGGTTGTATTATTTGTTTTGAGTTAAAATATTAATTTATAAAGAAACTAATCTATTGGCATTACCTTAATATTTGATGAGTTTAATTTCTTACTCAACATCACCTGGCAGGAAAGCCTGCTATTGGCACCTGCACCCGGCAACATTTCAAGCATAGCCAATTCATCTTTAGTTGGCGGTGGGAGATTATCGCCGCCTGATTTAAACATGATATGGCAGGTTCCGCATAGTGCGAGGCCTCCGCAGGCTGCAAGCATGCCTATGTCATGGGTTGACAATATTTCCATCAGGCTCCTGTTTTCGTCGCTATCTATCTTTAATTCAAGGTGCGAGCCATTTGCCGTCTCAACTTTTATATCTATCATCTGTCAAAAGCTATTTATGCCGTAAACCGTAGTGTATTTAAAACTTAACCTTTCATGAGGATACATATACTTAAAAGCACTTTGTGCCATTAGCGCTGCTTCATGAAACCCGGACAGTATGAGCTTCAACTTACCGGGGTAGGTGTTAATATCACCAATAGCATATATGCCGGGTTGGTTGGTTGAAAAGTCCTCCGGGTTTACCGTGATTGCCGACTTGTTAATGTTAAGGCCCCAATGCTCGAGCGGCCCTAATTTCGGGCTAAGGCCAAATAATGGCACAAAATGCTCTGTTGTTAATTTAACGGTTTGCCCATCGTGCGTGAGTATTTCTGCCGACTGTAAGTGACCGTTGCCATGTAGCGCAACAACGTTAGCATTTAACAGCAAGTCCAACTGGCCGGCAGCTGCGAGCGCAAAAACCTTACCTGCCGTTTCTGGCGCTCCCCTAAAAGTGTCACCTCTATGAACAAGTACCACGCGTTCGGCCAATTCACTTAAAATCACAGCCCAATCAAGAGCCGAATCGCCACCGCCTGCTAAAAGCACTTTTCGGCCACGCAATTTTTCGGGATTTCTGATCATGTACGACACTCCTTTACCCTCAAAATTCTCCAATCCCGTAATCGGAGGCTTCCTCGGTTCAAAGCAACCTAAGCCACCTGCAATAACCACCGCGCGGCAATGAATGCTGGTTTGGTAGTTGGTTATCAATACAAAACTGCCATCGCTAAGCCGTTCAAGTAAATCTACCCTTTCGCCTAGTGTATAGCCTGGGTTAAAGGGTGTGATCTGCTCCACAAGCTTGTTTACCAGATCAAGTGCGTTTATTGCGGGATACCCCGGAATATCATAAATCGGCTTTTGCGGGTACACCTCTGAAAGCTGCCCCCCCACTTGCGGCAATGCATCAATTATATGGCACCGCATTTTTAGCAATCCTGCCTCAAACACGGCAAATAACCCTGCCGGGGCCGGCACCTATAACGGCTATATCAGTTTGTATCATGTGAAAGACTTTATTATCTACTGGAGCTATTCCCTGCATCGCTTGGTGATGACTGCCGGTTACCTTTAGTTGTATCCCTGTCAAATTTTGATTGCTTAGCAGTATCGGGGTTTGGCTCGTGGTGGTGCGACGTGCCTTGCGGGCTACCGCCGCCGCATGACATGCATACTAAGCAAATGCATAAGCACGCAATTAAATCGAAGCTTTTCATATAAGTGAATCTTTAAAATGTTGAATCAATAACCCCGTTCATCAAAAAAGCGAACACGGTATAAAGGTGAATTTTGGGTTAACAAGCCTGCACTTAATGAAAAAATGCCTAGTAGCACATGTGGCCACACCACCAACTGGGCAAAACCATAAATAAAAGGGCTGGCAATTAAAACGCAGCCAGCAAGCATATCAATAGTTAAATGAAGTTGCATGGGCACGGCTTTGAATAGGCCCAACTGATGTTGGCTAAAAAGCGCCATTACAAGTTGCATTGAGCCGATTAGTAACGGTATAAAAAGAGGAGCGCCCCCAAGATGGGCAAAACCAAATATCCAGGGAGAAAAGGTAATTAAGGCGCCGGCCAAATAGTCGAGCACAGCGTGGGTTTTAGTTGAAATAATTGCTTTCATAACACTGATTCTTTTTAAAGATATATGGGGTCTATAAACCCTATTTAGAATCGGCATGTACGGTATTAGGAACTTCAAGTAGGTAAATACATAACTTAGGTAGTTGCCTATTGTTTTAACAAATGTATTTTAAATTAATATTGACATCTTTATATTAATTATTAAATAAAAATAAAAACAATGGATTACAAATTTGTTATATGATTAGCAAAAGCTGATTCTCACGCAATCAGCAGCTGATTTGACTTTATAAGTGCAACGTATTACAAATAAAACTTTTAGTTGTGCGCGCAACCAATTAGTTCCGGCGATATAAATACTTCTTAAAATAAACTTTTAGATAATAGGATGAAAGCAGCCTTAAAAAATGAAAGCGGCGAGTTTGATGTGGAAGAGGTGCAAACACCGGCTATTCCTCATCCCGACTGGGTACTTGTAAGGATTAAAGCTACCGGAATTTGCGGTACAGATTTGCGGCACTGGAAGAAAGATGAGCCCGAGCTAAACCACAAAATTATGGGGCATGAACTTGCCGCCGAGGTGGTAGATATAGGCAGCCAGGTAACAGGTTACAAAGCAGGAGACAGGGTGGTGGTTGAAACCCTACTTGGCGATGGAACCTGCGAGTGGTGCAGAGTGCAACAATATAACTTATGCCCTAATTTGTACAAAGTGCGGATGGAAACGGTATCCCGCGCTTTTGCAGAGTATTTAATAGCGCCGGCCGAAAAACTACATTTATTGCCTGATCATATCAGTTTTGAAGAAGCTACGGTTTTAGATACATTTTCGGTATCGATGCATGCTATCCAGCTAAGTGGAGTAAAAATAAATGATACTGTTGTTGTAATAGGTGCCGGGCCCATAGGGCTTGCCCAACTGCAGCTTGCCAAGCTAAGCGGGGCACGAGTTGCCATAGTTGACAAAGTTGAATCGTCGTTACAGATAGCTCACGAGCTGGGTGCCGACCTGGCTGTTAATTCTAAAACACAAGATGCGCATCAGCAAATCATGAACTTTACTAATGGAAAAGGTGCTGATATAGTATTTGAATGCGCGGGCGGCCCCTCAATGCCGCAAACCTTGCCACAAGCAATATCATATGTGCGCATCAGCGGTAAAGTTGTAATTGTTGGCGGGTTTGATCCGGGTGATATAGCCATACCGTTACCATGGCAGCACATCCAAATGGCCGAAATTAAAATTATTACAAGCGCCAGCTACGCATTTTGGGACATACATTCGGAAATGAAGCTGTGCCTGGACTTGTTAGCAAATGGTAAAATAAACACAAAAAAAATGATCACCCATACTTTTAACCTTGATGATATTAATCATGCGTTTGAAACTGCGCAGGATAAGGAAAGTAGCGGTGCCGTTTTTGTAGCCCTACAAGTTTAAAATTTCCGGGTGCATCAAATTATTTATAGCTGTATCTAAGCGATACCATTACGCAATCCGTCTACCGCAGGCACTACTAAGGTGCTGTTACTTGCTGATATTTGGCTGGTAGTTTACCAATTAAATAACTAAATATTTATATCTAAAAACAAGGGTAAATTATGTTTTATCATGACAAGAAACTACAGTACCAGGTACGTGTAGAAACACCAAATCCGGCGTTTGCGAAATTGTTGCAGCAGGCAATTGGCGGTATCGAGGGCGAAATAAGGGTATGCTTACAATACCTGTTTCAGGCGTGGGGAAGTCGCGGCCCTGCTAAATACAGGGATATGTTGCTTGACACAGGAACCGAAGAAATCTCCCATATCGAAATGCTAAGCACTGCCGTAGCACTCAACCTTGAAGGGGCTACCAATGAGTTGAAGGATAAGGTGGCCGGTGAGAACCCGATAGTAAGCAGTATATTAGGCGGGATGGATCCGCGGCATGTGCTATCATCGGGTTTGGCTGCAATGGCAGTTGATAGTAACGGTGTGCCTTTCAATGGATCATGGGTAGTAGGAAGCGGGAACATCGCGGCGGATATGTATGCTAACGTGATGGCCGAGTCGACAGGTAGGGTGTTGGCAACGCGTTTATGGGAGCTTACCGATGACGCCGGCATGAAAGATATGCTTGCGTTTTTAATTGCCCGTGATACCATGCACCAAAACCAATGGCTGGCCGTGATTGAGGACTTAGGCGGTGTTGGTAGCAATTTGCCAATACCAAATACCTTCCCGATGAGCGATCAGGTGCGCGAGTTTGAATATGCTTTTGTTTCCACAAACATTGAACAGCCACCAGCACCGGATGCACGCTGGGCAAGCGGCCCGTCAATTGACGGCAAAGGCGAATTTAAATATGTTTATGCGTCGCCGCTGGGCCAGGAGCCGGTTTTGGGTCCGCCGGATGTTAAAGGCTATGCGCAAGAGCAACAAATGACAGGTGGACTTGACAAAGGCATACTCGAGAATATAAAGGACACTATTTTACCATGATAAGCTAAAGCCTGCGGCAAATACCGCAGGCTTTTTTATCTAATTACTCTTTAATTAATTTGGCAAGGCATATCATGATGTCAACACGTAATCATCGCAGCAAATTGCGTATTTACACATCAAGCTACCTATTTATTTTCGTGTTAATTAAATATGAAGCATAAAAGGAAAATTGGAGACGGCTCTGAAGTTCTTAACGGTCCATTAGTAAGTGAATCGATGGAGCAAGGATTTACACAGGAAGAACAACGTGCAAAGCAGGACAAAATTAAGGCTCAACTAGCAAAGAACCATCCACTTCAATTGCCAGATAAAAATCGTATTAATGACAAACGATAGATGTGATTTCCAGCTTGCGCAGGCTATCTCCACATGCCTCGAAAAGCAGCTCGAAGGGCAGGGAAGAATAAGTTGCCTGCAGGGAAAAGTATTCCTTACTTTAAGGCAATCATGCGTCGACTCAACGCTGGGCTCTTTACTGCAGCAGATATATTACTCTATAGATAAGCATTACCCATCAAGGCATGAAGATGTTTTGTTATTGATTAAAGATGATACCCAGCAGTTTGATTTGGAAGTTAAAATCTGGAATACAGAAGAGATCTGATAATGTTTTGTCTTCTTAAAACCTTTATGTTTAAATGATGTTATAAAATTGCATCAACCTAAATCATTACGTATGCTTTCTAAAAAAATTCCAAAAGTTTACGCCGAATAGAAATTGCGGCACCAGTTGTTGAGGTACTGTTTCAATATGCTCGTTTATTGATCAGCACATGTACTCAACAGAAATTACCTCAACGTTTACTAAATTAATGAAGCTCGTTGCCGTTTTATTTCATAGCTGTGCTTGAATGGCTCAGGCATCTTAGCTGAATTAAGTAAATTAATGCTGAGTTTTTATTTAATGTTTAGTAACTCAAGAAAACTATGATCCGGGTATTATTAGCAGACGACCATCAATTAGTGCGCCGGGGCCTTCGGCAGGTTTTAGCCCAGGAAACTGATCTGAAAGTTACAGGCGAAGGGGCCAACGGGCAGGAGATTATCGAGTTATTGGACAGTGGGGTAGAAGCTGATGTATTACTTAGCGACCTTAATATGCCCGTAATGAACGGGCTGGAACTGGCCAAAGTTGTGCAGGATAAATATCCGGAAATTGAAGTGATTTTATTGACTATACAGGAAGAGGATAGTTATATTCAGCAAGCGTTCCAAGCCGGCATAAAAAGTTACATTTTTAAAACTGCACACGAGGATGAACTTGTATTTGCCATAAGGCAGGTGGCCCGTCACCAGCCCTACTTATGTGCAGGACTATCTAGCAACGTTATACAGCGCATTGCTACATCCCCCAATGTGCAAAGTGTTACCGCCGAAGAAATCGACTTTTCGGAGCGCGAGATTGAAGTTTTGCGCCTGATTGCTGCCGGCTTCACCAACGAAGAAGTGGCCGATAAACTATTTACCAGCAAACGCACCGTAGAAGGCTACCGGCAATCAATGATTGATAAAACCGGCAGCCGTAATTCGCTTGCATTGATATCATTCGCCATGCGGAATGGATTGCTCGCCTGATAGCAACTTTGTTATTTTATAACGCTTAGTTTTGTTATCAGCACCTCTGTTTTGTAGTGCTTTACAAGTTGCTCATCGGTAAAAGTTGTGGTTTTTAGTTTGCCTTCAATGTGCACCAGTTGTCCTAATTCTAGGGCCAACGGCACTTTCTGTTCGGGCATCTTAATTACATGCTCTTCTGTATGCTCAACAGACACTCCCCGTTGTTGATGCGGTTCGCGCGTTGTTAATGTAAAACATATTTTAGCCCCATCCTGCACGCTCTTGTGTAAACGTGGCTGCCTGCTTATTACACCTAACAAAAATACTTTGTTGATTCCTCCCTGGCTGTTCATAATACAGATATATGCAAACTTAGGCCATGAGACTTTTACGCAAGTTGTTTCATTACTTAAATTAGTTGCGACAACTACGTAAGTTGATGCCGGCGCGTTTGCAATAAGTCACCAGTTGCAA
This sequence comes from Mucilaginibacter pallidiroseus, assembly GCF_007846085.1. Lineage (GTDB taxonomy): Bacteria > Bacteroidota > Bacteroidia > Sphingobacteriales > Sphingobacteriaceae > Mucilaginibacter > Mucilaginibacter pallidiroseus. The sequence goes on from NZ_VOEJ01000001.1 coordinate 29,305, forward strand.
GCCAAAAATTCTGTAATGCACTACTATTGCCCTTTACCACATTAATTTACCCGTGCTAAAGGTGCTTAGTTGAGTTTTGATCGAGCTGCCTTAGTAGTAACGGTATTCGATTTTATATATGAACCGATTTTACGAAAAATTATTTCTTTCAGTTCGCTACATATAGGCATATCGCTAATAAGGCGGCAGGCGTTATTTTGCAGTATCAGCCAAAGCCTGATGTGGCCAATTAAAACCTTAGCGGTTATAATATCTGCATAACTGCGGCTCTCCACCGTAACGTTGTAACACTTGCCATAATAGCTAAAGCGTATGTGTTTTTTTGAAGCATCACTCATCATAATCTCTTCCCCTTATATCGCAAATGTAGGTCAGCGAAAATACACCGGGTAAAGGCAAATACTAAATTTATAACGCGTTAATACGTAACATGAGTTGATAGCGGCCCATAAAATACTAGTGGTACAAGCTTCTATGCATTGCCATTACTTTATCTTAATTCTCTACTTGCGATTTATACGGAAGAACGATTTTTACATCTGTTCCCTGTGCCGGGCCCGAGATAATTTCTACGTTGCCGTTTAGCAAGTCGACCTTACTTTTTATAGACGCTAAGCCAATGCCACCCTTGCCGTGTTTAGTTTTATCGATACCCTCGCCGTTATCATATACGCGCAGGTAAACGTTTTTATCATCAGCGTTTACTTCAACCAGTGCCGCTGTGGCTTTGGCGTGTTTTACAATGTTGGTCATCAGCTCCTGCAAGGTCCTAAATATGGCTAGCTGCATATATTTATCCAGTTTAATGCCATTTAAATTAACAATGCAGTTAAATTTTGTGCCGTCGCGCATCAGGCTGCATATATCCTTAATGGCAGCCTCCAGGCCAAACTCATTAAGAACGGTAGGCATAAGTTCATGCGAAATCTTACGGGTATCGCGTATCGCGTCTGATAGGAGTTCGCTGGTGTAGCGCCGGGCTTCGTTGAAATCGGCTTCATTCTCTTTGGCCAGTTTTATACTTAGCTGCGAAAGGCTCATTTTTATACCATAAAGTAATTGCCCCAGGCCATTATGTAAGCTTTCCGAGATTCGGCGGCGTTCTTCCTCCTGTGTTCTCAACGTTACTTGGAATATCTCCAATTGCTGCTCAACCTCCATATGCTTTATCTTCTCTTCAGCAGCTTTCGTAGCCGATATGTCAAGGTCTACTCCCAATACTCTCTCAATTTTTCCGTCACCACCCTTTACAATAGCACCTTTGATATTCAGCACTTTGGTTTTACCGGATATATTTAATTCCAGTGTTTCCTCAAAATCGGTATCGCCATTTCGTATATGTTCTACAACACTTTCCGCCGCCATGCGGCCGTTTTCTGTTGTATATTTAAGATAGATCTCCGGCGCGATCTCCAGCGCGATCTCAAGATCAAACAGATGGTACATACCGTCAGACCATGTAAATTTGCCGGTTAGCGGTTCATAGTCCCAACTGCCCATAGAAGCTATGGCTTCCGATTGATGTAACAGAACGTAATTCTTGAACCGTTCCTCTTCAGCTTGCTTTCTGGCGCTGATATCCATGTTGGTTGCTACTACACCATCGTTCAACTTAACAAACATGCAACTAAACCACTTTTGAAAGCCGTCGTGCGGGTAAAAATATTCTGTACTTTGCGGTTCGCCGGTTTCTATGGCCTTAATAATCATCCCGAATAAACCGGTTTCTTTAATGCCGGGATATTCTGTAGCGTACAATTTACCAACCAGATCATTTCGCCCAGTTTCCTTTTCAAGCTCCTGGTTAACTGCTTTTATCCTCAAGTCCGTCAGTACACCGTTGCTGTCACGTACCGCTTCCAGTATTGACATTTGCACCAGTGTAGTGTCTAAAAATAATTGGAGCTGATCGCGGTTAGCCAGTAATTCTGCAGTACGATCTCGCACCTGTTGCTCTAATTTAAGCAAGTAGGTAGATTGTACCTGTTTTAATTCCGTTTCGGCCTGTGCACGAACGATGGCGTTCCAGGTACGTTCGGCAACCTCTTTTAACAATTCAATCTCCTCCGGTGTCCACTCGCGCGGAATGGTGTCTGCAACAAGCAAAACCGCAAGTAATCTGTCGTCTTTTACCAGCGGAACACCCAATGCCGAGCGCATGCCTAACGATGCATAATGATCAGTAACCGGCTGGTTGAATAAACCGGATACAGCGATATCCGGCGCTTTTAATATATTTCCTGCACGTACATGGTCAAGAAACTCGGGAACCACAGAAAGATCATGAACGCCCACCATTGATGGCAAGCCGTCCCTCACGTCATCAATAAGCACTTTCGAAACTTTTTGAGTTTCGTCAAATTCGTTGTAGTAACACCATCCGGCTTTGAGCCTTTCGCGCAATAGCCGTGCGGCCGTGCGCTGTATCTTAACAGGGTCAGACACTGTGCGGATCGCGTCAGAAAGTTGCAACAGAAATGTCTGTCGCCGCTCGTTAGCCAGCGCTTGCTGTTCCGCCAGTTTACGGTCATGTATGTCTGTAGCGGCACCGTACATCTTTATCACTTTTCCGTTGTCATCGGTTACTGGCGACGCGCTAACTACAAACCATCTGTATTGGCCATCGTATCTTCTTATTCTATGCTCTTGATGCAGATACTTTCCGGCCGTAACAGCCTCGGCGTAGCGCTGAGCAGAGCCCTGCCGGTCGTCGGGATGAATAGTGTTTATCCAACCCGAGCCTATGGCCTCTTCAAATTTTTGCCCTGTGTATGCAAGCCAACTATAGTTACACCAGTTTGTTGAACCATTAGGTTCGCTATCCCAAAGCAGGTCAGGTATAAGGTTGGCAATAGATTGGAAACGTTGCTCAGAATACCGGATCATTTCATCGGCCTTTGCTTTTTCAATAGCCGCCCAGGTTCGCTCTGTAATTTCTTCCAAAAGAAATATATGGCTTTGTAGCCATACACGTGGCTTTGATGATACGGCTACAATGCACCATAGCGGGATGTTCTTATGCTTTCGTAATGTAGCAGCAACCAATGCGTTAAAACCAAATGCACCAATATTAATTTTATCATTGTCGGAAAGGCCTGGCTCGTGCTGAAGGTCATTTATAACAAGCGTGCTGTCAAAAATTACTTTAAGCGCATCTGGGAAATCTGACAATCTTATTTTGTCGGGCATTGGTGGGATAGTTTCATTTCCTGTTTGAAATAAAACATCTGCCTTGTCATCATCTAAATTGTATAACGCAATGTAGCAGCGGTCAAGTTTCAGGAAATCTGCAATCATTCGAAGCGACTGGTTAGCTATAGCATCTTCACTTGTTTCAACCCGCAAAGCGTCAGAGAACTCAAGTAAAAATTGCTGTTGCATTTCCTGCTGTTTTCGGTCAGTGGTGTCATTAAAAACAGCAACTATCACATTACTACCGGGCGCTCCTACCGCAGAGTAGTGTACATCATACCATCGATCAAGGTTAATTACATAGTCTTCTTTTCTAAATGGGTTCCCGGTATCGGCAACCAATTGCATCTGTTCAAGGAGTGAACTTTCCAACCGTGGCATCAATTCACTGCCTCTAACGCCTACGGCCTCCTGCCACCCCGTAAAGCGTTTAAAGGCTTCATTTACTTCTCTGTAAATCAAATCAACAACTAGGCCATCGTTGTTGCGAACCAGTTCCATTAGTGCGAAGCCTTCGTCAATAGCATTAAACAGCGTTCGGTATTTATCTTCCGCGTGTTGGGCAATATCATCCTTTAATCTGAGAATTTCGTCCTGCGCTTGCTTCCGTTCGGTAATATTGATGGCGGTTGCAACCAGCCCGTCGCCAAGCTTGGCTGCCATTAAGTGAAACCAATGGTTACGGCCCCTTAAGGAAACTTCAACTTCGGTATCAAGGTTGTTGCCGCTTTCCACTACGTTGCAATACTTTTCAAAAACAACGGTGTCTTTTATCCCCGGGTAGGCGTCGGAGTAGCGTTGACCGGTCCGGTCTTCGAGCGAATATTCCCGTGCTTTCTGATTTTCCAATTGAAATTCGAAATCGATAATCTTATTGTTATGATCCCGAACGGCTTTATGGTAAGCTATTGGATTGATGGTCACATTAAAAACGGTTTGTACTAATTCTTTACTTTCTACCAGTTGCTGATCTGTCCTTTTTCGTTCACTTATATCAAAGTAGGTGACCAATATACCGTCGGCGAATTTCAGCGCGAACACCTGGGCCCATACCGGATAGCCATAAGGGTCGATATTAACTTCTCCCTTAAAACCCTCGCCGGTTTCAGCGACTGTAACATATTTTTTAAAGAGATCTGAATCTTTAACTTCCGGGAATTCTTCAATCATTCTTTTCCCTAAAAGCGAGTCGCGACTTACAGATTTTAGCGTCGGATCATTTGCATACTCATATTCAAAATCTATTATATCACCTTTTTTGTCTTGAATAGGTTTAAGCAGCATTATACTGCTTTCAGTATTATTCAGCACTGATTCTAACAAAGCCTGTTTCTCAAGGATGTTTTGCTCGGCCCTTTTCAATTGTGTAATATCCTTAGTGGTAGTTGTTAGCCAATCGCCCTGTTTCACTGCCGATTGCAGGAACCAGCCATCAAATTGCTCGTGTACATAGTGGCGTACAGATTGGTTGGGTTGGCCTGTTTCTACCACCATTTTGAAGGTGTCAAAAATGCCTTCCTTTATAACACCGGGGTTTAAGGTAAGTAAGCTTTTGCCGATAACGTCGCCATAAAATTTTTCTGACGCATTATTATTTAAAATCCAAACAAAGTCTGTTATCTCTCCCTTATCATCTCTTACCGTCCGAAACACCTGGATCATATCCAGGGAGCTGTCAATCGTATTTCTGAGCAGCTCGTTGTTTTCGTTTGGTTCCATCGTGTCTGGCTTTAGGTATAGCGCAACCAAGATAACAGATTACAACAACAAGTTGTTAGCAAGGCTACTGCTCAATTTAGTATACGTATTGCTTTACTTACATGAATTGATTTTTAGTTGCCTGGGCTAAAGTTTGCTATTCGTTAGTTAAATTGTTGACAATGAGCGCAATTTAACGTAAAAAAACATTGTTGAATGCGTAAATAACCCAGCTCGAGAAATTCTTATCAAATAGCTTTATTCCCAGAAAGGGAAGGGGTATGGGAAGAAGATCTTTACAAATGCAAATTATTCAACATCCAATAGCAGTTTATGTATTGCCGGTATTACTGGCCGTATTAGCTACGTATATCAAGCTAATTTGTTTTAAACAAACAAATTACAGCATACCATTCCTGTTGTACTTTTTAGTATTATTTGCTTCGGGGTTTGCTACAGGTGTAAGGGGTATTACAGCTGCCCTGGTAGCAATAGCTGTATGCACGTTTAGTTGGCTTATGCCGGTAACAAATACGGTGGGCCGATACACCATTGCCGAATTGGTGCTGTTTTTTAGTGAGGGCGTGGCCCTTATTCTATTGTTTTGGTGGAATGGCCGCTGGATGCGTAAGCTTGACGAAAGCGAACAAAAATACCGGCGCATTATTGACCAGGGCGCCGAAGCTTTGCTCATGTGCGATGCACAATGCAATGTAACGCAAGCCTCGTCGGCAGCATTGCGGTTGTTTGTACGGAGCGGCCAGGAGCTTCATGATTTTTCACTTGCAGAACTTGTGCATCCCGAAGAAAGGACAGATTTTGAGTTAACCCAGCTTCGCCTGCAAAACCAGGGGCAGGGATCGGCTTTATTGCAGCAACGCATATTGTGCGGAAACGGCGAGTGGCGGTGGACAGAGTGCTGTATTAACAACTTACTGAACGACCCGATGGTACGCGGATTAATTATACAAGTTAGGGACATAACGCACCGGGTTAACCAACAACGCCATCAGGAGGATTTTGTAAACATGGCGTCGCACGAGCTTAAGTCGCCCATAACGGCCATACGTGGATTTTTGCAGATTGCAGAAAAGCGCTGGCAGGATAATAAACGTGACGACCAGCCCATGTACCTGTCGCGCATAAAGGCGCAAACCGAAAAACTGCTGATCCTGATTGATGACATGCTTAACATGACCCGTATTAAAGCTGGGGAGTTAAGCTACCATTTCAACCCTATTGATTTAGCTGTATGTGTAAAGGACGCGGCTGTTGCGGTAAGTGCAAGTACTACCGGCCGCGAATTAATAATGGACATTCCCGAAGGACTTCCGCACGTTAACGCAGATCATGAAAGGATTGGACAAGTGGTTACCAATTTGCTTAGCAACGCATTTAAATATTCTCCGCCTCATGCTCCTGTTAATCTTTCGTTGGCAAAAGTTGATAACACGCTTGAAGTTACCGTGAGCGATCATGGCATTGGCATTCCGAAAGAAAAACTTCGCAGGGTTTTCGATCGATTCTATCGTGTAGATACCTTACCAAAAGGGCAATATGAGGGTTTGGGTTTGGGGCTATTCATTGCATCGGAAATAATACGTCAGCATAAGGGGCACATATCAGTAGAAAGTGAAGAGGGGAAAGGCGCAGTTTTTAAATTTTCGTTACCAATTATAATGCTTTAGACTCAATTTTTTACGATAGATCACCAATAGATATGGACATAGCAGCAATAATTACCAGAGACTATACAAGCGTTTCCATTTTGGAAGATACAAGGCAGGTTTTGCAGTGGCTCAAAGTAAACGAGTTTTTAGTAGTTGTAGACGAAGATTTAAAAACCGTAGGACTAATTACACCTGTTGACATGATCCGTGAAACGGGCTATCAGCTTATTGATTGTGCGTTCCATAAACCCAGCGTAAGCCCGAAAAATTCTCTAAGCGAAATTTTTAAATTGATGCAAACAGCTTCCACGCCATATCTTCCGGTTTATAACGATGTGGATTTTTTGGGCGTTATTTCAATGGAGGCTGTTACTGTAACTTTATTTAATCAGTTGGAGCAAACCAAGAACTTAAGTTTGCCTGATAAAGGCCTTCAAATCAATAATATCAATTTGGCGGTAAAAGTATAATCAGCCGACACGAGCTGCAGTTCGCCGCCTTGGGCCGATAGTAATTGATTAGAAAGCCACAAGCCCATGCCGTTACCGGATTGGATTGCATCTGCACGGTAAAAGGCATTCTGGAGAAAATCGGTGTTAATTTTTTCATGAGTTGTGGCATTAGTAACACAGATAACCAATGCAGGCTTATGGGGGCATTCTTCAACCAGGCAACTTATGCTTCCTGCATCCGGACTGTACTTAATTGCATTCTCGATAACGTTTAGCAGCGTTATCCAAATTTTATCTTTATCTGCAGATATGGTAAAGTCGCTGACGTTTTTATTAAAAGTAATTTCAGGTTTCAAATTTTTAGCTGCTAATAGCGGTTGCAAATGGTGAAAAGCTTTAACAACAAATGCCGCAATATCAACCGGTTCTTTGTATGCCTTTAATGAGCCGTTCTTAAGTTCGCTTATCATCAGAAATTCCTGCACAACCATTTGTAAGCGGTTAATTTCGTCTAATTGGCTGCTTAGCAAAGCTTTCAATTCCGGATCGACCCCCTTTTTTATCAGCCCGAGCTCCAGTTCGGCTTTCATGATGGCTAATGGCGTTTTTAATTCGTGTGAGGCTGAGGCAAAAAAATTCTGCTGTTGCTGAAGGGATGATTCTATCCGGATAAGCATCCTGTTTATAGTCTCGGTTAGCTCCTGCAATTCGTCACCAGTTTCCTCAACAGGGATTAGTTCCTTTAATTGGTTAGTGTTAATTACGTTTGACGCATTAATGATTTTTTGCACAGGCCTTAGTAGTGAATAGGCCAATATATAAGAGACTAGTGCTGCAATGACTACGCTTGCCAGACTACAGGATATGAGTAGAATTAGCAGATAATCAAGGCTTTTATTTAATTGAGTGCCGTCTGTTACCAATACCAGTTCTGCCGGGTTATCTTCGATAACGTTGGTTACAAAAGTTACACGTTGGTTTAAAGTGTCCGTTACGCCCGTTTTAACGGGCGTTGGAATTTTTCGAATTATACCCGGCGACTCGAACAGGATGTGGTGATTATTACGGGAGTGATTAAGCACCCGTATCATGGTATTATTGCCTGGCAAAGGTATAATGACAGGAGATACGTCGATCTTGCTGAGATAGCGCTCGGCTCTGTCAAGTAAGTATTTGTTGTTATCGTTTATGAGCAGGCTTTTGATCCGCTGGTAACAATATAAGTTAAAAACAAGGCTCAGGCTCACAAACACCAGGCTGAAAGCTACAGTAATCTTTAGTTTAATGCCCGATATAAACGTTAATTTCATATCAAGCGCTTACCACATTGCCTTTAAAAATGTAACCCCGGCCAATTACTGTTTGTATCAACTCCTGCGCGTAACCGCGGTCCATTTTTTTTCGCAGTTGATAAAGATGCACTTCTACTATATTGCTTCCCGGGTCAAAGTTCATGTCCCAGACTTTTTCAAGTATCTGCGATTTTGTAAGTACTTTGTTGCTGTTGGTCATCAGGTATTCCAGTAATGCAAACTCACGATTGCTTAACAAAACAGCTTTCCCATCACGGCAAACTTCGCGGCTTAACAGATCTACAGTCAAGCCTTCAGATTTTAGCTTAAATGTTCCCTGATTTAGCAATCGGCGCTGAGCACTTCTTACCCTTGCTAATAATTCTTCCAGATCAAAAGGTTTTTTGAGATAGTCAACTGCACCAAGGTCAAGTCCTTTGATTACGTTTTCGGTATCATTAAGGGCACTTAATATGATAACGCCCACACTCTTATTAAAGCTTTTTAAATTTTTTAATACGTCAAAGCCATTCATAGATGGCAGCATCAGGTCAAGCAAAACCAAATCGTAGTCGCCCGTCATGATGGCTTCCAAGCCCTTTGTACCATCCGGTATATGATCACATACGTGGCCCGATTGGCGCAGCGCATCGGCAATAAAACCTGCCAGCTTCAATTCGTCTTCAATCAACAAGATTTTCATCGTACCAAAAATGTTTTATTATCGATATGAAGACTTAGCACTATATACACCTTGTCATGCTTTACATTCACAAACCCTAACTGATCGCCTCGCCTAACGGCTTGTATGCCAAATAGTTTGCTGGCCTTAATCTGACCGGCTATATCGTCAACCAGGCCCGGTTTAAAATGAAAGAACAAATCGCCTTTTCTTAATGCCACTATGCCGCCGTAATTATCAGTTACTACAATTGGATTGGCAATATTGAAGTTTTCGATCAACTGACCGGGTACATCAGGCGGAGGGGGCAATTCAGTCATAACAAAAGTAGAATCTGTAGCAGCGTTTTTAATGCTTACCAACCTGTTGCCAACCTGCTCGTCATTTGGCCTGCTGGTAATTGTCAGGTTTACCAATTGCCCCACAGGACCTGTTTCCATAACTTTTGCAGCGGTGTGCGGTAAAAAGTCTACGGTTATTAAGCCATCGGTCTTGGTTTGCAATTGCAATGAATTAATATCGAAATGAGCGTTGTATTTATATGAAATTACCTTCCCCGTTTTTTCTTTAACTACACCAATGTGATGGTCTGGCGGCGGCGGCAGGGTTGATGGCCCCGCGGGAGGACCTGGTAACGGCGATTTAAATAGCAGGACCAGGATTATAAGTGTTAACAAAGCAATTACCACCATTAGCGCCGTGTTTGGCTTGCCGGGTGGTAATAATTGCTGTTGGCTCATTATGATCGACTTTTTACATATAACACAAATGAGTTTGTGCTGTTTTAGCGTACCAGGTAGGTTTGGCCGCCGGCAGTAATAGTTTGAGGCCGAATAACGGTATTTGAACTTGCCATTACCACGCCGGAAGGTGGCATAAATTTAAAACCGGTTAAACTGATTTTTTGGCCAACTTTTAGGATACCCTGCAGTTGCTCCATGATATGCGGTGGCGTTTCGACGATCTCTTTTGAGTTTAATACGATACCATTAACATTACCCTCCGCATTTTTTTGGAAACTACTAATGGTACTTTCGTGGTTTTTAAGCTCAGGAGCATTGGTTTTTGCAGGTGCTGCAGGCGGCGCGTCAGTAATTTGATTTCCACTTGCTGTTGCGCTTACCAAGTGAAATACTGCAACACCACTCGGATCAGTTTGTGAAAAGCCATTAACAACAACGTTTTCACCCTTTTTTGCATCGCGCATTAGTTGGCTGCCTAAGTGGTCGGGGAATTTAACGTTTACCATCTTGCTACCGCTTTGCAGATTAAAACTGTCATAAATGTTTCGGTCATTTGCAACATAAGCAATTACCTTACCGCTAATGGTAGTAATAACTTTAAGGCCTTGTTGTGGCACATTCCGGCTGTTCCTTCCACGTGGAGCCGGATGATCTTTTGGCGGCGTTGGCGGTAAAGCTGCATGGAATGTAGGCGGTGTTGGCGGCACGGCGCCTGTTTTAGCGTTTTGCGCATATATTGCTGAGCCGGTGAGCAGCATGGCAGCCAACAGTGACATTTTCTTAATTTGATTTTTCATTTTTTTTGAATTTAAATTGGATTATCTTATTTATACTCAAAATTACCCAGCTGGCCTGAAGCGGGTATGAATAGCAAATTAAGAATACTTCATATCCACAGCGAAGCCAGTGTTATTATCAATGCTGCGGTCATCACTACGGCGCCCAACTTTAAAAATTGCCATGCGCCAACTTCTATTCCCTCGCGCCGCAACGCCACGAGCCACAATAAGGTGGCAAGTGAACCGGTTATGGATAGGTTGGGGCCAAGGTCAATACCAATTAGTACGGCACTTTTCACCACCTCGGGCACATGCCCTGTTTGCATAACATTACCTACTATTAGCCCGGCGGGTAAATTATTCATGAGGTTACAGGCAGCTGCAACTACTGTCCCGCTGAGCCATACAGCACCATAAGTAGATTCAGCTACTGCCTGTTGCAGCAAAGCGCTAAGCTGTTGTGTTAATCCTGTTTTGTTTAGCGCTTCTACTATCACAAACAACCCTGCAACCAAAGGCAAAACCGCCCATGATATTCCTTTAATAATTATTAACGGGCTTTTCTTCGCACTGATTAATACCACCAGGCAAGTTAAAATTCCGGCAATGGCAGTAGGCAGGCCAAGGTCTACCGCGTAGGCAGACGAAATTAATAGCAGTACCGCGGTACACACTATTCCAATTAAAGCTGTTTTGCCGCCGGTAGATAGCGTTGGTATCTCAATATCTGTTGCAATTGTTTGTTTAAGTTCCTCGCGCTGGGTAAAACGCAAAATGAGATAGGTTGCCACGATTGAGCAGGCAGATGGCAGCAAGTATTGCGGCAGCCATTGTAATAGCGATGGCATGTGCGAACCATAAATAACCAGGTTAGCCGGGTTAGAAATTGGCAGTAGAAAAGATGCAGCATTAGCAATAAATGCGCAGATAAACAGAAAAGGCAATGGTTTTTTTGCATTAGCCGTTTTCACCGCTGCGGCCACTGCGGGTGTAAGCACAACTGCGGTAGCATCATTTGATAGGAATGCCGTTACCACAATCCCAACCAGGTAAATTAAAAAAAACAACAGGGCGGCAGATCCCCTGGCCATTCTGGTGGCATGGGCAGCCAGCCAATCAAATAGCTTCTCTTCACGGGCGGTCTCGGCAAGTAGCATCATGCCTATTAAAAACAAGTACACGTCGAGGCCTTTTTTAATGCCTGCTAATCCTGCGGAGGGGCTTATCAGGCCGAAAGCAACAAGTGCAACTGCGCCAGATACGGCCCACACCGCCTCGGGTAATTTAAATGGACGGGTAATAACGCCCCCAATGGCCAAAATCGAGATAACCCAAATAAAAACAGGCTGCATATTATGGTTGATTATGATAAGGGTTTTCCATTTTGATTTGGCCCCAGTTGTGTACCAAATATGCCATTTTCCGGCCAGCCATCAATAGCATTTCTGTTACTGCCATCTTTAATTTTTCGTTCTATAATAAACAGGGGAGTAGCTGCACATATTGTGTGCCTGCCCGGCCTGCCGGTTAAATCTTTAGCTTCTACTGTAATGCTTATTTTATCTGCATAAGGTAGATCATATAAAGTAGCACTGTAAATATTATCCCGCTCTTTAGTCATTTCCAGCCAAGTGTTATTTTCTGTTTTGCACTTTACCTGTTCCAAATCGCGCGATCCAAAAACTATTGCTTCCACTTCTATCTTGTCAACTATGGTATGATCCTTAGAAGTTAAAAGTCTGTAGTCGGCAGGTTGTGTAATCACAACGAGAGGGAATGGATCATCAAGCGGCTTAAACCGCCAGCTTACAACCCCATCCTTAATCGTTATTAAGGAATAACCTACCGGCCCTTCCTCTATCTGTCCGGTCGACCGTGTGGCCGAGTATATCGTGTGGCCATCATTACTTATCTCATTGTAGTGCGTGTGTCCCATATCTACCAAAACTACCTGATGCTTTGAAATAAGCTGGTTTAGGCGGGCTATTTCCTTCATGTCGGCCAGGTCGGCTGGGTAAGTATGCATAAACAGCACAATCTTGTTGCTTTCAGTATGGGCAAGGTTAAACTCATTTTCCAGCCAAATGAGTTGTTCATCTAATAATCTAAAATCAGGGCCGCCTTTGCCACGCCCGCATACGTCAAGAAGCACGCAACGACAACCATTTTTTGTGAACGAGTAGGGTAGCTTCCGGGTATGACTTAATTGATAGTAGTTTTCCAGGCTACCCTGTTCCATATCATGATCGCCGGGGATGATATGTACCGGTACGCTCAGCATCTTAAGTGCCGTTTCAACCAACTGATATTGAAAAGGCAATCCATTGTCTGCATTATCTCCTGGTAGAAAAACAAAGTCTAACTGTTTGCTGCACTCAATTTCAATTTGTGAAATGATGGAAAGGAAATCAATATAATTTTGCTCCCTTGCTTTGGTTATATGCAGGTCGCCGATGTGGGCAAATGTGAGCTGATTTTTCATAAAATTGTACGTAACTGTCTTAAACAACAAAAGCAATTATGACAGGGAGGTATGTAAGCAAACAATAAATAGCCTTAACAAGCTTCTTTAATACATTTAGAATATATGATCCATAGTAATATTGAGCCGGTTGCAAAGCTGCCCAGTATCAGGAATGCAGAATTATAACCAATGCTTTGCGCTATCCAACCACCAATAGCAGGGCTTAATGCAGCACCCAATCCCTGAACGGTCATCACTGCGCCTTGGCCTATATTTACCCGCCCGGTGCCGTTTAAAATATGCGCAACCAACCCCGGTACCGCAACGCTTTGCAGCCCCGCACCAATACCGTCAAGAATTTGAACCGGATAAATACCGGTATTATTAATCATATACGAAGCAATTAGTCCCCTAATGGGCAAGGCAATAAAGGAGATGAGCATTACCAGCCAGTAACCACTCTTTTCGGCCATGCGCATGGCTATGAGCGATACAACTATCATCACAACTTGCGCAATTACAATAGTTTGGGCCACAAAGCCCGATGGGTTACCAACTTTGTTGGCAGCAGCTGCTAAGCCATATAACGGAAGCATTGCGCCGTTGCCCAGATGGAAAAATGCCAGTGCCGCAGCGAGGATTAGCAGCGGCTTACAATTCAGCAAAACGGCTAAACCACTTGCTTTATCATCTGTATTGTCATCTTTCATTCCCCGGGCAGCACGGTCGTCAATTGCATTAGCAGGGATAAATAAGGTTGATATGATGGCTAGTACGCCAAATAATGCCGACAAGGCAAAAATAGCCGGAAGGCCAAACTTATAGCCAAGGTAACCGGACAATGCAGCGCCTGTTACATTGCCTGCGTGGTTCCATGCCTGGTTATAGCCATTTTGCCTGTTAAAGCCTTTTTGTTTTACAATGCCTAAAGTGATACCAATTACTGCCGGGCCAATGGCTGATCCGGCTATTGCTGTTGCAACCTGCGATACGGTTACCATCCAAAATTCTTGAGAAAGCAGGATGATCCCCGAAGCAAGAATGCTGAAGATTGCCGACAGGATTATGTAATTACGCTTCTTTTTCGTCGCATCAATCAGTGCCCCTGCAGGAATGGTCATGATCATGCCCGCAACGCCGCCAATGGTCATGACCGAACCAATCAATCCGCTTTTCCAACCGTGGGCTAAAAGGAAAATGCCCAGGAATGGGCCAACACCTGCCTGTAAATCGGCCATAAAAAAGTTAAGGCTTTCCAAAGCACGAATGGTGCCTTTTTCAATTCTAACAGGTATCGACGAGTTGCTTGGTGTCATCATATAAATGGATAATTACAGGTAGATTGATTTTCACTATCCACTGCAAAAGAAACTCCAACTCCATGATTGACTGATGAAAATCAAATTAATTTTTCTTCATATCGCTAGGGAACAATGCGTGTATATACGCTGTCGCCTTTTCGTATATTCGGTACATGTATTTCATTTTCGGACGTAACAGTTCACTGTTACTCGCTTTCTTTTTACATCTTGTAGTTTACAGCATTCTTTTTCTGGTACGCGGCAAGCGCGATAGCAGGCTTTCCGACCAGCTCCTGGGCTTCTTTTTGATTTTAGCTTCGTTATTTATTGTACCGTGGATGACCGGCTTTGGAGGATGGTATGATAAGCAGCCATATCGCGATATTCTGTTTTACACGCCTTTCTTACAACCCTTGTTTTTCGGGCCGTTATTGTACCTGTACATAAAGGCGTTGACCAACGTAACCTACAAAGTTCGAAAGCAGGAGTTGCTACATTTTTTACCGGGCTTGCTTTATTTAACTTGGTGCTTAGTAGTGTTCGTGACAGACAAATTAATACTGAAGCGCTATTATTTAATGAATGGAAGGTCCGACCCTGACTTTGACCGCTGGTATAGTTATGCATGGTTGTGCAGCGTTGTTATCTACTTGCTCATAACTTTAAGGTACTATCAAAATTACAAGCAGTTTGCCGGTGTCGAATTGTCTTTTGCAGATGTAGCGGGCTTTCGTTGGTTACGAAACTTCCTTTGGGTATTTACAGCGCTCACCGTTCTCTTCCTTTTCGAGCAAATCCTTTCCATATTCATCGAGTTGCAGTATGCTCGAAACTGGTATTACTTCCTTGCGTTCGCCATCATCTGTTATTATATGGCCATAAGCGCATACAATACGCAACTAGTACGCGATCTTAAACTAACTTTTGATCCAGATGCAATTACAACTCAACAGAATCCGGTTTTGGTTGATGATGCTGTGAATTTAGTTGATGATACGTGGATGCTGCTATGGAAACATAAACTGGACGCAGCGATTGAAGAAAAGATGTTTTTAAAGGCCGACCTTACCCTGTCTGACCTGGCCCTGCATTTGGGCACCAACCCTTCGCTGCTAAGCAAAGTAATTAATGGCAGCTACGGTTTATCGTTTAATGATTTTATAAACCAACATCGCGTTAAGGAGGCGGTTAGGTTAATGCAACACCCACAGTACATGAATTTCAGCCTGCTGGCTATAGCGCTCGAGGCAGGTTTTTACTCAAAAGCCACTTTCAACCGGGCCTTTAAAAAGTTTACAGGCGTTAATCCAAGCCAATATTTGAAGCAATAAGTAACAAATCGATAGTTATTGCCTCATAACATGTTTTGAAGCGCAGCGCTGTTTGCATCTGCAGAAATTGCGTCAAAAAACAAACAATGATCCATTTACTTACACCATTAACCAGGCCGCATTTATTGCCTCACTGGTTTCAAGATCTATTATCAGCAATCCCGAGGATTGTTTGTGGTTACCTGCTTGCAACAAACTTCGGCTCGGCAAAGTTTGGTTTGCCATGGAGCCCCGCCGATGCCAACCTGCATTTTTTTGAAGTTGCATTTTGGTTCCCTAATGATGTTGCGCATTACGGCGGAATATTTGCAATGTTCCCTGCTTTTTTTGCCTGGATAGGCGCATTCAGCGAGGCTGTGGGCGGCATATTCCTGCTGCTGGGCTTACAGACAAGATTATTTAGCTTTTTATTACTGCTTACCATGTTGGTGGCCATTTTTATGCAACAGTGGGAAAACGGCTTATGGAACATGTTACCGGCAATGGGATTTTGCTGGGTGGCCTTGTACACTACCTTACTGGGAAGCGGCAGATTTGGCATAGACTATTTACTAACAAAATCAAGCAAATGAAAACATTATCAATCAGCACCTTTATTATTTTCGCAGCAATGCTGACTGGTTGCGTACAAAAATCAAGGACGGTTACCGTTAACTTAAAGCTATATGTTACCGGTATTAAAAACATTAAGCAAGTGGGCGTGCGGGGCGAAGGTAATCCTTTAAGTAGTGACAAAGATTTAGTCATGCAGCCGGTAATTAAAGACTCGATATACACAGTCAGCTTTAACACCGTAACGGGGTATAATTTTCTCGAATGTAAATTTGCTATTGACGATAAGGTGGAGCTAAAAGGACAACCTAACCGGCGGATAGACTTTGTTGATAAGGATACAATGAGTTATGAAGCGAAGTACCAAGTGCCCGGAAAAATCAATTGATAAGTACGGGCTATCTAACCGATTTGTTAATCTCGTCATATGTCTGCTTTATTTTCATTTTGTACAAACAAAATATTGGTCTATCTTCATCGACAGGATTTTTGAGGTCAATTTCCGCCTTTTGTTTTTACTGTATTCTTAATTATTACTATGCTCATTTCTCCGCTAAACAGGGTTTTATTGATTATTTTATTTATAGGCAACTCTTTAAATGTAAAGGCACAGATTAACAGCTTTACTATCAAAAGCCCTGATAAAAAGGTCTCCGCAACCATATTTACGGATAAGCAAGGCTTGCTGCAATACCGCGTTGACTATAAAAAGATTGCGGTAATCAATCAATCGCGTATGGGGCTGTTGGTTAACGGTTTTGAAATTGGAAGCGCCAAAAAACTCCGGGCGTCGAAAGCCAAGGTGATACAAAAGCAGTTTGCCTGGCGTGGTGTGCATAGCAAGGCTATTTATCATGCAACAACAGCAACAGTTTTTACCGGGCCTGTTAATTCAACAAATACGCTTGCTATTGAAGTACAGGCTTTTAATACAGGAATAGCTTTCCGCTATGTTATGCCAGACCAGGGGCAGGCTAAAATTACCCGTGAGTTAACAACCTTTAACATACCTGAAAAGGCAGAAAACTGGTGGCAGGGCGATATACATAATTATGAAGGGACGTACAGTAAGAGTACGGCCGCAGGCATCAAAAGCGGGCAGGTTATTGGTATGCCAATAACAGTAGTATTACCAAATAATAAAGGTTTTGCGGCAATCACCGAGGCGAATGTTAACAACTATGCAGGTATGTACCTTGTTGCTACCGGTACCAGTGTTTTTGCAACTGCTTTAGATGGTGAGGTTAATTTGGACAGAAATGTTACAACGCCCTGGAGGGTGATCAGCATTGGGCCCGATTTAAACTCAGTGGTTAACAACGACATAATTGCCTGCTTGTCGCCCGAGCCTGACAGCAGGTTGTTTCCAGAAGATTTTGATACGGAATGGATTAAACCTGGCAAAAGTGTATGGTCATGGATGACAGCCGTTCGCGCGGTAACACCCGAGAACATGCGCAGGTTTACCGACCTTGCAGCACAGTGTGGGATACCTTACAATTTGGTAGATGATGGCTGGGGCCGATGGGAGGCTGCCGGCAAAGATAACTGGCAGTTATTGAGAGAATTGGTAGATTACTCCGCCGCCAAGAACGTCAAAATATGGGTTTGGGCAGCTTATCCAAACAACAATGGTATTGCCGGGCTTAAAGACTCCTTTTACATGAAAGAATTCTTTAAAAATTGCCGTCAGGCTGGCGTAGCCGGGGTAAAAATTGATTTCATGAGCAGCGAGTCGCAAAACCTGGTCGACTTTTACAACAGGGCAAGCCGTGAGGCGGCAAAACAGCACCTCATGATCGATTATCACGGCGCAAGTAAACCGTCGGGGCAAAGCCGTACCTGGCCAAATGAGCTATCCCGAGAGGCTGTAAGGGGGCTGGAGTATAGTGACGATACCGACTGGCCAAGCCATAACACCATCATTCCGTTTACGCGTTACCTTGCGGGGCATGGTGATTACACGCCGTTGAGTACAGCCAAGTTTGTTTCGTCAACCACGCTTCCTCATCAGGTTGCTACAATGGTTACTTTTACATCCCCGTTTTTGTGCCTGGGGGTGGATCCTGCTGATTTACTTAAAAGTGAGGCCTTACCTTTTGTACGTGCCATTCCAAGTGTTTGGGATGAGACTGTAGTCCTTCCCCCAAGTGAAATAGGGGAGGTGTGCGTAATGGCAAGGCGAAGCGGTACAAAATGGTTTTTAGCAGTGCTGAATAATAAACAGGCGCGCAACATAAGTGTTCCGCTTTCATTTCTATCCTATAAAGCACACAGCTATCAGTTTATGGGTAATAAACAAGCAAACACCTCAGCTAAGGGAACGGTCACCAATAAAGACAAGTTTAACATTGATCTCGGCTCAGGTGATGGCTTTATAGCCATGTTCGATTAGTGTTCGCTCTTATAAAGGCATTATGAGTGTAGTTACCTAGTACTCTTGATGGATTTCCTCATTAATCGGCTCACAGCCTGCTGTTCTTAAATACTAATGGTCAATAAGTATTACCCAATTCGTTCCCGGGCGGTAAAAATGGCTTTCGTGCATTTTTATAGTAATCCCTATTAATATTTAATTAATCGATTTAAGTACTAATATATTAGACGTCCGGAAATGTATCTGCGTCAGCTTTTTCGAGCGTCTTGTAGCACTTCTTAGCCTATAATTGCTACTTTTACGTTTAACATATTAGCCCAATACCCCTTGAATATTACCCTCATTAGCGACAAGGCAGCCTTGCTTGCCATCATAAAAAGTTTGCCGGGAAATTTTCTTATTTTATTGCCTGATGCGCCCCGGTTTACAATTGTCGAGGTGAGTGACGAGTATAACCGCGCTACCTTTACAAAGCGCGAGGATATCATTGGAAGCGCAATGTTCGAGGTTTTTCCGGATGATCCGGCTGATTTATATGCTGATGGTGTCGCCAATCTTAACGCATCTTTTCATACGGTGATTAGTACAAGGCAAAGTCACGAGATGGGTATACAGCGTTATCCTGTGCAGGACGGGGTGTCTAACACTTTTGTTGAGAAATTTTGGGCACCCGTTAATAAGCCCGTTATTGTTGAGGGCGAGGTTGCCTATATAATTCATTCCGTTACGGATGTTACCGAAAGCAGGTTGCTCAAATCGCGTGAGCAATATTTTATGGCACTTGCAGAGCAATCTCCATTTATGATTTGGC
The DNA here is from genome assembly GCF_007846085.1 of Mucilaginibacter pallidiroseus. GTDB lineage: Bacteria > Bacteroidota > Bacteroidia > Sphingobacteriales > Sphingobacteriaceae > Mucilaginibacter > Mucilaginibacter pallidiroseus. The sequence continues at coordinate 48,649 of NZ_VOEJ01000001.1, forward strand.
GAAGCGCGGGAGCATCCTGTATTTATGTAAACAATGCCTGGATGGAAACTACTGGTTTGTCTTACGAAGACAGCCTTGGCTCGGGGCACCTCAAGGCGTTTCATCCCGATGATATTCCGGAACAACGTAAGTTATTTGCAGGTGCTTTAGAAAGCCGTACATCATACGAAACGAAGTATCGCATTTTTGATGCTGAAGGCAAAATAAGGTGGGTTTTTATGAAAGTAACACCTTTGCTAATGGAAGGCGCTACCATAGAATTTGTAGGCAGCATGATTGACATTACCGACCAGGAAATAGCAGCGCAAAGGGTAATTGAAAGCGAAACTCAATTCAGGCAAATGGCTGATTCAATTATCCAGATGATATGGGTAACAGATGCAGAGGGAATGCACGAATACTATAATCAAAGATGGTATGACTTTACGGGCGCAACACACGAGCAAACGGAAGGTGAGGGGTGGAACCAGGTTTTTCATCCCGACGACCAGGAACGCGCCTGGAAAGTATGGCGCCACTCACTCGATACCGGCGAACCGTATGAAATTGAATACCGTTTAAGAAAATACACAGGCGAATATGTATGGGTGTTGGGCAGGGCCGCACCTTATTATGATAACGATGGCAAAATATTGAAGTGGTTTGGCACTTGTACCGATATTAACGAGCAAAAGCTTTTACAACAGCAAAAAGACGACTTTATTAATATTGCCAGCCATGAATTAAAAACACCGTTAACAAGCTTAAGTGCCAATATTCAGTTTCTGCAAAAGATGGTAAGCAATATTGCTGGTGGCAGCCCTATGCTCGAAAAGCTGGTATTGTCATCTGTAACAAACGTTAGGAAACTTAATAAGCTGATAGATGAGTTACTTAACGCAAACAGCATTGGCCTGGGGCAGTTAACAATTTGGAAGGAGAATTTTGATCTGGTTGCCTTGGTAAAAGACTCTGTGGCTTATTTGTCTAACGATAACCAACCGGTTGTGATTACGGGCGAGGAAACCGCCAAGGTGTTTGGCGACCCTGTTAAGGTTGAGCAAATTGTGGTTAACCTGGTTAACAATGCCCATAAATATGCAAGAGAGTCGAAGTATGTGGAAGTTAACGTACAGTCAACTTCTTCAGGATATATGGTAAGGGTGATTGACCAAGGGCCTGGTATTAAGGAAGATCAGCAGAAGTTTCTGTTTGACCGTTATTACCAGGCCGAAAATCGGGTTGGGCGTAATTCAGGCATGGGGTTGGGATTATTTATCTGCGCAAGTATTGTAAAAGCCCACCATGGCGAAATTGGTGTTGAGAGTGAGCCTGGAAAGGGAAGCATATTTTGGTTTACCCTGCTTAAATAATTTGACGCTACTTTGCAGTAACATACTTAGCAGTGATCAGCAGTAATAACGTACGGTCAGCCTTAGCCTCATCGTAATTTTCTTTAATCAGTTGCTTTATCTGTTTATTCTTAAGCTTAACAGCTGCCATCTCTAATACCTGGAAAGAGGCCATCTCTACACTTTCAATAGTTTGCATATAAAAAGCGATAGACATATCGCGCAATTCAGGATCATTGCTGTGCAACTTTATGTCTTCAAAAGCGTCGTCAACCAAACCAGCCAAACCGCTGTAATTACCTTTTCCACGGTCGGCATCCATTATGGCATAAATGATGTCCATCCTTGCCAGCTGCTTTTCCACATCTTCAAGCGTCTCTAGTATGGCCATCCTAAGATCTGCAAAATGCACTTCGTCTGCAATTTCAGGAAGGTGTTTTACTAAATGGCTTTTTGCAGCGTATATTTTGTCGAGATTATTTATAAAATACGTCCTTAACTTTTGTGGGCCTAAAGCAATTTTACCGTTTGGCTTTTGCTGGTTTGATCTTTTTTCCATTAGGGTCAGTTAACATACAAATATACGACTTAACCACAATCATGGAATTATCGTTTTACTAACTACTTCATGCAGGTTTTTACCTTTAGCAGCAGGTCGTAAATATCAAATGGTTTGGTAATATACAAATCTGCGCCACACTGATTGGCTAGCATTGCCAGGTCTGTTTCCGCAGAAACTAACACAACAGGTATTTTTTTTCCCGGATAAGATGATTTAATTTCCGCACAAATCTGATCGCCTCTTTTCGCCGATCCCGCTATGCGTACGTCTAATAAAATTACGTCGGGGTTTATGATATGTATATTATCGGCTGCTTCGCCTGTGTTTGATACCACCACATTGTATCCTTCGTCCCTAAATATGATGTGCAGAATATCCAGGATGTCCTCGTCGTCATCAATTATGAGTATCCGCTTGTTCATGCCAAGCACACATCAAGATTCATACCTAATGGTTAATAAAACCTTGTTTAAGGTTAAATAAATTAAATTGCTCTAATAAATTTCCAATATCTCGGTTTTTTGCAATCGGGTCGTATTCAACATACTGCCCATGTGTTGGCAAATTCATACTTAATGTCCTGAAAAATTTTTAAGACGCAATTTGTTCACCGCCCAACAAATGTCTATTTACTATTGATAGCAGCGCATCAATATCATACGGCTTTTCAAGGAAGTCGTTAGCACCGGCTGCAAAAGCGATTTCGCGGCCATCCCTGCTTGCAGATATCACGATGATGGGTATGCTTTTTACTGCTTCGTCGCTCCTGAGCTGTCTCGCAACCTGGTCGCCAGAGAGGCCCGGCATCCATAGGTCAAGCAGTACAATATCAGGCTTTTCGCTGGCCACGAGTTCCGTAACGGTAAGGCTGTTTATAGTAGGGATAACAGTATAGCCCTCGGCCTCGAGTATCATTGATGTTATATCTAATATTTCCTGTTCGTCGTCGCAAATAATAATTTTAGCACTCATTATGCTCGATTAATAGGTACAGTAAAGTTGAATACAGAGCCTTTGCCCTCATCGCTATCTACCCAAAGGGTACCTTTATGTTCTTTAATAATTTGTTTACTAACGTATAATCCAATGCCTACACCTGGAAACTTTTCGGTGGTGCGTTCCGAGCGATAAAACCGCTCAAATATTTTGCGTTGATCATCTGCATTTATGCCGATACCAGTGTCGGCAATGGCAACCTTTACAAATTCATCGTCTTTGGTAACATGTATTTTAACTTCTTTTGCCGCCGGCGAATATTTTACAGCGTTGCTCAGCAGGTTTATCAGTACCTGTTCAAGGCGGCCAAAGTCGGCAGTAACGTCGGTATTGCATTTACTGGTTATAATGAGCTGATGCGTTGGTGTGGTTACCTGCACCCCTTTAACAGCCTCCTCAACCAAATGATCAAAATTAAAAGTGGTATAATGAAACTCCACCTTGCCCGATTGTATTTTCGAAACATCAAGCAAATCATAAATCAGTCGTTCGAGCCTGGCAATAGATTTTGTTGCCGTAGCAAAACCATTTAAGTAAGCGGTGTCATTGTTTTTTATCGCCTGGCGCTCCAGCAATTGGATGTTACCTTTAATGCTGGTTAAAGGCGTTTTCATCTCGTGGCTTGCAATGCTTATAAAATCTTCTTTTCGCTGTTCCACTTCCCGTCGTTCGGTGATATCCTCAATGGCGAGTAATATCCTGTCCTGATATTTACCTTCCAGCACAATTTGGCGGGCATTTAAAACCAGCAGTTTGCGGCCAATATCCGGAAATTCGTTCTCGAGTTCGAAACCCTCAAACGGGTTATTATGGGGCAAAACGTTTACCAGGAGATCTTTTAACTCAGGTATATTCCACTGCCCATCGCCAAGGCTAAGCAAACCTTTACCAATAACATCCGCACTTTTTACCTGGAAAAACTTACAAAAGTGTTCATTGACGCCCAATATTTTTAAGTCTTCATTCAGTACAACTAAACTTTCGCGTATTGTCTCAATTATACTGGCAAGATAATCCTCGCTCTCTTGCAAGTCTTGCGTACGCTCAGTTACCCTCTTCTCCAAATTAGCCTTTTCATCGGCCAAAGCATTTTCGGCATTTTTGCGCGCAGTAATATCATTCTGGATGCCAATGAAGTGAGTTATCTGGCCGTTGCTGTCCTTTACCGGCGATATCCTCAGTTCGTTCCAGATCATCTGCCCGTTTTTTTTATAGTTGCGAAGCTCAACTTTGCAATGCTCACCGGCAGTTATTGCACCAAGAAGTGCTTCACGACCTTTCTGCTCACGATCATTGGCTTGCAAAAAGCGACAGTTACGGCCTATAATCTCGTCTTTGGTGTAACCTGTTATTTGTTCGAAAGCAGCATTGCAATAAATTATCGGCTGGTCGGGCTGCGTGTTGTCGGTTATCACCACGCCATTGCTTGATGCGTTAACCGCCGCGGCGAATATCCGGATATCCGCTTGTTCAATATTGGGGAACTGATCGTGAAATTCGTCCATTTATCGGCTAGTTGTTTTTGCTCCTACGTAACAACAATAATTCCGATAAGTTCTACACAAGTGATAATAAGGCAGGTGAATAAATTGCGGTACTGTATGTTGGTATACGGCACCCATAATTTTTGTCACTATTATTGCAAATTTGTCAGCCAGTTCTATACAATCATTTGTTTTAAAACTGAAAATTTTTCAGACAGCTTAATAGTTTATCGTTTGGTCTGCGATTTGATTTACGGCTGTCGGTTTAATTAATTATAAGTTTTAATCATTAAAAATTTTAAGGAGGAAAAACCCATGACATTGGTTAAATTTAATTCGGACAGAAAAAACAATGGTTCATTTTTGCCAGGCATTAATGACGTTTTTGATTCGATCTTTAACGACACCTTTTTTAACGACCGTATGGCAACACGGGTGCCGGCAGCAAACATCAGCGAATCTGAAGACCATTACCACGTTGAGTTGGCAGCACCGGGATTAAAAAAGGAAGATTTCAAAATCAGCCTTGATCGTAACATGCTCAATATTTCTGTAGAGCAGCAACACGAAAACAAAGACGCGCAGAAAAATTACAGCAAACGCGAGTTCAGTTATAACTCATTTGTGCGCTCGTTTACACTGCCAGATAGCGCGAATTACGAAAATATTGAAGCGTCATACAACGATGGCGTGTTATCGATTGATATTGCCAAACGCGAAGAGGCGAAGATGGTTCGTCGCCAAATAGAGATTAAATAATTCGTTTAACATCTAATTCCAAGGCCCCGGTAAGGGGCCTTATTTTTTTATGAAAACTCAATATTATATTTTGCTTAGCTTAAAAACACCTGCCGGGTTTGAATATTTTGGCCAGTTTGAATTGGGCAACGATAAGGATGCTGCAAACACGCTCTTCATCAATCTGGAGGGTGATCCCGAGCCTGACGGCCGTGCAGTTTTGCACATCGATCAAATGGAAACGGTAGATGCATTGCCTGTTAAAATAAATACCAAGTGCTGCACGCTTGATGAACTTGCAAGTAACATCAAAATAATAGCCCGTGAAACATTCCGTTTGAAAAACCTGCGAAACCTTGACGAGTAGTCTTTTAGCGTTGTGGCATGGCAATAGTGGAAATTAATTTTAACGTCTTCCAAAGCTTATAAGTAATATTTGCTTTTTAAGATGATAGTATAATATCTTTATATACACGGCCAAATGTGTTTTGGCTTAATTAGTTCTGTCTATCCGCTATAGAATTAATCGATTGGCGGCGTTGTTTTAAATCACATACTTTTATACCATCTGCAATAAGTAACAGCAGTCAATTGTTCAATCTATAAAACTTAAATATATATGGAAGGCAACTCGAATGACATTAGCAAATGCCCGTTTCATAACGGTAGCACGAATCACAACACAGGCGGTGGCGGTACCCGTAATCACGATTGGTGGCCAAACCAACTGAAGCTTAATATCCTTCGTCAAAACTCATCGTTATCAAACCCGATGGGTGATGATTTTAATTATGCAGAGGCTTTTAAAAGTCTTGATCTGGAAGCGGTTAAAAATGATTTGCATGCTTTGATGACCGACTCGCAAGATTGGTGGCCTGCAGATTTTGGCCACTATGGCGGGCTGTTTATTCGTATGGCATGGCATAGCGCCGGTACGTACCGCGTTGGCGACGGCCGTGGTGGCGCAGGCGCAGGTTTGCAACGTTTTGCCCCGCTTAATAGCTGGCCGGATAACGTAAGCCTTGATAAAGCCCGCCGTTTACTTTGGCCAATAAAACAAAAATATGGCAACAAAATTTCATGGGCAGATTTGATGATCCTGACCGGTAACGTAGCGCTTGAATCAATGGGCTTTAAAACCTTTGGTTTCGCCGGTGGCCGTGCAGATGTTTGGGAAGCCGACGAATCTGTATACTGGGGTTCTGAAACTACCTGGCTGGGTAATGATAAGCGTTACGCAGATGGCCAACCAGGTGTAGCTGCACATGGTGTTTTGGTATCTGATGAGGATGCTGATGGCAAAAAGCACCAGTCGCGCACGTTAGAAGAGCCGCTTGGCGCCGCCCACATGGGCTTGATATACGTTAATCCGGAAGGCCCTGATGGCAACCCTGATCCGGTTGCTTCTGCTAAAGATATACGTGAAACATTTGGCCGCATGGCCATGAATGATGAAGAAACGGTTGCACTTATTGCCGGTGGCCATAGCTTTGGTAAAACTCACGGTGCAGCTTCATCAGACCACGTTGGCAAGGAGCCCGAGGCGGCAGATGTAGAGCTACAGGGATTTGGCTGGGCCAACAACTACGGTACAGGTAAAGGTGCCGATACCATTACCAGCGGCCTTGAAGTTACGTGGACAACCACACCAACCCAATGGAGCAATAATTATTTCGAAAATCTTTTTGGATTTGAGTGGGAGTTAACCAAAAGTCCTGGTGGTGCGCACCAGTGGGTTGCTAAAGATGCCGAAGACATTATCCCGGATGCTTATGACAGCAGCAAAAAGCATAAGCCATCAATGCTTACTACCGACCTTGCTTTGAGGTTTGACCCGGCGTACGAGAAAATTTCAAGGAATTTCCTGGAAAACCCCGATGCATTTGCTGATGCTTTTGCGCGTGCATGGTTTAAACTAACCCACCGCGATATGGGCCCTATAGCACGTTACCTTGGCGCCGATGTACCACAGGAAGAATTGTTATGGCAAGATCCTATTCCGGCTGTCGACCATGAGTTGATAAATGAAGGTGATGTGGCAAATCTTAAATCGCAGATATTATCCTCGGGCTTAAGCGTATCAGAATTGGTTTCTACCGCCTGGGCTTCGGCGTCAACTTTCCGCGGTACCGATAAAAGGGGAGGCGCAAATGGTGCCCGTATACGCCTGGCACCGCAAAAATACTGGCAGGTTAACCAGCCGGCGCAATTGCAGAAAGTATTGGGCGTTTACGAAGGTATACAAGCCGAGTTTAACAGAAGCCAAAGCGCAGGTAAGAAGGTGTCAATTGCCGATTTAATTGTGTTGGGCGGCAGCGCTGCTATCGAAAAAGCTGCGGCTGATGCAGGCAACAATATTACTGTGCCATTTACACCCGGCCGTATGGACGCATCGCAGGAGAAAACAGATGTGGAATCATTTGGTTATCTGGAACCAGTTGCCGACGGCTTCCGTAATTACCGCAAAGGCAGGTCAGGCGTATCTACCGAAGAATTGCTTATAGATAAAGCAAACTTGCTTACATTAGCTGCCCCCGAGCTGACCGTATTATTCGGCGGTCTGCGTTCGTTTAGCATCAACTTCGATGGCTCTAAACATGGTGTATTTACTGCAACACCGGGCAGGCTTAGCAATGATTTCTTCACCACTTTGCTGGATATGGGTATTGCCTGGAAGGCATCGTCGCAGGAGCGGGAAGTTTATGAGGGCCGCGACCGTGCAACCGGCGCTGTTAAATTTACAGCCACCCGTGCCGACCTTGTGTTTGGCTCAAACTCCGAATTAAGAGCTGTTGCCGAAGTTTATGGCAGCGCTGATGCTAAAGACAAATTTGTAGCCGACTTTGTTAAAGTTTGGACCAAAGTGATGAATCTTGACAGGTTCGACCTCGTTAAATAACATCAATTTTATGTAACAGCAAAGGCACTCCAACACGGTGCCTTTGCTGTTTATATGCTTAACTGTTAAAAGATTGCCCATCGGTAGATAACAGATTTAACAAGCGCAGTTTTTGCGGACCGGTTAGTTTGTGATTTGTATTAGATGCATTTTTTATATTTTTATATTAAATGCACTACAACCTTTTACAATATCTGATACTGTTGGCGGCGGCTTTTTTGCTGATTATGCTGGCCAAAAAGCTAAAAATAGCATATCCGCTTTTCCTGGTGATTGCGGGACTGGTGGTTAGTTTCATTCCCGGCATGCCGCTGGTTGAGATAGATCCCGAACTGATTTTCCTGATATTTTTACCACCGCTGCTTTACGAGGCAGCATGGTACACCTCATGGAACGAATTTTGGAAATGGAAGCGCCCTATTAGCCTGCTGGCTTTTGGTCTAGTCATCTTTACATCTACCATTGTTGCCTTCGTATCATCATCAATTATACCGGGTTTTACACTGGCTATGGGCTTTTTATTGGGAGGGATCATTTCTCCGCCCGATGCGGTTGCTGCCACTTCCGTCCTAAAATTTGTTAAGATACCAAAGCGAATAACAACCATACTGGAAGGCGAAAGCCTTGTAAATGATGCATCAAGTTTAATTGTATTCAGGTTTGCGCTGGCTGCAGTATTAACAGGGCATTTCTCGGCTCAGGAGGCAGCGGTAGATTTCTTTGTAGTTACGCTGATGGGTATTGTTATCGGCCTTGCTGTAGCGCATGTTGCCTACGTTATCCATCGCTTTTTGCCTACAACGCCAAGTATCGATACCGCATTTACACTTATAGCGCCATACTTTATGTACCTGGCTGCCGAGCAGTTTCACTTTTCGGGTGTTATGGCTGTGGTGAGCGGTGGGCTTTTCTTGTCTTTCCGCTCGCATGAAGTTTTTACCACAGGGCAAAGCCGCCTGCAAACTGTAAACGTATGGGCCACGCTTGCGCTGATATTGAATGGATTGGTTTTTATACTGATAGGGCTGGAGTTGCCTGCCATTGTAAATGGCCTTGGCAATTATTCGCTAGCCGAAGCCTGGCGTTACGGGTTGCTTATGAGCATTTTGATTATTGCAATACGCATGGCCTGGATCTTTCCGGCCGCCTTTATACCAAGGTATTTATTTAAAAACATTCGCAGGCGCGAGGCGCATCCCGGCTGGAAAGGCCCGCTTGTTATTGGTTGGGCAGGCATGAGGGGAGTGGTTTCATTAGCTGCCGCTTTATCGTTGCCGTTGGTTACGGGGAAAGGCGAACCCTTTCCGCATCGTAACCTAATCATCTTTATCACATTTGTGGTTATACTTATAACACTGGTATTCCAGGGGTTGACGCTCCCAGCCATAGTGAAGTTTATTAAAATCAGGGAGATAGACCCACTTGTGCCGGATGATCAGCAGGAACTGGGCGTTAAACTGAGGCTGATGAAAAAATCCATAGAACGATTAAACCAGCATTATGCTACAGAAGTTAAGCAGAGCGAACTGTTGAACAATCTAAAGATCGACCTGGAAAATAATGTATCTATAATAGGTAAACGGCTGGCCTCCCTTGATTGCGATGCCTCACAACATGCTGAGGTGAAAACCTATAACAAAGTGTTAAAAGAGCTATACCACGTTCAGCGACAGGAGCTTTACCACATCCGAAAGGAGAAGGCCTTTAGCGATGAAGCCATCCGCAAACAGGAAATGCAGATAGACCTTGCCGAAACCAGTGTTAACGGGCAGGAGTAAATATAAACGTGGCAGCAATTAATATGTATTACTAACACGTTGTTTTCTTTTTAAGTAAGCTTCTCCGTCTTGTAAATAATAACGGGACCATCCATCAACGGGCCGCCCTTTTCTACAAACTTTTTGATATGCGGTTCTTGGTTATGCTGATCTAACCCTGCCTGGTTTGCCCACGTTTCATGGAAAATAAATTGATGTTGCGCTTCATCAAAGTGAAGTTCGTATTGCAGACACGCCTCTTCCCGGTTCGACGCGGCTGACAGTTCTAACAGGTATTCCTTTAATTCGCTTTCATTTCCCGGCTTTGCTTTTATGAGTGCTGTTAAATAAATTTTCATGATAATGCGTTTGTTTGTCTCGATACCTATTGATTGTTTCGCTACCAAGTTAAGTTTTTTGATTTAAAAGGTACAGTCCAAAAATAAAACTGATTCCAATCTTAGACGTTTGCTTATCGCATAAAAAATATTGAGATTTAGGCTGACCACTTGTAAATCACTCTACACTATTATGAACTTCATTGTAAGCCGCTTAAAGGTTGTTACCTTATTGCTTTTTTTTGCAAATCTTTGCGTTGCTCAGCAAAGCCGACTTCCCGAATGGTCTTTAGGCGGGTTTGAACGCCCGGCTGGTATTAACCCTATTATTTCGCCGGATAGCACAACACGATTTTTGGACCCTGTATTAAACAAATATGTTGGTTGGGAATCGAACGATACTTTTAACCCGGGCGCGGCGCTGTATAACGGCAAGATTGTGGTATTGTACAGGTCGGAAGACAAATCGGGTATAGGAATAGGCTTTCGTACATCAAGGCTTGGCTATGCAGCCAGTGCAGACGGCCTGCATTTTAAAAGAGATAAAACGCCCGTATTTTATCCTGCCAATGATAGTCAGAAAAAGTACGAATGGCCCGGTGGTGTGGAGGATCCGCGTGTTGCGGTGACAGTAAACGGCACCTATGTTGTTTTCTACACGCAATGGAACCGTGATGTGCCACGCTTAGGTGTAGCCACCTCAAAAGATCTGAAGCACTGGACAAAGCACGGGCCTATATTTGAGGATGCTTACAAAGGTAAATTTGTAAATATTCCGCATAAGTCGGCATCCATCATCACCAAAATTGTGAACGGCAAACAAGTGGTTGCAAAAATTAAAGGCAAGTACTGGATGTATTGGGGAGAGCTGCATGTGTATGCGGCTACGTCGACAAACTTGGTTGACTGGAAGCCGGTTGTGAATGCTGACGGTTTGCTCACCGAACTATTTTCACCCCGTAAAGGCTATTTTGATAGCGAACTTACCGAATGCGGTCCCCCGGCTATAATGACGGATAAGGGCATTGTATTGCTATACAATGGTAAAAACAAAGGCAACCAGGACGGCGATCAGCGCTTTACATTAAACAGCTATTGCGCAGGGCAAGCCTTATTTGATAAGAATGACCCTATAAAATTTATTACCCGTTTAGATGAGCCGTTTATGCGCCCAATGGCATCTTTCGAAAAGAGTGGGCAGTACCCTGCAGGTACCGTATTTTTGGAGGGCATGGTCTATTTTAAAAAGAAGTGGTTTTTATATTACGGCGCTGCCGATTCCAGAGTATGTGTCGCCGTGTATGATCCGGCAAAACCATCTAAACCCGACCCAATCAATTGATAAAACTTGTAAGTATATACCTTTAATGTGTTGCGCCAGCAAATAGTTTCTCACCGGCTTTTATGGCAATGTTTAAGTCGTTTTCGGCGGGTGGCTTAGGGCATGAGTACCCGGCGCTGTAAGCGCAATATGGGTTATACGCTTTGTTAAAATCCAAAGTCAATTTTCCGTCTTTTATGTCGCCTTCGCGCAGGTCAATGTAGCGGCCGCCGCCGTAAGTTTCGTTGCCGTTTGTAGTATCAGTAAATGGCAGGAACAGGTAATCACGATATTGCGGTACGCTTGCCAGTGCAGTATTTGTGTATACGGTAAGTTGCATAGGCCTGCCGTGTAAGGTAAATTTTAATACGGCATATCTAATATGCTCGCGCCCTTGCCCGCTAAATACAGGCATAACAAAACTGTTTTGATCCGTTAGCTTTTCTACCGTTGCGGTAACCCTATAAGTGCTGTCGGCATCGTAAAAACGCAGCTTGGGCAAGTCAGCTTCCTTGAGCGGCGAACGGGCCTCTTTCAAAAAGTCGTCCTTATACGCCCTCCGGTGCTGGGCTAATTGTGTAGAATAGTCTTGTGCATGGCTGCTTATGTATAAAAAGCAAAGCAGAACGGTTAGATATTTCATTGTACAAATTTAGTAATTGCCTATCGATAACTTTTTAAAAGCTTTAACTATGCCTTCAGCAATTATCGCATTGCCTTTGTCGGACGGGTGCAAGCCATCATAAGTTATGTTTACAGCATCCATTGGATTCGGATATTCATCAGCCTTTGGATCAAACGGAATGGTGGTGTACTCTGGGTAACTGTAATTTTGATATTTGCCCGTAGCCGGATTCTTGAGCCTTTTAAAATTCACCATTTGGTCTACAGAAAGTGCAGAGTTATGATAAAGGTCAACAACTGGGATATGTTGGTAGTGGGCAATCGAGTCAATTGCATTGGCAACTGATTCTAAAGACTGTCCGTTTTTTTGTTTATATGAGCCGTAAGCATTATTGTTGGCATCGAAGAGGTAAACAAAATCCGTGCGCTGCATGGGTGTGATCAGCACTATTTTAGCTTCAGGGTTTAAGCTTTTAATTTTATTGATAATGATACGAAATGAGCCATTTATAGTTGCGTTACCGGTTGCCTTGACATAATCATTAAGCGTGCCGACGGGCCGCCCCTGCCACCAATCGTTTGTGCCTAAAAATACGGAGTAAACATCTGCTTTAATCAAACCAAGACTGTCTATTTTGTCGGCAATGCCACCAGATGTCCAGCCGTTGTGCCCCTGGTTGATGTATTTGATGTTGGGCAAAGCATCGGTAACGCGGGTAAGATATCCTTTTTTAACGCGGTTGCCGGTTTCATCGGGATGGTCGTTTAAATAAGTTATCGAATCGCCTATGGCTACCCAGGTTACATCTTTTTGTTTAAAAGAGCTTACCAATATTAGCGCGAACAATAACACAACTACCTTAATCATGCTATAAATTTAAAAAATTACTTCCCGCCAGGGTAGTCTTTCGATAAAAATAAAAGCACCCTGTAATGAGCAGGATGCTTTTTATCTCGCCTGTTTACAGGCAGATCTTTTAAAGTTGCTGGTGATTAAATTACGTTTAGTTCCACCTCAACGTTGCCACGCGTAGCGTTTGAGTATGGGCAAACCTGATGTGCTTTTTTAACCAATTCAAGGGCTTGTTCTTTTTCGATGCCGGGTACTTCAACATCAAGCTTAACAGCAAGGTTAAAAGCACCTGCATCTGTTTTGCCTATGCTTACCTGCGCATTAACAGCCGTTGTCCCTATACCCTCCACCTTTTCGGTGCGGATTACCAGTGCCAATGCACTATCGAAACATGCAGCATAACCGCCTGCAAATAATATTTCCGGGTTCAGGTAATTGCCTGCCGGGCCGCCCATTTCCTTAGGCATGCGTACTGCTACATCTAACGCACCATCGCTTGATTTTACCTGGCCGTTGCGGCCGCCTGTTGCTGTGGCTTTCGCCGTATAAAGGATTTCCATGTTTTGATATTATTATGTGAATTATTGTAAGTTTTTAAGAATGGTATGTAATTGATTAATTAGCAAGCAACTTTCATCTTCGGCCAAGGGCAATTTTTCGATCAAAGCAGCAGGTACTTTCTCAGCTTTTTTACGCAATTCGTTTCCTGCTGTGGTTAGGGTTATAATAACCGAACGTTCATCCAACTCATCGCGCCTGCGGCTTAGCAACCCTTGCTTTTCAAGACGTTTTAGCAAAGGAGTAAGCGTACCGCTATCAAGCAGTAATTCCTGACCGATCGCTTTAACCGTCATGCTGTTATGTTCCCATAGCAGCATCATAACCAGGTACTGCGGGTAAGTTAGCCCTATTGCTTCCAGAAGCGGCCTGTATAGGCCGGTAATCTGCCTTGACAAGGCATATAACGGAAAACACAATTGTCTATCTAACTTTAATAAATTGGTTGCCATAAATTTGATTGTGCAAAACTAAATATTTGGCTCGTATAGTTTGTCACAAGAACATCAGTTCTCAAACTTCAACTAATTTATTTACTACTTTGTTAAGCGTAAGGCCCTGCACAACTACAGAAAATACAACGATAAAGAAGCTTCCGGCAAGTATCAGTTCGCGGTAGGGCGAGCCGGGTAATGATAGCGCAAGGGCTACGGAGATACCGCCCCGTAAGCCACCCCAGGTTAAAATCAGTATACTATTGTATTCCATATTGAGCGACCGGCGCAAAAATACAACGGGTAAAAATATGCTTAGTGCCCGCGCGAGCAGCAATGCTAAAATACCTATCACACCTATGAGTATATAGTTATCGCTGAAAGTGATAGTTACCATCTGCAAGCCAATCATTACAAATAATATGGTATTGAGTACATCATCCATTAAACCCCATATCTTACCTAACACCTCCTCAACTTTAAAGTCGGTACGTTTGCTGAATGATCTGCTGCCTACAAGTAAGCCCGCAGCAACTTCGGCCAGCGGAATGGAGACATGTAATGCGGCACCTACGGCAGTAATAACCATTACCAGGGTTATAGATATTAATACAATGGTTTGAAAATCATCTATAGCACGCATCATGCGGTAAGCCAGCCAACCAAACCCTGCACCAAGGGCAAGGCCGCCAAACACCTCGTGCGCAAAAAGCTTGCCTGCCTCGGCTATAGAGAAGCCTTTATCGGGCGTATTAGCAATTTCAAGGAAGGTTATAAAAAGTACCAGGCCAATGCCATCATTGAATAACGATTCGCCGGATATGATCGTTTCCAGCCTCTTTGGCATCCTGGTTTTCTTGAGCAGGGCGGCAACAGCTACCGCATCGGTAGGAGATATGAGCGCGCCAAACAGCAGGCAATAAATAACAGGCAGATCAATGTGCAGCCAATTGGTTACGTAGTATAAAACGCCTGCAAAGATCAGGGTAGACAACAGCACGCCTATTGTGCTGATAATTAGCACCCCACGAATGCCCTCCTTTAATTTATTAATATCAAAGTGCAGTGCACTGGCAAACAAGAGAAAGCCAAGCATTACATCAAGCAGGGCTTTTGAAAAATCGATAGACCCAGACAGGCTAATAATGAAGGCGCTAAAGCCCGGCATTGTTTTACCTGCAAAAAGCGTAATTAACGCCGTTAACATTGCTAATACCATTACCCCAATAACCCCGGGAAGCTTTATAAAACGCGCATTTATAAAGCTGAATATCGAGCTTACGGCAAATAAACTTGTGGCTATGGCAAATACATTCATTAGTCAGAAACGATACAAAAGACTAATTGTTGACTTTTTTACAACAACGGCGATAGCAGGCGTGCAAGCTTCTCGGGCAGTTGGCGGTAAAGCTGGCGTTTTTGCCAGGCGTCCTGGTTCAATTTTTCGGCGTCTTCAAGGTCTTGCATGAACACAGCACGCAGCTGCGAAGCCAGGTCCTCATCATACACAATGGTATTTACTTCAAAGTTGAGTTCAAAGCTGCGGTTATCCATATTTGCAGTACCTACAATCGCCAGTTGCCCATCGGCTACAAGCGTTTTGGCATGTATAAAACCCTTTGTGTACAGGTAGATTTCAATTCCGGCGTCCATCAGTTCGGCATAATAAGAGCGCGCCGCCCAATCAACAAAAAAAGAGTCGGATCTTCTTGGCAGCAAAATTTTCACCTTTACACCGCTTAACGCCGCAGCATTAAGGGCATCGTATAAACTTTCGCCGGGTATAAAGTAGGGACTGGTAATACAAATTTCGTTTTGAGCCAGGCTTATGGCTTGCAATAACGATAGTAGGATAGTAGGGGAATCCGAGTCGGGTCCGCTGGCGGCAACCTGCAGGGTGGTGTCACTTTCTGCATGGGCATCAAGGCAAAAATAATCTGTACTTGGTTCCAATGCCTGGTCCGAGCAAAAGTTCCAGTCGCCGATAAATAAAAATTGCAGATAGTAAGTGCCCGGCCCGTCAATGCGCAAATGCGTATCCCGCCAGTAAACCCTGTTGTGATACTCTGGATTATTTATGTACCTGTCGCTTACGTTTATGCCGCCGGTAAAGGCTGTGCAACCATCAATAATAATAATTTTACGGTGGTTACGGTAGTTAAGCCTGTTGGCAAATGGCAGCAAGCGCACGCGGTAAAAAGGGTAGGCGTGTACCCCGGCTTCCCGTAGTTGCGGCACCAATCTGCGGCGGATAGAACGACTGCCAAAGTCATCATAAATAAATCTTACTTCAACACCCTCGCGGACTTTAGTAATCAGCACGTCTTTAAGCTGATTGCCTATATGGTCGTCATCAAAAATATAATATTCGATATGGATGTGTTTTTTAGCGGCCTTTAAAGCAGCTATCACATCCGCAAATTTATTCTCGCCGTTTAAAAGCAATTTTACCTTGTTGCCACCGCTAAGAGGGCTCCACCCGTCATTAAGCAACAGGGCGGCAAGTTTTCTGAAATTGGTGATTTCGTCACGGCCGCTTTCTATGGCTTTTTCATAGGTAAGCATAATTCGATGCCGTACGCTCCTTAGCAGCCTGTCGTTGTTGATAATCTTCTTACTGTAGAGTTTATTTTTGCGATAGTTTACACCAAGTGTAAAGTAGAGGATGATGCCAATTACAGGTAAAAAGATAGTGATGAGCAGGTAAGCAAGCGTTTTAGTAGTGGACCGGGTGTCATAAACAATGCGCAGGCAAACCGCTATAACAATAAGCGTATAAATTATTTCTAAACTTAGCAAAAGGGTTGGATGCATTTTATTCGGATATTTAATGCAAAGCGTATTGTGCGCAAGGTATAAAAATGTAGATAATTTGGCGCCCCGGCAGGTATATAATTAACTGTCGTAGGGTTACTAGATGTTTTACCAGCGATGTTTGAAAGGAGTATGTTGCTGCAAATTCCAATTGTAAATCGAGTGTAAATTATCTTTGGCTGAAGGCTTACTAGCTCATGTTTACATCATTCTGAAAGGTTGTGGAAAAACAAAAAGGCTTTTTATAGCTTTAAAACATGGCGGCAAACCTGATCATACTTTCTGCCTTACACTTATCATTAAAATAATGGATAGTATAACAACCAAAAAAAATATCATAGTAATTGGTGGCGGCTTTGCCGGTTTAAACTTTATAACAAAGCTTTTTAAAAACGATTATTATAACGTTACACTGGTTGACAAAAACAACTACAACTATTTTACGCCGCTTATATACCAGGTTGCTACCGGCTTTTTGGAGCCATCAAGCATAAGCTATCCATTCCGTAAGTATTTACGCAGAAAGCGTATCAATTTCAGGATGGCAGCTCTTGAGCGTGTAGATGCGGCCAGTAATACTATTTATTTAAGCGACGGAGGCGAACTGCAATACGACATACTTGTATTTGCTGCCGGCTCGAAAACCAATTTTTTTGGCAACGAAAACGTCCGTAAAAATGCTTTTTCGTTGAAAGGGATTGACGATGCCTTGTACTTGCGCAACGAAATGATTAAGACCCAGGAACTTGCTGCGATTGAGAAAGACCCGGTTGAGCGTAAAAAATTAATGAGTATTGTGATTGCCGGCGGTGGCCCCACGGGTGTAGAGGTAGCAGGTATGCTTGCCGAAATGAAGAAGTATATTTTAGGAGCTGATTACCCTAACTTGGACGCGGCCGAAGCTGATATCTACATTGTGGACGGCTCGCCGGATTTACTTGCACCCATGAGCGATAAGTCCCACAAAGCTGCTTATGATGAGTTGCACAAGCAGGGTGTGCTTATAAAACTGGAAACCCGTGTAAATGATTTTGAGAACGGAAGAGTCCATTTGTCAGACGGATCTGTTATCGAGGCCAAGACACTTATTTGGGCGGCCGGCGTTACAGCCAACTTATTTAACGGAATAGCTCCAGAAAGTATAGGCAAAGGCGGCAGGATGCTAACGAATGAGTTTAACCAGGTTAATGGTTATCAAAATATATATGCTATTGGCGATATAGCCATCCAGTTTAATGATCCGGCTTATCCAAACGGGCATCCGCAGTTGGCGCAGCCTGCCATACAACAGGGTAAACGCCTGGCTAAAAATCTGATGCTTGCGGCTAAGGGTAAAGCAATGGAACCATTTATTTATTTTGACAGGGGTGATATGGCCATCATAGGCCGGCGCATTGCAGTTGCCGACTTATTTAAACAAAAACTTCATTTTGGCGGATTTTTAGGTTTGCTTGCATGGCTGTTCATCCACCTGATATCACTGGTCAATTATAATAACCGTATCAGAACGCTTTACAGTTGGGCAGTTGCATATTTAACTCGCGACCAGGCGTTCAGGATGATATTCCGCTCGGGGAATCGCGAAAATAAAATGGAAAACTACAATAGCAACCCTTTAAGCTAAGCGTTGCCACTAATGGGTAACTGATAGTTTAGCAACTCAATGTATGGATTGCCTGATATTCCAAGAAGCTGGCAAAATGCCGGCTCTGTTTTAATACCAGTCTCTTTAAGTGCAACTACTTTTTGCTTAAAATCCTCGCCGAAGTATGATAGGATTTGATGTTCGGCAAGCATGTGAAGGTAGCCGTTTTGTTTGGTCGGTGGTAAATCCTGGGCGAATATCTCAACAGGAATCCCTTCGGTAATAAAGCTTGCAATAACTGCAGGCAAGTCAAAACCGTTTATAGTTTTCAGGCTGAAATTATCTTGATCAGCAAAGGTTGTACTTATCATTTGCGCGAATGCTTTAAGGTCTTTGCATTGGCAAATAATATCTATATCGCTATTGCTCGTTTGAATGTCTAACGGAAAGGTGCCAACCAGGATAGGATCATAGGCCGCCAATTTATCGAGGAGTTTACTTCTTAGCAGAACATTGTAAACCCGATGTTGAGTAGCAGAGCCTTTTTTTAAATAACTGATGTCGGTAAAATTTATGGATGGCATGCCTGTTGGTTGGCTGCAAAGGTAGAAATTTGAATGCTTGTATTTAATACCGTTTATACCGGCCATGCCTTGCGCACGACCGGTAAAACTGGTAACCATACATATAATTAATTCTAACCATTCCCCGGATGTGTGCTTGTTTTGCCAACACCCGGAAACTCTTTATAGTCGCCTGCATAAAATCAGGCTTTCACTTATCTATTAACTATCTTAAGTAAATAGGCAGCTAAATCATCAGCTGCTTTATCATTGTCGAACCCTGCCGGCAGGCGACCGTTTACATACTCATTGTAAAGCCAGGGGTCGCCTACTGCAATTACAGTGCCCTTGCCGTACTTTGCCAACGCTGCTAGAATAGCCCAATTGGCGGTTTTTAACAGCGGCTTTGCAATCCCTGTTAACGAAATACTGCAGGCATCTTTCATAAACAGCTTTTTAGCAGTTGTAAGCACCTGTTTGTTGGGGGGCACTATGGCGCCATCCTCAAAATGATTATCGTCGACAACATATGCCTGCATATCATTATTAAAATGCATTCCAAATTTTGCTGCCAGGGTATTAAAACGCGATAACTCGGTATTGGCACTATCATTAGCCATCAGCACCAATATGCCACCGGCCTTTACCCATTTGCTTATGCTTTCTACGTGAGCAGGCTCAACATAGTTAGGCTTTACGCTTTCTTTTTTCGTATCAGGATCAACTATTATGTAAATTTCTGTTCCCTTTAAATTACGCAATGTTGGTGCGCTTGCCAGCGAATCTATTTTTGCACCCCGCCTTTTAAATAGCCCGCCCCACTTGCTAAAGCCCGTATTACCTTGATCTTCCCAGGTGTAATGGTAACGCTCCGTACGTCCGTTTTTACCAACACGGGTTTCGTGATTAAAAAAATAATCGAGCGTAACCGTTTGTGCGCTAGATGCGTTTGCAGCAAATACAAATGGCAGTACTAAAATGCCAGTTATAATTTGTTTTATCATAGTACAGGTAAGTGCAGGGCCAGGCTATAATTGGTTTTTAAACTTGTCTGCTTGTTCAAAAATAAAATACTTGCATAAATTCAATGTTAAATAGCCGGCTTTTATTTACGCAATCGTTTTCGTTTTAGGCAATGAGGACTAAATACAAGCTTTAGGTTAGCCCACACTGTGGGTAGACTGCCTGATGAACAACTGTGTGGGCAGTGTTATAGTCTCGAATTCAGTAACCGGGCGCTTACTAAGTATTAGTTGCAATAACATGTCGGCTGCCTTTTGCCCCATCTCAAAAGCGGGTTGGTAAACCGATGTAAGCGGCGGGTTCAATACATCAGCAAGGGTAGTGTTAGTGTATCCTGCTAATGCAATATCATTTGGAATTTTAATACCTGCCTTGTTAAGCAAAAATAGCGTAGTGGTTGTGATCCTGTCGGACGTGGTGAATATTGCGTCGGGTTTGTTAGGCAGGGCAAGCAATTCGTTAATTGCTATTTCCACCTCTTCGGTATCCCGGCCGCCATGAGGGCAATATTTTATGTATTGTTCTTCAATAGGCCTTCCGGCTTCTTTGAGTGCTTGCTTGTAGCCTGCAAGGCGCTCTTGAGTTATAGATATATTTGGCGGACTGGTTATGTGCGCAATTCGTTTATATCCGGCTTCAATCAGGTGTTTGGTGGCATCGTAGCCACCTTTAAGGTTATCGGCAATTACTTTATGGGTTTTAATATCACTGCTTACCCTGTCGAAAAATACGATAGGCAAGCCCTGTTTATTCAAATGTTGCAGGTGTTCTACATCTTTGGTTTCGGCCGAGAGGGAAATCAATAAACCATCCAATGCGTGGTGGGTAAGCTGCGCTACGTTTTTAACTTCCAACTCGTACGACTCATGTGTTTGTGTGATGATTACGTTGAACCCCGCCTTATATGCTACCGACTCGATGCCGTTAATAACCTGCGAAAAAAATTGATTCTCGATAGTGGATACCACAATGCCAATGGTTTTGCTGTGTCCTTTTTTTAGACTTTGCGCAAGTGGGTTTGGGCGATAGTTATGTTCGCGGGCGTATTCTGCGACCAGCTTCTTTGTTTGGGTGCTTATTTCATAACTATCTCGCAATGCTTTGGATACGGTTGATACAGAAAGCCCAAGGGCCTTGGCAATATCTCGTATGGTAATAGCATTGAAATTCATAAGGAAGCAAGGAGCCGCACATCCCTAAATGGCGGCAATATCACGCAATATATAAAGAAACGGCGGTTTTTATTAGCGCTATAAATTAACAGCAGCCTTACGCGGAACAAGCAGGTGCATTAACAGCCAGGCAAGCAAATAAGCACATGCGCAGATAATAAACAAAATATTGTAGCCTGCAGCAATGTTACCGTTTGCCTTCGCCGAATCAAGTATCCAACCGATAGCAATAGGGAATAAGATGCCGCCTACAGAACCCGCCATGCCGCCTATACCCACCACCGAGCTTACTGCCCGTTTCGGGAAAATGTCTGAAGCGGTTGTAAATATATTGGCACTCCAGGCCTGATGTGCTGCTGCGGCAAGGCTTATCAAACCAACCGCCTGCCAAATATTGGTAGCAAAGCGTGCGGCAAAAATAGGTATCACACAAAGTGCAAATATAAACATGGCTGTTTTGCGGGCTTTAAAAACAGGCATACCTTTCCTTATGAACCATGACGAAAGGTAGCCCCCGCCAATGCTGCCAATGGTGGTTGCCGTGTAAATTAAAATAAGCGGCAGGGTGGGCTTTTTCAGATCGAGATTAAATGTGCTGGAAAAATAAGAGGGGAGCCAGAACAAAAAGAAATACCACATAGGATCTGTAAGTAGTTTGCCAACAATAAACGCCCATGTTTGCCTGATGGTAAAAAGTCGACCCCATTTTATGCTGGATACAGCGCCTTGTTCTGTAGCTGGTTCATCTTCAACGTCACTTTCAATGTGATCAATTTCGGCTTGATTTATTTTTTTGTGCTTTGCAGGTATCTCGTAATATATAATCCAGAAAACCAACCACACAAAGCCCACTGCGCCGGTGATGATAAAGGCCATTTGCCACCCATAAATACCCAGTATCCACGGAACCATGGCAGGGGCAAGTACCGCACCGATATTGGCGCCAGAGTTGAATATGCCTGTGGCCAGGGCCCGTTCCTTTTTTGGGAACCACTCGGCCACTACTTTTACAGCCGCAGGAAAGTTGCCAGCTTCGCCCAGCCCCAGCGCCGCCCTTACTGCACCAAAACCGAAAGTTGATTTCACTAGCGCGTGCAGCATGGCCGCAAGGCTCCAAACAATTAACGAGATTGTATAACCCAGCTTAGTGCCAATTTTATCGATAACGCCCCCAAAAACCAACAGGCCAAATGCGTATGCGGCAGAAAAAGCCATTACAATATGGCTGTAATCGGTCTCGGTCCAGTCAAATTCCTTTTCGAGCGTTGGCTTCAAAAAACCGATAACCTGCCTGTCGAGATAATTTATGGTTGTGGCAAAAAACAGCAATACCACTACCGCCCACCGGTAGTTGGTTTTTTTCACTTCAGTCATAATTGGTTTATATAGGTATCGACAGGTTAGGGCAGGCTGTTAGTTAGCCGTTATAACGTATCGCGTCTTTTATCGTATCAACAGTACTTGTAGTGGTGTCACCTTCAATAAACAATTTATTAAAGGCTGCGGCAGTAGCAAAATCAAGCGTGTCTGAAGGGGCTAATTGGTTATAAAAACCATAGATCAAACCTGCCATAAAACAATCTCCGCTGCCAACTTTGTCTACAACGTAATCCGAATTGTACTGTGCCGAATGGGTGAAATCTCCACCCGTATATAAAGCAGTATAGTAGTTTATGCCTGCACCTTCATCAAACCTAAAGGTATTGGCAACCGCTTTACATCGCTTAAATTTATCCATGATCAGCTCCGAGCTTTTAAGCGCTTCCTTTAGGTAGATGCTTTGCTGGCCAGATTCATGAAGGTCAGGCATAACCGGAATGCCCAGCAGCTTTTCGGCCGCCCATACATTGCCCATAATTAAGTCGCAGTATTGTGCAAGATTCGGCATCACTTCATCAGGTTGTTTGCCATACTGCCAGAGTTTGGCGCGATAATTCAAATCCACAGAAGTTATGATGCCCCGGTTCGTGGCCTCTTTTAAAACTTCTTCACATAAATCTGCAGTTTCCTGGCTCAATGCCGGACAGATTGCGCTGAAATGAAACCAGCTTACATCGGCCAACACTTCATCCCAATTAATGGTGCCGGGTGTTAATTCAGCAAATGATGAGCCTGCACGGTCGTATATTACGGCATCGTGCTTCATGTCTTTACCTTTTGTGAGGTAAAACAGCCCAATGCGCCTGCCGCTTTTATTCACTGCCGACATGTCAATGCTGCGGCTGCTTAAGTAATCTATCAACTGCTCTGACACACCATTATCTGGTAGAGCAGTAAAGTATTTTGATGGCACACCCCACAAGGCTAAATCTGTTGCTACGTTAAGTTCGGCCCCACCAATGTAAAATGGCAACTGGTTGTTTTTTATCCAGGCTCCATCAATATCCGGCGATAGCCTGATCAAGAGTTCGCCAAACGAAAGTACTTTGCCTTTTCCGGGTGTTATCATTTTAAATTATAGTATTTATACGCCTCCAAATATCGAAAACCCACCGTCAACACAAATCATGGAGCCGGTTACAAAAGCCGATGCATCACTTAGCAACCAAACCAGCGCACCAATCAGCTCATCGGGGTGGCCAAATCGCTTAAATGGTGTTTGCCTTATTACAGACTGGCCCCGCGGTGTGTAGCCGCCCTCGGGCAAGGTTAGCAAATTACGGTTTTGTTCGGTAAGGAAAAAGCCCGGCGCGAGGGCGTTCATGCGTATAGCGTCGCCGTAGCGGTTGGCCAGTTCAACTGCAAACCATTGGTTATAGCAATCTACCGCGGCTTTACCCATGTTGTAGCCCAATACCTTGGTTATTGCACGTTTGGAGTTCATGGACGAGATATTAACAATACTGCCTTTTCCTGTTTTAGCAATGGCTTCACCAAAAACCTGCGTAGGTAGTAGGGTTCCCCAGAGGTTTAGGTCCATAACCTTTTTCATGCCCTCCATACTCATGCTGAAAATATCATCCTCCGGTTGTAATACACCATCGGGCATGTTGCCGCCTGCGCCATTTACAAGACCGTCTATCCTGCCAAATCGCGCTAATAAAAGTTCTTTAGCCTGTTTTAATTCATCTTCGTTAAGTACATCAGCCACCAGGGCTATTGCTTGCCCGTCTGCTGTGTTGATGGCTTCGGCGCGTTCTTCGGCTACGGCTTTGTTGCGACCAAGGATACCTACTGAGCCACCTGCAGCAACAATGCCATTGATAAACGAGTTGCCCAAAATACCCGTACCACCGGTTACCACAATTACTTTTCCGTTTAACGAATATATGTTTTCCATAGATTATTGTATTATCTGATGTCTTCTATCTTGATGGCATCCATATCGGTATAGTCCATGTTCTCGCCCGCCATGCCCCATATAAAGCTATAGCTGCCTGTACCAACACCGCTGTGCATGCTCCACGGCGGCGATACCACCGCATCATAATTATCAACAAGAATATGCCTGCTTTCCTGGCCTTCGCCCATGTAATGAAACACGCGCTGCCCGGCTGCAAGATTAAAGTAAAAATAGGCCTCCATGCGCCTGTCATGCACGTGCGGTGGCATAGTGTTCCATACGCTGCCGCCATGTAAAATGGTTAAACCCATAACCAGCTGGCAGCTTTGTATGCCCTCAGCATGAATATATTTATTTATGGTGCGGTAGTTAGCGGTTGCAGTGTCGCCCGCTGTTACTTTTGCCGCATGCTGTATAGGCATTAAAACGGTTGGATACGTTTTATGCGCCGGCGACGAAAGCAGGTAAAAAACCGGTGGATTAGTTATATCATTTGCGGCAAAGGTAACTTCCCGGGTATCCTTACCAATGTAAAGGCAGTCGAGTTTTTTTAATTCATAAACTTTTCCGTCGGCTGTTACCCGCCCATCGCCTGCAACGTTAATAATACCTATTTCACGGCGGTCGAGAAAATTTTGAGCACGAAGACTTGGATAGGCTTCCAGGTACAGGCTCCTGTAAACAGGGTTTGCCACACCTATGATCATCCTGTCGTAATGCGTGTATACGCAGTTGATCTTGTCGGGCTGGACAAGGTTTTCCATTAGGAAACGTTCGCGAATTTTATCCGTTTGGTAGGTTTTAAAATCGTCGGGGTGTACGGCGTGTATTACTTTCAAGATAAATAGAGGTTAATTAGCAAAACTGATAACGATTAAGCAATTGTACCATAATAGGTATTTATTAAAAAATAAACCCTGCATATTTCTACGCAAACGTTGTAGCGAATTTGTTCAAGGTATAGATGCATCAGGCTTATAAACTTTACGTCCGGCATTATCTATTAAGCAATTTTACTTATGTTAGGCGGGTAAACCAATTAAAACCTCATGAAAATTTACAATTTGCTTAAGGCATTGGGCTTTAGCCTCATCTTTGTATTAACTACTTTGTATGCCTCGGCAGCGGTTAATGGCGACAGTGTAACCGTAAAGCAGGCCACTCAATGGCTAAAAAAGGGTAGTTGGACCAATGGCGCAGCAGTTAAGCCACATCCATCAATAAACGCTGTTGAGTTTTACAAACAGTACCATGCAGCACAACCTTGGTGGGATAAAGCCTTTAAATATTTAAAGGAAACCAACCTGCAAAACCTGCCGCCTGGCAAATATGCAATAGACGGCGACAATGTATTTGCCATTGTAAGTGAGAGTACCGCTAAAGATAAGGAAACCGCCAAGTGGGAATCGCACCGTAACTATATCGATTTGCAATATGTAATACGCGGCAAAGAGCAGATGGGAGTGGCCCCAGCTGCTACTGCGACGGTGACCGCTCCGTACGAAACAACAAAAGACGTGATCAATTACACCGCGAATGGCACCTATTATACGGCGATACCGGGCACAATCTTATTATTTTTTCCGGCCGATGCCCACCAACCGGGTGTAAAGGCCGATGGATTCGATACTGTTAAAAAAGTTGTCGTTAAGGTGCGGGTTGCCAAGTAACCATCACTAAATATTGAGGGCCGGATCAGCGATGAGTTGATCCGGCTTTATTGTTTTTATATGCTGATGTTTTTGTATTTAAAATGTTGTATTTCTTGTAGTTATGTATTAACTTCAGGTCAACCAAATTAAAACCACAATTTCATGAAACAAGTTAAACACATCTTGGCCCGCAAAGGGGGCCGGGTTATAGCCGTATCGCCGAATACCACCGTTTTTAACGTGCTTATTTTAATGGCCGAAGAAAACATAGGCTCCGTTATAGTGAGTGATGGCGACCACTACATGGGCTTGTTGACTGAGCGTGATTATGCCCGTAAGATCATCCTGATGGGTAAACACTCTGATGATACCACTGCGGCCGAGATCATGAGTAAAAACCTGCCTAAAATAACACCCGAATCATCTATAGAAACCTGTATGGTGCTTATGAGCGAGCACAACATCCGTTACCTGCCTGTATTTGACAGGGATGAAAAGCTTTGTGGGATAATATCTGTAAACGACCTTGTTTATGCGACCATACATGCTCAAAAGGAAACAATAGAGCATTTACAGGTTTACATACAATCATAAAAAAACGAAGACGAAGATCTATTCAAAATCTTCGTCTTCATCTTCCTCTTCATCCGGCTCGGGCACGTAGTTAACTATTGCCTTGCCTATGTTATTTACTTCCGGGTCGTCATTAAACATTGGCAGCTCGGTCTCGGGATCAAGTTTCATCCACAGATTCTCGGTATCCTTTTCAATTTTACCAAACTCAACACCTGCCTTAAAAATAGTGTAAACGTCTTTTTCCTCGGGGAAAACCGAATAAACAACTCCGTTTACCAGTACATCAAATGGCTCTTGCATAGTTAAAAATGTTACCCTGCAAATCTACCAATTTAAAAAAAGCAGAGCTATTAAATTTGTGAAAAGGCCACAGGTACCAACATGGTTGATGTTATTTTATTAACTAACAAGGCGTCGGCATACTTAGGTACAGTGCTTATCTTTTTCCATTGCGCATCATCAACAAATGCTTTCCAATGGGCAGCTTTTGCATCCATGTCATCAAAGGTTACCATGTAAGTAAGGTTTGGCCTTTGCTGGCCAATAAGTGTTTCGCCCCAAAAAACAGGTTTAAAGCCAAGCCGCTTAAAAATATCTATTTCGCCCTGGTCATTAAACATTTCAATTTTTTGCGCACCTGCAGCCTCGCTTGGGCTTTGGTACTGGCGCAGCTCAAATATACGGTTGCCTTTGCCCGGGGCCTCTAAAACAGGGCTGTGTTTAAAAGCTTTCATCAGCGATGTTTCTATCCGCTCGTAAGCCGGCTGCTTTGCCGGGGCATTTAAGTAAGCGCTGCCTTTTGCCTGGTAGGCGGCATCGTTGGCAAGCGTATCAGTAACAGTTTCAAAATGCTGCAAGCTGTTATATTGTATCAGCGCGTAAAGCTTTGTTTGGCCTTCCGGTTTCATTTCTTTAAATACACCTACGTGCTTTACCCCCAATTTATTAAGGGCCGGTATGGCTGTTGATTTATAAAACTCCTCAATCAGTTGCTGCTGCGTACTGTCTTTTAATTGATAAATACGCAGTTCATAATATTCGGCAGTTGCGGGCTTGGCTAAGTTCATGGCTTGTGTTGCTGCTGGTAAAACCGTGGCAGCGGCACTGCCAAATACAGATGCTTTAACAAATGAGCGTCTTTTCATGTTCAATTTTAGTGTTTAGTTGGTATGGCTAATATAAGGTTATTAGCAGGCATAAGTTACTTTTTAATATACTTGCAGTAATATTACCTATGGACAACAGCTTATTACTTACCGCCATTGCGAAATACGTTACGCTTGATGCTGCCGAACAAGACCAATTGATTGACCGGTTGCATTACAAAAAGGTAAAACGCAGGCAATTTGTGCTGGAAGAGGGCGAGGTGCACAACAAAGTAATATTTGTAACGGCAGGCTGTTTACGCAGCTACGCAGTTGATAAAAATGGCACCGAACACGTTTTGCAATTCGCTCCTCCGGGATGGTGGATAGTTGATATGCGTAGCTTTGTAAGCGGCAAGCCAGCTATGCTTAATATAGATGCTATTGAAGACAGCGAATATATTTATATAAACAAAGCCGACTTTGATGAGCTGAACCAACAGCTGCCAAAATTTGAAACCTTTAACCGCATTTTAGGGCAAAACGCAATTGCTACTTATCAATACAGGCAAATTGATAACGTTACGCTTTCAGCTATTGAGCGCTACAGTAATTTTTGCGGGCTATATCCATCACTAATCAAATCTCTTCCCCAAAAGCAAGTGGCATCATACATAGGTGTAACGCCCGAGTTTTTAAGCAAGATGCTAAACAATACAATTGTGAAGTAGAAGCAGCGCTCTCGAAGCGTCATTGCGAACGTAGTGAAGCAATCATCGACATGCAATTTTGTAACTATTCATTTGGAGATTGCTTCGTACCTCGCAACGACGGCTTTAAAATAATGCTGACCCCAACTCCTCTTAATCTACATTAAGTTTTACGCTTAACCTACCTTATTTGGATGCATTGTGCATGCCTGTACCTTTGTTATATCAAAAGCGATAGGCGTTATGAAAAAGAAGATCACACATATTTTGGCAGGTCGCGAAAAGCAAATAACCAAAGAAGAAACAATTAGGCAACCGTTGCCCCACGTTGATTTCAGGTTTGCAAATCCGTTCATTGTTTTGCACCACCTTGGACCAAAGCAAATTGAGGTGGGCCAAAAGCTGAGGATTCATCCGCACCCGCACAGGGGCTTTGCGCCGGTTACTTTCCAACTGCAAGGCGAAGGTTACCATAAAGACAGCGCCGGGCACGATGCCGTGATAAAGGCAGGCGATGTGCAATGGATGTTTGCCGGCAAAGGCATATTGCACAGCGAAGGCCCAACGCAAGAGATGCTTGACAAAGGCGGCGTGCAAGAGCTGATACAGCTTTGGATAAATGTACCTGCGGCAAACAAATGGGACGAACCAACCTATCAGCAAGCCGCCAAATCGCAGCAACCAAATGTATTGCAGCAGGATGGTGTAAATCTGCTCCTGGCTAGCGGCGAGTACGACGGGCAGGTAGGTCCGCTGAAAACTTACACGCCCGTAACATCGATAGTAGGAGAAATTGAAAAAGGGAGACAAGTACAATTCAACGCCACATCTGGTTACTGGACATTGCTTTACATAGCAAAAGGCAGCGTAACCATAAACCAGGAGCAGGCAGATCAATATAAGCTTGTTGTATTTGAGAAAGATAACGATGAAATTATACTTACTGCATGTGAAGATGCCCAAATCCTTTTTCTTTCTGCCGAGCCAATTGATGAGCCGGTTGCCGCTAAAGAAAACTTTGTAATGAATACAATTGAAGAAGCTAATCAGGCAATTGTCGATTATAAGGCTGGCTTATTTGGAAAACTAAATTTTTAATAACAAAACATTCACAATTTAATATAACACACAATGGAAGACATAGTAAAAGGGCTGCACCACGTTACAGCCATTGCAGGAAACGCAAAACGTAATCATGATTTTTATACCAAAACATTGGGTTTACGCATGGTTAAAAAAACCGTAAACTTTGATGATCCCGAAACATACCACTTATATTATGGTGATAAACAAGGTTCGCCCGGTACAATACTAACTTTCTTTCCATGGGAAGGAATAGCAACCGGCAGGCGCGGTGCAAGGCAGGCTACAGAAATAGGTTATTCGGTGCCCGAAAACAGTTTTGACTTTTGGATTAACCGTTTCGAGAAACACAATGTTATTTATAACAAAGTGGCCGAAAAATTTGGCGAACCGTATTTAACAGTGCTTGATCCGGATGGCTTGAAACTGGAACTTATCGCATCCAAAACACCCGATGCCCGTTTGCCTTGGGAAACAGATGAGGTAAGCGCAGAAAATGCAACCAAAGGTTTCCATAACGTAACCATCACAACAAATAAAATGCAGCCTACGGCGGATATCCTTACCAATGTGTTCGGCTATCGGTTGCTTGAACAGCACGTAAACCGATATCGTTTTATAACAGATGCAGTTGAGGGTGCAAATATTATTGACCTGGTAGAGGTAGCCGGCGAGGTTGCGGGCCATGTGGCTGGCGGTTCGGTACACCACGTAGCTTTCAGGATTGCAAACGAAGAAGTACTAATGCACTTCCGTGATAAAATTGCGGCGATGGGGTTACACATCACTGAAAAGATTGACCGAAACTACTTTTACTCACTGTATTTCCGTGAACCGGGCGGCGTTTTGTTTGAATTGGCTACTGATAATCCGGGCTTTGCAGTTGATGAGTCTGTTGAAGAATTGGGCCAGCATTTAAAATTGCCTGCACAGTACGAGCAGTACCGCAGCGCGTTAGAAACTACTTTACCAAAATTAGACTAAGCAATGTACACACACAGCAAACAAATACGCATTGGCGGCATACCGGCCGCCAATGCAAAAGCTGCTCTTATCCTTATTCATGGCAGGGGCGGATCTGCAGAGGATATGATGAGCTTAGCTCAAAATTTAAACGCACAGGATATGGCATTTTACGCCCCGCAAGCAACAAATTATAGCTGGTATCCTTATAGTTTTATGGCGCCGGTAAAAGATAATCAGCCTGCGCTCGATTCGGCTATCAACCTCATAGATGAAACCGTTAAGCAAGCCATTGCCGATGGTTTTACAGCAGAGCAGATTTATTTTGCAGGCTTTTCGCAAGGTGCCTGCTTAACGCTTGAATATATTACCCGCAATGCCAAACAATATGGAGGCGCGGTAGCTTTTACAGGTGGCTTGATTGGCGAGCAGATAAACATGAACAATTACAAGGGAAGCTTTAAAAACACACCCGTACTGATTACAACGAGCGACCCCGACCCGCACGTGCCACTAACAAGGGTAGATGCAAGCGTGGCCATTTTGAAAAGAATGAACGCCGACATCAACTTAAAGGTTTATCAGGGCAAGGCACATAGCATTAGCCAAGTTGAATTAGCGTTGGCTAACCAATACATTTTTAACAAATAATTTAGCGAACTATGGATTTGACTAATGTTGAACTGGTTAATAATGAAGAGAAGCACAATTTTGAGCTTTTTGTTGAGGGCCAACGTGCTTTTATAGATTACCAGCTAAGGGGAGATAAAATTTACCTGATCCATACCGAGGTGCCGGTTGAGCTTGAAGGAAACGGAATTGCTGCTGCCCTTGTTGAAAAAGCATTTCAGTATATCGAGGCGCATGGTTTAAAAATGGTAGTGCTTTGCGTATATATCCAATCATACCTGAAACGCCATCCGGAGTGGGAGCGGTTAAAGGCGTAACTACAGTAACAGTACGTCGATACGGTGGGCATGAACCATGTTTAACTGAGCCGACCATGCAAATACAGTAAACTGCCCGTCTTGCGATGCCACCAATGCTATAGCATCGTGCTGATCATTTACAAATTGTGCAGCTGCCAAATGGCGGCTGCCGCCGTTTTGGGCCGGGTGTACACGCGTTGCCTTTGCTTGGGCAACCGGCTCTGTTATGATGATTTGCCCAACAGGTTTATTGTGCTCCCCGCGGGCAGCTTTTGCGCCAAAGGCAAGCAAGTCGTACTTTTCGGTAATCACAGTAGCGCCGTCAACGGCAGTGAAGCCACCAATCAAATCAATTGCTTCCAGTAATGATTCGCGCCACTCGAGCGTTTGCCGCTCATCAAGGCTTTTCTCCATCAGGCTGGCAACTGCACCGTAAGGCGGCACAACGGGATATTTAACAGGCTGTACAATTGATTTTCGCCACCTGTCGGTTCCTTGCGGTACAATAAAAACGAGCCCGCCACGCCCGTGCTGTCGCATAGATGCCGCCAGTTGTACCAATACGTTAAATGATTCGCCCATAAAAGAGGGCAGGGGCATGTTGGCCAGCGAGGCAAGCAGCTGCGGGCAATCGGCCACGCCCATAGTTACCTCATCAAGTACCTTTATTTGGTCTGCCTTTAAAACAGCCACGTTCACAAATTTTCCAAATCCATCAATACGTCGGTGCTTTATAACCAGTACGCCCGGCTCGGTCACTTCCAGTACAAAGCATATAGAAGGTACGCTGTGGGTTGTGCCCCAAATAAAAAGGTCATCGCCCTCCGGCCAAACGCCAAGATGTATGCCCGGCTGCTCAACCGCGGGTGCAAGCTTAACCAGGTTACGGGGCGTTAGCCTTAGTTTATCGCCAAATATAAGCGGCCTGTCAGATTGCGACGGCTCAAGTAATGCCAATGATACTTTTGGGGATTTTCCTTCCTCGCGCTGCAGGCTTGCCCAAAAGGCCACATCTAAAACAGACTCAATTATTTCTGCAGCAGGAGCAGTTGCTAATATGCGGCCGGGTGAAGGTGCGGCCAAAGACAAATGCCTTTTAAAGTGAGCCTCAATTGTAGGCGCCACCATACGGGCCGGCAGATAGGTAGGTTCTGATAACATTACAAAGCGCGCAATTTAATTATACAATGATACTTATTATGAAATCAAAATGCTTCATAAAATACCATTATGACATAAAGTTGCGCGCTGTAATTTTAAAGTAGGGGTATTATAAATATTGGGGTACTAATATGCATTCTCCTCACCGCGTATCACATTCAAAACCGTACTCACAATGATGCGTACATCACCCATCACGCTCCAGTTTTCAATATACCAAAGGTCATGCTCTACACGTTTTTGCAATTGGTCTTGCTCACGCACCTCACCGCGAAAGCCATTTATTTGTGCCCATCCGGTAATGCCCGGTTTAAGAAAATGGCGGTCCATATACTGGTCAACCGTTTGGCTAAAACGTTCGGTATGTTCAATCATGTGCGGGCGCGGGCCAACAAGGCTCATATTGCCAAGCAAAACGTTAAAAAATTGAGGTAGTTCGTCAAGGCTGGTCTTTCTGATAAAGGCTCCTACGCGGGTAACGCGGCTATCGTTTTTAGTTGCCTGCACATGAGCCAGCGCAGGGTTAAGGCGCATGCTGCGAAGCTTGTAGCACCAAAAAGGTTTATTGAATCTGCCAGATCTTTCCTGCTTAAATATTCCCGGCCCTTCAGATTCTGCTTTAATCATCAGCACAAGAATAGGCATCAGCCATGATAGTATAAATACAATCACCATCAGGCTTACAATAATATCCAATAAACGTTTAAGCGTATGGCTTCTATTCATAAATTAATCAATATTAATTAGGGCTAACGTCCGAACACAACACCAGGGGGGATGATATTATGATAAAATGGTACTTAGCTGCATAACTTGAAATAATAATAATCTGGCAATAATTTGAGGGTTAAACAAAGATCATAATTTATTTATTACACATCAATCTGTTTTCGTCAAAATAGCGATTGTCCCGGTTTTGTCTTGCCAATTTGCCTGTTATAGTCGCAATCTCTTTGCGAATTTAATAATTTCAGAGCAAATGAGAATATTATTTATAAATGAATATTAGAAATTTTGCACCGCTTTTTTAGCCGGGTAGTCTAGTCGGGTACTCTTTCTTGTGCCATTAACTGTCATGTGTACAATATTGAGCTGGTCCTGGTAAAGATCTTGCAACAGGCTCACTTCAGCTTCCATATTTTTTGGAGTGTTTATTTTGGCCGATTCCAGGTATACATTTACAGCCTCCCGATTAATTTCAAAGCCAAGATAGTTTGGCTTAACGGCAGCTCCGCCGGCCTTTATCTGTAAATGAGCGTTTACGTAGTTTTTAACCATTACGTCCATAGCTGCATGCATGTCTGCGCGGTTTAGATCGGCCTTTGCGTGAAACTGCTTTTCGAGTGCCGACTCAAAGTCGTCCGTAAAAATGGTACACGTAATTTCCAGCTGGTTATCTTTTGGATTTAAGCTGATATCAGTGGTGCTAACGTGCAGCGGGTGAAATGTTGTTTTAGCCGGGTTAGTTAAGCTAAGCAGCCCGGTTAAAATGTAACAATATAGTAGGGAATTACTTAAAAGTGCAGCCATATCGCAAAGGGGAAGCTTTAATATTAAAAAGCTGTTAAATTTACGCTTTCGTTCCAAAAAAATTATGTCGGATATTGGTTTTTATTTTGGGCTGGGATGGAAGCATATCATTAGTCTTGATGCTTTGGACCACCAGTTATTTATACTTGTACTGGCTGCTGTATATACCCTAAGCAATATACGGCAGGTGCTTATTTTAGTTACCGCTTTTACCGTAGGGCACTCCTTAACACTTGCTTTAAGCGTGTTTGATGTAATACGATTCCCAACAAAGTGGGTAGAATTTTTAATACCCTGTACCATTGTAATAACTGCTGTCAGTAATATAGTAAGGCTAAATGCAAAACAGGCAAACGTTATGGTTAACTACTACCTTGCGCTTGGTTTTGGCCTTATACACGGGATGGGTTTTGCCAACAGCATTCGCATTATGCTGGCTCGCGATCAATCAATAGGATGGGGCCTGCTTGGCTTTAATCTTGGGCTTGAGGCAGGTCAAATTGTTGTAGTTGCCGTTATACTTACCCTGGCATTAATTTGTTTTAAATACCTGCATATAGCCCGCCGCGACTGGGGTTTTTTTATCTCTGCCGCAGTTTTTTCATTATCAGTACAAATGGCGCTTGAAAGGTTGCCGTTTTAAATTTAAATTTGACTATTAAACCCCATAACATGAAGAGAATTTTTACGAGTATCTTTCTTTCGTTATGCGTAACCGGTGCCGCCCTCGCACAGGATATTCATAACAACCCTGGCAGTAACCACGGTAACAAGTTTGAGCAGTTGGGCACTATTTTGAGCACACCCAATGAGCAAAGAACTGCCAGCGGTGCACCGGGTGTAAAATACTGGCAACAGCGCGCCGATTACAACATCAAGTGCGAACTTGATGAGAAGAATTTAAAGCTTACCGGCAGCGAAACCATTACTTACTTCAACAACTCGCCAGACCAGCTAACTTACATTTGGTTGCAGCTTGATGAGAACGAGCACAGCAGCATTAACAATTCGGGTTACCAAAGCAGCTCGGGTATGCCGCGTGCCACCACTACCCAAAATGTTGATAAGAACGAGGCACGCAACGGCGACGCCGATAACGGCCTTGGTATCATGATATCAAAACTTACCGATGTTACAGGCAAAAAGTTAAGCTACACCATCAACAAAACCATGATGCGTGTAGATTTGGCTACCCCGCTTAAACCGGGACAACAGTTTGTATTTAATGTAGACTGGACCTACAAAATAACTGATCGTATGACCGTTGGCGGCCGCGGGGGGTATGAGTTTTTTCCTGAGGATGGTAACTATTTATTTACCATGACACAGTGGTACCCGCGCCTTTGCGTTTACAGCGATTTCCAGGGATGGCAAAACCATCAGTTTACAGGCCGTGGCGAGTTTGCGCTAACGTTTGGTAACTTCCGCGTACAAATGACCGTTCCTGCCGATCACGTTATTGGTGGTACAGGCGAGTGTATAAACTACAGCGCTATATTAAGCCCTGAGCGTTTGGCGCGTTACAACCGTGCTAAAACTGCCGCAGCACCAGTTGAGATAGTTACCCTTGCCGAAGCCAAGAAAGCAGAAAAGGCGCCATCAACCGCGAAGAAGACATGGGTTTTCCAGGCAAATAATGTTCGCGATTTTGCATGGGGATCATCACGTAAGTTTGTTTGGGATGGTATGGGCCAAAAGGTAAACGGCAAAAACGTAATGTGCATGAGCTTTTACGGTAAAGAAGCCTACAACCTTTACAATAAATACTCAACAAGGTTAGTGGCGCATACCGTTAAAACCTATTCAGATTTTACGATTCCTTATCCATATCCTGTTGCCCAGTCTGTTGAGGCATCAAACGGTATGGAGTACCCGATGATATGCTTTAACTATGGCCGTACCGAAAAAGATGGCACATACAGCGAAAGCACTAAAAACGGTATGATAGGTGTTATCATCCACGAAGTTGGTCACAACTTTTTCCCGATGATTGTAAACAGCGACGAGCGCCAATGGACATGGATGGACGAAGGTTTGAACTCGTTTGTTGAGTACCTTACCGAAGAGCTTTGGGATAATAAGTTCCCGAGTAAAAAAGGCGCAGCGTATACAATTGTTGATTACATGAAATTGCCTAAGAACGAACTTGAGCCGGTTATGACCAACTCAGAAAACATTGTTCGTTTTGGGCCAAACGCATATTCTAAACCGGCAACTGCGCTAAATATATTGCGCGAAACCGTAATGGGCCGTAAACTTTTTGATTATGCTTTTAAAGAATACGCACGCCGTTGGGCCTTTAAACACCCAACTCCGGCCGATTTGTTCCGCACAATGGAGGATGCAAGCGGCGAGGATTTGGATTGGTTCTGGAGAGGTTGGTTCTACGGTACCGATCCTGTTGATATCTCGTTAGATTCAGTTAAATACGCCAAAGCCAACCTTGATGCCAAGGCTCCGGCAATGGGTGGCAACCGTACACCACGTGTTGCTCAGCCTGCAGTAAACAGCTTTGAGGATATCTCTAAAGTACGTAACCGTAATGATAAGAGCATACGTTTCCAGACAGATAAGGATACTGCTACGCAGGATTTTTACTGGAAGTATGACCGTGGTATGGTAACAGTTGACACTGCTAAGTTCAGCGCAATTGTAAAAGCCCAGCCGGCACCCGACGCTTACTTTGAACCATTAAACGATGCCGACAAAGGCAAATACGACAGTAAATATTTTTACGAGCTTAACTTTAGCAATAAAGGCGGTTTGGTAATGCCTGTAATTGTTGAATTTACCTTTAAAGATGGTACAAAATGGACAGATCGTATTGCCCCGCAGATTTGGAGATTGAATGAAAAAACCGCTTCTAAATTCTATATCCACGATAAAGAAGTAGCCTCAATCAAACTTGACCCAATGCGCGAAACTGCTGATATTGATGAGAGCAACAACTATTGGGGTAAGATGCCTGAGCCATCAAAATTCCAATTGTTTAAACAACGTACAGGCGGCCCGGTTCGTGGACAGTCAACCGGTGTTAACCCAATGCAGGTTTCAAAAGCAAAATAAATTATATCTTATCGGATGTCTAAACGCCATGCTTACAAAGCATGGCGTTTTTGTTTTGTATAACTGTGATTAGCTATTTCAATATCGTTACACTGCCCGAGCGTTTGTCTTTCCCATTACGTAGATCAATGACATAATAGTAAACACCCGTGGAAAGTATTTTGCCGTTCCTTGTTAAATGTTTGGTGCCTGCTCCAATATGCGCAGGCAAGCGACAAAAATTAATAGTAAGGTTATCGATAATCTCACAAAACAGCGGCTGAGTGTATATGCCTTTAAAAGGCGCAAAGATAATAATACACATTAATTTTCAATTATTTAGCGATTGATACACTATAGGCAATTTGACGGATGACGATTATCTTTGCTAATATTATTTGCAAACGGTAGGCAATTATCCTTATTTTCGCACTTTATGCCTGTTTATATAGCGTCATTAAATTCGGGGAGTAACGGCAATTGTTATTACGTTGGTAACGAGCGCGAAGCTGTGCTTGTTGATGCAGGTATATCATGCCGAGAAACCGAAAAACGTATGGCCCGGCTTGGGCTATCTATGCAAATAGTGAAGGCTATCTTTATATCGCATGAGCATTCCGACCATATTCGCGGATTGGCTGTTCTGGCAAAAAAATACAGGCTACCGGTTTACGTTACCGATGGTACTGTTCATCATTGCGGCGATGTGCCGCGTGAGCTTTGCATGCCGCTAAAGGCATACAGCTCCGTGCAAATAGGAAGCCTGGTTATAACGGCTTTTCCAAAACATCATGACGCTGCCGAACCAACCAGCTTTATGATTGCCGATGGCGATACAAGGATTGGTGTGTTTACAGATATCGGCGCTACATGCGAGCATCTGATAAAACATTTTAACCAATGCCATGCGGTTTTTCTGGAGGCTAATTATGATGAGCAAATGCTTGAACAGGGCAGGTATCCATATTACCTGAAAAGGCGAATACGCGGTGGCAAAGGTCACCTGTCTAACAAACAGGCGCTTGATCTTTTTATCAACCATAAGCCCAACTACATGAGCCACGTGTTGCTGGCGCACCTGTCAAAAGATAACAATGATCCGCAATTGGCTCAGCAGTTATTTGCGCAGCATGCAGGTAATACGCATGTAAGCGTTGCATCACGATATGTGGAGAGCGAGGTTTACTGCATTAATCCGGGGAGTTCTATTGCCAAAGAGGTATTGCCTAATTTTATTACCGGCCAACTTCAATTTGTTTTAAGCTGATGCTTGATATTCTGTACCAGGACGAGTACCTCATCGCCATTAATAAACCACATGGGCTGCTGGTGCATCGGTCGTCCATCGCTGCCGATGCCTCAGAGTTTGCTCTGCAGTTGCTTCGCCATCAGATAGGAAAGAAGGTAAACCCTGTACATCGTATTGATCGTAAAACAGGTGGCTTGCTGTTATTTGCGTTTGATAAACCTGCTGAGATTGCTATGCAGCAGGCTTTTATGGAGAACAGGGTCAGCAAGAAATACCTTGCCATATTACGTGGTTTCACAGATGATGAAGGGGAGATAGATTATCCCTTACGTAAAGAGAATGGTACGTTGCAGGAAGCCCTTACACGTTACAAAACTTTGCAGCGCGCTGAACTTGATGTACCGCATGGTGCGCACCCTACGTCACGCTATTCGTTGATTGAGGCCAAGCCCGAGACCGGCCGTATGCACCAGCTCAGGAAACACTTTGCCCATATTTTCCACCCGATTATAGGCGACAGAACGCACGGATGCAATAAGCAGAACAAGTTATTTAAAGACCGATGGCAAATGGAAACTATGTTTTTACATGCGTCGCAGCTTTGTTTTGAACATCCGGTAAGTAAAAAAGTAATTACTATTGATGCCCCCTTACAGCCCGAATTTTCGCAGGTAATGAATTTGATGGGATGGAATTAAAAAAATGCTGTTTTATTCATTAGTGGTCGTACTTTTGCGGGGCTAAAAAATACATTGTAAATAATTGATGAAAAGAGTTGTTGTAACCGGGATGGGTGTTGTATCTGCTACCGGTAATACCGTTGCAGAATTTTGGAATAATATAGTTGAGGGCAACAGCCCAGCAACACCTATAACGCGCTATAACCCTGAGAATTTTAAAACACAATTTGCTGCGCAGATAACTAACTTGAACGTAACGCAGCATCTTGACAGGAACGATATTAAACGAAGCGACCTATATACACAATACGCGCTTATTGCCGCTAAGCAGGCCATCGAAGATTCGGGATTTGAAATCAACCAAATGTCCCCGTTTGATGTTGGCGTAATATTTGGCTCGGCACAGGGTGGTTTTGAAACATTTGAACAGCAATACCGCGAATTTGCGGCAGGCGGCTTCGAGCCCCACTTCAACCCGTTTTTTATACCTAAAACGTTGTTGAATATGGCGGCCGGCATTATCTCCATTAAATTTGGTTT
Organism: Mucilaginibacter pallidiroseus; assembly: GCF_007846085.1. Classification (GTDB taxonomy): domain Bacteria; phylum Bacteroidota; class Bacteroidia; order Sphingobacteriales; family Sphingobacteriaceae; genus Mucilaginibacter; species Mucilaginibacter pallidiroseus. The sequence goes on from NZ_VOEJ01000001.1 coordinate 88,187, forward strand.
TATGGGGCTTAATTTTTCAACTGCTTCTGCATGTGCAAGTGCCAATACAGCTATTATGGATGCGTTTAATTATATCCGTTTTGGCAAAGCTAAAATCATTGTAACTGGCGGATCTGATGCGCCCATCAGCGAAGCGTCAATGGGTGGCTATAACTCGCTTAAAGCGCTTTCAACCCGTAATCATGACCCTAAAGCTGCCTCAAGACCATTTGATGTGGAGCGTGATGGTTTTGTAATGGGCGAAGGTGCCGGCGTGTTAGTGTTGGAAGAATATGAACATGCAAAAGCCCGTGGAGCACACATCTACGCCGAAATTGGCGGTGCTGCCATGACATCTGATGCATACCATATAACAGCAACCCATCCTGAAGGCAAAGGAGCTATTGAAGGTATGAAACGGGCGCTTGATGATGCCGGTTTGAATGCGGCTGATATCAACTATGTGAACGCCCATGCAACATCAACACCCGTTGGCGATTTAAGCGAAGCTAAAGCTATCAGTGCGGTATTTGAGGGTAATAACGATCTGCATGTCAGTGCAACTAAATCTGTAACGGGCCACTTGTTGGGTGCCGCAGGTGCGGTTGAAGCCATAGTAAGCATTAAAGCAATAACAGATGGAATTGTACCGCCAACCATCAATACCGAAACTATTGATCCTGAAGTTCCTGCCGGTTTGCAGATAGTGATAAAAGAAGCACTTAAGAAAAACGTAAATGCTGCTTTAAGCAATACCTTTGGCTTTGGTGGACACAATGGTGTTGTAATATTTAAAAAAGTATAGTTATGAACAATAACGAAGTGATGAAGAAGCTACGCGTGGCGCTGCAGCTGCGCGACGATGATATAATCGAGATATTAAAACTAGCCAATTTCCGCACCACTAAAACGGAGTTAAGCGCGATCTTCAGGGCGGAAGATCATCCAAACTATATGCTTTGTAAAGATCAATTGCTGCGCAATTTTTTAAACGGCTTGGTAATTTACAAACGCGGCCCAATGCCCAAAAAAGAACCTAAGCCAACTACTGACAAGAAAGATAATAGCAAGCCGCCGCAAGGCAAGCCATAAATGAAAAGCCCCTTATAAGGAGCTTTTTTGTATTAATTTGTATTTACCTGCTTTTATCAACTTCTGCTGTTCGGGTGAGAAAGATTCGCGGCCGCCAAAATCCTGCACCCAATACTTGTTCTTTTCTGCTACGCCCACCTCTTTAAATGTTGGGTTCATCAGGTTTTTGCAATGTCCTTCGCTTTTAAACCAACCTGCGGTCACCTCGGCAATGCTTGTTTGGCCAAAGGCTATATTTTCGCCAACTGCAAAGCTCTTAAAGCCCTTAAAAATATACCCGGCAGTGATAATGCGGCTGCTCATGCTGCGCCCGTCTTTACTGTCATGACTAAAGTAGTTTTTCTTGGCCATGTCTCTGGCGTGACCTTCTGCAGCTTTTTCAAGATCATCATTCCATACAAGGGGCGGAGCGGGCGGATAGTATGTGCTACCGCATTTGCAACCCTTTGTACGGGTATCATTAATTAAACTCAAAAATTCGTTTTTAAATGATGCGTTGTTATCACTATTCGTGAAAGCAGTAAACAATACAACGGAAATTATAAAACTTATGCCTAATAAATATTTTTTCATGTCGAATGTTATGACATTAAATACGGCACAGGGTTTAATTTATTGCCGGTGTGTTATTCACCGGGTTCTTTTGAAGAAGTAAATCAAAATCACCACAATTAAAATAGCTGCAGTAAAGGTTATAGCGAGGCCAATCGTTTTGGAGATGGCAGCGTTTTTCGTAGGATCTTTTTCTTGTTGGTGCTTACGTATGACTTTTTTTTGCTGCTCACAACAGAGTCGGTTTTACGCGCTTGTATAGAATCTTGCCCCGCCTGCATAGCTAATATCTGCGCTGCCTCATCTTTTTTGATATCCTCGTCAATTGCTTGCGAACGCTTAAGCGCTATTGTACCCTTTTCGTAATCTTTCATACGGTTGTACAGGAAGGAGTAATTCAATTGCACTGCAGACTCCAACTTAGGAATTTTATTTGCGGTTGATAAACTAAGCGCTTCGTTAAGGTCGCGCATGGCAAGTTTGTAATCTTTCAAGTCCATTTTAATGGTTGAAAGTTTAATCAATGAGGCTACAAGATTAGGTATATCCTTTTTTACACGCGATAAATAGCTCGATTGTAAAATAAACCATTTAGCCTGGCTATATTTCTTTTGCGAGTGATAAACCTTTGCCAAGTTATCGAAACTAACACGAAGGCCTGTAGTATCTTCATACTTGCTGTAATTGTGCAGTGCAAGCATGGTGTAGTTTAGGGCCTCACTTTGGTAATAGAATTTTTTACGCCTGTTGGCTATAGTATCATACTTTAAATACTGAGATGCAATTTGGGTATAGATCTGTCCCTTTAAGGTATCGTTGGTGTTTTGTTGCAGTTTCATTTTAAGGCTGTCTAACTGGGTGTCGGCAGCAAAAAGTTGTAAACCGGCTAAAAGGAGTATGGCGAGTGTTAATAGTTTCTTCATTGGGATAAGCACTAACTTATTTACTGGTAAACAAATTGTATGCCTATTTCGTAAGTGTTCTGTTATATTGCCATAGCTACAACTCTACGGAGGGTAATTATACTTAAAGTGTTGGTAACTATTACATTTACGTGGAAAACATTACTCAGCTGTGTGTCAATCTGGCTGATATTATTGGATGTGTATTAAAAAGCCTACAAAAGGAATAAGAAGAAGTTTACCGGATTACGCTTTCGTAACTGTTAAGCAGTTGGCTTATGGCAGGCTGTTTACGAGCCCAGTTAAAAATCGCTATACCAAGGCAGGCGCAGCTAATACCTGCAAGTACATCCAGTACGTAATGATGGCTTGCAAACACAGCTGTAAACCATATTCCTACCATTACGATAGCGAAAAATAAGTTTACCCAGCCCAAGCGGTTTTTTATACCGTAATAAAGCACAATTACCGGGTATGACGAATGCAACGAAGGCATAGCTGCAAACACGTTTGACCCTTTAGTATAAATTGATTTAAAAAGGTCGATATGGAAGTAATTATCAAAACGGGCAAGGCCAGCCATGTTCCCTTGTGTAAGAGGCACAAATTTGAAACCGTACATCTGTACATACCATGGCGGTGCGGCCGGATAGGCATAGTAAATAATAAAACCCAGCATGTTTACCAGCACAAAGGTTAGCGCGAAGTAAATAAACTGCTTGCGGTTTTTAAAAAACAAGTAAGCAGCAAAAAACAATGGTACAGGTATCCAGCATAAATAAAATAAGCCGGTGGTAACATTTACAAACGGGTTATTAATGCGGCCCAGATATTCATTAGGCGTAAGCAGCCTGCCGTTTAGGTTAATACCAAACAAATGCTTTTCGGTATTGTAAAGGCTGCCTATAGCTACTGCTTTGTAGTTGTAGTTTGGAAAGGCCTTCATGTAATCGAAAATTATCCAATACACAATGAAGATGCTGAAGCCAAGTATAAACTTACGTGTAGTTACCGACGCGTAAAAAAGTACGTTGAAAATGCCTATAAGCACCAGCTGATCGCTCTTATAGCCAACCAGCACCCATGACAATAGTAGATAAACAATTGACAGTGCAGATACAATACCTATGCTTTTTGCGTTGATCTGAACACTCTCGGGTTCAGCATTAGCCATTTTGCTTTTTAATGAAATCTGAACGGAAAATTTTATCCCATATGGGAGAGCTTACACCGTATCCTTTGGTAGGATCCTGGTAATGATGAAGCATGTGGTGTTGTTTAATCCTTTTCCAAAAGCCGCCTTTGAAGTTGAAGTGGTGTATGGCATAGTGTGATATATCATAAACAAGGTAGCCTAAAATAAAGCCCGGGAAAAAACCGAGTACATAATGCGTTGGCAAAAGGGCATTAAATAAAAAGTAGAAGCCGGTAGCCAAAGGTATACTTGCAGATGGTGGCATAACTAAACGCTTCGCATCGCTTGGGTAATCATGATGCACGCCATGAAATATAAAATGCAGCCTTAAAGCCCACGGTGCTTTAGGCACAAAATGGAATATAAAGCGATGCAAAACATATTCGGTAAGCGTCCAGATAAATAAGCCGGCTAAAAACATACCTATATAAGTACCAAAGCCAAGGCCTTTATCAAAAGCAAAATAGGTGCAAACGGCTATAACCGGTACAAAAATTATAATGGGTACAACGTAATGTACCTTTGATAAGCTTTCTAAAAAATCGCTTTTAAACATCCTCACGGATTCCTGTGAGTTTGATACAAAGTTTTTTGCCATAATATCAGGGTTTAAAACGTTCCGTAACTTCTTTTCCTGTAACAGGGTCGGTGCCTTTAAATTCTACGTACACCACATTTGGCAACCAGAAAGAACCACCCTCTATCTTTACAAATAAATTATGCAGTATCATCTGCCTTTGCGAAACAGTCGCGAAGATATGATATTTTCCGTCGGCAGCCTTCATCAAAGTGAGCGGAAATTTTTTGTATGACACAAATCTGATATCAAATTTGTTGTCGGCCAGTTTTTTTGAAACTATTCCGTAAGCAAACTTGCGTTGTACATAACTCAGGTTTTCTTTTTGGCCTTTTTCGTTGTAACGTATCCAGTAAGCCTTTACAGGTTCGTCGGCATCAGGCAGGCCCGTACCTTTATCAACGTTTAAATCGTAGATTATGGTATTGATGTTTGATGTACGCTGCAGGTAAAACAAACGGTTAGCATCAGCCGGAGGTACCGGAAAAACCAAAGGCTTCTTTTTACTTGTATCAGCAGCAGCACCGTTAGGCAGGCTTACAGCTACATGTGCTTTCGCCGGGAATATAAATGCAAAAAGCAATAACGCAACCGCGGCGGTTTTTAATAAACTATTGCTCATCTTTAGTTTCAGAAAGTGCTTTCCGGGCATCGGTCAACCTTTTAAAGGCGGTAAAGTTGGTTAATACAGCAAGTAAGGTGATAGGGAAAGTAAATACCGACATTGTTTCAAATACGTGGAACTTTAAGCCGGGAATGTACAATTTATAGTCGCCGCCAATGTATGATGATGTAATGCCACAGGCAATGGCGAATACACCGATGGTGATTACACGCTCTGGCCTTTGCATTAAGCCGCCTTTGCATTCAACACCCAGGCCTTCGGCACGGGCACGTACATAGCTAACCATCATTGAGCCGATAAGTGCTATAAAAGCGAATATAGAGCTTAAGAAATAATGATGCGCAACCAGGTAATAGCAAATGCCCAGAAACATGATCAGTTCGCTGTAACGGTCAAGCACAGAGTCATACAATGCGCCAAAAACCGATTTCATGTTACCCAAACGTGCAACCTGCCCGTCGAGCATATCAAAAAGGCCGGCAAATAAAATAAGGCCACCTGCCCATCCTACATATTCAAAATCGCCACGGTTGCCATCTTCGGCACCGATAATAAAAATTGCTGCAACACCTACGTTTAATATAAAGCCGATAGATGTAACGGCGTTTGGTGTTAAACCGATCTTAATCAATAGTTTAACAAAAGGATCAATGATCTTATAAATACCAAGCTGTAGGCTTGTGCGTACTGATGTTTCCTGTGCCATTTTCAAGTTAAAATTAATAAATTCCTACCATTTTAAAAATCGAATTTGATCTTAACCCTTACACCAAATTTGGCTACGTCGGGGTTGTCCAGGTAGGTAAATCGTTTCACTGCGTCAATCCTTACAAATTTAAAAATGTTCTCGATGCCCACACTTCCTTCAACGTAAGGAGTACGGCCCAGGCCGTATGTGATTTGCTCGCCATTTCCATCTTTCGGGAATTGAAACAGGTCGGGGTGGATCGATGGATTATTTTTGCTATCCAACCCACCAAAAAGTGCTTTTACTGAAGCGGTTTCGCGCCACTTAAGCTTTTTAAATAAAGGTATTTTATTAAAGAAGAAACCGCCAAAATGATGGTCGACAATTACACTGGCAGATTTATCACTCACAAACTCCAAAAAGTTCATAAGGTTAAAATTATCTATCACGTAAGAAAAGGTTTGGTTACCACGATGTATGTTCAACAAAGGGTAGGGAACCTTACCAAATGTGCGCGACGCCTCAACCGTGATATCATTGAAACCAAATGGAGCCACGTAGTTGCGTTTATCGAGCCTGAATTTCAACTGCTGATAGCTATAATCGCCTCCTAAAACATCTTTTAACCCCATGGTGTAATCCAAAGATATTTTAGGGTACTGATTGCGGATAGGCGTACGGAACAACTTACCCTGGTAAAACTTTTCGTTTGGCGCATAACGCACACCAAATGATACTTCGGACGTGGTAAGATTGTTAAAAATATTGTTTTGCGAACCTATGAAAGGGTATAAGCTACCTGCGGGCGTCTGTGTAAGTTTTGATAAGCCTACAGTGTACGAAAAGTGATTTTCATACTCTTTAATGTAGTCTATCCTGTAGTTGTCGTTATACAGATACTTATCGTTTTGGCCGCGTTTAAATGATAATAGGAAGTTGTCTTCCTGCACGAACTGTAACTCCTGACCGGGAATTTTTGTATCACGCTGAAAGCTTGCCCTGATGTAGTGCTGCGGAAAGCGGTAAATGCTTTTTCCGTTCAACGACCAGGTAGAGGCAATAAAGTATTTCCAGCGTTTATCTTTAAAACCGTAAGCGCCGTAACCTTCAAAAAATATTTTACGGCTAAAGTCGGCAGTGGTACGTCCACCGGCACGCAGCCTAAAACCTTCTACTGGGTTGAAGCTGTAAAACGCACTTGCCGGTCCAATTTCAAACGGACCAAAGTTTTTAAAACCAGCAAATAATAAATTGATAATATCCGCAGTGCGCCTAAAGGAAGGCATGTGAGTAAGGCTGTCTATATTTTTGTAAGCTCTGGCTTCAGCCGTGCTTAAGGTATCGTAACGGTTGGCTGCCCAAAAACTTTCCGGACGGTGTTTCAGATCTTCATTGTCTGTCTCAACAGGAGGCAAGTAAGTAGTATCAGCCCGTGGTTTATTAATGGCATAGTCTCGACGGGTAAGTGTACGCACTCCAAACAACCCGCTCTTACGCTTGGCGGTTATGCCGAAGTCTGCATAAGTATTGCTTCGTTGCAGGTGATAGCGCCCATCGGTACTTGGCTCAAAATCCAGGTCGATGTGCATGCTGCGTACAAAGTTTACGTTAATGTTGTTGTTTACATTTAATGCTGCCTTTTGCACAGCATAGTTGCCATCAAGCGTAATAAATATCTCGCCCTCAAATAAAATGTTATTGGTATTACGCGGCGTAAAGCTTAGTTCTATAAGCTTTTTGCCATTATCGGCCACTACGGTATCAACAATAAAATACTTGTAATACGTTGGTGCATCATTAGCTATAGGGCTAATAAACTCACGGTTGAGCAACAAGCTACTGTTATCATAGATATCCACCTTTGAATATAACTGTTGAAAATACTGGCCAATACCCTCAGTATCAAAACCGGGCCCGAAGTTTACCGACTTTTCGCCCAATAACTTTTCGCGCTTAACTTCCGGATTTTTACGGTAAAAGGTTTCGGTCACACGTTCTTTTAAAAATATGGGCAGCAAGCTCTTACCTGGGTATGTAACGCTGTCTTTATTCTCGAACATAAACCTGTATTTCCTGAATATGCGGCGCTGTTTTGTTTTTTCGGAGATGTTGCTGAGCGAAAATTGCATCTTGTCATACTCCTTGTACTCAACATAGTCGTATGCCTCAGGGCGGTTTTTAGGCTTGTTTGCAATTACCTGGCGTATCAGTTTTACAGCAGGGTTTTCGTTGTCGTACTTAGGCTTTTTTGCTGTTTTAATAGTAACCTCATTTAACTGGGTTGATGTTGGTGCCAGCCTGATGTTGAGGGTTTGTACCTTATCGCCTTTGACAGGGTAAACCGCTTCGCGGTAGCCGATGTAGCTAACTTTTAACTGTGTATATGGTTGGGCGGATCTGATGGTGTATTGCCCCTGTACGTTTGTGGTGACGCCAACGTTGCTGCCCAAAAATGCAACGCTTACATATGGTAGCGGCTGCCTTGTAGATGCATCGGTAATGGTACCGGTAACAACTGTTTGGGCCAATAATGTGCTACTTGCCAAAAGTGAGATAAGCAGTAAGCAAAACCTATATTTAAAAATCATTTATTCAACAGGGGTAATTAAGCAAATACAAACTTTTTTTGCAGGAAGTAATTATAAGTTACGCCCACAATAAGTGAAACTACAACTTTTGAAATAATATAACTTAAACCAAAGTAATGTGTAACCAAAAAAACGCCCGACGTGTTTAAAAAAGCATTTCCTCCCCATACAATCACATATTTTAAGATTTGTTTGGGCATGCCTTTGCTTTCTCCGTGAAAAACCCACACACGGCCAAGCATAAAATTAGCAATGCCGCCAACAACGGTACCTATAAGGTTAGCTGCTACATACCAAACATGAAAAATTTCCTTGCAGACTATCGTGGTCAGAAAGTCAAGTGCTGATGCAATTAAAGAAGAGGCTTGCGCTTTAACAAAAGTTGCCATTAAATATTCACCGGCTTTACTTTGTTTAAGACTATCCCTGCCGAATAAGGATTAATTAAATAGTGCTTTTGTGTGTAAGACACCCAAAGGTGTGTATTTGTTACTATATACGTACAAAAATACGCTATAGTCTTGAATGACAATAATATTTTAACACGAATGATAAAATATTGACAATTTTAACTGCTAAGTATAAACAAAAACGGCCGATGCGTTTATAAGCGCATCGGCCGTTTCATCAACTTATATCGAGTTACGCAGTTGCGTAAGCTTCTTCATAATAGTCTAAACCTAAGTGCGTAATTAGGTCTTCGCCCATTAAGTAGCGCAAAGTATTTTCCAATTTTATCAATTGTTTAAAGATATCATTCTCTGCTGGTAAACCCGGCGCAGTTTGCGGAGATTTTAAGTAGAATGATAACCACTCCTGTACGCCGCTCATGTTAGCGCGTTTTGCGAAATCGCAGAATAAAGCTAAGTCTAAAGCGATAGGCGCAGCCAGGATCGAGTCGCGGCAAAGGAAGTTGATCTTAATCTGCATTTTGTAGCCCAACCAGCCAAAAATGTCGATGTTATCCCAGCTCTCTTTGTTATCGCCATGAGGAGGGTAGTAGTTGATACGGATCTTGTGAAAAATTTCGCCGTATAACTCAGGGTTATCTTCCGGTTTGAAGATATCTTCCAACACGCCTAATTTTGATACTTCTTTAGTTTTAAAGTTATCCGGGTCATCCAATACCAAGCCATCGCGGTTACCCAGGATGTTGGTAGAGAACCAGCCATGTACGCCTAATGAACGTGCAGCTAAACCAGGAGCCAATATGGTTTTCATTAAGGTTTGGCCTGTTTTAAAATCTTTACCTGCAATAGGAGTTTGCGTTTCTTTTGAAAGCTCAACCAAAGCAGGGATATCAACTGTTAAGTTAGGTGCACCGTTAGCAAATGGCACGCCCAATTTTAAAGCTGCGTAAGCATAAATCATGCTTGGCGCAATGCGTTTATCGTCATCCAATAATGCCTGCTCGAACGCCGCTACCGATTGGTGAATTTCTGAAGCTTCGTAATAGATCTCGGTTGAACCGCACCATACCAAAACAACACGGTCAAGACCATTCTCGGTTTGGAAGTTTTTGATGTCTTCCATAACCTGCTGTGCAAGCTCGTAACGGGTACCGGTTTTCACAAACGTACCGTCAAGGTTTTTTGCATAGTTTTTATCGAAAGCCGCTTTCATTGGTTTGATAGACTCTAAACCTTCACGTACTTCGTTTAATAATGAAGCTTCAAGTACTTTAGCGTTCATTGCCGCTTCATACACGTTATCTTCATACACGTCCCAACCACCAAAAACAATATCGTTAAGATCTGCCAAAGGCACAAAATCTTTAATTTTTGGATGGCGGTTTTCTGTACGTTTACCCAAACGGATGCTGCCCATTTGCGTTAATGAGCCTATTGGCTGTGATATACCTTTTTTTACTGCCTCAACACCGGCAATTAATGTGGTTGCTACGGCACCTAAACCAGGTATTAATATACCCAATTTGCCATTAGCTGGTTTAATGTTAGCTTTCATTACTGTACTGTATGTTAAATTGTATAAAGCCTGTTGAAATGGTATGCTACATACCCTGTCGCTAAACTTTATTTAGTGTGCTTCTTCATGTATTACGCGGCTGCAAATATTTACTTTTTAAGTCACTTGGTCAGCAATATTTATAAAGTTTACCAAATTATGAAAAACTTATAGCCGGCAATTTGGCGTATAAGGTCGCTAAATCGTCTTTTCGTAAATACGATATGTTTTATATTGCTCGCCGCCAATAGCTTCTATGGCGCGGTTCACCATATCGTTCTTCTCAAGCGTCCACGATGCTTCGGCATACTTAAGGCCTTTATGGCGATACTCTTTTATAATGCTGCCGTATAAACAGGCCTCAATACCCATTTTGCGGTAACCATCTATAACACCCAACAGCATGATACGTATGCCGGTAATTTTCTTTTTGTTGAGCAACAGCTTAAATATGCCTGTCGGTAGTAAGCGGCCTTTTTTAATTGTTTTTAAAATTTGATTAATATCAGGTATGGCCACGCCAAAACCTACTATTTTACCATCCTGCTCGGCCAGGTAGGCAAAGTCTGGATCGAGGATCATTTTAAGGTCTTTGGCGGTGTAATCAAACTCCTCATTGGTCATTGGGAAAAAACCCAGGTTTTTATCCCATGCCTTGTTATAAACATCGCGCAAGGCATCAGCTTCCTGCTTAAAGTTTTTAAGATTTATTTTACGGATAGTGATACCGCTGTTGCGTGTCAAGCGTTCCTGCAACCTGTCAAGCATCTGCAGCGATTTGTCGTTGTAATTTTGGCCATCCCAGTGCCATGCAAGCAAATCGGTTTGTTTAACAAAGCCCGCGTTTTCAAGCAAACCTATATAGTACTGGGAGTTGTATGGCATCATCACCATTGGCGAACTATCAAAGCCCTTTACCAATAAGCCGCAAACTTCGTTAGTTGACGGATTTACGGGGCCAACCAATTTGGTAGCACCTTTTTCTTTAACCCAATTTTTCGCGGTGTCAAATAACAGGTTGGCGGTTTCCTGATCATTTATGCAATCAAAAAAGCCAAAGAAACCATCATTGACATTATTAAAATTGTTATGGCTGGTATTGTAAATAGCAGCTATACGGCCAACTATTTTGTTGCCGTCGAAAGCCAGAAAGGTTTGCAGCGATGAATGTTTATGAAAAGGGTGGGTTGTTAGCAAATCTCTTTGAGCAATAAACAACTCCGGAACATAATAAGGATCGTTTTTGTACAGCTCATGTGGAAAATCAATAAAAGAGGCAAGTTCTTTCTTTGATTGAACTGCAACGATTGTTTTCATGTTAATTAAGGGGGCTTTTAAAGAAATGATGCCACTTTCGTGGCATCAAATAGGTTGCAATATGTAGTAATTATATTTTCTCTTTTATAGTTGTTACACCAACTGCTTTATAAGCAGCTATCAGTTTTTCAACTGCTTCGTCTATTTGCTCGAAGGTGTGTGTGGCCATCAGTGAGAAACGTAATAATGACGAATCTGACGGAACGGCTGGAGAAACAACCGGGTTAACAAATACCCCGGCTTCCTGCAGGTAATTGGTTACCTGGAAAGTTTTAGCATTATCGCGTATATATATAGGTAGGATAGGGCTTTCTGATGCACCAATATCAAAACCTTCATCAGTTAATAACTTAACTGCGTAGTTTGTGTTATCCCACAATTTTTGTATACGCTCAGGTTCCGATTCAATAATATCAAGTGCAGCAATTACGCTGGCAACAGAACCCGGTGTCATACTCGCGCTGAACATTAATGAACGTGCGCGGTGTTTAATGTAATCAATAGTGTCGTTATCGCTGGCAATAAAACCACCCAAAGAGGCAAGTGATTTACTGAAAGTGCTCATGATCAAATCAACATCCTCGGTAAGGCCGAAGTGTGATGCAGTACCTGCGCCATTTTTACCAATAACGCCAAGGCTGTGTGCATCATCAACCATGATGTTGGCACCGTATTTATCGGCAAGCTCAACAATCTCCGGTAGTTTAACGATGTCACCTTCCATGCTGAAAATACCGTCAACAACAATAACTTTTACAGCTTCCTCGGGCAGTAAACTAAGTTTACGCTCAAGATCGTGCATATCATTGTGGGCATACTTGATTGATTTAGAGAACGACAAACGGCTGCCGTCGATGATCGAAGCATGATCATACTCGTCAAGTATGAGGTAATCGTTACGGCCAACAATGCATGATAACACACCAAGATTAACCTGGAAACCGGTACTGAACAGTACAGCAGCTTCTTTGCCAACATAATTTGCAAGGCGGTTTTCTAATTCAATATGAATATCAAGCGTTCCGTTCAAAAACCTTGAACCGGCACAGCCTGATCCGTATTTGTCAATAGCTTTTTTTGTAGCCTCTTTTATTTTAGGATGATTAGTTAAACCTAAATAAGAGTTAGAACCAAACATCAAAACACGGCGATTATTGATAATTACTTCAGTATCCTGGCCAGACTCAATAGGTCTGAAATACGGATACAGTCCCTGTGCCCGGATCATATTAGCATCCTGGAACTGGGCAATCTTCTCGTGTAGTTTTTTAACCATCTATTTAAACACTTCTTAAATTTTTTGTAAAAATACCATGAATAAGCTTATCTGCCGCATTAGAAATGTAAATTTTTTTACACAATCTTAATAACGCGCACCTTACAATGATTAAGCAAATTAATTAAATTTTTATGAAACGAAACTGAATTATTTGAATTTTTAGGTAAAAATGTCAAAACGCAGACCAATTATCATATAAATATCCTCGTTACGTAAAATTTCTGTTGTTAACTTTACAATGTTGGCTATAAAGTTCATCTTCGTGGCACCCTATTAAAATATTACGATTCACCGGGCAAACCTTCGCTTAGGCTTTTCGTTCTTACATCGCTTATTAATCTTTATGAAACACCTTAAATACTTAATTTTAATTAATATAGTATTAGCCGTCCCCAATTTATTATTTGCTCAGGCGCCTGCAGATACCACAACAGCCGTTGTTAATTTACAACAAAGTATTGAATATGCCCTCAAAAATCAGCCGCTTTTAAAGCAGGCTTATATTGATGAGCAAATCAACGAGCGTGATATCCGTATCGGATTGTCGGCCTGGTTACCACAGATAGGTACAACCGGTTCATTTCAGCACTATTTTCAGCGCCCATCCTTTATAGCAGGGGGTGTAGGTGGTAATACAGGAACGGGCACTGGTACCGGCGGCACCGGGACAGGAACCGGTACCGGAACAACCGGACAGCAAAATTTGGCAATTGCGCACAACGTATCAAACTTGGGCTTGTCTGCTAGCCAGGTTATCTATAATAATGATGTACTGCTTGCATCACGAGCAGCAAAATATTCGCGTGCATCATATCAGCAAAATACCGAAAGCACCAAGATTGATCTGGCTTCAGATGTCAGCAAGGCTTTTTATGATGTGCTTTTGTCGCAGCGCCAGTTAGATATTATACTACAGGACATTGTGAGACTGCGCCGCAGTTTAAAAGATGCATCGTCGCGTTATCAGGCCGGTGTGGTTGATAAAATAGATTCCAAACAAGCCACCATTGCGCTTAACAATGCTTTAGCATCCCGTAAAGCTACCGAAGAAGCTATAAAAAGTAAAAAGGCATACCTTAAACAGGTGATGGGTTTAAACCCAAATAAGCCTTTAGCGCTTGCTTATGATACAACTACTTTACAAGCCGAGGCTATCATCGATACCAACATGGTGCTTGATTATACTAAACGTATCGAGTATCGTCAATTACAAACACAGAAAAACCTGCTTAACTTAAATGTGAGTTATTACAAATGGGGTTTCCTGCCATCGCTATCGGCGACAGGTGGTTACAGCGCGGGGTACTTTAACGATAGCTTTTCGAAATTGTACGATAATAACTTCCCTACCTCATTTGCCGGCTTAACACTAAGCATCCCTATCTTTCAGGGCGGTAAACGTATCCAGAATTTGCGTAAAGCGCGTTTGCAGGTTGAGCGAAATGATCAGGACCTGGTTAACAGCCGCAACGCTATCAATGCCGAGTTTCAGCAATCAATGGCAAATTATAAGAGCAACTATACCAACTGGGTTACCTTGCGCGAAAACGTAGCCCTGGCAACCGATGTATATAAGGTGGTAGAGTTGCAGTACCGAGAAGGCATTAAGGTATACCTTGATGTGATTGTAGCGCAATCAGACCTGCGTACCGCTCAGTTAAACTATTACAACGCCTTATTCCAGTTGCTATCATCTAAGATAGATGTGCAGCGCTCGATGGGGCTTTTACGTGCCGAATAATTTTGCTGACTTAGACACAAACACAAATACAACACGACAAACACTGATAATGAAAAATAAATATACTTTTTGGATTGCCGCACTGGCACTGGTATCAGCATCGGCATGTAAAAGCGGTGGTGAGAAGAAACCTGCTGCCATGCCACCCACGCTGGTTAACGTGGCAACAGTTGAAAAAGCCGATGCCTTATATTACGACCAATACCAGGGCCTTGTTGTTGCCCTGAACGCCGTTGAATTGCGAGCCCAGGTTGGCGGTTTTATCACCGGTATTTTCTTTAAAGAGGGTAACGTAGTACAAAAAGGCGCACCCCTGTACGAGATAGATAAACGTAAATATGCAGCGGCTTATGAGCAGGCTGTGGCAAACGTTACCAGTGCAAAAGCTAATCTTAATAAGGCAAAAAAGGATATCGAGCGCTATAACATGCTGCTTAAAAACGATGCTGTGGCCCGCCAAACGGTTGACCAGGCTACTGCAACATACCAAACTGCCCAAAGCCAGGTAGCTGTTGCTGAGGCTGCCAGAACATCTGCCGCTACAGATCTATCATATGCAACCATCCGCGCGCCATTTACCGGCCGCATCGGTATATCGCAGGTTAAGCTTGGCGCACAGATTACGCCGGGTACTACTTTATTAAATACCATTTCTTCAGGTAACCCGATAGGTGTTGATGTTGTGATAAACGAGCAGGATATAGATCGTTTTTATAAATTACAAAAGTCAAGTACAGATACCACCTTCAGACTGCAGATAAACGGCGGTAACAACTACAATCACACCGGTAAAATATTCGCTATTGATCGTGGCGTGAACAACGGTACTGGTACCGTAAAGGTGAGGGTGCAGTTTCCTAACCCCAATGATGAACTTAAGGATGGTATGAGCTGCGTGTTACGTGTGCTTAATGATGATTCGGGCAATCGTGTACAAATTCCTTATGCTGCAATTACGGAGCAGATGGGCGAGTTCTTTGTATTTATTGCTAAGGATACCGTAGCAGAGCAGCGTAAAGTAACGCTTGGCCCCCGCATAAACAGCAACATTGTTATTATGAAAGGCATCGAGCAAGGTGAAAAATTAATCACGGCCGGTTTCCAGCGTTTGCGCGACGGTGGCAAAATTTCATTAGGCCAGCAGGGCGCGGCAGCACCTAAAGATGCCAAAGGCACCGCTAAATAGTACGGAGCTGAATACTAACTGGGTTTATGCCCAACATTTACTGAAGTAAACGATAAAATATAATGATCGCAGATACTTTTATACGACGACCGGTAACCGCCATAGTGATTTCACTGGTTATTGTTATCGTCGGCATTTTGGCCATCTTAAGCTTGCCTATTGGCCAGTACCCCGAAATTACACCACCTACTGTACAGGTAACCGGTAACTATACCGGTGCCGATGCATTAACGGTTGAACAAACCGTAGCTACGCCTGTAGAGGTACAGGTAAACGGTACACCCGGCATGACCTACCTGCAAAGTAACAGTACAGGTAACGGCCAGATGAGCATGACCGTAAACTTTGAAGTAGGTACAGATATTAATATTGCCGCGCTCGATGTGCAAAACCGCGTAGGTATAGCCCTGCCAACCTTGCCGCAGGAAGTGCAGCGTTTAGGTATGGTGGTACGTAAACGTAACCCGAGTATTTTGATGCTTGTGGCGTTATACGCACCAAACGGTACACATAACGTAACCTTTACAGATAACTATGCCAACGTTTTTGTTAAGGATGCGCTATTGCGCACCAAGGGTGTGGGTGACGTGTTTACACGTGCCGATGACTTTAGTATGCGTATATGGCTTAAGCCTGATAAGCTTGCTGCCCTAAACATGACCGCTGCCGAAGTTACCGCCGCATTGCAGGAGCAAAACGCGCAGGTAGCAGCAGGTACCGTAGGCGCAACGCCACAGCAAAAAGGCCAAACATTTGAGTACACCGTATTGGTGAAGGGCCGTTTAGCTACCAAAGAGGAATTTGAAAACATAGTTGTTAAAACGCAACCGTCAACAGGCGCGGTAGTACACCTTAAGGATGTGGGCCGCGTAGAGTTGGGTAAGTTTAACTATGCTGGTAACTCATTTATTGATGGTAAACGTGCATCATACCTGTTGATATACCAGGCACCTGGAAGCAACGCGATAGAAACAGCAGATAACGTTGTGGCTACCATGAACGAGCTTAAAAAGTCTTTCCCTGCAGATATTGATTACGTTGTGCCATTTGAGTCGGTATCGGTTATCCGTGTATCGCTTGATGAGGTTATCGAGACGCTGGTAATTGCATTGGCATTGGTTATTGTGGTGGTATTTTTATTCCTGCAAAACTGGCGCACAACACTTATCCCGGTTTTGGCAATCCCTGTATCTATCGTGGGTACATTCATCTTCTTTATACCTTTAGGTTTTACCATCAACACGCTTACGTTGTTTGGCTTCGTGCTTGCTATCGGTATTGTGGTGGATGATGCCATTGTGGTGGTAGAGGCTGTGCAGCATAATATGGACGCTAATGGAATGACGCCTAAAGAAGCTACTCATCAGGCCATGACGGAGATTTCGGCACCGGTAATTGCCATTGCTTTGATCCTCGCGGCGGTGTTTGTACCGGTAGGATTTGTGCCGGGTATTGTGGGCAGGTTGTATCAACAATTTGCCATAACCATTGCAATTTCCGTATTGATTTCGGCTTTCGTGGCATTGTCACTTACGCCTGCATTGTGTACCATATTGTTGCGCCCGCATAAGATCGACGAAAATTCAACCGGGTTAAACAAATTCTTTTACAAATTTAACCAATGGTTTGATCGTATTACCGGCCGCTATCGTAACGCGGTTGATAAAAGCATCAAGGGATCTAAATACATCATCATACTACTGATCTGTATTGTTGTTGGTACGGTGCTATTGTTCCGCGGCAAGTCATCAGGCTTTATTCCGTTGGAGGATGAGGGCCGTATCATTATTACGTACGATTTGCCGGAAGGATCTGCAACCGAACGCACTGTTGACGTATTGCATCAAATGATGAAGATGCTTGACAGTATACCGGGCATTAACCATTATGCAGCCTTAGGGGGACTAAACGCGGTGAACTTTGCAACCAAGTCAAACAGTGCAACCATGTTTGTGCAGTTGAAGCCTTGGGAAGAGCGTAAGAGCCCCGAAACCCAAAAGGACTCGCTGATTACCATCCTGCAGAAAAAGTTATCTACTATCAAACAAGCAAACGTGGTGGTTATATCCCCGCCGGCTATACCTGGTTTGGGTAACACAGGTGGTTTCTCATTTATATTACAGGAGAAAGAAGCAGGCGGTGACATCAAGAATTTTGAAAAAGTGCTTGGCGACTTTACGGCGGCTATTAACCAGCGCCCCGAAATCACAAAAGCATTCTCGTTCTTTACCGCTCGCACGCCGGCTTACCAGCTAACTATCGACAGGGAGAAGGTTAAGAAGATGGGTGTGCAGTTATCTGATGTAAATAATGCGCTGCAAACCTACATGGGTAGTGCCTATATAAACGATTTAACAGTATATGGCCGTAACTTTAGGGTAGTGGCCCAGGCCGATACTAATTACCGCACCAGCATTGGCAACATAGGCCAGTTCTTTGTACGCAACAGCGCGGGTAACATGGTGCCTTTAAGCACAGTAACCAGTTATAAAATAATTGAAAACGCACCGCTTATATCGCACTATAACTTGTTCCGTTCTGCCGAGATAAACGGTAACGCTGCGCCGGGTTATAGTAGTGGTGATGCTATCAAGGCCTTGCAGGAAGTTGCAGCGCAAACCTTGCCGCAAGGTTATGGTTACGAGTTTTCGGGCTTAAGCCGCGAGGAGTTGCTATCAGGATCAAAAACCATTTACATATTTGCGCTTTCCATAGGCTTTGTGTTCTTGTTCCTGGCCGCCTTGTATGAAAGCTGGTCGGTACCGTTCTCGGTATTGCTAGCCGTACCTTTAGGTGCCTTTGGTGCGATATTATTCCTAAGCTTTTGGCCAAAACTTACCAATAACGTTTACGCCCAAATTGGTCTGATAACGTTGATAGGTTTGGCGGCAAAGAACGCAATTTTGATTGTTGAGTTTGCCAAGGAACGTGTTGATAAGGGGATGGAGCTTGAAAAGGCAACGCTTGAAGCAGTACGTCTCCGTTTGCGCCCAATCATCATGACATCACTTGCGTTTATATTGGGCGTTGTGCCTTTGTTATTTGCATCTGGCGCAGGTGCCGAGTCTCGTAAAACTATCGGATGGACAGTATTTGGTGGTATGCTTACCGCAACTACGCTGGCTATATTTATAGTACCTGTGCTCTACTATATCATCACAAAGTATGCGTATGGTAAAGAAAAGCTAGCCGAGCTAGAGAAAAACTATAATCCGGAAGATTTTGAACATGGCCAAAGCCATTAATATTTAAAAGCCCCGCAATGGGGCTTTTTTTTTGAATACGAGTTTTTGGTGCGTGCCAATACCGGCGTACAAAGCCGTCAGTTGACTAATTTTTAGCTATAATGGCTACACTTTTTCGGCAAATCTATACACTTCAAAGGCATATTTCAAGCAAAATTATCCCTATCTCCAGTAGCAATTAACGGCTCTTGCTGAACCGTTAAACCGAATTGATTATCAGTATATAACGTTAGATATAATACCCGCTATGGCCAATTGTTAAGGTTTTATCAGTTGAGTTTAGTGTTAAATAGATGTTAAAAATTGGCACGCTGGCAAAGTATTTGATTGTAGCGGTGTATCACAATTTGTACATGTTTAATTAAAAGACAACAACAATGAAAACAACAACTAAATTTATAGCCGCTGCTTTTACGGCAGTAGCTTTGTTCATCGGAACTTCAAGTGTTAAAGCTCAAACAATTGGAAGTGGCGTTCGCTTTGGTATTGGTGTAGAGGGTTTGCTTCCAACTGGTAACCTGCACGACATCTCTAACGTAGGTGTGGGTATCACTCCACGTTTACAATTTGGCGTTGCTGATAACGTTGGCTTGACGTTGACTTCTGGCTACCTGAACTATTTCGGTAAAGAAATCGACAACACTGGCTTCAAAACTAAATCATATGGTATGATCCCGGTTAAGGCAGGTATCAAAGCATTCGTTTCTAAAAACGTTTATTTAAGTGGTGAAGTGGGTGCTGCATTTGAAACTTCTGGCTTTGGCGAAGTAAAAGGCGGTCCTGATTTGGATACTAATACTAAATTATTGGCATCTCCTGGTATAGGTTGGGCCAACCAGTCTTGGGATGTAGGTGTACGTTATGAAAGCTACTCTGGTCAAAGCAATAACTTTGGTGCAGTAGGTCTGCGTATTGCTTACGGCTTCGGCTTGTAATTTACCAAACCAAAAAGACACAACAATTAAACAGAAATGCCTCTGCAATTGCGGGGGTATTTCTGTTTTTGGGGCTTCACGAATTTGGAAATTGTGTGCTAGCTTAAGTATCGAATACCCCAAAAAAGAAAAGTCTCCATACCAACCGGCAGGAGACTTTTTCTTTTTAGCTTATTAAGTAGCTTATGCCAACTTGCTCAATGCATTTTTTATCCTGCGTACAGCCTCGATAAGTTTATCTTCTGCAGCAGCGTATGATATACGAATTGATTTTGTATCACCGAACGAGTCGCCACCTACTGTTGCAACGTGCGCTTCTTCTAAAAGGTAAATACTTAATTCATCAGCATCGTTAATGGTTTTGCCATTGAAGCTTTTGCCGAAGAATGCTGTAACATTAGGGAAAAAGTAGAACGCACCATCCGGCAGGTTTACTTCAATGCCCGGTATTTCTTTTAGTAGATTGTAAACCAGGTCGCGGCGTTTTTGGAACTGCTCGCGCATGGCAATTACTGTTTCTAAACCGCCATCATAGGCAGCAACACCTGCCTTTTGCGTTATTGAGCAAGTGCCTGATGTAACCTGGCCCTGCATCTTATCAAAAGCGGCAGCAAGTTCGCTGTTTGATGCTGTGTACCCAATTCTCCAGCCGGTCATGGCAAAGCCTTTTGACCATCCATTGATGATAACTACACGGTCTTTAATATAATCAAACTGCGCTATCGACTCATGGCCACCAATAAAGTTAATGTGCTCATAAATCTCATCGCTCATGATGTAAACGTGAGGATGCTTTTCAAAAACTTTTGCAAGTCCTTCTAACTCATCTTTGCTGTAAACGCTGCCGGTAGGGTTACACGGAGACGAAAACATGAACAGTTTTGTGTTTGGCGTAATAGCTGCTTCGAGCTGCTCTGGCGTGATTTTAAAATCACTCTCAACCGTAGTATCAATAAATACGCTTTTACCTTCGGCAAGTTTAACCACCTCCGAGTACGAAACCCAGTATGGCGTAGGGATAATAACCTCTTCACCAGGGTTAACAAGGCAAAGTACAGTATTGGCAATTGCCTGCTTTGCACCGGTAGACACAACTATTTGTGTGGCAGTATAGTCAAGGTTGTTTTCGTCCTTCAGCTTTTTTACTACAGCCGCGCGCAAATCAGGATAACCTGCAACAGGGGTGTAGTAGGTAAAGTTTTTATCCATAGCTGTTTTAGCAGCTTCCTTGATATGGTCAGGCGTATGAAAATCAGGTTCGCCAAAGCTCAGGCTGATCACATCAACACCCTTAGCCGCAAGTTCGCGGCCCATTTTTGCCATTTTAATGGTCTGTGATTCCGACAGGTTATTAATCCTGTTACTTAATACGCTCATAGTATTTATGTTAATGCGGCAAATATAAAAAATTAGTTAACTGGCTGCCCAGTAATTTGAAATGTAACGTCGGTTGCCTTATTTGTCCTAAAGGATTGTTTAACCAGGAACCTTTTAGTTCATAAAAACAATCTGCCAAATTGATGTTTCTATCAAAGCGGCCTGCAAATTTCCGTAAGTTTGCGGCCTCAATTAAAACGGCACACTTTTGAAAGAACAAAAAAGGATCATCCTGATATCGCTCGTTACCGGAATTGTGCTGATGGTAATGAAGTTTGCTGCCTATTTTTTAACAAACTCCAATTTTATACTTACCGATGCGGCAGAAAGCATTGTAAATGTTGTAGCCAGTTCATTTGCGTTTTACAGTATTTATCTGGCCTCCATGCCCCGCGATGAAAATCACCCTTACGGCCATGGTAAGGTGGAGTATTTCTCAGTCTTTATAGAGGGCGCTTTGATAGGCATCGCCGGAGTAATCATCGTACTTAAGTCGGTTTACAGCTTTTTCAATCCTGAAGCCATCAAAGATTTGCTGCAAGGTGCCATTATAATAGGTTTTACCGGCGCTATAAATGGGGGATTAGGCTACTATATGATTCAAAAGGGCCGGTCGCTAAAATCGATCACCATCGAGGCTGACGGTCGCCATTTACTCACTGATACGGTAACCAGCGTAGGGTTGGTGATTGGGCTATTGCTTATTTACTTCACACAAATACTATGGCTCGATAGCGCCCTTTCTATACTTGTAGGCTGCTATATATTGTATACGGGGTATAAGCTTATCCGCAGGTCAGTAGCAGGTTTGATGGACGAAACCGATTTTATTGTAGTGAGCGATATGGTTAAGGTGCTTGATGACAACAGGCGCAGCGAATGGATTGATATTCATAACCTGCGGGCGCAAAAATACGGCAGCGAACTGCATATTGATTGCCATTTAACCCTTCCCAACTACTTTGATTTGATTAAGGTGCATGAAGAAGTAAAGATGGTTGAAACGCTGGTAAATGATAAAGCCGGCATCCGCACCGAATTTTTTATACATACCGATCCCTGTATACCCAAATGCTGCCACTACTGTAGCATGCCTAATTGCCCTATCAGGGCCGAGGCCAAGCGGGAAGATATACCCTGGACAATGGACATTGTAATGCGTAACAAAAAACACTATGAGCAGTAAAGGATTTTTTAACGTGCGCGTGTACGGTTTGCTTATTAATGACCAAAATGAAATATTAATAAGCGACGAGCAGGAATATGGCTTTCGGTTCACAAAGTTTCCCGGTGGTGGATTGGAATATGGCGAAGGTTTAATTGATGCTGTAAAGCGCGAATTTGTTGAGGAATGTGTGTTGGATATTGAGGTATTGAGCCACTTTTATACAACAGACTTTTTTGTGAAGTCGGCTTTTAACGATTCACAGATAATTAGCGTTTACTACCTTGTAAAAAACACATCGGAGATAAGGTTTACCTGCAAAACCGAAATTTTTGACTTTGATGGCGAAGCGGACGTGTTGCAATCTTTCAGGTGGGTAAAGTTGAGCGAGCTAACCGAAAATGCCTTTACATTTCCAACCGACCAGCACGTTGCAAAGCTGCTTTTAAAAAGGTTGCATAACAATATTGCTTTTGAAAATTTATACAACAATAAAGCCCGATAGTAAACTACCGGGCTTTGTGTTTAACGGATTGGTGGTAAATTAGTTACCGCCGCCGCCAAGTGCTTTTAAATCATCCATGCTGATCTTTTCAAAATCTTTATCGATGCTGAAGGTACCTTTAGGTAATTGTTGCTCTACGATAGATTTTACAGTAACCTCAACAGATTTACCATCCTGAAAGTTAAAGTATTGGATAGGGTAGCCACCTGCCGAACCATAAAGTTTCTGCATCATGCCGTTCATTGGTAAGCTTACATCTTTGGTTATCCAAACATCATAAGTTTTGCCGCTTGCAGCATCCTTACCGGTAACCTTAGTGCATTTAAAGCCGTTGATAACTTTGCTCTCGGTGCTTGGGGTAAAAGTAAGTGTTGGCGTTTTGGCTTTCGCATCAGCAATTTCATCAGCGTTTGCAATTGCAGCTTTTTTAATTGAAGCTACCGGAACATCAACCAAAACTGCCATAAAAGTAGATTTGTTATCTGTTAACAGCTTTATTGCCGCCGGGCCTGATGAAAATGCAAACGCGCTCGAGTCAGGGCTAAAATAATTTTTACCGTCAATTGTTTGGCCCATCGCATTTGTGCTTAGGGTTACAACACCCTCTTTGTAAGCTTTTTGTGCGCTTGCGCTCATAGCTGTTGCTGTAAGGGTCATGGCAACTGCAGCAGTAAATAATTTAATGTTCATAGTTTTAATTTAATGGATACAATTTAGTATGTAATTAACCCGCATGCAAATTTTTTTTCGGGCATTTAAAAAACTACCTTTTAGATTGTACGATAAGCGATTTGTTACGCTTAAGGATATAATAATGTGAAAAGGTGTTTTTGATCATTTCAATGTGTTTGTTACTATTACTGCCATCAGTAATTATTGGCGTTTTGGTTTCCGGTATATAACCGTTATCCGTTAAGTATATATAGTCGGATTTTAAATTTGGAGGTATTGACTCGATTTTGCTACTGCGGTTTAAAAGCAATATTTTTTTGTTACCGAACTGTAGCAATTCCCCTCGTTTAATGAGATAAGGCAGGGTAATATTAGCAGCGGGCGTGTAAACTTTGTAATCGGCAATCTGCATACTGTCTAAACAGGGTTGAACCGAATATTTAAAGTTCTTGTCGGTAGGAGGCAAATTGCTGATCACAACGCCCCGGCGACCGTCTTTAAAAATGATGCCGATGTTTTTTCGCATATTCAAAAAAACGATGGATCGGTTATTATCTGCTTTATATTTATGATAACTGAAGCTTAAACTAAAAAACAACATGTAAATCAAGGCAGCCTTTAAAGGCCATGATTTTTTACTGAAGGCAAGATAAAACAGCAGAACTACTACAGCAAAGAGTAATAAATATTCCGCGGCGGTGAGCCATAATCCCGAAACGCTCGCGAAAGACGCGTGCTCAATAAAGCCGAGCGTTTTATTAGTAAATAAAATGCATTGCTCCAGCAGGAAGCCAAGTGCCTGTGATACCCATGCTATTTGAGGAAGCAGCAGCAGTAAAATTCCCGCATATAATATTACGGTTACAGGTATGGCTATTATAAGGTTGCTCAGCAAAAAGTAAACAGGAAATTGGTGAAAGTAATAAGCGCTTAACGGAAACGTAATTGCCGTAGCTGCCAAGGAAACCGAACAAGCCAGCCAGATGTTGCTGATCCACTTGTTATCAAACGAAAACCATTTATAAATAATAGGTTGAAAGATCACCAAACCTGCAACTGCAAGGTAGGAGAGTTGGAAGCCTACATCATATAGCAGAAGGGGATCATACATAAGCAGTACAAAGGCCGACACTGCCAGCAAATTTAAAGTGTTGATATAACGGGAGTACGTTTTGCCGGTAACAATAAGGCTAAGCATCAGGGCCGCACGGCAAGCCGCCGGCGACAAACCTGTAAGCACAGCATACGCCCAGATGAGCAGTAGTATACATATTGCGCGTATTAACCTGCCATATTTAAACCTGTTTAAAAAGCCGAGCAGCCAGCTAAGCATTAAATAAATGATGGCTACGTGCCCGCCCGATACCGACAGGATATGAATAGTGCCCGTTTTTGAATAAGCCTGAAGTATGTCGTCGCTCAAGTCGGCTTTGTAGCCCAGTATCAATGTTGACGCTACGGCAACAGCATTTGTATCGCGTATGTTTGCCTGTAGCTTTTTTATCAGGACTTGCCGCATGTTCAGCGCCGCGGCAACAAGCTTGTTGCCTTTGGTTTGATTGAGCAACGCGTACTGACCGGGGTAAAGAAATATTTGACAGTAGATATTTTTGTTGGCCAGGTAGCGCTTATAATTAAATTCGCCGGGGTTGTATGGTGGTGCGGGTGTGGAATAGTTGGCGGCAAAAACCAATTGCTGCCCGTATGTAAGGTTATGCGCCTTTGCGTCTTTAATGCTTACCAACAAGTTGCCGTTGGCTTCGCTTAGCCTATTGCCCTTTTTCGTTCCGGTAACATTTAATGTAAAACGCGTTATATCGTTTTTGGTCTGCGGTTCGCTGTTGATATAGCCCAAAATTAATTGCGGTTGCTGCTTAGAAAAATGAATATTACTGTTCAACTCATTGTTTTGAACGGCAACGGTGCAACCCAATGCTAAAAGGGAAAGGTTTATTAACAGGCCGCCAATCCAACTGGCTTTATAAAGGCCAAAGCGGTTGTATTTAACATTAAAAAGGAAGAACAGGATTGTAAGCCCTGCAAAAATAGCACCCGGGTATATAACATTGATGCCGGCAAAATTTACGCCGATAATAATCCCGGCAATAAAGGGAAGTAACAGTATAACAACAGGAATTTCGCCTTTGTGATTGGCCAGCATTTTCGCTTGTGATGGTTTCAGCGAAATAAAAGTAGCAGTAAAATCCGGTATTACAACTCGTCGCGCACTTCCAGCAGGAATTTTTTCAGGTTCAGCAGCGAATCAATAACGCGTTGATTATCCTTAGCGTCGCCCATGTTGCTTTTTAAATAGTCTTTAGCGCCTTGCAGGGTATAACCTTTATCACGTATCAGGTGAAAAATGATCTTGAAATTTTCCAGATCTTCCGCTGTGAAATAACGGTTACCTTTTTTGTTCTTTTTAGGCTGCAGTACGTCAAACTCCTTCTCGTAAAAACGTATCAGCGATTGGTTCACATCAAACATGGCCGATACCTCGCCCATGGTGTAGTACATTTTACTGATCTCGCGTTCTTTGTAAGGCATATGCAAATGTAAGGGTATATTCTGAATTATTAAATGATAGGGGCAGGGTACAAATTAAATTATCCATCAAGTGTATTATAGTATATTAATGAATGTCATTGCGAGCGATAGCGTGGCAATCCCTCCGTTAATCGACATGCGGGCGATAAGATTGCCACATCGCTACGCTCTTCGCAATGACATAATTGTTTGAACCCGGGATTTAAGAATTATGAATTAGCGTAGTAAGATTTTATACATAGTATACTAGTGATGTAACTAAGCACTCGATATGCCAAAATTCCAGTTTTAAGGCTGCCCAAACAATTCTCACAAATCACAAATTCTATAAATTTAGGTTTGCAACAAATTTTTACCTTTGAACCATTATGACAGCTACCGAGATACGTAAGGCTTTCCTTGATTTTTTTGCATCTAAAGGGCACGTAATTGTACCCAGCGCACCAATTGTAGTAAAAAACGACCCAACCCTGATGTTTACCAACGCGGGGATGAATCAGTTTAAAGATATATTTTTAGGCGAGGCACCTGCCAAAGCCCCACGTGTAACAGATACTCAACGCTGCCTGCGCGTAAGCGGCAAGCATAACGATTTGGAAGAAGTAGGTGTTGACACCTATCATCATACTATGTTCGAGATGCTGGGTAACTGGAGCTTTGGCGACTATTTTAAAAAAGAAGCCATTGCCTGGAGCTGGGAGTTGTTAACTGAAGTTTATAAACTTGATAAGGACCGCTTGTACGTTACCTATTTTGAAGGCGACGGCAAGGAAGGCCTTGAAAAAGATACAGAGACTTTCGACTTGTGGAAACAGTATGTACACGAGAGCCATATTTTGCCGGGCAATAAAAAAGATAACTTTTGGGAAATGGGCGAAACCGGCCCGTGCGGCCCTTGCTCGGAAATCCATTTTGATAGCCGCCCGGATAGCGAACGTGCCCAGGTTGACGGAGCTACTTTAGTAAATGCTGATCACGATCAGGTTATCGAGATATGGAACAACGTATTCATGCAATTTAACCGATTAAAGGATACGTCCTTACAGCCACTACCGGCAAAGCATGTTGATACAGGCATGGGCTTTGAACGTTTGGTGCGTGTACTACAACGTAAAACTTCAAACTACGATACAGATATTTTTCAGCCGATTATTCAGTTTATTGCTGAGAAAAGCGGCAAAACTTATAACAGGGCTGCAAAGCCCGGCGATGCCGATTGGGCCGACGCAGTAGCTATGCGCGTATTAGCCGATCATATCCGTGCCATTAGCTTTGCTATATCCGACGGGCAGTTGCCTGCCAGCAACAAGGCAGGCTATGTTATCCGCCGTATTTTGCGCCGAGCAGTACGTTACAGCTACCAAACACTTGGTTTTAAAGAGTCATTCTTTAATGAACTGGTGCCATTACTGGCAGAGCAGTTTAAGGGAGTCTTTGATGAGCTTTGGAACCAAAGGGATTTTGTTCAGAAAGTGATTTTGGAAGAAGAGATCTCTTTTCTAAGAACTTTGGACAAAGGACTTAATAAAATTCATAACTATATTCTAGATCAGGATCCTGTGAAAATGGTTATGTTGGAATACCTTGATAAAAGTAATAAAACTGCTTTAAAAGATGACTTATCAATTGAAGCCGTTAGAAGATATATGGTTGATAATCCGAATGAAGTAAAGTTGGGAATGAAAGACTTATATGAAAATGTAAATCTTGAAATCGATGGCAAAACTGCATTCGAGTTATATGATACAAGCGGATTTCCTATTGATCTTACTAACCTAATTTCATCAGAATTTGGGTTTTCTGTAGACGAGTCAGGATTTAATATTTTACTGCAGGAACAGAAAAACCGCTCCCGTGCAGCTACCGCGGTTGATACTGGCGACTGGATTTTGTTAAAAGAAGATGATGCTGTTGAGTTTACCGGTTACGACGAAACAGAAACCATTGCTCACATTATAAAATACCGCAAAGTTACCGCTAAGGGTAAAGAGCAATACCAGATAGTATTGGATAAAACACCTTTCTACGCTGAGAGCGGCGGCCAGGTGGGCGACAAAGGTGAATTGGTTTTCCCTAATGGCGATATCATCGAGGTGACAGATACCAAAAAGGAGAACGGGCTAATTGTTCACTTTACAGATAAACTGCCGTCAACGCCCGAGGATGCTTTAACTGCCATTGTTGATGCAGGCAGGCGCAACAGTACCAATAACAATCATAGCGCAACACATTTGCTGCATGCTGCCATGAAGCAGGTTTTAGGTACGCACGTAAACCAAAAAGGCTCTTTAGTAAACAGCGATTACCTTCGGTTCGACTTTTCGCATTTTGCGAAGGTTACGGATGATGAGCTGGCACAAATCGAAGCCATCGTTAATGAAAAGATCCGCGAGAACATCTATCTACAGGAAGAGCGTAACGTGCCATACCAGCAAGCCATTAGCAGCGGCGTAACCGCTTTATTTGGCGAAAAGTATGGCGACTACGTTCGCGTAATTACATTTGATGCTGCCTTCAGTAAAGAGCTTTGCGGCGGTACACACGTTAAAGCTACAGGCCAAATCGGTTACTTTAAAATAGTATCAGAAAGTGCCGTTGCAGCGGGTGTTCGCCGTATTGAGGCAATCACCGGTATTGCGGCAGAAAATTTCATCAATGAGCAAACTAAACTTGTGCAGCAGGTTAAAGAGTTGTTGAAAAACCCGAAAGACGTTGCCAAAAGCATCGAAAACTTACTGGAAGAAAACAACAAGCTTAAAAAGGAGATTGAGAAATCAATCCTCGAAAAATCATCGGGTTTAAAAGATGATCTGGCAAAAAAAGTTGAAGAAGTGAACGGTGTTAATTTTATAGCGCAAAGGGTAGAGTTGCCCAATGCCGATGCTATCAAAAACCTGGCTTATCAGTTAAAGGATATTGTACCTAATTTGTACCTGGTGTTAGCTGCCGATATAAACGGCAAGCCAAATATCACGGTTATGATAGCCGAGAACCTGGTTAAAGAAAAAGGATTGCACGCAGGCAATATTATAAAGGAGCTTGCCAAAGAAGTTAAAGGTGGTGGCGGTGGCCAGCCGTTTTATGCAACTGCTGGTGGCAGCGATGTAAGCGGGATTAACAACGCTTTAGCGAAGGCAAAAACCTTTTTAGGATAATCAAATCACTCAAGTAATAAAAATGCCGCTCAGAATTTGAGCGGCATTTTTATTTTACAATTTATATTTCCGCTTACCAAATTGAAGCTTGGTACGCAGTTACATCAGATTATTTAGTGCTTGCCATGACCGTGGCCGCCACCATGACCTGGTCCGCCGTGTCCATAACTAGGTCCACCCGGTCCGCGACCAGGTCCGCCTGGTCCACGACCACCCGGGCCTTTAAAATGTGCAGGGCCTCTGCCCGGGCCGTGATCCTTGTAAACATTAACACGTTTTGCCGTACGGAAAGAGTTGCCTCTTATAATAGTATTGCGGCCAAGCCCTTTGTAACGGCCATAAGCGGCGCGATCGGTACTAAAATATCTGTAGGCACGGGGGCGGTTAACCGCAACCATGTAACCACGATCCAGCCGGTAATCACTGTAACGCGGGGGCAGCGTATTGCGAAACACCCATTGGCCACCATCCAGGTAAACAAACTGGCGGCGGGGGGCATAGTAATAACTTTCTACATCCGGTAGGTAATAATAATCTACCGCCGAATATTCGGCAGGCGGCGCCCAGTTGCCTATATTAATATTAAGGCTTACCTGTGCCTTTGCCTGGCTGGTTGTTAATGCAAGCATTGAACAGCCTGCAAACAATGTTAAAAGCGCTTTCTTCATAAGTATCTTCAAATGAATTGTGATGTTTAGAATAGCAGACAATAAATAAATAGAAAAGTTTAAAATTTTGATACAACTTACCCGATTGGGGGCATGCCAACTGTAGTGCTTTTGTGATTATTATATGGCAGATATATAATTAACATTATATTTGACAGGTTACATCAAAGCTGAAAAGCAGCTGAAATAATAAAGTATGACAGTTCTGAAAGGCGGCATTAGTGATAAGTATGAGTTGGTTGTAGGGTTAGAAGTTCACGCGCAATTATCCACTTTAAGCAAAGCATTTTCATCAGATTCGGCAGCCTTTGGTGCCGAACCAAATCATAACGTGAGCCCCGTATCATTAGGGCATCCCGGTACTTTGCCGCGAATAAATAAACGCATGGTTGAGTATGCCATTAAAATGGGTTTGGCCTGCAATTGTGCTATCAACATGAATAACGTTTTTGCACGTAAAAATTACTTCTACGCCGATTTGCCCAAGGGTTTCCAAACCACGCAAGATCAGCAGCCTATTTGCCTTGGCGGTGCGGTAACCGTAAAATTAGCTAACGGTACTACAAAGGATATTGCCATACATCATATCCATATGGAAGATGATGCGGGTAAAAGTTCGCACGATCAGCATGACCAATACTCTTTGATCGACCTTAACCGGGCAGGAGTGCCTTTGCTTGAAATCGTTTCTCAGCCGGATCTGCGCAGCGCCGAAGAAGCCGGCCAGTTTTTAACCGAGTTGCGCCGCTTGCTGCGTTACTTGGAGATATGTGATGGGAACATGGAAGAAGGTAGCATGCGTTGCGATGCCAATATATCTGTAAGGTTGCATGGCGCTACCGAGTATGGCAACCGCTGCGAAGTAAAAAATCTAAACTCTATCCGTAACGTACAGCGTGCAATTGAGCATGAGTTTGCCAGGCAGATAAGCGTTATTGAAGCTGGTGGGCATATCGACCAGAATACCCTCAACTTTGATGCTAATACAGGCGAAACATCTGTACTGAGATCTAAAGAAATGGCCAATGATTACCGCTATTTCCCCGAGCCCGATCTATTGCCTATAAAAATCACTGATGAGCAGCTTAAACAGATCCGCGAAGCGATGCCTGCGTTGCCAAACGAGCTATTTGAAAAGTACGTATCGAAACTCGGCTTGTCCGACTATGATGCGGGCGTAATAACTGCCGAGAAAGAAACCGCTGTTTACTTTGAAGAGCTAATAAAACATACCGATAATTATAAGTCTGCGGCAAACTGGATGATGGGCGCTGTTAGGTCATACCTTAACGATCATCATCTGCACATAGCAGACATCGCTATCACTCCGGTTAACCTTGCCGGGCTCATTAAACTTGTTGATGATGGTAAGGTAAACAACACCGTTGCATCCCACAAGTTGTTCCCGCTGATGCTAAAGGACGGTAGTAAAACAGCTGCTGAACTTGCAAAGGAATTCAATTTAATTATTGAAGATAACGGAGATGAGCTTGATGGATTTATTCAAGCGGCTTTAGCTAAGTTTCCTGATAAAGTTACAGAATACCAAAAAGGTAAAAAGGGCGTTTTAGGCTTGTTTATGGGCGAGATAATGAAGTTATCTAAGGGTAAGATCGACCCAAAAAAAACCAATCAATTATTAATTAAAGCATTAGAATCTAAATAAATGAAAATCCGCGTAGGTTTATTGGCCGTTGCTGCAACCGCCCTTTTTGCCGTATCATGTAAAGACAGTACCTCCTTCCAAATTTCGGGAAATGTGGCCAACCCGGCGGCTAACTCAAAAGTTTACCTAATTGTTGCTGATAGCACCGAGGTGCGCGTTATAGACTCGGCTGAATTAAAAGCAGGCAACTTTGAGTTTAAACATAACGCGCCTTATGCCAACTTGTATAAATTGCAAATTGGAAAGCAGGATGGCGAAAATATATTCGATTTCATTGCTCAAAACGGTGATAAGCTAACTTTTAGTACCGACCTGGCCGACTCTGCCCACAGCTACAAATTATCTGGAAGTGATAACGCCGAAAAAATCCAGGAGTTTAATAAGATAAGCAATGTATACAGCCAGAAAAACATGAAGCTTTCTGAAGACTACATGAAAAAATCGGCTGCATTAGGTAAAGAGTCCGACTCGTTACTAAATGTGTACCGCCCGGTATTTATGAAAAACATTGCCGACGCCAGCCAAGCTACTTTAAAGTTTGTAAACGAGAACAAAAATTCGCTGGCAAGTTTTTTCGCCATGACTTCGCTTGATGCCGTTAAGTATGAGAAAGAGTTGGTTGCCTATGCAGATGAAGTTAAAGACAAATTTCAGGATAACCCTGCAGTTCGAAACTTTGTTAAACAAATGGAAATTGTGAAGCCTGTATCAATAGGGCACAAGGCACCGGAGTTTACCATGAAAAGTATAGATGGCAAGGATGTGAAGCTGAGCGACTATAAAGGCAAATATGTAATGATTGATTTTTGGGCATCATGGTGCGTACCGTGCCGCCATGAAAATCCAAACGTGGTAAAGCAATACAACCTATATAAAGACAAAGGGTTTAACGTTTTAGGCGTATCCTTAGATACTGAGAAAAAAGATTGGCGGGCCGCTGTAAAGGCTGATGGGCTTAGTTGGACGCATGTGTCTGAACTGCAGCGATTTGACGGCCCTACCGAGCGCCTTTATCGTATAGATGCCATCCCATCAAACTACATTATTGATCCGCAGGGAACCATTGTAGCCAAGAATATAACCGGTAACGATCTTGAACAATTTTTAAAGACAACATTTAAATAGCCTGAACGCAAGGTTAACTTTTCGTTATACTTAACAATTATTTAATATTAAGTTGACCATTTGCTTGTATTAAGGTTATACATTTATCCCAAATAAAGATCTTTACATGAGCAGTTCAAAACAAAAGATATTAATTGTTGATGACGAGCCGGATATTTTAGAGCTCATAGAGTATAACCTGAAAAAAGAAGGTTATCAGGTGTTTTCGGCCCGTAATGGCCAGGAGGCAGTTGCCGAAGCAAAACGTACCCAGCCCGATTTGATAGTGCTTGACATCATGATGCCTAAGATGGACGGTATTGAAGCATGCCGTATTATGCGTACCATGCCGGAGTTTAAGAATACCTTTATGGTTTTCCTGACTGCCCGTAGCGAGGAATACTCGGAGATTGCAGGGTTTAACGTGGGCGCCGATGATTATATAGCCAAGCCAATTAAGCCCCGTGCTTTGGTAAGCCGTATAAATGCCATATTGCGCCGCAATGCACCACCTGAAGAGGTTACCGATAACAAACTTGAAATAGGCGACCTTGTGATTGACCGTGAAGCTTACCTTGTGTACAAGGGCGGAGAAAAGGTTGTGCTTGCCAAAAAAGAATTTGAGTTACTATACCTGTTGGCATCAAAACCAGGTAAGGTTTATACGCGCGAGGTAATCCTTAAAAATATTTGGGAAGACTCTGTAGTAGTTACCAACCGCACAATTGACGTACACGTACGCAAGCTGCGCGAAAAGCTTGGCGACGATTGTGTATCAACCGTAAAAGGTGTAGGTTACAAGTTTGAAGCCTAATAAAATGGCCCGGAAATATCCGGGCCATTTTGTTTACTCGACGTTTTGTTTGATAATCGCCTGTGACTTTTTGCGTATCACTGCTGCCTTTGCAGATGCCCCTTTCTTTATAATGGGCGCCTTTGCTGTGGCATTTACAGCTTTAGTTTTTTTCTCAGCTTTTGCCTTCGGCGCAGCAACTGTTTTTTTAGCAGTGCCAACTTTGCCGCCTTCGGCTGCATCCTTAACGGTTTTAGTCTTTGCTGCCACTTTACGTTTTACAGCTGTTGCTTCCTTTTTGCTTTCGGCGGTTATAGCTTCTGCTTTTTTAGTCGCCTTTGCCTTTGTGGCTTTCACTTCTTTTGCAACCTCTGCTTTTGCAGCTGACGTTTTACGCCGTGCCGGAGCCTTCTTGGTATCTAGCGTATCTTTAACGTCGTCAATCTTATTTTCGGCTTTATCTTTTAAATCTTCAGTGGTATCTTTTGTACCGTCCCAAAATTCTTCGATAGATTCTTTTATCTTTTCAAAAAAACCTTTTGCAACCGGTTGTGTGCTTTTATTACCCATGATGTCTTGATGTTAAATGAACATATTGCTGTCAGGTAATTATTTAACAGTAAGTAAAATACTTTTGTTTGTAAGCCGGCAGTTACAAGGCGGGCTAATAGGAGAGTAAAAAAATAACCGTACTTTTGCAGGCTATGAAGTTTCCGAAATTTGCCGACCTCATATTGTTTGAGGATGACGATATAATTGTTGTGAATAAGCCGCCTTTTATAAGCTCATTAGATGAGCGGGAGGGAGGAGAGATTAATATGCTGAGGCTGGCCAAGCAATACAGCGATGATGCACAAATTTGCCACAGGCTTGATAAGGAAACCTCGGGCGCACTTATTATAGCCAAGAACCCTGATGCCTACCGTAGTGTATCCATGCAGTTTGAGCGCAGGAAGGTTAAGAAGGTTTATCATGCAGTAATAGATGGTACGCACGTATTTGAAAACTTGTTAGTTGATCTGCCTATCCTAAATATTGGCAAAAGCAGCGTTACCATCAGCAGGCAGGATGGTAAGCGTGCGGAAACATGGTTTCAGTCTTTAAGGTACTTCAAGCATTACACATTGGTAGAGTGCAGGCCCGTTACCGGCCGTATGCACCAGATACGCATACACCTGGCCACACAACGCGCATCAATAGCCGGTGATGAAATGTACAAGGGAAAGCCGGTATTTTTATCAGAGATAAAACGTAAATACCATTTGGGTAAGGATCAGGAAGAACTGCCAATTATGAAGCGTTTTGCACTTCATGCTTATGAGGTTTCTTTTAAGCTTTTAAATGGAAACGATATCACCATACATGCGCCATATCCCAAGGATTTTGATACGCTGCTAAAACAGCTTGAAAAGTTTGATAGCTAACTAGCTCATAAAAAAGGCCCTTTGTACATAGTACAAAGGGCCTTCGGTTTTAAGCCTGTTTAAAATTATTTGCTTGATTTTTGCGCATTAGGCACAGGTGGAACTGTATCCTTTGCAACACGCATTGCAGACGGTACCGGAGGTACAGTGTCTTTTTTGGTCATTAGCGCGCTACCTGTCGCAGCCGGCTGTACCGAATTGTCTTTCTGGCATGAATAAACACCTGTGGCGACAACTGCCATAACTAAAAATAGAAATTTTTTCATTTTACGGGTTTCTTGGGGTAAAAAATTTTTGTAAAGTTAATCAATAATTTGTTCCGTTTGAAATTATACGTTATTGCTAAAAGTTTGTTTCGACCTTGTTTGTTTTTTTCAATCGCAAGTGTACATTTATAGAAAATATTTTGGATGTTTAGGAAGTTACTTATTCTTATAAGTTGTGTAGCGTTGTGTTTGTCGTTTGTGCCGTTTAGGGTGCTGGCAGACAGCAATGTGCAAAAACCACAGCCCAAAATAAACCAGGATACACTGGTAGATATCCTGCAACAAAAGGACTTGTTTTTAAAGCAGCGCCGCGTTATTATATTCGTAAAAAATTATATCAGCGCTTCGCAGCCAGACAAAGTACAAGCCGTACAAGATACTTTCAATCGTTTTTTTAATCAATACGATTTGCATAATAAAGCTGCTTACGCCAGCTTTATGAAAGGGTTTGCATACTACAAGCAACATAAGTTAAAAGATGCTGAAATAGAAATGGCCAAAGCCATACAGAAGGTTGAGGACGACGACGAACCTATTTTGCTTGTGCAATTTTTTAGCCACCTTGGTTTCATACAAACTGATGAGGGCGATTTCATTGGGGCTATTTATAATTACAGACGAGCGACTAAAGAGATTGCAAACGTTAAGTTTGATCTGAAAGATAACCGTATACTAGCTTCGTTAAACATAAACCTGTCAGACCTTTATTATAAGACAGGGTTATATGCCGAATCGCTAAATTCATTAAATAGGGCCATGACGCTTTTGAAGGACGACAAGGTTAACCTGGAGCGTTTACTCGCTACTATCTATTATAATAAGTCCGAAAACTTCTTCAGGAAGGGAGATTACGATTCGTTACAGTATTTTAACCGCCGCCTGCACGATCCCGAAAATAAAAACTATAAGCTATTTACATACCAGCAGCGCACCGGTTATTACCTTTCGTTACTAAGAAAGAATTATAGCAGGGCAATAGAGCAGATAACAACACTCAAATTGCAAAAGGATTACGTGCCAAGTGAGCTGGAGGATCAAAACCTTGCTGATGCTTACTATGCCAGCGGGCAGCTCGATTCTGCTAAGGCTATAACTAACAGGTTGCTTGCAACTAGCACTGATAATAATCATCCGGAAATTAAGTATCATTTGTTTGAAACACTAGCCTGGATAGCCGAGCGCCAGGGGGACACTAAAACTGCTGCAATAAATTATAAGTTATCACTTGAGCAGTCGCAGCAAAATGCCAGCCGCCTGATGCAGGTAGGTGATATATCATCGCAAATTAAGCTTGATGAAACCGAGAACAGCTATAATCAGAAAACAGAAGTTTACGAACGAGAGCGGCTTTGGTTATTATTTATTGTATTAGTATCTGCACTTAGCATAGTTGCCATTGCTTTGTTTTATCGTAACGTTAAGCAAAAGCGCCATTACGAGAAACTATTATACACAGCCCAGCGCGAAGAGTTGGCCTTTATCAATTCGCATGAGGTGCGTAAGCACGTAACTAATATTTTGGGCGTGGTTGATGTGCTCAAGCACAGCGAAAACAAACTTGCCGATTACCAGTTGAGCGAGCGATACCTTGTGGAATCGGCAGAGCATTTGGATAAAGTCATCATTAATATATCTGAAAAACTGCACCAGCAGGAAATGGATGCCGATAAAAAAGGCAACGATAAATAGTTTGCCCTTGTGAGGGCTATGCAACTAAGCCTTTAAAGGTTTATCAGGTTTGTTTCTCGTGCAATGATATCTGCTATGCTGGTTTCAGATAATATCTTTAGCGTAGCATCTCTAACCTCTACAAAAACATCGCGTATGCCGCAAGTGTGTTCCTGATGGCACTCATCACAGCGATGGTAAAAGTTAAGGCTCGCACAAGGTACCATAGCAATAGGGCCATCGGTAATACGCAAAATGTTTACCAGGTAAATATCTTTAGGATCTTTGTTTAAGCTATAACCACCGCCAGCTCCCTTTTTACTGTAAAGAAAGCCCGCGTTACGCAAGTCGAGCAGGATTTGCTCCAAAAACTTTTTAGGGATCTTCTCCAGTTCAGCAATTCTGGAGATCTGCATAGGTGGCTTGTCGATATTTTTGCCCATTACCACCAAGGCCTTTATAGCGTATTTAGTTTTTTTAGATAGCATTTACTA
Organism: Mucilaginibacter pallidiroseus; assembly: GCF_007846085.1. Classification (GTDB taxonomy): domain Bacteria; phylum Bacteroidota; class Bacteroidia; order Sphingobacteriales; family Sphingobacteriaceae; genus Mucilaginibacter; species Mucilaginibacter pallidiroseus. The sequence goes on from NZ_VOEJ01000001.1 coordinate 125,557, forward strand.
TAATAATTTACAAAGCTACACAAACAAATTTGTTCGGCATAATCCTACATATTCAATCGTTAGGGCTTATCGGAGTGGCCAAGACTTTTGTTTGGCGCAACGGTATCCCTGATAAGTTTTTTTAACTCTTTTATCTCGGGGAAACGGCCCTGCTGTTTACGGTCAAATAACACTGCATCATCTACGCGTATATTATATTTTCCTGATGTTTCGCTTGGCTGTAGTGTAACGCCATAAACATCATCGGTAAAGGTGGTCAATAGTTCCTGCGCCATGTAGGCCGCGCGCAGCATCCATCCGCACTTGGGGCAATATTCAATGGTTATCAAAGGCTTCATCTCGTATAAAGATATTACTATTTAGCTTTAAAGCGATACAGGTAAGGAGCTTTGTTGGCGGCACCGGTGTATTTTTTTGCCAACCGTTCCAGTATGTTTAGGCCAAGCATCTTTCGCTGAAACGCGGATCGCAAAAGCTTCTTGCCTAAAATCGTTTCATACAATGCCTGTAACTGTCCCATCGTAAACTCTTCGGGGAGGAGATTAAAGCCAATTAATTTATCATCGAGCCTATCGCGCAGTGCATTCAGGGCTTTGCTTATAATTTCAGCATGGTCCTGTATCAACGCAGGCAATGCATTCAGATCATACCAACCGCAGCTATCAAAAAGTTTATCTGGGGTGGGGGTTACCTTGGTAAAGTCGACCAGTGCAAAATAGCCGACGCTTATAAATCGATTCAAAAGCCAGTGATCAGCTTTAGCAGGCATGCCATTTGCCTCCATTACCTCACGAAAAGGTTGCGCATTATAGCGCGACATGTCACCGAAAACAAAAAACTGATCTAAAAATATATTGTTAAGGCCGGTACGTTCTTTAGCCACCCGTTCGGCGGCGTCATGTAAGTTTTCGTCAACTTTTATAAATCCGCCGGGCAAAGCAACGTAATCGGTTTTGCTGTATTTCACCAATAGCACTTTTAGTTGACTATCGTGAAAGCCGAATACAACTACATCTATAGCCAAATTGGGTATAAAGCCATTGCCGCGTGCGTCGCTCTCATTTGCAGTTTTAAATGCTTTCAATGTGATAATCAGTAATGTATTTTATTATTGTAACATATTGTTACAATAATAAAATATTTCTACCTTGTAACACCAACTAATTATCATTTTATGAAACGATTTTGTATTTTATTTATCGCATGCCTTACAGCTGGCGGTGCCTTAGCGCAAAAGCGTGTGGTTATTGCCAATGGTACGCTTGAGGGTGTCACCGAAAAATCGGGCGTGCATAGTTTTAAGGGAATTCCGTTTTCCCAACCGCCTATAGGCGAATTGCGTTGGAAAGAGCCGCAGCCCATAAACAGCTGGACAGGCGTGCGTAAATGCGATGCTTTTGGATATAACGCCATGCAGAAGAAAGTTTTTGGCGACATGGGTTTTCGGTCGCCGGGCATGAGTGAAGATTGCCTTTACTTAAATGTATGGGTGCCTGCAAAAGCAACTAAAGAAAAGATGCCGGTATTGGTATATTTTTATGGTGGAGGATTTGTTGCAGGCGATGGCTCTGAAGCACGTTACGATGGTGAGAGCATGGCCAAACGCGGTATTATAGCGCTTACCGTAAATTACCGGTTAGGCGTATTCGGTTTTATGGCCCATCCCGAATTAACTAAAGAGTCGGCCCATAAATCATCAGGTAACTATGGCTTGCTCGATCAGCATGCGGCGCTTGAGTGGGTACAAAAAAATATAGAAGCTTTTGGCGGCGATCCAAAGCGTGTTACTATTGCGGGCGAATCTGCTGGCTCAATTGCGGTGTCGGCACAAATGGTATCGCCACTATCTAAAAACATGATAGCCGGTGCTATTGGCGAGAGCGGTGCAATGATCAAACCAACCCTGGCAGCTATTCCGTTGGCTGATGGCGAAGCAAATGGTGTAACATTCGGTGAAAAAATTGGAGCTACAACTTTGGCCGCGTTACGTGCACTACCTGCAGATAAATTATTGGAAGAAGCATCAAAACAAGGTAATCCGCCACTATCGTCAGCCACTATTGATGGTTACTTTTTAGAGAAGCCGCCGGTAGAATCTTTTGCCGCAGGCGAGCAGGCTAAAGTGCCTTTATTGGTTGGCTGGAACTCGGCCGAAATTCCGTACCAGGCGGTAATGTTTGGTAATGCGCCAACTCCGGAAAACTATAAAAAACAATTGCAAATGTTTTACAAGGATAAAGCTGATGAAGTTTTAAAGCTGTACCCGGGAGCAACGGAAGCGGAAGTCATTAAATCGGCCACGGAATTGGCCAGCGACAGGTTTATTGTATACAGCACATGGAAATGGGCTGATGTGCATGCGCAAACAGCAGGCAAGTCAGTTTACCGGTATTTGTTTTCAAAGGTGAAGCCGCCAATGACAGAAAAAGCCGGGAACCTTACACCCGGCCTTGCTGGTGGTTTTACCAAAAGCAAAGATGCAAAGCCTGAGCCGCCTAAAGGCCCTACACCTTACGCAGGTGCGCCGCATGCTTTTGAAATTGAATATGCCATGGGTAACCTTGCAACCAACCAGGTTTACGCTTGGACACCTGCCGATTACAAAGTGTCAGAAGCGATGGAAGGATACTTTGCTAATTTTATCAAAACAGGCGACCCTAATGGTGCGAGTTTACCCAAATGGAGCCGGGTAGTTAAAAATCAGCCTGCATCATTCATAAACCTTGATGTTAACACGAAGCTTGAGAAAGAAACAGAGCAGGGCAGAGGGAGGTATTTGTTTTTGGACAAAGAGTATTTAAAATAGGCCTTAAGCAAAACTTTATAAACGCCAATGCCTTCTACGGCATTGGCGTTTATTGTAAATAATTTCCTGAAGATACTTTTGCGGTTGTTCAGTTGCAGTAGGATTTCGGAGTACAAAAAAAGCCCATGCACAACGTGCATGAGCTTCTATATGAAAACTAACGTTTATAAATGTATCACTTCGCCGTAAGCATCTGCTGCGGCTTCCATAACGGCCTCGCTCATGGTTGGGTGCGGGTGCACTGATTTAATGATCTCGTGTCCTGTTGTTTCCAGTTTGCGTGCTGTAACAACTTCTGCAATCATTTCGGTAACGTTGTAGCCTAACATGTGCGCGCCAAGGAACTCGCCGTATTTGGCATCAAAAATTACTTTCACAAAGCCGTCTTTTGCGCCCGCAGCACTTGCTTTACCCGATGCAGAGAAAGGAAATTTACCTACTTTAATTTCGTAGCCTGCTTCTTTTGCAGCTTTCTCTGTATAACCTACAGATGCAACTTCTGGCGAGCAGTATGTACAACCCGGGATATTATTATAATCTAAAGGCTCGGGGCTATGACCTGCAATTTTTTCAACGCAGATAATACCTTCTGCCGATGCTACGTGAGCAAGCGCCTGGCCTTTTACAATATCGCCGATAGCATAAACGCCGTCAACGTTGGTTTTGTAAAAGTCATCAACTAATACTTTGCCCTTGTCGGTTTTAACACCGTTCTCTTCAAGGCCAATACCTTCAATATTTGTTGAGATGCCAATTGCAGATAAAACAACATCGGCCTCAAGTACCTGGTTGCCGCTTGCAGTTTTAACGTTAACACGGCATCCTTCGCCGCTGGTATCAACCGACTCGACAGTTGAGCCGGTCATGATATTGATGCCTTGTTTTTTTAAGCTGCGTAACAGGCCTTTTGATACTTCCTCATCCTCTAAAGGAACAATGTTGTCAAGGTATTCTACAACGGTAACCTTTGTACCTATAGCGTTATAAAAATAAGCAAACTCGATACCTATTGCGCCAGAGCCTACCACTACCATTGATTTTGGCTGCTGTGGCAAAATCATGGCCTGGCGGTAGCCAATCACTTTTTTACCGTCTTGTTTCAGGTTAGGCAATTCTCTTGAGCGGCCGCCTGTAGCCAATATAATATTCTTTGCAGTAAAATCTTTGGTTGTACCATCGTTGCTTTTAACGGAAACGGTGCCTTTGCTTTTTAATACACCGTAGCCGATAATAACATCGATCTTGTTTTTCTTCATTAAAAACTGTACACCTTTGCTCATGCCATCGGCGACGCCGCGGCTGCGTTTAATTACAGCTTCAAAGTTTACTTCGCCACCATTAGTGTTTATGCCATAGTCGGCAGCGTGATTTAAATACTCAAATACCTGCGCACTTTTTAATAGTGCTTTGGTTGGGATACAGCCCCAGTTAAGACAGATACCGCCAAGCGACTCTTTCTCTACTATTGCGGTTTTTAAACCAAGTTGTGATGCGCGAATTGCGGCAACATAGCCACCAGGGCCCGATCCTATAACAATTAAATCGTAATCCATATATAGTTTAATGTATGTCTGTTTGTGTTTTGTACTTGCCTAATAAATGCCCAAAGCTAAATAAAAAGCCGACAAATGGAAAAAGCCCATAGTGCGGATTTTTAATAACTCGCAAAGTGCTGCGTAGGGTAGGCCGTGCAAGTGCATCAAATTTAATGCGAAATTGTCAGGTAATAATCACAACAGTTTCATTATTACCTGTTTTAAATGTAAAGTGTTGAAAAATATATAAATATTGTTAACAGTAACTTAACATAGGCGATTGATGTAATATTTATCTTTGCGTAAAATTAAATCACTTAACGGTTAACAAAAAACAAAGTATGAGAAAACATTTACTTCTCTCAATCATGTTCCTTTTTATTACCGCTGTTACTTTTGCACAGGTAACCAGCAGTAGTATGTCTGGAACAATTAAGGACGCTAAAGGCGAAACCTTAATTGGTGCTACAGTGAGGGCTACGCACGGCCCAAGCGGTACAAACTATGCAATCGCAACCAACAACGATGGCAGGTTTTCTATCGCAAACATGCGTGTAGGTGGCCCTTACACAGTAACTGTATCTTACATCGGTTACCAGCCACAAACTTTCTCAAACGTAACATTGTCTTTAGGCCAAACCTACCAGCTTAATGTTACTTTACAAAACAGCGGACAATTGGCGGAAGTTGTTGTTACCGGTAACACAAGCCGCCTGATGAACTCAAGCCGCGATGGTGCATCAACTAATATTAACACCCGCGAAATTGCAACATTACCTACTGTTGGCCGTAATATTAATGAGCTAACAAGGATGACTCCACAAGCGTCATCAAATAGCACCGGTGCTATTGCAGGTGGTAACTACCGTCAAAACAACATTACTATTGATGGTTCTAACTTCAACAACCAGTTTGGTATAGGTAGCAATTTGCCAGCTAATGGCGCGCCAATATCGCTGGATGCGTTAGAAGAGATCTCTGTTAACATTGCTCCGTTTGATGTTAAACAATCAGGTTTTATTGGTACTGCAGTAAACGCGGTAACCCGCGCCGGTACAAATGATGTATCTGGATCGGTTTATACCTACTGGAGAAACCAAAATCAGCAAGGTAACAAGGTTGGTGATAACACTCCTTTTACTAAGCAACGTTTCCAGCAAAACCAAACAGGTTTTAGAGTTGGTGGCCCGATTATTAAAAATAAATTGTTCTTGTTCCTGAATGGTGAGTTTAGCAAAACTACATCTCCGGGTCAGCAATTTACTGCTTCAACGCCTGAAAATCCTTTTACAGTTGGTAACACAACAAACGTAAAAAGGCCAAGTGCGTCTGACCTTAACATGATAAGCGATTACCTGAGAACTACTTACGGTTATGAAACTGGCCCATATCAAGGTTATGATTTTATTAGCAAAAACAACAAGTTGCTTGCTCGTTTAGACTGGAACATTAACGATAACAACCGTTTAAACATTCGTTACAACCAGGTAGAAAGCAACTCGCCAAGTTTTGTAAGTACATCAAGAAGCCCATTAGCTGCTTTTTCGCAAACGCGTACGAGCCAATACGGCATGCAGTTCGCTAATTCGAACTACTATCAAGACCAAAACCTTTATTCGATAGCTGCTGAGTTGAATTCAAACTTTTTCTTGTTTGGTAAAAAAGTATCAAATACATTAAGAGGTTCATATGATCATCAGAATGATCCACGTAGCTCTGATAGCGAAGTGTTCCCATTTGTTGATATCTTGCAGTCAGACGGTTCTGGTACTACATTGCCATACACTTCATTTGGTTATGAGCCATTTACTTATGGTAACTTACGTGATGTTAAAACCACTTCAATTTATGATTACGTAACCTGGAACTCAGGTATACACAATTTTACAGTGGGTGGCCAGGCCGAGTTTAGCAAAGTGACAAATGGCTTCCAGCGTTTTGGTACAGGTTATTACACCTTTGCTTCATGGAACGATTTTGTTACTGGTCAAAAACCGGTTGATTATGCTATAACCTATCCTCTTAGCCCGGGCTACACGCAACAGTTCCCTATGTTTAAATTTGCCCAGTACTCGTTGTACGGTCAGGATGATATTGATTTCGGTAATTTCCGCTTATCACCAGGTATCAGGTTCGACTTGCCAACTTACCCGGGTGTAAGCGAAATTCGTACCCATCCTTTAGTTGAGGCTTTAACCTTTGATGGTGGAAGAAGAATCAATACGGGCAAACTTCCAGGATCAAGAATAATGGTATCTCCACGTCTTGGTTTTAACTGGGATGTTAAAGGCGATCATTCATTACAAATTCGCGGTGGTTCCGGTATATTTACAGGTACTATTCCATTCGTATGGATCGTTTCTCAGGCGGGTGACTCTGGTTTATTACAGTTCACTCAAACTTATATTGGCCAAAATAATACTCCTGGTCCGTTCAATCCGGATCCAAAAGCTTATTTGCCGGCTACTCCTCCGGCTGCAGGTACTTCTATCCCAAGCGCTATCAGCGTAATGGACGAGAACCTTAAATTCCCTCAAACCTGGAAATCAAACTTAGCTGTAGATGCAAGATTGCCTTGGGGAATTATAGGTACGTTGGAAGGTTTGTATAACAAAGACATAAATACCGTTAGGGGTATCAATGCTAACTTGGTTAATCCACAAACTCTAAATTCAACCAGCCCTGATCACAGATATTTTTATCCTGCCGCAAACGCAGCTAAATTTATTAATCCTTTAACCAGTGCAGGTACCGTTAACGGTACAGGAACTAACGCCTTTAACGCTATTGTATTAACAAATGGTGGTAAAGGTTACTACTGGAACTTAACTGCTAAATTGCAAAAAACATTTGCAAGCGGTTTTTCAGGTATGATTGCTTATAGCAAAAGCCAGGCTAAAAACCAGTTTGATGGTAGCGGCGACCAATTGTTAAATACATGGTCATTAACTTACCAAAACAATGGTAATTCAAACAACCCTGAGCTGAGTTATGCAAACTACGTTGTGCCAGATCGTTTAATTGCAAGCGTATCATACCGTAAAGAATACCTTAAGCACTTGGCTACAACTGTATCTGTTTTCTATGAAGGATCAACTCAAGGCAGGTTCTCATATGGTTATACAGCCGACTTTAACCGCGATGGCCAAACCAACGATTTGATCTACATCCCTAAAAACCCATCTGAAATCACTTTTGTACCACTTACAGTTGGTACAGGTGCAACAGCTGTTACATATACTCCGCAGCAGCAAAGTGATGCGTTCTTTGCTTACATTGCACAAGATAAATACCTGAGCAAAAACATGGGTAAATATGCTGAGCGCAACGGTGCTAAATATCCATGGAGAAACCAGTTTGATTTTAAATTGATCCAGGATATATTCACTAACGTAGGCGGTAAACGTAATACGTTACAATTCACTATGGATATATTTAACGTAGGTAACTTAATTAGCAAAAAATCTGGTATCCAGAGATTTGTTAATACACCAAACATCTTGGTTCCAACTAATGCTGCTTTGGTTAGCAATACTGTACCTCCAACTTTCAGGTTGGCTACTTACAGAAACCAGCTTATCAGCAGCACATTTAGTGATGATGTTAGCTTAAACTCTACTTACTACATGCAGTTTGGTCTTCGTTATATCTTTAACTAAGCACTAACTAAATAATTTCCAACAACAAAGCCCCCGAACTTCGGGGGCTTTGCTGTTTTATAGAGCTTTATTGAATAATTGCCAAATTGAATCTAACAGGAAGGCCCGGATCACTCCGGGCTTTCCTGTTGAAATAGTGGGTCTTAGTTATAAACAAACTCGCCATAAGGCGATGTCACTGTAACTTGCTTCTGCTCTGCGGCTTCAACACGGCCGATGATTTGGGCATCTACACCGAAGCTTTTCGAAATGGATATTAGATCTTCGGCAATTTCCTGGGGTACGTAAAGTTCCATACGGTGGCCCATGTTAAATACCTTGTACATTTCCTGCCAACTGGTGTTTGATTCTTCCTGTATCAGCTTGAACAACGGTGGAATGGGGAACAGGTTATCTTTGATGATGTGCAGGTTGTCGACAAAGTGTAATACCTTAGTTTGCGCACCACCGCTGCAATGTACCATGCCGTTTATCTGGCTGCGGTACTTATCAAGCATAGCTTTAATGATTGGAGCATAAGTTCGCGTTGCTGACAGCACCAATTTACCGGCTGTAACCGTTTGTCCGTTGCCAATATCAACCAGGTCGGTAAGGTTTTTACTGCCCGAAAATACAAGGTCGTAAGGCACTGCAGGGTCGAAGCTCTCGCTGTATTTATCAGCAACAGTTTTATTAAATACGTCATGACGGGCAGAGGTTAGTCCGTTTGAACCCATGCCGCCGTTATATTCAGTTTCATAAGTAGCCTGCCCGTATGATGCAAGGCCAACTATTACGTCACCGGGTTTTATGCGGTCGTTGGAGATCACTTCATCACGTTTCATGCGACAGGTAACGGTAGAGTCGACAATGATGGTACGTACAAGGTCGCCAACATCGGCAGTTTCGCCACCGGTTGAGTAGATGCCGATGCCTGCATCGCGTAGTTGTGCTAAAATTTCTTCGGTGCCGTTTATTATCGCAGCTATAACTTCGCCCGGTATCAGGTTTTTATTACGGCCAATGGTTGATGAAAGCAGGATATTGTCGGTAGCGCCTACACAAAGCAGGTCATCCAGGTTCATGATAATCGCATCCTGAGCAATACCTTTCCAAACCGAAATATCGCCGGTTTCTTTCCAGTAGGTGTAGGCTAATGACGATTTTGTGCCTGCGCCGTCGGCGTGCATAATATTGCAGTATGCAGGGTCGTTAGTCAATATATCGGGAACTATTTTGCAAAAAGCTTTAGGAAAAACGCCTTTGTCAATATTTTTAATGGCATTGTGTACATCATCTTTTGATGCAGATACACCACGTTGATCGTATCTTTGCGAAGAATTCATGGGCAAATATACTGCTTAATAACTTTTGAGCCATAAAATTATTACATTGCCCGCCCCGCACCACAGGCCTATGTTAAAATCTATTCAATATAAAGTAACCCGTTGGCGCCTTAAGCGTAATAGCCAACGTAATTTTTTAATTTATTGCAGTGTATTTGCGGGCTTACTAGGCGGCCTTGCTGCTGTAGCACTTAAGTTTTTGGTTCACTTTATGGAAGATGTTAGCCGTAACATTTCCTCATATTTTCCATACCATATCATTTATATTTTTTTACCTGCGCTCGGTATCTTGCTAACGGTAGCATGGCAGCACCTCATAAACCGCGACCGTATGCAAAAGGGGATAGGCAGTATCCTTGTTAGTATCAAGAAGAACCGGTCAAATATCCGCTCAAATAATGTTTACTCGCATCTCATTACCAGTTCGCTCACTGTAGGTTTTGGTGGCTCGTCTGGGCTGGAAGCTCCTATCGTATGCACAGGTGCGGCAATCGGCTCAAATATCGGGCGTGTTTTTAATCTGAGCCCTTATGAAAAAACAGTGTTGCTTGCCGCCGGTACATCGGCAGGTATTGCAGCAGTATTTAACAGCCCTATAGCCGGGGTGTTGTTCTCGCTCGAATTGTTAATTGGCGAAATAACTATACCGACGTTTATACCGCTGCTCATAGCATCTGCAACCGGGGTAGTGGTATCCAAAGTATTATATTCTGGTCAGTTGTTTCACCTGGTTACGGATGGCTGGAAGTTAAGTGCGCTTCCATTTTACATTATACTTGGTGTGTTAAGCGGATGGACGGCCGTATACATAGCTAAAGTTGCGGGCAAGCTGGAGAAAGGATTGTTTGCTAAACAAAACCGGTATGTGCAAGCTATTTTAGGCGGCCTGCTGCTGGGTGTCATCATACTTATTTTCCCCGCGCTGTTTGGTGAGGGGTATCATTACCTGCAGGCCATATTGAACGGCAATCTGCAGCTATTGAAAGAGGAATCGTTATTTAGCCAATGGCTTGATGAGCCCTGGGTAATGCTTTTATTTATAGCTGCGCTGATTTTAATGAAAATTGTTGCCGCAGGTATAACTATTGGCTCCGGTGGTAACGGCGGTACCTTTGCACCAACCATGTTTATGGGCGCTTTTTTAGGTTTATTTGTTGCTTTTGCCGTTAACCAAACCGGGCTTATACATTTAAGCACCAGTAACTTTATAGCCGTAGGCATGGCCGGCGCCTTAAGCGGTGTGTTGCATGCACCTTTAACCGCAATATTCCTGATTGCCGAAATTACCGGGGGGTACGTGCTTTTTATCCCGCTTATGATTGTGTCTGCTATCTCTTATATTATATCGCGCATATCCAATAAGCACAATATGTACTGGCACGATTTAATTCATGAAAAGAATATCGACCCAGGGCAAGATTATGGTATGTTGAATGCTATTAGCCTTGAAAATATCATCAACCGGAAATTTACAGCCATAAATAGGGACATGCCACTGGCTGATTTTTATAAGATAATGGCTGGTAGCGATGCCAACATTTTTGCTGTATTAAGCAGCAATCAGGAACTTTTAGGTGTGATATGGATGGATGAAATACGCCGGCATATGTTTAATGCGGACGAAGACATAAGCACGGTTACTGATATTATGGTTGCTCCACCTGCCACTATTGATCCCGAACAGCCTGTTAATACGGTTATGGATATGTTTGATAAGATCGATGTTTGGCAATTACCTGTAGTTAGTAATGGCCGATTCCTCGGCTTTGTTTCTAAATCGGCTTTGCTAAGCAAATATCGCGAAGTGTTTATACGTCAACATAACGAGGCTGACCTTTTTTCGCGCTAATGGTTGTATGCTACTCACCAAGCAGATCGTTCAGCATCTGCTTGTGGTTGTTAAGAAAATAGCGGGTAACCATGTAGTGCTCGGTATCCTCATATTTTACTTGTTTAATGCCCCATTCATCTAACTGATATATTATAGCATTGGGATAGGCCAGCAGGATAGGAGAGTGCGTGGCGATTATAAATTGCGAACCTCCATTTACCAATTTGTCCATAACGGATAAGGCTGCTAGTTGGCGTGATGGAGACAATGCCGCCTCGGGCTCGTCAAAAATATATAAACCGTTGCCTTTAAGTTTATCTGTAAGTATTTGCATAAAGGCTTCTCCGTGCGATCGCTCGTGGAGTGGTTGATATGGCGGGTAATAAGGATTATTGCCATCACCAATTTCCTGATCCATATAAGTTGCCACATTATAAAAGCTTTCGGCTCGCAGAAAGTAATAGTCGGTTGGCTTTTTATAGTTCCTGATGATATGCAGATATCGGTGTAGCCTTGAGGCATTATCATGTGTACTTATCTGCACGTTTTTGCTACCGCCTTCAATACTGAAGCCCATGCTTAAGGCAATAGCTTCTATTAAGGTAGATTTGCCGCTGCCGTTTTCGCCGACAATAAATGTAACATCCTGGTGGAAACCAAGTGATTGCAATCCTTGTATGGCCGGAATATTAAAAGGATAAACATCGAATGAACTAACTTCATCGCGCTTAAGTACGATCTCTTTTAAATAGGGTTTCGCTTCCAACGTTTTCTTAAATATAGTGTAAACTAAAAAGCCACTAACTCTCAATACAAGTTAGTGGCTTTTTGTTGATAAGTTGCCGTTACTTTATAAATAGCAGCTCCCTGAATTTTGGTAGTGGCCATAGGCTGTCGTCAACAAGTTGCTCCAGCTTGTCAACGTGATAGCGTATAGGTGCAAAAAAGCTTTTTACCTGCTCATCATATTGTATTGCACGTTCGCGGATGTCTTCAACAGCGTTTGCTTTTTTACGCTCATCTATCATCTGCTCAACATTGGTTTTAATGAAGTTTACATGTTCCGATATTTTGCGGATGATGTCCAGTTGGGCTGCATAATCATCAGCAGTTAGTCCGATATCTTTTAAGCCCCTTACATTTTCAATTAATTTTGATTGATAATTAAGCGCCGCAGGGATGATGGTATTTAAAACCAGTTCGCCCATAACGCGGGCCTCTATTTGTAATTTCTTGTAATAACTATCAAGCAGTATCTCATGGCGGGCATGCGCTTCACGGCTGGTAAATACGCCGGTTTCGGCAAACAGGTTTTCGGCCTTTTCAGATATCATGGCATCAAGCGCTTTAGGCGTGGTTTTGATGTTGGTTAAGCCTCGTTTTTCAGCCTCCTGTTCCCATTGCTCGCTGTAGCCGTTACCTTCGAAGCGAATGCTGCGCGACTCCTTTATGTAGCGCTTGATGATTGTCATCAAGGCTACGTCTTTCTTCTCGCCTTTTTTGATCAGCTTATCAACGTCATATTTAAACTTGCGTAGCTGATCGGCCATAATCAGGTTAAGCACCGTCATCGGGCTGGCCGAGTTTGCCGACGAGCCTACCGCGCGCAGCTCAAATTTATTCCCGGTAAAGGCAAAGGGCGAGGTGCGGTTACGGTCGGTGTTGTCTTTTAAAATCTGCGGTATTTTAGGAATGCCCTGCCACAATGAGTTTTCTTCTTTTATTTTTTTGCTCAGGCGAGAAGTGTCTATTTCATCAAGCACCTCGTTTAACTGGCTACCTAAAAATATCGACATAATTGCCGGTGGGGCCTCGTTTGCGCCCAGGCGGTGGTCGTTATTAACTGATGCTATTGATGCACGAAGTAAATCGGCATGTTCATGCACGGCTTTAATGGTGTTTACAAAAAATGCCAGGAACATCAGGTTATTTTTCGGCGTTTTGCCCGGCGACAACAGATTTTTACCAGTGTTGGTTATGAGCGACCAGTTATTGTGCTTGCCTGAGCCGTTAATGCCTGCATATGGTTTTTCGTGCAACAATACTTTAAAGTGGTGGCGTTTGGCTACACGATCCATAATATCCATTAATAATTGGTTATGATCGATAGCCAGGTTTATTTCCTCGTAAACAGGGGCACATTCAAATTGTGATGGGGCAACTTCATTGTGGCGCGTTTTTAATGGAATGCCCAATTGCAGAGCTTCAGTTTCCATATCCTGCATAAAGGCATACACCCGGCTCGGTATGGAGCCGAAGTAATGATCTTCCAATTGCTGGTTTTTAGCGGACATGTGGCCAAATAAGGTACGGCCCGTTAAATACAGATCGGGGCGGGCGTTGAACAGGGCTATATCAACCAAAAAGTATTCCTGCTCAATACCTAATGAGGCATTTACTTTTTCAATACTCTTATCAAAGTAATGGCAAACGTCAACCGCAGCTTTATCAAGCACGCTTAGTGCCTTTAGCAAAGGTACTTTATAGTCAAGCGCTTCGCCGGTGTATGACACAAAAACTGTAGGGATGCATAACGTGCGGCCCATAATAAATGCAGGCGATGACGGGTCCCATGCGGTATAGCCGCGGGCCTCGAATGTATTACGGATACCTCCGCTCGGGAAACTAGATGCATCCGGCTCCTGTTGGGCAAGTGCATCGCCACTAAAGCGTTCTATGGCTCCGCCGTCGGCAGTTGGCTCAAAAAATGCGTCGTGCTTTTCGGCAGTGGTGCCTGTGAGGGGTTGAAACCAGTGCGTATAATGTGTTGCACCCTTGCCCATTGCCCATGACCGCATAGATGAAGCTACCTGGTCGGCCATATCTCGCGGAATGGCAATACCATTATCAATGGCATTTACTATAACACTGTAAGCATCGGCCGAAAGATATTCTTTCATTTTTTGCTTATCGAACACATTAGAGCCGAAATAATCTGAGATTTTATTTGAAGGCGCTTTTACTTCAGGTACCGCGCGGTCAAGCACAGCTTTAAGAGCCTCGAAACGAATGTTGGGCATAATGCTAATAGGTTGGTTTCGTCTCAAAAATATAAAATCATTTATATACCCGGCGTTTTAGCAGGGATAATATTAACCAAAAATTATAACCACTTAATTACAGCGTTTACCGCTCAATTACATTTATTCTCTGAATAAAAGGGCCATAAATAAATATCAATGTTTTATTTCATGTCTTTTAAATGAAATGGTTATGTTTTTCCATTGTTTTTTACGAAAGCTTGGTTATTAATTCAAAAATTGAATCTTGTTTAATTGTATTTTGCCTTATAATAGGTTGGATATGATAAAAATTTCAATAATCAATGTTCAAATATTTAATATTATTAAAAATAGTCTTGTTGTTTTGAATATTATTCAATATTTTAGGGCTTAATTGATATAATTTCAATACATATTTATATATATGTTACTTTTTAATATTCTTCAAACAGGATAAATTACCAAATATCTGTAATTGGTAATAGATAGGTAAAGAGAAGGGGCTTATTTGAAGGAAAGATGATTAGCGGGGTTGATCGTGTTAAACAGATGTGTTAAAAGTTTCTTGCAATCCAACAAAACACTATAAAACCATAATTAACAAACACTAAAAATTAAACCCTTTATCATGAAAAAAAAATTTCTACTTTTTTCTTTATTGGTAGCCTGTGCATTTGTAGCTAAAGCACAGGATACAACAAAAACAGATCCGCCGCTAACCATATCAGGCTCTGTTGATACTTATTTTAAGTATGATTTTGCTAAACGTAGTAATATCCCCACCAGCTTCGCGTCCGATCAAAATTCGGTATCAATAGGTATGGTAGACCTTGCCCTTAAAAAGAAGGTTGGCAAAGCGGCTTTTGTAGGTGAGCTGTCTTTCGGTCCGCGTGGGCAATCACAGTCTATTCCCCCGTCAGCAACAGATGGAAGTTATCACATCCAAAACCTGTATGTATCTTACGACGTAACCGATCAGTTTAACTTAACAGCCGGTTACATGGCCACGTTTGTAGGGTATGAAGTTATTGCGCCTGCAGGTAATTTTAACTACTCAACATCATATCTGTTTACCAATGGGCCGTTCCAAAACCCTGGCTTCAAAGCAACCTATGCGTTCAGCAGTAAAGCAAGCTTAATGGCCGGTATCTTCAACGATTCATGGAACTATTACCAGTCCATAAACCAGGTTAATACATTTGGTGCCCAGCTAATGGTTTCGCCGGTTGAGGGCTGGACAGCTTACGTAAACCTGTTAACGGGCAAACTATCAGGTACAGAAATCGACCTGACTACCTCTTATCAAATTACAAATGCTTTTAAACTCGGCTTAAATGCGGCTACGTTCTCGGCAGCAGATGCTGTAGGTACAGGCGGTTTTAGCGGTGTAGCTTTATACCCGCAGCTTGCAGTTGCCAAAGATGTTACACTTGGGTTAAGAGGGGAGTATTTTAAAACCAAGAATGGTACTTACACAACATTCGGCCCGGCGCCGGGTAGTTCTGTAACAGCAATTACATTTACAGCCAATATAAAAAGCGGGCCGCTTACTTTTATCCCGGAGTTTAGGCTTGATAATAATAAGGATATAAACGATGGCTTTTTAAACAAGGCAGGTATGCCAACTAAAAACGCATCGCAGTTTTTGTTAGCTGCCGTATATTCGTTTTAAAAAAGACTACTTTATTAAATATTAACAGGTTATATTTAAAGGCATCTGCATGGATTGTGCAGGTGCCTTATCTTTTTAGTATATGAAAACATTCTTATCCCTCTTTACTCTAATGCTGTGCGCTGTGTCGGTTTTTGCGCAGGCTGAACAGCCGCTCCAATTTGATGAGAATAATAAATATGTTTATTACAAGGTGGAGGACGCGCCGGGTATAAATGCCGATACGTTATATAAACGCGGCTGGGTGTTTGCGAAAACCTTATCGCCTAAACAAAAGCCAAATAAAGGTAAGGCTGAATTTGCACTTAATACAAACGGAAGCTTCTTGATTTACAGTGGATCGTCTATCGTACGCAAAGAAGCAGGGGCAGTATCGTACACCTTAAATATAGAGGGTAAGGATGGTCGCTATAGATATAAGCTAAGCAACTTTATATTTAAACCTTACAAGCGCGACAGATTTAACAACATGACTGCGCAACCGGGTATTGATATCCCAGCAGAAAAATTATTATCTAAATACTCGCAAAAGGAAACCAATAATTTTTTAGCCCAAATGGGAGACTTTTGCAAAGCAGTCGCGTTGCAGCTGAAGCAAAAAATGGAAAATGCTGCAGTTTTACTTAAGTCACAACCAGTAAAGAGAGTTGATACGGGCAATTGGTAGTTTAATCACCCATTAAAAGCATATTTAATTTTGTAATTATATTATATTGCCAATATAAATTTGGCAATAAGGGCGTTCGTTTATTTTATATTTTGTAAAAATAAAAATATATCAACATTTAATATTGTATAAGCGTTATATTAGAAAATAAAATTCTTCTAACATGCTTAACACAAAATTAAATTTGTACAATGCCGAGTGGCTCGACGTTGTATTCGATGATCGCAACAAGGCTTATGGCGCTTATGATTTGCGCGTAAACTACGGCCGTACCATGATTAAGGCAATGGCAATAGCATTTAGTGTTATTGTTGCCGGATCTGCATATATAAAGTTAACGGCTAAAGAGATTGAGCCTGTAGAAATTACAAAAAAGATTGAAGTGGTATTACCACCTCCAAAAATGGATGAAATAGTTGAAGCAAAACCCGAAAAGCCTGAGCCCGCGAAACCCGCGAAACCCGAAGCACCTGCGCCCGCTGCATCACAAATAAAATTTACGACGCCTGTAGTTACTGATAAGCCTGTTGTTGATGAATTACCAACAATAGCCCAACTTGCTGAAAATACCGTTGGTACTACAACTACTCCTGGCAATAAAACCGGCGATAATGCAACGCCTACAGAAAACACTACCCCCGGTGGCGGCGGCAGTGGCACGGCAGAAATAAGTAATGAAGTACAAGAATTTGCTGAGGTGAACCCAGAGCCATTTGGCGGCATGGAAGCCTTTGGCAAGTTTTTAGGCAAAACATTACGGTACCCTGCAAGAGCATCTGAAGCCGGTGTGCAGGGTAGGGTTATTATGAGCTTTGTTGTTGAGCGCGATGGCACCTTATCGAACATTACAGTAGTAAGGGGCATTGGGTATGGCCTTGATGAAGAAGCAAGCCGCGTGCTTAAACTGGCAAAGGCCTGGAAACCCGGCATGCAAAACGGTCATGCGGTAAGGGTGCGGTATACCATTCCTATAAATTTCCAGTTGCCCGAGTAATGAGTTTATAGTTTAGTTGATGTTTTTGTAAATAGCGGTGAACTTTAAAAATTCACCGCTATTTGCTTATGCCTGCGAGCAGCATACTTAGCAGCAAAAAACCTTTCGGCTTTAAGGGCTTTTTGCTACTTTTGCGCATCATTTCAACATAAACAATACTACATTGGATAACCAGGAATTAACTACCGTTGAAACCGCCCGCGATCTGGGGCTTTTACCTGAAGAATTTGACCGTATACAAGAAATATTGGGCCGCGTGCCAAATTTTACCGAGCTGAGCATCTTCGCGGTAATGTGGAGCGAACACTGCTCATACAAAAACTCAATTACCTGGCTTAAAACCCTGCCAAAAGACGGTCCGCGTATGCTGGCCAAAGCGGGCGAGGAAAATGCAGGTTTGGTTGACCTTGGCGACGGTGTAGGCTGCGCTTTTAAGATCGAGTCGCATAATCACCCGTCGGCTCTTGAGCCTTACCAGGGCGCGGCTACAGGTGTAGGCGGTATTAACCGTGATATTTTTACCATGGGCGCAAGACCAATAGCGCAAATGAACTCGTTGCGTTTTGGCGACCTGAGCCTTGATAAAACCAAATGGTTGGTTAAAGGTGTTGTTAAAGGCATCAGCCATTATGGTAATGCCTTTGGTATTCCAACTGTTGGTGGCGAGCTTTTCTTTGATGAGTGCTACAACATCAACCCATTGGTAAATGCATTCTCGGCAGGTATTGTTAAGGCTGGCGAAACAGTTTCAGCTACATCATACGGTGTTGGCAACCCGGTTTACATCGTAGGCTCTGCAACGGGCAAAGATGGTATCCACGGTGCGGCTTTCGCATCAAAAGATATAACCGAAGATTCGGTAAATGATTTACCTGCTGTACAGGTAGGCGACCCTTTCCAGGAAAAATTATTGCTTGAGGCTACGCTTGAGGTAATTAAAACAGGTGCCGTTATCGGTATGCAGGATATGGGTGCGGCAGGTATTATCTGCTCAAACTCTGAGATGAGTGCCAAAGGCGAACACGGTATGATCATCCACCTTGATCGTGTACCTATGCGTCAGGAAAACATGAAGCCATACGAAATCCTGCTGTCCGAATCTCAGGAGCGTATGCTTATCGTGGTTGAAAAAGGCAAAGAAGCCTTAGTTGAGGCTGTTTTTGATAAATGGGACCTGAACTGCGCCATTATAGGCGAAGTTACCGACACCCAGCGCCTGGAATATTTTATGAACGGCGAAAAAGTAGCTGATGTACCGGCTGATGACTTGGTACTTGGTGGTGGCGCCCCTGTTTACAAGCGTGAATACCGCGAGCCTGCTTACTATGCCGAAAACCAGAAATTTAAAATAGAAGACATTGCAGAACCTGCAACCCTTATAGATGTAGCCGAGCATTTGGTTGCGCATCCAAACCTTGCATCAAAACGTTGGGTGACAGACCAATATGATTCAATGATTGGTACAGCTACCATGACCACCAATCGCCCGAGCGATGCTGCCGTTGTTGCTGTAAAAGGTACTGATAAAGCGATTGTTTTAACCTGCGATTGCAACTCGCGGTATGTATACGCCGATCCGCAAAAGGGTACGGCCATTGCCGTTGCCGAAGCTGCGCGGAACATTACCTGCGCAGGTGGCGAGCCGGTTGCTATTACCAATTGCTTAAACTTCGGTAACCCTTACATTCCTGAAGTTTACTGGCAGTTTGTTGGTGCTATTAAAGGTATGGGCGAAGCTTGTACAAAGTTCGAAACCCCGGTAACAGGTGGCAATGTAAGCTTTTATAACCAATCATCAGATGAGGGCCCGGTTTTCCCGACACCTACCATTGGTATGCTTGGTGTGATGGACGACCTGGATAACATGATGACGTCGGACTTTAAACAGCCCGGCGACCTGATATACCTTATCGGCGAATCACAAAATGATATTGCATCATCACAGTACCTGGCTTCTTACCATAAGGTGTTAGCTTCTCCTGCTCCGTATTTTGATCTGGAGAAAGAATATGCTACGCACCAGGTAATAAAAGAGCTTATCAAACATAAAGTTGTACAGTCGGCTCATGATGTGGCGGATGGTGGTTTATATATCGCCCTGGTTGAATCATGCCTGCCAAATGGCTTAGGTTTTGACATTGAAAGCGACAGCGCAGTGCGTAAGGATGCTTTCTTATTCGGCGAAGCGCAGGGCAGGATAGTGGTGAGTGTTGCGCCTGCAGACCAGGAGCGTTTTGTTGAGCTGATGGCTACAAGCGAAATTGAGTTTAGCTTGTTGGGTACTGTTAACGGTATTGGCAACACAACTATCGATGATGAATTGTACGGAAACATCACTGATATTAAAATGGTTAATAACAACGTTCTGCACTCAATATTAGGAGAATAACAATTGCTTAAGCTTAATAAGATACACCATATTGCTATCATTTGTTCGGACTACGAACTGTCGAAAAAGTTTTATGTTGATATTTTAGGCTTAAAAGTGATACGCGAAGTTTTTCGCGAAGAACGTAATTCATACAAGCTCGACCTGGAAATTGGAGGTCAATACCAGGTTGAGCTTTTTTCTTTTCGTGACCCGGCATTGCGGCCATCGCACCCGGAAGCTGCCGGCCTACGCCACCTGGCATTTGAAGTAAATAGTGTGGAAGAAGCTGCTTTTCATTTAAATGAACTTGGCGTTACCACCGAGCCCATCCGCATCGACCCAACCACCGGCAAACGCTTCACTTTTTTTACCGACCCCGACGGATTACCGCTCGAGTTGTACGAATTGTAGTACGTATCCTAATTGGTGATGTAACAAAGCTTCAAACTGGAAATGTTTTTGTAGCTTTAAAAATCAACTAAATACCAATTATGATAAACCTAAGTACTTTTATTAGTAAGCGTATATCTCACGCTATGGGCTTAATGATTTTATCGTCAATATCGTTGCTTCCGGCTATACAGGCCAACGCCCAATCAGAAACAAAAAAACAACCCGATGTAATAGGCCGCTGGGACCTGACGATGGTTAAGGACGGCAAGGAGCAACCTTCGTGGCTCGAGGTGCAAAAATCAGGCAACAACACATTGATAGGTCGTTTTACCTACGCCTTTGGCAGTGCGAGGCCAATTTCGCAAGTGAAGCCAGCAAACGGCAAATACAGCTTTTCGATCCCCCCTCAATGGGAGCCAGAAGGGCGCAATATGGATTTTGAATTTGAGGCAAGCGGCAATATCATAAAAGGTTCAATGATATATACTGATGGCAAAACGTATGAATTTACCGGCGTACGCGCTCCTGAAATGTTGCCAACCAAGGCAGCAGTTTGGGGTACACCTATCAAATTATTTAATGGTAAGGATACAAAAGGCTGGCATACGGATGGCAGGCCAAACCAGTGGGTTGTTGAGAACGGTATTTTGCGCAGCAAAAAATCAGGCGCCAACCTGCTAACCGACAGAAAATTTAAGGACTTTAAACTGCATATCGAGTTTAGATACCAAAAAGGCAGCAACAGCGGCGTGTATTTGCGTGGCCGTTACGAAGTGCAGGTTATTGACACCAAAACAGGCGAGCCCGAGCCATTGGCTAATCAGTTTAGTTCGGTATATGGCTTTATGCAGCCCAATAAAATGATGGCAAAAAATGCAGGCGAATGGCAGTCGTATGATATTACGTTGGTGGGCCGTGTGGTTACCATTGTAGCCAATGGCCAGGAAGTGATAAGCCGCCAGGTTATTCCCGGCATTACAGGTGGCGCTATCGACAGTAAAGAAGGAGAGCCAGGTCCGTTAATGATACAAGGCGACCACGGCCCGATAGATTATCGTAACATAGTGATCACGCCGGCTAAGTAAGGATAATTAAATAAATACAAAGAGGCACTTCATACCGAAGTGCCTCTTTTTTTGTTGGTAATTGCGACAGATAGCTTCGTTTTTTTAAACAAGTTCAACGCATCCTTATTGTCATTCTGAGCGTAGCGAAGAATCTATCGGCGACTTTTCAGCCGTCTAACAAATGTTTAATAAACCTATGTTATTGCGAGCGATAGCGTGGCAATCCCGTCTCGCCAGCTAATTTAAACGCGAAGAGATTACCAAGTCGTGTTGCTCCTCGTAATTACATATGTTGTTAGAAGCACTCTCTGTAAACAAGTACTGTAGCACTATTTCAAAAACACCCCCTTCAGGGGGCAGGGGGCTTGTCTCTTACTTTATCACATCCACCCATTGCCCTTTAACCAGCGCATTGATATCATGATTATACATGGCTTCGCAATATACGGCAGGTAAATAATACCGGCCGGCATAGGCGGCGTTTAATATGACATAGTAGGTTACTTCTTTACCTTCCGGTAAGCTGAAATAAGTATTTACCCTGTCGTCACGATAGTCGCGGTAGTCTGACGGTGAGGATTTAAATGCCTCATCGTTGTCCAGCATCCTGCTGTTTAAGATCTCCCATCCCGATGGGAAAATTTGCGTTAATGCAAGGTTATCATAACGGCCGCGCTTACCCGGATTTTTAATAGTAACCTGGGCCACAAAATCGGTGCCTTGTTTTAAACTCGTGGGGTCGATAACTTTACCGCCAAGGGTAAAGTAGGCCACACGCAAATCCATAACATCCGGGTTGATATTGGTTAGAACGTCCTGATCAGATGATGGCTGGCCCTGCTGTATCAACCGCATGTATAACCTGTTATTACCGTTATTGGT
The DNA here is from genome assembly GCF_007846085.1 of Mucilaginibacter pallidiroseus. Lineage (GTDB taxonomy): Bacteria > Bacteroidota > Bacteroidia > Sphingobacteriales > Sphingobacteriaceae > Mucilaginibacter > Mucilaginibacter pallidiroseus. The sequence continues at coordinate 147,761 of NZ_VOEJ01000001.1, forward strand.
AACGTTTACCTTACCGTTTATTGGTAAACCCTGCTGCCATAAGTAGTTCGTTGCGTTTACGGCATTTTTACCCTTGCCTATATCATAAGTAAAGGCAAGTTTGACGCCGTTTTTATTGACGCCGCAGTATTGGGCAATGGCTGTTAGTGCATACGCGGTTGTCTGTGTGCTGTACCAGCTATCAATGGATAGTTTTGCCGCCACTGTTTTAACCAGGCCGCTTGCCCTCTGTTGCTGTCCAAGCAGGGTTAGGGTTTCTAATATCATTGCCTCGTCGCGCAGGTCGGAGCCGTAGGTGCCATACATGCTGTTGTATGGTTTAATGTTAAGCGGAAGCCCGGCAATCATACGCACGCCAACCTCGGATTGTCCGGCAAGTTTATAAGCAGCCGCCAGGCGCCAGCGTGCCTGTATGCTTAGGTATTGATATTCCCTAAGCCTGTTCATTGCGCCCAATTCAGGTGCGCCGGCAAGGGCTAATAAGTACAGGCGGTATGCCTGCACCAGGTCAGTATAATAGTAATAGCCAACAATGTTGGTGCGCGGGTCGGGCGACCAGTTTACGGCTTTTTGTTTCTGGTAGCGTTTCCAATCGTCGATCATTCCGGAAGGCAGAAGATAGCCCTTCGCCTGCGCTGCCACCAGAAAGTGTCCGGCATAATTGGTTCCCCATTCATCAGCATCAGCTGATCCTGGCCAGTAGCTAAGGCCGCCACCCGGAGCGCGAAAACCATTAAGCCGGTTAATGGTAGCCTTTACATTGCGTTCGGTTTCGGCTTTTTGCCTTGGGCTAAGATCAATTAACTGCTCTAAATATAGCTGTGGGAAAGCCGCCGATGTAACCTGTTCAACACAGCCATGCGGATAGGTAATGAGGTAATCCAGCCTTTTACTTAAGTTCATTGGCGGGATGCTGGCAATTTCCAAGGTTGCCTTATTGGTACCGTTTATGCCAATAGCTTTAAATATTGAACCGGCAGAAGCACCCGGCTTTAATTCAAACTCGCTGATACGGGTTACAGGCGGGTTAGGGTTACGTACGTTAAGTTCAACGTCGAATGCTGCGGTTTCGGCACCTGCTTTAGCCACTATGTGCACTTTACCAACGCCAACAAAATCTTTCACGTTCAGGTCAAATGTTACTAATTGGTCGCCGGTTTTGGCAAAGCTTACTGTTTTGGTGTTGTTGCCTGCCAGGTTGCTAAATGCGTTTGACTGCACCTGCACATTAACCGTTTTAATGTTGCTCTCCATTGCAAACACAGTAACCGGCAGTTGTACCTTTTCTGATGGACCAAGCACGCGCGGAAGTGTAGCAAGGATCATCAGAGGTTTTTTAACTGCCACTGCTTTTTCTGCCTGGCCGTAAGCACCGTTGCCACCCGCTATAACCATAGCTTTAACCGAGCCAACATACTGCGGTAATGTAAACCGTGTGGTTTGTTTTTCGCCGCTGCCAAGCGTAAATGGCCCCATAAATTTCACCACGGGTTTAAAGCGATTAACGGATACATTCTTTTTAATGCCGTTGGTACCATCGCCACCTATGCTAAGTATGCGTTCCAACCCGCTGCCAAAAGCGCCGATTACATAATCAAACAAATCCCAGGTTTTAACACCAAGTGCTTCCCGGGCATAAAATGCATCATGCGGGTCGGGAGTTTTGTAATTGGTAATATCTAATAAGCCCTCATCAACTATAGCAATAGTATAGGTCATGGGTTTACCCGATGCTTCCGACACTGTTATGGCCGATGCAGTTTCCGGCCTGATCTTGTCCGGCATGCTTATCACCGGCTTCAATATCGTTTCGGGATTATCAATGGTCAATGGTATGGCTCCGTACATGCGTATAGGCAAATCGTTTACTGTTTGTGCATGCCGTTGTAATAAAGTTACGTTTACAAAAACGTTTGGTGCCATGTTTTCATCCACCTTGAAAGTATAGCGGGTTTGGCCTTTTTTGGTGTCTATCCAAACCGTTTTTAAAACCTTGCTGCCATTTTCAAAGCTGATAAGCGCTCGTCCGTCACCACCGGTGGGGATAGTCAGCGTTGCTTCTTCGCCTACCTTGTAATTGGTTTTATCAGCTGTAAAGGATAGCATCGCCGCCTCGGTGGGGTCAGTTTGCTGTAACCTTTCCGACCAGTTTGGCCAGTCAACATAAATGATCTTCCCGGTAGAGTGGCCTGTTTGCAAATCTTTAATTCGCACCAGATAGCGGCCCCAGTCGGCCTGGTTTATTTTCATGTTCCACTTGCCGCGACCGTTATTAAGCTGCACCGTTTCTGTTTTGATAAGTTTGTTATAACGGTCCTGCGTAAAGTTGCTTAGCTCGTTGCCGGTTTCATCCCACCACCAGCGCCATTGTATTTTGTACAATTCAACCTCAACGCTGCGGCTGCCTGCTATGGTATTGCCCTTAACGTCAACATCGGCAATGTCAAACACATGGTTTTTATCTGTAACCAACATACCCGAAAGGCTGCTGCCTTCAGGTGCTTTAATACCCACATAGCCGCTGTAAACGTTATAAGGCATGCTGTTTTGATACAGGCTAAAACTGCCACCCGGCTCAAATACTTTTACTACAAAGTTGGCACGTAGCTGGCCCGGTGCCTGTTTCTCAACGTTAATGTCGGTATTTACAGCTGCCGTACCGTTCTCATTTAGCTGCCCATCAAAAATGGTTTGGGTTTGTGTATTGAAGGCAAGGGTGGGGTCATCAAAAATGTAGCCGTCAAAATTTTTGAATTTGGTTGTTTGCGATGACAGGAAAGCATCAACCTTGGCTTTTAAATTTTGAGCGGCACCACCAAACAGCCATTGTGCGCTAAGGCTGCCGTTTATACCACTACCTTTGGTTAATTCATTGGCTCCGCCAAAATCAAGTTTTAGCTTGAGGCGGTTTGGCATAATGGTTTCAATCTTTATTTTCTTTTCGAAAACAGCACCACCTACTTTAACTTTTGCGTTCCAGTTGCCTGTTGGTGATGAAGTTTCTGTAGCTGTATGGAAGCTGTAAAAACCGCCGACAGACGATGTGCGGGTAATGCGCCTGTATAGTTGCCCGTTAGGGTTATACAATTCAAACTCTACGGGATGGTCGGCTGGTAGGGTTTTTAATTTGTCTTCAAGGATAAACGTGGTAAATATCGAATCGCCCGGGCGCCACACACCACGATCGGCATATATAAATCCCTTTAGGCCATTTTGCACCTGCTCGCCGCCTACATTAAAGCGCGACAACGGAAGCGAGCTGCCATCATCTAATTTAAGATAACCGCGCTGGTTGCCTTTCTTGGCCACAAGCAGATAGGGTTTGCGTTTAAGATCGAAACGTGCCATACCTTCGGCATCGGATGTAGCTTTGTGGATTACCTGCTTTTGATAATCGAGCAGTTCAAGCTCAACACCGTCCATTGGTTGGGCACTCAAAATATCAGTAACGGCAACCAGCATGCTATTGTCATTACCTCGTTTGGTTATCAAACCAATGTTCGAGGCAATAATGTTGCGCATTGCCCAGCGGTTTTTTGTAAAGTATGATGCGCTGCACGGTTCTTCACGATCGGCCCAGCGGTAGTCTTCAGGGTAAAAGTTATCGTAACGCGCCCAAAACTCATCATCTTCATCGCTAATCTTGCTTACGTTATCGCCGTTGTACTCATTCTCGTAGTAATCATCATCGTCACCTGTTTTGGTAGGTTTACCAAGGCTGCAGTTGTACAATGAGTATTCCTTACGGAAGCCGATCACTACCCGATAAATGGCCCCAGGCTCGGCCCGAAGTAACTGGTCAACATCAAGCATGAAACGGTTTTTCTTACTTAGGTTGATGCTTTTGTCATCATCAAGCCTGATGGTTTTTTGTACGACCGGCTTGCCCACATGTCGCAGCTCAAAACCACCGTCGAAGCCATTATTTTGGAAATATTGCGGCACATTGTTTTCGTAAACTTTAATGATGCTAACATCAACGGCGTTCAAGTTTACGGCCTCAAACGGCATAAGCAGTTTGCCCGAATCAGGCAATATTACACCTTTACCCGGTATGGTAACCGATGGTAGCCTGTTTTCAAAAAATACGTTTGCGGAGTAGCCTTGCTTTAGCTTTTTATGGAAGATATTTTCTACACCTTCATTAACCGTTATGCTAAAGTTGCCTTGCAACCGTTCAGGAGCATAAACTTTTACAACGCTGCCGTCAATGGTATATGCCGGGTCGGCAGTGTTGCCAATAGTGATTAAACCACTAAGCTCCTGGCCAACCATAATCGGGTCCGAAAAATATACCGCAACATACTGGTCGTTCTCCTGAATAGCCTTTATGTCAAGCACCTTAAAGTCGCCGATAGACGGGATATCAAATTCCTGGCTGCCGGTTTTACTTATGCCAAGGTTGCTGCCGTCCCAATTTACTTTAAGCTTGTTTGATGTATTGTTTTTTACCAACCCGTTAATGGTAAATTGGTGTATTTTGCCCATCGGGTTATGCTGCCAGGTTATGGTAGTTGCAGTAGGATAGGTGGTGTTTAATATCTTTTCGATAGCAGCATTGTCCTCAACATCGGCAGTTTGCAGTATACCGGTAAGCTTCATTTTGTCTGATGCAGTTGGGCTGCTTGTTTGCAGGCCACCAAACGTTACCGTAAAATCGGGCTTAACGGTTTGCAGTTCGAACTTGAAGTGTTCATACTCACCGGCCACCTTTACAATTTTACCAAGGTTGAAGTCGACGCTATATTTTTTATCGCGCTCGAGTTTCTCATCAGGCCTGAATTCAATCGTACGCTCATCTACCCAGTATGCTTTACCGTCGACACCGGGAGATAAGTCGAAAGCATTTTTGATTTCCTCGTTTTGGCCATGTGCCAGTTGCACTTCTCCGGCCAGTTTTATACGGATATTGCTTTGCCTGGAAACCACACCGGTGGTGTATGATTCGATATATTGGCTAAATGCCGGATCGACCGTTTTCTTGTGATTACTACGACCGAAATAGATAACAAGAGCAATAAGTATAAGTGCTGTAGATGTGATTATTTGCCCTCTCCGGGATGTGAGCAGGGTAAAAAGGTATTTCATGGCAGGTTGATTTGTGCTTTGAATTTAATACTTTATATCCAATCACGAAATAATTTAATTAGGCGGGCCTATTTTAAGCGAGGGGTAAATTTGCAATAAAAAAGCGGCTACATGTAGTGTAGCCGCTTCTATCGTAATTCTCTTGCGTCTATTTAGCCGCCTCATCAAGGCATGCTTGTAACACCCTGCCAAACTGCTTATCGTTAGGCGGGGCAAAAATTGTATTGTGTTCGCCGGGTATATCATGTACACGCACGCCCTTGAGCGCATATGGCCGCCAGCCCAGGTATTTAAAATCGTCCATGTAAAAAGTTTTCTTTTTGGCACGGAACAACTCGATGGCAATATCAACAGGCACCAACTCATAATTGCGTTGTGCCGCAAGGCTGCGTTCATGTATCTCGTTACTGTATGCTGAGTAGCCTTGTTTCTTTTCGACAGGTATTGCCTTTTGACCAATTTTTGCAATGCGCTTGCGCAACTCACGCAGTTTATACTCTATTGCCCTTTTAGGATCCTGAAGCATCAATATCGGTGTATAGGCAATTTGCTTGATCAGTAGCCAGACTTTATCAAACGCCTTTTTCGCCTTCGAATCAAATTTTTGTGTTTGCTCGGCATAGGTATCAAACATAGCCAGCATTTTAACATCCTTGCCCATAGCCAGCATTTGTTTAGCCATTTCATAAGCAATGATGCCGCCTAACGAATAACCAGCCAACGCGTAGGGGCCAACAGGATCATGGTTTATAATTTCTTCGACGTAGTTGGCTGCAATTTCTTCCATTACATCCAAAGGTTCATCAATACCATTTATACCTTTTGCCTGCAAACCGTAAACCGGTTGTTCATCATCCATATTCATGGCAAGTGCGTTAAACAATAGAACGTTTAGGCCTGCTCCATGCACAATGTATAATGGCATTTTGCTGCCTTGCGGTTTAATAGGCACTAATGAGTCCCATGAAATGGCTTCATCACCCAGGTCAAGCCTTGCGGCCAGTTGCTCAACTGTCGAGTGCTCAAACAAAGTTGCCAACGGTAGGCGCACGCCTGTTTCCTGCTCAATGCGGGCCATTATCTTAACTGCTACCAAGGAGCGGCCGCCAAGTTTAAAGAAGTTATCGTTTTTGCTGATGTTTTGCAGCCCCATCATTTCCTGCCAGATGGATGCAACCAGTTTTTCATTTTCAGTAACAGGTGCTACAAACTCGCCCGAGCGGTTAATGTGACTGTAATCCGGCTTGGGTAAAGCTTTACGATCGATTTTACCATTAGGGGTAGAAGGTATGATATCCAGCAAAACGTAATCATCCGGCACCATGTACTCCGGTAACACCGCCAATAAAGCTTTTTCCCAGGTACTGATCTGTTCAACATCGGCCATGCCTGTTTTGCCAGACTTGAGTAGCAGGTAGGCAACTAGTCGTGGTATGCCCGGGGTATCTTCGCGGGCAATAACAACAGCCTCTTTTATGTCGTCCTGTTTGCCGAGGTTAAATTCAATTTCGCCAAGCTCAATGCGGTAGCCACGTACTTTTACCTGGTGATCTATCCTTCCAAGGTAAACAATGTCACCATCAGGCTTTAATTTGGCCAAGTCACCGGTTTTGTATATACGGTCGTCCGGGTTATCATTTAAAGGATTTTTGATAAATCGCTCATCTGTTAACTCGGGCCGGTTAAGGTAACCCCATGACAGCCCCACGCCGCCTATAAACAGCTCACCAATTTCGCCATTGGTGAGGTTGTTCATCTGCTCGTCAAGAATATATACCTGCGTATTGGCTACCGGCCAGCCTATGGTTATATCCTCTTCGGATGTGATGTGTTTGATGATGGAGTAAATGGTAGTCTCGGTAGGGCCATACATGTTCCAAACCTCTTTCGATAGCGGTATAAGCCTTGCTGCCAAATCCTTTGCCATCGCTTCGCCACCGCAGAACACCTTGATTGGAAGGTACTCATTCCAGCCTACCTCAAGCATCATTCGCCAGGTATATGGCGTTGCCTGCAGTATGCTTATACCCTGCGTGCGCACAATATCGAGCAGTGCGCGGCCGTCTTTAGCGGTTAGTGCATCGGCAAGTACAATTTCTGCGCCGCAGCTAAGCGGCAGGTAAATGTCCACACCTGCAATATCAAATGATATGGTAGCCACGGCCAGCATTTTATCTGCGTTGGTAATGCCCGGCTTGTTCTGCAGGCTTAGCATCAGGTTTACCAGGCTGTGATGCGCAATTTGCACCCCTTTTGGTTTGCCGGTGCTGCCCGATGTATATAATACGTAAGCCAAATCATCGCCTTTTACATCAATGCCCGGCTCTTCGGTGCTGTAGCCTGCAGATTGTGCAAGCACGTCCTCCACGATAAGTTCGATGGTATTGCCTGCATAGTGGCCCTTATATTTTTGTTGGGTAAGCAACACTTTGGCACCTGAGTCTTCAAGCATAAATTCCACACGATCCTTAGGGTATTCAGGATCAAGCGGCACATAAGCTGCCCCCGATTTTTGTATTGCCAGCAGTGAGATGATCATTTCGGGCGTACGATCAAGCGCAAGACCAACAATTTCACCGGTTTTAATACCTTGTTCAAGCAACACTTTGGCAATACGGTTAGCAGTATTGTTTACTTCGTTATAGCTTAACCTGCGGTGCTGAAAGCTTATAGCAGTTTTATCGGGATATTGTTGTACGCTTTCCGTAAACAGTGCGTACAAAGGCTTTTCCTTCGGGTAATCTGCTGCTGTGTTATTTAAAGTTACATCCATTATTTAATAACCCTTAACCGTTGTTTATTAGTAGTGACTTTGATTGTATGTGTATACCCCGTGTTAGTGCGAACTTGTATTATGTGGCGTATGAATGAATTTTTTGTTAGCTCCCTTTAGCTTGAACAATAGCGCCAGCATAGTAAAAAATATCATCGGGATACGCATAACTGCACCTAACAGCTTTTTGTTGAAAAACTGTGGCGGTACCGCTACAAGGATGCCTACGTAGCATAATATAGTTGCCAAAGCCCATGCCTGCCATGACGGGCCTATGCCCGGCGTTAATAACGAAACAATCAACATAAGTGGCATAAGGCCGAGCATTAAAATACGCGGCAATATTGCAGTTTGATAAATTTCGTTAAAGTAATCGAAATTGCCATTCTTGAAAAGTTCTTTAAAACCGGTGCTGCCGTAAGTTTTGAGCAAATTAAACTGAGCCGATAACCATCTGCGGCGCTGTTTTTTAAACACTTCGGGATTGCTAACTTTTTCGTCGTAAATAAGTGCTGCATCTGCATAGGCAACATGAATTTTCTGACGGGTAAGCACCAGGCCCATTTCCTTATCAAAGCCACCAACAGCATCAATTTGAGCCATGGTGTCTTTAAATAGTTTATACTCGAGTACCATGCCTGAGCCAATAATTGCCGCCGACAAGTTAAAAACCTGCTGTGCCTTGCGGAAAATGTGATTATTCACTTCTTCGCTTATTGCATCCAGTATGGCAACTGGTGTTTCTGTATTTTTGGCTACGCGATGGCCCTGTATAGCCCGGTTACCATCATGCAGGTAATCGTTTATATGGCGCAGGTAATCGGGTGCTGCAATGTTGTCAATGTCAAACACAACGGCTGCCTCAAAATCCTCAATGGTGGCAGCAATGCCTTTATGCAAAGCTTTTGATTTTGTACTATTTTCAAACGATACTTCAACTACCTGCAATGGCATTTGCTTTAGTTGCGCAATGGTTTCGGGCTGCATCGAATCAGCAATTACACAAACATGAAACTTATCTTGCGGGTAATCAATTTTTAAGGCTTCCGCAGCCGAGTTTAGTATGATTGCATCTTCTTTGTAAGCGCAGATGTAAATTATAAACTTACTGTAAGCCTTGGCAACCGCCGGCGGCCGCTGATAGATAAGCCTGCCCATTACCGAAAATATAAACAGGTACATGCTATATATACCCAGGTAAATAAATATAATGGTAAAAGCTATTGAGAAAATAAGGCGGATAATTTCCATTGGCGTTGCCGTTAATTTAAATTGAAACCCTTGGCTTTTAAACCTCGGGCTAATATGTCTTTAATATCGTTAATTCTGTGTTCCCAAGTATTATCGGCGGCAATATTTATTCTTTGTTGCTGCTTTTGGGGTGTATCATTAAGTGCTATGCTTATCGCTTCAGAAAACTCCTCAGCAGTTGAACAGTAGGGGACGGTATCATGCGTAAAATTAGCCAGATCCTCATTAAAATTGGTAGTTACAACAGGTTTACCTGCGCCCATGTACTCAAATAGTTTAAGTGGAAAAATATTAGCACTCACCTCATCCTTTTTAAACGGTATAATGCCAACATCAAAGCCCTTTAATACAGCGGGCATTCGGCTGTAGGGGATAGGGCCTGTTAGGTGCAAATTGGTTGCTGTGAAGTCTCCGTCCTTAATATAATCACTATCAACAGGGCCCACAAAAACAAAGCTTTTCTCGGGGTTTAATTCAATTACCTTTTTCATCAAATTATAATCAATGCGGCGCTCAATGGCGCCCAGGTAACCGATGACAGGCTTTTTAATGTTAGCTAATAACGGGTGTAAAGGCAATTGAGGACCGAGCGCTTTTTGGCTGTGCAATAGGTTGGCTGCATTTGGTACAAAGTGAACGCTTTTGTTAAGCTTTGCCTTTTGCCTCTGCAGCTCACGACTGGTGCATATAACCATGTCAACGCTTTCAATTAATTGCTGCTCATTTTTTACGCCATGTTTTAGCTGATATCCTTCAATTATAGGGTCTACGCAATGGTAAACCGTTAGTGCTGCATCAAGCTTTTTATGCAACGCAGGGTATGAAAAGTTGTATGAGTTAATATAGATGTACTTGATAATGCCCAATTGGTTGAATACTTTTTTTAGCCTTGATAACACAAGCCATTCATTAAATTTCACCGCCATGCGGTAAAGGCCACCCTCGGGCAGCATATTTATTGATGGGACCGGCGGGCAAATAATAATCTTAAGATTTGGTAGGTCCGCCTGTATGATGCTATTGTTTGGCGAAAAGAAATGCGGTTTCCGCACGCGGTACGCTTCGGTGTGTTTGAATTTGAAGTAGTCCTTCCAGGTGAAGGGCCTGTCAACAAAGTAAACAAAGTTGTCTTTTGCAAGTTGCCGCGCTATGGTGTAGGGTGTCGACTCCAGCTTGCCGTCGAACTGCATCTGCGAAAAAATAACTATATGTTGACCGGTTAAACTCAAGCTTCTGTGGTATTGACTTTTTTGTTTAGAAGATTGTGTACAGTGCTTTTAAGCTGAGCATAGCCAATGGTTAAAATATCGCTCATGCTAAAATTCAAATATTTTTTGAGCTGCACATATCCAAATATCAAGCCGGTGTAGTAGGTAAATAATGATGCTATGGCGATGCCCCAAAGGCTTTTTGTAAAATAGTAGCCAATAAAATCGGCAGCTATGTTTACGGCCAGCATAATAAATACCTTGGCCATATTAAGCTTTGGCTTGTTCATGATATCCAGGGTTATACCAAAAAACCTGTCAATAGGCATAATGATCACGTAGCACAAAAACAGCCTGAAAATATTGTTGGCATCGGTGCCCGAATATTTATCGCCAAACAGGATGTGGATGCCAACGCCAACCAATAGGAAGGCCAGCACCGCAAGTATCAGGATCAAAACGGTTAATAATCCGGCATAGCGCTTCATCACTTCGGCCACGGCCTTATCATCGTTTCGTTGCTTCGCGGCAGAAAGCTCGGGTAGCGCCGTAGAAACGAAGCTCCGCATAGGGATTTCAAAAATTTCGAGCAAGCGTTGGGGAATAAAATATACGCCCAGCATTTTTACCGGGAAAAGCATGCCGATGATAAAAACGTCTGACGATCTTAACAATGTTGCGCCTATTGATGTCCCCACGCTGAACTTGCCAAAATGCACAAGTTCTTTCATGGCAGATACACTTTTGTGTTTGATGCTGTGCACCTGCGACCAGCCCGCCGCCATACAAATAATGCTTGTAATAATATTGTTTATCAAATAACTGATAACGATCGATGTGTAATTAACCCTATGCAAAGCAATAAGCGCAAGCACGAGTATAAAAAAGCCCAACTGATTAACTACCTGCAGCAGAAACATCTTATCGAAACGCTCCTGTGCCTGCAAAATCCAAATGGCTACTGCGGATGGGAGGGTGCACAGATAAATGATGCCGAACCACTTAACCGTAAGTTCAAGCTCGGTACCCGATCCGCGTACGAATAAATAAATTACAAGATCAATTAATGCCAGGCCAACGCTTAGCATGAAACCTACATACCATGCCGAGCCCGCTATATTCAAAGCACGATCGGCATCGGCGCCCGAGTAATATTTTACCAAGGATGTTTGCAGGAAACCGGTACGGAAAATATCGGCCATTAAAAAGGTCTGCAGAAAAAATACGTACCGGCCAAAATCTGCCTGATTTAAGTATCGCCCCATTAGTGCAAGCACCAACATCCCAATAACAGGCATAGCAGCGCTACTGGCCAGGTTAATGGTATGCTTGTTAATGATCTTATTTAAAAACGACATAATGGGGGCGCAAAAATTCGCTGCTTAAACTCTTTCCCAGGCAGCGGTTTCAAAATTATATTTTTTAATAACCCGGGCAGGGTTACCAACGGCAACAGTGTATGCGGGTATATCTTTAGTTACCACGCTGCCTGCGCCAATAATGGCATTCTTACCAATTTTTACCCCGGCGGTAACTGTGCTGTTTGCACCTATCCAAACATTGTCTTCAACAACAATGGGTTTGGTTATTACGGGCTGCACGCGTGGTGGTTTGGTGACATCAGCAAATCCATGATTGAGGCCCGAGAATACGATGTGTTGCGCAAGCATTACGTAATTGCCTAACGTAACCGGGCCTATAATTACGTTGCTTATGCCAACGCCAACATGGTGACCGATGATTACATCGCCAACACCATTATTTATTACAGAGAAATCCTCAATAATTGAATTTGGGCCGATCTCAAAATTTTTGAAGGGAAATAGATCCAAACGCGCATTAGGCATTATCAGCGCCTTGTTGCTGCGTTTGTGCACAAATGGATTTATAAACCAAATTACCCACTTGCGCGGGGCCGAATGGCTGGTTTTTACCAATAGCCAATGCAAAAACTTTTTTAAGCGGGGCTGAGACTTAAGTTTTTCGGTTATTGACATTGTTATACTTATTGGATAGCTAAAGCATCCAGTTTTTTCTGCTCAATTTCACGCTGCTCTTGTTGATCGAGCCTTAGCGTTACATTGAGCAATGCAGCTGCAAGATAAAATAAAATATTGGATGGATACTGCACCAATGCCTGCTGCGGATAGTTGCCTATGTTATAAACAAATATCACCAGTATCATTGCCAAGCAATATCGCTTAAGTTCCGGATTTTTGATAAGGTAATAGTTGTTTATTCCGCGTAGTAGTATGATAAACATCAGCACGCTAAACAACAGCAAGCCAACGTAACCCATCTCTACAGCAACACGCACATAACCGCTATCGGGTGGGAAGTTGGCCAGGAACGAGTTGGGTGCAAATTTACGGCCCCACACACCAACGGAGCCTAAGCCACCACCAATAGGGTGTGACAGGATGTAAGGTTTTATACGTTTCTGGTTTTCGGCACGTACGTTGAACGAGGCATCGTCTGATGGTTTAAATGCCGATTGAAAACGTTTAATAAGCGGGTTTGATGTAGGCATCACTATAACCACCGCAAGCATACTGCCTGCAATAATTACAAACAGCATTAGCTTTTTATTAAAGTTAAGTACTGCCACCATCGCCATTGCCGCCGGCAACAATACGTAAGCACCTCGTGTACCCGAATATAGCATGCCCAAAATACACATTGGGATCAAAACAACCATTGCTATTTTTTTCCATAAGGCGATTTTTAAAGGTATGAAGCAAAGGCATAGCACCACCGCTACAACCATGTTATATGAGAAGGTTACGGGGTCCGGAAAGATGGATACTTTACGCAGGTGCCCGGCCACAAAAAAAAATTTCATGCGCGATGGATCGGCATAGTACCAGGTTTTTTCGAAAGGGAAAAGACCAATTAACTCTTGTTGAATGCCGGATATCGCCGCAAGTAGGCATAAAAATAGCCACAACTTAAATATGAAGCGTATGTATTTTATATCGCGGATGCTGTACACAAAAATGAAGTACATCAGCATTATGAATGCTACAGTACGCACGGTATAAACCCAAGCCAGGATTGACGGTGATGCCGGGTTTATAGCTTCAATAAAATTATAGAAAAGCCATGCCAGTATCAGGTAACTAATTGGGTCTTTAAAATAATCCCAATTGCGCTCATACTTTTGTTTCACCAAAAAGCCAAATATAAGCAGGTAGGTAAGGGCATCCATAACAATACCCAAAGGCGTTTCTTCAGGTAAAAACTCCGAGGCATAATTCAAAAAGAACGAAGCGATAATTAGGGCTGCTATACCTACTTTGGGGTAACCTACTATGAAATAGAGCAGGGGCACGCCAACTATTAAAACCAACAAGCCACCCGCGGCTATTACACCAAATTTAGCTATGGCAAAACTGATGATTAGCGCAAAAGGCAAAAGCAGCAATGCTTTTTTTAAAGGCGAAAGATCACTAAATGAAGTTACCCATTTAAAAATCCCTTTAATGCCGCCCTGTGCCTGGTTGTTGAACATCAGCTGGTGTTTGTTAAAAAAATAAGATTTTAAACGTCCACACAAAAACGCCCAAGAAAGCAAGGGCTATTGCCGCCTTGCGGGTTTGCCTTTCAAGCGGGGTAAGCTGGGCAAACTTATCTGTTTCCTGTTTTACTGGTTCTATCCTCATTCGCTATTTACAGATTAATTAGCAGCCGCTAAAAATTACCATAAAACTAACGCTGTTTTATGTTTGCCTTGTTTAGAATCCACCCGCCAAAGCGGCTGCCCATGTTTGTAAGGTAACCGATATCTTCTTTCTGATTTTTGGCAATTCCTTTATTGGCTTCAAAAACAGCAAGGGTTTTATTGGCAAACAATAACCACTCCTTCGATTTATTCATGGTTGACAGCGGTGGGGTTTCAATGATGATGATATCGTACTTCTGTTTCAACTCGTTAAACTTACTGCGAATGTAGTTTTCATCGCTCACCTCAAGCAAGGTTACATCGCCGCCATGGTTGCCCATAACAGTTGTTGCAGCGCTGTTTCCCGGTTCATTATTATCGGGATTGTTTTTAAAGTAATCTTCGAGATAAACCCTTGGTTGGGCGGTATGCGTTATTGTTGGGTTAGTAAAGTTACCATCAATAAGGAGCACCTTTTTATTAATCATCGAATAGGAGTAAGCCAGGCTTACTGCCAATATAGTTTTACCCTCATGATTGGCCAGGCTGGTGATGCCCAACACCTTTTCTCCGCGCATTTCCTGATCAATCTCAAAACGTATGGAGCGGATAAGCTCCTTAAACTGCTTCATTTTATCGCGGTTTTCAACGTCCCAAAGTTTACGGAGATCAAGTGTGCCATCCACTGTATTTAAATAGCCAAGCAATGGCAGGTTGGTGCGTTTAACCAGGTCTGCCGGTTCCGTAACTTTATCATCAAAGAAGAACATGGCAAATAAAATCACCACGCAGAAAGCAAACGTGATAACGCCGCTAAGCAGTATCAACAGCATTTTTTTAGAAGGCTCGGCAGCATCCGGAATGGCGGCTTCAATCTGGCGCAGCTTAAGCGAACTTGTTGACTTTAAGTTTGTTTCGTTATACTTGGCAAGAGCATCCATGTACTCCTTGCTGGCAATGTCAATATCGAAATTGTATGTTTTTACCGTAGCGTCAAACGGCACCAGTTTATTAAAGCGGGCGCTAAGGTCGGCAAGTGCCTGGTTTATTGATCTTAATCCATAACGTGCCAAATCGCGCGACACCTCAATGGTGATTTTTTGGCGTACCAATTCATCTTTTGACGCCAAGGGGTTGGAAAGATATTTATCTGACGACTGTACCAATTGGGCAGAGAGCACATTATTTAGCGAATCAACAGCGGCTTTATAGCGCGGGTTAAAATTGCTGCGAACATAACGATCCATCAAAATATGCATTTCATCCTGCGTATTTACGATGGCTTGGTTATACTTATTCATGGAAGCCTCAACATACCCACGCTCTTCGGGTTTAAACTTATCGTTGATTTTGCGAAGTGCGCCGTTATATGAATCTAAATCCTTGATTGTCTGTTGCTTACGGTCATTATAAGCCATCATTTGGTCAAACAACGATTTCGACTGTTCTTCAAGGTTAATTACACCGTTATCAATCTTATACTGCTGCAGCTTGGCAGTTTTGTCATTCAGCGCTTTACGTTTTTCAACCAGTTGCTGCGAAAGGTATTTTACAGCATCGCCCTCGTTTTTACGGATGGTGGTTGAATAATACTTGATAAACTGGCTGCAAAGCTCGTTTACTACATAGGCAGATAGCTGCGGGTTATTGGATTCATAAGTAACCGAAATAAAATCGCTATCCTCTTCACGGCTAATGGTAAGGTCCTCACGTAAATTACGCTCATCATATTTCATCGAGCGGATAAGCTCATTTAATCCATTTTCGTCGGCGTTGTAAAATGAAAGCGGCTGTAAGGTGTTAAATTTTTTAGTAAAAACCTCAATAGCATGTGCACGTGCGCGTGCATTCATACTCAAAAATAATTTGCTTGGCTTTTTAAACGGTGCAGGGCTGGTAAGGTCATGCAAAATCAGTTTGTATGATACCTGGTTAATGAGCGTTTTAAGCTTCATTATTTGTATCAGGTTACTGAATTTGCCGTTTATTTCCTGCTCCTGCACAGCACCGGTTGGGTCGGCGTCCAATAACTGGCGCGACTCATCAACAATACCCGTTGCTATCTGGGCTTTTGAAACGTATTTATCAGGAAGGCTTTGTACACCAAAAAAGGAGGCGATAACGGCAACCAGCGGAACGATGATCAGCAGGTTTTTATGTTTCCATAAAACTTTTAAAAAATTACCTAACTCCATACTTTACTTAACATCTTCTAATCTAACACCCAAAACTTCTTCTAAGTTGGTTTTGGCGGTAACAGTGGCCAACTCGGCCTGCACCTTATATCCTGCCTGCAGGTAAAGGCTGGTTAAAGCCTCATTATAAACCTGGAAGGTAACTTCGCCTTTTTGAAACGAATACTTTAGCTGTTTTACAGCGGTTTCGCCATCAATAACTGCTCCCGAACGTAAGCGCAAATCAGCTTGCGCACTCAGGTACTGGTAGTACAAGCGTTTAACATTTGCCGTGATGCTTAAATCGTACTCTTGTTGTTGGTATTGGGCAATCCTCATGGTTTCGCGCGCGCTGCGTACTACAAACGGCTTTGAAAGCAACTGACCAATATTTACAGAAATGGCAAGCTGATAACCATTGAAAATAGTAGGTTGAATTAAATTTAGCGAGCTGCGCGGGCTATAAATGTAAGATGCTGTAAACGCATCAAGCCATAACACTTTTGCCTGCGTTAAATTGCTTTTGGCAAGGTTTACCTGTGCCTGCCTCAGTTTTACCTCGGGGTAATTCTTTTTTGCAGTTGCAATAAGTTTTTCGAGGTATTGGTAATTGATATCGGCTATAAAGGTTTCCCCCTGGGCATGCAGCCTTGTAGTTAAGAGAAAACAAAGTAATAAAATGCTTAAAAACTTGAGCTTGTTGTTCATTGGTGAAATTAAACTTTCTCTTTTTGAAATAATGCCGGAACGGTACCTAAAATAATCTTTACATCCAACCAGAAAGAATATTTCTGTGCGTAAAAATTGTCAAGTTTTTTTCGTTCCCTTTCAGACATATCTTCTTTTCCGCGCTTGCTTATCTGCCACAAGCCTGTTAAACCGGCAGGGCCCAAAAAGCGCATCGACCACTCGTTCGAGGTAAGCATTTCTGCTTCATATACTGGTAGTGGCCTGTTGCCTACTACAGACATATCACCTTTAATAATGTTTAGCAATTGTGGTAATTCATCCAAACTGCTGTTGCGTAAAAAATTGCCAAGCTTGGTTATGCGTGGATCATTTTTAATTTTAACAAAGGCAGATTTAGTAACTCCCTCTTCTTCAACGGCATATTGGTTATTTGTTTCAGATAGCTTAGCCAGTAATTGGTCGGCATCTGTACGCATAGACCGGAACTTATAAAAGTCGAACACTTTATAGCCGGTACCTACACGCTTGCTTTTATAAAAAACAGGGCCTTTAGAATCGAGTTTTATAGCTATAGCAACAATCAACATAATTGGCGATAGGCCAATCATCATGCTGCAGGCTATAAAAAGATCCAGGAATCGCTTGCCTGCGGGCATTTTATAGGTAATGTCAACCTCCTTTGACAGTTCGAGCAGGCGAGGGCGTATCAGTTTAAATCTAACCAGGAAGTTGAGGCGCTCCAGTAGGTCTGATGTGGCAAAAGGGTAGGTATAAAAGTCATGCAGTTTCATCTTCATGGCTTTTTGTACTTGTGCTTTATCCTTGCGGGTAGCCAGCATCACTATAATTACCCCGTTAAGCAAAAAGTTTTTACGGATATTGGTGACAAGTTCGAAGCATTTTTCATCCTTATCAACCTCAACCAAAATAATGTCGGGGATGCTTAAGATGGATTGATCGCCAAGATATTGTTCCAGATCGGCTATGGTATTGTTGAAAGTTACCCTGAAACTTCCGCTAAGATCATTCGCAATAAGATCTTTGAGTTCGAGGCCTGCGTATGCAATACTAATTTGCGTTCCGGAATTTTCGTTCCAATTAGTTGCTGTTTGCTGCATCATAAACTTGTAGGGCTTGATTAATTGCTGCTTTTAAAGTTGTTGGGTTAAACGGCTTGTGTATAAATGCATCTACCTTAAACGGCATATTGGCAATCTGTTCATCTAAGTCATGCGCTGCTGATAATACAATCACCGGTATATCACGGTAAAAACCACTGATTTTCACGTTTTTAATAAACGATTGGCCATCAAAATAAGGCATTTGCAAATCGGATATTATTAGCTTCGGCATATTGCCATCCTCCAGCCATCCAAATGCTTCTATGCCATTGTTCTTAACCACTATCTCATATTCTTTTGATAGAATAAAGTTGAGGAGCTTGAGTATACTCAAGTCGTCATCAACAATCAATAGCGTTTTTTTCATTTGTTGTAATTATACATTCTTGGTGCTATAAATATGATACTTTTTCGTGAAATATTGCTCATAAATTAGCAATTGAAATTTTCAATTTCCACGTTAAACATCGCACCGGCTTATGATACAGCGTATTCGCCCTATATACGTAAGTAGTAGAGGAATAGTTAAAATTATATTAAAAAAGTATTTGAGCGTTAGCCTTTTAAAAAGATGGGTTGTAAATGTTAATAAAAAGGTGTGTTGTGAACACTTTTAAAGTATTATTGCTGTTTCGTTTCCGTGCGTTTAAATGGGATAACTTTATGCAGAAATACTTTATTGGGATTGACTTAGGCACTGGCAGCACAAAAGCTGTTGCAGTAGATGCTACAGGGGAAACTATTTTTACAGCGCAAAGCCATTATCCAACTATAAATACCAAACCTGAGTACAGCGAGCAAAATGCCGATTTGATATGGGATGCTTTTGTTGCCTGCATAAACCAGGCGATAACGGAGTTACATGCCGCGCCCGCGGCTATAAGCTTTAGTAGCGCTATGCATAGTATTATGCCTGTTGATGAGCATGGTACACCTCTTGCCAATGCGATACTTTGGGCTGATGCCCGCAGTGCAAACATTGCTGAAGAGCTACGTAAGTCTGATGCCGGTGAGGATATTTACAGGAAAACGGGCACAGCAATTTATGCGATGTCGCCTTTGTGTAAGCTGATGTGGCTACGCCAGAATGAGCAGGAATTGTTTAATAAGGCGCACAAGTTTATTTCCCTTAAAGAGTATGTGTGGTTTAAGCTATTCGGCGTGTACGAGGTGGATTATTCCATTGCGTCTACTACGGGCATGTTTGATATACTCGAACTTAAATGGTATCATAAATCACTTGAATTGGCCGGGTTAGACGCAAATAAACTATCCGCGCCGGTAAACACAACCTATACCCGTTACCTTGATAAAACGCTTGATACTATACCAGGCATCAGCAATCAAACTGCCTTTGTAGCCGGTGCCAGCGATGGCTGCTGTGCCAACCTTGGTGGCGGCGCGGTCACCAATGGCGTTGCTGCATTAACAATTGGTACAAGTGGGGCAGTACGCGTTGCATCTCCACAGCCGGTTTATAACTACCAGGCCATGACTTTCAACTACCTGCTTACAAAAGGCCGTTATATATGCGGTGGCGCGGTAAACAATGGCGGCGCAGCGGCCGACTGGTTATTAAAAGATTTTTTGAAACGCGGTGATATTACTAAAGAGGCATATAAGCTATTATTTACCGAGGTTGAAATGGTAGAGCCCGGTAGCAACGGATTGATATTTTTACCTTATTTATATGCAGAGCGGGCGCCAATATGGGATGCCAATAGCTCGGCTTCATTCCTGAATATCAGCTATAAACACAAGCAGCAACATTTTTTAAGGGCAGTAATAGAAGGTATTTGCTTTGCCTTGAATGATGTGTTGAAGGCCATAGAAGGAGACCAGCCGTTTATAAAGGAAATTGTAATTAGCGGTGGCTTTATTTCTTCCGCAGTTTGGGTACAAATATTGGCTGATATTACAGGCAAAAGGTTGGTAAAGCAAAAAACAGGAGACGCATCTGCCATTGGTGCCATTCACCTGGCACTTGAAGCCTTAGATATAAATGCCGATGAGATTTTCGTTGATGATAACCAAACAGAAACTATTGAACCTGATATGGATAACCATGCGCTTTACAGCAAAATGTTTCCTATCTATAAAAAAGTATATACCGATCTAAAAGAGTCAATGCAACTGATGCATGATTTGCGTAACTAACGGATCATAACGCCGGGTTTATTAACCACGGGCAATTTTATAAAGTTGTTATCGATTATGCTTTCGGGCAGAAAGATGAACTTTTTGTCAAATATTTCTTTCCCTATGTAATAGCTTAACCAGTACTCATTGTTGAGCCCAAAAGTTTGCTCATCAATAGGTTCTATCAGTTTGTAAGTATTTGGCTCTATAATCGGGAAAGAGTGCCTTAACACCGACGTTTTTACCTGCTCGCCATCTTTTTCACCATAACCTTTCGACGTGATAAGCACATTTTCTAAAGTCTCGTTTTTAAGATTAATGATGTAAACATACCATACCTTGCTCTCCACGCTCTCACTCTCAAGTGCAACGGCAATGGCGATATCTTTTACTACGTTAGGGTGGAGGTCTTTAATCATTTGTTAAGTGGTTAAGCAGCGAGCGGTAAACATTACTAAGCGGTTACATAACCACCCATTGCTTTCCGCTCACCAATCACTGTGTTATTTCTTTTTTGCAGGCGCTTTCTTCTTGGCTGGTGCTTTTTTTGCTGCAGGGGCAGCTGCCTTAGCTGGCGCTGCCTTACCAAAACGGCCTTTTTTTGTTGTAGCCGGTGTGGCGTCGGCAAGGGCTTTACATTCCTCGTAGGTAAGTGATGCAGGCTCTTTATCCTTAGGGATTTTAACATTTAGCTTGCCAAATTCGATGTAAGGGCCCCAACGGCCATTTAATATCTTAACATCCGGGTCTTCGTCAAATGTTTTTATCAGCTTCTCCGCATCTTTCTTGCGTTTGGCCTCAATCAGTTCAATCGCCTGCTCTTCGGTTACGTCTAACGGGTCTATCTCTTTTGGTAACGATACAAACGCACTGTTGTGGCTGATGTACGGGCCGAAACGACCAATGGCCACTTTCATTATTTTACCCTCGTACTCGCCAACTACTTTAGGTAGCTTGAAAAGTTCAAGAGCATCTTCAAGGCTAATCGTTTCGATGCTTTGGCCCGTACGCAAACTTGCATAAAGCGGTTTTTCTTCGCTTTCGTCGTTGGCATTTTCACCTACCTGTACAAACGGACCGTAACGGCCAATACGTACAGATACCTTTTTGCCGCTTTCCGGGTGCACACCCAATTCACGTTCGCCGGTTGCTTTCTCGGCTGTTTCAATGGTGTTGGCTACATCTTTATGGAAAGGATCGTAAAAAGTACGTATCATTTTTGTCCAGTCCTTAAGGCCCTGGGCAATTTCATCAAACTCTTTCTCGACACTGGCGGTAAAGTTAAAATCCACAATACCGTTAAAGTGCTGTACCAAAAAGTCGTTCACCACGGCACCAATATCTGTTGGGAACAGTTTTCCGCGCTCCGCACCGGTGTTCTCGGTTTTTTCTTCTTTGGTTATATCATTGCCTTTAAGCGTCAGCACCCTGAAATTGCGCTGGCGGCCCTCGCGTTCCTCTTTAACCACATAACCACGGTTTTGTATGGTTGATATGGTAGGGGCGTAGGTTGACGGGCGACCAATACCCAACTCTTCCAGTTTTTTAACCAGGCTGGCCTCGGTGTAGCGTGCAGGCGGGCGCGAAAATCTTTCTGTTGCTGTCATTTCCTGCAAATCAAGTTGCTGCCCTTTGCTTAGCGGTGGCAGTATTGCATTTTCGCCATCGGCCTGATTATCATCTTCGTCATCGTGCGATTCGAGGTAAACTTTTAAAAAGCCGTCAAACTTCATCACCTCGCCGTTGGCAACCAACTCTTCCTTACGGGTTGATATACTGATCTTTGCCACGGTTTTTTCAAACTGTGCCTCGCTCATTTGTGATGCAATGGCTCGCTTCCAAATCAGTTCGTATAAACGTTTTTCGGCACCATCACCGTCGATGGTATGTTTATCAAAATAAGTTGGGCGGATAGCTTCGTGAGCTTCCTGTGCGCCTGCGCTTTTAGTTTTGTATTTACGCTGCTGGTGATATTTATCGCCGTAGGCAGATGTAATTTCATTTGCAGCGGCATTAAGCGCCGTATCCGAAAGGTTTACTGAATCGGTACGCATGTAGGTAATGTAACCAGACTCATACAACTTTTGTGCGATAGACATGGTACGCGATACCGAGTAACCTAATTTACGGCTGGCTTCCTGCTGCAGGGTTGATGTGGTAAATGGTGCAGCCGGGGAGCGTTTTGTAGGCCTGGTTTCAAGCGATCTGATCTCGAATAAGGCTTTAACGCAATCCTGTAAAAACTTCTCAGCATCGGCCTGCTGAGAAAAACGCTCCGGCAATTCGGCTTTAAACGCATTACGACCCTGGCCAAAAATGGCTACTACCTTAAAAGCAGCTTCAGCTTTAAATTTATTTACCTCGCGCTCGCGCTCAACTATCAAGCGTACCGCCACAGACTGAACGCGGCCCGCAGATAATGATGGTTTTACTTTCTTCCAAAGCACGGGCGATAGTTCGAAACCTACCAACCTGTCTAACACGCGGCGCGCCTGCTGCGCATTTACAAGATTGTAATTTATTTTACGCGGATTTTCAATTGCCTTTAAAATGGCCGGCTTTGTAATCTCGTGAAAAACAATGCGGCGCGTGTCCGGCTCTTTCAAACCCAATGTTTCAAACAGGTGCCAAGATATAGCCTCTCCCTCGCGGTCCTCATCGGATGCGAGCCACACCATATCGGCTTCTTTAGCTAACTTCTTTAACTCACTCACTACCTGCTTTTTATCGGCAGGCACTTCATATCTTTGGTTGAAGTTGTTATTGATATCGATGGCATCTTCAGACTTCACCAAATCACGGATGTGGCCGTAGCTCGACTTAACAGTGAAGTCTTTACCAAGGTATCCTTCAATGGTTTTGGCTTTCGCCGGAGATTCAACTATGAGTAAATTTTTAGCCATTTAAACGCGGGTTATTCTGCAAAGAAAACATAAAATGCGCCACATACGCAAATTATTTATGCTGTTAAAAAGTTACAACGTTTTAAAGTTGTAATATTTAAATACTTGAAATGTTTGTTTGAAATTACAATTTACCTGCGCTCTTAGGCGTAGTAAAGCCGTGTATATACAACCTGGAGGCCCAACTAAGTGCAGTAAAACTAAAGGAAATTACAACAGAAATCCGCCGCCCAATAAGTCGCTGCCCTCATAAAATACCGCCGACTGGCCCGGCGCTATACCAGATACCATATGGTCGAATGATACTTTCATATGGTCGCCTATTTGCTGGATCTTGCTTTCGGTACCAGCGTCTTTGTAGCGTATTTTGGTAACAGCTTCAAGTGGCTCGGTAATGCTTTCGTATTTTATCAAATTTAAGTTACGTACCCAGGCTTCCTTGCGTTCAAGCTCTTCGGCAGTGCCTAAAACAACGGTGTTGGTATCGGCATTTATGCGGGTAACAAACATAGGCTTGCCCAATGCAATACCCAGGCCTTTACGTTGGCCAATGGTATAGTAAGGGTAGCCCAGGTGTTTACCTACTACCGTACCATCGGTTAATACAAAGTTACCAGGACCAACACGCTCGTCAAGATCCTCAACTTTGTGTCGAAGAAATGCCCGGTAATCGTTATCAGGTACAAAGCAAATCTCGTAGCTTTCGCTTTTGCCGGCAAGTTCCAGTTGGCCCATATCAACAGCTATCTGCCTGATCTCGGGTTTAGAGAAACTGCCTAAAGGGAATTTGGTACGCGCAAGGTTTTGCTGCGAAACGCCCCATAGCACGTATGATTGATCCTTATTTTCGTCTTTACCTTTTGATATTACATAACGGCCGTTGTCCTGCTGGCGAATATTGGCGTAGTGCCCTGTGGCTATAAATTCGCAATCGAGTTTATCGGCGCGCTTTAATAATGCTTCCCATTTGATGTGGGTGTTACAAAGCACGCAGGGATTAGGGGTACGTCCTGCAAGATATTCGTCAACAAAGTTATCGATCACAAAATCGCCAAACTCGTTACGGATGTCCAGTATATAATGCGGGAAACCATAGCCTACTGCCAAAGCACGTGCATCATTTATACTGTCCAGGCTGCAGCAGCCGGTTTCTTTTGAGCTACCACCGGCAGAAGCATAGTCCCATGTTTTCATGGTAAGGCCAATAACCTCGTAGCCCTGCTCGTGCAGCATCACTGCCGCTACCGAACTATCAACTCCGCCGCTCATGGCCACTAATATTCTACCGTGCTTACTCATATTGGGTGCAAAGATACGCCTTTAGCCTAAATATCGGTTACGCGTTGGTCAGGGTAGGGTAAAATGAAGATTTGTTAATTAATCGATCACTTTAACCTCAATTTCAGATTGTTCTGTACGGCGGCTTTCAACAATGCGGTTACGGTGTTGGGCTCCCCACTCGCGCAGAGCAGCTATAATGGGATCTACCGTGGCGCTATACGGCGTAAGCTCATAAGTTACCGTGACTGGCACAGTGTCATAAACGCGCCTTATCACAAAGTCGTTCAACTCCAATTCGCGTAGCTCCTTAGATAATACTTTCGGTGTGATATCTACCAGCGCCCGTTGTATCTCATTAAAGCGTTTAGGCCCTTCGCGCAAGCCCACGATAAGCGGCAGTTTCCATTTGCCGCTTAAAACGTACAGGGCATCCCGGATGGAATTTACCGCTGCATTGCATTCGGTTGAATTGTGTATCATCATTTCGGACATGGTCAAATTTACATACTATCCCAAAGGATAGTGCTATCCTTTGGGATAGTGATATCTTTTTAATAGTAAATGTACATAGGTTTGTTTCGTAACAAAATCTATTGAAATGAAAATTCTGCATTTAATATCAAGCCCTCGTGGCGAAGCATCTGTAAGTATAAAATTAGGTAACGCCATAGTTGATAAGTTAGCGGCGGCTAATCCCGGCAGCGATGTAGTGGTTCGCAACCTTGTTGATCAGCCATTTCCGCACCTGGAAGAAGCGCACATCAACTCATTTTTTACCCCGGCAGAAAACTACACGCCTGAGCTAGCAGAAGCAGTTAAGCACTCCGACCAGGCAATTGCACAGATCATGGACGCCGATGTAATTGTGATTGGCGCACCGATGTATAACTTTGCTATTCACTCATCACTTAAAGCCTGGATAGACCATATTGCCCGTGCGCAAAAAACCTTTACTTATACAGAGAATGGACCGCAGGGACTGGTTAAAGGCAAAAAGGTATACGTGGCGATCTCTTCTGGCGGCATTTATTCTGAAGGCGATTATAAGCCGTATGATTTTACTGAACCATACCTCCGCGCCGTACTTGGCTTTTTAGGCATGACAGATATAACCGTGTACCGCGCCGAAGGATTAAAGGTTGCGGGCGTTGGCGAAACAGCGCTTGAAAAAGCTATTGAAAGTATAGCAGTTTAAATTCTTTTATTTTGCATGAGGAATGGGATGCCGATGCATATCGGCATCCCATCAGATTGTTAAGATGAGATGGCTGGAACAAGTTCAGTATGACCTTTTTATTTGATCTGAGTCAATCTGAGCCTGTCAAAGACCTTACCAAGCGGCAAGTGTTTCGACAGGCTCAACATGACGCTTCGTTAAGATAACTCATGCCGATGCGTTGATAGAGCCACGCGACGAGATTGCCACGCTATGACGCGCAATGACATGTTGAATTGACGGCTTAGCGAGTGTGTTGACAGGTTGGATATGATGCTAAAGGTAGCTACGGGTTTCTAACCTGTCCGGTACCTTTAACTAACCACTTGTAACTGGTTAACTCTTCCAGGCCCATTGGGCCGCGGGCATGGAGCTTTTGTGTGCTAATACCAATTTCGGCACCGAGGCCAAACTGGGCACCATCTGTAAAAGCTGTTGATGCGTTTACATACACGGCTGCAGCGTCAACCTCGTTTAAGAACTTTTCTATTAAAAGTTCGTCTTCAGAGATGATAGCTTCGCTGTGTTTCGAACTGTATTCTGCGATATGATCGAGTGCCTGCTGCAGATTGTCAACTGTTTTTATGGACATGGCCATCGACAGAAATTCCGTACCGAAATGCTCCGGCTGTGCTTCGGCTAAAAGTTCGTTTGGATAAAATCCGTCCAAAACTTCAAACGCAGCTTTGTCGGCATACAACTGAACTTTTTTTGCCGCCAAAAGTTCCGTGATGTGTATGAGATCGCCCAGGCGTTTGCTGTTGATAATAAGGCAGTCGAGGGCGTTGCATACGCTTACTCGACGGGTTTTCGCATTATCGATAATAGCTACGGCTTTTTCGAGATCGCCGGTTTCATCAAAATAGGTATGTACAATACCAGCGCCGGTTTCAATAACGGGCACTTTGCTATTACTGCGCACAAAATCGATAAGAGATTGACTGCCACGTGGAATAAGTACATCTATATATCCAACCGCATTCAGCAACGCGGCAGTAGCATCGCGATCGGCCGGGAGCAGGGTAGCAGCATTTATGTTGATGCCGTGCTTTTGTAACACGCCATGGATTATGCTAGTAATGGCTTTGTTTGAAAACTCGGCATCACTGCCACCCTTTAATACGCTTATGTTCCCTGTTTTAAAGCATAATGCAAAAACATCAAAAGTAACATTGGGGCGCGCTTCGTAAATAACGCCAACTACACCAAGCGGCACACGGATTTTTTTGAGGTTCAACCCATTAGGTAATGTGTTATGAGATATCACTTTACCCAGCGGACTATCCAACCCGGCTACCGTTCTGATATCTGCCGCTATCCCTGCAATACGTTCGGCAGTAAGTTTCAGTCGGTCATATTTTGGATCGGCCGGATCCATCCGGTCAAGGTCTTTCTGGTTTTCGCGCAGCAACTCATCCGTTTGTGAAGTGGCCGCATCGGCAACGTCCAACAAAATGGCGTCGATCTTGGCAGGCGCAAGGTGCAGGCTTTTGGCCGCCGCTAATGCGCTTTCGAAATATTGATTATAGCTCATACCTATCGCTGTAAATAAAGGTAGTCGTAATGTATAAGGGCGCGTTGTTTCTTTTGGCCGGCGTAGTCACGTGCCTTCTCAGATCCATACTCGGCAATGCCAATGCCCAGGGCTTTGTTATGCTCGTCAACAATCTTAATCACATCACCCTTCTTAAAATCTGTCTGTACGTCGATGATACCCACCGGTAACAAACTGGAAGCTTTTGCAGAAAATAGGGCTGTCTTTGCCCCATCGTTAATTTTCACAACCCCGGTAGCAGCGGTTTCTGCGTGTGCTATCCATTTCTTTTTGCCTGATGCTTTTTTGTTGGCAACAAAGCGCGTGTGGAGGGCCTTTCCTGCAATTACATCTGTTAGGATATTGTCGGTAGTTCCGTTTGCAATATGCACCGCTATACCCAGCTTGGCAACTTTTTGGGCAATGGTGGTTTTAGTGATCATGCCACCTCGGCCAAATTGTGATTTGCCCGAGCTAACGAATGATGCAAAATCTATCTCATTATCATTAATCTCCGTTAAAACCGAAGATATTGCCAATTTAGGGTCGCCGTTATAAATGCCGTTTACGTTTGTTAAAACAATCAGTGCCTCGGCGCTCAGCATAGAGGCGATAAGCCCGGCCAACTCATCATTATCGGTAAACATTAATTCGGTAACGGAAACTACGTCGTTTTCATTAATAACGGGTATAACGTGGTGCTGTAACAAAATTTCCAGGCAATTGCGCATATTTAAGTAATGGAGCCTGTCGCGAAAGTCTTCCTTGGTTACCAGTACTTGCGAGCATAAAATACCAAAGCGCTCAAAAAGCTGCGAGTAGGTATTGATCAACTTAACCTGCCCAATTGACGCCAATAATTGGCGCGTGGCTACGGCATTGTTTTTCTCGGATACGGATATCAAACTCCTTCCGGAGGCTACCGCACCAGACGATACAAGTATTACCTCAATGCCTTGTTTTTTTATATCAGCTATTTGATTAACAAGGTGCGAAATACGCTCATTGTCGGGCAAGCCGTCGGGCCTGGTAATAACGTTGGATCCTACTTTTATAATAATGCGGCGGTAATTAAAGGCCATTTAAATAATGTATATCGAGTTAGTCGTCAATAATAAGGATTTACAACGAAATCTGGGTGATTAATCAGCTTAGTTAGTACATTATATCAGGTAATTAAAAATGCCAAAGCCAATAATT
Organism: Mucilaginibacter pallidiroseus; assembly: GCF_007846085.1. Lineage (GTDB taxonomy): Bacteria > Bacteroidota > Bacteroidia > Sphingobacteriales > Sphingobacteriaceae > Mucilaginibacter > Mucilaginibacter pallidiroseus. The sequence continues at coordinate 176,000 of NZ_VOEJ01000001.1, forward strand.
TTTTTAAAATTGTTACTTCAATCACAATGTTTTATATATTTGTCTACTTATCCTATAGACAATGTGTTATTATAATGTTTTTTCAGTTCAAAAAATGGTAGAGATGCAGTGCCTTTCTGCCTGCTGTTGCTGTTGAACTATCTCCGTTAAACATTAAATAAACTCATTCATCAATCTTATTGCAATCTCATTCAATGAAAACCGTCTCGACTTCATTAAAAATTATTGTGCTTTTTTTACTGCTGGCGCCCCGTTTAGCGCAAGCCCAACTTAATGGGAATTACAGTATCAGCGGATACGTTAAAGACGACCACGGCGTAGCGCTTAACGGTACAACTGTGTCAATCAAAGGGACGAACAACAGTACATCTACCGATAGTACCGGTAAGTTCTCGTTGGTTACTAATGCTAAGCTGCCCTTTACGCTCTCGTTCAGCGCGGTGGGCTATCAGCCGCAGGAGTTTTTTATACGCAGCGCAAATACGCCTGTCAATATACAGCTTACTACCCAGGCATTGCTTATAAATGAGGTAGTAGTAACGGCATCACGCCGTGAGGAAAAGCTGATGAAATCGCCGGTGGCTATAGAGAAATTAAGTATTACTGCGCTAAAGCAATCACCGGGGCCAAGCTTTTACGATGCTCTGGAGAATGTGAAAGGTGTGCAAATGACGACTACCAGTATCACACTTAAAGTGCCTAACACTCGCGGTTTTAACAGCCCCAACAACTTCAGGTTTATGCAACTTGCCGATGGGGTGGATATGCAGTCGGCCACATTAGGTGTGCCACTTGGTAATGCCATTGGGCCAACCGAATTAGATATTGCAAGCATTGAAATTACGCCGGGTGCCGCAGCTGCATTATATGGTACCAATGCCATAAACGGCCTATCCAACTTGTTTACCAAAGATCCATTCCGTTACCAGGGCCTGAGTTTTTATCAGCGTACAGGAGTTAACCATGTTGACGGTATTGGCATCGATCCGAGCGCCATCACCGAAACTGCCATCCGTTATGCCAAAGCTTATAAAGATAAATTTGCTTTTAAGATCAACGCGAGTTACCTGCGCGGAAAAGACTGGCAATCAAATACACGGTTGGATCAAAACCCAGGTAATTTAAAAACGGCCAACCCTGCCTATCCGGAATTAACCGGCGCAAATAATGCAGCTTACGATGGCTGGAACAAATATGGCGACGATGCCCTTGCCGGTAGTAATACAGTTTCTATCAAGGGAATTGTGGTTGATGGTGTGGCCAGGCCCAACCTAACTGTTGCGCGTACAGGTTATAACGAGGTTGACTTGGTAAGCCCGGATGTAAGCAACCTTAAACTGGATGGTACCTTAGCATACAAGATCACGCCGAATACGCAATTATCATACACCTACAGATATGGCAGAATGGATGGCGTTTTTCAGCGTGGTAACAAAATATCATTAAATGGTGCAACTGTTCAAAATCATAAAGTTGAGCTAAAAGTTAAAGACTTTCTGATTAGAGGTTACGAGTCGATTGAAAATACAGGCAACTCTTTTAATGTAAAACCATTGGCAGATAATCTCGACTTAAATCATGCCAGCAACTCGGCCTGGGGTACCGCTTATAAAAATGCCTTAACAGCTTATGGTAATGCCAACGGTGGTTTAACATCTGCTAATTTAGCAGCTGCTACCGCCGCCGCCCGCGCTGCCGCAGATGCCGGCAGGGTAGAACCAGGCACACCGGAGTTCAACGCGTTGCGCAGCACCATTATCGGTATTAATAACTGGGACATAAAATCGAGCCTGATACCAAATGCGCCAGCAACGGGCGGCGCGGCCCTGGTACAAAAAAGCCATATGTTCAACGGCGAAGCGCAGTGGGACCTAACCAATAAGGTTAAAGTTGTAGACCTGTTGGTTGGCGCAGATATCCGTGTGTATGAAATAATCCCTGACGGTAATAACTTTGTTGACTTTAGCCGCTCCATTGCTGACAGGAACACACCGCTTGCCGACGGCAGTTTCGGTGAAAACGTGATCTATAAAAAATACGGGGCCTTTACGCAGGTAACCAAAACATTTTTTGAGGAAAAACTAAAACTATTTGGTTCTGTCCGTTGGGATTATAACCCATACTTTGATCCTAAGTTTACGCCCCGTTTAGCTGCTGTTTACTCGCCGAGCGAAAATCATAACTTCAGGTTCACTTTTCAAAACGGTTACCGTTTTCCGTCATTGTTCGAAGCGTTATCATACGTAAACAATGGCCGCGTAAAACGCGTGGGTAGTTTGGAGTTTATTAACGACGGCTTAGGTTATTTAAACAATAGTTACACGCAGCAATCGGTAACTGCATTTAACGCCGCGGTGAAGGCTGCTTCAACTACCGGTGACGATGCAACAGCTTTGGCTAATCGCAACCTTTTACAGGTGGCCGATTTGCCAAAGGCTCGCCCAGAGCAAATAACATCATATGAGGTTGGTTACAAAGGTGTATTGTTTGATAACAAGGTTTTCCTTGATGTGGATGCTTATGCCAACCGCTACGATGGCTTTTTGGGCCAGGTACAGGTGTTTGTACCAAACGGCACCACAGTAGGTACAGACGCAGCAGTATTAGCCATGCTTGATGTAAACCGCGACCCTACAACGGCAACCAGCGCTAACGCCGCCAGCCAGGGGCAAAGCCGTTACCGCGTTTACACTAATGCTAAAAACATTTATAATAACTACGGCTCGTCGTTAGGTTTAAGCTATAATTTTTACAAACGCTACACGGTATCGGGCAACGTAAGTTTTAATAAGCTTAAAGCGCAAACCGCGTCAGATATTTTTGTAACCGGCTTTAATACGCCCGAGTGGTCGGGCAACTTCTCGTTCGGTAACCGTGAGTTGCTGCATAACTTAGGCTTTAATGTGGTTTACAAATGGCAGCAATCATTCTTGTGGGAGAGCCCGTTGGTTACCGGCAGGGTAGATGCTATACACACCTTTGATGCGCAAGTTACTTACCGTGTGCCGCAGTACTACGCTACGTTTAAAGTTGGTGCATCAAACATATTTAATAACCGCTACATACAATACGCAGGCGGCCCAACCATTGGCGGCATTTATTATGCATCAGTGACACTTGACGGCTTATTATCCGGCAATAATAAATAGCAGACTGTAAAGATTTTTTGTTTTAGGTTTTTTTGGTTAAAAGGCGGGTAAGAGATTACCCGTCTTTTTTCGTTGCTGTCAAAGACGCGAAGTATCGCGTCTCTACGTTTTGATAATTAATATAGAGACGCAATACTTTGTGTCTTTTGCACTTAACGTTTCATACAGAAACAAAATAACCCTGCCCGACTTGCACATCGAACAGGGTTTAGCATAATTAACGGTTATATAATAATTGGACAATTATTCAACAGATTGCCTCAGCATCAGCGCGCCTATGGTAACATTGGTGCGGCTATCGATAATAATGGCACCACCGTTGGCTTTATTTTCCTGGTAAGGATCAAAGGCCAACGGCTCGGCAGTTCTTAAAACCACGCGGCCAATATCGTTTAATTTAAAGTCTTCATCATAATCTTTTTCCAAAGTGTTGATATTTATTTTGTAAACAACTTCGCGGATCTTGCAACGGATGGTCTTTGTATTATGTTGAAGTAAATAAGTAAGGGAAGTATCCAATTGGCGGGTATCCATCCAGCATAAGTCAGCCTCTATAACGCTTGATAGTTGTGGCTGCCCGGCAGTATTCACGATAATATCGCCACGGCTTACATCTACATTATCCTGCAAATGCACCGTCACAGACATGCCAGCCAATGCTTCGGCTGGTTCCTTATCGAATAGTTCGATCTTAGCGATGGTTGAAGTAACGCCTGAAGGCAAAACTGTTACCCTATCATTTACCTTGAACGCACCACTGGCTACGCGGCCGGCATAGCCACGATAATCATGCAGCGCATCTGTTTGCGGGCGTACAACCCATTGCACCGGGAAACGGGCATGAGCATATGAATCATCTATTTTAATTTCAACATTCTCCAGATGTTGCAGCAAGCTGTCGCCGGTATACCAGCTAATGTTTGCCGAATTATAAACGATGTTATCGCCTTTAAGGGCACTTACCGGAATATAAGTAACATTGTCTAACCCAACCTTTGCAGCTAACTTTTTATAGTCGGCCACAATGTTATCAAAAACTTCCTGGCTGTAATTAACCATGTCCATTTTGTTTACGGCCACTACCACTTGCGGTAATTGAAGCAATGAAACCAGGAAAGAGTGGCGGGTGGTTTGCTCAACCACACCTTTGCGGGCATCAATTAAAATAATGGCAAGTGCAGCATTGCTGGCACCGGTAACCATGTTACGGGTGTATTGGATATGGCCGGGAGCATCGGCAATAATGAATTTGCGTTTATCAGTTTCAAAATATTTGTAGGCCACATCGATGGTGATGCCCTGCTCGCGTTCGGCTTTAAGGCCGTCAGTTAATATGGCAAGGTCAATTGTGCCGTCATCATTTTTACGGTTAGATGCATGCAGGGCTTCCAACTGGTCGGCAAGTATAGCTTCACTATCATACAACAAGCGACCAATCAATGTGCTTTTGCCATCGTCAACACTACCTGCTGTTATAAATTTCAGTATATCCATTATTATCTTCTTATAACCCTCCGTGGAGGTAGGGGATTTGTTGCTGCCTTTAACTTCTCAAAAGAAAATTAAAGTTTTAACTTTTTGAATTAAAAATATCCGCCTTTTTTGCGTTCTTCCATAGCGGCCTCGCTTACTTTGTCGTCCATACGGGCGCCGCGTTCGCTTATTTTTGATGAAGCTATCTCGTCGATGATGTCATCTATCTCGAAGGCGTATGATTCAACAGCTGCAGTACAGGTCATGTCACCAACGGTGCGGAAGCGAACATTTTTGCGCTCAATTACATCATCGTCATCCATATTCAGGAACGGCGATGCAGCCATTAACTGACCGTTGCGGGTAATGCAATCGCGCTGGTGGGCAAAGTATATGGTAGGCAAGGGGATGTTTTCACGGCGTATGTAGTTCCACACATCAAGTTCTGTCCAATTGCTTATGGGGAACACACGTACATTTTCGCCTTTGTGTATTTTACCATTGTAAATATCCCATAACTCGGGGCGCTGGCGTTTAGGGTCCCACTGGCCAAACTCGTCACGCACGGAAAATATGCGCTCTTTAGCACGAGCTTTCTCTTCGTCGCGGCGGGCACCACCAATACAGGCGTCAAACTGGTGTTTGGCGATGGTATCTAACAAAGTAACGGTTTGCAGGGCGTTACGGCTTGCGTTTTTGCCTTTTTGCTCAATCACCTTTCCTTCGTCAATGCTATCCTGTACGTTGCCAACAATCAATTTTTCGCCTATGCGGGCAATCATTTCATCGCGGTAGGTAATAGTCTCCTCAAAATTGTGCCCTGTATCAATATGCACCAGCGGGAACGGAAACTTACCCGGCCTGAAAGCTTTTAAAGCCAAATGCACCAGGGTAATAGAATCCTTGCCGCCCGAAAATAAAAGAGCAGGTTTTTCAAACTGACCGGCTACTTCGCGCAAAATATAAATTGCCTCTGCCTCTAATTCGTCCAAATAATCTAACCGGTATTTACTCATTCTTTTAAATCATTTAATTGCACTGCGGCGTGCAAGCCACATTCTTTTTTACTTTGGTCTTCCCACCACCAGCGTCCGGCCCTGAAATCTTCGCCGGGTTGTACAGCTCTTGTGCAGGGTTGACAGCCAATGCTCGGGAAACCTCTGTCGTGCAATGTATTGTACGGTATGTTATATTTTTTAATATATGCTTTCACGTCATCAATTGTCCAGCTAAAAATAGGGTGGAACTTGATAAGTTGATTTCCTGCATCCCACTCCAAGTTGTTCATGTCTTCCCGGTTTGGCGATTGCTCGGCACGTATGCCGGTTATCCAGCATTGGTTGCCTGCAAGGGCGCGATGAAGGGGCTCTATCTTACGGATACCGCAGCATTCTTTGCGGTTTTCTACCGATTCATAAAAGCTGCTTGGTCCCTTTTTGTTTACCATATCTTCTACCAATTGATGCACAGGATAGTAGGCATGGATAGGCTTTCCGTGGATTTCCATTGTCCGGTTCCATACGTAATACGTTTCCGGGAACAAACGGCCGGTCTCTAACGTGAAAACTTTGATAGGGATATCATTGGCGAATATCATATGCGATATTACTTGGTCTTCCCATCCAAAACTGGTCGAGAAAACAATCTCTCCGGCAAAAACGTCGGCAAGTTGCCTAAGCGCCTCTACGGGGTCTTTGCCCTCAATTAAATCTGCTATGTGTCTGATATCTGCCACTTTACTTTAAAAAGAAATTGATGATGCTGCGGATGCTGATTAAAATTACAATAACCGCTACCGCGAACATGATAAACTTTGCCGATATTTTGTTTGATATACGGGCCGCTATTGGGGATGCCAAAGCAGAGCCAATAATTAGCCCTGCGACTGCGTCCCAACGGGCACCACTTAACATGGTAACAAAAGTTAACGAACTCATGAGCGCGATAAAGAACCTTGATAGTTTTACCGTGCCTAACGAAAAGCGGGGATGCCTGCCACCCGCAATTAAAGTAGATAAAACGATGGACCCCCAGCCACCACCACCAACTGCATCAATAAAGCCGCCGCCAAGACCAAGTAAAGAAATCCTCTTTATTTTACCGCTTGTCCGTTTCTTTTTTAGGTTGATGGCTTTATTAAGAATTACAAAACCCAATATCAATGTATATACTGAAATGACAGGCTTGGTGTATGATGCATAATGTTCTAAGGACGACAATAAGTAAGCCCCGGTAACAGCACCAATTATACCCGGAACAAGAAGTAGTTTAAACAGCTTCCAATTTACGTTGCCCATGCGGTAATGCATCCAGCCGGCAATGCCATTACTCATTATCTCCGATAGGTGTACGCCCATGCTGGCCGACGCCGGCGGGATACCCATTGACAGTGAAAATGTTGTTGAAGTAACCCCATATGACATGCCTATGGCACCATCAATCATGGCAAAAACAAACCCCGCGCCTAAAAAGTAAAAGAAGGTCGGCGGGATACCCTCTACATAATCACGAAAGCCCGGTTCCCTAAACCATAACGAGGTAAGCGTAATAGCCAAAAAAACTATAAATGTGGCCCACACCACCAGTTTTAAGCTTTTATTACTTGGCGGTTTTTTGGCACCAACAAGTACAGCGGTAATGCGGTTCAGTTCGTTTACCTTATGGGTAAAGTCGCCGGATAACTGATCGCGTACAGTGCTCAATTGTTGCAACGATGTGTCAATTTCTTCGGGTATCGAGTCGTTTAGTACCTCTTTTAATCGCTTTGCTATGGTTGGCGATTTACCATTGGTTGATATGGCAATTTTAAGATCGCCTTTTTGCACTATCGAACCAAGATAAAAATCGCAAAGCTCGGGCTTATCCGCCACGTTGATCAGTAACTTACGGTCATGTGCCGACTGACGGATAAAGTGATTGAGATTGCTATCGTTAGTAGCGGCAATCACAATATCGGCACCGTCCAGATCGGTATCGGCAAAGGCTTTTTGAACTATTTTTAGTTGCGAAAACGCTGCCGCTAACTGGTGTATCTGCGGCAAAAATGTTTTAGAAATAACAGTAACCGCCGCCGCCGGGCTGTTGTTAAGCAGGGCCGTAAGTTTCTCCAAACCCACGTTGCCGCCCCCTACCAGCACGGTATGCAGATTTTCCAGCTTTAAAAACACAGGGAACAATTGGTTGCCCTTTGCCTTTTGCGGCTGAAAATTGGTTGTATTATTCCTGGGCAACAATGTCATAAAATTCCCTTATCGGTTGAAATTTAGGATGCAATGAAACCACATCTCCCAAAACTATTAATGCAGGCGAGGCAATTTTTTGCTCGTCGACCACTTCAACAATGGTATCAACCACACCAATAGCTACCTTTTCATTCTCTGTAGACCCGCTTTGTATTACAGCTACCGGCAATTTACCTTTACCTTCCTGTTTATATATCTCTACTATTTCGGCAAGTTTATGCAAACCCATTAATACAACAACCGTAGCACGTGTTTTAGCTGCCTGGAACAAATCGCCGGAGATTTGGCCGTTAGTGGTGGTACCGGTTATCACCCAAAAGCTTTCGGCCATACCACGGTGGGTAACGGGTATCTGCTGCAAACCAGGCACACCAATTGAGCTTGATATACCCGGAATAACCTGCGCCGGAATACTATAATCGGCCGCATGATCCAACTCTTCATACCCTCGACCAAATACAAATGGGTCGCCGCCTTTTAGGCGTACCACATGACCATAGTTAAGGGCATAATCAATCATCAGTTTATTGATGTTGTCCTGCGAGAAGGAATGATCGCCGGAGCGTTTGCCAACATAAACTTTGGTGGCGTTTGCCGGGGCAAACTCCAACAGTTCTTCATTTACCAAAGCATCGTACAAAACAACATCAGCAGTTTGCAGTGCCTTAATGCCTTTTATAGTAATGAGCTCAGCATCGCCGGGGCCTGCGCCAACCAGCGTGATACGGGGCTCCTTTAAATTATTTTTAACTTTTATCATGCTAATTGCTGTGCCTCTCTTTTATCTTTTACTGCCTGCAAAAATTCGGTTGCCTGATTTTTATAGGCCGTCGCAAACGCTTCAGATGGTTCGTTTTTATTTATTTGTAGTACAAGGTCGCTAAAAGTAGCGTCAAGGGTAAAATCGCCTGTTGCCACATAGTTGTTATCAAATTCTTTAATGATGCCTGCCTGTGTGCTGCTGTTTATGCCCTTATCAAGCAACAGCGCTTTTGCTGCGCTTATAAATGTATTGTAAGAATGATAGATAGCATCGGCCCAGTAACCTTTATCATAAGCGCCATTAGCCCAGCCCAGTTTTTCATCGCTTTCGTAAAGCAGCGTAGCAACTAAGTCTATCACAACCCCGGCACACTCGCCAACACCAATAGCCGTGGCAAATGTTTCCTGGTGCCCCCAGTCAACAAACTCATCTTCGGTTAGGGTAGTGAGATCAGCAAGGGGCTTCATCAGGCGGTAAAAGTAATCTTTGGTTTGCCTGTCGTAATAAGCATGGTAAGTTTCGTCAGCAAAAGCTTGTGCTTTATAGTCATCAAGCAAGGTTCGCAAAACATCAGTTGCGCGTTTCGATGGTACTTTTATTACACGCTCTGCCGCGCGGCCAACACCATCGCCAACGGTGCCGCCACCAAGCATTACCTGTACCGATGGCAAAACCCTTGTGCCTGCTTTTAATGAACTGCCATGAAAGCCAATATGCGCCAAGCCATGCTGGCCGCAACTGTTCATACAGCCGCTTATTTTTATCTTGATCTCGCGGTTATAAATAAAGTCTTCATATTCGTTGTATATCACATCTTCCAGCACTTTGGCCATGGTCATGCTGTTGCTGATGCCCAGGTTACAAGTATCTGTGCCGGGGCAGGTGGTAACATCGGCAATGCTGTCAAAGCCCGGCGCTGCCAGGTCTAAGGCATGCAGGCCGCTGTATAAGGCAGGTAAAGCTTCTTTACGAACGTACTTTAATAGCAAGCCCTGGTTTTGCGTGATGCGAATTTCATCGCCTACGTAAGGTTTTATAGCTGCTACCAATGCGCGTGCAGTTGGCGTATGGATGTCCCCAACCGGTACTTTTACAAAAACGCCGTAAAAGCCGGCCTGCTTTTGCTCAAACACGTTTGTTGCCAGCCATTGCTCATATCGAAGCGGGTTATCAATTACAACATCCACATTATTGCCCGGTTGGGGTAACTCCGGCTGCGGTACGCTATCGCGATTAATAGGGTAGGTTTTAACTTTAAGTGCGAGATGCTCCTCTTTAGTCAACCGTAAAACTTCATCCAAACCTAACTTTTGCACAAGGTATTTCATACGGGCCTTGTTACGGTTGTTGCGCTCGCCGTGACGATCAAATACGCGAATAATGGCTTCGGTGTAAGGGATCAGCTGATCTTCCGGTAAAAAGTCCTCAACAATAGTTGCCAGTAATGGCTGCGCGCCAAGGCCACCGGCAAGGTTTACTTTAAAGCCACGTTCGCCCTTATCATTTAACTTTGGAATAAAGCCAAGGTCGTGGATGTAGCTAAAAGCGGTATCCTTATCGCTTGATGAGAATGAGATCTTGAACTTGCGGCCCATTTCCTGGCAAATAGGGTTGCGTAGAAAATATTCGAACACGGCCTGCGCATAAGGCGAAACATCAAAAGGCTCCTCCGGATCGATACCGGCAGTAGGTGAGGACGTTACATTGCGCACGGTATTACCGCAAGCCTCACGCAGGGTTATATCATCCTGCTCCAATTCGGCCCACAATTGCGGTGTGCGGTCGAGGCTAACGTAATGAATCTGGATATCCTGGCGAGTGGTGAGGTGCAGGTTACCGCTGCCATATTCATCGGCAATGTCGGCTATCTTTAATAATTGTTTGAAGGTAACTTTACCAAATGGAAGCTTAATGCGTACCATCTGCACACCAGGTTGGCGCTGTCCATACACACCACGCGCAAGGCGCAGGCTCCTGAACTTTTCGTCGTGTATTTTACCCTCTTTAAACGCACGGATTTTCCTCTCAAGGTCAATTATATCCTGTTCAACTATAGGGTTCTCCAGTTCCGTCCTGAAGCTTTGCATATCGTTATCCCGTTAAATTATATTATAAAAAAGCCTCTTCACTTTGGCTGAAGAGGCGTATGTCATCATTACACATCGGTTACAGCCGTATTAAAATTGCTGCATACAGCAGAAAATTAGGTTGTTACAATATGTAGTATGCGAATTTGCCATTGTTAATAACCCAAATATATACATACTATAGGGAAATTGTAGTATTTATTTAAAAAAAGTCTGTTTTGATTCTGTGATGACGGTTGGGAGAGGGGGATATAGGAATGCGTTGTTAACTTCATCTGTAAGCACTTGCATACCGTAACCTCTTAAATGCGGCATAGTGTAACGCACGGTTAGTACAGGCATTGCTAAAGCAGAAACTTTCAAAGGGCGTTACCAAGCCGCGACTTTTATTAACTTATTGATTGTTTTAATTTGTGTTAATGAGCTCGCTATGGCTCGGTTTTCTTTGGTTCCTTTCTTTTTTGAGAGAAAAAAGAAACGAACATCCACAGGCGTCACAGAAATCACTACCATTACTAACGTAGCACTGATGAACGGTTTTTATTTTAATGAACGTTGGTCCGCTCATTGCCGCGGAGGCTACTTCTTTTCTCTTGAAAGAAAAGAGGCAAAAGTTCAAGACGAAAAAATCCTTCTCCGCACAACCCCCTTGCATCGGCCCCGGTTTTTCGTCGAGGCCACCGCTCTTCGGTATCTAAAAGCCGATAGGAGTAGTATAAAAACTAAAAAGGCACCGCTATTAACGGTGCTTTAACAATTTTATCAGTTAAATATTAAGTTGTATAACCTAATATCTTCAATACCTGTTTACTGTTTTGCTCTTCGCCAAATACTTCAAAGTTGAACGTCTCGTCCCGGTTACGGCGAATAATGACATGCTTAGGTGATGGCAGCAGGCAATGGTGTATACCGCCATATCCGCTTAATACTTCCTGGTATGCGCCTGTATTAAAGAAGCCCAGGTATTGCACTTTACGGGTTTTAGGCATGTAAACGCTGTTCATGTGCGCTTCCTGGTTGTAATAGTCTTGCCCGTCGCAGGTTATACCACCAAGGTTAACGCGCTCGTACTCGCTGTCCCAGTTGTTTACCGGCAGCAGAATGTATTTTTGGTTAAGCGCCCAAACATCAGGCAGGTTGGTAATGAACGAGCCATCCAGCATTAACCAGCGCTCGCGGTCGTTTTGCTGCTTGCGGCCAAGTACCTTATATAAAATACCAGATGCCTCCGCAACGGTGTATTTACCAAACTCGGTAATAATATCCGGTTCGATGGTATCATGCTCGGCACAGATCTCTTTGATACGGCTTACAATCTCGTTGATCATGTACTCGTAATCAAAGTCGAATACCAACGAATCTTTAAACGGCATGCCACCGCCAATATCCAAAGTATCCAGATGTGGATTAACCTTTTTAAACTTGCAGTAAAGTGTTACGTATTTCTCCAGTTCGTTCCAATAGTATGGTGTGTCAGAAATACCCGAGTTGATGAAGAAGTGAAGTAACTTTACCTGGAAGTTTGGATTCTGCTCAATTTTATTGTGATAAAAATCAATCACATCTTCCTGGCGAACACCAAGGCGCGACGTGTAAAACTGTGAGTTTGGCTGCTCTTCGGATGCGATACGGATACCAAGATTACATGGGGTATCCAGTTCGATCTCATCGTCATAAAGGTTGAACTCTTCTTTATTATCCAATACCGGGATGATGTTGGTAAATCCGTCATGCAGCATATCTATGATATACTGTTTGTATTGGAAGGTTTTGAAGCCGTTGCAAATTACGGTCATATCCTTGCTCAGGGCGCCTTTCTTCTCAAGGGCTTCGATCATGGGCATATCAAAAGCCGACGATGTTTCCAGGTGGATATCGTTACGCAAAGCCTCTTCAACAATATGTTTAAAGTGGGAACTTTTTGTGCAATAGCAGTATTTATAGGTACCGCGATAGTTGTTTTTGATGATGGCCTGCTGAAACAACAGTTTAGCCTGCTGTATTTTCTTGCTCACAATGGGCAAATACGTGAAACGCAACGGCGTGCCGTAAGTTTCAATCATCTCCATCAAATTGAGGTCGTTAAAGTATAACTCATCCTCTATTATCTCAAAACCGTCTTGTGGAAAACCAACACTCAGGTCAAGAAATTCCTGGTAACTCTGCATTCTTTAAAATTTGGTGCAAATGTAATTTTAAAACGCATTGATTGGTTACATGTTGCCTATAATTTTTATTGCCGAATTGTAATTTATTTCAGCACCCCAGAGCTGTTAATTTTGTTGATAAATTGCTTCTGATGCGCGGTCTTATTTATCCGGCAGATGCACTTCTGCCATCATGCATCGTGCGCTGCCGCCGCCGTTGTTTTCAATAGTGCCGATCTCTGCATAAACAAGTTTACCAAATTGCTGAAGAGTTGCTTTTTGATCGTTTGTTAACGAGCCAAATGCCGTTTGTGACATAACAATAAGTGTTTCTCCGGCTGTGTTTTTTACCTCCAGCATATTGCCTGCAAAGTGGTTCATTTGGTCGGAGGTGATATCTATAATTACCTTTTCGGTAGATTGAAGCGTTTTGATTACGTTTTCCTTTTCCTCGAAGTCAGTAATGCTTTCCAGGCATACAATAGCAAAGCCGGTACCTATTGCCATCAGCACATTGGTATGGTAAATAGCCAGGCCGCTTTTATCGAATGCGTCGAACGTTATTGCCCGGTAACCTGTGTAGTCACAAAAGGCCTTTAAAACTTCTGTATTGGTGCGGGGCGAGATGCAGGCATAGGCTAATTTGTTTGGCCTGTCCAAAACCATACTGCCAGTACCTTCTAGAAATTGATCGTTTAGCTCATACCGGCTCAGATCCATGACATGGTTGGTCCCAAACTTATCTTCAATTTGCCTTATAATATCTTCCCTGCGCTCAAGCCGGCGATTCTTAGCCTGCATAGGGTACAAAAATATATCGCCATTTTGGTGAAACGACACCCAGTTATTCGGAAATATCGAGTCTGGCGTATGTGGTTCCGGTGTATCATCTATAACGGTTACATTTACGCCGTTATCCCGCAATACCTGCACGAAACCGTCAAACTCCTGCAAAGCTTCTTGTTGTACCGCTTGCTGATTATCATCACGGTTTTGGAAGGCATTACTTTCGGCAGTTTGGGCATTAAAGCCAAACGCCACGGGGCGAATCATTAATATTTTTGAGGTACTCTGTTGCGTCATTGGGTCATTTGCTTTGCTGTCACTGAGTCATTAATAAATAAATTCACTGGATAATGACTCAATGCCCCAATGAATAGTGACTAAATGGTATCCCGCCTTAACGGCATACTCATGCAATGGAAACCACCTCGTGCGCGTGACAATTCGGAGGACGGCATCAGGATAAGTGTGTTTGTTAATGCTTGCGGGTTTATTTGGCCGGCTTCAAGTTTGGGTAGCAGGTCGGTTACGTGTATCACATCAAAGCCGTTTTGCTTAAATGCATCCACCGTTTTATCGTTACGATCATAACCCAAAACCACACCTTCTTTTACCGCCAGCAGGTTACAACTGTCTGTCCATTGTTCCCGGGCATCAAACGGGAATTCGTTATTGCCCGAGTAAATAAACCGTGTTGGCGTTTCGCTTTCCAGGTCTTTACGGCTTATGTTATCCAGTAAATCCTCAAGCGTATCAAATGTCTTAGGTTTCTTACCCTTTCTAAATTGTACAATCTCGGGCTTGTCTTTATTCTTTTTATCGGCAAACCAGGCCATCGGCTCGTCGCCGGGGGTGGCAGCCTCGGCAATAGCCAGTGAGCGCAGCAATACCCATGTATCACGTTTTACCTGTGTAAATACTGTATCAATATGCATATAATCGCGCTTGTGAGGAATTTTCACTACCGTAACCTTGCTCACTACGTCTGCCTCGAATAACAGCTTTATCGCTTCATTAGCACCGCTCACAGAAGTGCGCTCGCTGCAACCTATAATCAAATGCTGCGAACTTACCATCATCACATCGCCGCCCTCTAAAGTTGTTTTCTCTTCGTTGGCCTCGCCTGGGCGCAAAAAGTGTTGTTTGTTTTCAGATATCTCGATGATCTTGCTACGATAATTGGCAAACAACGGATGATTGAAGAAGATGTAACGCATCAATAACGTTTCGCGTGAGCGGGCTTTTTTTGCAGGTTTGTTGAGCAGTATGTGGTCATTAATGGCTATACCCAAATCTCTCGAAAATATGAGGTTAGGAATGGGTGCGAATATCATGGTATCATCATCGAGCGAACCCGAGATCAGTATTTTGGCCAGTTCAATCGGGGCAATATCAACCAGCTGCAACTGCAGGCGATAAGTGCAATTTTCAATCGCGCAAACACTTGCGCATAGCTTTTTGCGTACGTCTGCAATTTCGAGTATGTCGCTTAACAAGGTTTGAATTTCGATAACCTTGCCCGAATTGTGAAAGGCTTTGTTATCAGGCTTAAAAAAATTACGCTTGTTCTCCGGCGCATTTATCTCATCAAGTTTGCCCTTTATTTTATCAGGGTCAAGAAAATACATCAGCAGTTTAACGTAGTAGTCGTACTCCTTGCGGCGCATGGTGTCCAAGTGAACAATATCTTCAAACAGCCAGTCCTGTGCTTTTGAGGGCACAACTTTACCAAGGCCGCTATCGGGGCTGTGTATTAAAAGCGCGCGAAGGTTGCCAATTTCGGTAGTTACGTCTATCTTAAAATCGTTATCTGCATTCAGCATAAAAAGCAATAAAGTACAAACAAAGCTATCGTTTTTAGTTGATGGTTTATAGCGTGCAGCATTTGCCAACGCGCCATTTTAAAAAACTGTTAATCATGAACAATTAACCATCAACTAATTATTAATTTTGCACCGATGAATTTTATTATCGAGGCCGTTGTAAGGGCCATAAAAGAGCTATACCAAACCGACATTGCTGCAAAAGACGTAAACCTGCAGGAAACCCGTAAAGAATTTGAAGGCCAGGTAACGCTGGTTACTTTTCCATATACAAAACTATCGCGCAAAGGCCCCGAGCAAACCGGCACCGAAATTGGCGAATACTTAAAAGCTAACGTAGGCGAAATAGCTGCATACAATGTTATTAAGGGCTTTTTAAATATATCTATTGCAAATAGCTATTGGCTTGGCCAGCTAAACAATAATATTCTCAGGGACGATTTTGCTGTAATCCCATCAAACGGCAAGAGGGTAATGGTTGAGTATTCGTCGCCGAATACCAATAAACCGTTGCATTTGGGCCATGTACGTAATAATTTGTTAGGCTTTTCCTTGGCGCAGATCTTGACTGCCGCCGGTTATGATGTTGTAAAGGCCAACCTCGTTAATGACAGAGGGATACACATCTGTAAAAGCATGCTGGCATGGCGCGAGTTTGGTAATGGCGAAACGCCAGAGTCGTCGGGTTTAAAAGGCGACCATCTTGCCGGTAAATATTACGTTTGGTTTGATAAGGCTTATAAACAACAGATAACTGAACTGATAGAGGAAGGCCAGACTGAAGAGGAAGCAAAAAAGAATGCGCCGCTGATTAAAGAGGCACAAAGGATGCTGCAGCAGTGGGAAGCGGGCGACTCGGAGGTTATGAACCTTTGGAACACCATGAACGGTTGGGTTTATGAGGGTTTTGATGCCACATACAAAACCATGGGGGTTAGCTTTGATAAGTACTATTATGAAAGCAATACTTACCTTTTGGGTAAAGATATAGTTGAAGAGGGTCTCGAGAAAGGTGTATTCTTTAAAAAAGAAGATAGTTCTGTTTGGATTGATTTAACTGAAGACGGCCTCGACCAGAAATTAGTTTTACGTGCCGACGGTACATCTGTTTACATAACCCAGGATTTAGGCACAGCCCAACTTAAATACGACGATTACCAGATGGACGAGTCGATTTACGTGGTAGGTAACGAGCAGGACTATCACTTTAAAGTGTTGTTCTTGATCTTACAAAAGCTGGGCAAAAGCTGGGCGCAGGGTTTATATCATTTGTCATACGGCATGGTCGATCTGCCTTCAGGTAAGATGAAATCGCGCGAGGGCACGGTGGTTGACGCCGACGACCTGATGAGCGATATGTTTGAAACTGCCAAACAACAAACCGAAGCTGCCGGCAAAGTTGACGGTTTTGGCGAAGACGAGAAAGACAAGCTATACCACACTATTGGTATGGGAGCTTTAAAATACTTTTTGTTGAAGGTTGATCCTAAAAAACGTTTATTATTCGACCCAAATGAGTCGGTAGATTTTCAGGGCCACACTGGGCCGTTTATACAATATACTCATGCACGTATTAAATCGGTGCTAAGCAGGGCGGGGTACAACGCCGCAGCCACACATACACAGGCAGAACTTGATGCCATTGAGCGTGACTTAATTGTATGGTTGACTAAATTTCCGGATACTATTACAGAGGCGGCAACAAGCCATAGCCCCGCAATTATTGCTAACTATGTGTATGAGCTGGCTAAAACATATAACAAGTTTTACCACGAAAAATCGATAATGCAAGCCGAAAGCGAAAGCCTGAAGCAGTTCCGCTTAATGCTGTCGGCTGCATCGGCAAAGGTTATTAGCAAGGCAATGAATTTGCTTGGCATCGAGGTGCCGGAACGTATGTAATTGCGTTCTTTACAATTCTATTCTTTAATTGCGTATCAAAGGTTTGCTGGAAAGTAAACCTTTGATTTTTTTAGCTGTCATAAATACTGTAAATTAAAACAGCTTAAAGATGAAAGCAATAGCAAAAATAGGAGTTGTTGCTGCCCTTAGTGGAGCAGCACTCTTTTCATCATGCTCAACCAGCGACCATTATGTTGTAAGCCGCCCGGTAGAAGAGGTGTACGTAAGGCCCGCAGCGCCTTATGCAAACGCTTACTGGCTGCCCGGCGAATATGTTTGGCGCGGTAACAGGTACGTTTATACGCCCGGCTACTACGTAAGGCCACGCGCAAACCGTGTTTATATACAAGGGGGGTGGGTGCAGGGCCCTCGCGGTTATAGCTGGCGCAGAGGGCACTGGCGCAGGTAAGTTGACGTTACTCAATGTGCGTTGGCGGTAAATTTATCGGCCACAACCAACTCTTTACTACCGGCAGTGTACTTGTAAAAGCCACTGCCACTTTTTATGCCTAAGTGCCCTGCGGTTACCATATTTACAAGTAACGGGCATGGTGCATATTTCGGATTACCAAAGCCGCTTTGAAGTACTTTTAATATAGCCAGGCACACGTCAAGCCCAATAAAATCTGCCAATTGCAAGGGGCCCATAGGGTGCGCCATACCCAATTTCATTACGGTATCTATTTCGCTCACGCCCGCTACACGCTCGTATAAGGTGTAAATGGCTTCGTTTATCATGGGCATCAGTATACGGTTGGCAACAAATCCGGGATAGTCATTAACCTCCACAGGGTCTTTACCAAGCCGGCGCGACAGCTCCATGACGGTGTTTGTAACTTCGTTGGTAGTAGCATACCCTCTTATAACTTCCAACAGCTTCATAACCGGTACGGGGTTCATAAAGTGCATTCCAATAACATTTTCAGGATGAGCAGTAATGGCTGCTATCTCGGTTATAGATATGGAAGATGTGTTTGATGCAAGTATTGTTTCGGGCCGACAAACTTGGCTAAGCTGTTTAAAAAGCTCAAGTTTTATGTCGCGGTTTTCGGTAGCAGCTTCCACAACAAGGTCAGCATTGGCGGCACCATCATTAACATTTGTGAAGGTTTTGATATTGGCCAGTGTTGATGCTTTTGCAGCATCGTCAATTATGCCCTTGTTAATCTGCCTGTCAAGATTGCCTGATATAGTTTGCAGGGCTTTTTGCAAAGCTGCCTCATTAACGTCAACCAAAGATACAGTAAAACCATTTTGGGCGAAGGTGTGTGCAATGCCGTTACCCATTGTGCCCGACCCAATAACTGTAATATTTTTCATGTTTATAATTGTAGCATTTGCTTAAACAAGCGGTGTGTAATCACAAACTTAATATTTACTGGTAGCTTTGTAATATCAGCAGCTAAAATTATTTGCCCATGCTAAATGCCGAAGAGGTAAGCTTTTACCTTTCCATATTTAAAGGTCTCGATTCCAAAGACATTTACGAACTGGTTAAAATGTCGCACACGCGCAGGTTAGCAGCAGGAGAGGTATATATCAAGAATGGATCAAGCTATCAAAAGTTAGCATACATTAAAAAGGGCCTGATCCGTGCATACCACTTACAGGAAAACGGTGATGATATAACCATACTGCTACGATGGGAAAATCAGTTGATAGCATCGCACGATAATATTATATACGGAAAACCTTCCCGCTTTACTTACCAGGCTATGGAAGATACCGTATTGATAGAGATTGACTATCAAAAAGCCCAGGCTATTTTGGACAACAACCCAAAGTTATCATCAACAAGGCACACTTTTTTGCTTAACATGCTGGCCGAATCCATGAGCAGGGTAGAGTCATTCGTACTGCTTACGCCCGAGGAACGCTATCAACAACTGGTAAATGAAAAAGCAGACATTGTGAATCGCGTGCCCGATAAATACATTGCCACACTTTTGGGTATAACACCTGTATCATTAAGCCGCATCCGCAAACGTATTGCGCTCTCTGGCAGGCATTAATTATCTTTTGTTAATTTTTTTGGTGGGCTACTCGCCTAAATTCGTGTATTAATTTTCATCATTATGGAGAAAATAATTCACGGTATATTAACCATATTCAGCGTCACCGTCATAAGGTATTTTGTATTGGCGGGTGTTCCCTTCTTTTTGTTTTACAAACTTTTAAATAAGTGGTATGGTAAAGCTAAGATCCAAAGCAGAGATGCAGGATTGAGCGATTTTAAGCGGGAAATATTACAGTCAGTGCAAACCACGGGCGTTTTCGCCGTTATAGCTTTTGCGGTAATGTACACGCCTTTCCGCAACTACACGCAGCTTTATAGTTCGTTAACAGATTTTCCATTATGGTACTTGCCTGTCAGCCTGGTACCGAGCCTCATCATACACGATACCTATTTTTATTGGATGCACAGGTTTTTGCATCATAAAAAGCTGTTTCGTTTAACACATCTGGTTCATCATCAATCTACCAATCCATCCCCGTGGGCGTCGTACTCATTTCATTTTTTGGAATCATGTACCGAAGGTTTTGTATTGGTAGTTATTGTAATGTTGATACCTATACATCCGGTTGTGGTAATTTGGTTCACAATTGTAGGCTTCATCATCAACGTTTACGGGCATTTAGGTTACGAGATTGCACCACGATGGTTGCGCGGTTCATTCTTATTTCAAGTCATCAATACATCGGTGCATCACAACCTGCATCACAGCAAATTTAAAGGTAACTATGGCTTATACTTTAGGGTTTGGGACAGGCTTATGAAAACCGAACACCCCGATTACGTGAAGGAGTACGACCGTATACAAGCCAATCGGTTTAAAGCACCGGTAAACGTTTCGCAAGAAAAACAAACGCAGGCTAATGCTGCTGCTTTAAATAGCAAATAAAAATAAGGAGCATAAATAACAAAAGCGGCTATAAGCCGCTTTTGTTATGTTTAAAACGTTATTACTTGCTTGGAGGAGCGCCACCGCCACCGTTTTGCATACGGGCGCGTCTTTCATCCTGCATTTTTTGCCAGGCAGCAGCCTGCTCTGTAGTGAGGATGGCTTTAATTTTATCTGTAGATGCCTGCATCAACGGGCGAAAAGCCGACCTGTCGCCACCGGCATTACGCAAACTGTCGAGTGATTTAGCCTGCGCCTGGTAAATAGCTGTTACTTTTGCGGTTTGCTCATCGCTCAGTTTAAGCGTTTCTTTTAATTGTTTAGCTCTGTCTTCGGGGCTCCTCATTTGGCGGCCACCTTGTGCAAAACTTACTGCTGATATCCCAACCAGGAAAAAGCAGATTAACATGATTTTTTTCATCTTATCGTTTTTTAGTTTTTAATTGATGATAAGATAAATATAGCTGCTATTGGTTTAACCCGCACCATGTAACTTAATTGTTGCCTTGCAGGTTAGCTATTGATCGTTGCATTTGCGCCATCATGCTGGTAAGGCTTTCCATAGTAGGCTCGGGCATTGGTTGCGGCATTTGTGTAGATATATATGCTTTGGCTTTCCAAATCTCTAATAGGTCTTCGCCATTAATCTCATAAGGTTCATAAACAGGATTGTCTGATACAAGCTTAAGTTTCTTGTTTTCACGAAACTTGTTACCCGCCCTCTTATAAACCACTCCATCATTTTTAGATATAAATACATAGGTTTCACCTGCCTTTACCTCGGCCCAGTTTTCCTGGTATTCACCTATTATAATAGTACCCGATTGCAGGGGAAGCATCGAGTCGCCTTTTATTTCGAAGGCCCGATATGTGCCTTGTTTAAACATAGGCAAATAAAACTTTGGCAGGGCAGCTACATACTCCGGATCCGCATAGCCGTTAAGGTAACCGGCACTTGCTTTAAGCGGCACAAGCTCAATGTTTTCGTTATCATCTTTGTCGACCGAAATACTTAGCACCCTAAGGTTTGCAGGGTTGCCTTTTGGCTTGGGTGCCCATTTCTCATCGATCGTTTCGTTAATAAAGTCATCAATAGATATGTCAAAAAATAATGCTAAAGATTTTAGTAATTCGTATTTAGGTTCCGCGCGTTCTTCCTCATATGCGCCTACTAATGAACGTTTTATACCAACCTGATCAGCAAATTGCTGCTGTGTTAACCCTTTCTTTTTCCTGAGAAATTTAATATTTGATGAAATTTTTGACATAAATATTTGGAATTGCTAAAATGTTTAGTAATTTTATGCTCATAAAGTTAGCAAATATTTTTAACCCGGCAAATTTTTTTATCAAATGAAGAGCTTCGTATATATTATAACTGACAGAAACAGGAAGAACTTACATGTAGGAATGTGCTCAGATCTGTTAAAAACCATTAAGTTTTACAGCGAGATGCCAACCTTGTTTTTTGATAGCGCAAACCAGCTTAACCGTTTGGTTTACTTTGAGGAGATAAATACCGAAGAGCAGGCCATGGCTCGTTTTCAGCAGGTAAGCACCTTTACCCGTATGCAAAAAGAAAAAATGATACGCCAGGTAAACACCGATTGGATTGACCTTACTGCCGGGCTTAATTATGAAAGCGGTATACGTGTAAGGCCATCAGTTTATGGCAGGCCATCTATACAGCCAACCCGTCGTGCGGTTGCATTGTAATTTTAGTTTAACAGAATTTACACTCCTGCGTGTTTGCAAGTAGATATGTATTAGTTAATGGATTTTTTCTGCTAACTAATAACTGCTAACTGCCGACTAACCCGCTACCATCCCGGTGTAAAGTTGAAGCCGAATACTGTTTTCTTGTCCGTCCGGTTAAAAGGTATGGCCACATATGGCTCCAATATCAGGGCACCGAAAAGGTTTACCCTTAACGACACACCTGCGCTAAGTGCCGGCACACGCTGATTTGTGTTGTAAACCGTATTTTGTACCTGTTTACCACTTGCATCAAGTATAGGTGCGCCGGTAACAGGATCTACCGCCGGCTCAGTGCCAATAGCATCAGGGCTTTTTTGAAATTTTATATCATTACCACCGTTCCAGGCTAAACCTGCATCAAAAAAGAAGTTAAGGTCACTAAACAGGAACTTTGATTTGATTGCCGCCAGTTTTTCGGGGCCTGTAAACGGAACCCGCATCTCGAAATTTGCTACCGCTATACGGTTACCATACAACTGATTAATATTGAAGCCATTTTTATTTGATGATGATGAGTTATAAAATGATTGCGCTTCGTAACCACGTATCAGGAAAGGGTATCCCAAATATAACTGATATAGGTTTTGTGACCCTTCTCCAAATCGCCCATAGCCGTACAACCTGCCGGCAAAAGTTACCGGACCTGTACGCACGTACTTGCGTAAATCTATAGTAGGCGAGAAAAATTTGTAAGTTCCCACGTTGTATTCAGCCTCGATCCTGAACCTGTGCCCATTAAGCGGGGCGGTTATACCAAAATATGAGTCATCGCCAACAAGTGCCGTGCTTAAGCCATACACCTGAAATGGTTTGAGATTTAATCCGGTCTCTGATTGAAACTGTGCGCTGGATACCTTGTGCTTGTCAAATTCAACTATCTGGCCAATATATGTTGTCGAGTTGCCACTTGCGTCGGTAGATGTTTGGTACTGGTAATAGCTGCTATACCTGTCTATGCGGTACGAGTAGCGTGATATGTTGGCACCAAATTCGGCCCGTAAAGTTCTTGAGAAAGGGTAGGATGCGATACCTTGCACCGCGTCTTCAAACGTGCGGATAATATCGTACCTTTCTTCATAAACAGGCGTTTCTACCCCGTTTATGTTACGCGTAGTAAAGTCATTACCAAAGTAACCCGATTGATACGGAATATGCGACAAGCCGAAGCCAAAGCTCCAGCGTTTGCGCTGGTTTATGTACAATGCCGACGCACCAAAGTCATATATCTCGCCATTTACAGCTGCGCCTGCATATATCTGGTTACGGCCCAAAATGTCACTGAAAACACCCATAATGCCGCTTGATAAGCCTGCACCGTAAACGCTGTTTACACCCACGCCCACGCCACTGCTTGCCAGTGCGTCGAGTTTAAATTTGGGTTTGTAAGCAACGCTCTTAATCGAATCGACCGGGAACCTTGGATATGCTAAAAAGTTGTTAAGGTTATTGTTAATTAAATCCACACCAACAGCACGTGGGGGCGGTAGCAAGGCTGCATCAAAGTTGGTGCTACCCGGTGCTACATCTACAGGCTTAAAATCCGAAGCCTTTGCATTATAGATGCTGTATTTTTGCGCCCTGTAATATGAATAGACGATATCGTCATTGTTCGATACACTCAGCGCCGGCGAAAACTCCGTAATCCCGCTAATGCCGGTAAACAGATCTGTAAGCTGTGCTACTTTTGCGTCGGCAAAGGTATAGCTGTACAGGTTACGGAAACCATCACGGTTTGATAGGAAATAAACTTTTTTACCGTCGCCGGAGTACATCGGGTTTAAGTTGTTTGCGCCGTTAAATACATTAATATCTGTAATGTGGCCGGTGGCAAGATCGAGCTCAGCAAGATTAAATGTAATTTGTTGCGAGTACGTTTTGTCATAAGTAGCCCTGTCGCTCGCGTAAATTATTTTCCTTCCGTCTTTTGAGAAACTTGGCTGGTAATCTGAATACTTATCATTTGTAAGCTGCCGCACTTGCTTCGTCTGGAAATTGTACATGTACAGATCGCTTTGCCCTTCCGACAATCCCTGGAAGGCAATGTTATTCCCATCCGGAGACCATGACAAATTGCTGAACTGCTCGGCCTTATCCATACCGATGTCGTTTAGGATCCGCCCATCGGGTACCGAAACGACGATCAGGCGGTTACGCCCTTTGCTAAATACGCTGAATGCAAACTTTTTGCCATCGGGGGCCCATGTGCCGGCCGACTCGATAAAGTTAAATTCATCGATATGTGTATTAGAAATTTTGCTGGTAAGTTTTTTTAAGATGACACCGCTTTTAGCATCCGCCAGGTAAAGATCAATACTGAACAAACTTTTCGACGACAGGAATGCCACATACTTACCGTCCGGGCTTACGGCAGGTGCAACGGTAAGATCGCCGCCGGTTTTGGAATCAACCAACTTAAAACCAACCGGCTTTTGTACCGTGTCTTTTAAATATGGCTTGTAAGTTTGCTCGATAGATGCCCGCCACAAGCGCGACAGGGTTTTGTCGTCGTATCCAAAGGTGCGCCTTATGCCATACTCCAGCCCGTAACGTGCAACGTTTTTAAAGAAAGGTACAATGATGGTATCGCCATAGGTTGAACCCAAATATGACCAAAACGCTTCGCCGTAACGATAGGGGAAGTATTTGCTGCTTGTAGTTAACTCCCTTACGGTTGGGATATCTTTATTGAGGTATGCATCACGCATCCACATGGCTGTGTACGCATCTTTTTTACCGATAGATAGGTATTCGGCCATACCCTCAACCATCCACAAAGGCAGGTTGCCAATGTTTTCAGCGTTTGAAGAGTCGTGGCCCAGTAGTGTATGATATTGAAAGGCATGCACCAACTCGTGCCCCAAAACATGCCGGGTAGTTTGGTGCGTTTCCATCACGGGCATTATTACGCGGTTTTTAAGGCCTTCCGTAACACCGCCCGTACCCACACTTATTTCACCGTCTAACGCAGTTGTTTGTTGAAAGTCGGGATGATTAGCGTACAGTATTATGGGATTGGGCTTATTAAATGTATCTCTGAAAACCTGCTGATGCAGGGTATACCACAATTCGCTTTCCTGCGCAAAACGCTTTAGCATACTATCATTTTTCATGTAATAGTATATCTCGAAGTGCGGCGTTTTTAAAACCTTAAAATTTAGGTTTTTGTAGCGTACCTTATTTTGGCCGAAATATTGCGCCTGTGCCTGCCTGTTTATAAACATTGATGCTGCTATGATAAAAAACATCACAGCAATTTTTACAGATGCGCGAAAAGCGTAGAGTTTATTCATATAAGGCAGTTCACAGTTAATGCTAATTTAAATATTTGCCTGCACAATTTGGCGTAGCTATGTTATTGCGCAGGCGGATTACTTTCCGGGTTTTCTTCAGGTGCCGGGGTTGTTGGTGGCGTTACAGGCGCAGCTGCGCTATCTGGAGCAGTCATGTCCAAACTGTCTGACGATGTGGTATCGGAGTAGCTGATTTGTGGCGTAGGGCAGCTGTATTGCTTTGTTATCTTGCTCCACGGTTTTGGGAAAGGGCCATAGGTGTAGCCCGATTTAGGATCATCATAAACCTTTTCCATAAAGGCGCCAAATATCGGGAGGGCAGTGTGTGAGCCCTCGCCAGATTCTGACGAATTAAAATGCACGCTTCTGTCGTCGGCACCTACCCAAATACCCGTTACCAAATCTTTGGTGATACCCATGTACCATCCGTCAACGTAATCGCTTGATGTACCTGTTTTACCGCCAATCTGGTTTCCTTTTTTCCAAAGGTCCGGGTATTCCCAAAGTGCCTGCGAGGTGCCGCCGGGTTCTTCCATACCCCCGCGGAACATGTATAACATCAGCCAGGCAGTTTCTTCACTCAAAACACGCTCGGCCTTTAATTTAAATTCTTGTATAACGTTGCCTTTTTGGTCGGTAATTTTGGTAACTAACAACGGGTCAACCTTTTCTCCTTTGTTCAGGAACGTGCTGTATGCACGTACCATCTCAAAAACAGAAACGTCATTTGATCCTAATGATACCGATGGAACAGATTTTAGCGGGCTTTCGATGCCTATTTTGTGGGCGTAGTTCACAATTTTATCCCAGCCAACCTGCTCGGTAATTTGTGCCGTTATAGAGTTAACTGATTTACCCATGGCCCAACGTAACGACATTTCGCGGTACGAGAAATGGAAATCGGCGTTTTTAGGTTCCCAAACATCGTCCTTGCCTTCATCCTTAAATTTAATGGTTACTGGTTTATCAGTAAACTTATCACATGGCGTAAAGCCATTATCGAGCGCAGTTACGTAGGCAAAAGGCTTAAAGGTTGAACCCGCTTGGCGTTTGGCCTGGTTTACGTGATCATAATTGAAATACTGATGATCTATACCGCCTACCCAAACTTTAATTTTACCGGTTGATGGCTCCATCGTCATCATGCCGGTATTCAGGATTTTGGCGTAGTATTTAATGGAATCGATGCTGGAGAAGGTAGTATCCTTATCGCCGTTCCAGGTAAATACCTTCATCCTTTTTTTGGTCTTAAAGTAGTCCTGAATTTTGGTGGTATCGCCGCTATATTTTTTACTCAGCATGCGGTAAATAGGCAGGCGCTGTTCAGATTTTAAAATGAAGTCTTTGATCTCCACACCTTTCGAGTCGCGCCAAGGGTTTTTATTGCCCCAAATGTTATAAAAGCGCTTTTGCAGCATCTTCATTTTTTGGGCAACGGCTTCTTCAGCGTATTGCTGCATGCGCGAGTCTATTGTAGTATATATCTTTAAGCCATCCTCATAAAGGTCGTAATCATTATCCTTGCACCATTTGTCAAGCCATTTTTCAACTGCACGGCGCAGATACGAGTCGCCCATGCCGGTGTTGTCAATATAGCTTAGGTTAAGTGCCAGCGGATGGCGTACGCTACTGTCATAAGCGGTTTTATTAAGGTAATTATACTTATGCATTTGCGCCAATACCACATTGCGGCGCTCAAGCGAACGCTCAGGATAGGTACGCGGGTTATAGGTTGACGTTGCCTTAAGCATACCAATTAAAGTGGCAGCTTCGGCAGCTGTAACCTCATTAGGCTGTTTGTTGAAATATTTTAATGTAGCTGTTTTAATACCGAACGAGTTATTACCAAAGGGTACAGTATTCAAATACATGGTAAGTATTTGCTGTTTACTGTATATATGCTCGATTTTGTAGGCGGTTAACCACTCCTTAAACTTGTAAACAATAGTTTTTATAACGGGAACGTGCCTTATTAAACCCTGTGATTTGCGCTTACGTGTGCTGAAGAGATTTTTTGCTAACTGCTGTGTTATGGTACTGGCCCCACGGCGCTCGCCTTTGGCGGTTGATATCATGCTGCTTGCAAAGCCATAAAAATCCACGCCGCCATGTTTGTAAAAACGCACATCTTCGGTAGCTACAAGCGCATTTATAATGTTAGGGGAGATGCTCTTATAGTCCACCAGTGAGCGGTTTTCTTTGTAGAAGCGGCCAATCAATTTACCATCGGCAGTATACACTTCTGATGATTGCGACATGGTTGGCATCTTAATGTCTTCCATATCAGGCGAGTAGCCGAATAACCATAAGAAGTTAAGCTCAATAGCACAAAAAAAGATGATGATGAAATATATAAAGATGGTAAAGTACCGGAGATAACGATTTTTTATACGTCTGAACATGGGGTAAAGATGAAAATTTATGCAACTATATCATAGCCGCACGCACAAAAATTAACAACGCAAAAAGTTAAAGTAAATTTTGGTTTATGAAATTAAAGATAGCATTCAATTAAAACTAACACAAACCAAAAGCGCGTTTTTAAGTAGTTACAATATGAAAAGCAGCTTAGCATCCATTGTCCTCACAACTATATCGCTTACATCGCTGGCACAAAGCAAACTTATAGAAGTTGCATCATTTGGCCATAATCAGCCCATCGGTGTAAGCGTTGCGCCAAAAAGCAATCGCCTGTTTGTATCCTTCCCGCATACCGAGCCGTTTTTATATGGCCTTACCGAAATTATTGATGGCAAGCGTGTGCCGTATCCAAACATTGAGTGGAATAAATTTGATACTACTCAAACCGCCAACCACTTCGTTAACGTGCAGGATTTGTATGCTGATGATGCCAACAATTTGTGGGTGCTCGATTCTAAACCATCGGGCGGTGCTGCTGTCATTGGCGATGGCGACAAAAAGGAAGGCAAGTTTAAACTGTTGCAGATTGACTTGGGCACCAATACCGTTAAGCGCGTATATACGTTTGACGATTTGCCAAAAGATAAAAGTGCGCTTAATGATATGTGCATTGATAACAGCAAAGGCCTTGCATATTTGAGCGACCCGGGCCTGCACGCCATCGTGGTGCTTGATCTTGAAACAGGTAAAAGCCGGGTGCTATTAAAAGACGATAAATCTACAGTTGTGCAACCGGGCTCTAAGTTACATCTTGATGGTAAAGATGTGGTTGATAACAACGGTAATCCATTTACATCTAATGTTAACGGCATAGCGCTTACAAAAGATAACAAGTGGTTTTACTTCAGGGCAATCAATCAAACCAAATTATACCGCATTGCAACGGTCGATTTAGCAAATGATAAGTTATCAAACGCAGACTTATCAAGCAAAGTGCAAATGGTTGCAGAAACGGGTGTTTGCCACGGTATGATTGCAGATAGTAAAGGAAATATTTACAGCAGCAGCTCGCCCGATCATAGCATTAAATATGTATCGCCAGATGGTAAGCTGCATACCCTTGTTCAGGATGAGCGCCTGATATGGCCCGACTCTTTTGGGATTGGTAACGATGGATATTTGTATGTAAGCGCCTCGCAAATGCACCGGTTGCCAAAGTATAATAATGGGCATGACAAGGTTGAATACCCGTACCGCATTTACAAGGTTAAGCTTCCGTAATCTGCGGGCCTACAATAAACCGCTCTTCGGTATGTGTGGTATGTACCTGTAATTCGTCGCCCACGCTTATTGTACCGCCAGCCGTCATCATTAAGTTTTGGCCAAACAATATTTTTGCCCCCTTGCGGCGGTATTGTGAAAGCGTTTTAAGAGGCTCCTTGCCTTTTGTTGCGGTGTCCTGATCTATAGTTGTTAAAACACAACGCGCACAAAGCTTTACGCCATACATATCAGCACCGTTAATGCTAATGTGGTTCATAATGTCTTCGCTATACGGATCGCCGCCGGTAAATACAATATTTGGCCTGAAACGATTCATCGGTAAGGCCTCTGCCAACCGGCTGTTTAAATCATCTAATGATGCCTGGCCTATCAACAGGGCAGGGTAAGCGTCAGAAAATGAGGTAATGCCGTCTGCATCAGTATATCGCGAATCAGTTTGCCGGTGCACATCGTCGGGCATGTAAACAAGTCGGCAGTCCATCCCGGCTTTTTTAGAAAACCATTCGTTTGCCTCATTGCTTACAATTTGTCCCGGGCAGGTGTCGTCCCAAATGCTTACATCAATCATCTGTTTTGTTTGTGGCACAAAAGGGATTAAGAGAGCCGCACCGTCACTTCGGCACGTAACCTCAAGTCCAGTGTCCAAAATAATGATTGAAAAAAGCGCCAATTGTGCATGTTCGCGCTGGCTTAAAAAACGATTGTTAGCATCTATAAGCATCCAGCGGCGGTCGTGCTCCAGGCCGCGGTCTGTAACCCGGGCATTTTGCAACCCAATACCACCTAATGATTTTATGGGATAAACAATGAGTTGGCTTACCAATAGCATACGCAAATGTAAAACTTTGCCTGCTTAATTTTCAGCCATTAATAATTGTATATTATACGGTTGTTATATTGACTTTTAATTAATAGTATTGTTAAACCAATTAATGTACCGGCGCCACTAAACCGCTAAAACCTATTTATTATGATTATTGATGCACCTAATTTAAATACAAAAGCAAAGGATAATAATACCTACGATGCCATTGTTGTAGGCTCGGGAATTAGCGGCGGCTGGGCTGCCAAAGAGCTTACCGAGCGCGGCCTTAAAACTATTATGCTGGAGCGGGGTGCCAATTACGAACATATAAAAGATTATAAAACGGCCAACAACAACCCCTGGGATTTTGCCCATCGCGGCAGCGTAACACAGGCGGAACGCAAACAACGGCCGGTAATATCACGCGGATGGGGTGCTTACGAACCGATTATAAACGCATGGACAGATGAGGCTGCTGCACCATACACCGAGGTGAAGCCGTTTAATTGGTGGCGATCATACCGCATGGGTGGCCGCTCTATACTTTGGGGGCGCCAAAGCTACCGTTGGAGCGATCTTGACTTTGAAGCAAATGCTAAAGATGGCTGGGCCGTTGACTGGCCTATAAGATACAAGGACCTATCACCATGGTATGATCATGTTGAAAAATTTGCAGGTATCAGCGGTTCGTTAGAGGGAATACCCCACTTGCCGGATGGGCATTTTTTGCCGCCAATGCCGCTTAACATTGTAGAGAAAGACGTTGCCGCAACCATCAAGAAGAAGTACGGCCGGCATATGATCATCGGCCGCTCGGCAAACATTACCGTGCCGCATAATAACCGAACCAATTGCCAGTACCGCAACCGTTGCTGGGAAGGCTGCCCGTTTGGCGGTTACTTTAGTACACAGGCATCAACCCTGCCTGCTGCGGTTAAAACCGGCAACTTAACCGTAAGGCCGCAATCTATAGTAACCAAAGTGCTGTACGATAAGGATACAAAAAAAGCCATAGGGGTAGAGGTGCTTGATGCCGAAACCAGCAAAACATATGAGTACTATGCAAAGATCGTTTTCCTGAACGCTTCTGCTTTAAACAGTGCCTGGATACTGATGAACTCGGCTACAGATATTTGGCAGGATGGCTTGGGCAGCAGCAGCGGCGAGTTGGGCCATAACATCATGGATCATCATTACAATTTAGGCGCCAGCGGCGATGTAGAAGGGTATGACGATAAATACTATTATGGCCGCCGTGCCAATGGCGTGTATGTAGCCCGGTTTGCAAACATAGGTAATGACAAACGCGATTACCTGCGTGGTTTTGGTTACCAGGGCGCAGCAAGCCGTAACGGTTGGAGCCGCGAGATAGCCGAAATGAATATAGGCGGAGCATATAAAGATGCCGCAGCCGAACCGGGTGGCTGGCGCATGGGCATAGGCGGCTTTGGTGAATTGCTGCCATACCACGAAAACAAAATGACGCTCGACAAGACAGTCAAAGACAAGTGGGGTTTACCTGTTTTGGCAATGGATGCCGAGATTAAAGATAACGAGCGCAAAATGCGTTTAGATATTGTTGCCGAAGCAAAGGCAATGCTTGAAGCAGCAGGCGTTAAAAATGTAGAAACCCATGATAGCGGCCATAACGTTGGCGACGGGATCCATGAAATGGGCACCGCACGCATGGGCCGCGACCCCAAAACATCTGTGTTGAATGGCAATAACCAGGTTTGGGACGCAAAGAATGTATTTGTTACGGATGGTGCAGCCATGACTTCATCGGCATGCCAAAACCCTTCACTAACCTACATGGCGCTTACAGCACGTGCAGCCAACTTTGCTGCCGACGAACTTAAAAAAGGTAATATTTAATATTGAAGACTCGAATATGAAGATAATAAAAGGCCTGATTTTAAGTGTAGCAGTTGGTTTCGCTTCGTTAGCTTGCAATGCTGACGGTGGTAAAAAAACAGGCGTTGCCGCCAAATCTAAGATTTTAGTATTTAGCAAAACGGCAGGTTTCCATCATAATTCTATTGCGGTGGGTGTGCCCGCTATTATCAAGTTAGGTCAGCAAAATAAATTTAACGTTGACACCACGACCGACGCTACAAAGTTTACTGAGGCAAATTTAAAGCAATACAAAGCAGTTGTGTTTTTAAGCACCACAGGCGATGTGTTGAACAACAATGAACAAAAGGCGTTTGAGCAATATATCAAAGCTGGTGGCGGATTTGTTGGTGTTCACGCCGCTACCGATACCGAATACGACTGGCAATGGTATGGTAACCTGGTGGGCGCGTACTTCAAAAGCCACCCTGAACAACAGAACGCCGATTTACTGGTAGTTGATCGTAACTTTATTGCCACCAAACATTTGCCGGCTGTTTGGAAACGCTTTGATGAGTGGTACAACTATAAATGGATTGCCAATGACTTGCATGTGTTAATTAAGATTGACGAGAAGAGTTACAAAGGCGGAGAGAATGGCGATAACCATCCTATGGCTTGGTACCATAACTACGACGGCGGCCGAGCCTTCTATACCGAAATGGGCCACACCGATGAATCATATAGCGATCCTGTTTACCTCAAGCACCTCTTAGGCGGTATACAATACGCGATGGGCAAATGAGTTTTAAAATTCAAAAGTTTAAATTCAAAAGTCAAAAATGCCGGGCAGTTTGGTACTGTCGAACATATTAAATCCACTTTGGTCATGCCGATGTATATCGGCATCTCATTATAAAATCTTGTGAGATGCTGAAACAAGTTCAGCACGACCTTTGGGTGGCATTTGGAGTTTGTTGGAGAAATAATAAAGAATCTGTCAAGCCAATAAAATTGGCACTGATTATACAAACTTTAGTACTTACATAAGTTCAACATCAGCAATTGACACAAATTCATTCCCGTTGGCTTCAGCCAACGGATCTGTAGAAAGCCACACAGCCTTCAACTGATCTTTTCAAAACAAAGTCGGCCTTGCATTATTGCAAGGCCGACTTTGCTTATTTGTGTGCCAATTTAATCTAAGCCACCTTTGCGGTTTGGTTTAACCGGGGCAGGCCATTTGGCGTCGCCGGTTAACTCAACAGTATCTCGTGGTAGTTTTTCGGGATCCTCGCTTGCCATGTAAATAAGTATTGCCGTAAGGATAGCATTGCTGCGCAAATCATCAAATACTATTTTATCGTAGGTGTCGCGGTTGGTGTGCCATGTATAGTTACCGTACGACCAGCTGTTTGACCCTAAAGAAAAGCCGGGCGCTTTAACAGCTACGAATGACGCAAAGTCCGATCCGCCACCACCAGGCCTGCCCGGGAAAGATGTTTTAATTTGATTTTTGATCGTATCAGGCACTTTTGCCAACCAGCGTTCAATAAACGGCCCTGCTTTAGTAAAGCCCTGCCCGCTGATGTTTACAACGCGACCTGTGCCGTTATCCTGGTTAAACAACGCTTGCAGGTTGGCAACAATTTCCGGATGATCTTCCACAAATGCACGCGAGCCGTTCAAACCCTGCTCTTCGCTTGCCCAGTGGCCAACCAAAATGGTACGTTTAGGGTTAGGATAAATTTTCTTTAAGATACGCATCGCTTCCATCATGGTAAGTGTGCCGGTGCCGTTGTCGGTAGCGCCGGTTCCGCCATCCCATGAGTCGAAGTGGGCAGAAAGCATTACATATTCGTTAGGTTTCTTTTTACCTTTTATTTCGCCGATAACGTTAAATGTTGGTACAGTACCTAATTCTTTTGATTCGGTTTGTATAGTTATAACAGGCTTGCTGCCCCCCTCAGATAAACGGTAAAGCAAACCATAATCTTCTAAAGCGATATCAACGGTAGGGACAATCTTGGTGTAAGCGCTGAATATTTTGTCCACCCCAAAGCCTGCCGACCAGTTAGAGGTAAGGATACCGGCAGCACCGGCGTTCTCCAAGGCCACAGGTAGGGTACGTGCATTGTAACCTGTATTGCTTATGCGTTTGCGCCATGCTGCGGTTTGGGCGGTACGTTCGGCTTTCATTTTCTCGAAAGATTCTGTAAGTGCAAATTCTTTCCAGTTTTCATCCGGGCGGCCGGTTGGCTGGTTCATAGATATCATTACAAACTTGCCTTTAACCATAGGCAGCCATTTTTGGAAGGCAGCCGAATCTGCCAGCTCCGGTAAGATAATTACTTCGGCGGTAACCGGTTTTTTCATTCCGGGACTCCATGCCAGTTGTTGGCCTTCCAATGATTTTACACGTGGCGACACCATATCGATGTGTGATATACCACGCTGCCAGCCGCGCCATTCGCCCCATTTTTCCTGGCGGGCAGTAATACCCCAGCTCTTGTATTTATCAAGCGCCCATTTGCCCGCCTGGTCATACTGTGGCGTACCCACCAAACGTGGTCCAACGCCGTCAAGCAGTTCATGCGCCAGCTTGGGTAATTGCGAATTTTCTGTAGCCTCTTTAACAATGCCGGCAACAACAGCATCTGCCGATTGCGCCATCGAAGCCATTGGCGCCATTAAAGACGATGCCAGCAACAGCTTTGTGATATTTTTTGCACTAACCAAGTGCATAAGGTTGTGAGTGGTTTTCATATTGCTAATGTAATAATTTACGGTTGCCAAACGGCATTGCACAGAGATGCCAACTGTAATAATGTTGTGAACATTGCCTATTTGCAAATCAGGTAAAACAAATGCCCGCCAATGATATTTGAAATAGAGATGTTTAACCCTGAAAGATTATTTAGCATATGGCCCAACTTGATGTACAACCTAAACAACGCAGCCCAATATGGATATGGATCGTACTTTTCATAATAGGGATTGGTGTAGTGTTTCTGCTCATGAAGGGCTGCAACCGTTCGGCCGCTTTAAAGGTGGATGAAAGCGATAGTGTGGTAACGGATACTGTAGTGAAACCGCAAGGCACTCCCGTTGCCACTACTCAGCCGGATTGGAGCGCGATTGATTTTAACATTCCGCAATCAAAATTTGATGAGGTAACTGATACTGCTATCGTTGTACGCGGCAACAAGGTATACACAATTTACAGCCTTGGCGAAAATGTATTGTTTGCCAACAATGAGAGTAAGATACAGCCAGCCGCCGAAAAACAGCTACAGCAAATAGCAGCATCAATAGAACAGCGCTCAAAAAACGCATCCATCGGAATTTACGGACATGCCGACTCTACCGGTGCAGCTGACCATAACAAAACCTTGAGCGCACAACGCGCCGAGGCGGTAAAAGATTGGCTGATACTAAACGCCGGCATAGCCGAACAGATGATAAGCATACACTCGCTGGGTGAAAGTAAACCTATAGCAAGTAATGGTACTGATAAGGGTCGCGAACAAAACCGTAGTGTAGAGATAATTGCGTTCCCTGCTAAGGGTGAAGAATAGAATTTTGACCATAAAAAACAAATCATGGCAACAGAAAAAAAACTGAACAATTACAGTTACCTGGAAGAGTTGAGCGAGAGCGATTACGAAATTGTTGACGGGCAACCTAACATACAAGGTTGGGACGTGCTGGATGATCATGGCCGTAAAATAGGGGAGGTTGATGATATGCTGTTTAATGCCCAGGCACGCAAGGTACGCTACATTGTACTGGATATGGATAGCAATGATGTGGGCCTTGAAGATGGCCACGTGCTAATACCGATAGGAGTAGCTGAACTGCACGAAAATAACGATACCGTAATAGTTCCCGGCGTTACTGTAGATGATATAAAACGGCTGCCAATTTACGAATATGGCCGCGAAATTACGCCCGAGATTGAAGCCGACATACGCAAAGTATTTGTAAGACCTATTGGCGATGGCAATGGCAATGTACTACCCGAGCCGGACTTTTACGACCATGAGCACTTTAACGAAACCAAATTTTACGGTAAGCGAAGGCCAACAAGTTACCTGGACGAGCCCAACGATGGAAGCGAAAATAAGCCAGAGTAACAATTAAACACAAAGGCTCCGTATTTACAGGGCCTTTGTGTTTTTAAAAAGCTATTACGTCCTTGGTCTTTTAAAGTTAAAGGCCACAATGTAAGTTAGTTCGCGTTGGGCAATTGTGCCGTTATTCAATAATTCGTCCTCTTGGCTCAAAGGTTGTTTCAAAGCAGCTTTTGTGGCTTGCAATACGTCCCGAAGCAAGTCTGGAAATATTTTTAATGCTATCATAGGGTAGTAATCTCGTTGTAATAGAGCTTTTTCTTTTTCAGATGCAAGCATCAGTTCCCATGTATCATCTGCCTTAAAACCGTGCTCGGTAGCGGCATTTTGGAGGTCGTAAAGGTATAGTTTAGTATGGTCGTTTACAGTTTTCTTCATTTCACTTCTTTTTAACTGGCGTTGAAAGATCTGATGACGATGACCCTTTACCCAATTGGTAGGCTGATTGTTTTTTGCTTGCAACTTCGGCAGGTGCTTTCTTCGTTTCCTTGTTGGATTTTTTTTCTTTGCTCATGATGATATTTAGCGGATGGCTTTAACCTTTTAAGAAGGAGAAGGTTTTTGCGGTAATTACCGGCGGTATGTTCTTAAAGGTAGTCTTAATAGTTGATAATCAGTCAGATTTATTTATTTAATATAATTTATCACCGTTAAAGTGCACACCTACTGTGTTTTATATGTAAAATAAAAGTTTAATAATTTAAAATATCGTTAAATACTTTTAGCATAGAGAAAGTATTAGAAAAAATGACTACCTTGCATACTTATTAAAAATTATATAATGCAAAAAGAAGGAACTGTAAAATTTTTCAATACCACTAAAGGTTTTGGATTTATTACACAGAGTGAAAACAAAGGCGACGTTTTTGTTCACTCAACAGGATTGATCGATGAGATACGCGAAAATGACAGCGTAACCTTCGATGTAGAGGAAGGCAGAAAAGGCCTTACTGCGGTAAATGTAAAAGTAGTTTAATCACTATATATTTAATCGTAAAGCACTTGCCTCATAAAGGCAGGTGCTTTTTTATTCATTTAAAATCAATATACAATATGGCTAAATCACAGGCAACGTTCATGAAAAAGCAACTCGAAAAAAACCGTCAGAAAAAGAAAGAAGAAAAGGCATTGCGTAAGCAGGAGCGTAAAGAAAACCCTAACGGCAGCGATTTGGATAGCATGTTGGCCTATGTGAATGAATTTGGCGAAATTGTATCAACTCCTCCCGAAAAGAAGCCTACCGCCACAGACGATAAAGCATAGTTTAAGCTATCTCAGTATAAAGCCTTTATAATATTTTCTGCTAAAATTTAAACAGGGGGCGCGTTTCATTTAATTCGATACACCTGTCAGGGAGTGGTGCTTCGTTATAAACCACTTGGAAAGCCAGTGTTTGATTTTGCTTAACAGGCTTTGTTGCTGCAGTGTCGACGGAGGCGTAAGCCATTGTTCTGGATTATAATCATTAGGTTGCGAGTTATCGTCATTGCATTGCATTTCTTCAAGGATAATGTCTCGTAGTTTTGGGTCGCGGTTTACAATCCAGTCAAGTTCGGTAAGGTCGTTAAACGTAGCTTGCCCGTTAAGCTGCTTTTTTATAAGCACTTCAAACCTTTCCTGCAAAAAAGTACGCCTGATAAGTGGTTTGCTGTTCTTCATGCGGTTTGATAATCAAGGCTACGGGCTCAAATTAAATGCCATGCTTTTAAAGTATTGATTGATAGTAAATTGCGCACATTTTACTTTTCAATCATGCACGAAGTTGATACAATAAGCGTACGCTTTTTTAGTGTATTATATTATGCGTACATGTAAATCTGATATCAATATTTTAGGTACTTTTAAGACCAAATCTTTCATAGTTGATTAATCTTAAAACAGTTAGGTGGCTGGCTGCCGCCTTTTCAATTATTTGCGTAGTACAGGCGTGCACCGGGCGTAGCGGTTCGCAACAACAGCAGGACCTTGCTGCTGATACATTAAAAGCCAACGCCCTCATCAAAACCGGCACACGCATACAAAGTGGTAAGTCCGATTCACTTTTAACTTTAAGTAACGAGCTTTACAAGATAGGTTACCGGCACAATTATAAAAAGGCGCTGTTGTATGCAAAAATCTATGACGCCAACTACAAGTGGCTTAAAGCAAATCATGAAGCCGCGCTGAAAGTTGCAGAGCAGGCGCTTGCTGATGCCGAGGAGCTGGGCACTACCAAGTTGCTTCCCGATATTCATGGCATTATATCAAACCTGTACAAAGAGTCGGGCAATTACGATCTGGCTTTTACTGAAATTGACAAAGCTATAAAAGCTGCGCGTGCCAATCACGATACGGCCGAAATTATAAGTGCATTAGGTAATAAAGCTATGTTTACGCACAGCTATTATAATTATACCGATCAGCAGGAGAACGATCACAGTAGCCTGCAACTTGAATTTGATGCACTTAAAATGGCCGAAGCCAGCAACAAGTATGAGCGTATGCGGATCCGTTTTTATAACAATATTGCCCAAACGTATAAGGAGCATAAAGATTATGAAAAAGCTATCTTCTATGCCGGCAAAGCAGTCGTGCTTGCCACAAAGTATAACCAGCGGCGTTCCCTTACTTATTCCTATAACTGGATTGGAGAATCATACTTTGGGATGGGCCAGCGGGATAAAGGCTTCGATTATATTTATAAAGCGTTGGCCATTACGCATGATTTAATTGAGCCTTACCGCCGCATGGAATTGTACGAGGTGCTAAATCAATTATATGAAAAGACCGGCGATTACAAACAGTCCCTCGCAGCATATAAACGCTACGACACCCTGCGCGACTCGATGGCGGTTGATAAGAATACACGCCGTTTGAACGAAATGCAGGTGGTTTATGAAACGGCAAAAAAAGATAAAAAAATTGCTGACCTAAACGCCGCCAACGGTACCAGCCGCCGTATGGCACGGATTATTGGCGTAGTAGCCTTTTTGTTTTTGATTATGCTTGCAACGCTATTTTGGCAATACTTAACTATTCGTAAAAAGACTAAGATTATCAACGGCAAAAACGAGGGACTGAATAATACATTATTAAATATTGCATTCATTCAATCGCATGAAGTGCGCAAGCCGCTCACAAACATACTCGGATTAATGAACCTGATAAAAGCCGAAAATTACAAAGCGGAGAAACAGGTTTTAAAAATGCTCGAGAAAACAGCTTATGAGCTGGATGAAAAAGTTAGGCAGGTAGTAAAAGAGGCAGAAGGTAATTAACCCGCTGCCTATTTTTATGTGCTGTCATGTTTACATTACTCAATCAGTTTCATGATCCTGTTCCACCGGATGCGGTTAAAAAATGAGGCCGTGCTGTCACTGCTCATCCATGTTATTTTCGCCTTACCTACAATATGGTCTTCGGGTACGTATCCCCAATAGCGCGAATCTTCAGAGTTGTGGCGGTTATCGCCCATCATCCAGTAATAATTCATTTTAAAGGTGTAGCTGTCGGCCTTTTTATTGTTGACGAAAATGTCTTTTCCTTTCACGTCAACCTTGTTGTGCTCGTATAATTCGATGGCCCGGCGATAAAGTATCATTGTTGAATCGTTCAGCGCGATAGTCATCCCGGCTTTCGGTAAGCGCAGCGGGCCAAAATTGTCAACGTTCCACTTGAATTTCTCGTTATGCGGAAATATTTCCGGGTTATATACGCCACGCTTTTGCACGGCTGGCACAATTGATTTGATATTGGGTATGCTTTTAAAGGCTACATAACTATCTACGGGGATAATCATTTCGTAAGCATTTTGCCCAACAGGCTGGCGTATCTCAATCTTCAGGTTATTTAACAGTTCGGGGTTAATATCTGCACCATCGGTAGTTACGATGTAAGTGGTTTGTGCTTTAGGAGCATTTAGCACTAATTTTCCGTTTACATAAAGGCGGGTATCAACCAGGGCAAACTCATCACCGGCGGTGGCAACACAACGTTTTATAAGATTTGTGCGTGCATCAACCGGGCGGTTAAATATCGGGTCGGCCTCTGCCGGTTTATTAAAAACTACAATGTCATTTTTTGTAACATGCCCAAAACCCGGCAGGCGAAAATAAGGCAATTGTATGCCGCTCCAATAGGTTTTAACGCCATAAACTTCCGATTCAAGAAAAGGAACCGCAATTGGCGTGAACGGCATGCGCGGTCCGTAGGCTATCTTACTTACAAAAAGATAATCACCGGTAAGCTGGGTGCCTTCCATTGATGATGATGGGATGGCATAAGCCGAAAAAAATAGCCCACGTATAATGGTAGATGCTACCACGGCAAACACAATGGCATCCAGCCACTCGCGGGTTTTGCTTTTCTTAGGCTTATCTGCCGATTTTTTGCGGTTAAAAAACTTCCAGTTCATGGTTTTAGGATGGTTTGTTGTTGTGCTTAAACGGTTTGACACCAATACAGCCGGTTTGTTACACGTTTTGATATTTTATTACCGCTACTATTATTACTTTAGGGCTTCACTACAAAACCTATGTTAAGACGCAACTTTATAAAACTTGGCGCAAGCGGCTTCGCAGCCATTATGTATAGCAGGCTAACTTTTGCTAACGCCGCGGGTAAGCAATTAATAAAACATCCTGATGAAGCCTGGGCACAGGTAAATAATCAATGGATTAAACTTAGCGGCACAAGCTCGGGCTTTACTTACCAGGATATAAAAGTGGAGCTTAAAGGCAGCGGTAATGCACAGGCTGTGTATGTGGAGGCACCAACCACGCAACTGGAAGCCATTAAGCTGAAGTGGAAATATCAAACCGCAAAATATAGTAAAGTACTTGGCGATCATTGGGAGCGAACCTATGGCGATTTAGGTTGGAAAGCTCCCGAGGCCGGGGTTAAAAACCCATGGTATGTGTTGCTTAATGATGGTGAAAGCACAGCATGCTTTGGTGTTAAAACGGGCGGTAATACCATTTGCTGGTGGGAAGTTAATTACGACAGTATAGAGTTGGCTATTGATACGCATAGCGGTGGCTCGGGTGTAAAGCTGGGTGACCGTAAGCTTCATGCTGCCGATATTGTGACAGCTATGAGTAAGCCCGGTCAAAATGCTTACGCGGCCTTAACTGCTTTTTGCAAAGTGATGTGCGAAAAGCCACGCCTGCCTAAACAGCCGGTTTACGGTATTAACGACTGGTATTTTGCCTATGGTAACAATTCAGAAAAAAGCATACGCGAGCAAACGGAAATTATGGCCCAGTTTGTTACTGATAACAATAACAGGCCGTTCTCTGTAATTGATGATGGTTGGGAAAAGGCCGACGATTTTGCGGTATCTAACCCAAAATTTCCGGATATGCACAAAATGGCCGATACCATTAAGAGCCTGGGTATGCGCCCCGGTTTATGGACAAGGCCGCTTATAGCCCGGCTAAGCGACAGCGCGACCTTACTTTCACCCAAAATAAAAGGGCGCGACAACGCCAACGAGCCTATACTTGACCCGACTGTTCCCGAAACGATTGAGCGTGTAAAAAATAACTTTAAGCTTTATAAGCAGTGGGGTTATGAAATGATAAAGCATGATTTCAGCAGCTGGGATATTTTTGGAAGATGGGGTTTCCAGATGAAAAAGGATTTCACCGTACCCAACTGGAACTTTCACGATCAAAGTAAAACCAATGCCGAAATTATACTAAACCTGTATCGGGAGATACGCGAGTCGGCAGGGAGTATGTATGTTATCGGTTGCAATACCATGAGCCATCTTTCGGCCGGTTTATTTGAGTTGAACCGTACCGGCGACGATACCAGCGGCAAGGAGTGGGAGCGTACCAAAAAGATGGGCGTTAATACACTGGCTTTCCGTTTGCCGCACCACAACACTTTTTACGCTGCCGATGGCGATTGCGTAGGTGTAACCAAAGATGTGCCCTGGGATAAAAATAAACAATGGCTGCAGCTATTGGCCGAAAGTGGTGCACCGCTATTTATCTCGGCTGATACCAATTCCTTAACTGCCGAAAAGAAAGCTGCAATAAAAACCGCTTTTGCCCAGGCAGCCAAAGCGCAACCAACCGGCGAACCGTTGGACTGGATGACCAGCCAGTTCCCATCCAAATGGAAACTGAATGGCCGCCAGGTTGATTTTAATTGGGATTAACCTATCATTATGAGCATAACAATGCTCATCGCTATCATAAGTGCATCCTCAATAATAGTAAGGGTGCTCATTGGCAGGTTAAACACGGTACCTAAACAGGCGCACTGTATTTTGCGCTTGTTTAATACACTTTGCAAAACACCTATTATGCTTATGCCCATTACCACCAGTGTTACTAAGTTAGTAGCAAATGGGTTGAAGTTTACAACGAAGGCTATACCAAGGGCCAATTCTATAAAAGCATAAATAAACCCCCAGGCCCTAAATTTTTTAGCGATGACATCATAGCTGCTGTAACTATCTGCAAATGCATCCAGATTAAGGAGCTTGAAAAAGGAAAACACCAGGAAAAAGCCGCCCATAAAACTGCGCATGGCAAGCATCCAGTTAAATGAAGTACCACTGGCAGATATAAGTGCCGATACTACAGCGATATAGCCAAATACCAATAAAACAGGTTTATATGTTTCTATAAAACCTCGGGTTGGCTCATCGGCAGTAAGGTCTGCGGATGCAGGTATATACTGGTGCGAAGCCTCGCTTAACGAATATTTAGGATAGGGTGCTAATGCTGCTTTTAAATCGTCGGTGGCTACATGCTGATCCATGCTTACATCGGCTTTGCCATTGGCAAGGTCAATATCAACGTTTGTTATATGCGGTATTTTTGAAAGCAAGCTATGTACTTTGGCCTGGCAGCCGGTACAGGTCATGCCGGTAATGTTATATGTATGTGTCATTGTATTTAAATTGATAAGCAAAGATACGCTGCTCGTCAAAATAACATTTACACAATTACCTGATTGATTTACATCATTTACAGTTCTTCGATATTTCGGCGCTTGTTCTCTTTAAGCTGGCGGTAAAAAGTAGGGGTTAGGCCTGTTTGCTTTTTAAACTGTGCCGATAAGTGCGCTACGCTGCTATAGCCGGTTTCATTGGCAATTTGTGATAAGGTAAGTTCGTCATACATCATTAACTCCTTAACCTTTTCAATCTTTTGAGCAATGTAATATTTCTCGATAGTTGTACCTTCCACCTCCGAAAACAAGTTGCTTAAATAACCGTAATCATAGTTGAGCTTTTGCGACAGGTAGGCAGATAGGTTTATATGCTGCTGTTCATCGCTATGATGTACCATTGAGATGACAGCCGTTTTAATTTGCTCAATTATGCGGCTTTTGCGGTTGTCTATAATTTCAAATCCAAGCTCTTTAAGACTGGTATCGAGCTTGCTTAATTGTTCATCGCTTAAATCTCCGGTCAAATCTACTTCGCCCAACTCTACACTTGCTGGTTTAATACCTGCTTTTTCAAGTTCGGCACTAACCACCATTTTACAACGGCTGCAAACCATATTTTTAATGTAGATTTTCATATAACAAATTTACCGTTAATAGCTGATGTTCGGCGCCTTGATTAGTCAATGCCCGGTAACATTGCACTAACGCTTCTTTTTAGATGAAACGGCAATTTTATTATATTCCAGCGACTTGCTAATCCAGTATTCAAAATCTTTATGATTGCTAAATACATTGCCATCCACAAATACATAACCGTTCATGCTGCGGCCACCATGTATCATTGGTGTGGCTCCGTGCTGTTCAAGCGCTGCTAAATATTCGTCCGGCCCAACACGGCACATTACTTCATCTCCGCGTACACAAATGCATAACTTGTCATTAAGCAAAAAGCAGATGCCGCCAAACATTGTTTTTTCTTCCACGCTGTCCATGTCCATCAGTGCCTCCCGAATGCGATTGATTATTTGCTCATTATGGTCGCGCATTTATGTTACTCTACAATAATTTCGTCGGCAAATATGTATGAAGGGCTGCCTTTGCTCT
The DNA here is from genome assembly GCF_007846085.1 of Mucilaginibacter pallidiroseus. GTDB lineage: Bacteria > Bacteroidota > Bacteroidia > Sphingobacteriales > Sphingobacteriaceae > Mucilaginibacter > Mucilaginibacter pallidiroseus. The sequence goes on from NZ_VOEJ01000001.1 coordinate 219,728, forward strand.
CGTGCCAGTCGGGCAGTGCGCCGTATTGCTTGGCAATAACTTTAATGTACCTCGTGCGCAGGTTTACGGTTGCAGTATAGTCCTGCGTTTGTGGTTCCAGGCTGTCAACAGGCACTTTAGTGTTAACGGTGGCAGCTAATTTATAATTCTTGCCGTCATCAGACACCCAGTATTGCACCGTTTTCGGAAACACTATCCATGAGCGTGTATCCTGCAGCGCACCCAGTGTAACCTGTTTTACAGGTTTAACCTGGCTCATATCAATCACCGCCTCCAGGTCTTTACCTTGAAATCCCTGCCAGTTGCCAAGCCGCCAGTTAGCTTTACCACGTATGCCGTTTACCAGCGACTCATCGCCTTGTGCCGAATAGTTAACAAGGTACTTGTTAACCAAAGTAAGCTTAAGATCGCTACGGATCCGGTTAAAGGTACTTTCGGTAACAAAACTGCTTTTACCATCCCGAATGGCAACTGCCTTTACCGTTGTATTTTCTGAAATCAGTATGCGTTTTGTGTAGGGCGTTGAGGCTGCCATTGGGGTAGTTCCGTCTAAGGTGTAATATACCTTTGCTAAACTGTCTGCATCCTTTATAGCAATGCTGATAGGTTGTTTAAATGTGCGGGACGGTGCCTCGGTATATGGATTTGGAACGATCAACTCTTCCGTGATCTTCGATGTAGGTTTTTCCAAATCCTGCGCAAAAAGTTTATTAGCCAATCTGCCGGTAAATACCTCAAATTCGCCACCTTTAGCAATATCATCAAAATTTAAATATAGCTTGTTGTAGGCGCCTTCGTTTAATGTCATGCCCTGCAGGTAATAATTATTACGGTTAACGGTAGCACCGGGATTACTAACAACGAACTTTTTTCCGTTCTCCAGGTTGATCGTGATCTTCTCGAATTGCGGTATGCCTATCTGCATTTGCTGCTGGCCGGGTGCAATGTTATAAAAGCCTAGGCTGCTCATTACATACCAGGCCGACATTTGACCGCAATCTTCATTGCCCGATAAGCCGTCGGGCTTGGCGCTATACTGTTCCTGTAATATGCGGTTTACATAGTACTGCGTTTTTTCGGCTGCGTTGGTAAAGTTATACAGGTAGGCAATGTGATGGCTTGGCTCGTTACCATGTGCATATTGGCCTACAAGGCCGGTAACATCATCCTGCTGGCGGCCGCTTAATTTTGCATTGGTGCTAAATAGTTCATCCAGTTTAGCTTCAAAGGCTGTTCGCCCGCCCATGGCATTTATCAATCCTTCAACATCCTGGGGCACCAGGAAGGTATATTGCCATGCATTACCTTCGGTGTAGTTGTTATTGATTTCGGTAGGCTCAAAAGGTGCAAACCAACTCCCGTTTTCGCGGGCCTGCATAAACCCATTGGTAGTGTTAAATACATTTTTCCAATATTGTGCCCGTTTGATATATACTGAATAGTCCTGCGGCTTATTCAGCATCTTTGCCATTTGCGCAATGCACCAATCATCGTAAGCATAATCAAGTGTCTTGGCTACAGATTCGTGCTCTGCATCACTGTTAACCAAGCCCGTAGCGCGGTAATTATCCAACCCAAATTGGTTTCGGTTCACAGAAGCTTTCATAGCTGTAAAGGCCAGTTCCGCATCAAAATCCCTGATGCCTTTTGCATAAGCATCAACAATTACAGGGATGGCGTGGTTGCCAACCATGCAATAAGTTTCGTTTGATGCAAGCGGCCATATGGGTAGCAAACCGCCTTGCTTGTACATCTCTAAAAAGCTTTTTATAAAATCCGTGGTGCGCTTACGGTCTATCATAGTAAGAAGCGGGTTTTCGGCACGGAAAGTATCCCACAAGGAAAACACGGTGTAGTAATTAAAGCCGTTAGCAGAATGGATCTTTTGATCGAGCCCACGATATTGGCCGTCAACATCATTGTAAATATTTGGGGCAAGCATGCAATGGTACAACGCCGTATAGAAGATCGTCATTTTTTCGGCCGCGCGGTCAACGGGTTTTACCGGTTTCTGTGTTCTGTTACCATTGGAGGCCGGATATCTGTCCTCATGCGAAACCGGAGGCGCACCGCCTTCAACCTGTATTTTTGATAGTTCGGTGTTCCAAGCTGCTTTTGTTGCCTTAGCAATTTTTTTGAAATCGAAGTCGGGCATTTCTGCATCAAGGTTTTTCAAAGCACCGTCGGCGCTTACAGATGATATACCCACCTTTGAAATCACCTCACCGGGGTTGTCAAACTGAACAAACATCTTTATGTTTTTTCCTTGGAGCTTACTCTTTCCTGCCTGTACCTGGTTATTAAGCGCTATACCGTAATTTTTGAAAGACTTATTAAACTTGACGTAAAAGTACAGATATTGGTCATTAGCCCATGATTTTGATCGGCGGTAGCCTTTGATCTCCCTATCATTAACAACTTCAATCCATGAATCCAGCACTTCATCACGGTGTTGCAGGTCGATAATTATATTGGCTTGATTTGCCGATGGATAGTCATAACGATGCATCCCTGCACGGGTGGTAGCCGTAAGTTCGACACCAATTTTATCCTTATTAAGATATGTTTTGTAATAACCCGGGCCGGACTCTTCATTTTTTTTACTGAAGCCCGAGCGGTAATCGGTGTTTTTAAACTGCGGCTGGCCAACGGTAGGCATAAATAACACGTCGCAATAGTCGGCAATGCCTGTGCCGCTTAAATGGGTATGCGAGAAGCCGTAAACCGTGGTATCAGCGTAATGATAGCCCGATGAGCCGTCCCAGCCTTCCAAACGGGTATCCGGACTAAGCTGCATCATTCCGAATGGCGCAACTGCCCCGGGGTAAGTATGGCCATGGCCGCCGGTGCCTATAAACGGGTCGACGTATTTGGTAAGGTCTTTCTTCTTTTGGGCCGATGCGCAAATTGCGATCGACATGATAAGTGCAAAAGCTGTATAGCGAAAAAATGATCTCACTCCCGGTATTATAATCATACCGCAAAATAGTATTTTTTTAAAGAAGGCTTTGGTTATATGGCCGTCGTGCTTTTTATTCTATGTCAAACTTGTCCGCATCCTTCAGGAAAGGTAATGCGCGGCGCACTTTGGCTATCTCGTCTGCAACTATGGTGAATGTATAAATGTCCTCTTCGTCGCGTTTGTAATATATCACCTTACCATTTGGATCAATGCAGGTCGAGTCGCCGGAGTGGTAAACTTCGTTGCCGTCATGGCCTACACGATTCACACCAATAACATAGGCTTGATTTTCAACAGCGCGTGCTGGTATAAGCGTACGCCAGTGGGGGGCACGGCGCTCGGGCCAGTTGGCCACAATTAAAAGCAGGTCATACTGCTCTTCAGGCACATTGCGCAACCATACAGGGAAACGCAGGTCATAACAAATCATAGGGCAAATACGCCAACCGTTCAGCTCAACTATCAGTTTTTTAGCGCCAGGAGTATAGGTGTCATGTTCTTTACCTAAAGCAAAAAGATGGCGTTTATCGTAGTGTGATACGGTGCCATCGGGCCTTACCCACAGCAGGCGATTATAGAAATTTCCGTTTTCTTTAATAATGATGCTACCCGTAACTACGCAATCAAATTTTTGAGCGGTTTTGTGCATCCATTGCGTTGTTTTGCCATCCATTTCTTCGGCAAGCGCCTCGGCATTCATGCTAAAGCCGGTGTTGAACATCTCCGGTAATATAATGAGATTAGTTTTCTCGCGAATGTTAGATAATTTTAAAGTGATGTTTTGAAGATTCTTATCAATGTTTTCCCAGAATAAGTATCCCTGAAACGTTGTAATTTTAAGATTATCCATAGTATCAATTAGTTGGCCCGGCAAATATTTTGTAATGCGGTTGTTGTTGCGTAAAAGTTAAACAGTTAATAATCTTTCAACGGCTTTATCGATGGTTTCTTGCATCTTGGCGAAACAAAATCTCAAAACGCGCCGCTCGGTGCTTGCCCGGTAAAAGGCAGAAACAGGTATGGCAGCCACACCAATTTCCCTGGTTAACCGTATAGCAAAGTCGCTGTCCTTTTCGTTGGTGATAGCCTCGTAAGTAGCTGATTGAAAATAAGATCCGGCACATGGCAAAAGCGTAAATCTGCTATTTTCCATACCTTTGCGGAAATAGTCGCGCTTCTCCTGGAAAAATCCAGGTAACGAAAGGTAAGTGTTTTCGTCTTTTAAGTATTCGGCTATTGCGTGCTGCAAAGGAGTGTTAACACTAAATACCAAAAACTGGTGTATCTTCCTAAATTCCTGCATCAGGTAAGCGGGAGCAAGGCAATAACCCATTTTCCAGCCGGTAGCATGAAAGGTTTTGCCGAATGATGATACAATGAAGCTGCGTTGCTGCAGCTCGGGGTAGCGCGCCATACTTTGGTGCTCCTGCCCGTCAAAAACAAGGTGTTCGTAAACCTCGTCGCTCAGTATCAATATATCCTGGTTTTTAATTAAAGCGCTTAACTCACCAATATCTTCTTTGGTGAGTATGGTTGCTGTTGGGTTATGCGGCGAGTTAAGGATGATCATTTTTGTTTTATTGTTGATCAGCCTTTTAACCATATCCCACGCAATACGATAATTTGGTGGCTCAAGCTCAAGCGATTTTACAACGCCGCCCATCAGCTTAATAGCCGGCGCATAGCAATCATAAGCGGGCTCAAACATAATTACCTCATCATTGGGATGTATTACCGCACTTATGGCCGTAAATATAGCTTGTGTTGCACCGGCAGTTACCGTTATTTCGGTATCGGGGTTGTAAACGCCGCCGTAAAGTTTTTCTGTTTTAAGGGCTATCTGCTCACGCAATGCAGGTAAGCCGGCCATAGGCGCATATTGGTTATGCCCATCGCGCATTGCTTTATTTACCAGTTCGACCAGGCCGGGCGAACACTCAAAGTCAGGAAATCCCTGCGAAAGATTGATGGCGCCATGCTCATTGGCCAGGGCCGACATGGTGGTAAATATAGTAGTGCCTGTTTGCGGCAATTTTGAAATTACTGATATCATTCATGGCCAAAATAGCCATAATAATGCACGCTGGTGCACATTGTTGAAAACTGGGCCGATGATCATAAATCTCCGTGTAATCATCTTCTTTACATAAGCAAGTGTTTTTAATGCCGCGCGTTTCCTATTTTTGATGTATGAAATATGGTAAGCTATCATTATTTATCGTTTTGCTCACAGCAATTTTCGCGTGCAACCAAGCCAAGAAAAGCGCTGTACCAATTATTGGTTTCTTAGATGCTTTTGAGGATGCCACAATAGGGCAGGCCCGCACAGGATTTACCCAAGCCTTAAAGGATAGGGGCTTTAGCGAGGAGGAGGGTAATATCAAAATAGAATATAAAAACGCACAGGGAAGTATACCTACACTTACCCAGGCGGTAAATTATTTTGTGTCCGAGAAAGTAGATCTTATGGCTACCTCTACTACACTTGCCACCGTGGCAGCCATCCAAAAAACTAAAACAATACCCATCTTCCAAATGGTGTCGCCAACGCCCCAAAGGATGAAGGTGGCAGATGCGTCGGGCAATGGGCCGGCTAATTTATTTGGCACCATGGAAGAGTTGAATTATATCGATACATCTTTTGCCTTGATACCGCAGTTGTTGAAACCAAAAGCCGGCAAGTTGACGGTAGGCATGATCTACAATCAGTCCGAGCCGCAATCTGCCGATGCATTGGAAAGGATAAAAAGTTTAGCCGCCGGGTTAAAAGTAAATGTTGTTGCCTTGCCGCTTAACTCATCGGCCGATGCTCAGTTGGTAACGCAAGCACTACTTTCAAAAAACATCGACGCATTTTTTGCCAATCCTGATAATACCGTCTTTGCTGCTTTCGAAACCATACTTAAAAGTTGCAATGGGAAAAATGTGCCTGTGTTTACGAGTGAGGCCGGATTAGTGCAGCGTGGCGCGGTGGCAGCCTTTGGTGCCGATATTTACCAATGGGGTTACCAATCTGGCTTGCAGGCAGCTCAGTATTTAAAAACACATAAAACAGATGGTATAAAACTGGAAATGGTGAAAGTGCGCAAGCGCGTTTACAATGCAGCTGCTGCAAAAAAATATAATGTTACTATCCCGGCAGGGTTTGAGGCTGTTAAATAAATGGATTTTTACCTAACCGCATTGTTACAGGGATTGTGTTATGCTGGCATCGCCTATGGCATATACATATCCATGAAAATTTTCAATATTCCTGATATTACTACCGATGGCAGTTATGCGCTTGGTGGAGTGGTAACCGGGGCATTACTAACGCATAATGAGCCCGGGTATATTATCTTGCCTGCTGTGGTATTAGCCGGGGCGCTGGCCGGTGCACTTACAGGCTTTATTCATACCAAATTAAAGATAAATGCGCTACTTGCCGGCATTTTGGTAATGACGGCGCTGTACTCCGTTAACCTCACCATACTTGGCCGGTCCAATGTACCATTGCTAACTATGCCCACTTTGTTTACATCTATAGTAGTTACTACCAACGTCAACCAGAATTCATTATTCATTTTGTTGGCTTTTGTTGCGCTTGTAACCATAATAATTGGCTACCTGCTTAAAACTGATTTTGGTATTGCCATGCGGGCAACCGGTAACAGCGAGCCCATGATACGCGCCCTTGGTGTGAATACGGACCGGATGAAGATCATAGGACTGGCCATCGCCAACGCGCTTACGGCTTTAAGTGGCTATCTGATAGCGCAGCAACAGGGGTTTGCAGATATAAGCATGGGCATAGGTATCGTAATTGTTGGCCTTGGCTCCGTAATAATTGCCGAAACGGTTATCAACTGGCTGCAAATTACATCTGTTTGGTTAAGCCTGTTACTTGTGCTTGCGGGTGCCATTATATTTCAGTTTGTGCTGGCATTTACCTTAAGTATAGGGGTTGATGCCAATTTGCTAAAGCTGATTACCGCCATATTCGTATTAATAATTGTTGGCCTACCCCGTTTAACCACCCGCAGCGAATGATTAATTTAGAGAACGTCAGCAAAACCTTTAATACAGGCAAGCCGAACCAGGTAAATGCGGTTGAGGGTGTAAGTCTGCAAATAAACAGCGGCGAATTTGTTGTTATTGTTGGTGCCAATGGCTCAGGCAAAACAACGTTGCTTAACTTAGTGGCTGGAAATACCCTAAGTCAAGGCGGAAAGATTTTAATTGAAAACACTGACGTTACCCGCCTGCCCGAATATGACAGGACTAAATGGATAGCCCGCATCTTTCAAAATCCCTTATTGGGTACCGCTTCCGAGTTAAGCATTATTGATAACTTCAGGCTGGCTGCCTTGCGCACCAGGCGCAAGGGTTTAAGCATTGGGAAAAATGACGCTTTTAAAGAGCAGGTGCGGCAAAAAGTAGCCAGCCTGCGCATGGGGCTTGAAAATAAATTAGAGCAGCCCATCGGTACGTTATCCGGCGGGCAAAGGCAGGCTCTAACTTTGCTGATGAGTGTTATGGACGAGTGCAAGATTCTGCTGCTTGATGAGCCGACAGCTGCGTTAGATCCGAAGTCGGCCGTTAATGTGATGGCTATTGCTGACAATTTAATTAAAGAAAATAACCTGACTGCGGTATTGATAACCCACAACCTGCGAGATGCGATTAATTACGGCACTCGCGTAATCCAAATGAGTGAAGGCAAGGTGATAAGAGATATAGCAGGCGAAGAAAAAGCAAAAATCAATCAAAATGAGCTGTTTAGCTGGTTTGATTAATTTGTGGCAAAGAAATTGCATTGGCGTAAGTATTATGAAGACTAATACTTTTGAAAATATATTCGACGCTTACCAGTTAGTTAGCGGCGCAAAAATAAAATCCAAAAACCACGACGAGATATATGAGCTTGGTGCCTATGATGGCAACAAACGCGGTTACACGTTATATGCTTTTGAAGATGGAATACGCTTCGATGATTTCAGCGTAATCATTTCAGAATATGAACTGATGAACAACTACCAAATCGAGAAAGCAAAAGTTACACAGAAACTTGCCGCATAACAAAAAACGCCCCGCATTGAGGGGCGTTTTGTTTTTGTTACTTCTTGTAACTAATCTTGTATACAGATCCTTTTACATCATCTGTAATGTATAATGATCCGTCAGGTCCTTGGGCTAAACCACATGGCCTGCGTACTGCGCTACCTTTTGCGGTATTCTCTGCCGATCCCGAAAATCCGTCAGCAAAAACTTCGCCTTTGCCATCCGGCTTTCCATCTTTAAACGGTTGAAACACCACAAAGTAACCCGCCTGTGGTTCGGGTGCACGATTCCATGAGCCGTGGAACGCTATGAAGGCACCATTTTTATATTTCTCAGGAAACTGGTCACCTGTATAAAATAGCAAACCATTTGGCGCGAGGTGGCCCGGATAAGCTGCAACAGGGTTTATAAATTTGCTATCACCTTCTTTTTTTCCATCGCCGCCATATTCGGGAGCAAGCATTTTTTTGTTTTGTTCGCCGTCGTAGTAAATGTATGGCCAACCTGCGTTATCACCTTGCTTTAGTGCATACATACATTCGGCAGGTAACTCAGCCTGTTGTTTGGTGGTGTACATTTCAGGGAAGAGGTCGTGCAGGCCGTCGCGGCCGTGTTGCATTACAAATAATTGATTAGCCTGCTTGTTCCAGTCAAGGCCAACTACATTACGCAACCCGGTAGCATATCTAACGCCATCTTTATAAGTTTGGTTAGCTTTATCAGCCTTAAATTTCCATATACCGCCTGCCGAATCCAGGATTGGGCAGCCCGGTTTCCCTAACGACCCTTTTTCACGATCCTTGATCTGGCATGAATTTGAGTACGCGCCAATGTTTACGTAAATGTTGCCGGCATCATCAAGTACAATAGATTTTGATTCATGCTGGTTACGGTTAATCAAGCCCTTTATAATTACTTCCGGCTTAGCAGGATCAACTACTTCATTCTTATCATTTAATTTATAACGATAAACATCCTCGTTAGATGAAGCATAAAGATAACCGTTCTTGATTGTTATACCTGTTCCTCCAAAGTCGCCAAAGCCTGTTTTAACAGATGCTTTACCGTTGGCCTCTGTCAGTTCCAGTATGCCTTTACCATCTTTTGGGCGGCTGAGTTTAACGAAAATTTCGCCTGTCGGCGTAACTGCTATGTGGCGTGCGCCGCCAAGGTCTTCGGCAATAAGGCTGGCAGTAAAACCCTCCGGAACAAGTATGCCACCGGATGGAGTGGTTGCGCTTGATTTGGTGGTATCGCTAACGGTTGAGTCGGCAGTACCTCCCGGCTTATTGCCAGTACAGGCGCCTAGCAGCATTGTGCCGGCTATAGCAAACGCAGATAATGTGAATTTAACGAGTGTGTTTTTCATGATAGTGTATGAATTGATTGGTTGATGCTTTTATAGGGCTTGGTGGAGAATCACTTGGCTGTATAGCGGTTTATCTCAAATTAACTGATAATACTTCTTAAACAAAAATCTGTTTTGATAATAGTTGAAGGTCAGCTTTTTAAAAAGGGCTTAGATCTTGTAAACAACTTTTTAATTTAAAAATGATATTCTATTTTATTATATATTTTCAAAATATTGTTTTGTATAAAAACAATTGATCTATAATAGTAGAAAGTAGCATTAAACTATAGGTATTTGTCATCGTCCTATTGGTATAAATTTAGAAAGATGAAAAAGTCAGTTATACTATCAGCAATATTAATGAGCACCTTTGCATACAACGCTGCTCATGCTCAAGTGTCAGTAAGTATTGGTTTTAATTTACCTGTGCGCCGGGTTGTAGTTGCTCCACCTCCGCCGCCGCCAGTGGACGTTGTGTATGATGACGTTTATGACGATAGCGACGATTACTATTATTTGCCTGAAGTAGAAGCTTATTGGAGTATATCGTTAAACAGATATTTTTACAACGACGGTAGTCGCTGGGTATCTGCAGCATATTTGCCAGGCGCTTACAGAAACTTCGATTGGCACACAGCGCGCAGGTTTGAAGTGAGAGGCCGTAGACCATACTTTAACCATGATGTATACCGCAGCCGCTGGGGTGGCAACCCAAATCGCGGCAACTGGAACCGCGGGCAGGTTTACGCAGGCCGAGGTAATGATGGATACAATAGGGGCAATTGGGGGCAACCATCACGCGGAGGTTACAATATACCGGGCCGTGGCGGTTATAATCAACCCGGCCGCAATGATGATCGTGGCAATTGGGGCAACAACCAACCATCAAGGGGCAATAATGGCTATGGGCAACCAAACCGCAGCGACGATAACCGTGGAGGCTGGGGCAGGGGCCAGGGCCAGCCATCAAGAGGCAATGATAACCAGGGCGGCGGCCGCGGCGGATGGGGTAACGGCGGTGGCTATCAACCACAGCCGCAACAGCCTTCGCAGCCAACAAACAACGGCGGTGGCCGTGGCGGATGGGGTGGTCAACCACAACAACAGCAGCAACCAAATAACGGCGGCGGCCGTGGCGGATGGGGTGGCGGCGGTCGCGACAGAGGAAATGATAACCAGGGTGGCGGCGGCCGTGAACGGATGATGCAAGGTGGTGGCCAAATAGCGCAAAGCCAGCATCGCGGTGGTGCCTTTGGTGGCCGCTTTTAAAAAAAGCAATTTAACTCGATATATATATATAATGGAAAAGCCATCATGCATACGTGCTGATGGCTTTTTTTTCGCAATTAAATACTGCTAATAATTGCTGGCTGTAGTAAGTGCGTCAATAGCATCGCCATTTAATTGCAGATTTGTAGCGGCTATCAATGCCTGCAATTGCTCAATGCTGGTAGCGCTGGCAATTGGCGCTGTAATGCCCGGTCTTGCCATAACCCAGGCAAGCGCTACACTGGCAGGCGTGGTACCATATTCTTTAGCAACCTTATCAAGGGCAGCTAATATTTTGTAGCCGCGCGGGTTAAGATATTTCTTAACGCCACCACCACGTTGGCTCTTGTTTAAATCGTCTTCAGAGCGGTATTTTCCTGTAAGGAAGCCGCTCGCTAACGAGTAGTAGCTAATTACTCCTAAATTATTTTCACGACATAATGCTTCATATTGGGTTTCATAGTCCTCCCGATCGTATAGGTTGTACTCCGGCTGCAGGCTTTCATAACGTGCAAAGCCATTATCGGCGCTTACCTGTAGCGCTTCCTTCAACCTGGTGGCGCCATAGTTGGATGCCCCTATCGCTCTTACTTTTCCTTGCTTTATAAGGTCAGTATACGTTTCAAGCGTTTCTTCAATCGGCGTGTTTTGGTCATCATCGTGCGATTGATACAAGTCGATGTAATCTGTCTGTAGTCGGGTTAATGAGTCTTCTACAGCCTTTGTAATGTAGGCTTTGGATAAACCCTTTTTACCTTCTCCCATTGGTTTACCAACCTTTGTGGCAATTATCACCTTGTCGCGTTTTGCGCTTTGCTTTAGCCAGTTGCCAATAATTATTTCAGACTCGCCGCCTTTATTGCCCGGCACCCAATAGGAGTACACATCGGCGGTGTCAATAAAGTCTAGCCCGGCATCAACAAAAGCGTCTAATAACTCAAAAGATTGTTTCTCGTTGGCCGTCCAACCAAAAACATTTCCGCCAAAAACCAATGGCACAACTTTAATTCCCGACTTGCCTAATTCACGCTTTTCCATATTAAAAATTGGTAGATGTTTGTATTTGCTCGCTTAGCTCGTCAACCCAACCCGAAAGGTAAGGCTCACTGCCTGCAATTCTTTTCCAATGCCCGTTTGCATCACGTGATATGGTTATTTGTAAACTATCATCAAGAGAGCGAAACTCATATACCGAATCGCCAATGCTTGTTACTATGCCGCTCACCGGCGTGTCGGTGCCTGTTAAAACTGCTTCAAATTGTTCTGTTTCCATAGTTATGCGTTTAAAAATTAACACGGGTTTTTTATTTGTGTTTGTAAGGATGTGGAGATAATAGGATTACTGTAAAACGTAATCTACACAACGGCAGCGTTTGGAAAGCTTTTTGCGGTGTTTATTGCTGTAACATTAAAAACCTTTGTAGCAGGCCACCTGTTATAAAAGCAACCATTTATAAATATGTTAAATACAACAAACGGAAAATATTTTCAGGTATCGCAGGGTGTGTGGGGGATGCGCTTGTCATTCGTGAACATTTATATGATTGCCAACCGCCGTGGCGTTGCCTCGGGCTGGGTACTGATTGATACCGGCATTAAAGGCTCTGCAAATAAGATTATTGCCATGGCCGAAACATTGTTTGGCCCGGGCACACGGCCACGTGCTATTGTGCTTACACATGGCCATTCAGATCATTCGGGTTCTTTAAAAGAACTTCTAAAATATTGGGACGTGCCGGTTTATGCACACCACATGGAACTGCCTTATCTAACCGGTAAATCAAACTATCCACCGGCTGATCCGGAAGTAGGCGGCGGATTGATCAGTATGGTATCTGGTATATTCCCAACAAAAGCTATTGACGTGCGCCGTAACACACAGGAGATTGACATGTATGATGGTATCCCTGAACTGCCTGAGTGGAAAGTTATACATACGCCAGGGCATACGCCGGGCCATATCTCATTGTTTTTTCCGCTAAACACTACGCTGATAGCAGGTGACGCGTTTACTACCACGCAGTCCGAATCGGTTTTAGATATACTTACTTACGCCAAAAAGGTATGCGGCCCGCCAAAGTATTTAACAACCGACTGGATAGCTGCTGCTAAATCTGTACGCAAATTAGCTGCTCTGCAGCCGCGCATTGCTGCAACCGGCCACGGACCCGTTATGCGCGGTAAAGAACTACAAAGCGAACTTAATTACCTGGCCAACCGTTTTGAAGATGTTGCCGTACCGGAAAGTGGAAGATATGTTGGGCGTGCAGCGCAGGCCGATGAAAATGGCGTGCGATACATACCATCGGGCAATGGTAAGCAGCGTGTGCGCGCCGCTATAGTTGTGGTAGCTGCAATCACAAGCTTTTTAGTGGTGAGGCGCATTAGTAAAAATTGGTAATATAAACACCGCCATATTTGTAAGTTTACGGCTTGGAAAATATACAACCCGACCCAACCGTACTTATTGACATGGTGAATACGCGCATGCCTTTTGGTAAATACCAGGGAACACTTATATGCGACATTCCGGTAAGCTACCTGGAATGGATGCATAGCAAAGGTTTCCCGCCTGGAAAGTTAGGTATGCTGCTTGCCAGTGTGTTCGAAATGAAAACCAATGGGCTTGACAAGCTTTTGCGCGCAATTAAGGAGAAGCACGGCAAGTCGATGCGATAAGACCTAAATAAATAGAACTCGAAGGCTTGGCATTTGCCGGGCCCTTTTTATTTATATCACCTGTCCCCAAATGGCTTAACTTATGATTGAATAACTTATATGGTTCGCTGTAGAAAGCAAAACAGCTTTATTTAATTATCAATTTTGGTGGTTATATATCGTCATTGAAATAAAATTTCTTTTAAAGATAAAAACCGCGATTTGTCCTTCTTCGTAATTGGTATATAACCCTAATTAATTTATCCCCTGAAATGAAGAAGGATTTTTCTGATAAAGTAAAGCATATTACTTTAAATATAAGAAACATACGAGAGGAGAAGAATTATTCGCAAGAATATATGGCTATGCGAATGCGCATCTCGCAAAATGCTTATTCAAAAATCGAGCTGTCAAACTCAAAGTTAACAGTATCAAGGCTTATCGAAATCGCAACTATACTTGACATAAATATATGTAATTTATTGGATCCGGATACCCCGCCGGTTGAATACCAAACTGTTGACAACCCTAAGTAGGTCTACGACACACTGTTATAATTTATTAAACCAGCCCTTTCGCCAAAATACCAATAACTGCACAAGTGCTATAAATAGCATGGCTATTATGGTGTAAACGTAGCCGTGTTGTACGTAAAGCTCGGGCATGTTATCCGGGATAATCCTGCCATGTGTATCCTGGCGACTAAAGTTCATGCCGTAGATACCGGCAACAAATGTTAGTGGTATAAATATTACCGATATAATGGTAAGCACTTTCATGATCTCATTCATGCGGTTGCTTACCATACTTAAGTATAAATCAATAACGCTGCCGGTAACCTCTTTGTAGCTTTCAACAATTTCCATTGCCTGTATGCAATGGTCATACGCATCGCGCAGGTAAATTTTGGTATCGTTATTAATCAGCGGGCTTTCGCTGCGTATCATGTCATTTATCTTGTCACGTTCGGGCCAGCAAGCGCGGCGGATAGTGATAAACGTTCGTTTTAATTGTTGGGCATCAAACATGATGCTTTTACTAGGGCTTTTATAAACACGTTCTTCAGTTTCTTCAACCTGGTCGCCCAGGTCAGACAGAACCACAAAGTAATTATCCAATATTGTATCGGTAAGCGCATAGAACAGGTAGCCCGAGCCGCCGACTCTTATCAATCCTTTACCAGCTTTTATACGGGTTATAACAGCGCTGAAATAATCATCGTAGCTTTCCTCAAAGCTCATCAACAGATTCTCTTTGATGATACCGCTAAACTGGCAGTTTATTAATTCATTTTCATCATTAAGATAAATGATGCGGCTGGTGCCAAAAGCATAGTTGTCATACTCGTCAAATTTGGGCCGTTGGTGAGTGTTCACAATATCCTCAAGAACCAACTGGTTAATACCCAAAAAAGTGCCAATATCTTCCATCAATTGTGCATCGCCAATGCCGTTTACCCTTATCCAATGCGTGTGGTCGGTACAGCGTTTCAGCTGCTCGGTGATGGTGCGCATGTCGGTACCCTCACTTACCTGCAAATCCGTTTGATTGTACGAGTAAACTACAATGCGTGGTTTAAGCGCATCTGCGGGTATGGAAATTGTTCCGGGGCGTTCGCCAACCTTATTTACTTTGCGGTTTTTATGGCGGATGCGTTTATGATGATAGTTGCCCATTTAAAGGTAATTTACAGCTTGCGGCCCCTGATTAAACAGCAGGTCGGCTATGCTAAGGTCTTTTAAAAATCCTTTACGTTCTTCAAAAACCTGAAAGTAAGCTTTTTGTTGACCGGAACTTTCTGTTTTAGCGCTGAAGCCGTTTCGCAGGTCGGTATGGTTTGGGTATTGAGCTAGATACTCGTGAGTAAATATCGGCTCATACTTAATTTTTGTAAGTTTTAATAGCAGTGCAAGCAACTCATTGTTATAGTCGAAAAGGTATTCGTAACGCTTTTCATAAAAGGGAGCAAAATCTGCCTCGTAGTACTCGAAATATGCCGAGCGACGGTAACAAGCTTGCAAGCTCATCCAGTGCAGGCGCTGCCACCTGAAATCATAACTTATCTTTACATCCTTTACCTGGGTGTGATTTTTTGATCCTTTGATCACCGGCACCACCAACGGCAACAAACCGTCGGGCGAGTAAATATTAGCCCTGTTGCGATAGGTTTGCTTAGGGAAATTTTCTTCGCGTTCTATAACTGCGTTGGGTTTAAATTGGTTCAGTTTGCTAAACCATGACACCGGCGGCAGGTAAAACATCGGTAAAACAGCACCATTCTCAATCATATATATTTTTTATGTTTGTGGCAAAATTGGTTAAAATAATGTTAAAAAAAGTGGCAGATGGTGTAGGTATATTTTTTTGGTACCTGGCCTCGTTACTGCCATTTTGGTTTTTGTACCTTTTGTCTGATTTTTTATTTGTCGTTTTATATCATATAGCAGGCTACCGCCGCAAGGTTGTGCGTAATAATCTTAAAAATTCTTTTCCTGCTAAATCTGCTGAGGAATTAAAGCAGATTGAAATGCAGTACTACCATTACTTAAGCGACTTGATGGTGGAGACGCTTAAGATGATCAGTATATCCGAAAAAGATCTGCACAAACGTATGCGCGCAACCAACCCGGAATTGGTTGAACATTATTTTAGCCAAGGGCGAAGCATTATAGCTGCCGCAGGGCATTACGCAAATTGGGAAATGGCTGCTCTGGCTTTCGGTAAAATCACTGATCATAAAACAATTATTGTTTACAAACCACTAACCAATCCGTCGTTTGACAGGTTCATGAACAAGCAGCGCGCGCGCTTTGGCAGCGTAATGGTGGCCATGAAACAAACTTTGCGTACTATGGTTGCTCTTAAAAATGAACTAACCATGAGCGTGCTGGTATCTGACCAAACGCCGAATATGCACGAGATAAATTATTTTACAATTTTTTTGAATCAGCCTACTGCCGTTTTTTTGGGTATCGAGAAAATAGCCAAGCTCACTAATGCGGTTGTATTATTTTACCGTATAGACGTAGTAAAACGCGGTTATTATACCTACACGCTGGTGCCGCTGGTTGAAAACCCTAAAGAAACAGCGCAATACGAAATTACAAACATCCATACACAATACCTTGACAAACAGATACAGGAAACACCGCAGTACTGGCTTTGGAGCCATAAACGCTGGAAGTACAAACCGGAGGACATAAATTTATGACAGATATGCCAAAGGTTGCCGTTGTAATTTTAAACTGGAACGGCATCAAATACCTCCGTAAGTTTTTACCGTCGGTAACAGCATCCTCCTATCCTAATCTGGAAATTGTAGTAGGTGATAACGCTTCCAGTGATGAGTCTGTTCAGTTTTTAAAGGAGAGTTATCCAGACATCCGTGTTATAGAGAACGACGCTAACTACGGCTTTACGGGCGGGTACAATCGCGTATTGGCGCAGGTGGAGGCTGATTATCTTGTACTTCTAAACTCTGATGTTGAAGTTCCGGCAGGTTGGATAGAGCCTGTTATTGAACTGATGGAGCAAGATGCTAAAATTGCTGTTGCAGCACCCAAGATCAAATCTTATGCGCAGCAAAAGCATTTCGAGCATGCTGGTGCAGCTGGCGGCTTTATTGATAAATATGGATACCCATTTTGCCGTGGGCGTATTTTTTATGAGATAGAAGAGGACAAGGGCCAGTATGATGCACAAAGTGAAATATTTTGGGCATCCGGCGCGGCTTTGTTCATTAAAAAGAAGTTTTGGGATATAGCCGGTGGTTTTGACGAGAGCTTTTTTGCCCACATGGAAGAGATTGACCTTTGCTGGCGCATAAAAAATATGGGATACAAGGTAGTATATTGCCCGCAGAGCCATGTTTACCATGTAGGTGGCGGCACACTTAACGCCGAAAACCCCTTTAAAACTTACCTGAATTTCCGCAACAACTTGTTGATGCTGAAAAACAACTTGCCTTTTTGGCGGGCGGTTTGGATCATAGGCCTGCGTATGTGGCTGGATTTTCTTGCACTTATCCGCTTTTTAATGGAAGGTAAACGCAAGGACGCCTGGGCGGTGAGCCGAGCACATCAAAACTTTATACGCAAGCTGTTTAAGAAGTCAAAAATTAAAAGTCAAAGGTCAAAAGCTTTGGATGGGGAACTATCTCAAACTTCAAATTCTAAATCTCAAATATTAACAGGTACTTATCAGCGCAGCATTGTGTGGGATTTCTTCGGCCGTAAAAAAACAAAATTTACTGATCTGGAGCAACAGGACCTGAAGTATTAGCATCAGGGATGTCGTTATCGTTGGTGTCCGTATTTTCTGCGTTGTCAGCTTTTGAAGGTTTGAGGCCTTTCTTTTTACCGAAAAGCTCGCCTTGCTCGTCGGTAATGGTTAAATGCATATCGCGTTGAGGATACGGTATCTCTATGCCTTCCTGCTCAAATTTGATGTATATGTCTGTAAGTATAGTGCTTTTTAAAGAGAGCCATTTGGTGATGTCTGCAGCCCAAAAAAGTATCCTGAAATCTACAGAGTTTTCACTCAGATTATGAACAAATACCAGTGGCTCGGGATTGTCCATAATGTCTTCATTGCCATTTAGTAAATCAGTAAGCAACTTTCTAACCTTCTCTATATTTGTACCATAGGCCACACCAATAATCAGTTCAACGCGGCGGTTGTTGTTGCTCAGTGTCCAGTTCACTACATGTCGTGATATCAAATCACCGTTGGGGATGATAACTTCGGCACCATCGCTGGTAGCTATCTTGCTCGAGCGTATGCCTATCTCCATAATGGTTCCCGACCGCGTATCCACTTCTATGATATCCCCAATTTGTACCGGCTTCTCAAATGCAAGTATAAGGCCCGATACCAGGTTGTTTACAATGGTTTGCAAACCAAAACCAATACCTATGCCGAAAGCGCTGATAATGATGGTAATCTTATCAAGTGGAAAGCCTGAAGCCGTAACAGCCAGTAAAAAACCTATGCCAAAAACCGCCATTTTAATAAGCAGGGTAGATGTACGGTTCTTTTTTTTCAAGAAATCCATATCACTGGAATGCTTGCCGGCCACCTCATACAGATAGCTGATGATACGCGCAGCTACGGATGATAACCAGATAACGGCAATGAAAATAATAATGCTTTGAAAAGTGAACTTGGTATTGGTGCCGCCCAGACTGCGCGTTTCTCTTAAAAATTTACCAATGTGGTCATAAACAGCATCTTCAACACTCAGGTTTTGAAAAAGCATTATTAGCCATAAAACAAAGGCCAGTATTGTAAGCACACTGCGAAACTTGTTTTGAAGCAACTTGAAGTCGATAAAAGAGGTAAGGCTGTTACTGTTTTTATTTGCCTCGAGTTGCATAAACAAGCTTTGCATTAGTATTTGAACGAGGTAGTACATGGCCAGGGCAAGCCATAGGTTGTACACAGCTGTCACACCGATAATTTTTGCCAGCGTAACGCGGCCAAATATATTGCAAAGAGCCGATGCCGCAAGCAATGCGATAAATACCTGCAAAACCGGCTTGGTGTATCTCAAGAAGTTTTCGGGCGATTTTTTTACTACAAGGTAAAACCTTATGCTTAACCCGGCCGCAGCAAGGGCTAAAATCAAATCGATGACCCTATCGGTGTTTGATACTTCAACAAACAGGTTACTGAAGCTGAACACCAAGGTGATAATAAATAACGGCAGCAAATAGCTGAATAACGGCTGCGGACAGGTGCGCTTAACCAGGTACAAAACCGCCATTGTTAACCCGGTGAAAAATAGCTCGAGTACTATTACTGGTGGGTGATCATAAAAATTAGGGACGATAGATAACGCTACTATAAACGCCGAGGCATATGGATAAACAGATACATACCTTGCATGTTCCAATACGGTTCGGGGCGAATCTTTTATGCGCATTACCTTGCGCCGGCTGGTTATAATCCACGTAAGAAATAAGCCTAACACCAGCAGGCCTGCCAAGTGTATAAACTGATCACGGAGCGCAAAAAACGTCAGCAGCTTCAAATTCATATTGCTGGTTTTAGCAAGCGCTGTTTTAAAAGTGCTTTCGGTATTGCTGTCAATCTCCCAAATACTGTTGTTTTCGTCGCTGAGGGCCTGAATGCTAAATTCTCTTATCTTGATATCGATTTGGTCTTTTAAGTCTAACAGGGATATGT
Organism: Mucilaginibacter pallidiroseus; assembly: GCF_007846085.1. Classification (GTDB taxonomy): domain Bacteria; phylum Bacteroidota; class Bacteroidia; order Sphingobacteriales; family Sphingobacteriaceae; genus Mucilaginibacter; species Mucilaginibacter pallidiroseus. The sequence continues at coordinate 239,194 of NZ_VOEJ01000001.1, forward strand.
AAATAGCGGCTGTGCGGTTTTGCAGCAGGCTAACCTTTAATATAAGTTTACGGTTTATGGTATCCAGTCGTTGAAACTTACTGTCAATAGCTATTTTTTGTTTCAGGTAAGTGCTGCGCAGGTTGCTGTCTGCCGGCACCAGTCGCATCGACGAATCTTTTGCCATTGAAGCAAGCTCGTTTTGGTTTTGAACAAGCTTCACATTAATGCCCGACAGGCGATCCTGCCATAGGTCCAACTGATCGTCACTGCGGGTAATAATATCTCTGATAGCGTACAAATAACGCAGGGTGCTGCTCCTGTCATTATCGATCAGGGTTTTTATCAATGTAACACGCTTTTCGTAGGAGGGCAGCAGGGTGCTGATGTCGACAGTATCAACGGTGCGCGATAGGTTGGTTTTAATCTGATTAAAAGATGATGTATAATACTCAATCTTTTGCAGCAGGTTATTGATGGATGTATCCGACTTTTTAAGGCTCCGCATCATCGAGTCGCGGCGAAGAATAGAGCGCCTTAATGAGTCGCGCACGGTTTGCTTCTTTTTGGTTTGCGCAAATCCAGGTGCGCATAAAAGCGTAAGCAATAATAAGGTAACAGGTATAGTTTTGAGGGCTTTAAGCATCCTTGTATCGAATTCTATTGTTCGCTTAAAGAAACAAAGACGCTTTTTGTTTTACCTGTTTGCTAGTAATCGTAAACACCCTGGTTGATGAGGGCTAAGGTGAATATTATTTCAATAAAAAACTTTCCACGCCAAGGCGGTATGAGTGTAAGCCAAAGCCCGCTATAACCCCGCGACAACTTGCTGCCAGCATCGATTTATGCCTAAACTCCTCACGTTTATGCACGTTTGATATGTGCACCTCAATTACCGGTGTGTTAATTGCCGCAATGGCATCGGCAATGGCTATGGATGTATGGGTGTATGCGCCGGCATTGAGTACAATACCATCATAAGTAAAGCCCACTTCATGAAGTTTATTTATAATTTCGCCCTCAACATTGCTTTGGTAATAAGTGATATTGATGTCGGTGTAGTGCTGTTTAAGATCCGTAAGGTAGCTTTCAAAATCAGTATTACCGTATATCGACTTTTCGCGCACACCAAGCAGGTTAAGATTTGGGCCGTTTATAATTTGTATATTCATTTGTTCAAACTTAGTTATAAAACATTAAAACTAAAATCTATTGAATTGGGCTGCGGCAGTAAAGGGATTTAAAACTTACTTGAGGTTAGAGCGGTCGTTATCCGCGAACTCGATAGATGCCTATATTACAGATTTAGAAAAGCTGTATCAATTTGCTGATTCAGAATTAAATAAAAAATCTCCTACAGAATTTTCTTTAGCCGATTTGCGTGCCTTTATTTTTTGGATAAATGATTTGGGGATGATTCCGTCATCGCAGGCGCGTATCATTTCGGGCATCAAAGCCTTCTATAAATTCTTGCTGATTGAGGATTTTATCACGATAGATCCATCCGTATTGTTGGAAGCGCCTAAGATTACCCGCAAGCTGCCGGATACCTTGAGCATTATCGAGATCAATAAAATGATAGGTGCTATCGACCTGTCACGACCGGAAGGGCCGCGCAACAAGGCTATGCTCGAAGTGTTGTATGGCTGCGGACTGCGGGTGTCTGAGCTGACCGAGCTTAAACTGTCAAATTTATACCTTCGAAAAGGTGACGAACTAATTAAAGTTTTGGGTAAAGGTAGCAAGGAGCGCCTGGTGCCCATAGGGGGCGAAGCCATTAAGGCGCTAAATATTTGGATTGAACAAGTGCGCGTGCATGTCGATATCAAAAAGGGCGAGGAAGATATGGTTTTCCTTAACCGCAGAGGGAAGCGATTAACAAGGGTTTATGTTTTTATGCTGATAAAAGAATTAGCCCAAACTATCGGGCTGACAAAAAACATAAGTCCGCATACGTTTCGCCACTCTTTTGCCACCCACCTTGTTGAGGGCGGGGCGGACCTGCGCGCCGTACAGGAGATGCTGGGCCACGAAAGCATTACCACCACCGAGATATATGCGCACCTGGATAAGGAGTATTTGAAAAGTGCGATTATCCAGTTCCATCCAAGGAGTTAGATTTTTTGCTTTAGAAGTTTAAAAGCCAAAACAAAAATGTCATTGCGAGGAGCAAAGCGACGTGGTAATCTCCTCGCGTTTTTAACAGGGCGCAAGATTTCCATCCCTAATCCTTGTTAATTTTACGATTTGTTACCCCTGATATACTCGGCCTTTATCATCCTGTCTCTACCACTCATATCTCGCCTTAACTCAATGTTTATAAACTTCTTATCATTTAGCATGTCAACAGTTTGTTGACCATAACTTTCATTTATTTCAAAGTATAGTAAACCGCCATCTACAAGTTTGTTGACGGCATAATCAGCAATGGCTTTGTAGAATATCAAGGGATCATGTTCGGGTACAAACAAGGCCGTGTGCGGCTCAAAATCGTTTACGTTAATATGCATTTTTGCCTTATCATCCATCGTAACGTAGGGCGGGTTTGATATAATGATATCAAGATCATCAGGTGCCAGGCCCGGCTGTATCTGCAAGATATCGGCTTCAATAAAGTTTACCTCGGCCTCGTTAATCACGGCGTTTTTCTTTGCGGTGTTCAATGCTTCTGATGAAATATCTATGGCGCTTACACGTGCATGTTTAAGATTCTTTTTTAAACTGATGGCTATACATCCGCTCCCTGTACCAATATCCAAAACAGATAAAGGTTTTTCACTTTCAACTTTTAACCTTTGACTTGATAATACCCATTCTACCAATTCTTCCGTTTCCGGCCTTGGGATAAGTACAGCAGGATTAACCAAAAATGTAAGCCCGTAAAATTCTGCTGAGCCCAAAACGTATTGTACAGGTTTGCCTGTTTTTAATTCATTCAATATTAGCGGTAGTTTTTCGATGGCTTCGGGGGGCACGTCATCTTCAGGGAAAGCCTTGATCTTGGCGTGCGACAGATCTGTCACCTGGCTCAATACCAATAACGTGATCGCTTCCGCTTCCTGCTGCCCGTAAAGGCCATCAAGCTGCTGATGGAAATTAAGAAATACATCCTTAATAGTTTTCATGCAACAAAGTAACATAAAAGCTACTTTTGCACCATGCCATTACATGAAATTTATATGCGCCGTTGTTTGGAGCTGGCTGCTTTGGGTGCAGGCAGCGTAAGCCCCAACCCTATGGTAGGCGCGGTGATCGTGCATAACGATCGCGTTATTGGCGAAGGATACCACCATAAATACGGCGAAGCACATGCTGAAGTAAATGCGGTTAACATGGTGGTAAACAGGTATGATAACTATGCAGAACTGCTACGTCAATCAACAATATACGTATCATTAGAGCCTTGCGCTCATCATGGCAAAACGCCGCCATGTGCCGATTTAATTATCAGGCATCAAATACCAAATGTAGTAGTTGGCTGCCGCGATCCATTCCCACAGGTTGACGGCAAAGGGATTGAAAAACTTGAAGCAGCGGGTATAAACGTAACGGTAGGCGTGTTGGAAGACGAGTGCCTTTGGCTCAATCGACGCTTTTTCACTCGTGTGCAAAAACACCGGCCTTATATCATTTTGAAATGGGCGCAGACCACCGATGGCTTTTTCGCCCCGGCCAATGGTAGCCAGCATTGGATAACCGGGATCGAGAGCCGCAAACTTGTACATCAATGGCGTGCCGAAGAGGATGCTATATTGGTAGGGAAAAATACTGTATTAGCCGATAACCCTCAACTGAATGTGAGGTTGGCAAATGGAAGGTCGCCTAAGAGGGTCATCATTGACAGAAACCTTACCTTACCAGCCACTTTAAATGTATTTGATAAAACCGTTGAAACATTGGTATTTAACCAGGTTAAAACGGATATTGACGAAAACCTGAAATACATAGCTTTAGAAGATTTTGACAGGTACGTACCGCAGTACATCATGTTCCAGCTATACATGCAAGATGTGCAATCGGTAATTATTGAAGGCGGTGCCAATACGCTTAATGGTTTCATAAACGAAGGTTTATGGGATGAGGCGCGCATTTTCACGGGGGCATCAGTGCTCTGCGAGGGAATTAAGGCTCCCGTTATCACCGGTGTTAACGGCGGCAGGCAGGATATAGGTGACGATAGCCTGCAAATATTTTACAACAAACAAATTAAGCACTAAGCTGATGTTATACGTTTTTTTGAGCATTTGCTGCAGCGTTATAGTTTCTATATTACTGAAACTTGCCCGCAGGTACAGCATTGATATTTCACAGGCCATAACCTGGAATTACTCGATGGCCATTTTGCTTACGTGGTTATTTTTTAAACCGCAGTTTCAAAACTTGCAGGCTGCACCAATAGGTATTTACACTGCTGTTGGTTTGTTACTGCCACTGGTATTTTGGATCATGGCATCATCGGTACGTGTTGCCGGCATAGTACGTACAGATGTAGCACAACGCTTGTCGTTATTTATACCCTTGCTGGCATCGTTCCTGGTGTTTGGGGAGGCACTTACACCACTAAAAATTGCAGGCATTATAGTAGGTTTCGCCGCCATACTATGCTCGATACCCTGGCAAAAGAAAACCGCCAATCGTAAGGTAATTAGCAATGCCTGGATGTATTTGGTGGTTGTGTTTTTTGGCTTTGGGGCTATTGATATTTTATTTAAAAAGGTTGCCGCCTTTAGGGAAATACCATATACCACCTCGTTGTTTTTTATCTATAGCCTGGCTTTTATTATAGCACTGACAGGCTTACTAATCAGGGTGTTCAATCGTAAGGCCCGAATTGTTTGGCCGCACATTATGTTTGGATTGATACTCGGCGTGGCAAATTTTGGCAACATCTTATTTTATTTGCGGGCGCATAAAGCTTTGGCAAGTAACCCATCGGCAGTATTTTCTGCCATGAATATAGGCGTTATTACTGTTGGCACCCTTGTTGGCGTGTTTGTTTTTAATGAACGCCTAAGCCTGGTCAATAAAATTGGTATAGGGCTGGCTATCGTAGCCATTATTTTGATCACTCTTTCGCAGCACTAATGTTATTTGACGATACCTATAGAACTATTGCCGCCCCGGTAGAGGCTATCTTTCGTGACCGTGGCAGCAAGTTTTTGGCTTTTGCTTACCCAATTACTACCGATGCCGAGATAAAGCCCCTTGTAGCAAATTTAAAAGCGCAACACCCAAAGGCTAATCACCATTGTTGGGCCGTCAGGCTGGGTATAGACAGGTCGGTGTTTCGGGTTAACGATGACGGCGAACCTTCCGGTACGGCAGGCCGACCGATCCTGAATACGTTGCTGTCGAAAGAAATTACAAATACGTTAGTTGTAGTTGTACGTTATTTTGGCGGTACGTTATTAGGTGTGCCCGGGCTTATAAATGCCTATAAATCTGCTACCGAGCTGGCGCTTGCTGAAGCAACTGTCATTGACAAAACCGTGAATGATGTTTACACCGTAATCTTCGAGTACGCTCATATGAATGATGTAATGCGCATTGTAAAGGACGAGCAGTTGCAGGTGTTGCAGCAACGATCGGAATTGAATTGCGATATACAATTTTCGGTGCGTAAAACACAGGTAGAAACTGTGATGGCTAAACTCAACAAAGTTGAGGGGGTGAAGATTAAGTATGATTACAGCGGTTAACGTTTGATTGCATTTTTTCATTTTCGAAACACCCGGTTGTAACAAACTGGCTCGCAAGAAACTTAGTCTTAGTTAAAATTCTTATTTTGCATACCTATGCAATCTTTCGAAATAGATAAAAGCGATTTACTGAAGATAAAGACCGCGCTGGAGGGCAGTGATGCCGAACTGCAGGCGGCACTGGAGGAATACCATGCTTCCGAGATTGCTATCCTGTTCGAAAGATTGCCACAGGAGGCCAAAGAGCGTATCGTTAACATCATGCCTGTTGAGGTGGCTTCAGAGATCATCTCGGAGATGGATGAAGAGGCGCACCCCGAAGACCTGCTGGTAAGCCTCGACCCCGAGAAGCGTACCGAGATAGTAGAGGAGATGGATTATGATGTTGCTACGGACATTATTTCGCAACTCGATGAGCAGGATCAGAAAGAAATTCTTGACGATATTGACCATGAGGATGCAAACAGCATTCGTGCGCTCTTAAACTACGACGAGGATACTGCGGGTGGTTTGATGAACTCGCAGGTTATTTGTGTAAACATCAACGCCGATAAAAAAGATGCGCTGGACGATATCATCCGCCAGTCGGAAGAGATGGAGGAGTTTTACACCATTTATGTGGTGGATAACGACAAACACCTGCAAGGCATCGTATCTGTAAAAGATATTATAAAAGCAAAGGGAGAGGTTAAAGTGCGCGACCTGTTACAACCCGATCCTGTATTTGTAAAAGCCGACCTCGACCAGGAAGAAGTTGCTAAATTGATATCGCAATATAACCTCACCAGCATCCCTGTTGTTGATGATAACATGCGTTTGCTGGGCCGCATTACGGTAGATGATATCATTGACGTAATGGAAGCCGAAAATACCGAGGATATCCTGAAAATATCCGGTGTAAGCGAGGACGAGGAACTGAGCGGTAGCTGGCAGGACGCAATAAAAAGCCGTTTGCCGTGGCTTATCATCAACCTGGGAACAGCATTTTTAGCTGCTTCTGTTATCAGGCACTTTACAGATGTGGAAGAAAAGCTGCCTGTAATTGTGGCTTACCTAAGCATCATTGGTGGTATGGGTGGTAATGCTGCTACACAGGCACTCGCGGTAACGGTAAGGCGTATCTCGTTAAGCGACCTGTCCGACAGGCAAGCTTATAAAACCGTAGTAAAAGAGTTTTTGGTAGGGATGACTAACGGTGCAGTCAATGGTATAATCGTAATGTTATTTGCTGTATTCTACGACAAGAACCCGCTGCTTGGCGTGGTGCTTTTCCTGGCCATGACGGGTAACTTAATTGTTGCAGGCTTAACAGGTGCGGGCATCCCGCTCATTTTAAAACGTGTAGGTATCGACCCGGCGGTAGCTTCATCTATTATCATCACCACCTTTACCGACTGCATTGGCTTTTTGCTACCGTTGTGGCTGGCGTCAACCCTGTTGCTGTAACAGCGTGCCGCTACACTTCGGGCGTGATATTGGTACCCACCTCGGTGCCGGCTTTTGTAACGCGCGATTTGTTATGTTTTATCAGCATATAAAGTATAGCCATGAAAGTTATGCCTGCACTTATATACATTACAAGCGGTATTCGGGCTATTACATCCTGGTAGTACCAGCCTGCTGCAAAAGCACCTATACCAATACCGGCCTCAAGCGCAATGTACATTGTTGCCACTGCCTTACCGCGGTGTTCGGGCTGGCTCAGGTCTATCGTCCAGGCATTTAACGCGGGCGAAAGGATACCTGTTGAAATTCCATACAGTGCACCACCAGCCATCAGGCCCCAAAAACTATCCGCAAAACCTACAATAAACAAGGCAACAACTAACAGTGATAAGCCAATATTGATCACCGGTATCCGGCCATACCTGTCTGAGGCTTTGCCCGCAACAAACCTTATCAAGATAGATGCGATGGTAAACACCATAAAAAAGAGCCCCTTGTTTACGATGCCCAAATGCGAGCCCCAGTCCGGAATGAGTGTAAGTATGGCTCCATAGGCTATGTATGACAGGAACGTTACTATTGCTGCAGGTAATACCTCCACGGCGATTATATCGTTTTTAGTAAGCTTTAAGGATGCAAACGTAAAACGCTGCTTTTCCTTAAGCGTTTCTTTCATGTTCATCAATATCACAATGGAAAGCAAGGCAAATATTGATGACGTATAAAATAGCGCGTTAAGGGAGAATGCCAGCTTTATGGTACTGCCGATGGCGGGTCCAACTGCCAAACCTGTACTAAAACATAGGCCATGAAAACCCAAAGCTTCGCCCCAGCGTTCGCGCGGTACAAGGTCGGCAACGTAAGCGGCTGTAGCAGTTGGTTTGAACCCGGTAGAAAACCCATGTATTAGTCTTAAGAATAAAAAGCCTGCAACTGTGCCCAATACAGGGTATAAAAAACCGCAGATGAAACAGACTATAGAGCCAACTGCCATAATGGGCACCCTGCCAAGTGTATCGGTAAGCCTGCCGCTAAAGGGGCGTGATATGCCGGCTGTTAAAGTAAATAGCGCGATAATTAGCCCTTTATATTGTGAACCGCCCATGCTTTCCAAATAAGCAGGTAACTCGGGAATGAGCATGTTAAAACTGCAGGAGAACAAGAATGAGCTTAAGCAAACCAGTCCGAATTGTAAGTTATAGATAGATGGTCCGGGTTTGTTCATAAGCGCAGGATATTTGAGGCGCAAAGATATTAAAATGGCCGGTGGATGCCGTCAATTATCTAATTTGCATAGGAGCGATGGGCTAAACCCCCAAGGATGCAAATATTTCCCTGATGGATAAATGCGCGCCGCAAACATGCTCGTCGGCAGCACCGTAGTATATGGTTATGGTGTCGCCGTCATCTTCCAAAACATGCCCGTTTGTAAAAACAACGTGGCCAAAAAATCCGGTAATTTCATATGGCGCAATAGGTTCCATAATCGGCTCTACAGAGCGGGCCAATACTTTTGACGGGTCGTTAAGATCCAGCAATGCAGCGCCAAGACAATAACGATGCTCTTTTGTGGCTCCATGATAAATTTCCAGCCAGCCTTTTTCTGTTTTGATAGGGGCGGCACCGGCACCAACACGGCCGCTATCCCAGTAGCCTTCGCGCGTTTTCATAATGCATTTATGATTACCCCAGTGCAAGCCATCGGGCGACTCGGCCAGCCAGATGTAATTACCCCCAATATCCACACTGCTTGGGCGGTGCAGGGCGTAATATTTGCCGTTTATCTTTTCTTCGAAAATGGCAACATCCTTGTTATGGGGGGGCAATATCATACCGTGATTTTCGAATGTTTTGAAGTCGGTAGTAGTGCGCATGCCTACGCCTACACCACTGTCAGATACTGCAGTAAAGGTTAGGTAAAACTTATCTTCCAGTTTTGTCACGCGGCAATCTTCTATACCGAATGTTTGCAAGGGCCCTTTACCAAAAAGTTTTTGATAACCTTCCGGCTCATGAAAGTTTACGCCGTCTTCGCTGCAAAGCAATCGTAGGTGCGATAGGGTGGTAAGATAATCTACCCCTTTATAGCGTACCACACGCGCATCTGTTGCAATTAGGTCTGCATCGTTCAGCGCAATTTCCATTATTTGCGTTTTGCCGGTTTCAGTGAGTATAGGAAATGATACGTGTATTTCAGATTGTGCAGGCCGCTCAGCTACGCGAAGCAATAGCCAGGTTTTTCCTTCAAATTTAAAAGCGCCGGGGTTGAGCAGGCAGGCAATTTGAAGCCCATCTACCGTTGGCTTTAAATCTTTAGGGGAAAGTAAGGGGTTTTGAGGGAAACGTTTTGCTATATCTGCCATAACACATTTGCTGGTACACTTTTTTAACAAAGCGCCCTGCAAATGGTTGTGACAAATTAAAATCGGCTAATAAGTTACTTCTGCATAACCATAACGCCATTCATCATAAAAGTGCTGCCGCCGTCGGCTACAATGTTGTAAACCTTTTGGTTACCGCCTACATGTTCATTCTTAATAAGGACAGTGAATGGCTCATACTTGCCTGTTTGCTCGTTAAAGCAAAGCACATCCTGACCTATTTCTACTTCACCGATTTTTTTATTGCCTTGTTTGGTCATCATCGGGTGGTTAGGTGTAGCCTGCAAAACTTTACTGTTAAGCAATACATTATGGCCATATGCAGTCAGTTCGTCATGCGCTGATACAAGCACCAGCTTAGTTAAAGCATAATTTTTAGGCTCGTGCGTGGTGAGCTCTTTTACCTTTACAGTTGTTGCCTGTTTTGTGGCAGGGTCAACGGTAACAACCTCGTCGCCGGGCATGACATCTTTGAGCAACTTTTTACCACCGTTGGCCATTGCAACAACCTCAGTACCCGGGAAACAAATATCGTTGCCATAAGTGGCCGACTCTTCTTTCATATCCTTGCCGCCATTCAGCAATTTGTATTGCATAAAGCTAAACTCTTTTGACAGCACATACGATAGCTTTAGAATGAAATTGGTTTCAATCTTGTTGATGTTGTCAATATCTTCAAAATACTTTTCCCATACTTTACCATCGGCGGTAAAGTTAGGTACAAGGGTTTTATAGATCTTGCCCTTCTCGTTGGTGTAAAACACCATGGTGCCAAGCTCCTGCATGCCTTCCTTTGCAACGAGTTTATACAAGTCGATACGTTTTTTTAAGCCATCGCTGCCCGTGATAAAGTAAGGTTTGCGACCTTCATAACGGTCAAGTATATAAACGTTCTCGAACTTTACGTAGGTATCCTTGTCCAGGTCGCCAATGCTGAATGTTTGTGCCTTTGTGTATTCGGCCATAGTAAGCGGCCTCGGGTTTACGGTTTGGGCATTTCCCAGGTATATCGTTCCCGCTAAAATTAAAGTAAGTGTAAATTTGCGCATGGTAGTAACAGTTGTCAGTTGCTAGTTAGCAATAGACAGTTATTAGATGTTTTATTTGTTTTAAAGTGATAAAAAGATGATTTTAAATTAAACGATTTTTGTCTTAATTCTTGACTCTGACATTTTGATTCTCAGATCAAGATATTTCCTTAAATGCAGCAGCAAAGGCTTCCATTTCATCCATGCGGCCAATGCTCACACGGCACCAGTCTTTGTCGTTAAATTTCCAGTTGCGGATGCCCACGCCGCGTTTCATCATCTCGGCAGAGAATTTTTGCCCGTCCATTTTTAGGGGAAACATTACAAAATTGGCCGACGACGGGATGTATTCATAGCCTTCTTTTTTCAATACAGCATACAAATACTCTTTCGATGCGTTCGTTTTCTTCAATGCATCGGCCAGAAAAGCTTCCTCGCGATAGGCAGCATTAGCAGCCGCTAAAGTTGGTGCGCTTACGCCAAAGCCACCGCTCGAGTATCTTTTAAGCTGCTTAATAGTATCTGGCTGGGCAATTGCATAGCCAAGGCGCAGGCCTGCAAAACCATACAGCTTTGAAAATGTACGAGCGATAATGATGTTGTTACCGGCCTTAATCTGGCTTATCATGCTGGCAGCCTGTGCGTCAGGCATGTAGTCGATATAGGCTTCATCAACAAATACCATTGTTTTTTTGGATACCCGCTCACAAAACGATTTAAGTTTGGCCGTGTCGACAACGGTTGCAGTTGGGTTGTTGGGGTTGCATATATATACAAGGCCCGTCTTGTCGTCAACCATAGCTTCCATGGCATCAAGGTCGAGTTTATAATCTGCAGTAAGCGGCACCTTTATCCATTTGCTTTCAAAATCCTCAGCATAGCTCGGCAGATCATCGTATGAGGGATCGCCGCTAATTACGCTTTTGCCACCTTTTGTATATAAGAGCGCCGCGGCGTGTAGTAACGGGGTAGAGCCCGCATCAACAACAATGGTGCGTTGGGAAATGCCTTCGTACTTGGCAATCTTTCCGGTTAGGTCTGATACTGACCTGAAAGGGTACTGATAGCTCAGGGCCATAGCATCTGTCATGGCTTTTTTCGCCGCTTCAGAAGGGCCAAAAGGATTTTCGTTTGCCAGCAAACGGGCTTTCATTTCAAACGGCGCTGTCGTTAATGCTTCAGTATCAGTTAAGGCACGTGGCGATTTTTTAAATACCCGTGCAGGCATAGCGGCCAGTTTGTTTATAGTGCCCGAACAGAATGCCAGTCCTCCTGCTACAAAAGCGCTGGATCTGATCCAGTTTCTGCGGTTAATTGTGTTTGCCATGGTTTTATCGTTTAGTTTTTTAGTTAGTCGTGATTATTTTGGAGCGGGGTAATTGGAGCGCTGCTCGTTTACGCGTGCATGTATTGCCGCAACTGTATACCGTGCCGACTCAAAAGCGCCTGCCATCCAGGCATTTAAGTAAGTTAAATGTTCTCCTGCAAAATACACATTCTTATCCGGCTTAGTTAAAACAGGGTATTGGTTTTTACGCGTTTCGGTACCATAAACGGCCCAGCCGCCCATGTTATACTTAGTTTTATGCCAGCTTACCGAAAATGAGTTTTCAAACTCCTTATCGTATTGCGGGTGTATCAAGCGGCCTTTTTCCAAAGCAAATTTTTCCCGGTCCGCGTAAGTAAGAGCGCCAATCTTTTCGGCCTTTTCATTAAAGTTGTAATAGCCTATCAATATGCCCTTTTTGCCAAGGTAATCATACGATGGATAGAAGATCTGCGTCAAATCATTATTGGTGTGCGTTATTCCGCCATATATGTGCTCGTCTTCTTCCCAAAATCGGCGTTTAAACTGCAGGCCTATCTTTCCTGTTTTGTTATATTCAATATAATCGATTGCACGGCTTACATCGCCCGAAAAATTATTGCTAATGTTACTTAAAACAGGCAAAGGCAAGGTGCAAATACAAAGGTCGGCGTTAATTACCTGCTGGCCTTTGGCATCCTTGTAAGTGATTTTGACACCTTCTGGCAGGTTTGTAATGTCGGTAACCTCGGCGCCTGTTTTAATTGACTGAGCTACCTTTTGCTCGAGCGCATGGGCAATCATATCCATGCCACCCACTGCCTGGAACATTGTCATCTGCAGTTCGTATGTATACTCTGCCACATTATAAAAATCAGGATCCATCAGTCCCGAGTGTATCAGGTCGGCCAATTTATGCGCTTCGCCTATTTTACCGGGATGGTCGGCAGCGCCATACAGCTCACTATAGCCGCGCCTGGCCGATGCTTTATATAATTTGTCAACATCTAAACCGCCTTCGGCTTTCAAATATTCGATTATTTTTTCGCCGTCTTCTTTGGTAAGGCTGCTATCGAGGGCACCATGATCAATACTTTTGGCCAGCATCTCGGTCATATACCCGCGAATGTCACTATGTACTTCGCGTACACGAATTTTTTTATTTGACAGTGGCCCCTTGCCTTCGGCAAAATAAAAAGCACCCTCGTTTACGTTGTTGTATACCTGTATAGGTACTCCAAGCTCTTTGCAATAATGCAGCGTTAGTTCGTGGTTGTGGGGTATGCGTGACGGGCCTGCGTTGAAGTACTGCCCCTGATCAAAATTTGCTGTGGCAGTTGGTTGGCCGGATTCTGTTTGTGTGCTACCTTTGCGAATGCTCCAGCAACGGCCTCCGGTACGCTCACGAGCTTCCAGTATGGTACATTTGTAGCCGAGCTTGTTAAGCTCATATGCCGATGCCATGCCCGCCAAACCTGCACCTAAAATAACAATGTGCTTGCCGTTGCCACTGCCTTCCATATTAAATGCATGGGCAGGTGCGGGGCGTAAAAGTCCTAAAGCAAGCATAGCAGGATACGTGCCACCTGCCAGCATTGCGCCTTTACCTAAAAAATCTCTTCGGGTAAGTGTTTTCAATAGTAATTAAGGAAATGTGAAAATGATGTTATAAATATAATTCATTTAAGGTTTTTATAAAATTTTGGTGGCCTGTTTTTAATTATGATAAAGAATATGTTACAAAGCGCGATTTTATAACCTGCGCTTTATCGCAAAGGTTCATTGATTACCTTGCTGATTAATAGCATATTTGATTATTAATATAAATCTATGCTAAACCTCAGAGTCTTCGCCCTTTTAATGATATGCGCATTGTTAGACGTTGGCAACCTGCGTGCACAAACAATTATTCCAATTGAAACCAATCGCAATGCCCTGGTGCTGCAGGTTGCAGCTAATAAGGACGTAAATGTTATTTACTTCGGCAAAAAGTTGGGCAACGTTGCTGACTATGCACTTGTACCGGGTATGTATAAACAGGCCGAAGACTATACAAGTTCATATAACTCTGCTTACACCCCGGCAGGGTCTCGTAATTTACTGGAGCCCGCTATAGCTATAACACATGCTGATGGTAATCAGTCGCTTGATTTAAAATATGTAAGCCACTCGGTTAAAGCATTAAGTGACGGTGTAAGCCAGCTTAGTGTTGTTCTGAAAGATCCCGTTTATAATACGGCCGTAACGCTATATTACAAAGCATATTTTGCCACTGATGTAATTGAACAATGGTGCACTATCAAAAACCTGGAAAAAGGAGATATTACCCTGCAAAAGTTTGCATCGGCCAACTTGTACCTAAAGGGTGATAATTATTGGCTAAAACAATACCACGGTGATTGGGCCAAAGAAATGCGGCCAGAAGAAAGCAAGCTTACGCATGGTATTAAAACGCTGGATACCAAACTTGGCACCCGCGCCAACATTTTCCAGCCGTCGGTATTTATGGTCTCACTTGGTAAGCCGGCTACCGAAGACGAAGGCAGCGTACTGTATGGCGGCCTTGAATGGAGCAGCAACTTTAAGATTGACTTTGAGGTAGATCCGCAGGATAACCTGCGTATTATTGCGGGCATTAATAATCATCCATCATCTTACAAACTTAAAGCCAGCCAGGAGTTCACTACACCGGCATTTTGGTATGTATTAGGCAATAGTGGCAAAGGAGATTTGAGCCGGAAAGTACACAACTGGGCACGCAACTATAAAATACTTGATGGTAATGGGCAACGACGCACCTTGCTAAATAACTGGGAGGCTACTTTCTTCGATTTTAACGAGAGCAGATTATTTGAGCTGCTGAAAGACACCAAAAAGCTCGGTGTAGACTTGTTTTTGCTTGACGATGGATGGTTTGCCAATAAATATCCACGCAACTCGGACCATACCGGCCTTGGCGACTGGCAGGAAAACAAGCAGAAATTACCCAATGGCATATCATCGCTTGTAAAGGAAGCGCAGCAAAATGGCGTTAAGTTTGGTATTTGGGTTGAGCCTGAAATGGTAAGCCCCAAAAGCGAGCTATATGAAAAACACCCGGACTGGGTTATTAAGCAACCCAAGCGCGAGGAGTATTACTTTCGTAATCAGCTGGTGCTTGACTTGAGCAACCCAAAAGTTCAGGATTTTGTATTTGGCGTGGTGGACGGCCTGTTTGCCAAAAACCCGGCCCTGGCTTATATAAAGTGGGATTGCAACGCGGTAATTTACAATGCTTACTCAGCCTATTTAAAAAAGGATCAATCGCAGTTTTATGTTGACTATACGCAAGGCTTATACAACGTATTAGAAAGGCTTAGGGGAAAATACCCAACCGTGCCCATGATGCTATGCTCGGGCGGCGGCGGTAGGGTTGACTATGCGGCCCTGCAATACTTTACAGAATATTGGCCAAGTGATAACACAGACCCATTAGAGCGCATATTTATACAATGGGACTATTCATACTTTTACCCGGCTATTGCCAGTGCCAACCATGTCACCGATTGGGGAAAGCAACCTATCAAGTTCCGGACGGATGTTGCCATGATGGGCAAACTTGGCTTTGACATTGTTGTGAGCAAATTAGGCGCCGCCGACCTTGCTTTTTGCCAGCAGGCTATTAAAAATTACGACGCCGTAAAGGATATTATCTGGCATGGCGATCAGTTCCGCTTGGCCAGCCCGTACGAAGGCAGTGTAGCTTCGTTTTTATATATGAATAAAGCCAAAGCAAGCGGCATCATGTTCAGTTATCTGGTAAATAATCGCTATGGCGAAAAAAGCGCTTTACCTATTAAGATAACCGGTTTGGACACTGCTAAGAAATACAGGCTGACAGAGATAAATCTTTACGATAATGCAAAAACAAGCGTTAACAGCAACCAAATATACAGCGGCGATTTCTTGACGAAGGTAGGTTTCAACCCGGATATTAATACCCGCAGAACAAGCGTGGTTTTAAAGGTTGAGGAAGTAAAATAACTTACTCTGCGGCCAGCTTTTGTAAGTAGGCAATTACTTTTTCATTATTATAATCCGCCACGCCCTCGTGTTTAAATACCAGTTGGCCCTTTTTGTTGATAATAACCGTGGACGGAATGCTGTTGCCAAGCATACTTTCGGGAATGGATGAGGTGGGGGCGTAAACATGTAAATTGTAACCTTTGTTTTGTATAAAAGGGGCAGACTTGGAAAGATTTGCATCAACGTCTACCATCATGATAACAAAGTTTTTATCAGCCTTTATTTTGTTGTTCAGCGCGTTTATGGACGGTATTTCGGCAAGGCATGGCGGGCACCAGGTGGCCCAAAAGTTTATAAAAACTACTTTTCCCTTTAATGATGCTAAGCTAACCTGGTTATTAGCGGCATCGGTAAATGTTAGATTCTCGGGAATGGCAGACGGATTGTCTTTGATAGATACTCCAGGCTGAAAAAGACCTATCTTTATTAATCCCTGCAACAGTAATGCCTTAACGGTGGGGTTAAACAGCACCAATAACAAACCGCCTGCAAATACAAGGTTAAGTAAGGTGTTCTTACTTAAAATGCTTGGTGGTTTAGTGCTGGTTTTCATCAAACCAAAATTACATTATTTTAATTTGCTCCTGCGTAAAGCGTGAAATCAATTGATTAAATATCATGCTTTTGAATGCCGGCTCTATGTAAATGCTTTCTATCCAAACGGTAATTTTTAATTCAACGGCGTCGGCCGCTACTGAATTAATGAGTACTTCGGCCTGCATATTTTTAACGGTATGCTCTGCCTTGTCTACCTCCTCCTGTATCAGCTTAGAAACTGCGTTTAAATCTGCAGCAATATTTACCTTAAACAGAATTTCCGATTTAATATAGGCAGAGTTCAGCGTCCAGTTAGTAAGGCGGTTTGACAGCAGATCGCCATTGGGAATAATAACTTGCGACCCTTGCTGCGTAAGCATTTTGCTCGAGCGGATGCCAATATCCTGGATCTTTCCCTTTTTATCAGCCAGTTCAATATAGTCGCCAATTTCGAAGGGCTTCTCAAATATCAGGATAATGCCCGACACAAAATTATTTACGATGTTTTGCATCCCCAAGCCAATACCAACACTCAGGGCACCCAAAACCACTGTCAACTTATCAAGCGGTATACCCGACGCTAAAACCGCCAGCAACACGCCAACTATAGTAATCACCAACCTTATCAGCGTAAGCTTCGAGCTTTTGTGTTCCACATGGTTGCTGAACGTAACTGATTTTTCGCCAAACAATACGCCAATATGCTTTTGCAAAATGTTTGACACATAAACTATCACCGAAAAGAATAGGATGTTGCTTAGCGTAAAGCTCACCTTGCCAAAAGTGCGGGGCTTAACCAACACCTGCTGTACAAAAGCAAATACACCACCTGCTATGCTCAGGTTAATAAAAAACACCAGTACCCATAAAATTATTGCCAATACAGCAAGTGCCTTTTTGAATGATGCACGCGTTTTGGCAACATCTAACCGGGCAAACAGGCCGCCCCTGCACGAGCTGACTTTTATTTGCAATTCAAGCGCATCGCTAAGTATTTGTATGAACACGGCTAAACCAATAATTTGTGTAAGCCCAATGGTTGCCGTAAGCGTGTAGACCTTTGCCAGCGTGATGCGGCCAAAAGCGTTCAACAAAACAGCCAGCAAATTAAGTATCATGTAAATGATAAGAATAGGCTTAACCAGTTTTTTGGAGATGTTGATTTCCTTTAGCCGCTGGTAAAATTTAAAACCAACGTATAACGAGCCTATATTTATTGCCATTAATAACACCCTTAAAAACACGGCATCATGTACGGTGGCGGTAACAAACATAATTACCATGTACATGCCCACAATTACCAGCCAGTGCCGCATGTCTTTTGATGGTATTCGCTTCCAGAAATGCGCGCTTAGCACAAGCAGCAAGGCAAACTCAACCAATTCAATATACAGCGAGGGCGAGTCGGGCTCAAACAGTGGGGTAAGGTTTAATATGAATATAAGGGCCGGTAAAATGGGCAGGTGAGATATGTACTTAAGGTCTATCTCACCGATCTGTTGCCTCAGATCAGGCTTTTGTGCCCGCCTGTAGTTTATATTTATCCATAAAAAAAAGACGCCGCCCAACAGGATAAGTAGCACGCGGTTATCCCAGGTAGAATTAATAAAGTAACCTAATATTTTATTTTGCCCAATGTAGGTCGACTTAAGCATTGCACCAATGTTATCGTCGTTCTTTTCCGTAGGTGCCGACCATATATAAGGCGACTCTTTACGAAAAGCGCTTTTGCCGGATGTCTGCATCCTGTCCGTTATGCTGGCTTGCAGGTCGGCCGTTTTAAGATAAGTTTCAGAAACATCGGCAAGTAAACGGCTTACAGTGTCGAGATTAGCAGTAGTGAGTTGGCCCGCTGCCTGCAGGCGTTGCTTTATATCTATCAATTGCTTGGTATAAAGCGTGCGTGCTGTAGTATCATTTTTACCAACATTTAACAGCGAATCATTACTTAACTCAACCACCTGGTTGGACATGGTTTGCAAATCGTTACTAAACTTTGATAGTGTTTTTTGCAACGCAGTAAGCCGCTCTTGCGAGTTGTTTAGTATTAAATTATAGCTGATGAGTGTTTTAGGGTCAATTATTTTGCCCCGCACACCAAGATCGGTTTGTATGGGGGCAACGTTATTTTTGATATCAACTATTTCGCTTCGTACCTTTTCTGCAGCGTAGCCCTTTTTATTTGCTGCATTTATTTGCGTTACAACTCCCTGGGCTTTTTGTAATTTAAAAAGCAGGGTATCTGGTATGCTCGTCCCGGAGTCGGTTTTTAAACCAACTGTTGTTTGCGCAAAGGCATTATTGTAGCCAATGCTCGCAAAGCTTATTGCGAGCAAAATTAAAAATGAATATTTGATGCGTTTTAGTTTGGTTTTATTATGGATCATTAAAAGCGTATTTGGTGCCATGCTGCAAGCAGCAGGCAACGTTAACTATTAATAAAACCCGGTTACACCTATTTGTTTTACGATTTTGAATATGATATATGATCCGCCATAAAAAAAGGCGCGTCATACTTAGTGTCGCGCCTGTCTGTTAACCAATAACTAAAGCCAGTTATTTGTTATCTTTTTTAATTAGGGAAAACCAATCCTCGAGATGCCAGGTATGCGTAAGCTTCCCATCTTTCAGGTAATGAAACTCGTGAAGGGCCACAGATACTTTTTTACCGCTTGGCGGGATGCCCAATATTTCTGCATTGTGCGTGAAATTAATTACGGCCCTCACGCCGGCCCGCTCGTGGCTGCCAAATATTTCGTGGATTTCGATCTCTACATCAGGGCATTGCATTATAAAGTAATTGATGATATCCTTAAGCCCTTGCGGCCCTTGCGCCTGGCCCGGGCCAAGGGGAATGTCTTGCCAATCGGATGTTACAACATCGTCCAATAGGTTGGGCTTTTTAAGTTTCCAGGCGCTGTAAAAGGTAATTATGGAATCTATTTCCTGTTGGGTAAGGGGCTTTAAACCAGTATTATTCGGTAGTTTCATTTTGTCGATATTTTAAACGACAAATGTATTGCGACAGGGGAGTGCCGAGATGGTAAGTATTTCCTGAAAAATGGTAACTATTTAAGTATTATTCTTCGAGTTCTATCTTTTTAACTTCTTTTTCAGCTTTCTCTGCTTCGGCTTTTTCCAATTTTAGTCCTTGCCTTAGCAAACCAAAAAGCGTCATGTAAAAATTTGCGATCCAAACAACGGAGAACCCCGCTATGATGTATCCGCGCCAATCGGGCATTAAAAGCTTGTAGCCGGTTAGTATTATAAAAGCCAGGGTCACATAGTGGCTAAAGCAATACTCGCAGGTAAACAGGTAAAAGAATTTGCGTTCGGCAATAGTCTTTGCTTCTTTGCAACGTTTGCCGCAGTATTG
Source organism: Mucilaginibacter pallidiroseus (assembly GCF_007846085.1). Classification (GTDB taxonomy): domain Bacteria; phylum Bacteroidota; class Bacteroidia; order Sphingobacteriales; family Sphingobacteriaceae; genus Mucilaginibacter; species Mucilaginibacter pallidiroseus. The sequence continues at coordinate 259,011 of NZ_VOEJ01000001.1, forward strand.
CCTTGGCTCTCTAAAAACCTCTTCGTGTGTAACGGTCCAGGCAATGCAGGCAACGGGTAAAGCAAGCAGGAAAAGCCAGTCAATTTGTTGAGTGAGTGACATACGCTTGTGTAAACATTGGTAGTAATGCATTGTTTGTTAAGCGTTGCGGATAAATAATTGGATTTATACACGCAACCTGAATGAGCTTTATAATTTACTTTTTCTCCCATCATTATGCCTTAAGGCTTATATTGCAGATTAATATTCGGCTTCTATTTCCAGCATACAACATCTACAATGCGTTTTACTTGTTTTAACCAAAACCGCTTAGCCTTCGCCATTACCCTAATTGCGTCGGTGCTTTTCACCGGTAATATTGCCAGTGCCCAGACAGGGGCAACACTCCTAAAATGTGAGCATCTCAACTCGCCTATGGGCGTAGATGAAATGCACCCACGCCTTTCCTGGCAAATGAATGATCGCCACCAGGGCGCTGCGCAAACGGCATATGCCATCATCGTATCGAAGGACTCGATGCAATTTAGTAGTGGGCCGGCAGTTGTATGGAACTCTGGGAGGGTCAGGTCGTCTGCCAGCCTGGTAAACTACAGCGGTAAAGCGCTTGAGCCGTTCACCCGTTATTACTGGAAGGTACGGACTTGGGATAATAAGGGCGCGTTATTGACCGATAGCAAAACCGCCTGGTTCGAAACAGGCATGATGGATATGGGCAACTGGACAGGAGCCTGGATAAGTGATGGTGGCAGCATAGCCAAATTACAGGCGCCTTATTTTCGTAAAAAGTTCAATGCAGGCAAGAAGATCCGATCTGCCCGAGCTTATATTGCAGTAGCTGGGTTATATGAACTATTTATAAACGGACATAAAATAGGCAACCACCGGCTCGACCCTATGTATACCCGGTTTGATAGGCGTAATTTATATGTGACCTATGATGTTACTAATCAACTTCAAAATGGCGATAATGCCATTGGCGTGGTATTAGGCAACGGTTGGTATAACCACCAGTCGCTTGCAGTGTGGAACTTTGACCGAGCGCCCTGGCGGCAAAGGCCCACATTTTGCCTGGATCTGAAGATAACTTACGAGGATGGTACCAGCCAAACAATATATACTGACGAAAGCTGGAAAACGCACAGCGGCCCAATTGTATTTAACAGCATTTATACCGGCGAACATTACGATAGCCGCCAGGAAATACCTGGCTGGAACACGGCTAACTTCGATGATAGTAAGTGGAACGGCACAAGTTTTCGTGCTGCACCATCAAAAAAGATAGTGAGCCAGGTAATGGTGCCAATACGTAATGTAGAAGAGATTGCCCCAAAATCTGTAGTTAAATTCAGCGATAGCAATTATGTAGTTGATTTGGGCCGTAACATAGCAGGCGTAACCAAGGTACGATTAAACGGCGATAGCGGAACCGTTGTGCGCCTAACCCATGGCGAAAGATTATTTACGAAAGATCCTGCAAAAAAAGGGCACGTAGATATGTCGAACATTGATGTGTATTACCGCCCTAAAGACAATACCGACCCTTACCAAACCGATGTTGTGATACTAAACGGTAAATGCCCAGTTGAGTTTATGCCGAGTTTTAATTACAAGGGTTTTCAATATGTAGAGGTGCGTAGCAATAAACCTATCAAGTTTGAAAAAGAGGACATTAAAGGTTACTTCATGCACAGCGATGTGGATCAGGTCGGCAGGTTAAGCTCGTCGAACCCTTTGGTAGATAACCTGTGGCGGGCTACAAACGCCTCTTATCTGTCAAACTTAATGGGCTACCCTACAGATTGCCCCCAACGGGAAAAAAATGGATGGACAGGCGACGGCCATTTTGCTGTTGAAACGGGTTTGTTCAACTTTGATGGTATAAGCGTTTACGAAAAGTGGCTGGCCGACCACCGCGACGAGCAGCAGCCAAATGGTGTATTGCCGGATATTATACCAACGGGCGGTTGGGGTTACGGCGATGCCAACGGTACCGACTGGACAAGCACCGTTGCCATCATCCCATGGAACTTGTACATGTTTTACGGTGATAGCAAAGCGCTGAAAGATAATTACAGCAACATAAAAGCCTATGTAAATTACGTAAACAAGATTAGCCCTACAGGCCTTACAACCTTTGGCCGCGGCGATTGGGTGCCGGTTAAAACAAGCTCATCATTAGAATACACCTCTTCTATATATTTTTATGTTGACGCCAACATCCTTGCAAAAGCAGCAAAGCTATTCGGCAACAAAAAAGATGAATTGTATTATTCGCAGCTGGCTTCCAAAATTAAAAAGGCTATCAATTACAAGTACTTTGATAAAGCTGCCATAAATTATGACAAAGGCACGCAAACCGAAATGAGTATGGCGCTGCTTTGGAACATTGTACCCGATCAGTATCGCCTGAAATTAGCAGAAAACCTGGCTAAGCGTGTAGCGCAGGATAATATGCATATTGATGTTGGTGTATTGGGAGCGAAGGCTATCCTGAACGCCCTGAGCGAAAATGGACAGGCCGAAACTGCTTACAAACTGGCATCTCAAGACACTTATCCTTCATGGGGCTGGTGGATTGTAAATGGTGCTACCACACTTTATGAAAACTGGGATATCGATGCCGCGCGCGATATATCATTAAACCACATGATGTTCGGGGAAATTGGCGGCTGGTTCTTTAAAGGCCTTGGCGGCATAAAAGCCGATGAGCGGCAGCCCGGTTTCAAAAATATCCTGCTTAAACCAAACTTTGTATCCGGCTTAGATTTCTTTAACTCCAACCATGTTGGCCCTTACGGCCCCATCACATCATCATGGAGGCGTGTTAATGGTAAGGTTATGTATGATGTGGTTGTGCCTGCAAACTCAAGCGCTGATGTAAGCTTTCCGACGGGTACAAAAAAAGTAATACTATCGGGCAAAAATATCACAGCCGCAAAAGCGTATCATGTGTTGGCAGGATCATATCGTTTTGAGATAGAATAGATAGACCCTGACTATATTAAAATGGCACCGCTTTCTTAAGCGGTGCCATTTTTGTAACCTTCATTTACCGGCGGTTATAAATGTCTCAAATTTCAAAGCCTGCCCTTTTTCGATGATAAAAGGCTTATCATTTCCTGCACTTTTTGCAGATACACCACCTTTAAAATTCGTCAGCTCACTTGCTTCAACACCGTATTGGCCTTTTGTGCTTGCCGTGCTCAATACCAGCGCATATTGCCTGCCTTTAACCAATCTTAAATTAGGATTGATCATTACATTTTTAGGTGACCAGCCAATGTTGTTTTCTGGAAAGGCTTTGTTGTAACGCGATTTTCCTATGGGTAAACCATTATCATCAGCGGCATAAATGCTTATTTCAAGGTTTCCGTCGGGGTTATTGTTTTTAAATACGGTAATACTTGCCTTGCTGAGTTTGCCTGTGCGGCTTGCGGTAAATGATTGTGAACGTTTCGTTGTAGAATTGATATCGCCTATCCAATTAAAGTTTTCGGTGCCGGTTGTATTGTCAATGCCCGGTTTAGCAAAGGGGGTTAAAGCTTTAGGTTTGGCGTAGGTTTCCCCGCATACAAGCGGATTAATGGAGCCATCAGCGGCAAAGGTTAGCGGTGCCCAATAATAGTTTGCAAGCGCTTCGTTTTTGGCCGCGTTGTTCCATAGGTCGCTGCCATAAAGGTAAACGGTTTCTGAATCGATTTTGATGGTTGACACAAACGACGGTTGCCCGCCGCAAGAGTTATCGCTTATCTTTTTACCCTCGCTCCATGGCCCAAGCGGAGATTTTGCTGTGCGATAGGAGCTACCCGTACCAGAGCAGTAACCGCAGTTTGGGTCGGAGTATACTACGTAGTAAATGCCGTTCCGCTTAAACATGCCGGGCGCTTCGGTTTTTCCGTTGGTAACGGCTTTCACATGTTCGCCTGTGCCTGTTAGGTAATCGGCGCTTAGTTTTTCAATAACTATGGTTCCTTCCGTACGCCAATCTGTGTAGGCGAGGTATGCTGTGCCGTCATCATCAATAAAAGTATCATGGTCGCCATTATTAAGCCCCGCTGCCGGCATCGTGCTGTTTACAGCCAATTTTGGCTCAGCAACTTCAGCAAAGGGCCCAACGGGACTGCTGCTCGTAAATACGCGGTAGCCAACTACATTGTCGTATACGTTTATCCAAAGCACGTACTTTTTTGTTTTGCTATTATAAACCACATGCGGGCGAAAGCATCCGTAAGTTTTGCCATCACAATGTGATTGCCAAACGTCGGTCTTTGCATTGAAAAGGTAACCGCGGTCTGTCCACGTAGAAAGGTCTTTAGAAGAGTAAACTTTGAAGCCACAAAAGGGTGCGCCTTTATTGCCCCATTGAAAGCCGCAATCGTAACTGGTACCATAAAGATAGTATGTGCCGTTAAAGTGTGCTATTTCACCATCGTGCGCATCTATTGCATCGCCGGTGGTACTAAATCTTGTTACCTGTTTGCCATTTTTGTCAAAGTTTTTGATCTGTGCGGATGCCGGATCAGATAACGTAACAATTAAAAATAAAGTTAAAAATTGAGCAATTTGTCGGGATAATGTTTTCATAGGCAAATTAGTGATTGCCTAATATCTGTAAAAGCACCGGCTTTTAAAGCCTTAAAATAAAAAAGAGGAATTGGACAATCGCCAATTCCTCTTTTTTATTTTAAAATTGTCCCTACTTTATAAAGGGCCTAATTCCTGCTTTTTTAACTTTAGCTAAAATACCATTGGCAACGCTTTTACCTTGTTCGTTGCCTTGCTCAATACTATCCATGTAATGTATGCCACCATAAAAGCGAGACATTGATGCCTCTGCAGCCGCCTGCCTGAAAGATTTAAAATCACGCTGACTGCTCCCAAATGGAATCTCGGTATTATCTGTGTAGGCAAAGTTATCGCCAAGTAAATAGGTCAGCAATTCTGCCGACGCGTTTGATATCACGGCGTGCCCGCTGGTGTATTCAGGGAAGGGCGGCGTTTGTAAAACAGGTTGCCATTTTATATCCATATAGCGGTTTATGAAAGTTTCGGGGCGTATACGGTTGCTCGCAAATTTCTCTTCCCAGCAGCTTATAAACGCATCCATTATGGTTGCGCCCTCCAATGTTAGTACCACTACAGATTCATCGAACCCAAGGTTGGCCTGCTTTGTAACCAAACCGGCAACGTGCATCCAGTGGCCACCCGGGCTTATTTTCTTATATCCGATGGCCATGTGCCCCGATGTGGTTACAGCAAAAGGGTTACAATCCCAAAAAAGGGCCATATCTGTCTGTTCGGGCGTTAAGTGTTTCGAAGCGTTGTAAACATCTTTTACCAAACTATAAAATGCAGAGGTACTATCTTTACTAAATTTGGTCAACGGCTTAGGTTTATACTGTTGTGCCGAATCGATGATCATTGTCCGTACCGTTTTCCAATTCGGCTCAAGGGCTTCCATGTACGCAGGCGGGGTAGGGTACCATTTACCGTCTTCCTTAGATGGGGTATAACGTTTTAATGCACTTATTTGGCTGTAATGATCGGTTTTCGATAGGACAACTATCGCTGTAGATGCCTCCTCAGCAACTTTTACCGAATTTTTGATCAGATTTTTTTCAACGCCGGTTTTTTCCAACAACTGCACAAAAGCATCCTCGTCATCCTTAAGCATATAACCTGATGGCAAAAGCTGTTTTGATGTCTCAAGTATGCTGTAGTATGCAGCTATTTTGTAATCATACTTAATATCGGCTACATTAAACTTTACTGGTTTGTAGCTTGCCACAAGTGTGTTCAACGCGGGCACATTCTTGTTATTGGCTGCAACAATATTGTATGCGCCCAACATAGCATAGGCATAGTATCTCCCGGCTACAGGCGGCCCAACAACATCATGCACCATAACCATAGTAACCGCGTTTACTGCATGGTCGGGCTCAAGGTAATCAGGATAGGCGGGTGCCGGTGCTTTTTGTGCCACTGCAATTTGTGAGGTACACAGCAACAGCATACTAAAGTATTTAAACTTCATTTTCATTCGGCATAAAATTTTAATGGACTATCACTCGTGCCAATTAATAAGTGCGGCGTCTTATTTACCTTAATTTCCAAAGCCGATTTTACGTCGCCCGTAACAGACAAGCCTGAATGCGGCTGGCTAACATAAACAAAGCCGCCTTTGCCATCGCCCTTGAGTAAACAGCCATAGTTGGCATCCATACTACCCAGCTTTAGGCGGTTATCGGCGTGGTTGCCCAAGAGCAATAGGTCGGTTTTGCCGTCATGATCAAAATCGTTTGTCAGTATTTGTGTTACCGGCGCAAACTGTGCCTGCATAGGCAAGGTTGCCGCGACAAACTTTCCGTTTTGATTGATGTAAAGCGTGGTTCGTGTTTCGTTGATAGCAAGCTTTTTCGCTGTGGCCAACTCGGCTGGTGTAAAAATATCTGTTATGGTTGCATCAGCGTAAGCCTTGTATGATGCAAAACGTCTGCGCATTGGGTATATCTGCTCATTTATTTCATCGCGACTCACAAAAGGGTAGCTTTTGCCCTGCATGTAGAATGTAAAAAATGGATCAATAGAGCCGTTATTGTCAAAATCGGCATAATATAATTCAGCCGGCTCTTTATCTGTTGCCCTAAACTGCGTATTCAAACCGATGTTTCCTGCAACAAGGTCAGGCTTGCCATCGCCGTTAACATCAGCAAATGCTATTTTAAACCACAGGCCCGATTGCGGTACATCAAAATACTGGCTTGTTTTGTCAACAAAACCTGCTTTGGTATTCATCAAAACAGTTATTGGCATAAACTCTCCGCAAATAATAAGGTCTTTGCGATTGTCGCCATCAAGGTCAATCCATTGCGCGTCGGTAACCATACCTTGCTTATTGTAGGCGAATGGCGCAGGGCTAAATTTCCCTTTGCCATCATTAATCAGCAAGTAACTTTCGGGCGTTACCGGGTATTTGCCTGGAATTATACGGCTGCTTACAAAAAGGTCTATGTCGCCATCGCCGTCAAAGTCGCAAGGTTTAACACAACCCTTACTTGCCGCATTCAAAACAGGCAAGGCACCGGGCGAAAGTACAAAACGATTGTTGCCTTCATTTACATAAATCTCGTCCTGCAAATCGGCGCTTCCTGCTTCATAAAGCGAATAGCCACCTTTTGCAAGGTATAAGTCTGGTTTGCCATCGCCATTCGCATCAAAGAAGTTCGCCGCAGCTATCGATCCCATGTTGTCATTGTTGCCACGTATAAGGTTTACAGGTAAAAAGCTGCCGCCTGCCTGCTGCACATACAATTTGCCGGGGCTGTCTTTCTCGCCGCTTATGTATAAATCTTCAAGGCCGTCATTATTTATATCTGCCTTAACAATCACGGGCGCCGTACGCGAGTACATGTAAAGCATCAGTAACTGGCGCTTAAAATCATTAATGGTTATTTCTTCGGGCTTAAAATCAATAGGCGCTTTCGTACTTTTAAATATGGTTGCCAAAGGCTTAGTGCTTTGAGGCAATGGTTTCTCCTTTTGATACTTAACTGTAAGCAGTTGATTGAGCTTTACATTCTTAAGCAACTCTGCAGACTGATCCGGCCAAATTATGCGCACAGAATCGGCAGTAGTTGCAGCGCCTAAGCCAAAGTTTAGATTGGTGGACATGCATGAAAGGTAGCCACGATTAGGGTTAACTTCCTGGTATTGGGTATTGCCAGCGCTGTACACATACACTTTTGCGCCTATGGCGTTGGTGTTTTTACCTGTACCTTTCAGCTTTATGGTTAAGTAAGAAGTTTTATTGACTTCGCTTGCTGTATTTTGATAAATAGAAGCGGGTTCATTAATATTATTAACAATCAGGTCAAGATCGCCATCATTATCGAGGTCGACATATACCGCGCTGCTGCTTATGCCTTGCTGATCCAGTCCCCAATCTTTCTTTTTATTGGTAAAAGTGAGATCGCGATTGTTTTTAAATCCATAATTACTAACCGGGGTAGACGGCATGGCCATCACCAGATCCATTAATAAGAACGGTTCGGCGGCCATGGCCTTTTTAATTTTATAGTCGCCCCAATAGCGCAAAAAATCCTTGTTGGTATAATCGCGCAGGTAACCGTTGCTTATGAAAATGTCCTTATAACCATCGTTATCAAAATCAGCTATAAGCGGGCACCAGCTCCAGTCGGTGTTTGACAAGCCTGATAATTGCGCAATTTCACTAAAAGTGCCGTCGCCGTTGTTTAGCTGCAGCATGTTACGCATGTACTGGTTATACAGACCCTGGCTTTGCATTAAAGCAAACGACTCGTAATTTTCCTGCAGCTGTAATGATTTTTGGCGATGGTTATCCTCAGGCATCATATCCAGGGTCAAAATATCTGGTAGCCCATCGTTATTAAAATCGGCAATATCAGCACCCATCGAAAAGTGCGACATATGCCGAACCATGTCTTTAGATTGTTCGGCAAATTTGCCGTCGTGGGTATTTATGTAAATATAATCGGGTTCGTTATAATCGTTGGTTACGTAGATGTCTTGCCAGCCATCTTTATTGATATCTGCAATGGCTACGCCCAGGCCAAAGGTTAGCGGATTTTGGATGATGCCGGCTTCTTTTGATACATCTGTAAATTTATTGTTGTCGTTACGGTAAAGGCGGTTACCTGCAAGTTGGTCGGTTTCATTTTTGTACCGGGCCAGTTCCATGTTGTCAATCTTTTTGATGTTATGATTGAGCAGGAACATGTCCAGATCACCGTCATTATCATAGTCAAAAAAAGCAGCCTGGGTGCTATAGCCTGGGTCGGCAAGGCCATAGGCTTTGGCCTCTTCACTAAATTTATTGTTGCCTTTATTTATAAATAGCTGGTTGCTGCGTGTTTCATTATCAGTTTTGCCTGAGTAGCAAATGTAAATATCGAGCAAGCCATCGCCGTTAACGTCGGCCATGGTAACGCCTGTTTTCCAGGCACCGGCGCGGCCTTCCAAAAGGGGAGAAGCATCGCGGGTAATGTCTTTGAATTTTAAGCCACCTAAATTAAGGTAAAGCTTGTTGGGTTTCATGTTGGCCGTAAAAAGCAAATCGGGCAGGCCGTCATTATTGATGTCGCCGGTGGCTACGCCGCCGCCATTGTAAAAGTACTCATATGATAATACGTTGAGCGACTCCTTTTCAACAATATCGTTGCTGAATTTAACGCCGGTTTGCGCCTGTGGTAAAAGTTTAAAGAGCGTTTGCTGTGCAAATGCGCCTGTATGAGCCAGGCAAAAAGCAGCCAGAGAAGTATAAAAAGCCCTGACATAAGGGCCCGCTGAACAACATTTAAAGAATAGCGCCATAAGTTAATTAGGGGTTACTTATGATAAGAATCAGGGACTTAAAGATAATATTTGTTGGGCAAATGAAGTATAAAAAAAGGAGGCCTGAGCCTCCTTTTTTCAAAAGTATCAGCAAATATTATTGCTTATCCCACCAAACACGGGTAGCAAAGTTATCTGCACCTTGAGCCGAAACAGCAGCAGAGTAATTAGCTCCGTTGGTTTGTGGCAAGGTAATAGGGTAAGGCATTCTGCGTGGCACTGCACCGCTGATGTATTGACCTAATGTAGGGTAAGAAACCGGGGTTAATACAGGGAAACCTGATCTTCTCCAGTTTGCAAACGTTTCATTAAAGTTAAATGTAGCTGATGTGTGTACCCAGTACTCCATATTGATTTGCTGTAAAGCAGTCCCTGGCAATAATGGATGCGAAGCAACATAAGCAGCGATGTCACCAGTTGCAACAGTAGCAACAGGAGTGTTGTTCAGTTGTGCAAGTGTTTGCATATCTGCAGTTAAAGCATTTGCAAAGTGAGTTGCAGCGGCACCGGTATTCCAGCCTCTTGAAGCAGCCTCGGCTAATAATAACTCAGACTCGCCGTATGTGTAAACGATGTTAGCACTGTTTCTGTCGCCATAAACAAGCAAACGTGGGCGTGAGTATTTACCAACCGGTGCAGGTGCATCTTTAGCATCTGCAGCTGGTGTAGCGCCAGGGTAACCCGGTGCTTTTGAAATATCGGTAGCACCACCTAACAAATCATAACCATTTGGCATACCAATTTGGCTGGCAAAAGCGCTATTACCTGCTGTACCACGGTCTTCGTTAGCTGTTTTACCGTTACCAACGGTAACCTCAGCAATAGCAGATACACGAGGGTCATTGTTTGCTTTCATGTAATCGATAAGCGTTTTAGCCCAACGTACTTCTCTGAAGTCATCAGTTACCAATAAAGCAGCGGCGTTATCATTGCTGTTACCGTTAGCGTTATCAGCTAAAACTTTAGCATTATCAGAAATGCTGGTCATGGTACCGCCTGCGTAAGCTCTTTCGGCCCAGGTACGAGCAGTATTGGCGTCAACTTTAGTTAAACGCATAGCTACACGCAGCATTAACGAATAACCAAGTCTTTTCCATTTAGCTACATCGCCACCGTAAAATAAGTCGGCTGTTGGGCCAGGCTGTGAGGTGTTTAATGCAGCAGTAGCGGTTTGCAACTGATTAAGCATTGCGGTGTAGATATCTTGCTGGCTGTCAAATACAGGCGTAAATACACCTGATTTTGCCTGGCCCTCTTGTGAGTATGGTGCAGCACCATACAAATCGGTAATACGTTGCATGTATAATACGCGCAAAATAGTACCGCAAGCATCAAGGTTAGCGTATTGTGCCTTGTCTTTGATAAGGTTTTTCATCTCATCAACAAGGGTAAGTGCGCTGTAACCACGGTTCCAGGTACGGTTGTAGTAACCTGTACCGCTACCGCCTAATACGTATTTATCGCCGTTTGAGTAGTAGCTGTATGTAGACGCTAAAGACTGTGTCCACATGCTTTGAAACAAAAGCTGATCGTAACCAGTTTGCGAAAACGTGAATTGCGACTGAGACAACAAGTAATTTGGGTTAAATATAGCCTCAGTAGCTTTATTTGGTTGAGTGTTGACCTCGTCAAAATTCTTCGTACAGCCGGCCATGAAAGTAGCTCCTGCAATCAGGAAGCCGTATATATATCTTTTTTTCATTTCCTTAGTTTTTAAATTTAAAGTTAACGTTTATACCATAGGTCCTGGTCATAGGCAAGCTTGTACCTTCAATACCTGCGTAGTTAATGGTGTTAGAGAAGCCAGACTCCGGATCGATGTTATCAGTATGTTTCATGATAGTCCACAAGTTACGGCCAACAAGCGAGATACCGATACCACTGAACGGTGTACTGCGCAATTTAGCTGCAGGGATTGTATAACCAACAGTAACCTGACGTAATTTGATAAAGCTACCATCTAACACGTTAAGTGCAGATATACGGCGAGCCAACTCCTGGTAGTAAGTTTGAGCAGGTACGCTTACAGTATTAGCTGCACCAGACTCTGTTACACCTACAGTTACACCAGTTTCGCGGCCTTCAAGCGTCATTTTGTTTAAACCACGGAAGATGCTGTAGTAGTTTGTAGCTGATAACACTTTGCTGCCGAAACGGTAATCAACAAGGAAGCTTAAGTTAAATTGTTTGTAGTTGAAGTTGTTATTAAAACCACCATAAATTTTAGGAATAACCGAACCCATTGGTTTTAAAGCACCCTGAATTGGGATACCAGAAGCATCAACAACAATCTGACCAGCTGCATTGCGTACATAGTCGTTAGCCATGATCTGTGGACCAGCCAAGCCTACAACAAGCGCAGTGCTTGCGTTAAGCGGGCGGTAAGTACCGAAGCTTACGTTTGAGTTGGTTGCAGGATCTGTTTGAACGATTTTGTTTTTAACGTAAGTAAAGTTGAATGACGGAGTCCAGCTGAAGTCTGAAGTTCTAACTGGAGTACCGTGTAACTCAACCTCCACACCTCTGTTTTGTGTTGAACCAGTGCCGATGTAGCTGTTTGTATAACCTGTAGACCAGTCGATGGTGCTGTTGATAATCTCGTTTTTAGTTTTACGAGAGAAGAAAGCAACGTCGAAGCCTAAACGGTCGCCAAACATTTTCATTTCTAAACCAGCCTCAAGCTCTTGCAGTCTGAATGGTTTCAGGAACAAGTTTGGTAACTGGCTGCCCATGCTGCCGGTTGGTACACCATTAATTGAGTTATTGATGTTATAATAAACAGTATTAGCAAATGGATTTGGAGCACCGCTGGTTTGTGCATATGACAAACGTACTTTACCCAAATCAACATTGTTCATTTTGTACAACTCAGAGAAGATAAAGCTACCGGATACTGATGGTGCAAATATACCGCGACCAACCTCGCTTGACACGCTGCTATATACGTCATAACGGCCTGTTGTGCTCAATACCAAGAAGTCTTTAATTGAGAAGTCTGCAGAGTAGTAAGCCGAGTTAACCTGTTGTTTTGATAGCTCACCAATCGGACCGCTGTTTCTGCTTGGGAAGTTTGTTAAGCTGTAGAAGTAAGGAACAATCAAGCCGCCGTTACCGTTGATGAAAGTACCGTTATAGTCACTTTTACGGATGTTACCACCGATGGTTAAATCTAAGTTTAACAAGTCTTTAACGATATCATGTTTACCATTAATCAAAGCGTCAACGTTAAATTCGTTGGTTTGCAATGTCTGGGTGTTCATGTTACCGTTTGTAGTTAAGTATGCGGTACCTGTCGGCTCGATGTTTAGGCGTTGGTCATTGATGTTATCATAACCTACACGGCCTTGTGCATAAATCCATTTGGTGATATCATACTTAGCAGTAATTGCCGATATCAAACGTTTCCTTTCAACATTGTTTACAAAATTGTAGGCTGCAAAGTAAGGGTTTGTTACATAGGTATCGTTTGTAAAAGTTTGTTCTTTGCCAGAAGCTAAAGTACCCGGAGAAAGGATGCTTTGCGACTCGTTAGGAGCAAGGAAAGTAACGTTGTTCGGGTTACCCGGACCATCGCTCAAACCCGACCTGTTTTTTGAGTTTTCGATAACGTAGTTGGCAAGTACAGTTACATCTAATTTTGGCGTAACTTTTTGGTTGCCGTTAAAGTTAAAGGTTTTCCTGTCAAGGTAGCTGTTTGGTACAATTGAGTTTGCACGTAAATCAGACAATGACAAACGGAATGAGCCATCCTGGCCGCCACCTGTTAATGAAACGGTGTTGGTAAAGCTTGGCGCAGTACGGTAAAACTTCAGGTAGTTATCTTTAGTAGGAGAGTAAGCATAAGTGTTACCATCAAACTGAATAACTTGTGAGCCGTCCATTTTAGCGCCCCATGCAAGGTTACCTGAAGCCAAAGCCGCATCAACAGTGGTTGGCTTAGCGCCCAACTGGCCCTGGCCGTATACTTGTTGAAAATCGGTATTGTCCATCGCTTTATCAATCTGCGCGTTTGTATTAAACTCAACGCCAAAGCCTGAATTCTTTTTACCAGATTTAGTGGTGATCAAGATAACACCGTTTGCAGCACGAGTACCATAAAGTGCAGAAGCCGACTGACCTTTCAATACAGTCATGCTCTCGATGTCATCAGGGTTGATGTTTGAGATACCATCACCATAGTCAGCACCGCCCCACTCGCCAGACGAACCACGTTGTGTGTTATCAATTGGCACACCGTTAATAACATATAGTGGAGAACTTGCAGAGAAACTGGTTAAACCACGTAGTAACACCCTTGCAGATGAACCCGGTCCACCGTTTGACTGGCCTACACTTAAACCTGCAACGCGGCCGGTTAATGCAGCCGCAACGTTTGTTTCTTTTGCTTTATTTAAGTTGTCACCGTTAACAGTTGATACAGAGTAACCCAGTTTTTTCTGATCTTTTTTGATACCTAAAGCTGTTACAACAACCTCGTTAAGGCCTTTAGATGCAGTTGCCATCCTCACGTTGATAACAGGTTTGCCGGCAACAGCTATTTCCTGGTTTTCGTAACCAAGGAACGAGAATACCAACACTGCATTATCAGGCGCGTTAATGGTAAAGTTACCGTTAACGTCAGTTGATACAGCTTCATTGGTACCTTTGATTTTTACCGTAACGCCTGGTAAGCCAGCGCCGGTTTCATCAACAACTTTACCTTTTACAGTTGCAGCTTCATTTATTTTAGCTAAAGCTACAACGGGATTTGTGTTGAAGTTTGCTTTGTTTTTGGCGTTTACATTCGCCATTGATTGTTGACTAAGTGCTACCGTTAAAATTACGGTAGATTTCATTATCAAAACCGGCTTTGTAAGCCAAGATTTATCCCTTACACCTCCTGGGTGTTTAAAATATTTCATATTTTTTATTTGATTTAAGGAAGTTTGTTTAATTGCAAAGCCCTGCAAAGCAGGTATTTGCTTTGTTAATTAACAGGTCTTAATTTTGTTGCGTGAAGCACCGTTGGCCCTCGACGCTGTGGGGTATGTAAAGGTTTTTTTAATTCATAGGCCTAAACGAATTAATTAGAGGGTTAATAAATATGTATGGTTTCAATTTGTACGTAGTGCTTATATTAAAATAATGTTATCCGCTATAGTTCCATAGTACAGGCTACATAACTTGTAGCAGGCAGCACTGGCTACAATCAATGCTGCATAATCACTTAGTTTTTTGAGATGATTTCAATCATCTCTGGTTGTTCATTTATTGGTTGCGGCGAAATTAAAGATTGCAAGTAATGTTTAAAAAAAAATTTAAAAAGGTTTTTTCAACATTAACGCAAACAATATTTAATTGCCAAACGCGCAAATTGCCGCTACGATTATCGTATTAACATAATTTACACATTTTATCGATCAATTACCAAATGCATAAAATACTTTCAAAAACAGTCGCTTCTTATTAAAAAGCTATCATTGATATCATTTATTAATGTTGCCTTGACAATTGATAATGCAATGTAATAATTCTGTAACACAAAGCAACATTTTATTTAACTTTCATAAAAAAAATTAAAAAATACCTCACATTTTAAATTTTTTTAAGAAGTAGCGTGCTAATTCGAATAAAAAATTGCTAATTAGACGATTATTAAATGTAATTATTACGTTTTTTGTATCTAATTGTAAAATAGTAATGTTTACAACAGGAATTAATGGTGTATAAAGTACACAAAGGCTTGAATTTCTTCTCCTAATTTAATTTATATGAAAAAACTCTCCCTAATGCTCTTTTTCGTTTTACGCTTTAACGCTTTAATAGCTCAGGAGCATGAAATGTCTAAAGATTATGTAGCACCTACAGATCAATTGGTTCAAGCAAATCTCAAGAAATGGCAAAACTTAAAATTTGGCCTTTTTATGCATTGGGGCACATATAGCAGTTGGGGAGTTGTTGAGAGTTGGAGCATTTGCCCTGAAGATGAAGGATGGACACAGCGCAAAGGCCCATACAGTGCAAACTACAATACTTATGTAAAAGCCTACGAAAATTTACAAACTAAATTTAACCCGGTAAAATTTAATCCCGATAATTGGGTAAAAGCTGCCAAAGATGCCGGGATGAAATATGTTGTTTTTACAACCAAGCATCACGATGGCTTTAATATGTTTGATACCAAACAAAGCGACTATAAAATAACAAGCGCTAAAACGCCTTTTTCATCGAACCCTAAGAGCAACGTTACAAAAGAGATATTTAAAGCTTTCTCTAAAGAAAATTTCATGATAGGTGCCTATTTTTCAAAACCCGACTGGCACAATGAAAATTACTGGTGGCCGTATTTCCCGGCAAAAGACCGTAATGTAAACTATGACCCTGCAAAGCACCCAGAACAATGGCAAAAATTTAAAGATTTTACCTATAACCAAATAGGCGAACTTATGACCGATTACGGTAAAGTCGATATTCTTTGGTTAGATGGTGGCTGGGTGCGCCCTAAAAATACTATTGATACGGCTGTTGACTGGCAAAAGGCAATAACCTTTAATCAGGATATTGATATGCCGAAGATTGCTGCTATGGCGCGCCAAAAACAGCCCGGCCTTATAGTGGTTGACCGTACCGTTGCCGGCCAGTATGAAAACTACACTACGCCAGAGCAAACTGTACCAACCAAACCGCTCGATCACCCTTGGGAAAGCTGCATAACAATGGGCAACTCATGGAGCTACGTACCCGGCGACAAATACAAATCAGCTAATGAAATTGTAAATCTGCTTATAAAGATCGTTTCACGCGGCGGCAACCTGCTAATGAACATTGGCCCTGGTCCGGATGGCGACTGGGATCCCGTCGCCTACAGTCGCCTAAAACAAATAGGCGCCTGGATAAAAATTAACGGCGAGGGCATTTACAACTCAACCGCTGTTGCGCCATACTCAGAAGGTAGTATTTATTATACAAAAGCTGCTAATAGCAATACTATATATGCCTTTGCTACATCAACTACGGATGCCGTTACCTTACCATCAGATATCGCATTGCACTTGACCGGTATTAATAAGGTTAAAAGCGTAACGCTTTTGGGTGGCAAGAAAGTGAAATTTACCGCTGATAATGGTATTATTAATATAAAGGTGCCCGCAGGGTTGCAGAGCAATAACGGCTTGAGCCACGCTGCGGTATTTAAAATTCAATATTGATCTGTAAATCTTAAAAAAGTAAAATGTTCCGGAATTTATCCTACAATTCAATTAAACCCCAAAAACTGGTATTTGGGCTTTCTGTATTGCTGGCTGCAACTACGTATAATAATAAAGCTAATGCGCAAAATAGCTATGAGCTAAACTCTGGCTGGAAATGCGCTCCAATTAAAAGTGTCAATGTTGATGGTGCAAAACTTTCCGAACCATCGTACAACACCAATAGCTGGATGCCCGCAACCGTGCCGGGAACGGTGCTTACCACTTTGCTGAACAATAAAAAAGTTCCCGATCCTTTTTATGGAATGAACAACGAGCGCATCCCGGACATTTATAAAACCGGTGCCGACTATTATACTTACTGGTTTGTAAAGGAGTTTAAGGAAGCACCTGCAACCAATGGCAACCAGGTTTACCTAAACTTTCGTGGCATAAATTACAGCTGCGATGTTTACTTGAACGGGCACAAGCTGAATAAAACCATTCAGAAAGGGATGTTCCTGCGTTTTACTTACAACATAACGCCTTATTTAAGCAAGAGCGGCAACAACAAGTTAGCAGTTATCGTCCACCCGCCTGATGTTTTGGGTAATGCAAACGGCGGGCAGGGCGGCGACGGTACCATTGCCCGCAATGTAGGCTTGCAATACACCGCCGGTTGGGACTGGATCCAGCCCGTGCGTGACAGAAATACCGGGATATGGGATAAGGTTACCATCCAAAAAACAGGCGCCGTGCGGCTTAAAGATGTGCATGTAATTACAAACGTGCCGGGCGTGCGCATGCCTGATGGCGCTCAAAAACCAGCTATTATAAAGTTGGAAACAGAGGTGAGCAACCCAACTTCGGCTCCCGTAAGCGGCAACTTGGTATATGAAATAGCCGGTACATCGATATCTAAATCTGTTACGGTTAAAGCTAATTCAACCTTGCCCGTAAAACTTGCCGACTACACCCTGCAAAATCCAAAGCTTTGGTGGCCAAATGGCTACGGCCCGCAAAATATGTATGATGTGAAGGTGAAGTTTGTTACAGGCAACAAAACCGTTTCCGATCAGGAGATTGTACATGTTGGGGTTCGCGAAATCACAACGAAATGGAATGCGCATACGGGCAGCCGGGAAGTTGCTGTTAATGGGCAAAAGATTTTTATTAAGGGAGGTAACTGGATCATATCTGATGCAATGCTTCGTCTGTCGGACATGCGTTATGATGCCGAGGTGCGTTTCCATCGCGATATGAACCTGAACCTAATACGTGTTTGGGGCGGCGCTATGACCGAGCGCCCGGAGTTTTATGATGCCTGTGATAAATACGGTATGCTTGTTTTCCAGGATTTTTGGGGATCCGGCGATTGCAATGGCCGTTGGGTTGACCCAATGAAAAAAGATGATCAATGGACCCGACGAAAATACCCGGATGACCACAACCTTTTCCTTCGCTCGGCCGAAGACCAGATCAAGATGGTGCGAAACCATGCCTCATTGGCGATGTGGTGCGGCGGTAACGAAATCACCCCGCCCGAAGATCTGTTGATCGCGCTAAAAGAAGATATCCTGCCAAGGCTTGATAATACCCGTTGGTTTATAGATTATTCGAACTCCGAAGAGATGTCTGACAACAGGCTTGGTGGCAACGGCGATGGCCCTTATGGCATACAACCACTTAATGTGTTCTGGAACTTTAAAACATATCCTTTCAATTCTGAAGTTGGCTCGGTAGGGGTAAGTGACTACGAGGCGCTTAAGCGATTTATGCCAACCGAGAATATGGTGGCACCCGAGTATAACGAATCTACAAGGAAGAGCAAGGTAGACAGCGTTTGGGATTACCACAAATACATTGGTTACGATACCAGCATCAATAAATATGGCAAAGCAAAAAATGCTGAGGACTTTACCCGCAAAGCACAACTGGTAAATTACGACCAGTACCGCGGCCTTGCCGAGGGCTTTACCTCGCACATGTGGGATTGGTATACAGGTTTTATTATCTGGAAAACTCAAAACCCATGGACAGCAATGCGCGGCCAGATGTATGATTATTATCTCGACCCGAATGCCTGTTTATATGGCCTGCGTAATGGCAGTGAGGCGCTGCATGTTATGTATAACCCGGTAAGCGGCATGATATCGTTGGCAAACAATACCTTTAAACCGCACCGCAGTATGATGCTGGTTGTGAAGGCTTATGATATGAACGGTAAAGTAAAGGAAATCACCCAGGTTTTTTGCGATATTGTAGCGACATCAACCAAGAATGTAATGTCGGTAAAACAGGTATTGGATGAGATGGCGGCTAAGGAAGGTGCTTTTCTTTCATTGCAATTATTGGATACTGATAAAAATGTGCTGTCTGAGAACCTTTATTGGGTAGCAGACAGTAAAGGCGAATATAGCGGTCTGCAAAAAATGAAGACCGACGAGTTGGCTACTACTGCACGTTTTGTAAAGCCCGGCCAGGTAGAAGTTACGTTGACCAATAAACAAAACTGTGTGGTTTCGTTCTTCAACCGCGTGTCTTTAGTTGACGCTACAACAAAAGATAGGGTGCTGCCTGCATTTTATGATAACAACTATGTTTCAATATTGCCTGGCGAGCAGCGCAAGGTAATTATCGATTACTCTGCAACTACCAAAACCAACCTGGCCGTTGATGTTGATGGCTGGAACGGGAACAAAGGCAAAATAATTAGCATAGCAAAATAATGGGTTTATCACATAAAATAGCATTAACAGCCCTATTTGGCGCTTGCCTGTTAAAGGTCGGCCCGGTAATGGCGCAGCAAACAACTTATCCAATTATTCCGTACCCAACGTCGCTTAATGCAGGTACTGGTAGTTTCAACATTACATCTGCTACGCGCATAACTGCCGATGCCAGGTTTGCCAATGAGGTTTTTCAATTAAATAAGCTGATAAAGAACGGCTTAGGTGTCGCCTTAACTAAATCTGCAAGCGGCGCGTCTATTGCTTTTAAATATGATGCCGGTATAAAAGCAGAAGAAGGTTATAAGCTTGATATCAACTCGAAGGCTTTAACAATAACTGCCGCTACACCAACAGGTGCCTTTCGCGCGGTTGAAACCATCAGGCAATTGCTGCCTGCGGGTATAGAGGGGGCGGGAATCAAACAGAAGCAATTGAGCTTGCCTGCGTTGAATATCAGCGATCAGCCAGCTTACGCATGGCGCGGTATGCACCTCGATGTTTCTCGTCACTTTTTTTCAATAGAGTACTTGCGCAAATTCATCGATATGATGGCTTTGTATAAAATGAACAAGTTTCACTTGCATTTGACCGACGATCAGGGTTGGCGAGTTGAGATAAAAAAGTATCCAAAGCTAACTACAGAGGGTGCCTGGCGCACTTTTAATAACCAGGATACCGCCTGTATGAAATTGGCTAAGGACAATCCTGACTTTATTATTGATCCTAAACACATCACCAAAAAAAACGGGAAAACACTTTACGGTGGCTTTTATACGCAGCAGCAGCTTAGGGATCTGGTAGCCTATGCAGCTACAAAGCACATTGATATCATCCCCGAAATTGATATGCCGGGGCACATGATGGCGGCAATAAATTCGTATCCATTTCTAACCTGTAATGGCGAAAATAAGTTTGGTGAGCTTTTCTCATTGCCTATATGCCCGGCTAACGAAAGTACATACGAGTTTGCGCAGAATATATTCACCGAGATAATGGATATCTTCCCATCAAAGTATATCCACATTGGCGGCGACGAAGTTGACAGGAGCGATTGGGGCAAATCTGCCGCTGTAAAGGAATTCATGGCGAAGGAAGGCATCAAGGATCTGCCGGGTTTACATAGTTACTTCATCAACCGGATGGAGAAATTCTTTAACTCAAAGGGGCGTAAATTGATAGGCTGGGACGAAGTTATTGAGGGTGGAATAAGCCCTACGGCAATCATTATGTACTGGCGCGGCTGGGTGCCCGATGCACCTGTTAAAGCTGCCAAAAACGGCAACCAGGTTATTATGACACCGGGCGAGCCGCTTTACTTTGATAACTTTCCTGATCAGTATTCCATTTCAAAAGTTTATCACTTCAACCCAATCCCGGCTAAGCTAAATGCTCAGGAAGCTAAGGCTATTATTGGTGCACAGGCAAATACCTGGAGTGAACGCATACCTACCGAGCAGCGTGCCGACTACATGGTTATGCCGAGGATGACAGCGCTTGCAGAGCTGTTATGGACGAATAAGGATGAATACGATTCATATCTTAAACGCCTGCCTATGCACTATAAGCGTTTAGATAACCTGAAGATACACTACCGTTTGCCCGACCTTCCAAACATGGTAACCGAAAATGTTTTTACAGATGCAGATACCCTGAGCATTAAAAAACCGATGGCCGATATGCAAATCCGTTATACCACGGATGGAAGCCTGCCAATGGCAACATCTAAGGAAATTACTGCGCCGTTAATAATAAAAACACCACAAACCATAAAGGTAGCTGCGTTTACACCAACAGGATCGCGCGGGGATATTTATACACTCAACTACAAACAGCAGTCGTACGCAAAAGCGGTCAATCCGGCTTCGGTAAATGATGGTTTGATAGCAAATTATTACAAGGCATTTTTTAAGCAAACAAGCCTGATAAGCAAAGCAAAAGTTGATAGTACGTTTACCACCAATAGCATATCGGTACCTAAAACTGTAAACGCTCCATCATTCGCTATAACTTACAGGGGATACATCAACCTGCCTGCAACGGGTGTTTACACATTTTACCTAAATTGCGACGATGGCGGCATCCTTAAGATCGCAGACCGCATGGTGGTTGATAATGATGGCAATCACTCGGCTATTGAAAAGAACGGGCAAGTAGCTTTAAGCAAAGGTTTGCAACCCTTCGCGCTTGATTTTATTGAAGGCGGCGGCGGATTTGCGCTTGGCCTTAAGTACAGCATAAATGGCAGCACACCTGCTGAGGTACCATCACCATGGTTTAAACATTAATAAGCGATGAAGAGCAATATACTAATGACCGCTTTACTGGCAACCGGTTTGGCGGCAAACGCACAGCAGGCACCTAAGCCATACGGAGCCCTGCCCACGCAAAGGCAATTGAGCTGGCAGGAAACTGATATGTACAATATTGTGCATTTCAGTATGGCTACTTACACCGATAAGGAATGGGGCTACGGGGATGAAGATCCGAAGATATTCAACCCGAAAAACTTTGATGCCATGCAAATTGTGGGCGCTGCAAAAGCGGGTGGCTTTAAAGGCATTGTGGTTGTTGCCAAGCATCACGATGGCTTTTGCCTTTGGCCTACAAAAACAACCGAGCATAACATCAGCAAAAGTCTTTATAAAAACGGAAAGGGCGATATTTTAAAAGAATACCAGGTAGCCTGCCAAAAGTTAGGGATGAAAATGGCGGTATACTGCTCGCCGTGGGACAGGAATAGCCCGCTTTACGGCAGCCCCGCGTATGTCACCAAGGTTTATCGTGAGCAGTTAAAAGAGCTTTACACTAACTACGGTAATGTGTTTATGTCATGGCACGATGGTGCCAATGGAGGAGACGGCTATTATGGTGGCACCCGCGATGTAAGAAAGATTGACAGATCTACCTATTATGGCTGGGATGCCAATTGGGCCTTAACACGCGAAATGCAGCCCGGTGCAGCCATTTTTGGTGATGTTGGGCCGGATGTGCGCTGGGTTGGTAATGAAGAGGGCCATGCGGGCGAAACCTATTGGGCAACTTATACCCCACACGCACCTGAAGAAGGGAAAATACCGGCCAACGGTTTTGTTAAAGATTATGAAGGCACCGAAGGTACGCGCAATGGCAAGTACTGGATGCCTGCCGAGTGCGACGTACCCATGCGCAGGGGCTGGTTTTACCACGAATCGCAGGATGGGCAATCAAGATCGGCATACACCCTGGCTGATTTGTATTATAAAAGCGTAGGCCGCGGCGCATGCCTCGATTTAGGGCTTTCGCCTAATAAAGACGGCGTAATAACCGATGAAGATGTAAAGATCCTGAAAGAGTTTGGCAGCATTTTAAAGGCTACGTTTGCCGTTAACCTGGCCAAAGGCGCAAGCTTTAAGGCAAGTAACATTCGTGGTAACAACAATGCTAAGTTTGGCACAAGTTTCCTTACAGATAACAGCAGGTATACCTATTGGGCCACAGACGATAACGTTACCAAACCAAACCTTGAAGTTGACCTGCACACTGCAAAAACGTTTAATGTGATTCGCCTGCGCGAGAATATTAAACTTGGCCAGCGCATTGAAGGGGCTGCGTTTGATGCCTGGCTAAACGGCGGCTGGAAGGAAGTTGCCACCGTGCCAAGTGTAGGGGCAAACAGGTTGGTTAGGTTGCCATACAATATCACTACAAATAAATTACGGGTACGCATCACGGCATCCTCGGTAGCAATTGCTATCAGTGATTTTGGCTTGTTTAAAGAGCCTGTGCACGTTGTTGCCCCGGTAATCAAACGGAATAAGCAGGGCGAGGTAAACATTTACACCGAAGCACCGGTGAGCAGCATCCACTTCACAACTGATGGCACCACACCAACGCAAAAATCGCCGGTGTATGATAAGCCATTTATGCTGGCCAACGGTGGCGAAGTAAAAGCCGCAAGCTTTGATAGCAAGCAAAGCGAAACCACCATTGCCCGTTTCGGTCTTGCTAAACAGAAATGGCAGCCGGTAACAAAATCAGACGACGCCGCAAAAGCTATTGATGAGAATGAGAATAGTGTCTTTGTCTCAGGATCAAACTCATTTGCAGTTGATATGGGAGCGGAGCATGCGATAACAGCATTCACTTATTTGCCTCGTCAGGATAAAAAGACAGACGTATTGATAAGCGCTTATAGTTTTGCAGTGAGTATTGATGGTACTAACTGGCAAACAGTGGCCGATGGCGAATTTTCAAACATTAAATCAAACCCGGTTGAGCAGGTTAGCCAGCTTAAAACGCCGGTAAAGGCGCGTTACTTTAAAATTATTGCTAACAAAGTAATAAGTGGGGAAGGCATTAGCATAGCCGAAGTAGGGGCGCAGGTTAAATAAATTATACAGGACTAATGAAGAACAAATTTAAGCTCACCATCTTGCTGGCCGCTATTGCCGGGCAGGTGTCGGCTCAAACAGTAAAAAAAGCTAAGCCAGCAACAGCGGGTTTAACACAGTATGTAGATCAATTGATAGGCACGGGCTTCCACGGGCACGTATTTGTAGGCGCAAACGTACCATTTGGTGCGGTGCAATTAGGCCCAACGCAACTATCACAAGGCTGGGATTGGTGCTCGGGCTATCATATATCAGACTCAACAATTGTTGGTTTTCAGCATACCCACCTAAGTGGCACTGGTATAGGTGATTTAGGCGATATTTCTTTTATGCCCACAACAGGTAAAGTGATCGTTAATAAAGGCACTTTGAAAGACCCTGCGGCGGGGTACTACTCGCTGTTCAGCTACAAGGATGAGGTAATGAGGCCGGGTTACTACGCTGTAAAACTCAAAAAATATAATATCGGCGTACAGCTTACCGCATCAAACCGCGTAGGCTTTCATCAGTACAATTTTCCTAAGGCAAGTAACGCAAATGTTATTATTGACCTTGTCGAGGGAATAGCCGACAGACCAACCGAGACATACATCAAAAAGATAAATGCAACTACTATTGAAGGCTACCGTTTCTCAAAAGGTTGGGCGGCGGCGCAGCGTATCTACTTTACGGCTGTATTCTCTAAACCCATCAGCAAGTTTGCTGTGTATGACAGTACTGCCCTGCAAAACGGCATTGTGCTGAAAGGGAAAAAGGTTAAAGGCGTTTTAAGTTTCTCTACAACGGAAGGCGAAAAAGTATTTGTAAAGGTTGGTATATCGCCGGTTAGCAGTGCCAATGCTTTATTGAATATAAACACCGAAGTACCAGGCTGGGATTTTAACAAGGTGGCCGCAGCTGCTGCAGCACAGTGGAACAAAGAGTTGGGCCGGATAACCGTCAAGACCGATTCCTTGTCACAATTAAAGAAGTTTTACACGGCCATGTATCACACCATGATAGCGCCATCAACCTTTAGCGATGTTAACGGCGAGTATTGGGGTACCGATAAAAAAGTGCATAGAGCTACAGATTTTAAAAATTTCACCACCTTTTCGTTATGGGACACCTACCGCTCGGCTAATCCGCTTTACACCATTATGGCTCCTGAGCGAGTTCCCGATATGATTAACACCATGCTGAACATTTACAAACAGCAGGGTAGGTTACCCGTTTGGCATTTAATGGCTAATGAAACCAACACCATGGTTGGCAATAGCGCCGTGCCAATTGTGGTTGATGCTGTATTAAAGGGCTTTAAAGGCATTGATGAGAACCTGGCTTATGAAGCCGTAAAAACAACACAGATGCAGGATCTTAGGGGTCTAAAGTATGTAAAGTCGTTAGGTTATATTCCGGCCGATAGTACCCGCGAAAACGTGGCTATGGGCCTTGAATACTCCATCAATGATTTTTGTATTGCGCAATTGGCTAAAAAGTTGGGCAAAGCCGACGATTACCAGTACTTCCTGAAACGATCTAAAAATTATCAGAACTATTTTGATAAAGAAACCCGCTTTATGCGCGGCAGGGTGTCGGCCACAAAATGGCGAACGCCTTTTAATCCGTTCGAATCGCGCCATGAACAGGACGACTTTACCGAAGGCAACGCATGGCAGTACACCTGGCTGGTACCACATGATGTGGAAGGCTTGGTAACACTTTTAGGTGGCGAAAAACCATTCATTCAAAAACTTGATTCGTTATTTAAGGCTGAGGGCGACTTGGGTAAAGAACACTCGCCGGATATTTCGGGTCTAATAGGCCAATATGCGCACGGTAACGAGCCGAGCCACCATATTGCTTACCTGTATACTTACGTTGGGCAGCCATGGAAAACGGCCGACAAGGTGCGTTTTATACTTGATAATTTTTACACCACTAAAGCAGATGGTATAATTGGTAACGAGGATGTTGGCCAAATGTCGGCCTGGTATGTTTTGTCGTCGATAGGCATATACCCTGTTAACCCCGTAAACGGCATGTACGTATTTGGTAGCCCGGTGGTAAATGAGGCAACCATTAACCTGCCTGCCGGTAAAAAATTCCATGTGGTGGTTAAAAACAACAGCAGCAAAAACAAGTACATTCAAACTGTTACCTTAAATGGCAAGCCATATTCTGTGAACTACCTTGCGCATAAGGATATTGCAGCAGGTGGGGAACTGGTCATAACAATGGGCGGCCAGCCAACAACATTTGGCACTACCGTGGCAAGCAGACCACATTCGATAAACTAAATAAATTTGAAAGCCGCTCTGATAAATACAGAGCGGCTTTTTTGTATGTCATAATTTTACTTATATGGGCTAAATAAAAAATCAGCACAAGCGCCCCCAGTGCTTGCTGGTGCTACAAGGGTATATAATGAAAAGTTTAATGCAAATACATATAGCTTCACTACAAAAAGCCCTGATAATACAAAAAATGCAATGCAGATATTTCTGCCAAAGCGCCCTGTAAAAATTGTAGTAACCGATATGGATAACAAACCAATTATGGCAGATAATCAATGAAATGCCGCAAGAAAAACTGCTTTATTAAAACACGCTGATCAAAGCAGTGGCATAAAAGTGGTTATCAGTTATTGATAAATGTGAAGGTATGTTAATAAATTATTATGGAGCTCTGATAAAAAATAGTACATTTGCAGCCCCTAAGGAAGGAACATACCAACCATTACGACTCCGTAGCTCAGTTGGTAGAGCAACAGACTCTTAATCTGTGGGTCCTGAGTTCGAGCCTCAGCGGGGTCACAATTAACCTACCGGGTTAATTTGACGACGATAAATGTAAAATGATTCCGTAGCTCAGCCGGTAGAGCATAACACTTTTAATGTTGGGGTCCT
Organism: Mucilaginibacter pallidiroseus; assembly: GCF_007846085.1. GTDB lineage: Bacteria > Bacteroidota > Bacteroidia > Sphingobacteriales > Sphingobacteriaceae > Mucilaginibacter > Mucilaginibacter pallidiroseus. The sequence goes on from NZ_VOEJ01000001.1 coordinate 285,539, forward strand.
GGGTTCGAGTCCCAGCGGGATCACTTAAAAGCCTCTTAGTTTACTAAGGGGCTTTTTGCTTTATTAATCATTTAGTTTGTAATCCATGATTGCTTATAATAGTTTATTTGCGAGGATTTAAAAGGCGGAATTAGCCTTCGGCTTTTAAAATTAAGCTGCTATCTTTTCTCATTTAAGAACAAGTCTGTCGCAGCCACCTTTTTATTAAAAACACACAATAAAGCACTAACCTCGCTTCAAAAAATTACTTATTTTAGTAGCCCAAATCCGCTATTACAGATATGCCAGACGCTCCAATTAATGCTAAAGAGCTAAAGAGAATTGAAGCTTTAAAGTCATATAACATACTTGACACGGCTACAGAAAAAGATTACGACGAGATCACAGAACTTGCAGCTGCAATTTGCGGAACGCCCATTGCCCTCATAAGTTTCATAGATAAAGATCGGCAGTGGTTTAAATCAGCCAAAGGTGTTGACGTAAGCGAAACTGACCGCCTTTATTCCTTTTGCGCACATGCTATCAAAAAGCCCAACGAATTGATGCAGGTTGAGGACGCGCATGCCGACTCAAGGTTTAAAAACAACCCTTTAGTAACGGGTGCCCCTCATATAACATTTTACGCAGGCATGCCTTTAGTAGATGATAAAGGCCATGCATTAGGCTCGCTCTGCGTGATCGATAGCATCACAAAAAAACTTAACGACACGCAACGCAAGGGGCTCGAGATATTGGCAAGCCAGGTTGTAGATAAATTGATTCTCAGAAAGCACCTTATAACATTAGAATCTGCCAACCAACGGGTAAAGCGCCTTAACGACTTGCTTAAAGAGAAGGAGGGCGAAGCCATGCAGATTATTAAGAACACGCCACTGGCTATGGCGTTGCACACCGGCAAGGAAATGGTTATTAGATTTGGTAACGATCTTATGCTGAAAGCCTGGGGAAAAACGGAGGCCGTATTTGGATTGCCGTTTAATATGGCGTTGCCGGAGCTTGCAGCACTAAACTTTCCGCTTACAATGCAACGTTGCTATTATACTGGAGAATCATACTCACAAACAGAGGCACATATGTCTTACGTGCACAACGGAGTATTGCGAGAGTTTTATTACAACTATTCCTTTACACCTTTAAAATCCGCTGATGGAACCGTTTGGGGTTTGCTGAACACCGCGTTGGACGTGACTGAGCTGGTTAAAAACAGATTGGCCATCGAACGAGCTGAAGAACAGTTGCGTGTAGCCGTACAATCGGCAAACCTGGGTACATGGTTTATTGATGCTAACACCCGTGAATTTATTCCATCCATTCGTTTAAAAGAAATATTTGGCTTTAATCCTGATGACGCAATGCCATATGAGGCAGCTCTTAATCAAATACCGGAAGTCTATAAGCAAACGGTTACGCAAGCCGTTGAGGACGCAATATCTACAGGCAAACCTTATGATATCGAATATCCGGTAGTTGGTTTTCATGATGGGATGACACGGTGGGTAAGAGCAACCGGGAAAATGTTTCCGGGCGACGAAACGCATCAACCGAATCTTTCCGGAACTATGTTGGATATTACAGACCGTAAACTGGAAGAACAACGCAAGCAAGATTTCATAGGCATTGTGAGTCATGAACTAAAGTCGCCATTAACCTCTTTAAAGGGTTATTTGCAAATTCTTGAAGCAAAAGCAAAAAAGTTAACTGATGTAAGTTTACTCCATTTAACAAGTAAGGCTTTGTCGCAATCAAATAAAATGAATGCACTGATTACTGGTTTTCTGGATGTGGCACGTCTCGGCGACACCAAAATAAAACTTAATCGCACCACTTTTGATATGGCAGATCTTGTCAAGAACTCTGAAAGCGAATTGTTATTAAACGTCAGCACGCACACCGTTATTTACGCGCCCGTTAAACACACACTTGTCCATGCAGACCAGGACAAAATTGAGCAGGTAGTGATTAATTTTATTAATAACGCCATTAAATATTCGCCAGACTATACCACAATTAAGGTGGATTGTGTTACCAAAGGGTCTAATGCCTTTGTAACAGTTAAAGACGAGGGGATGGGTATATCCGAAAAAGACAGACTGCGCGTGTTTGAGCGTTTTTACAGAGCAGAATCAAAAGACATCAATCATATCAGTGGTTTTGGCATCGGCCTGTACATATGCCAGGAGATTATCCGTGGGCATGGTGGCAAGATTGGTGTTGATAGTCAGTTAGGAAAAGGAAGTACGTTTTGGTTCGAGATACCATTAGCTGACGCTGACTAACAAATAAAATTGTATATGATCCATTCAACAAAGCCTCAGCAAAGCTGAGGCTTTGTTGAATAAGGAAGTCAATCTTTTTAATCGTTTTTCTCTATTACGGCTTCAGTTTCACTTTTGCCTTGTTTTTTTACGTAAAGTTCATCAACCAGTACCATCACAATGGCCAAGAGTGGTGTTGCCAGTAATATACCTAATACACCGGATAATGATCCCATAAGTAATTGCGCAATGATTGTCAAGGCTGGCGGTAGGTCAATCATTCGTTTCTGCACCATTGGGGTAATTACATTGCTCTCGAGCGTTTGTATAAGTATGTACATTACAGCTATGATAATAGCTGTGTTTGGGCCTACCGTTAAGCCAAGCAATACTGCCGGCACCATTGCTATAAGCGGGCCGAAGTTGGGTATGAAATTTAGGAGACCAGCCATAAGTGCAAGGGTGAGCGCCATAGGGATGCCCAAGATAGTAAGTCCGGTTACGCTTAATATAGCTATGAGCAACATTGCCAGCAACATACCTTTTAACCAGCCTTTTAATACCAGGCTGATCCGGTCAAGAACAACACGGGTATCTTTTTTAGCGCTGTTTGGTGAAAGTATTATGATGCCATCTTTATAAATAGATGGACTAACCGTAAAAAATATCCCTAAAAACAGGATGATATATAAATCCCCCAAAACACCAAAGCTGGTGCTGAATACTCCCTGGGCTTTTGACATTACCATTCCCGAATCTATCCGGTTTATTTTTTCTATTATAGACCTTCCGATATCGCTTTTCTCAAGCTGCGTTTTGCCTTTTTCCACAAGCACCGGAAAATCATCGCTTAAAGCTTTAACCTGCGATTGGATGGTTGCACCCATAAACCAAAATAAGGCGATCAGTATCAAAAATGACCCTATAACGGAGATAGCCATTGCAGCTGGCCGTTTAAGTTTTGTTCTGCGTTGTATAAAATCGCCAAGCCCATGGAAGAACACCGCAATAAGCGATGCTGCGAAAACCATTAAAACGATGTTGAACGCTACCCTTAAGATGAGGATGAGGCACACGCTGAGAGCAAGTATACCAACAACTATCCATACTTTTTTGGCGAAGTTTCTCAATTCGCCCGGTGCAGGCTTTTTTGTATCAGAATTTGTATTTGTAGTAGACATATATATCTACAATGGTAGTTAAGCTATAATGTTTACATGAAAGCGCTTTAAATTTAAAAGAGTTGAGATATTGTCTCGCTTTGATACATCGTTATTCAAACAACTTGATTAGCAAGTCCAGGTTATTATCCCCATCAAAGTAACTTGGAATATTTTAAGTAGCGGCCTTGTTATTCGCCTCAATTATATTTAACAATTTTTAACGTAAGCTGTAGCAGATGCTTTTTATCTTAGTGCAAACCTTAACACGATGAGCGATAAAAGTATCCCTAAGCATTCGTCAGCTCTTATTATCATAATGTTTTGCTTGCTGCAAGTCGCCTCTGCGCAAAAGCAATTCAATGTTACTATAAAGTTAGATTCAAGCCTTATAGCTAAAAAATTAAGGTTTCAGTACGACAGTGGCAAAACCATAGTTTTTTTAGGAGACTCGGTTTACAAGTCGGAAACCGTTGTCGTTCAAGGGAATTACTTTTCAAAGTTTGCATCGCTCGACGTAATTTATATTAATAAGGATGGAGCCCCATATTTTGGCAGCTATCTCGTCGGTGATAAGCCCGCACAAATTAATTTAGGATATAAATCAAATGATTACCAATCATTAACACATACAAGTTTAATTAACGCTGTTGATACTTACGACACTACATATAACAAATTTTATCATGAATTAGTAAAGTATAACAAAAAGCAAAATTTGGAAACCTGGAAATTTGTCCAATTACATAAGGATAGTTTAAACAGAAATGATTCGCTGAAAACACTTTACTACAAGATGGTAAATGAAACCGAACAGCGCACATTAAATTTTCTTAGGAGATATCCCGATAACTATTTAGCGTTTTGGTACTACAAAACTAATATCGCGCAGCGTATCCTTAACAACCAACCTGGCAGGGCATCGTTAAAATGGCATTTGGATTATCTTCAAAACACTTTTTCGCGCGATATAAAACAAAGTTTTGAAGCAAGTGAACTGATGCGGGTATTTCAATTACGTATTGCTCCATTAAAGGTTGGTGAAGCAGCTCCGCCTTTTAAAATTAAAACATTAGATAACACCATTTTAAATTTAACCAACTTAAAGGGCAGATATGTTTTGGTCGACTTTTGGGCTACTTGGTGTGGACCTTGCCTGCGCGAAATTCCCTATGTAAAATCGCTACGCAAAAAATATCCTGAGCAAAAACTTACAATTATTGGCATTAGCGCTGACAAAAAACTCAATCATATGATAAAAGGTGTTAAAGACAATCAGATGAATTGGTCCCAATATTTTGATAAAGACTCGGATCTATCAAGGCTATATGGTGTACACAGCTATCCAAGTTACTTTTTAATAGATCCTGCAGGTAAAATAATTTACCGCTCAGATGAAATTAAGTCTTATACCATTGATTTAGATAAAATATTGAGTAAGGAACTTATGTAGATAAAACAAGTATTGTAACAAAAAACGCCCTGCTAATTTAATAGGGCGTTTTTTGTTTGTTGTTTAAAATGATCTATGCCATCGCATATAATTCTTCACGTTGCTTTTGTACGGCGTCGCTGTTAATGTATTCATCGTAGCTCATTAGCTTATCAATGGTTCCGTTAGGAGTTATCTCGATAATGCGGTTGGCAACGGTTTGTACGAGTTCATGATCTCGCGAGGTGAAGATAATATTGCCCCTAAAATCCTTCATGCCGTTGTTAAGGGCCGTGATCGATTCAAGGTCGAGGTGGTTGGTAGGCTCGTCAAGGATAAGCAGGTTGGCAGATTGCAACATCATGCGGCTAAACATACAACGCATTTTTTCGCCACCCGATAATACATTGCTTTTCTTCAAAACTTCTTCGCCGCTAAATAGCATCCGGCCTAAAAAGCCACGAATAAACTGGTCGTCTTTTTCGCCGGGCGAGTATTCGCGCAGCCAGTCAATGAGGTTAAGGTCTTTACCCTTAAAGTATTCAGCGTTATCAATAGGTATGTCAGCCGCATTAACTGTAACACCCCATTTAAAGCTGCCCTTGTAATCGGTATCTTGCCCTGTAAGTATCTCGTAAAAGGCTGTGGTGGCTAAACTATTTTGTGATAAAATAGCAACTTTATCGCCTTTATTTAGCATCAGGTTTACATCAGCAAACAGCACTTCACCGTTGAGCGACTTGCCAAGGTTTTCTGTTTGCAACACCTGGTCGCCAATTTCCCGGCCCTGGTTGTTGAATATAATTCCCGGGTACTTGCGGTTAGATGGCTGGATTTCGTCGAGGTTAATCTTATCCAAAGCTTTTTTACGGCTGGTAGCTTGTTTGGATTTCGATGCGTTCGCGCTAAAACGACGGATGAACTCCTGAAGTTCTTTAACCTTATCTTCGGCCTTTTTATTTTGATCGGCGCGTTGTTTAAGGGCAAGCTGGCTGCTTTCATACCAAAACGTATAGTTACCGGTATAAATAGTCATCTTACCGAAGTCGATATCTACTATGTGCGTACAAACCGTATCAAGGAAGTGCCTGTCGTGCGATACAACAAGTACTATGGCTTCGTACGATGCAAGGAAATCTTCAAGCCAGCTAATGGTATGTATGTCCAAATCGTTGGTAGGCTCATCCAGTAAAAGGATGTCGGGCTTACCAAACAAGGCTTGCGCCAATAACACACGTACCTTTTGCGTATTATCCAGATCCTTTACCAGTTTATAATGAAACTCCTCTTTAATGCCCAAATTGCTTAATAGGGTAGCGGCGTTGCTTTCAGCATTCCAGCCATCCATTTCGGCAAAAAGATTTTCCAGCTCGCCGGCACGTTCGCCATCGGCATCGCTAAAATCTTCTTTTAGGTAAATGGCATCTTTTTCTTTCATTACCGCATACATCTCCTTGTGGCCCATCATCACGGTTTCAAGAACGGTAAATTCGTCAAAGGCATAGTGGTTTTGGCTAAGCACGGCCATACGTTCGCCGGGCGTAAAACTTACCGAACCACTGGTAGGGTCAATATCTTTAGATAATATTTTAAGGAAGGTAGATTTACCTGCGCCGTTAGCCCCAATAATGCCATAGCAATTACCCTGGGTAAATTTTAGGTTAACATCTTCAAAAAGTGTACGCTTGCCGTAACGTAAGGATAAGTTTGATACCGTAATCATGCTGTACTATATTTCGTGCAAAAATACGGCTAATTACTCATATAATCGATATGTATCTCAGAAATGGGTTGATGAACCGAAATTAAGTCGGCGTGTAGACTGACTTGTGATCAATAGTATCTGCTTGGGATGAATTATTCCCAATTGTGGGGAAAAATAACCCATAAACATAATAGCTATACGATTTTTTACGTTAAATTAATTTTGGAATAACATTTGCTTTCCTTTCACCGTACTACACAATAACCAATTATACCAGTAAACAGTTATACTACTAAAATGGCAGCAGTTGTTATCGGCCTCGTTATTATCAATGCAATTATTATGTTGCGTGATGTTAAGACCTACAGAGATTTTTAATATTTTATTTGGCAGCTAATATGGCTGAAAGACGCCTGGTTTCCTCATCGGCTAATTTTTGAAGTGGAGCCGAGGCCAGCATTTTCATCATCATGTTTAATTGAGCGTTGATTGTGAACGTGACAGCCGTAGAGCTACCATTGCCTATCAATGACCAAAAAAGCTCCATTTCAAAAGGAGGTTGTTGCGAAGGTAGAATACGCACCGATGTATTGGTGACCCGCTCTTCGATGCGCAATGAAAGTGAAGTGATGTTTTGAATTTCAAAACTTGCTTCGTCCGCAGTAGATGACCAATTAATTATATTATCGGGCATTAGCTGCCCCTGGTTATTCATATCCGCTAAAAAAGCGTAAACAGCACTTACGGGCTGCTCCACCGATACGCTACTCAAAAATAAACTCATATCGAATTTTAGATTATTGCTGGCCCCATGTTTCAGGTTGCTCACGCCATTGCTTTAATACGGCAACATCGGCAGCAGCAATAAACTGGTGTTCCTCTGCATATTTTAACAGGGCGCTATAATTTGATAAGGTAAAATAAGGGCACTTGGCGTTCTTAAAGTTTTCGTCGGCTATATCAAAACCGTAAGTGAATATTGCCGCAAGGCCTGCAACGGTATAACCGGCTTCGCGCAAAGCATCAACTGCCTGCAGGCTGCTTTTGCCGGTAGATATTAAATCCTCAATAACCACAACACGCTTGCCGGGCGATAACTCCCCTTCAATCATGTTGCCGCGTCCATGTTCTTTTGGTTTGGCACGCACATAAATAAACGGAAGGCCTAGTTCCTGCGCTACAAGCGCGCCTTGTGGTATACCCGCTGTAGCAACACCGGCAATACACTCAACAGAGCCGTACTCTTCCTGTATAACAGAGGCAAGTTTGTGCCTTATGTATGTACGAATGGTTGGGTATGACAGGGTTACGCGGTTATCGCAGTAAATTGGAGATTTCCAGCCAGATGCCCAGGTAAAAGGATTATTAGGTTGTAATTTAATTGCTTTAATTTGCAGCAAAAATTCGGCAACTTGTTGTTCGGTTTCACTATTCGTAAACATGGCTCAAAAATACAGAATTTATATTAACGAGAAAGTGGTTTTCATCACTTCAGATTACCCTGCTGACACAAAAAAGGAACAAATAATTGAGGATGAGGGCTTTGATCTGAAATTGATTTATTACTGGACAGCTAAACAAAAGGCCGACTGTTTTTACGTTGTTACCACCGACCCCAAAGCGTTACTAAAACAAATACGCAAAAGCGTTACCGTTATTGACGCCGCCGGCGGGCTGGTAAAAAATACCGATAGCAAATACCTTTTTATTTTCCGGAACGGTAAGTGGGACCTGCCGAAGGGTAAAATCGAGAAGAAAGAAAAAAATAAAGTTGCCGCAGTGCGCGAGGTGGAAGAGGAGTGCGGTATAAAAGTAAATAAGCTTGAAGAAAAGCTTTGCAAAACCTATCATACCTATGTTTACAAAGGCGAGGTAGTATTAAAGCGTTCGCATTGGTATAGCATGCGTTATAAAGGTAAAGCTAAACTGGTGCCCCAGTTAGAGGAAGGCATTACTGATGTGCGCTGGTTTGGCAAAGAGGAGATACCTGCATTGGTTACCAACACTTTCCCGTCAATAATTGATGTGCTTGAAAAAGCCGGTGTTATTGAAGAAAAGGTATGGCCTCTTTTGGGATAAACTGGCTTACATCGCCATTGTAACGTATTATCTCCCTTACAATGCTCGAGCTGATGGACGAGTAGCCCGGTTTGCTCACTATAAAAATGCTTTCAATCTCAGGCTCAAGAGCATGGTTCATCTGGGCTATGGCCTTTTCATACTCAAAGTCCGACACGGTACGTATGCCCCTTATCATATAGTCGGCACCTATGCTTTTACAAAAATTTACGGTAAGCCCCTCGTAAGCAATAACGTGTATGCGCTCATCATGCTTAAATACTTCTCTTATCATATCCTCGCGTTTGCCAACGCTTAAAAGCCCTTGCTTGTTGCTGTTGACACCAATACCAATATACAATTTGTCAAACAGGCTTACCGAGCGTTTAACAATATCTACGTGCGCTTTTGTAATTGGGTCAAACGAGCCTGGAAACAGGGCAATCTTCATAAATCAGGTTTTGATGCTTGCTCAAAAATAGGCATTAATTAAAAGGCCAGCAAATTGTTTATCTGCGCATATTGCAGTAGCATAATGGTTTTGGCGTCCTTTATCTCACCTGTCTTTATCATTTCAAAAGCAGCCGTAAATGGCATTTCCAACACCTCTATGTTTTCGTCCTCGTGAGCCAGGCCACCGCCTTCGCTAACCTTCATGTCCTTATTGTATTCGGCTGTAAAAAAGTAAAGTATTTCGGTTACTGATCCGGGCGACATGTACACTTCAAAAACCTTTTGCACCGATGATATTTTATAACCAGTTTCTTCTTCAGTTTCCTTGCGTATGCAATCTTCGGGATTGTCCTTATCTAACAAACCTGCACATGCTTCAATAAGGTAACCATCCGGGTTGCCGTTTAAGTACGATGGCATCCTGAATTGCCGGGTTAACACAACTGTTTTAATTTCCGTATTGTACAGCAATATTACGGCACCGTTGCCGCGATCATAAGCCTCGCGCGAATGAGTTTCTACATCGCCATTGGTATTAGTGTACTCGTAACTTACTTTTTTAAGGGTGTACCAGTTATCAGAAAGAATTTCTGTATTAATAAGTTTTAGGTTTTTCATGCCTTAAATATACACTAAAGCTTTGTTGTGTTTACTCGGATTCTGCTAATCTGAAAAATGAAAACGACGAGTGGCCGTATTTGCGCTGCTCTACAAATGCAGGGTGATTGCTTAGGTTCTGCATCGACTGATGCTCTACTATAAGCAGCCCGCCGGGTTTAAGCAGGTTTTTATCAAACACTATCTTAGATATCTCGGGGATCTTATTAAGGTCATACGGTGGGTCGGCAAATATCAGGTCGTATTGCTCGGTCTCTATGGCCAGGTATTTAAAAACATCGGCCTTAAAAGTTTTAATTTGGGTTAAGCCATGCTGGCGCGATACATCATTAAGATAGTTTACACAATGCACGCTGCGGTCAACCCCGATAACCTTTTCGGCCCCGCGCGATGCAAATTCCATTGCAATGTTACCCGTGCCGCTAAACAAATCAAGCACGGTGATGCCTTCAAACTCAATCTGGTTTTGAAGAATGTTAAAGAGAGCCTCTTTGGCAAGGTCTGTAGTAGGGCGAACGGGAAGATTTTTGGGCGGGTTAAGCCTTAATCCCTTTAATTTTCCTCCGATGATGCGCATAGTGAAAGGGCGGCTAAACTCAAAACTTTGTGTAACTCCAGTTGCGGCGGTATGTCCAGCAGTTCTATCAGACTCAGCCTTACCGACCGGAAAAATTGCTCAAGGTAACTTACATACATATCTGTACGGTTAACATCGCCGCTTATAATAATGTTGGTATCGGCCGGGGTGAGGTCAATTTGCTGCGCAACAAGTGCCGAGTAATAGGCAAGCTCTTCGTGGCCTGCAAACTTAAACACGTTGTAAAACCGCAGCTTACCGTCATTAAAGTAAGCAAACTGTACACGTTCATTATTGACGTTAAGATACAGGGTAGGGTTTGATGCATGGTCGTTGGCAAGTGCCTGTAACCAACCTTTTGCTTTGTAATTGATATTACTGTTATCTACATTGGTTATAGCGGTAATAAGCGCCTTATCAACCTTGTAAATAATCATATTTTCGGCATCCAGTTCTTGTGCAAATACCTTTTCGTTGTCGCGCACATCAAGCAGCCTGGCAACATCGGCAACCCGGCCGGCCTCGTAAAGGCCTGTCGGCAACAGTGTAAAACCTGTTGATGTTACGCCCGTTATAACCTGTTTGTAATTGGCTGTAAGGATATCCTTTAGTTCTTCAGGATCGTGCAGTTCGCTGATGGGGTTATTTATTGCCCAGGCCATTAATTCCTGGCCACTAGTAACAATATAACTGAATATGTTTTGCTCTACCTGTAACAGTAAGTTATAACTGTGTGCCTGGTCAAGGTTTAGGCCGGGGTTGGTGTATGAGTATCTCTGTTCAATCATGCGTTGTAAACAAAAGTAATATATTTATCAATTACATAATTAATTTACTTATTCCCATTTTTGTGGGTGCCTTCAACAGAATTTATATCCCAGGCTTTTCCGCATACACCCACGCCACAACAGCAGGAGCTTTTTGGTAAGATCCATGCCTTTTTATTGGCCGACGACGGCGATGAGTGTTTTGTACTGCGTGGTTATGCAGGTACGGGTAAAACAACCATTGTTAGCGCATTGGTTAAAGCCCTGCCGCAATACAATTTTAAATCGGTGTTGCTTGCGCCTACGGGCCGCGCCGCCAAGGTGATAACCAATTACTCGGGCCGTAAAGCTTTTACTATACATAAACGCATCTACCGTAAAAAGTCGGCCATGAATATGGACGAAGGTTTTGCCACAGGCGAAAACATGAGCACCAACACCATATTTATTGTGGATGAAGCATCCATGATTGCCGATGAGAGCGGCTATAACCACAATTCGCTGCTGCATGATTTGGTTACATACGTTTATAACGAGCGTAATTGTAAACTGATGCTGGTTGGCGATACGGCCCAGCTGCCGCCTGTTGGTGCCGATGATAGCCCGGCCTTAGATATGAAACTGATAAAAGACCAGTTTGGGCTCTCGGTATTTGGTTACGAGCTTACCGATGTGTTGCGCCAGCAAAAGGACTCCGGGATATTATTTAATGTAACCAACGTGCGCGATATCGTTCGCCAGGGCAAGGAGGTAATGCCCCGCATTGTTACAAAGGGCTACAAAGATGTTTTCAGGATGCGCGGCGATATGCTGGAAGAAGGGCTTAACTACGCTTACAGCAAATACGGTCACGATGATACGCTGATTATTTGCCGCTCCAACAAAAATGCCAACCTGTATAACCGGCAAATACGCGGGCGAATTTTAATGCGTGAAGAAGAGCTTACCGGCGGCGACCAGTTGATGGTAGTACGGAACAATTATTTTTGGCTGCAGGATCAGGAAGAGGGCAGCACTGGCTTTATTGCCAACGGCGATATTTGCCGAGTAAAAAGGGTGCGACGTATAGAAGACATGTACGGCTTCCGGTTTGCCGATGTGCAGCTGGAATTTATAGATTACGCCGAAGACCCAGTGCTCGACTGTAAGATATTGCTCGACACCTTGTACTCCGAGGCGCCGGCCTTGGTGCAGGACGATCAGAAGCGCTTTTACCTGGAGGCGATGAAAGATTATGATCACATACTTAACAAGCGCGAGAAGCATAACGAACTTAAAAAGAACCCATACTATAACGCCTTGCAGGTAAAGTTTGCCTATGCCATTACCTGTCACAAAGCACAAGGTGGCCAGTGGGGAGCCGTATTTGTTGACCAGGGTTACCTCACCGAAGAAATGGTAAACACCGACTTTTTACGTTGGTTTTATACCGCCTGTACCCGTGCCACCAACGAATTGTTTTTAGTAAACTTTAATGAGAAATTTTTTGTTGATGCGCCAGCGGATGCATTTTAAGATGAAAGTTGACTTATAACTAACGCTGTATAGTCGGAATTATAATTTCTTGCTATTAACTGTTGGCTATCATCTATTAACTGATGGCTTATTCCGCTTTCGGTAATTCAATTCTGAACGTGCTGCCTTTGCCTTCTTCGCTGGAGGCGCTTATTTTGCCACCGTGGGCGGTTACAATGTCTTTTACAATACTCAGACCTATGCCTGTAGATTGTTCGCCTTTTAACCCTGTGCGGCCCGCGCCCGAAAAGCGCTCAAAAATGCAGGGCAGCATTGCTGCGGGGATACCAAGCCCTTTGTCTTTTACTTCAATAACGTATTTGTTTTTTAATGCGTTCAAATGTATCTCAACCAGGTCGCCATCTTTAGAAAACTTGAGCGCATTGCTGATCAGGTTATCCATAACACGCGGAAATTTTTCGGTGTTAATCATCACATAAGCATCCTTTACATTGCTCAGCAATGCCACATTGGTTTTGCCGCCTTGCTGTAGCTTCCAGCCGTTTATTATGCCCTTAAGGCAATCGTTAAGTTCTGTACGCTGTGTTATCAGCATTGCAGACGATTCATCGCGCGCGGCCTCTAATAAATCATCAATTATGGTTCGGGCCTTAACGCACGATTCGCGCATCATGGTAAGGCTATCCTGCGTGTCTTCATCAATATCTTCGAGTTCCATCATCATAGCCAATGATTCAACCGCAGCTATTGGGTTGCGCAGGTCATGGGCAACAGTGCCCAACACCTGGTTTTTAAATACGTTAGCCTTTTCAATCTCAGCGCTTTTTTGGCGTATCTCAACTATCTGCCCGTAATAGCTGGCCTTGTATGAGAAAAAGTAACGTGATGTGAGGTAAAAGCAGCTCAATAAAGTAACAGAGATAAGCTGATTGTGCGTCATCTCCGTAGGGCCGGCCTGTGCATAAAACAGCATTATTGTAAACAGCATTTCTATCCCCGCAAGCATTACCAAAGTTTCATACCATTCAAAAATAAACAGGAAACTTACGATGCTTAAAGCAATCAGGTAAAGTGTAAGGGCATTGCTTGGGTCGGACGTGGATATGAAACTGGCGTACATGCCGCAGCAAATGATATACAGGCTGAAAACAAATACCAACAACGACATATCAGCCGATGCGATTTTAGAAACCCTTAGCCTTTGTATTGCCAGGTGGCTCAGCAAGTAAAAAACAGGCGTAACAATAATGAACACCCAGTTGATGAAATTAAATTCAGGGAAGTTTTGCGCTTTTGTAAGTGATGCGGGCAAAGCGTAATACAATATCCGGATTACCAGGTTAAGCGTAAGGAATATAAAACTGGCCGTACGTACACTCAACAAATTTTGAAAAGTGTAGTAATTGCGAAAAGCAATTGCGTGCCGTGGCTGCAGCTTTGTAAAAAAGTGGGTTTCCAATGGTTAAATATGGATGGTGATCAAAAGCGTTAAATCAGGATATAACGCGAATTTAAAATGATTACGACAAGTTGTACCAATACAATTCAAAATTGTTGACAAAATGTCGTTTTAAATAAAATTGACTTGCCAAATCTTCATGATTTAACCTATGGCAAAAGTTTTGAAGGTAACTGAGTACTATGAATTTCAACAACTTTACCATAAAAGCACAAGAGGCCGTACAAAAGGCCTCAGAAATAGCAACCGGTAATCAACAGCAGGCTATTGAAACAGCACACCTGTTAAAAGGGCTGTTACTGGTTGATGAAAATGTTATAACCTACTTACTAAAAAAGCTAAATGTTAACCTTAACAGGTTAAACACTATACTCGACGAGCAGATAACCTCATTCCCCAAAGTGAGCGGCAGTAATGTCTATTTATCTTCAAGTGTAAACTCGGCTTTGCAAAAGGCTCAAGGTTACTTAAAGGAGTTTAAGGATGAATTTGTATCTGTAGAGCATATCTTACTTGGCCTTTTATCTGTTAACGATAAAACTTCAACAGCGCTTAAAGATTTTGGCGTAAACGAAAAGGACCTTAAGAAAGCCATTGTGAGCCTGCGCGGGGATACCAAGGTAACCGACCAAAATGCTGAAGCAACTTACAACGCACTCAACAAATATGCACGCAACCTTAACGAGTATGCCGAAAGTGGCAAGCTCGACCCGGTTATTGGCCGTGATGAAGAGATACGCCGTGTAATACAGATTCTTTCTCGGCGTACAAAAAACAACCCAATATTGGTGGGCGAGCCTGGGGTAGGTAAAACAGCCATTGCCGAAGGTATTGCTTTCCGTATCATTAAAGGCGATGTTCCCGAAAGCCTTAAAACCAAAACCGTATTCTCTTTGGATATGGGCGCTTTGGTGGCTGGCGCAAAATATAAAGGGGAGTTTGAAGAGCGCCTTAAAGCTGTTATCAAGGAAGTGATCCAGAGTGATGGCGAGATCGTACTGTTTATAGACGAGATACACACCCTTGTTGGTGCCGGTGGCGGTGAAGGCGCTATGGATGCGGCTAACATCCTTAAACCGGCCCTTGCCCGTGGCGAACTGCGCTCGATAGGTGCAACCACGCTAAACGAGTATCAAAAATATATCGAAAAAGATAAGGCACTTGAGCGCCGCTTTCAAAAAGTAATGGTTGATGAGCCGGACACTGCCGATGCAATATCTATCCTTCGCGGATTGAAAGAACGTTATGAGGCACACCATAAAGTGCGTATCAAAGACGAAGCAATTATAGCTTCGGTTGAAATGTCGCAACGCTACATATCTGACAGGTTTTTGCCCGATAAAGCGATCGACTTAATGGACGAGGCTGCATCTAAACTGCGTTTGGAGATGGATTCGGTACCGGAAGCGGTTGACGAATTGGAACGCCGCATTATGCAGCTTGAAATTGAGCGCGAAGCCATTAAACGTGAAAAGGACGACCACAAGGTTAAAGAACTAAGCGAAGAAATAGCTAACCTGTCGTCAGAGCGCGACTCATTACGTGCCCGCTGGAAAGGCGAGAAAGATTTGGTTGATGGCATTAACCAAAAGGTTGAGCAGATCGAGAACTATAAGCTCGAAGCCGAGCAAGCCGAACGCGCCGGAGACTACGGTAAGGTTGCCGAGCTACGCTACGGTACAATTGTACAGGCACAAAAGGAAGTGGAAGACTTAAAGGCGGCATTGCAGGAAAATCAGCAGGATAGCCGCATGCTTAAGGAAGAAGTTACTGCAGATGATATTGCAGGTGTCGTTTCACGCTGGACAGGTATCCCGGTTAGTAAAATGATCCAGAGTGAGCGCGAAAAGTTGCTAAACCTGGAGGATGAACTGCACAAACGTGTAGCCGGTCAGCAAGAGGCTATTGAAGCAATTAGTGATGCCATACGCCGTAGTCGTGCAGGTTTGCAGGACAAACGCAAGCCAATTGGATCGTTCATATTCCTGGGTACAACAGGTGTAGGTAAAACCGAGTTAGCGAAAGCTTTGGCAGAGTACCTGTTTAATGATGAAAACTCGATGGTGCGGATTGATATGAGTGAGTACCAGGAACGCCATGCCGTATCACGATTAATCGGCGCGCCTCCGGGTTACGTTGGTTATGATGAAGGCGGGCAGTTGACCGAGGCAGTACGCCGTAAACCTTACAGTGTGGTTTTGCTTGATGAGATTGAAAAGGCGCATCCGGATGTGTTTAACATACTGTTGCAGGTACTTGATGATGGTCACCTAACAGACAACAAGGGCCGTGTTGTGAATTTTAAAAATACCATCATCATCATGACCTCAAACATTGGATCCAACCTTATCCAGGAGAATTTCCAGGATTTTGAGGATAGCGATAAAGAGCAGGTAATAGCTAAAACTAAAAATGAGCTATTTAATTTGTTGAAGCAAACCATACGGCCTGAGTTTTTAAACAGGATTGACGAGATCATAATGTTTACGCCGTTGAGCCGTAACGAGATCACTGATATTGTTAAGCTGCAATTTAGGCAGGTGCAGCAAACACTGGCAGAAATGGGTGTAAGTATTGAAGCCACTGAAGAAGCACTTGATTGGCTTGCCCAGTTGGGTTACGATCCGCAGTTTGGCGCAAGGCCACTTAAACGTGTTATACAGAAGAAAATACTTAACGAATTATCTAAACAGATACTGGCTGGCAAAGTTGACCGCGACAGCAGGATAAAGCTGGATATGTTTGATAACAACTTTGTTTTTTTAAATGCAAATGATTGATAGGTGAAGTTGAGAGCCGGCGGCATGTTATGGCTATATGCTGATTGATTTGTTAGTCGCCGGTGTAAGCATTTAAACAAGCATGTTCAGGCAAAAGGGCCTCCCATTGTGAGGCCCTTTTTGTTAATGTTAAGTTATTATTATTTAGCCTTGATGTACTTATACTCGATCACGGTTTCCTTAGATCCAGCGGAGTTGGTGCGGCGTTGTAAACCTTTTGTTGGGTAACCATCCTGATTATAGGCGTATGTATATGTGGTTGTAGAACTACTGCCGTTATTTAAGCTTGTTTCTGTCAAAATCTCATTTTTATTGGCGTAAGGAACATCCGGTAATTTCCATTTGTTACCTGTGTTTAAATATGGATTATGGTTTGTCCCAAAGTCATAGCTTATGGTTTGGTTGTATGAACTGGTTTTGGATTGAACACTTTCCTTTATCAGGTTTTGCTCGTTGTATAAAAAGCTTGTTATGCCGCCGTCGCCATTTGGCGATGTGGTTTCTGAGACAGATACCTTATCATTTTGCACTGTTATTTTGGTAGTGAAAGTTGCCGGCGTTTCTGATGTATTAGTATAATCAACCACCGTTGGTATGTTATTTTGGTAATTGTAATTAAAGGTAGCAATTGAAGAACCCCTTGTAATAACAGACTTAACCAGGTTGTTTTGAGCATCGTAGGTGTAAAGGTGTTTAACTACACTTGTCGAGTAGCTATCACTTTCACTTTCGTACGCTGCGATTAAATTGTTATTGGAATCATAATCGTAATCGGTAACGATTTTGCCAGATGTGGTGTATGTTATCACTGAGTCGAGTAATAATTTATTTGGCTCGGTATTGACATCCGGTTGGGTGTCATTATTTTTAGTGCAGGCCGAGAGCGATAGGGCGACAATGGCTAAAGCCATAAAATTTTTCATGATTGTGATTGCGTTTGGTTTAGCTAAAATAGCCTATAGTTTTTGTATTCCGGCTTTTTTGGAATGTGTTTTTGAAAATCCGTCTGATTATCAAGAGGCTAAAAAATAGATTTTAGTAAACCGTTGGTTTCAAAACTTTAGGCACGTTTTTGGGTTTACTAATTATTGAAAACTTTAATCACTAAGTAAAACTACATACCATGAAAAATTTTGAAACTTTAGTGGATGCCACTAACGACCTGACCAAGAGAGGTTACGATGCTAACCTTAGCCTGGAGGGAGATACAATAGACGATAAAGCACAAGATATACATATGACTGCAGACGATTTCGAAATTGATGAATTTTATCGTTTTGAAGGCCAGAGCAATCCTGACGATATGTCTATTGTTTACGGTATAAGTTCGCGTAAATACAATCTTAAAGGCATTTTAGTAAATGCTTATGGTACATATGCAGATGATAGCTCATCAGCCATTGCAGCCAAACTACACCATCACCAGGTAAGCGATAACTTGCATGGCGATGATAGGCCAACTCAGTAATTTAATTGCGACGAGGTCGCAAAAAAAAGCCAGGATTTACAGAAATTCTGGCTTTTTACTTTTGGTGTGTAAACTATTAATAATCTTTTTTCCTCTCAATTGTATAGCAGCTGTGCCGTCGCGCATCATAAACACAATTTGATTTTCCAGTTCTGCTGCAATCCAATCGTAACGATCGGTCAGGCAATATAAGATGTCGGCAGCCAAGGCCTTAACAGCTACTTTTACATTCGGGCTAATAAGCCAGTCAAAACATTTCTCAACTACCTCGTCAAAGTTATTTCAGTTAGCGAATGTTTGATTTCCATAGCGACTTTTGGGTTAAGGTATGCAGTTAGTATCCGAGCAAAGTGTCGTTGGCAACTTGGGTTAGTGACATCTTTAAACCTGTCAATAAAGTAAGGCAAATAAGTTATATATGCCTGCGGATGAGTAGTCATGATGGTGTCGAGCAGCCAGCAAGCCCTAAAACCTATCTGTTTGTCGTTATGAAAAGTAAGATCGATAAGTTGATTGATACATCCATTTCTATTCAAGAACTGGAGAGCGATGCGGTCGATAAAGCCCTTATGCCTGTCGTCCAAGAGGGCTTCAACAATGTCGTCGGCAGTAATACGCACGTTCATTAAATGTCAAAAATAACATTATAAAAACTTTCCCTCTATTTAACTATTCTTAAATATTAGTGAATTGTGAAAAAGTATGGCAACCAAACGAAAATCTAAGCAGGTGACCAGGAAATGGTCGGCAAAAGTAACTGAGACCAGTGATGCGCTCGACTTAAAGAAAAATGTTTTTAAGCAAAAGGATCCCGAAAAGATTGCAGGATCGCTTAAAGACTCGGCCGAGCACAGCAAAAGGCGCAAGGCTTCGTCTTTTCAAAGCGCTATGTCAATGCTTAACTTTTATATAAACAGGGCTGGCAAAAATCTCCCGAAAGCTCAAAAGCGTCACCTGGAAAGCGCGAAAAAGAAATTGAGAAAGCTGTATGATAGGCCAGCGCAATA
Source organism: Mucilaginibacter pallidiroseus (assembly GCF_007846085.1). Classification (GTDB taxonomy): domain Bacteria; phylum Bacteroidota; class Bacteroidia; order Sphingobacteriales; family Sphingobacteriaceae; genus Mucilaginibacter; species Mucilaginibacter pallidiroseus. The sequence continues at coordinate 304,754 of NZ_VOEJ01000001.1, forward strand.
AAAACGCTGAAAAACCATAGAGCGATTGAGCATACACGTTTCAACAAAAATTATACATTTGCTATCCGTACTTAATTAAATTTACATGGTTAAATTCAACCGCTTTACTTTAGACAATGGCCTGCGTGTTATTGTTCATGAAGATAATACTACCCCAATGGCTGTGCTTAACATTCTTTACGATGTTGGCGCCCGCGACGAAGACCCAGAACAAACCGGCTTTGCACATTTGTTTGAGCACCTGATGTTTGGCGGCTCGGTTAATATACCCAATTACGATGGCCCGCTGCAGCGTGTAGGCGGCGAAAATAATGCCTTCACCAGCAACGATATCACCAACTATTACATCACGTTGCCATCCGCCAATATTGAAACTGCTTTTTGGCTGGAGAGCGACCGTATGCTAAGCCTTGCTTTTAGCGAAAAAAGTCTTGAGGTGCAGCGCAATGTTGTTATTGAAGAATTTAAACAGCGTTACCTTAACCAGCCGTATGGCGATGTTTGGCTTAAACTGCGACCGCTGGTTTATAAAACACACCCATACCGTTGGGCTACCATCGGCAAAACCATAAAGCATATCGAGGACGCGAAGATTGAGGACGTAAAGGCCTTTTTCAAAAAGCATTACAATCCGCAAAACGCCATAATGGTAGTAGGCGGTGATGTGAAAACCGAAGACGTAAAACTCATGGCCGAAAAATGGTTTGGCTCTATACCTGCCGGCGAGAAGTATGTACGCAACCTGCCCCAAGAGGAGCCTCAAACCGAGGCGCGCCGCGAAACCGTAAACGCAAAGGTGCCCCTAAATGATCTTTATATTGCTTTCCAGATGGGCGCGCGGACAGATGCCAGCTATTACCCGGTAGAGCTGATGTCCGATATTTTATCAAGAGGAAATTCGTCACGCTTGTACCGCAAACTGATTAAGGAAGAGCAGTTATTTAGCGATGTACACGCATATATTACCGGCAGCCTTGATAAAGGCATGTTTATATTGCAGGGTAAGCCGGTAGAAGGTGTAAGTATTGAACAGGCCGAGCAGGCGCTATGGGCCGAACTGGAGCGTATGAAAAATGATGATGTATCAGTTGATGAGCTTACCAAGGTGCAGAACAAAACCGAGTCGACCATGCTATTTTCAGAAATGTCGTTGCTTGATAAGGCTATGAATCTTGCCCAGTTTGAATTGCTTGGCGATGCTGCAGAATTAAATAATGAAACGAGAAAATTTTTGGCTGTTACCGCCGCTCAGATCAAAGAACAGGCAAACGCCATATTCAGAAAAGAGAATTCATCAACCCTGGTATACCTTGCCGAGAAGGAAGAAGCCGAGCCGATGCTGGCAGCATCAGAAAACTAAAAAGTACATCTGCCGGGTGTTTGTAAGCCCGGTTTGTAAATAAATATATGACTCAACTTGATCGTAAAACGGCACCGGCTTTTAACGGTGTAGATAATATAAAGCTGATAAAGCCGCAGCACAAACAATTAGATAACGGCTGCAACCTTTACACTTTTAATGCCGAAGGGCAGGAACTTGTACGTATCGAATTTATATTCAGTAACCTGCGCTTTAATCCGGCAAATCCTTTGCTAAACGTAGCGGTAAACAGTATGCTTACCGATGGTACCACAACACTTACGGCAGCACAAATTGCCGACAAGGTTGATTACTACGGCGCATTTTTGCAGGTAGACTACAACTATGATCAATCGCAGGCTACCTTGTACAGCCTAACCAAGCACTTGCAACATACGTTGCCTGTAGTAAAGGAAATACTTACCGACTCCATTTTCCCGGAGAAGGAATTAAATACTTACGTGCGTAACCAGCAGCAAAAGCTACAGGTAAGTCTTCAAAAAAATGATTTTGTTGCCCGCAGGCTTTTTAACGAGGCACTGTTTGGCAAAACTATTTACGGCCTTGGCGCAACGCCCGATGATTTTAATGCGCTAACCCAGGATAGCATGCAGCAGCATTTTAGCGCTATGTATCAACCTGCCAACTGCACAATTATCGTAGCCGGGCAGATTGATAATGTTTTGGTACAGCAGCTTACTAATACGTTTGAAGGAAGCTGGCGGGCAAATCAGCCGGAAGCAGATACATCGCAGCCGGAGATTGAAACAGCTGCGGGCCGGTTTATCTACCAGGAAAAGGCAGATGCCCTGCAATCAGCCATACGTATAGGCATGCCTTTCATCAATCGTAAACATCCGGATTTTGCTGCCTTTCAGGTATTGAATACCGTGCTTGGCGGTTACTTTGGATCAAGGTTAATGGCCAATATCCGCGAGGATAAAGGCTATACATATGGCATTGGCTCGGGCATGGGTTCGTTCAAGCAAACCGGAACATTTTTTATAGCATCGGAAGTTGGGGCGGATGTATGTAAATCTGCAGTGGCCGAAATTGAGAAGGAGATCAACTTGCTTAAAACAGAATTGGTGGGCGATGATGAGCTTTCGTTGGTGCGTAACTTTATGCAAGGCGCTTTATTAGGCAGCCTGGAGAACATATTTTCTCACGCCGACAAATTCAAGAACCTTTACTTTTCTGGTTTAGATTACGATTACTATGATAAATACGCTGATGTAGTCAAAAACATCACCGCCGAGGAAGTGAAAGCGCTTGCAAATAAATACCTTGATTTTGAGAACTTCTACAAGGTTGTAGTAGGGAAATATTAGCTTTTGATGCGCGGATGTGCAGATTTCAGATGTGCAGATGATTTTGATTGAATAATCCAATTTCTCAATTTGCGCATCTGCACCTCTGAGATGTGAAATCTCAACATTATTTTGTCATACTTGTTCAATTTTACATCTGCACATCTGTAATCTTCAAATTTGCTTATTTGCATACTTGCACATTTGCTCATCTAAACGTATCTTTGCCCGGCAAATAATAACTCCAAAATAATTATTTGCTATGCAGTTAGACCCATCCAAATTTGTCGCCGAAGGATTAACTTACGACGACGTTCTGTTACTCCCGGCTTATTCAGAAGTGTTGCCACGCGAGGTTGATACCAGCTCATGGTTAACAAAAAAAATCCGTTTAAAAATACCGTTGGTGTCTGCCGCAATGGATACCGTTACCGAAGCCAAACTGGCTATTGCCATAGCGCAGGCAGGTGGTTTAGGTATGCTGCATAAAAACATGACGATACAACGCCAGGCCGACGAGGTACGTAAAGTAAAACGTTCGGAGAGTGGTATGATCCAAGATCCGGTAACCCTGCACGAAGCAGCAACAGTCGGCGATGCAATCAAGATCATGCGCGAGTTTCATATTGGTGGTATCCCGGTTGTTGACAACGACGGTAAATTGAAAGGTATCTTAACCAACCGCGACCTGCGTTTTCAGAAAGACATGAAGATGCCCATCGATGCCATCATGACCAAAGAGAACCTGGTTACTGCACCAAAAGGCACAACATTGGCCCAGGCCGAAGAAATACTGCAAAATTACAAGATCGAGAAACTGCCCGTTGTGGATGGAGAGGGTTTGTTGATCGGTTTAATCACTTTCAAGGATATTCAAAAGTTTAAAAATTACCCCGATGCTTGTAAAGATGAGCATGGCCGCCTGCGCGTAGGTGCTGCCGTTGGTGTAACTGCCGATACTATGGAGCGTGTGGATGCCCTTGTAAAAGCAGGTGTAGATGTTATTGCAATCGATACTGCTCATGGTCACTCATTGGGTGTTATCAATAAAGTAAAGGAAGTTAAAGCTGCCTATCCGGATTTACAGGTTATTGCAGGTAACGTGGCTACGGGCGAAGCTGCCATAGCCCTTGCTGATGCAGGAGTTGATGCCGTTAAGGTAGGTATCGGTCCCGGCTCTATTTGTACAACACGCATCATTGCAGGTGTTGGCGTACCTCAACTATATGCTGTTTATGAATGTGCCAAAGCTCTTGAGGGCCGTGGCGTACCAGTAATTGCAGATGGTGGTATAAAACATACCGGCGATATTGCAAAAGCCATTGCAGCCGGTGCCAGCTCGATCATGGCTGGTTCATTATTTGCAGGTGTAGAAGAGTCGCCGGGCGAAAGCATTATTTACGAAGGTCGTAGGTTTAAATCATACCGTGGTATGGGTTCTATTGAGGCTATGGAGCAGGGCTCTAAAGACCGTTACTTCCAGGATGTAGAGGACGATATCAAAAAACTGGTACCAGAAGGCATTGTAGGCCGTGTACCATATAAAGGCATGCTTGCCGAAGTTATTTACCAGTTTGTAGGTGGTTTACGTGCAAGTATGGGTTACTGCGGTGCCAAAAATATCGAAACCATGCAAAAAGCCAAGTTTGTGCGTATCACAGCGTCAGGTATCCGCGAGAGCCATCCGCATGATATTACCATTACTAAGGAAGCACCAAACTACAGCAGATAATAGCAGTAATTTAAATATTATATTACAGCAGGTGGTTTATTTAAGCCACCTGTTGTGTTTTAAATCAATCATGACGTTAGACAATTTCCTTAATCGCCTCAAGCACGAGTATAGCACGCTCGATTATCTTACGCCCTCTACTTACTACGGCTGCCTGTCAACCATATTTGTGCTGCTAGAGCTGGATGGCAACAGATTAAACGCCGAGTATGAGTTAGGGCTCGACCAGCTGCTGGAGAAGATGGAAGAGATTTATGAGGAAGAATTGGAAACAGATCTTCCGGCAGATGAAATAAAAGCGGTTGCCCAAAAAGTTAAAACCGGCCTGGGCATCATTATCAGTTTAATAGAAGCAGAGTAACTATAAAAATGGATATGAAATCTATTTGTGTTTTTTGCGGGGCCAATTTCAATGGTGACCCTGCACTACAATTGGCAATTGAGCAATTAGCTGGCCTGATGGCTGCCAAAAATATAACGCTTGTTTACGGCGGTGGTAAGGTTGGAGTGATGGGATTACTGGCCGATGCGGTACTCAGTAGGGGCGGCAAAGTGGTAGGCGTTATTCCTCAGTTTTTGATGGATAAAGAGGTTGGCCATACCGGCTGTACCGAATTGCACATTGTTAAAAACATGCATGAACGCAAACAGCTGATGAGCGACTTAAGTGACGGTATCATCATGTTACCGGGCGGCTTTGGAACGCTTGAGGAATTCTTCGAGGTACTTACCTGGTTGCAGTTGGGCTTGCACAGCAACCCGGTAGGTGTAATGAATGTTGGTGGTTTCTACGATAACCTGTTAAAGCAGATGGATGTAATTGGTTGAGCAGCGTTATCTTAAGCCTGCAAACCGAGCATTAGTACTAACTTCTCCGGATGCTGACGACCTTATAAGCCAGATGGAAAACATCGATATAAAACCCGATGAAGTTTGGTTTAAGGACAGGAATCTTTTATAGGAATTCAGTGAAATAAAACAAAACAGCCGCCTTAGAGCGGCTATTTTGTTTTGATATCTTTTGAATCTTAAAATACTATGCATGCATAATAAATATTGTTACATTTGGCTAACCAAGGTAATTTTTACTAAAATTACACAACCTATTATAAACGCATCATGGATTTGGAGTTCAATAAAAACGAGGATGCCAACAAACAACTCGTATTTCAATGCAATGCAAGGCTAAATAAAATATACCAGGGCGGTGGTGAAAAAGCTGCTGCCAAACAAAAAGAAAAGGGCAAAATGCTGGCTCGAGAGCGCATTAGCTATTTGATAGATGATGACAAGCCATGGCTGGAGATTGGCGCCTTTGTAGCCGATGGCATGTATGCCGAGCATGGCGGTTGCCCAAGCGGTGGCGTGGTTTGTGGTATTGGATACATAGCTGGTCGGCAATGTGTTATAGTGGCTAATGATGCTACCGTAAAAGCAGGAGCGTGGTTCCCTATCACGGCCAAAAAAAATCTTCGCGCACAGGAAATTGCAATGGAAAACCGCTTGCCGGTGATTTACCTCGTAGATTCGGCAGGGGTATACCTGCCATTGCAGGATGAAATATTTCCGGACAAAGAGCACTTCGGTCGCATATTCAGGAACAATGCCATAATGAGCAGTATGGGCATCGTTCAAATATCCGCTATCATGGGCTCATGCGTGGCCGGTGGTGCTTATCTGCCTATCATGAGCGACGAAGCCATGATTGTTGATGGCACAGGCTCGGTTTTCCTGGCGGGTTCATACCTGGTAAAATCAGCCATTGGCGAGGATGTAGATAACGAAACGCTCGGCGGTGCCACCACGCAGTGTGAAATATCAGGCGTTACCGATTATAAACACCCTAACGATAAATCCTGCCTCGATTCTGTCCGTAACATCATGAGCAAGGTTGGTGATTATAATAAAGCGGGCTTTGATAGAATTGCACCGTTAGAACCAAAGCTTAACCCGAAGGATATTTACGGCATACTGCCGGATAATAGGGAGAAGGCATACGACATGATGCAGATCATACTACGATTGCTGGACGATTCTGACTTTGAAGAATACAAAGCAGGTTACGGGCAAACAATTATTTGCGGGCTTGGCCGTATTGATGGCTGGGCCGTGGGTATTGTGGCTAACCAGCGCAAGGTGGTAAAATCTAAAAAGGGGGAGATGCAGATAGGTGGGGTTATCTACTCTGACTCGGCCGATAAGGCAACGCGCTTTATAATGAATTGCAACCAAAAGAAAATACCATTGGTGTTTTTACAGGATGTTACCGGATTTATGGTAGGCAGCCGCAGCGAGCATGGCGGTATTATTAAAGACGGTGCTAAAATGGTAAACGCGGTATCAAATTCTGTAGTGCCTAAATTCACCATAGTTGTGGGTAATTCATACGGCGCAGGCAATTATGCCATGTGCGGCAAGTCGTACGATCCAAGGTTGATTTATGCCTGGCCATCTGCTAAAATTGCAGTTATGGGCGGGGCGCAGGCTGCGAAGGTTTTAGTGCAGATGCAGGCGGCAGGCCTTAAGGCAAAGGGCGAAGAAGTAGACGCCCAAAAGGAAGCCGATTTGCTTAAGGAAACCACAGACCGATACAATGCGCAAACCACACCATATTACGCTGCAGCAAGGCTTTGGGTAGATGGCATTATTGACCCGCTTGAAACGAGGAAAGTCATTTCAATGGGTATCGAAGCTGCCAACCATGCACCTATAAAGAAGCCTTTTAACGTTGGTATTATCCAAACTTAGTAGAAAAGTAATATCTCATCAAAAAAGTGGTTTCCAGTGGACTGATGGTGTATTTGGGTTACCAAGCGCCGGGCTTTGCAAGGACTTGACTATGCTACGACTCTTATTACTAATTCATTTGCATGGGCTAAGTATTCCCAATTTTTACTTTCCTTGTATATAAAAAATTCTATTTTTGCCACAAGTATAAATCACGTTAGTATGTGATTTTTTGACGTATCATATTTATTAAAATTTAAATCATAGTTGTAGATGATTAGTATTACACTTCCCGATGGTTCCGTTCGTGAATACGATAAAGGGATCACTTCCATGCAAATAGCACAGTCTATTTCCGAAGGTTTAGCACGAAACGTATTGGCTGCCGAAGTAAACGGCGAGGTTTGGGATGCAAGCCGCCCCATTGAAGCCGACTCTGCCGTTAAATTATTAACCTGGAATGATGCAAAAGGTAAGGCAACTTACTGGCACTCATCTGCCCACTTGATGGCCGAAGCTTTAGAAGCGCTTTACCCGGGCACTAAATTTGGTATCGGCCCTGCGCTTGAAACAGGCTTTTATTACGATGTTGACTTTGGCGACAAAACCCTCTCGTCTGACGATTTTAAGCAGATCGAAGACAAGATGATTGAGCTGGCCAAAACCAAAAGCGAATACATACGCAAGCCGGTCAGCAAAGCCGATGCAATTGAATATTTTACTGAAAAGGGTGACGAGTACAAACTCGACCTGATCAAAGACCTGCCTGATGGCAGCATAACTTTTTATACGCAAGGCGGTTTTACCGACTTGTGCCGCGGGCCGCATATTCCAAATACCGGGTTTATAAAAGCAGCCAAGCTGATGAGCCTTGCAGGTGCGTACTGGCGTGGTGATGAAAGCCGCAAACAGTTAACCCGTATTTACGGCGTAACCTTCCCCAAAGCAAGTGAGCTTACCGAATATTTGCACGTTATTGAAGAAGCTAAAAAGCGCGACCACCGCAAATTAGGTAAGGAACTTGAGCTTTTTGCTTTCAGCGAAAAAGTAGGTATGGGCCTGCCATTGTGGTTGCCAAAAGGCACTGCCCTGCGCGAGCGTTTAACTAATTTCCTGCAAAAAGCGCAGGTTAAGGCCGGTTATGAGCAAGTAATTACGCCGCACATTGGCCATAAAAACCTGTATGTTACATCGGGCCATTATGAAAAATATGGTGCTGATTCATTCCAGCCGATAAAAACACCGCAGGAGGGAGAGGAGTTTTTCCTTAAACCAATGAACTGCCCGCACCACTGCGAAATTTATAAAACAAAGCCACGCTCATATAAGGATTTGCCTGTAAGGCTGGCCGAGTTTGGTACCGTGTATCGTTACGAGCAAAGCGGCGAGTTGCATGGTTTAACCCGTGTACGTGGTTTTACACAGGATGATGCGCACTTGTTTTGCCGCCCTGACCAAGTTAAAGAAGAGTTCATGAAGGTTATTGACCTTGTGCTTTATGTTTTCGGAGCTTTGGGCTTTGAAGATTACATTGCGCAGGTATCCCTTCGCGATCCTAACAACAAAACCAAGTATATTGGTACCGACGAAAACTGGGCTTTAGCCGAAACTGCAATTATCGAAGCTGCGGCTGAAAAAGGTCTACGTACCGTTGTTGAAACAGGCGAAGCTGCATTTTACGGCCCTAAACTCGACTTTATGGTTAAGGACGCGCTTGGTCGTAAATGGCAACTAGGAACTATCCAGGTAGATTACAACCTGCCCGAGCGTTTTGAACTGGAGTATACAGGAAGCGACAACCAAAAGCACCGCCCGGTAATGATTCACCGCGCGCCGTTTGGTTCAATGGAACGCTTTGTGGCCGTATTGATTGAGCATTGCGCCGGTAACTTCCCGCTTTGGCTGTCGCCAGAGCAATTTATAATATTGCCGATATCGGAAAAATATGAAGATTATGCAAAAAAACTTTCAGATGAGTTAAAAGATTCCGATATTTGCGGGCTGATTGATTTCAGAGACGAGAAAATCGGGCGTAAAATACGCGACGCTGAAGTTAAAAAGATACCTTACATGCTTATAGTGGGCGAAAAGGAAGCTGCCGAGGGCAGGATTTCGGTTCGTAAACACGGACAGGGCGACTTGGGAAGTATGAGTATTGAGGAATTTAAACAACAAATAATTAAAGAAATAACAGTATAACTTGGCATTAAACAGACCTTTCAACAGAGGACCCAGGCTACCTTTTAAGAAGAAAGAAGCCGAACATAATATCAATCAGTTCATCAGGGCACAGGAAGTGCGCCTTGTAGGTGACAACATCGAACAAGGTGTATACAGCCTTAAAGATGCGTTAGCCATAGCTCAGGAACAAGAGCTTGACCTGGTTGAGATATCTCCAAATGCTAACCCGCCGGTTTGTAAAGTAACTGACTACAATAAGTTTATTTACGAGCAGAAGAAGAAGCTTAAAGAGATTAAAAGTAATGCAAAGCAAACCGTTATCAAGGAGATCCGTTTTGGACCGAATACTGATGATCATGACTTTGACTTTAAGTTGAAGCATGCTACCAAGTTTTTAGAGTCGGGCGAGAAGGTAAGAGCCTACGTACACTTTAAAGGCCGTGCTATTGTTTACAAGGAACAGGGCGAGATATTATTGCTTCGTTTTGCACAGGCGCTTGAAGAGGTTGGTAAGGTTGAGCAGTTACCTAAGCTTGAAGGTAAAAGGATGTTTTTGACGGTAGCCCCAAAGGCAGCTAAGAAATAGATTGATGTGCGGATTACAGATGTGCTGATGTGCAGATGGATCCCTTAACAAGTAAACCCGCAGGTGGAATGATTTGCATATTAGCATATCTGCACATTTGCACATTCATATAATAGAGTTATGCCAAAAATGAAAACCAATTCCAGTGCCAAAAAGCGCTTTAAGCTTACTGGAACCGGTAAAATTGCCCGCAAAAATGCGTACAAAAGCCACATCTTAACCAAGATGTCAACAAAACGTAAGCGTGCCCTTGGTCACACCAGCTTAGTGTCTGATGCTGATATGGGTAACGTAAAACGCATGCTTTGCATAGGCAAGTAATTAAATCAATTTTTAACCAGGTATTCGAGTCACAAGCTTTCTATAAAGAAACACTCACTACCAAAAACAAGAACAAATGCCACGTTCAGTTAACGCAGTAGCGTCGAGAAGACGCAGGAAAAGAATCATGAACCTCGCCAAAGGTTATTGGGGTTCACGCAGCAAGGTTTACACTATTGCTAAAAACACAGTTGAAAAAGGTTTACAGTACGCTTACCGCGACCGTAAAACCAAAAAAAGAGAATTCAGAGCTTTATGGATTCAGCGTATCAACGCAGGTGCTCGTCAGCACGGAATTTCTTACTCTCAATTAATAGGTAAGTTAGCTGCTAAAGAAATTGGTTTAAACCGTAAGGTATTAGCTGATTTAGCAATGAACAATCCGGATGCTTTCAAAGCAATCATCGACGCTGTAAAATAACATTCAGCCAAGCTAAATAAAAAAAGGTCCCGAATTTCGGGGCCTTTTTTGTTGAGGTATGTGCCTAATTTTGCACATTTGCCTAATGCAGTTCCTGTATCCCGCCTTTTTGTTTGCCCTGCTTACACTATTAATACCGGTGTTGATACACCTGTTCAGTTTCAGGCGGTATAAAAAAGTTTACTTCAGTAACGTGCAGTTTTTGCGTGATGTTCAGCAACAGCAGGCAAGTCGTCGTAACCTTAAAGAGCGCCTCATTCTTGCATCGCGAATGCTGGCCTTAGCATTTATAGTATTTGCATTTGCCCGGCCTTATATTAAAGGAAATAGTGATGGCAATGCAACAGGGAAGCAGCAGGTCGTTAGCATATTTGTTGACAATTCTCACTCGATGGAAGCGCTAAGTCGGGAGGGTTCACTACTTGACGAAGCCAAACAAAAAGCTAGGCAAATAGCGGCCTCATATCCCATCAATAGCCGCTTCCAGTTATTAACCCAGGATTTTGAAGGCAAGCATCAACGCTTGCTTAACCGGGATGAGTTTAACGATGCTGTTGATGCGGTTAAGCTCTCATCCCAAAGCCGAAACGTCAGCCAGATCAACGAGCGGCAGCAAAGCCTCATTAATACAAGGGCCGGCGTATCTGCGCAGTATTACGTGATATCCGATTTTCAGAAAAATATTGTTTCGGGGCAGGCAAATAAACTACCTGCTGTAAACATCGTACAACTTAAGGCAAACTCCTTACCCAATGTCGCGGTCGACTCGGCTTGGTTGTTAAACGCCACGCACCGGCCCGGCGAGAGCGAAAAGTTAGTTGTCAAATTGCGCAACTATGCCGAAAAAAAAGCCATCAAAATCCCTCTTAAAATTACTATCAACGGCGCGCAAAAGGCTATAGGCAGCTTCACCTTAAATGCAAAATCTACCCAAACAGATACGCTAAGCTTTTCTGGCTTGCAAGCCGGTTGGCAAAGGGGGCAAATCCAATTACAGGATAACCCGGTCACCTTCGACAACGACTTCTACTTTGCCTTCAATGTCAAAAAACAACAACCTGTTTTGCTTATCAACAACGGCACGCCAAATAAATATTTAAGCGCCCTTTTCGCGTCTGATCCTTTTTTCAAGGTGAACCAAACAGGCGAGGGAAATGTAGATTATTCGGCCCTGGCAAATTATCCCCTGATTGTTCTAAGCGACGTGGATGCTATATCATCCGGTTTGGCGCAGCAATTAAAAACTTACGTGACCAAGGGTGGAAACCTGATGTTTTTTCCATCCGCCAAAGGAACTATTGCCACTTATCAAAGTTTTTTGCAGCCAATGGGCGCGGCTTATCCGCAGGCTTTGGTTACGGGGGATGCTAAGGTATCAGCCATCAATATGCAAAGCCGAGTTTTTAAGAATATTTTTGAAGCTGCACCCCAAAACACTGATCTTCCGCGCGTCAAAAAGTATTTCAACCTGGCACGGGGTAACAAAACAGGCGAGTATTTAATGAAGCTGCAAACAGGCGATGTAATTTGGCAAAGGTTTGCAAGCGGCAGTGGTAAAGTATATGTTTGCGCACTTCCGCTCGATGAAAGTTTTAGCAACCTGCCTGTGCATGCTTTGTTTGTACCTATTGTTTTACGGGTTGCGTTATTAAGCGGCCGGGATATGCCGTTGTTTCATACCCTTGGCAGTAATGAGGTGATTGAGACTGTTCCGCTGAATTCTTCAGAAAAAGAGCTGGTAAAATTAGTTAAGGCCAAGCAAACTATTATTCCCGATGTACGCCAGCAGGATGGAAGCACACTGCTTTATTTGCCGGGCCAGCTAACCGAAGCAGGTTTGTACGAACTGAAAAAGGCGGATAGCACGGCAGCAATACTGGCATTTAATGACAACCGTGCCGAGTCGGACCTTGACTACTTAACGGCAAACGAATTAAGCAAGTTAGTTGGTGGTAAGGGAAATGTTTTGACGGGAGACGCAGCTAATACGGCTAATATTGCGGTTGCAGCAAATTCGGCAATGCAATTATGGAAACTTTGTATAATTTTGGCCCTGGTTTGCCTGGCTGCCGAAACATTGCTTGTGCGGTATTTTAGAACCACCAAAAGCAAAGCTTCGCAACAGGTATAAACATAACCCACCTTAAACAGCGCTAATGAATTTGCTTATCAAATCTGCAACTGTTATTGACCCTGCATCTACATTTAATAAGCAGGTAACCGATATTTTGATTGAAAACGGAACCATCACCAAAATAGCCTCATCCATAAGCAATGATGACATTGAAACGTACGATGCAACCGGTAAATATGTTAGCCCTGGCTTTTTTGACCTTAACTGTAATATAGGTGAGCTGGGTCTCGAAACTAAGGAAGATCTTGAAACGGGTTCTGCAGCCGCAGCCGCGGGAGGCTTTACTGGCGTAGCACTTATGCCTAATACGCAGCCGCCGGTTCACTCAAAGGCCGAGGTGGAATATCTGCGCAATCGTGCAAAAAACAATCTTGTTGATATTTACCCGCTTGGCACCATATCTCACAACCGGGAAGGAAAGGACATGGCCGAGATGTATGATATGTTTAAAAGCGGCGCATTGGCCTTTACAGATGGTACGCGCCCGGTTCAGGATGCCGGCTTGATGGAACGTGCCATGCTTTACGTGCAGGGCTTTGGGGCACAAGTGATCTCCTACCCCGAAGATACATCTATAGCGGGTAAAGCAAAGGTGAATGAAGGTGTTGTAAGCACTATGCTTGGTATGAAAGGTATACCATCGCTCGCCGAAGAATTGATGTTGGCACGCGATCTTTACCTTGCCGAATACACCGGCGCATCCGTCCACTTTACTACCATATCAACCAAACGCTCTGTAGAACTTATCAGAGATGCGAAGGCAAAGGGTCTTAATATCACTTGCGATGTTGCCATAAATAACCTGGTGCTAACAGACGAGGCTTTGATGGGCTTCGACAGCCAGTATAAAGTTAAACCACCTTTACGCACGCAGGATGATGTAGATGCATTGTTAGCCGGATTAAAAGACGGCACCATAGATGCGATAGTTACCCAGCACACGCCACACGAAATTGAGTTTAAAGATGTTGAATTTGAAGTAGCAGCTTATGGCACAATAGGATTGCAAACAGCTTTTGCGCTTGCGTTAAAAGCAGGTTTGGATATTGATACTGTTGCGCAGAAAATGGCTGTTGCACCTCGCGCTATTTTAAATGTTTCAGCAGCAAGTATAAAAGAAGGTAGCGCTGCCAATTTAGTACTGTTAGATACGGAAGGCGAATGGGAGTATGCTCGTGCTGTAAATCAATCAAAAAGTTACAATTCTCCGTTTATGGGCCAGAACTTAAAGGGTAAAGTTTTGTTAACCTGTAATAATAATCAAACCATTATCTTTTAATCAGACCATAATGACCGACCCAAAAGTTACCGCTGCTATTAGCAGTGCTTTACAGGCCTACGCAAAATATTCAATTTTTGACGCCCAGGCGCTCGAAACCGAATTTGCTCCGATATTTTCATCAGACGACGACTTTTTAACCAAGGTTGACCGTTTGGACGAAGTTTTTGATAACAACCCGCAGGCAGAAGAACTGCGCGAGATATTTTTTGACTTGTTGCTCATCAACTTCTTCAGCGAGGATGTTAAAAAGCTTGAAGACGATTACCTGGAGACTCCCGAGTGGGAAGATATAGAAGAGCAAACGCTTGACCGCGGTACCGAGTTGCTTAACTTACTTTTATACCTTAACGAGTGTGAAGATGAAGGTATTGAACCGGAACTTGAAGATTACCTTAAAGAATTTTTATTAGTTGATGAAGACGAGTTTCAGGATGAGTACCGCATTTATGAACCTGTAATTGCCAACCAGATATTAGTGGAAAGCCCGGTAAGCGAGATACAAAAGGTTGCTGCAACCATCTCCGGAGACTCAGAAGTTAAAGAGTTATTTTACCCAATGATGTGCTTTTTCCAAAATCCTGACGCAACCGGTCATGATAAGGAAGAGATAGCTGATAATTCGGCCAATAAATCATTTGATATGGCTGTCTTAGAAATATTGGTTAGCTTTAACTAATTCAACGATCATCACAGTGAGCGAAGACTTAAACCCAATTATCCGCAAAAACGCAATTCCTAAAGGCCTCATTTTAGGTGTTGTAGTTGCAATTCTAAACATAGTATCTTACTACTATATTGTATCAATTGCAACGTCATACTGGGCAATTATATTGGTGCCGATGCTGTTTAATATTATACTGCCTTTGGTGGTATTATTGTTTTTGGTTGCAGATCTGCGCAAAACTATTGGTGGTTTTTGGAACCTGCGCCAGGCAATAACAGGTATTTTCCTGATGCTATTATTGGCAATGGCGGTTAACTACGTTACGGTAAACGTAGTTTTTGCCAAGGTGATTGAGCCAAACATGGTAGACAATACCAGGAATGCGATGGTTACCGCTGTGACGCCGATACTCGAAAAGTCTGGCGCCAGCCAAACGGACATTGATAAAAAGATGGACGAAATGCAAAAGCAGTTTGATAGCCGAAAAAATGCCGGCATTGGCCCGCAGATAAAATCTATTGTGATCTCCATTATCATGCTTTTTGTATTGGCATTGGTGTTGGGCGCTATTTATAAAAGAGAAAGGCCGCGCTACGCTACAGAAGGTAACGATCCGGAACTCTCTATATAATTTAAGAGTTTTATGAATACCAAAGGCCGCATTACATTGCGGCCTTTGGTGTTTTTAAGCCTAATCCCACTTTTCCAATCCTAATAGTTTTTTGCCAAGTTGTGAAAGTTGGGCTACAGAATTTTTCTTTTCTCGTTCCTGTGGGTCGCCGGGGAATGCATAACCTTGCATGGCTTCGCGGTTTTGCCAGCTGTTTATACGCCACTGCCTTAACTCTTCATTATCTTCCTGTGCGGGCATCATGCTAACATATTGCGCTATGCGCACCTTGTTGTTGCTGTTGTTGGCCCTTATGCCATGTGGTTGCGTGCTGTTAAATATCAACAGGTCGCCGGCTTCCATTTTTACCTTAACAATCTCAAAGCCGGTTGTATCAGGTTTGTAGTGGTCGCGGTCTTCCGGTTGGGTTAGTTTCCAGGTGTCATAAGTGCGGTAAAGTTCGGGTATGCATTGAAAGCCACCCATGCTTTCATCGATCTGGTCGGCCAGTGCAAGCACACCCTGCACATTTTGTGGCTTTGTCTCAGGGTCGTAATCCCAGTGTATAAATCCTTTATATTCAAATCCCGGGCGTAATGGGAAATTCAGGTTGGCCCTGTCAATATTGGCCCAAAGTTTTTCGGTACCCCAAATATCTGCAAAGGCGGCGTGCACTTTCGGATGCTGCCGGTTATCCCACATGTACTGGTGGTTATAAATCTCAACCATGCCGGTATTATTCAATTCGGCCATTTGCATTTGGGCATTAGGCTTTTTATACCAGCTCTGTATATCATTAGGATCTTTATCTTCGTATTCCCATAAGTAGTCAGCCAGCTTTTTTGCTTGTTCTTTGGGTACCGCGTTTTTGATAACAACGTAACCGTTCTCCATCCAAAATGCCCAGTCGGCTTCGGTCAACACGCGGAGCGGCTTCCCGTTGCTTCGGTCGTTTAGCTTTATAGCACTTGTTGTAGCTGTTGATGGGTTGCCGGGTATTTCGTTATGTTTCTCGTTGGCTTTCATGTTTGGGGCAGCAATCATCGTGCCCCCGGTTTCTGGCTGCATTTTCATAATTGGTTTGTTTTGATAACACAAAGTTAGAAGGGCTTGGTACGCTAAGCATAGCTTACAATAACCACTATTTGCTCTGCATTGATATTTTATGCTTATATTTAAGATTATTATCTGCAATATGGTATGGATAAAATACAGCTCGAACGCATAGACTTTGAACCGGGCAAGTCATTTAAGCTGTTTTCGCCTCGTTTGCGCAATACATTTTTATGGCATTACCATCCCGAGGTAGAGCTGGTGTACGTAGAAGCCGATGCCGGCATAAGGCATGTAGGTACGCACATATCGGGCTACACACAAAGCGACCTGGTATTTATAGGTGGCAACCTGCCGCACCTCAATTTTGATTACAGGTTACGCAGCGATTACCACCAGATAGTTTTGCAGTTGCATACCAATTTCTTAGGGCAGGCCATAGCAACCTCCCCGGAGTTTGCTGCAATAAAAGCCTTGTTTAAGAATGCCGACAGAGGTATATCATTCAGCGGGGAAACCAAAGCTAACGTTGCCGGGCGATTAAGGGCGCTTAACGGTTTATCGTCATTTGATCAACTGCTGGCATTGGTGGAGATTTTTCAAATACTCGCCACATCTACAGAAATGGAATTGCTGAACAACGATGAATCAAGCAAAGATTTTATCCTGAAAGACAAGATCAGGATGGGCGCTATATACGAATACATTGATGCCAACTATAATAAAAAGCCTAACGTGAATGCAGTCGCCGCCAAAGTGCACCTTACTACACCAGCTTTTTGCCGCTATTTTAAAAGGCAAACTAACATGACTTTTACGGACTTTGTCAATCAGTACCGAATAGAACGTGCAAAAAACCTGTTAATGCAAGGCACCAACGTTGCCGAAACATGCTATGCCGTGGGCATTGAAAGTATTTCTTATTTCAACAAATTGTTTAATAGAGCCGTTGGCCAAAACCCTTCGCATTTTATACGAATATGGGATGGAGATAAAAAACAATAGCCGTTAAAAACAGCTTTTTTAAAGCTTGAAAAGTGTGTTTAATTAATTCAAGCGCAACTTTTAACGCTGAGATATTATATGCATTCGTATATTGCAGGCCAGTTATAATTTAAAAATACCATCAAATTAGTATGAAAAGAAGACAATTTATCGGGAGCACCGGTTTAATTGGAGCAGGCGTTTTATTAAATAAATTATCGTTTGCGGCAAACGCACCTTTCCCGGTAGTAAGGGTAGCGGCGGCAAAACGTCACTTTACAAGCAAATCTGTAGAGAAGGCGATTGTGGAATTTAAATCGAAAGTAAAAAACCCTGAATTGGGCTGGCTGTTCGAAAATTGCTTCCCTAATACTTTAGATACCACTGTAACTTACAAGGTGCTTGATGGCAAACCCGATACCTATGTAATTACCGGTGATATTGATGCCATGTGGCTGCGCGACAGCAGTGCGCAGGTTTGGCCATACCTTGCATTTATAAATAAGGATACAGAGTTAAAAAAATTGATTGCAGGTGTAATTAATCACCAGGCTACCTGCATATTGCGCGACCCATACGCCAATGCTTTTTATGACGACCCGAGCAAGCAAAGCGAGTGGAAAGATGATGTTACCGACATGAAACCCGGCTTGCACGAGCGTAAATGGGAAATTGATTCGTTATGTTACCCAATACGCCTGGCTTATAAGTATTGGAAACTTACCGGCGATACGTCACCATTTGATGCTAAATGGAAAAGCGCCATACAGGCCGTATTGAAAACATTTAAGGAGCAGCAACGCAAAAATAATGACGGGCCTTACTCGTTCCAGCGTAAAACCGCTTTCGCTACCGATAGCGTACCAATGAGCGGTTTTGGTTACCCGGTAAAACCGGTGGGTTTAATTTGCTCTTCATTCCGCCCGAGCGATGATGCCACCATCTTTTCATTCCTGATACCATCTAACTTCTTCGCCGTTACCAGCCTTAACCAGGCGGCTGAAATGGTAACAGCCATATCAAAAGATGCTGCCCTTGCCGGCGAACTGACAACCCTTGCAAACGAGGTAAACGCTGCTCTACAAAAACACGCTGTAGTTAATCACCCTGATCATGGTAAAGTGTATGCTTACGAGGTGAATGGCTTTGGCAGCTACAACCTGATGGATGATGCCAACGTGCCAAGCTTATTGGCTATGCCGTACCTGGATGCCATAAAAAATACCGATCCGGTTTACATAAATACCCGCAAAATGCTGCTATCGCTTGATAATCCGTTCTTTTTTAAAGGCACGGCAGGCGAGGGTATAGGTGGCCCGCATGTAGGCAAAGATATGGTTTGGCCTATCAGCATCATTATTCGTGCACTTACAAGCAACAGCGATACCGAAATTAAAGAGTGTATAGAAATGTTGCGTAAAACACATGGCGGCACAGGCTTTATGCACGAGTCGTTCCATAAAAATGATGCTACCAAATTTACCCGTAGCTGGTTTGCCTGGGCTAATACCCTTTTTGGTGAATTGCTTTGGGAAACTTATACAACTAAGCCGCAATTACTGGCTTAACAAAAACCTCGAAGATGAAAAAACTTCACTTAATAGTTATTATTGTTTGTGCATCGGTATTTAGTACCCTTGCACAAACAATGGATTATGCTGCCGCGACACGCCAGTTGCACAGCAATATCTACAGTAGGTTCTTCGACAAGAAACAAAACCTTTTCCTGGAAACAACCGACTCGGCCGAGAACCGGGAAAACCATTCATTTTTATGGCCGCTGTGTGGCTTGATACAAGCCGCAAACGAAATGGAGGTAGTGAACCCTAATAAATCGTACATCAGCCCGGTAATGGTGGCCATACAGCAGTACTATACCACGCGCCCACCAGCGCCGGCCTATCAGGCCATGGTTGTAAGAGAGAAACAGGATAATCGTTTTTACGATGATAACCAGTGGATTGCCATTGCCTTGATGGATGCTTATGATCGCACGCATAGAAAGGAATATCTTAATATCTCTAAAACAATATATCGCTTTCTGCTTACCGGTTTAAATGATGTTGGCGGTGGCGGCTTTTACTGGGAAGAGGGAAATTTCAAATCTAAGAATACCTGCTCAAACGGGCCGGGTATTTTGGTAGGGTTAAGATTGTACCAGGCAACGAAGCAAAAAGCCTATCTGGATACAGCTGTTAAAGTTTATAATTGGACAAAAAGCAGGCTGCTTGCTCCAAACGGTGTTTACTTTGATAACATCAGGTTGCCTTCGCAAAAAATTGATTCTGCATACTATACTTACAATGCAGGCACTATGCTGCAAAGCGGCGTATTGCTTTATAATATCACCAAAAACAAGAAGTATTTAGATGATGCTGTTAGTGTTGCTAATGCTGCCGAGAAACAGTTTTACAGAAACGGAAAGCTACGCGGCGACTATTGGTTTAACGCAGTGCTTTTGCGCGGATATCTGGAGCTGTATAAAGTTGACAAGAACAAGCAGCGCCTGCAGTTTTTTGTAGCCGATGCCAACCGGATTTGGAAAGATGAGCGCGACAGCAAAGGCCTGGTGGGCACCAAAAACGTTAAACGACTTATTGACCAGGCGGCAATGCTTGAAATTTATGCCCGCCTGCAAAAGTTTGAAGGCAAATAATAAAAACTATATCTCACACTACACATGAAAAATGCTCTAAAACCTTTTGGGTTGCTGGGTTGTGCGCTGCTGTCATACATTGGCGTGCATGCGCAAGCTACTAAAGCGCCCGCATACCCTTTAATAACACATAATCCTTATTTCAGCGTATGGTCATTTACTGATGAACTGAATGGGTCAACAACAAAGCATTGGACAGGAAAGGGGCAGTCCTTACTTGGTATTGCCAAGGTTGATGGCGAGTACTATCGCTTTATGGGTAACGAGCCTGTATCTTACAAAACCATACTTGCCGATGCCGATGAGAAAACATATACGGCTAAATATATCGAAGCAGATCCGGGTAAAAACTGGGCCGAGACTGCATTTGACGACAGTAAGTGGAAAACGGGTGCAGCCCCGTTCGGTAACGATCCGGCATACAATAAAACAATGTGGAAAAGCCGCGATATATGGGTAAGACGCACATTTACTTACACCAAAACGGATGTCAATAAGCTTGTTTTAAAATTGCACCACGACGACCAGGCGGAAGTGTACCTGAACGGCGAAAAGATAGATGAGAGTGAAGGCGCAAATGGCGATCTGCAGATAATTCAGTTAAAGAACAGCATAAAAGATAAGCTACGTGATGGAGAGAATGTATTGGCAATGCATTGCGTTAATACCGGCGGTGGTGCCTGGATTGACGCAGGCCTGGCCGAGGAAGTAAAGCCTGCCGAGCGTGCCGAGCTTAACGAAGCTAAGCAAACATCTGTAGTGCTTAATGCTACTCAAACTATTTATAACTTTAAGTGCGGCCCGGTTGACCTGAAAGTTATCTTCACATCGCCATTGCTGATGGATAACCTCGACCTGATGTCGAGACCGGTTACATACATTACATACCGCGCTATATCAAATACATCTAAAGCACATAGCGTGCAACTTTATTTCGGCGCATCTACAGATTTGGCTGTTGATAAAGCTACCCAAGGCATAACAGCTAAGCAATACACAAGCAATGGACTATCTATATTAAAAGCGGGTACAACAGAGCAACCTATCCTTAAAAAGAAAGGTGATGATCTTCGTATAGATTGGGGTTATGCTTATGTAGCCGTGCCAACAGCCCTGAAAGCATCGCAATTCATCACAAGTCAAACTGGTGGACTGGCAGCTTTTTTTGCCGGTAAATTTAAGACCACCACTACAGCGGGTAAGCAACTATCACTGAATACTATTATACCTATGGGTAATGTGGGTGGTAAAGTTGTTGAGCGATATGTTGAGATTGGTTATAACGATATTTACTCGGTCCAGTATTTCGGTAAAAACCTACGCCCTTGGTGGAACAAAAATGGCGATCAAACTATTGAAGGACAACTTCATAAAGCTGCTGTTGATTACCAAAGTATAATGGCACGCTGCGCCGCGTTTAACAAGGATATGTACAGTAAAGCGGTGTTGGCAGGAGGTAAGGAGTATGCCGACCTTTGTATTTTAGCATACCGCCAGGCTATAGCTGCACATGCGCTTGTACGTAGTCCGCAGGGTGAGTTGTTATTTTTATCTAAGGAAAATTTTAGCAATGGTTCCATCAATACGGTTGATATAACTTATCCATCGGCTCCTATGTTTTTGCTATACAAGCCTGAGTTGCTTAAAGGCATGATGAATGGCATCTTTTATTACAGCGAAAGCGGTAAGTTTAAAAAACCTTTCGCAGCGCATGACCTAGGTACTTATCCATTGGCAAACGGACAAACCTATGGTGAGGATATGCCGGTTGAAGAATCTGGCAACATGACAATTTTGGCAGCGGCTATAGCCAAAGCCGAGGGCAACGCAAGCTACGCTAAAAAGCACTGGAAAACGCTCACCATCTGGAAAGATTATCTTATAAGGGAAGGGATTGATCCTGGCAGCCAACTTTGCACCGACGATTTTGCGGGTCACCTTGCGCGCAATGCCAACTTATCGTTAAAGGCCATAAACGGAATTGCATCATACGCAATGTTGGCCGATATGCTTGGTCATAAAGATGTAGCTGCAAAAAACCGCAAAATAGCAAAGGATGCTGTAACCAAGTGGATGAAACTAGCCGATGATGGCGATCATTATGCTCTTGCCTTTGGCAACAAGGATACCTGGAGCCAAAAGTATAACCTGGTTTGGGATAAGCTGCTTGGATTTAATTTGTTTCCCCAATCAGTTTATGATAGGGAGATTAAATACTACCTTGGTAAACAAAACAAATTTGGATTACCCTTAGACAGCCGCAAAAGCTACACAAAGTCTGATTGGATAGTTTGGACAGCAACCCTGGCAAACAACCAGCGTGATTTTAAGGAATTGATTGAGCCGATATATAAATATGCTAACGAGACACCAACTCGTGTACCCATGGGCGACTGGCACGAAACCACCAACGGTAAACAGGTAGGTTTCCAGGCACGCAGCGTGGTAGGAGGCTACTTTATTAAAATGCTCGAGCAAAAATGGCTGGGGAATAAATAACACCCTTGGAAATAAAGAAAAACCCGGTACCTAAATTTACCGGGTTTTTTTTATAAGGGAGGTCTGTGCCCCAAATTAAAATACTACTTCACTACCGTAGCTTCAAGCTCAACTTTTAATGTTTCAAATAGGCTTTTTACCTCCATTAAGGTTAGTGCTTGTTTGACATTATGCTTTGTTGTCCATTCCTGAAAAATATTAAAGTGCGGCCAAAGCTCGGCTGTATTAGTGGTATAAATGTTTAACCGAACTATATTTTCACAACTATAGCCTGCTTTATTTATAACGTGCTCGAGGTTTTCCAATGCAAGTAATAATTGCGACTTCATATCTGCATCGCTGGATACGCCGTCTGCACTTATTGCGGTTTGGCCAGACACATATAGTGTGCCCGTGGCATTGGTAACTTCAACTGCTTGTACATAACTGCGCTCGTCCTGCCATTGCCATGGATTAATTATTCTCTTTTCCATTTTTGCTTGTTTAAATGAGCTAAAGGCTCAGTTGATAATTTTATACGGCAAAAATGAGGAGGTTAAGGCGTATTAGGGTGTGACAAATATCACATGTTTAAAATAGTTTTTGATTTGTTATTCAGAGAGCCTGCTGAGGGTTTCGCGCGAAACGCCGAGGTAAGATGCCAGCTGTGTTTTTGGAACCCGCTGAAACAAGGCAGGATACTTTTTGAGTAACTGGTTGTAACGCTGACTTGCGCTTGAGGTTAGAAAGGAGAGTATGCGTTGTTGTGCGCTGATATGCCCTGCATTTGCTTTCTGCAGTAGGAAGTGTTCCATCTTCGGCAAGCTCGTACAAAGGGCGTGATAACTCTCGAGCGGTAGGCACAATACCTGCGTGTCTTCCAGGCATTGTAAAGACATGGTTGCCTTGCTCTTACTATAATAAGCTAAAAAATCACTTTCCCACCAATCCTCCATTGCAAAAGCCACAATGTGTTGCTTGCCTCCTTCGTCGTCATAAACCAGTTTTAATAAACCTTTGGTTACAAAATAGCAGTATTTAACATCATGCCCGAGAGTAATCAAAAAGTCGTGCTTCCTGTAATTTTTGATCTCGAAATGCGAACTGATAAAAGAAAATTCGTCGTCTGTTAACGATATGATTTTTTCGATATGTTCCCTTAAGATGTGTAATATGCAATAAAGGCTGGCTTCCGTCAAATAAATAATTTTTTGAAAAAACAGCAAAGCCTCCTAATTTCTTAGGAGGCTTTGTACCCAGAGCCGGAGTCGAACCGGCACGGTTTCCCACAGGTGTTTGAGACCAGCGCGTCTACCAATTCCGCCATCTGGGCATTTCCATAAGCATGTTTGCTTACAAGCGGGCTGCAAATGTATCTAAACTCTCTTTAATTCGCAACAAATATTTTTGTTTGTAGTAAATATTTGCAATTTCATTCAGCCGGTTTTCTTGGGCGGTGTGATCCAATTCACTGTAGTCCTTGATCAGTTCGTGCAGTTCGTAATTCATATCGCTCTCAATGGCAAGTACTTCCACGCTTATTTCGCCAAATTGCGCCATATTTTCAATTTCCATGATGCGCTCGTTTATATCCATCATTTCCATCAAAAAATTTGATGGAAGTTGTGGTTTTGCGCCCTCATTTATCAAATCATGTTCTCTTAAAACATATTCAACCACCCTGTTTGGGTTGCTGAGCGTTTGATAAGCCTTATTATTAAGTGTGGATAGCTCAAGTATTTCCTGCTGCCTTTCATCATCCTGATTGGCATGAAAATCGGGGTGATACTGTTTGCTTAAAGCATAAAACTTTTTTTTAATTAAAGTTTGATCTGGGAGGAAGCTTTCAGGAATATCGTAAAATTCGAAATAATTCATTTTGAAAATTTAATTATTTAGGATCAAAGTGTTATGTTGCATTTATATAAACCGTACATTAATACAAAACAATTTTATAGTCTAAACGTTTTGCACAGCAACTGAAGTTTGCGTTAAAAGTAAGTGATTTTAATATATATTTGCACTCCCTAAAAAATACAACGTCTGGATGCGTATTGAATTTATAGCTGAGAACACAGATGTTCCTCTTAATTCCTCTATACTTCTATGAAGTATTATTTTTTAAAGTATTTTAATTTTATGAATAAACTTAAACCCCTGTTAATTTTATTGTGTATTGCACTATACTCTATTTGCGCAGATAGCGTAAAAGCGCAAACAGTTCCTCAAAATCTTTCTGGGGTTGTGATAAGTGATTTATCAGACGATCAATTGAGGCAAGCTATGCAGCAGGCAGCCTCATCAGGTTTGAGCGATGCACAGTTGCTTCAAACTTTAAAGGCTCGTGGCCTAAGTGATAGTCAGGCACAGGTATTGCAAACAAGGATACAATCTTTGCGCCAGTCGTCTGCAAGTCAGCAAAGTAAAACCGCTAATACAGAGATCATCAATGAGAGCCGAACTTTAAACTACATTCCGGATACAATAGTAAAGGCTGATGAAAAAGTAATTGATATCTTCAAGCCAAGAATATTTGGGGCCGATCTGTTTAGAAATAACAACATTAAATTTGAGCCGAATTTAAAAATTGCAACGCCGGTAAACTATATTGTAGGTCCTGATGATCAGCTTAATATTAACGTTTTTGGCAATTCGCTTGTAAACTGGAAACTTGCAGTTTCTCCTGAAGGGAATATTAATATTCCGGGAGCCGGTATTTTAAACGTATCCGGAAAAACTATTGAGCAAGTTACCTCATTAATTAAAAATAAACTTGCTGCCAATAATTACGCTATAGGCAGGGGCACAAATGTAAATGTCACTTTGGGCGACATACGCAGCATCAAAGTAATAATGGTAGGGGAAGTTTCTAAACCGGGTACCTACACACTTCCGTCGCTTGCTACTGCCTTCACTGCATTGTACGCAGCAGGTGGCCCCAGCGACATAGGCTCTTTCAGGCAAATTGAAATTTTGCGTAATAACAGGATAGTAAGGCGGTTAGACGTATACGACTTTTTAACTAAAGGAGACCAGAAAGATAACATAGCTTTACAGGATCAGGATATTATCCGTGTACCTACTTATCGTACGCGCGTTGAACTTGCAGGAGAGGTGAAAGTACCGGCGATATTTGAGGTTTTACCTGGTGAGAAACTTGCGGACATAATTCGTTTTGCAGGTGGCTTTACAGATCAGGCTTATACTGCTCGCATTAAGGTGTCGCAGATAAATGAACAGCAAAGGCGCATAACGGATGTATTGGAAAACGACTTCAAAAATTATGTTCCGTTGCGTGGCGACAGATTCGTAGTTGACAGGATTTTAGATCGCTATGAAAATAGAGTAACTATAAATGGTGCAGTTTTTAGACCTGGAGAATATGAATTACAGAAAGGGCTGACGGTATCACAATTGATAAGTAACGCAGCAGGTCTTAAGGAAGATGCTTTCTCGGGTCGTGGAAGCATTACAAGATTAAAGCCCGACAACACTACAGAGCTACTCTCTTTTGATGTTAAAGCGGTTGTAGCCAAAACTGCGCCCGACATTCTTTTACAAAGAGAAGATGTTGTTAATATCTCGTCGATATTTGATTTACGCGATAAATATCGCTTAACAATAAAGGGCGAAGTAAGAAATGAAGGAGAATATGCTTACTCTGAGGGAATCAGTGTTGAAGACCTTATTCTTAAAGCTGGTGGCTTTACTGAAGGTGCAAGTTCAAAACGTATTGAAGTCTCAAGACGTGTCACTGATAGCGACCCAACATCACGGGCAAGTAACCTGGCGCAGGTATTTGTTGTAAATGTTGACAACGAACTTAAAGCCGGTGAGGCTGATTTCAAGCTAAAGCCATTTGACATTGTTTCGGTATACACATTACCTGGTTATGAAAGGCAGATCACTGTTAAGGTAGAAGGTGAAGTTTTGTATCCCGGTTATTATACAGTAAAAAAGAAGAACGAAAAAATATCAGACATCATTGCAAGGGCAGGCGGTATTACTGCTTCGGCTGACGTTGACGGCGGTACCCTAAAACGCGACAACATCGCTATTTTGGGTATAGACAGAAATAAAACAGATACAGCGGCAATTGAAAAGGAACGTATCGATCGCTTAAGCCGTTTAAAGCAAAGTTATAAGGACTCTACACAGTTAGCACCAGAGCAATTACGTAACAGCTATGTGGGTATTGATTTGAAGTCAATCCTTAAAAAGCCGGGTACCTTTATTGACTTGATTATGGAAGATAACGACGTGATACGTATACCTAAGCAACAGCAGATTGTGCGTGTAAACGGCGAGGTATTGTACCCAAGTGCGGTTGTTTATAATAAGTCAAAATCATTTAATGATTTTGTTTTGAATGCCGGTGGGTATGCGCCAACAGCATTAAAAAAAGGTGCGTATGTAGTATACCCTAACGGAACTGTAAAAGGCACAAGTAAATTTTTGTTTTTTAATGTTCATCCTTCGGTAAAACCCGGAAGTGAAATATACGTACCTAAAAAACCTGTTCGTCGTAGTTTATCAGCAGCAGAAGTAGTTGGTTTAACCAGTGGCCTGGCATCTTTAGGAGCAATTATTTTAGGTATAATTAATCTTTCTAAGTAGTTTATGAGCCAGAACGATGAAATAAGTATTAAAGATATTGCACTAATAGGTAAATCTGCGATAAATTATCTCAGATCTAAGTGGTATGTAATAGCTGTCGTTAGCATACTTGCCGGTGCCCTTGGCTTTTTTTACGCCTTCTCTACTAAGCCATCCTATACTGCTGTATCTAATTTTGTTTTGGATGAAGGTAACAGAAGTGGTGCCCTTAGTCAATATGCTGGTTTGGCTTCTTTGGCTGGGATAGATATTGGAGGTTCGGGAGGCGGCATATTCCAGGGAGACAACATTTTAGAGTTGTATAAATCGCGGTTAATGTTAAAAAAAACATTATTATCGGCCGTCAACATTAATGGAAAGCGTGAGTTGCTTATAAACAGATATATTGAGTTTAATAACCTACGGGAAAAATGGCTAAAGGATGAAAAAATTGGCTCGATTTCATTTCTTGAGGGCCAAAATAATCTAAATCGTAAACAAGACAGTATAATAACCGACATTATTTTTACATTCAATAAAAAGTATCTTACAGTAGCAAAGCCCGATAAAAAACTCAGTATTATACAAGTATTGTTCAACTCACCAGACGAGCTGTTTGCCAAGGAATTTAATAGCAAGCTTGTTGAGACTGTGAATGATTTTTATACGCAAACGCGCATTAAAAAAAGTTTGCAGAACGTTAAAATTTTACAAAAGCAGGCCGATAGTGTGCGGCATGTTTTAAATGGGGCAATTAGCGGAGTGGCCGCTGCGCTTGACGCTGCGCCAAATGCTAACCCTGCATTGTTAACCTTGCGTGTACCATCTCAGCGTAGGCAAGTTGATGTGCAAGCTAGCACTGCCATTTATAGCGAGGTAGTCAAAAATCTTGAACTTGGTAAAATTTCACTACGCCAGGAAGCCCCATTAATACAAATAATAGATCAGCCGGTATTGCCGTTGGCTGTAAAAAAGATAGGCAAGAAAACTGCTATAATAGTTGGCATTTTATTAGGCGCTTTTTTTACATCTGTGTTCCTACTCTTGAAAAAATTTATTCAATCAGCTCTTAAATAATTATATGCAGTACTACACGCTTAAGGTAATTGATATTAGAGCCGAAACGACAGATACTGTTACGGTTGTACTTAAGCAGCCAGGTCTAAAAAAGATTAAATATAAGGCTGGCCAATATCTTACTCTCATATTTCGCATAAATGGTCGTCGTTATTTAAGGCCCTACAGTTTTTCATCAGCACCTGGTGTAGATCAAAACCTTGAAGTAACCATAAAAAGAGTGCCTGGTGGCGTTGTATCTAACCACATTATTGACGCTGTTAAGGTTGACGATATCATTGAAGCAATGGAACCATTAGGTGATTTTGTTTTAAATGAGCAAAACAAGGATGCACATATTGTTCTATGGGGGGCAGGTAGTGGTATAACACCCCTTATGTCTATTGCGAAGTATGCCTTGGCCCAGCAAATTGCAAGGCACGTTACCTTAGTTTATGGAAATAGGGAAAGTGAAAGTGTTATATTTAAAGACAAAATCACTGAGCTCGAATTTACCTACCAAGACAAGTTCTCTGCTTTTCACTTTTTTACAAAGGCGGTCATATCAGGCAACAATCCGAATGTAATACAAGGGAGGATACAACCTTCAAAGGTTATTGCAGTGATGCAAGAAGAAAATAATTTTCATGACACACTTCACTATATATGTGGGCCCGAAGGACTAAAGCAATCGGTATCCACCGTGTTACATGATTTGGGTTTTTCTGATGAGCATATTTTTTATGAGGACTTTGAAGTTGTTCGTAATCCGGTTGATTTTGCTGGTATAGTTACGCAACAGGTAACTATACGCAAAGATGGCGTTGACCATACGGTAGAAGTTACAGCCGGTAAAAGTGTTTTAGAGGCAGGTCTTAACGCTTTATTGGAGATGGCCTATTCGTGCCAAACCGGCAATTGCCTGGTTTGCAAAGGGAAATTGCTTAAAGGGGATTTAAAAATGATTGGCGTAAAAAATGTTCCTGAGGGCTTGCAATCAGATGAACGTTTGCTTTGCAGCAGTTTCCCGGTTACTGATGATGTTATTGTTGAAATTGAATAAGAAGAAAAACTATAATGAAAGTTGTATTATTAGCAGGTGGCTTAGGCACACGATTGTCTGAAGAAACGGTTTTAAAACCAAAACCAATGGTTGAAATTGGCGGAATGCCAATTCTATGGCATATAATGAAAATTTATTCTGCCCATGGTTTTAATGATTTTGTGGTTTGTTTGGGCTACAAAGGCTATGTAATTAAAGAGTTTTTTTCTAACTACTTTTTGCATAAATCAGACGTTACGATCGATTTAAAGAACAATTCTGTAGAAGTTCACGACTCGCAGGCAGAGCCATGGAAGATCACTTTGGTTGATACAGGTAATGAGTCGATGACAGGTGGCCGAATCAAAAGAATTCAACCATATGTTAATAATGAAACTTTTATGCTTACATACGGCGATGGTGTAGGCAATATTGATATAAAGCAACTTGTTGAGTACCACAAAAACCATGGTAAGCAATGTACTGTAACATCTGTGCAACCGTCTGGAAGGTTTGGTGCATTAAATATTCTTGATGATTCATCCGTGCATTCTTTTATGGAGAAACCTAAAGGGGACGGCGCTTGGATAAATGGTGGTTATTTTGTGTGTGAACCAACCATATTTGACTATATCAACGAAGGAGACAGCACGGTTTGGGAGCAAAAGCCCATGGAAGAAATCGCTAATACCGGGCAGATGAATGCGTATAAACACACTGGATTTTGGCGTCCTATGGATACGCTGAAAGACAAGCATGATCTTAATGAGATGTGGGATGCTAATCAAGCACCATGGAAAGTATGGTAAATATGATAGAGGATTTAAAGAAAATTTACAGCGGTAAAAAGGTATTTTTAACTGGTCATACTGGTTTTAAAGGATCCTGGATGCTCAAGATATTAAACATGCTTGGGGCCGATGTTAAAGGTTATGCATTGTCGCCTGTAGGCACCCCAAATCTATTTGACGTTATTAACGGCGATCAAATTTGTGAATCGGTTATAGCTGATCTTAGAGATAGAGACAGATTAAAAGATGAGGTTGAGTCTTTTCAACCCGACTTTATATTTCACCTAGCTGCGCAGCCATTGGTTCGCCTATCGTATAAAATTCCGTCAGAAACATTTGAAGTTAATGCCATAGGTACTGCCAATGTTCTGGACGCTCTTATGTTGGTGCAAAAACCTTGTTATTGTGTTTTCATAACTACCGATAAGGTTTACCACAACAATGAGTGGGATTACCCTTATCGTGAAAATGACAGACTTGGAGGTTATGACCCATATAGCGCAAGCAAAGCATGTGCAGAGTTGGTTATTGACTCTTACCGCAATTCATTTTTCAATATTAAAGATTTTGATAAACATAAAAAGGCAATTGCCGTTGGCCGTGCCGGTAATGTTATTGGAGGTGGAGATTGGTCTGCAGATAGATTGATACCTGACATTGTACGATCACTTGAGCAAGGTAAGGAAGTTGAAATAAGAAACCCGGGTGCTGTGAGGCCTTGGCAACATGTATTGGAGCCATTAGCGGGCTATTTATTGCTGGGCGCAAAATTATTTAATGACCCTCAAAGCTATTCAACCGCTTATAATTTCGGCCCGGATGTTAACGATGCATTGCCTGTTAACAAAATGGTTGAGATGAGCATAGAGGCATGGGGCACCGGAAGTTATTTTATTCATAAAAATGAAAATCAACCTCACGAAGCAGGCTTGTTAAAACTTGATGTGAGTAAAGCCAAGGCCGAGTTAGGCTGGCTGCCAAGATTAAATGCTGGTAAAGCCGTTGAAAATACAATTAAGTGGTATAAGCAGTATTATCACAGTGGTGACCTGTTGAAATATACAGAGAACGAAATAGAAGATTTTTTGAATGGCTAAGATTTTCATTACGGGTATAACCGGTTTTCTTGGATCAAACATTGCCGAATATCTGATTAATGAGGAGCACGATGTTACAGCAATTTATCGGCCATCGTCGTCCAGAGAACGTTGTAACCAATACTACAGCAGTGTAAACTGGATTTTGCAGGATGATCTTGGCGATTGGCAGGATGCCGTAATTAAATCTTCTCCCGATGTTATAGTTCATAGCGCTTGGTTAGGGGTAGGCCATCTTGAGCGGGATGATTGGAATATACAGGTAGCTAATATTGATTTCTTAAAATCGTTGCTTTTTATAGCATCAAAATCAGAAGCATCCAAATTTATAAGCTTGGGTTCGCAGGCAGAATACGGTATTTTTGAGGGTACTATAGACGAAGAGTATCCTACTAGTCCTACTGAAGCTTACGGCTGTGTAAAGGTTGTATGCAGTGAGTTGGTTAAGCAGTTTTGCAATTACCACAAAATTGACTGGTTTTGGTTAAGGCTATTTTCCTTTTTTGGTAAGGGCGAAGCAGATAACTGGTTAATCCCGTCAATGGTAAAACGCATGTTTACGGGTACCGAAATGGATTTTACAGCAGGAGAACAAAAATATTCTTACCTGTATGTGAGCGACTTAGCACTTGCTGTAAATAATATTACAACAAAAAACGGAGTTTCGGGTATATACAACATATCAGGTAAAAATGTATTAAAATTAAAGACGCTGATAACAGATATCCGCGATCATATAAATCCAAGTTTTCAGCTCAATTTTGGTAACTTACCTTACCGTAAAAATCAACCCATGCACATGCAGGGTAATTCCAGTAAGTTTGTTAAAGAATTTGGTGAATTTGACGTTACTGATTTTAAAAGCGCGATGCTAAACGTATTGGATGATCTGAAACAAAAAATAACGCATAACAATGAAGGCATCTGATTTTATAGCACTTTTCTTAGAAAAAAAGGGCATCAAGCATGTATTTGAATTATCAGGTGGCATGATCACACATCTACTTGATTCACTCAATCAAAAAACACAAATAAATATCATAACAATGCACCACGAGCAATCGGCCGCTTTTGCAGCTGATGCTTACGGTAGAGTTACTGGTTTGCCAGGTGTAGCCCTAGCTACAAGTGGTCCTGGCGCAACTAATTTACTTACCGGTATAGGTAGTTGTTATTTTGACTCGACGCCTGCAATTTTTATAACGGGACAGGTTAACCGACATGAACAAAAAGGCGACAGAAACATTCGTCAGCTTGGTTTTCAGGAAACGGACATAATTGCAATGGCTAAGCCAATTACCAAAGCGTGTTTCAAGGTAGATAATGAAAACGATTTACCTCAAATATTTGAGCAAGCCTTTTCTATAGCTTGCGACGGGCGCCCTGGGCCTGTGCTTATAGACATACCCATGGACGTTCAGCGGGCAAATATTGCAGTACCTGCTGACGATACTATGGTACCCGCACCTGCGCCTTTAGATAAAGCGGTTTTACTCGATATCGCCGGTGCTATAAAGGATGCTAAACGTCCATTACTTTTAGTTGGACGCGGCGTAAGGGCTGCATTTGCCACACAAGCGATGATGGAATTTGTGGACAAAACTCATTTGCCGGTTATAACAACGTTATTAGCTGTAGATGCAATACCATTTGATAATCCATACAGAGTAGGTTTTATTGGCAGCTATGGTAATCGCTGGGCAAATATTGCGTTTGGCGAGTGCGACTTATTGATTGTTGTAGGAAGCAGGTTAGACATCAGGCAAACAGGAGCAGATACCAAATTCTTTGAAGATCGCACAATTTACCATGTTGATTGCGAGGCGGAAGAGATAAACAATAGAATAAGGGGCTGCATACCTGTTATTGCGGATGCCAAATTGTTTTTTGAAGACTTTACAAATGCTCTTTCTGATGTAGAGTTTGTGCAGCCCAAAGCTTGGGTTGATTACATACAGGACTTAAAGGAGCAATGGCCCGACGTGAAAGAATTAACGCCGAATGGTATAAATCCCAATGTATTTATTCATAAGCTTTCGCAACATTCACAAGCAGCCAAGTGCTATCTCGCAGACGTTGGGAGCCATCAAATGTGGGCAGCTCAGTCTGTAGAAGTTGGAGATGATCAGTTGTTTTTAACATCCGGAGGGATGGGAGCAATGGGATATGCATTACCGGCAGGCATTGGTGCTTGTTTTGGTTTAGGCGTAAAGCCGGTTATTGTTATCGTTGGCGATGGTTGTATGCAAATCAATATTCAGGAACTGCAAACTATAGTTCGCAATAAGTTGCCTGTTAAGGTTATTGTTATGAACAACCGTAATCTTGGAATGATCAGGCAATTTCAAGATAGTTACTTCGAGTCTCGCTATCAATCTACGTATTGGGGATATACCGCGCCGGACTTTGAGAAAGTAGCTGAGGCATATGGTATAAACGCTGCGACGATAAATACAGAAGACGAAATAGATAGTGCTGTTGAATGGATGTGGAATAGTGAGAACGCTGATAGCCCAGTTCTGTTACAAATAATGATAGATCCTCATACTAATACTTATCCGAAAATTGCGTTTGGCAAACCCATTACAGAAATGGAACCTTTTGCTACTCCAATTGAAATGGAAGGTACCTAATAATCAGTTAATACGTAAAAAATAATATGTTACAGAACATTACAAATCCAGACCTTGAAAAAAGTTTAAGAGAAATTGCTAAAGCAAAAACAACCCAAAACATTATAGCGGGGCAAAATTATATTCCTGTTACAGGTAAGGTTTTAGATGAAGAAGATATATTGCTGGGTGTTGATGCCGCTTTAGACGGCTGGCTTACCGCAGGTAGGTTTGCAAACAAATTTGAATATGATTTTGCGAACTACTTTGGAGCTAACAAGGCGCTACTTGTTAATTCGGGATCATCAGCAAATTTGGTTGCATTTTATGCTTTAACTTCGCCAAAGTTAGGCGACCGGGCTGTTAAACCGGGCGACGAAGTGATAACCGTAGCAGCAGGCTTTCCAACTACGGTTAACCCAATGATACAATTCGGCGCGGTACCGGTGTTTGTTGATATCGATGTAGCCACGCATAACGTTAAATCTGAGGATATAGAAGCTGCTGTTTCTCCAAAAACAAAAGCGATTATGATTGCTCACTCTTTGGGCAATCCATTTGACCTGGATGAAGTGATGCGTGTGGCAAAAAAGTATAACCTTTGGGTTGTTGAAGACGATTGCGACTCTTTTGGCGCTACTTATCGCGGTAAAAAAACGGGTACATATGGCGACATATCAACGTTTTCATTTTACCCTGCGCACCACATCACAATGGGCGAGGGCGGTGCTGTAGTAATTAACAACCCGGAATTGGCTAAAGTTGCCGAAAGTTTTAGA
This sequence comes from Mucilaginibacter pallidiroseus, assembly GCF_007846085.1. Taxonomy (GTDB): domain Bacteria; phylum Bacteroidota; class Bacteroidia; order Sphingobacteriales; family Sphingobacteriaceae; genus Mucilaginibacter; species Mucilaginibacter pallidiroseus. Next base: position 339,226 of record NZ_VOEJ01000001.1, read on the forward strand.
GACTGGGGTAGAGACTGCTATTGTGAGCCTGGTAAAGATAATACTTGCGGATGCCGGTTTTCACAGCAGCTTGGATCACTACCATTTGGTTACGATCATAAATATACATACTCACATATCGGGTTTAACCTTAAAGTAACTGATATGCAAGCAGCTTTTGGTGTATCACAACTTAAAAAGGTTGATGGTTTTGTGAAACGCAGACAGGAAAACTATAAGGCGCTTTACGAAAGGATGAAGAGTTTGGAAGAGGTGTTTATTCTTCCCGAGCCAACGCCTAACAGCGATCCATCATGGTTTGGTTTTCTATTGACATTGCGTGAAGGTGATGCAGCGGATAGACATATGCTTGTTCAACATCTTGAAGAGAAAAAAATTGGTACAAGGTTATTGTTCGGTGGCAATTTATTGCGTCAGCCGGCGTATGCAGGTATCAACCACAGGGTAGTTGGCGACCTTGCAAATACAGATATAATAATGAATCAATCATTTTGGCTGGGTGTTTGGCCGGGACTAAACGAAAGCCACTACGACTACATGTTAGATGTGATCAAAGACTACATTGGGTAAATGATATCATTCATTAGAAAAGCATCAAGCAAAATCGGCATTGATGGAGCTATTGCTTTTACATTACTGTCCAGAGCTGTCCAGGGCTTCGGCAGTATTGGTTCTGTAATATTCATCGGAACTTTTTTGTCGCCCGAGGAAAGGGGATACTTTTATACGTTTGCAAGTATACTCGCTATTCAGGTTTTTTTTGAGTTAGGTTTAAGTGGAATCATTACCCAATACACCGCTCATGAATTTGCACATTTAACATGGGCAGGTAACGACCTCGAAGGGGATGATTATTACAGATCAAGGCTGTCGTCTTTGATGCATTTCTTTGTAAAGTGGTTCGGAATTATCAGTATATTCCTGTTCTTTGTTTTGATTGCTTCAGGATTTTATTTCTTCTCTAAGTTTGGGAATAACGATAACGTGAGCTGGAAAAACCCGTGGATAATTTTGTGCGTTGCAACATCTTTAAATCTCTTTATAGATCCAATGCTCGCTTACATGGATGGCTTGGGAGAGGTAAAGGATATGGCTAAACTCCGTATGGTGCAAAAAACAGCGTATGTTTTTTTACAGTTTTTGTTTTTTGCCTTGGGGTTTAAGCTTTATTCGGCCGCACTGGCCTCTTTAATTTCGATACTAATAAACTTTATTCAGCTTGCTTCAAGAGAACGCAGATTGAAAATTATCGGTATCTGGAAAATTAGGGGCGATTCGGTAATAAATTACATGGCAGAAATTTTTCCTTATCAGTGGCGCATTGCATTGAGTTGGATTAGCGGATATTTTATCTTTCAATTATTTAATCCAGTCTTATTTGCCTACGCAGGCAAAGTTGTTGCAGGGCAAATGGGGATGTCTCTGCAAGTTCTTAATGGTATTTCAAACTTGTCAATGAGCTGGATTACGACAAAAATACCATTACTGGCCTCACTTATAGTTCATAAGAAATTTGCAGAAAGCAATTCAGTTTTTAATAATACAGTTAAAAATTTACTGATCGTAAATATTGCTGGTGTAATGGTTTTTTATGGCGGTGTTGTTTTTCTAAACTACACATCTAATCATTTTAGCAATAAGTTTTTGCCGCCTGTAGCTACATTGATGCTTTGCGCTGTTACCATAATTAATCAATTGATTTTTTCCTGGGCGACGTATTTAAGATGCCATAAGCAGGAGCCATTTTTAGTAAATTCAATAGTCATTGGATTGCTTTGTGGTATTTCAACCATTACACTTGGAAAATATCTGGGCGTTATGGGAGTTGTAGGCGGTTACACACTTATTTCTATTGCGATAAGCTTGCCATGGGCTTATTATATTTTTAAATCAAAAATACGACTATGGCATCAATCGAAAATAATTTCGCTTACAGCTGCCGTTATTACATAGATGATGCCTTATAATCCATCCAAGTAATCATATTGCAGATATATGCTATTCAGGCTGACATCAACACCGCTACATTTTTAACGTTTAAAATACATTATTTATGAGTATCGAAATAGCTCAAATTATATTAAAAACGCGTAATGACTGAGCCTCTTTTAAAAAAAAAGACAGTTGTTGAAACTGCTGTTGTAAGGGCTGTCGTTGTGATTTGTCAACTGGTTTTCCTGAAGTTATATACTCATTATATAAGCTTGTACGAGTTGGGTATCTATTACTTTCTATTTACAATTTCTACTTCAGTAAATGCATTTTTGTTGGTGCCGTTAGATTACTTTCAACAATCGAGGCTGTATAAATTAAAAGCCGACGGTTTTTCTATTACCTCACTGTTTTCGATAAATAGAGTAGTGCTGCAAGCCGCTTCTGTTATTTTAATGGCGTCATTAGGCATTAGCTATTTTTTTAAGCCTAGTTTTTGTTTGGCTTTAATAGTAATTATACCGCTGGCTGTAAGCACTTATCTTGTTAATCTATTACGCGGGATTGTCAATAATTTGGAAAACAGAAGGTTTTCGGTCTATTCGTTACTGTTCGAAACTGTACTTAAAATAAGCTTATTTTCAGTTTTAGTAAATTTCTTTCACGCATCTGCATTATTGCTATTAACATCTACATTATTAGCGTCGATATCTGTTTGTGTAGCAATTTTCCTTTATTTAAAAACTCTTGCGGAATATAAAGTAACTCAGAAAACGATATTTCAGTTAAAGGAGATCGTATTGTTTACCTATCCCATTTCTATTGGTGCAATTATTAACTGGATACAACTACAAAGCTATACTATAATATTGGTATCATTAGGTTTTGTAGAGATAGTGGGCATTTTCGGAACAATAACAAATATTGGGTCAAGCGGTATGAATGCATGTTCTACTGTGTTTTCTCAACTGTTTGTACCTAATTTGTACAAAACACACGGCCGCTACATAAGCGTTTATTTGCGTAACGCTTTGTTGATAGTATTGGGTGTTGCCATCTTTTCCATTTTAGCTTCAAAAATAATTATAGGTCTGCTAACCAAGCGTGAACTTCTGGAGTATTCAAGGATAATAATATACGGAATATTAACCGAAGCCGGTAATTTTATAATTGGTGCATTAACCATTTACTTAACCATAAAAAATTTAACAAAAACTACAATTAAAATGTCATCATTAGGCTTAGTTGTATTTTTTGCATCATTTGGAGTTTTATATGTGTTTAAGCAAATAAACGTTTATACTCTAGGTATACCAATGGTGCTTACCCAATTAGTTATCAGTTTGGGTTTATATACTATTGTTCACAAACAAAAAAATATAAATGAATAATATAACTTTTGTGATTTTTACCTTCAACGAGGGCAAGAGAATAGAAAGGGTAATTAAAAATTTCATCAACTACGGGAAGATACTTATTGCTGATAATAAAAGCACCGACAATACCTGTGAAATAGCCTTATCATATGGTTGCGAAATATTTGTAAGAGAGAAGCATTATGATTATGTGGAAAATCAGGAACTTGTTGATCAATTGTACAATGCAATCACTACGGATTGGATATATTGGGGTTTTGCAGATGAGATGTTGGAAAACAGCACTTTAAATAAGTTAGTTGAGGCAACTAAATCGGGCGATTTTGATATAATTTCTATAGACCGTAAAAATTATTTTTATGGCGAGTTTTGTAATAACCTGTATCACGCACATAACTACAAGGCTTTTAAAAAGTACGCACTGGATTTTACAGATAACGCAATACATAGTACTGGCAAAGCCATGGTGCCAGAAAATCGTGTATATAAAATGCCGGATCAATATTTTATACATCACTTTATATCAAATACGGCATTTTCTTATTTAAATGTCATTAATCGATATACCGAAAAGGAGGTTGAGTTTGGATATAAGCCCAAAGTATCTTTGTGGTATTTTACGCTATTAGTTTTAAAGCATCTAAGTATAGGGATTTTTACAAAAAGTACAACAAAGATGGGTTTTAGCAGAGTGGCGTTAATAGAGCTGATGTTGTTTTATACTTTAGTAAAAAATATGAAAATATACGAGAATACAAATGGCTTGACAACATTGTCTATCGAAGAAAAAAACGATATTTATCGCGATAAGATTTTGAATAATAAAGTATGAGGCTAGTTAAAAGTTTAATTTATTATCTTATTACTTACCAATATTATAAATTAATTTTTGGAAAGATTGGTCGTAGGTCACGTATTTTTAAAACCTTACGTATTGAAAGTGCTCATAATATATATATTGGCAGCAAAGTCACTATTTACGGTTTTAGTTGGATTGCGGCAACACCGTTAACTAATGCTAAAGAGTGTAAATTGATCATTAATGATGGTGTTAGTATAGGTCACTTCAGTCATATCTACGCCACCTCTAAAATCGAAATTGGTCCTAATGTTTTAATAGCTGACAAGGTTTACATAAGTGATAATTTGCATGCATACCAGGATATAAGTTTGCCTGTCATGAACCAGCCTATCAAACAAATCAATACGGTTGCTATTGGTGACGGTGCTTGGCTCGGCGAAAATGTATGCGTTATAGGTGCCAGCATTGGTAAGGGTGCAGTTATAGGTGCCAATAGTGTTGTTACGAAAGATATTCCAGACTATTGCGTAGCGGTGGGCAGTCCCGCAAAAGTGATTAAGCGTTATAACTTTCAATTGAGTAAGTGGGAGAAAGTTAACGATGATTAACAGATTTCGCCGGCTGCTAGACAATAAACGCTATAATAAAATAAAATTGGTGCGGTTGTTAGGGAAATTCTGAAGTTCAATACAGCTCATTAAGCTGAGCCCTCAACGTTACCAAAGCACTAAAATGGGGTAAAGAGCGCCCTGATTGAAAATTTTATACTAGAAAAATAAACGATTTATGAAAAAGGTATTGATAACCGGTGGTGCCGGCTTTATTGGGAGCAATTTGGCACTCAAATTAATCGAAAAGGGGTATTCGATAACTATTCTTGATAATCTATCTAAACAGATACATGGAGATGAGCCAGAGCAAACTTCGCCACTTTATATCAGCGTAAAAGATAAAGTTACGTTTATTAGAGGTTCAATCACAGATAGAGAACTTTTACAAAACGCCTTAATAGGGCAAGATGTAGTAGTGCATTTCGCAGCGGAAACAGGCACTGGCCAGTCGATGTATGATATAGAAAATTATACTGCTATCAACATTGGTGGTACGGCCCTTTTACTCGATATATTAGCGAATAACCGCCAATCTTACCATGTAAAGAAAATTGTGATAGCTTCGTCAAGATCAATTTACGGCGAAGGAAAATACCTCTCAGATGAGTTGGGATTTGTGTATCCCCAGGCTCGTATTTCTTCTAAAATGAATGAAGGCAATTTTGAGGTTACTTATTCAGGCGTAAATAAGCCTCTGCAGCTTGTTGCGACAGACGAAGAGTCTAAAATTCATCCATCGTCAGTATACGGAATTACTAAGCAAAATCAGGAGCAGATGATAATGACGGTTTGTCCAACAATCGGTATAGCGCCTGTAGCACTTAGGTATCAAAATGTTTACGGCCCTGGGCAATCTTTGTCTAACCCTTATACAGGTATCCTATCTATCTTTTCAACGTTAATAAAAAATGGTAAAGACATCAATGTATTTGAAGATGGCTTGGAGAGCCGCGACTTCGTTTTCATAGACGATGTAGTGCAGGCAACTATTTTGGGTATAGAGAACGAAGAGGCAAATAACCAGATATTTAACGTAGGCTCGGGAGTGCCTACAAGTGTTATTACAGTTGCTGAAACGCTTATTAAATATTACCAATCGTCGAGCCAAATAAATATTTCCGGTAATTATAGATTAGGAGATATAAGGCACAACTTTGCTGACCTCACCAAAATTAAGCAAAAAATCGGTTTTAGTCCGGCAGTAAGTTTCGAAACAGGCATTAAATTTTTTGTAGATTGGGTTAACCAACAAGAAATTAAAGAAGATAAATACGAAGAATCCATTGTTGAAATGAAAGAAAGAGGGCTTTATAAATAGATTATGCCATCAATAGGATTAGTCACAGTATTGTATAATAGTAATGAAGTACTAGAGGGTTTTTTTAAAAGCCTTTCGTTACAGGACTTCAAAGACTATCATCTTTACATAGTCGATAACAGCCCCAGTAGTTCGACGGATACTTTAATTGCAGATTTGTCCGTCAAATTTCCGTTAAGTGAATTTACGCATATAAAAAATGACGAAAATGCGGGAGTTGCAAAAGGCAATAATCAAGGTATAAAACGTGCAATGGAAGACGGTGCGGAGTATTTATTATTGTTAAATAACGATATTGAATTTTCTCAGCCGTATCTATTAAGCCAGATGCTAGAGCTCGCCCTCAAAGGCGAAAATATAATAGTACCAAAAATCTTATATTTTGATTCGAAACGTATATGGATGGCGGGTGGGGAATTGCTTAAACGGAAAGGTTACACTATCCATGTAGGGGAGGATGAAATTGATAATGGGCAATATAATACAAATGCGTACTACAAATATGCACCCACATGTTTTATGCTGATATCAAAACAAGTTTTTGATAAAGTTGGGTATATGGATGAAAGATACTTCGTGTACTTTGACGACACCGATTTTATTTACAGGGCTGTAAACAATGGGTATAAGGTGTTGTATGTTGGCAAGTTGGAAGTTTTACACAAAGTGAGCAGCACCACCGGCGGCTATGAAACCCCTTTTGGTGTATATTACACTACTCGTAATAGGATATTTTTTATACGTAAGAACCTAACAATGCTAACCAAAGTTGTTGCACTGTCTTACACATTATTTACAAGAATAATAAAAGCCCTAAGGTATGATAAACAGCAACTAGTTCAGTTGAAACAGGGTATCAAGGACGGATTAGAACTAAAATGATCATAACTGCCGCAATTTTTTACCTTTTAATTATTGTGTTATCTATTATTATCACTGGGGATAAATACAATATGTTCCTAATGTCTAACATCATATTCCTAACAACAACCTTTCTCTTCCCATTTTTAGGAATTTTAGTTGGTTTGGATGTTGTTATGACAGTTGAGGGAATGGTAATGTATTTGTTGTACTACTTCATTTTTTTTGCATTTTACATATTAGGTCGAAAAGTCAAGTTCAACGATAATATTGGCACCCCGGAAAATACCAGAGGGTTTTATGTTTACCTAGTGTTGTGGTTTTGTTTAGGTGTTAATATTTTATTTGTATTATACAGTGTGGCAAATTACGGCATACAAGGAGCTTTTATAAATTCAAGGGAAGTATATACAACAACCCGTACAGGTAGCGGGCAGATTTATTATGTGGCGTCAATTTTTTTGAACCTATACGCTATATTAGGTTTATTTGTTTATAAACGCAAAATATTACATTTCTTATTTTGCGTTCTTCTAGCATTGCCATACGGCACTAAAGGAAAAATATTTCTGATTTTGATTTATAATCTTGCTTATGTTTTTTTTGTGAATAAAGACAGGGAAAAATATAGACGGCTTAAGTATTTTTTACCTATTGTTATTTTTATTCCTTTAATAATGGTCGGCGCGTTTTGGTATACAAGTATTGGGCTGGATCAATCTGCCTTGTTGCAATTTGTAATAGGTTACGGCAATGAATATGAAAATAACTTCCATGATATGATTATTCATTTTGATCATTATTTCCCTCATGGATATCTTAATGGAACCATATTATTTGGAGATGTTTTCTATCCATTCATACCGCGTGTCTTATGGCCTGGAAAGCCCTTGATATTTGGTGACCTATACTTGTCATACATAATATATCCCGAGGCAACTATAGCTAACGCTGGTGCTCCATCGTTTGGGCCACTAGGGCAGCCTTATGCAGATTTTGGTTTTTGGGGTGGACTGGTCCAGATTTTTATAGAGCAATCAATATTAGGCTTTTTGTTGGGAAGAGCAGAAACAAAATGCATTAAATATCCTTCCATATTTAATTTTTTTTTACTCATTGCATTATCCTTTGGGGGATTAATAGGATTAGCTGCAACAAATAGATTAGTATTATTGGCTTTTAATGTAACATTGATTTTTATTATATTCTATCCTCTTAAATATAAATTCGTACTAAATAAAAAGTTGAGGCAGTAACAATGGTTTTAGTCCATTGTAAACAAGCTAACTAATTCAAAAGATATTCAGCTTACAAAAACTTGTAAAAATAATTGAAATTTGATGAGTATTGATACTGTTCTAATAGATAATAGATGGGGCGGGAATACTGGCATAGGCCGTTTGCTAAGAGAAATAAAGCAAAGAACGCCCGCTGGTGTTCAAACAAAATTAATTGACGAAAAGTTTGATTTGGGCAGCCCTTTAACTCCTTTGTTCTTGAAAAGAAAAGTGAACAGCAGTGGGGCGGATATCTTCTACTCGCCCTCTTTTATGCCCCCTTTACAGTCAACTGTTCCATTCATAATTACCATACATGATTTAAATCACTTATACTTTTACACGAAATTTCACAAATTATATCTTAAGTATGCGATAGCTTATATCGCGAAAAAATCAAAGCGAATCATCACAGTCTCAGAATATACAAAAGGAGAATTAGTAGACAAACTGGGGTTGGATGCTAAAAAGATAGATGTTATATATAACGGTGTAGATCCAAATTATTCTTTAAATACCCAGTGTTTTGAAACTGAACGGCCTTATTTTTTATATGTGGGTAACAGGAGGGAGTATAAAAACCTCGATAGGACATTTGCGGCTTTTGCCCGAGCCAATATTGCTTCAGATTATCTTTTATTAATTACGGGCAACAGTGATGAGCATACCTTAAGCTTAATTACCAGGCACAATCTTAATGATAAAGTAAGGTTTTTAGGATCTGTTAATGAAGCGGATTTGCCGAAGATTTATAAAGGAGCAACAGCACTATTGTTTGTATCACTGATGGAGGGATTTGGCTTGCCGGTAATTGAGGCAATGGCTTCTGAGACTCCGGTTATTACATCAAACATTACTTCTTTGCCAGAGATTGCCGGTGATGCTGCATTGCTAACAGACCCTTATAATATAGATGATATCAGTAGGGCTATTGAAAGTATAGCTGACAGCCCGCTTTTAAGAACTGAATTAAAAGAAAAAGGCGTTATACGTAGTAAAGCCTTCAGCTGGGATAATACAGGGAAACAAACTTGGGATTTGATACGAAGTAGTACGTAAAGGAATATTGTGACAATGTACTATATTTGTTATTTGTATTTATAGTTAATTATTTACAATATAAACTGGTAATTAACATACAAAATTTTTGCTCGTAAATACTACTAGGTATTTATACAAGTTTTTGACGAACCAGAATGAATTTTAGCTTAGTAATTCCCACACTCAATGCGGGTGATAAATGGATTGATCTTTTAAAGTCAATAGATTCGCAATCGATAAAGCCTCAAAAGACGATTATAGTTGATTCGGGTTCAACGGATAACACTGTCAGGTTAGCAGTTCAACATGGTTTTGAAGTAATTGAAATACCTAAAACCGAATTCAACCATGGCAAAACAAGACAATTGTTGGTTGACAGAAGCGGTAATGTCGACGTTTGCGTGTTTCTTACGCAAGACGCTATTTTAGCTGACGTTGACAGTATAAAAAATATTACAGCCGTATTTAATGATAATTTAGTTGGCATGGCTTATGGAAGGCAACTTCCGCATAAAAATGCAAAGCCTTTGGAGATACATGCACGCCTGTTTAACTATCCGGATAAATCAAACCTCATATCAATTGAAGACCAGCCTGAATTGGGTTTTAAAGCATTTTTTAGCTCAAATTCATTCTCGGCATATCGAAAAAGCGCCCTTTTGGAAATTGGCGGCTTTCCAACAAATTCAATTATGGGAGAAGATGCAATAGTTGCTGCTAAAATGCTTAAAGCGGGCTTTAAAAAAGCCTATGTGGCTAATGCAACCGTATATCACTCGCATAGTTATACGCTTGCCGAAGAGTTTCGCCGGTATTTCGATACGAGGGTTTTCCATGAGCAAAATATTTGGATGCTTCAGGAATACGGTAAGCCTACAGGGGAGGGCTTTAAATTTATTCAGTCAGAAATTAAATATGTTTTAAAAAATTCGCCATTAAGCATATTTAAATCAGTCAGTTCAATCTTTGCAAAATTATTGGGCTATAACAGCGGTAGGTATTATCGCAAAATGTCGGTGAAAACTTTAAAAAAACTATCTATGCATGGATTTTACTGGAACAAATAGCCACCTGTTTTCAGTTAACGCATACATTTATCTAGATGAATTTAAAAAGTAGAATACTTGTTATCGGCGATCTGATGATCGATCATTACATCTATGGTAACTGCAATCGCATTTCTCCTGAAGCACCGGTTCCGGTTGTGGAGATCACTAAGGAAACTTATACACTTGGCGGCGCTGGAAACGTGCTACAAAATTTGCACGCTTTTGGAGTAAGTTCATCAATTATTGGAGTGGTTGGGCAGGATAATGATGCCGAAATAGTGGCTGAACAGCTACGCCAAATTGAAATTCCCAATGATGGACTTATAAAGGACGACGCGCGTTGCACCGTGGTAAAATCTCGAGTATTAGTAAATAGTCATCAGTTAATCCGGCTTGATCGGGAGAAGGTACACCCCTTAAGCCTGTCTGTTGAGCAGAAAGTGATTGCATATGTACATAGCGTTATAGAATGTTATGATTTGGTACTAATCTCTGATTACAATAAAGGGCTTCTAACAGACTCTCTAATTCAAAGCATAGTATCAATTTGTAACGTTGCAGGGAAGATGATAATAGTTGACCCAAAGGGCAACAACTTTGACAAATATAATGGCGTAAATATTATAAAGCCTAATAAGAAAGAAGCTATTATAGCATCGGGAATAAATATAACTGACAATGACAGCCTTAAGGCAGCCTGCTTTAAAATAAAAGAGATTACAGCCTGCGATACTGTTATCGTCACAATGTCTGAAGATGGCATAGCGATGCTTAGTGATAATGAACTTAAAATTATTCCTACCAAAGCACTGGACGTTGTTGATGTAACCGGTGCGGGAGATACCGTTTTGGCCGCTATTGGAATAAGTATAGCTTCGGGTAGATCAATTTACGAAGCATGCGAATTTGCAAATCAGGCTGCAGCCGTTGTGGTAAGCAAAGTAGGCAGCGCTACAGCTACATTGCAGGAGATTGAAGAAAAAACATTCCGATAAGACGATGGATATGAACCAAACCATTATTATAACGGGTGCTGCCGGGTTTATTGGCTCATGCATGGTTCAGTATTTAAACCAGGAGGGCTTTTGCAACCTTATATTGGTTGATGATTTTAGTATTTCCGAAAAGAATACCAATTGGCAATCGAAAAAGTACAGTGAGACTGTTGAACGAAGTGTTTTTTTTGATTGGTTAAGGCAATATGATAAAAAAATTGCGTGTATTATCCATTTAGGCGCTCGTACAGATACCACAGAATTTGATTATGCAGTACATCAAAGGCTCAACGTAGAGTATTCGCAATCAATGTGGCAGCATTGCGTAATTAATCAGATTCCCCTTATATATGCCTCGTCTGCAGCAACATACGGTGCAGGGGAAATGGGATACAATGATGATCATGATATTGTTGAAAAATTGAAACCCCTTAATCCTTATGGCGTCAGTAAAAATGAATTCGATAAGTGGGCTCTGCAGCAAAAATCTACTCCGCCGTTTTGGACGGGCCTGAAATTTTTTAACGTTTACGGCCCTAATGAAACTCACAAGGGGCGAATGGCGAGCGTTATTTGGCATTCATTCAACCAAATTAATAGTACCGGCTTGGTCAAATTGTTTAAAAGCCATCGAAATGATTTCAAAGATGGCCAACAATTGCGCGACTTTGTGTATGTAAAAGATGTGCTGAAAGTGATTTACTGGATGATAACGAATATGATAGGCGGTTATTGGAATAAATCCAATAACGGACTTTACAATCTGGGCGCGGGTAAGGCCCGTAGTTTTCACGACTTAGTAACTGCTACATTCAAAGGATTAGACAAGCAACCACATATGGAGTTCATTGATATGCCTGAAGATATAAGAGATACATATCAATATTTTACGGAAGCTAAGATGCATAAGCTTTACGCTGCTGGCTATAATACGCCCTTTTATTCATTGGAAGATGGGATAGATGATTACGTAAGAAACTACTTATTAAAAGGAACAATTTACTGATGCCACAGGATATAAAAGACATTTTTGACAACCATATAAATGTTGCAAAAAACACCTTCGAAAATTTAAAAAAAGATATAGAACAAACATGCAGTTTAATTGTTAAGTGCAGTACATCGGGAAAAAAAATTATACTTTTTGGAAACGGTGGTAGTGCTGCCGACGCACAACATATAGCAGCAGAGTTTATAGGCCGGTTTGTAAAAGAAAGAAGATCATTGCCTGCAATTGCTTTAACTACAGATACATCTGCTCTTACAGCAATTAGCAACGACTACGGATACGACAGGGTTTTTGAACGGCAGGTGCTAGGTTTGGCTGTAGCCGGAGATGTTTTAATTGGTTTATCTACCAGTGGCAATAGCCCCAACGTTATTAACGCTCTGGTGGCAGGTAAGGCAATAGGATGTATAACGATTGGGCTAAGTGGGCGCGACGGAGGGCAAATGAATAGTTGCTGTGATGTTAACTTAATTGTTCCATCAGACATAACGGCGCGGGTTCAGGAGATGCATATATTGATAGGGCATATAATATGTGGAGCTGTAGACGACGCTATTTAATAATATATTTTAATTATTAAAATTATATAGTTAATTTAATATAATTTTGTAATTGATAAATAAATGCTTAATTTTTAATTAGACTGTTATTTTAATCAGTCTTTTCAAATAATATTACATGAATACACGTTACTCGAAGCTCTTGCCGGGGATAGTCTTTCTAAGTGATTTGGTTTTATTAAATGTTGCTTTATATAACTCTCATTTTTTAAAATTTAATACATTTCTTACTAGCGACCAATCTACTGTGTTCATGCTGCTTGTTAATTTGGCATGGGTAATTGTATCGGCCGTCTCCAAGAGCTTTAATATTGTAAGGCCACTTATGTTAAGGGATAACATAAATCGGTTTTTACTTACGCTTATTTATCACCTATTAATTGTTTTCAGCTGCATATATTTTTTAAAAATTGAAAATATTTCGCGTACTGAAGTAATGTTGAGTTACACGCTGTTTTTCTTCCTTGTCGTATTACATCGCTCACTATTGTTCTTTTTTCTTGACTTTATACGTAAAAAAGGATTTAATCACAGGCAAATAATAGTAATAGGAGATAGGAGCATAGCTCAGCGCTTGGTTCAATCGTTCGCACAGCACCCCGAGTATGGTTATGACTTTAATGATTTCATATCCGACGAGGATATAGCCAACATGACCGCGGATGAGTTGATTGCGTCTTTGCTTGAAAAAAAGCCTAACGAAGTATTTTTGTGTTATAAACAAATAGATAATGAACTGCTTGCCCGGTTGGTTTCGTTCGGCAACGCCAGCATGATCAAAATCAAAGTAGTATCCGATTTAGTTATTGATAAAGATGTTAACAGCGTAAATCTTGTTAACTATCACAACGTGCCGGTTTTACACGTTAATGCCCAGCCGGAAATAAGCCTTAAAATTCGCGTTCTTAAAAGGAGCTTCGATATACTGTTCTCGTCTGTCGTAATGTTCCTTGGTTCGCCTGTGTTTGTGTTGTTATTTTTGATAACAAAATTCTCATCTAAAGGGCCTGTGTTTTTCAGGCAGGAGCGTATAGGCAAGGAGGGTAAGCCGTTTTATATATACAAATTCAGGAGTATGCGTGTGGATGCTGAAAAAGCAGGCCCGCAACTTTCAAAAGATAATGATCCGCGTATTACCAAATGGGGAATGATTATGCGTAAAACCCGTTTGGATGAGCTACCACAGTTCTTTAATGTTTTGAAAGGAGATATGTCGGTTGTTGGTCCAAGGCCCGAGCGTCAGTACTTTATTGAGCAAATACTTGAGAAAACGCCAAGCTATCGTAAGCTATTACAAGTAAAACCTGGTTTAACTTCAATAGGTCAGGTGCATTATGGCTACGCCGAAAATGTGGATCAAATGCGCGACAGGTCGAGATATGATTTGCTTTACCTTCAAAACATAAGTTTCAATTCTGACATCAACATCATTTTAAAAACCGTTAAGGTAATGGTTCAGGGTAAAGGGAAATAACACATTTGCCATTGCCTTAATAATTTTACTCCAATCATTTAATATGGATAAAAATTAAACATCAAGTAAATGAGCGAGATAGGAAAAACTTGCAAAATCTATTTTAAAGTTTACCCAAATTCTATATCTTTGCACTCTCTTAAAAAACCAAACGCGGAAGTGGCGTAATTGGTAGCCGCACCAGACTTAGGATCTGGCGCCGCGAGGCGTGGGGGTTCGAGTCCCTTCTTCCGCACAGTAGTTAAAGCAGCCCAAAAGGGCTGCTTTTTTATTATACTCCTTTTAGTTTCAATTAAGTATCGAGTTTATATTGTTATTGCTTAGAACGCTAAAATTTATAGTCGTTGCTAGTTTAATTACGGCTGTATAAGCTAATTTAAGGGAGGGAAAGGTATTATATAAGTTTGAGGTTAAATATTAGAACTGCATGAAATGCTATCTAATGCTAAAGATTATTGAGAGATGATCTTGTCAAATATTTTTACGCATGAGGAGGTCGGTTTGCTCGTCGCTACCCAACATAAATTTGTGGCTACTAAATACGGTGAAACCGTTCCGCTCATAAAAACGAATTGCTCCATGATTGTGTTCCCAAACGCCGAGCCATATTGAATCGAATCCCTTATCCTTTGCGGAATTTACTGCAAATTCTATTAAATGTTTACGGAGCTGTTTTCCCTGAAAGTCTTGTAAAATATAAATACGCTCCACTTCCAGCGAATATTCATCTTTAAATTCTGTTTTGGCATCGCCCTGGTTGAGTTTCAGGTAACCGGCAATCTCTCCATCAACCAAAATAAAATAAAATGCAGATTTGAGGTTATTGAGCTCTTGTGTTATGCGCTCGAGAGTATAGGCCTGTGCTGCAAATGCAGCCATGTCGTCATCGCTGTTCTGATGAGCAAAAGCATCAAAAAAGGTTCGTTTGCTTAATTGTAAAAGCTTATCGGCGTCCTGCACCTTTAACTTTACAATATCAACTTTAAAATCCATCACTTTTCAAACTGGCCCTGTAGCCGCACAAGCCGGTCTATCATTAGGTTAAGTTTTTCTTCCTCGTTCTTCAGCATCCTTGGCCTGATGTAAAAGGTTGTGAATAAAAACCAAATGAGCGTTGAGCCATATGTTGTAAGTTTGAAAGTTAACGAGGCATTCTCCAACACTTCAATAAAGTAAAGACCCAGCCCAGCGCTCAGCAACAAGATATAAACGTAATAAAACCAGCCTACAACCTTGCTTCGGTTTCGTTGATATTCTTTTAAAGCTTCAAGATATTCGGAAGGGTTTTGAGTAACATCATGCTTGCTCAAAATATGGTAATGCCTTATAATCATGTAAAGGTACAAGGCCATAGTAATCAATATAATTAATATACCATACGTAGTAACCGGCGACTTAAACGCCATAAAAAACATCAATATAAAAGCTGCAACTATAGTTGCCACCATAGCCACAATAGCCCAGTATAGTTTGGAGGTAATACTGCGTATTCCTTTCTTCACCTGTTTCAGCACGTCATCTGCCGACAGGTGTTCCTTTTTTGGCTGCGCTTGCCAAACCGACATTAAATGATCAAAGTCTTTCATGCTGATTGTATAACTCTGTCAATTTTTGTTTAATGCGATGTATTTTCACCCGCAAATTTCCCTCGGATATGCCCGACACTTCGGCAATCTCAGGGTATGGTAGTTCGTCGAGTACCAACGTTATTATTATCCTTTCGGATTCCTCCAACTTTGATATGCACTTGTACAACAAGGCAATCTGCTCATTTTTATCAGAAAATTCTTCGCGTTGGGTTTCGGCTATAAGTGGGGTAAGTTCGTCTTTTGCCTGTCGTTTCTCTGACCGTAAATAGGTTAAGCAGGTGTTTACGGCTATCCGGTATATCCAAGTGGATATCATGGCCTGATTGCGAAACTTATGCAGGTTTTGCCAAACCTTTAAAAAGGTCTCCTGCAGTAAGTCGTTAGCGGCATCGTCGTCCCCGGTATAACCGTAGCACAAATGGAATATCTTTTTAGAATTGGCCCGGTAAATTTCCCTGAAAGCTGATTCCTTATCCGCCACTTGTTAGTTAATTTGGGTTTTGATGCACAAACTTAATAAATGTTACAACAGGTGGCTTTTTTTATTTAACCACGGTAGCTTACTGTCGGCCTCGTCAAGCATTTTGTTATAGTCGGCCGTATAGTCAAACTGTATATCCTCGTGAAGTTTACTAATCGTAGCTTTCACTTTGTCTATCTGCCTAGTCAGGATCAATCTGATAGGTTTATAGGACGTTTGCTTGATAACATATTGCAGATAGTTTTGGCAAAAGCTTAAAAGTAACTCAATCTCAACCGTCTTCGATCCCGAAAATTTAATGTACTTGGTAAGCATCTTTAAGATTTTACGCAAGCCTTTAGCCGTAAAATAGCTTTGTGACGGCAATTGGCTAAACATAAAGCCTGCTTCGGCTTTAACATTTTCCATGAAATCAGCCTCATTGTGCTGTTCGAAAAGCAAGTAGGCAAGCAGTTCCTTATTTTCCTTTTTGTAACGAGCAAGGCGCAGGCAAAGTTCGGCCAGTTGCGGTGCCGGCAAGTGTTGTATTTCCTTTTTAATTTGCGCCAGCCCGTAGGTAGTGATGCTCATTGATGTATATTTATATTAAAGGTTAAATTTTGTAGTTTAGCAGCACCAAACTTACATATGCAGAAGAGTAAACTAACCCTATACATATTTTTAGCGTTGATATTAGGTGTGATTGTAGGCTATGTCTACAATACCAGTGTAATAAACAATATTAATACCAGTATAGCTGCCGCCGAGGTAAATATAAAAACAATAGACGAGCAAATTGCCAAATCGGCCGACACCACCACCGTAACTTATAAAGCATTAAAAACCGAAAGGGTTACTCAATTAAAACTTCGTAAAGAGGCGGATACCGCTCGCGAAGACAAGCTTGTTGGCTTCAGCATTTTAAGCGACATTTTTTTAAGATTGATAAAAATGATTGTTGCCCCGCTGGTGTTTACCACATTGGTTGTTGGGGTAGCAAAGGTGGGCGATATTAAAGCTGTAGGGCGTATTGGCGGTAAAACTTTGCTTTGGTTTTTGAGCGCCACGCTGGTATCGTTATTACTGGGTATGTTATTGGTGAACCTGTTTAAGCCGGGCCAGGCTATGCACTTGCCGTTACCGGATACCCACATATCTACAGGCATTCAAAAAACGGCTCTTTCGCTGCGCGATTTTATAAGCCACGTTTTCCCTAAAAGCTTTATCGAATCGATGGCTAATAATGAGATCCTGCAAATTGTTGTGTTCTCCTTATTTTTCGGCGTAGCTACAGCTGCTATAGGCGAGAAAGGCGAAATAGTGATTAAAGCGCTCGATGCTATATCATATGTTATTTTAAAAATTACCGGGTACGTAATGCAGTTGGCGCCGCTTGCTGTATTTGGTGCTATCACTGCCATTATTGCCAAGCAGGGTTTGGGCATACTATCTACTTACGCCATTTTTATCGGTGAATTCTATTTTTCACTAATTGTGCTTTGGGCAGTTATTGTGCTGGCTGGTTTTACGATACTTAAAGGGCGTGCACTAACGCTTGTTGCCCGTATTAAAGATGCCATGCTGATTGCTTTCAGTACATCAACCAGCGAGGCAGCTTATCCTAAAGTACTAATGGAGCTGGAGCGTTTTGGCTGCAATAATAAGATTGTAAGCTTTGTATTGCCGCTGGGTTACTCGTTTAACCTGGATGGCTCCATGATGTATATGACATTTGCTTCGCTCTTCCTGGCGCAGTCATACAATATCCATTTATCTTTTGAACAGCAATTAACCATGTTGCTGGTGCTTATGCTTACCAGCAAAGGCATTGCAGGCGTTCCGCGTGCATCATTGGTAGTTATTGCCGGTACTGTTGCGATGTTTGGCATACCCGAGGCGGGTTTGGCTTTATTAATTGGTATTGACCCGTTGCTTGATATGGGCCGCTCGGCGACAAACGTATTGGGTAACGCTATGGCCACAGCAGTAGTGAGTAAATGGGAGGGGGAGCTTGAAAATTAACGGATTTGCCCCTCATTTTCAATCTCCACTATTTAAAAACATTACCTGACGCTGAAAATTGCTTACGCTTATTTTTACGATCTTCGCGGCTTGTAAGGGTTCCATCAAGCATCATTCAAACAAATTCTTTAATCTCTGTTCATGACCAATAAGTCGAAAAAGATATTTCTTGTAGCAAGTATCGTTGTTCCGTTCTTGCTTTATTGCTTTTACTATTATGGCATGATGATTAAGAATGCGCCATACAAATTTTCGGAACTGGAGTCGATAAGGTTTGAGTTTGGTTATAACGATAGCTTACTTAACAAATACAATTCGGCCACGGGCGACTACCAATATGTTAACCGCCGCGACTCTGTCATCAAAATGAATTTAAAGCTTAATAATGACGATTTGCTTTACCTGCACCGCAAAGCGGCCGAGTTGGGCTTTTGGGACTTCCCTGCGAACGAATTGAAGAAGGACAGTGTGGAACGCTCGCCTCGTTATTTAATTCAATTTAACTATAAGCGTAAAAGCAAAACCGTTATTTACGATGCCGCTTACCAAGGCAACGAAAAGTTAGTGGATGCCAATCAACGACTGATTAAAGAGATACAAAAGATATTGACAATCGCCGAAGAACATAAACGGGCAAATAAATAGCCAGGGCATTGCTTTATAAAAAACTAATCCATATATTTGCACCTCAAATTTTAAAACAAATAATTAATCAACAATGTACGCAATAGTAAGTATAGCCGGGCAACAGTTTAAAGTTGCAAAAGACCAGCAGATCTTTGTACACCGCTTGCAAGGAGATGAAGGCGCTAATATTGAATTTGACAACGTGTTGTTAGCAGAAAACGAAGGCAGCTTTAAATTAGGTTCTGACTTAAAAGGCGCAAAAGTATCAGCTAAGATCGTGTCTCATTTAAAAGGCGATAAAGTGATCGTTTTCAAAAAGAAACGTAGAAAAGGTTACAAAAAGAAAAACGGTCACCGTCAGCAATTTACCAAGATCGAGATCACTGGTATCACTTTATAATTAAAATTAGAAACTCCGGGGTTTTAATCCCATAAAAAATTATAGCATGGCACATAAAAAAGGGGCCGGTAGTTCACGAAACGGCCGCGAATCACATAGCAAACGTTTAGGTATCAAGATATTTGGTGGTCAGCCTGCAATTGCCGGTAACATCATCGTTCGTCAACGTGGTACCCAACATAACCCAGGCCTTAACGTAGGTTTAGGTAAAGACCATACCTTATTTGCTTTGGCAGATGGTAACGTGGTTTTCAAAAAGAAAGCAGACAACCGTTCATACGTATCTGTTATCCCTTTTGAAACTGCACCGGTTGCTGAAGATGCTGCACCTGCGGTAGTAGCTGAAGAAGCTCCTAAAGCAAAAAAAGCACCTAAAGCGCAAAAAGAAGAAACTACTGAAGTTGCTGAGTAATCATTAGCATTTAGTTTAAATACAAAAACGCCCCTGTCATTTTGATAGGGGCGTTTTTTGTTTGGTTTGGATTTTAAATTTTTTGATCGGGAGGTGTTTCGACAGGCTCAATATGACACCAGCTAATTGCGTCATGCCGATGCACATATAGGCATTTCATCAGATCGGGAAGATGGGATGCTGAAACAAGTTCAGCATGACCGGGGTCCGTGTATTAGTACTTGTCGAATACCTCACTATCTATGTCCTTGCGAGGAGCGCAGCGACGTAGCAATCTCGTCGCGTTTCATCGTACAGCCATGCACCAGATTGCCACGCTACCGCTCGCAATGACATGCTTATTATTGACGTCGGCTGGTATAAGACTTAAATCACCACTACTCGTAAATCACTTTTTTCATATACCAGGCGTCAGCATCTATAACCGGCATTGTTTTACTTGTTACGGTAACGCCCTTTGAGGTTGCTGCAATGTGCTGTACACCAGCATCGGTTGTTACATCAAGGGGGAGATCCATATCGATGTTTTGAAGCCTGATGAAATACTTATCTGCCGATCTTTGTTTGACGCTTACTTCGAGCTTGTTAGTGGTGCGTAAAAACAAGTCGAATAATGGCTTCATTGATTTACCATAGGCTTTGCTAAAATACCGTTCAACCTCATCGGTAACGTTTTGATGATCGTATGTAAATTGTGGATCGGTAGCCAAGCCTTTTAATGTTTTGAAGAAAAGCGTATCGCCCATTACATAATGAAGAGTATGCATAAAGTAACCGCCTTTACTGTAGATATCGCCATTATATGCTGACGCTTCATCAATATCTTTCCCTAAAATAATTGGCTGCTTATGCTGAATACCAAAGGCTGATTTTTTAAAACGATCTATGTAGGCTTGTCTACCTTCCAAGTCCAGGATGGGTAATGCATCCGAATAGGTGTCTATCCCCTCATGAATCCAATAGTCGGCCCAATCACGGGCAGTAACTTTGTTACCCCACCATTCGTGGCCAAACTCATGGAACATTAGCCAGTCAAAATCCTGCCCGCCAACTTTGGTGTACCTAAACTTGTTGCCATACGCATTAAGTGTTTGGTGTTCCATCCCAAGGTGTGGTGTTTCCACCAAACCTAATTTCTCTTTAGCCCAAGGATATTCGCCAAAATACTTTTCTTTTGATTGCGCCGCTTTGATAGCCATGTCAACCAGGTGTTGCCCTTTGTCGACATGTTCCCTTAACACATAAAACTGCACCGGCACATTACGCCCTACTACAGACTTATATGAACTGCTTACCACCTTGTAGTCGCCAACATTAAACAGGATACTGTAATTATTAATAGAATATTTGGTTTGCCAGTGGTACGTAGCTTTAGCGCCTTTTTTGGTAACGCCTTTTAAAAGGCCCGGCCCCGCAACAACCAAATCTTTAGGTACAGTTATAATGAGGTCGGCACCTTCGTTTGGCTCGTCAGACGGGTGATCTTTACTTGGGAAATAGATCTTGCCGCCGGTCTGTTCGGCTGTGATGGCCAGCCACGGGTGGCCCGTCGAATCGCTTGTCCAGGTGAAGCCATCATCCCATGGCGGTCTTTTAGCTATGCGCGGGCTGCCACCGTAAAACACTTTGATACTTGCTTTACCGGCGGGTAAGGTTTTAGCCAGACTGATATTGATCAACCCGTTTTTGTGATCGAAGTTTTCCTTTTTGCCATTTAGGGTAACCGCGCTCACCTTCATAGAATCAAGCAGGTCGAGTAGCAATATTTTGGTTGGCTTCTCCATAATTACATCAATAACGGTGGAGCCATCAATAGCTTTTTTATCGAAGTCGACATTAAGCGTGAGAGTATAATGCCGCACATCCATGATGGCTTGCTCTGGCTTTAGCTTACCGCCTGAAGTTTGCGCTTTAGTAGAAAATATAAAGGCGCTTAAACCTAATGTTAAAGCGCCTATTTGCAATAGTTTTAGCATATGCTAATATACTTGTTGCTCCTGATAGATAAAAATTAGTTATGGACATTAATGCACCATATGTTTTAGTTGCTAAACACTATGGGGACTGAAAATTGTTTCCTTATAGGCATTTTGCTACCACTTTTGACTATAAAGCCTGGAATCCACTTTGGGCTATTTTTTATAACTTTTAAAACTGCAACGTCATATTCGGCGGAGAAAGGCTTAACTATCCTTGCATGAGAAACACTGCCATTTTTTTCGATAACAAAACTTACAATAACCTTTCCAGGCGATTTTTTACCTTCAGGCCAACCCAAGTTTTGTTCGATATATTGATTGAAAGCGCCTATGCCTCCCGGAAATTTAGGGTATATCTCTGTATCATCAAAGTAAACTTTAGGCTTTTGTTTAATTTGATGTTGCGCTTTTAACCCAAAAGACAAAAGTATAAATACTGCGAGGCAAATTCTATTTCGCATAGAGTTATATATCCTAATATTCCCGCACAAGCAAGCCATCGGCAAAATCGCGCAGGTATTGCTTGTTATTTTCAGGCAGGTTTATCTTCTCAAGCGCTTCGAAAGCCTTATCGGCGTAGACTTGCATTTCGGTTTCTGCATAGCTACGCACATTCACGTTATTATAAATTTGCGTAACAGCTGTCACTTTTTCGGCATTGTTAAAGTTTTTAGACGCAAGAAATTGGCTTAGGTCGTCAGCCTGACTGCCTTTGACTAATTCAAGTGCCTTTATGAGCAAATAAGTTTTCTTGTTAGATATAATATCACCGCCAACCTGTTTGCCAAATACCAGCGGGTTGCCGTAAACATCAAGTATATCGTCTTGTAATTGAAAAGCTATTCCAAGATTTTCGCCAAATGTGCTCAGCAGATCAGCATCCTGTTGCTCAGCATTGCCAATCAGTGCGCCTATCTTAAGCGCACCACCTAACACTACTGCCGTTTTTAGGCGTATCATGTTGATGTATTCAGGTATGCTTATGTTTTCACTGGTTTCAAATGTCATGTCCAGCTGCTGGCCCTCGCAAACACCAACGGCGGTATCGTTAAAGATATCAAGCACCTGGCGTAAAATATCGTTACGCACTTGCATCATTAATTTATAACCTTCTATCAGCATTACATCGCCCGATAGTATGGCCACGTTTTGGTTCCACTTCTCGTGCACCGTAACTTTGCCACGGCGGATTGGGGCATTATCCATAATATCGTCATGCATCAGCGTAAAATTATGGAACACCTCTATAGCAAGCGCTGGCGGCAGGGCCGACTCTACATCCCCGCCAAATAAGTCGCAGGCCATTAAAAGCAGGGCGGGGCGCATACGTTTGCCACCCAATGATAATATATAGGATATCGGCTCATAAAGTTCGGCCGGGTAAGCCGGGTATTCTAAGCGCTCAACAGCATTAGCAATTAGTATCTGCAGATCTTCAAGTTTCCTCATTTGTTGCGTTTGGATGGGCAAATTTAATAATCCCCTGCAAAGCAAAGGGCGGGCTGGTGAAAATACGGTGCGCAATACACCTTGGGTTAATATTAATCGTTTTGTACTAATGAAAAGTCAATCTGCTTTTTAGTAAGGTCCACATTTTTGACGCGGATTTGTACTTCGTCGCCAAGCTGATAAATCTTCTTTTTACGCTGACCGATTATGGCGTAATTCTTTTCGTCTAAAGTATAAAAGTCGTCGGTAATATCGCGCAGGCGTATCATGCCCTCGCATTTATTATCGATGATCTCTACGTACATGCCCCATTCTGTAACGCCCGAAATAATGCCCGTAAAGATATTGCCAACCTGATCCTTAAGATACTCGGCCTGTTTGTATTTAACCGATGCACGTTCGGCATCAGCAGCCTTTTTTTCCATCGCCGAGCTGTGCTTACATAGCTCCTCGTAATGATCAGCATTTGCGCTTTGTCCGCCATTTAAATAGTGGAACAA
The DNA here is from genome assembly GCF_007846085.1 of Mucilaginibacter pallidiroseus. Taxonomy (GTDB): domain Bacteria; phylum Bacteroidota; class Bacteroidia; order Sphingobacteriales; family Sphingobacteriaceae; genus Mucilaginibacter; species Mucilaginibacter pallidiroseus. The sequence continues at coordinate 362,969 of NZ_VOEJ01000001.1, forward strand.
CAGGCGATGCACCATTACGTCGGGGTAACGTCGAATAGGCGAGGTGAAGTGCGTGTAATGGTCAAACGCCAGACCGTAGTGGCTGGATGTTTTGGTCGTGTAAATAGCTTTAGCCATTGACCTGATCGCCAGGTGAGTAAGCACATTTTGCTCTTTCTTGCCTTCAACATCTTCCATCAGGTAGTTGAGTGATTTGGCAATTTCCTTGTCCGACTTGGTATTAATCTTATAACCAAACCTTGCCGCAAATTGTGCGAAGTTGGCCAATGCATCAGGCTTAGGCGAATCATGTGCGCGGTAAACAAAAGTATATTTGTGCTTTCCTTTACCCATTTTGCTTACAAACTCGGCTACCTTGCGATTGGCCAGCAACATAAAGTCTTCAATGAGTTTATGGGCATCCTTGCGTTCTTTAACGTAAACGCCAATTGGCTTGCCCGTTTCATCAAGCTTAAATTTAACCTCGGTAGTTTCGAAGCTAATTGCGCCGGCTTTAAACTTACGTTCGCGTAATTTATATGCAAGAGCATTAAGCTGCAATATTTCCTCAGTGTAGTCGCCTTGTTGGGTTTCTATAACATCCTGCACTTCCTCGTAAGTAAAGCGTCTGTCGGAATGGATTACCGTTTTGCCAAACCATTCGTTAATAATATTTGCCTTTTCGTCGAGCTCAAAAACAGCAGCAAAGCAAAGCTTATCTTCTTTAGGGCGAAGCGAACAAAGGCCATTTGATAATCTTTCAGGCAGCATGGGTATAACCCTGTCTACAAGGTAAACAGAGGTGCCACGCTCATAAGCTTCCCTGTCAAGGGCAGAGTCTGGTATGATGTAGTGCGCCACATCAGCAATATGTACGCCTACTTCGTAATTGCCGTTATCAAGTTTCTTATATGATATTGCATCATCAAAATCCTTTGCATCGTAAGGGTCGATAGTCATAGTAAGCGTATCGCGGAAATCACGGCGTTTGGCAATCTCTTCTGCTGATATCTCGGCCGGAATTTCTTCCGATTCGCGCTCAACTTCAGCAGGGAAGGATAGCGGGAAACCATATTCGGCAAGTATGGCGTTCATTTCCGTATCATTTTCACCTTGCTGACCAAGCACATGTTTAACCCTGCCAACGGGATTTTTTGCACCTGCAGGCCAGTCGGTAATTTCGGCAACAGCTTTTATCCCGTTCTTTGCGCCATTAAGATCGGCCAGCGGAATAAAGATATCGTGCATCATCTTGCGATCATCCGGTATGAAGAACGCATAATGTTCGGACAGTTTAACCAAACCTGTAAACTCCATTTTATTGCGCTGCAGTATCTCAACCACTTCGCCCTCCTGGCGTTTACCCTTGCTCTTGGCATAAACGTATACCTTTACACGGTCGCCATTAAGTGCATTACGCAATTTGCGGGGTGCTACGTATATATCATTTTCAGCCGGGTCGTCGGTAACGATAAAGGCCGAACCATCATTAGTGAGGTCAACTTTGCCTTCAACAAAAGTTTTAAGTTCGAGTAGTTGGAATTTTCCGGGTGTAACTTCCTTCATCACACCCTTAAATGCTTCGTCTTTAAGTATATCGAGGATAACCCCACGCGCATCCGGGTCGCGAACGTTTAGTTTTGATGAAATTTGTTTATAGTTGAGCGGCGTATTGCCGTTTTGTTCAAATATGTCCAGCACCATCTGCGTAAGCACCTGGTTTATGGATGAGTTATGTTTTTTCTTTTTAGACATTTATAGGTATTTGCGCTAAGATACGGAAAGTAGCTGTAGCTTTTGAAAATGGAACAATTGTATAACAATAGAGATAGGGAAATGTTGGTAATGTAATATTAGAGAATTACGGATAGTGACTTAGTAAGTTAATGCCTATAGTCATCCCACAATCGTTATAAACTCTTCATTTATCAGTTCTTCGCCACGGTAGCGTCTTATCAATTGCGCTGTGGCTATCACATCCTTTTGGCAGTATTCGCATATGCGGGGCAGATCATCTTCCACCCAATAAACGTGACCTACCTGGCTGCCGTCGATATCGTCTTTGGGCGTTGGGATATTGAAAATGGCAGTTAACAAACTAAGAGAAGTATAATTTTTAAAGTCGCCAAATTTCCAAAGTTCCATCGTGTCAAGATGAGGTATTTCCCAGGGCTTTTTACCCGTAATCTGCAGGTGCGGCGGAAACTGTACGCCATTGATGAGCATGCGGCGGCATATGTAAGGGAAATCAAACTCTTTGCCGTTATGTGCGCATAGAATAATGCTTAAAGGCTGACTGGTGAGCATCCGGCTAAAATCTTCAAGCAACTCTTTTTCCTCATGCCCGGCAAATGATTTTACACGTAACCCGGCACGTTTCCCATTTAGAAATATGCCCACAGATATGCAGACGATCTTACCGAACTCGGCCCATATACCTGCCCGTTCATAAAATTCGTCGGCCGGTGTCTCGCCACGCATATTGCGCGTCTTGTGCAACCAAAGTTCCTGCAAAAGCTCCGGCACATCAGCGTGGGTAGGGTATTGGGGTACGGTTTCAATATCGAGCACCATTAGGTTACCCAAATCATATTGTTCAAGCATGGCAGGATGTTAGTTCAACTAAAATAGCTATTTATTTTTATCGAGCACCTCAAAATTGATGTGCAACGTGTTACCCGCAGCATCAACGAGCGTTAGCTTATGCTTGCCAGGGCTTGGGTTTAAGTCAATTTGATGAAAGCTAGTTGTGGTGCCTGCAAACTTATCATCAAGGTGCCAGTAAATTTTTGTGCCCGTTAACCGGTGTGCCGCGTTGCATATCAGGCGGCCACGCCTGCCATCAGCTTCCAGCGGTACATATACTTTGGCGCCATCCTTTGGGTAAATCAGTTCCATTGGCGCAGCCTCAATATTGTCGCAACCCGGCATAAATGGTGGCAGTACGCGATATTGATAATCACGGGCCTTGTAATAGTACTCCATAGATGGCGGCAATACAAACCAGCTTTTGTTTAACATATCGGCAGGTGACATGCAATTGCTTGTTACCTGGTATCTGCCTGCCTTGTCAAGATTTACCAGCTTATGCCAAGGGCAAACCTGGGCTTTTAAGCCGCTTTTAGGTACAAGCTGTTCGGTTGCGTCGTCGCAGTACTGGCCTGCTCTGTAGCCGCTTTCTTTACAAACCTTTATGCGCACCATGTCGCCGGTGGGTACCGCAAACCATTCTCGGGCAGCAGGCAGCAATCTAAAAATATCAAACAAAACAGGCGCTGCTGTATTGATGCCGGTTAAGCCGGGGCGGCCCTCGCCATCGGTATTACCTACCCAAACACCAACCACATATTTGGGCGTAAGTCCAATGGCCCATCCATCCCTGAAGCCAAAACTTGTACCTGTCTTCCAGGCTATACGCTGGGTAGAACTAAATTGCTGCCAAAGCATTTCCTCGCCGGGGCGCATTACTTCTTCCATGGCCTGCAATGTGTAATAAAGGGAACCAGCATTTAGCAAGCCATTTTTATCATTAGGTTTTTGCGACGAAGGTCGCTTAATATAAATCGGAGAATGATAGTCCGCATTCGTGTATCTACTGCTGATGTTATAATGATTAAGCACACGCGCCATGCCTGCGTATGCGCCTGTAAGTTCCCACAAGGTATTTTCGCCACCACCCAATATCAGCGCAAGTCCGTAATGGTCTGCAGGTTTGTTAAGGGTGGTAATGCCAATTTTACGCAGCTTGTCGTAAAAGCGTTCGTATTTATATTGCTGTAGCATTTTTACAGCCGGGATATTCAACGAGCGGGATAAAGCATTTGATGCAGGTACCGCTCCATCATAACCAAGGTCAAAGTTTTCAGGGTGGTATCCTGCAATTTGGGTTGGCACATCGGGGATGAGGCTGTTTGGTAATATCAAACCATCATGCAGCATGGATGCATACAGCAACGGCTTCAAGGTACTGCCGGGGCTTCGCGGGGCAGCTATTACATCTACATCGCTTTCCATTTCAGGGTCGTCGCGGTGATTAATGTTGCCTACGTAAGCCAATGCAGCGCCCGTCTCAACGTCCAGCACAACTGCAGCAATATTGTTAATATCATTGGCTTTCAATACCCGATGGTGCTTTTCCAAAATATCTGCAACCTGTTGTTGCAGGCTTGTTTTAATTGTGGTGGTGATTCTTGTATTACCTTCGGGTTTGCGTTTATAATCAGCCTTGAAGCGCTGTAGCAAATGGGTGGTAAGCTGTGGTAGTGCAACAGGTTTTTCGGGCATGGGTTCAAACTTTGCCAGGGCCGCCGTGGTACTGTCTATGGTACCCTGCTTATATAGCACATCAAGCAAACGGTTACGTTTGCGCAACATTACTTTTCTGTTTTTACCGGGATGAACAAGCGACGGGGAATTTGGTAACACTGCCAGGGCCGCCATTTCGCCCCATGAAAGTTTATCGGCCCTACGGCCAAAATACCGCCATGCAGCGGCGTCTAAACCGACAACGTTGCTGCCGAATGGTGCATTACCCGCATATAATGATAAAATATTTTGTTTGCTATAGCCCATTTCCAGCCGCATAGCCATAAACACCTCAACTATTTTGTTCCAAAAGGTGCGCTTGTGATGTGTAGCCAGCCTTACCACCTGCATGGTAATGGTACTGCCACCGCTGGTTGCTTTTTTTGCGCTCACATTGAGCTTTACGGCGCGTGCGAAAGCCAGTGGATCAAACCCCGGGTGATAGTTAAAGCGCTTATCCTCAAAAGCTATAATACAAGCACTAAATTTTGAGGGTACGTGAGCGTCAACGGGGAAGCGCCACTGCCCGTCGGCAGCTATTGACGCGCCAAGCAATTGACCGGCATCGTCGTCAATAACGTATGATGTAGGACTGTTAAATAATGGCCTGGGTAAGCAAAATATAAACCATGCGCCAAACAAAATTAAAAACAAACCGATTATAGTTACTTTTGGCTTTCTAAAAAAGCGGTTAAACCGGGTTGTTGAGAACGGCATCAGGTATTGGCATTAATCTATGAAAATAACTAAATTATCCATAATTATACCCGCTTACAACGAGGGCGCCACCATCCACCTGATATTGAATAAAATAAAAAATGTAGAGCTGGCGCACAGTGTCGAAAAAGAAGTGATTATAGTTGACGATTGCTCGTCAGACAATACACGCGAAAGCATTCTACAATATAAAACTGAAAATCCGGGTCTTAATATACAGTACTTTAATCACACACAAAACCAGGGTAAAGGCGCTGCCTTGCACACCGGCATAGCCAAGGCCACCGGCGAATACCTTATTATACAAGATGCCGACCTGGAGTATGACCCTGCCGAATATAATGATTTATTAAAGCCTGTATACAATGGCTCGGCCGATGTGGTATATGGCTCAAGGTTTATGGGTAGCAACCCGCATCGTATACTTTTCTTTTGGCATACCATAGGCAACAGGTGGTTAACGTTTTTGTGCAATATGGTTTCCAATCTTAACTTAACAGATATGGAAACCTGCTATAAGCTATTCAATACCAGCATGGTACAACAGCTTGCCTTAAGTGAAAAACGATTTGGTTTTGAGCCCGAAGTAACCATAAAAATAGCACGAATACCCAGAATAAGAATTTACGAAGTTGGCATATCATACTACGGCCGTACGTACGAGGACGGGAAGAAGATAGGTTGGAAAGATGGTGTGCGGGCCATTTATTGCATCCTCAAATACGGGCTTTTTAAGTAATGAGCGTATTTAAATTTAAGCAATTTGATGTAGACCAAACCGGCTGCGCCATGAAGATAAATACAGATGGCGTATTGTTAGGTGCCTTGGCCGATGCCAATGTCCCTAAAAGTATTTTAGATATAGGCGCAGGCACAGGGGTAATTGCAATGATGCTTGCTCAGCGCTATACAAATGCATTAATTGATGCCGTGGAGATTGATGAGACGGCTTCAAAAACCGCTGAGTGCAACTTTAAAAGTTCAAAGTTTGCCGAAAGGTTACACATGCACCCGCAGAGTTTTGAGGACTATTTCGAAATGAATCCGGATGTAAAATACCATTTGATTGTATCCAATCCGCCATTTTTCCTGAACTCCCTACTTTCGCCGGGGCCTAAAAAAAGCCTTGCCAGGCATACTGACGAAAGTTTTTTTGAAAGGCTACTAAATGCCTGCGCCAACCATTTGGCCGATGGAGGCACTGCTCAATTTATATTGCCTGTAGGAACGGCAGAAATAGTAACATCATATTCAGCTAAATTTGGGTTATGCCTTTATAAACGCATTAATATACGCTCTTTTAGTCATGATGAACCGCATAGGGAGCTGATAATACTTGGTAAAGAACAGAAGAAGTTAATAGTTGAGGACTTTGTAATTTATGAATCTCTGAAAATATATTCGGCAGCTTACCAAAATGCGCTTAAAGATTTTTTCACCATATTTTAAGTAATGACGCGTATAGGATTAATATCGGATACTCATGGCTTTTTAGATGACGCCGTTTTTAAACATTTTGATAAATGTAATGAGATATGGCATGCCGGCGATTTTGGAAATATAGAAATGGCCGACCAGCTTGCTGCCTTTAAGCCACTAAAGGGGGTTTATGGTAATATCGATGGAAAAGATATAAGAGTGGTGTACCCCGAAAACCTGCGCTTTAATTGTGAGGCTGTGGATGTTTGGATGACTCACATAGGCGGTTACCCGGATAGATACAGCCCCCTTGTAAAGCCCGAAATTTATAACAACCCGCCAAAGCTATTTATCACCGGGCATTCGCATATTTTAAAGGTCATATTTGATAAAAAGATAAGCTGCCTGCACATTAATCCGGGTGCTGCGGGCAAGCAGGGTTGGCATAAAGTGCGCACGCTGGTGCGGTTTGCAATAAACGAAGACAAGATACAGGATTTGGAAGTTATAGAGCTGGGAGCGAAAAAAGGTGTTTTATAACCCTCTGGTAGCTTCCATCTCAAAGACCGAATCAACCAACAATTCCCGCGATTTTGAAGCAGCTACCGCCAGTTGGTCGCAACGTTCGTTTTCCGGGTGCCCATTGTGGCCCCGCACCCATACAAACCTTACCTGGTGTAATTTACTTACACTTAGGTAGCGCATCCATAGGTCTTTATTTTTCTTACCTGCAAAGCCTTTAGCAACCCATGCATTAACCCAGCGTTTTTCAATAGCATCTATCACATACTTCGAGTCGGAGTATACAACTACTTGTTGATTAGGCGTTTTAAGCGCTTCAAGTGCAACAATTACTGCAAGTAGTTCCATACGGTTATTGGTTGTTTTACGAAAACCCTGGCTTAGCTCTTTATAGTGCTGGCCCGAGCGCAATATAACCCCATAGCCACCCGGACCCGGGTTGCCGCTTGATGCACCGTCTGTGTATACTTCAATCATAACGCTTTAATGTTCCTGGCCAGATGGCCTTAACAGCTGCAAACATAAAACTAATCTCCAACAAAAAATCAAATGCATTGCAAGTGCTTCATTAGCAGTGTGTAGCTTAAAAAAGTAAAAAAACTTTGCAAATAGTGAGTAAAGTTCTATTTTTGCAGTCCAAACACGGTAGGTATAGCTCAGTTGGTTAGAGCATCGGTTTGTGGTACCGAGGGTCGTCGGTTCGAGCCCGATTACTTACCCACTAAAGGAGATAGTCATATTTTGATTGTCTCCTTTTTTATTTATAATTAAATAGTCGAATAAGTTGTTGGGCACACCGGCTGATTTAAATTATAAATTTAATTTTTAAATTTGATCGGTCTTACTCTAGGGTATCTAATTAATCCGCGCTCTGCAACAACAAGATATAGCCGCCACAAGCCCCTGGAACCACCAATTAATTGGATCTTAGTGCCTATGCTTCAATCAACTAATCAATTGTTTCAAAACATATTTAATCAGCTTCCTGAGCCCTGCCTTGTACTAAGCCCTAATGCGCCCGATTTTTCAATTGTAGCGGCAAACGAGGCGTATATAGCAGCTACCGGTTTTTCTTTAGAACGCCTTACCAATCGGAGTCTTTGGATACTATTTACCGAAAATACGGCAAGTGCTAATATACGCGATGTGTTTGAGCAAGGCCTTAATGATGCTTTAATGCATAAGTCCGAAATTAAGCTGCCTGTTTTTAGATATGATTTGGCTGCTACTGATACGGATAGAGCAAAACCCAGGTGGTGGCAGGTAGATATAAACCCGATAGTAGATATGTTGGGCGAGGTAACGTGTTTGTTATGCACCACCCGCAATATGACTATCCATGTTCAGGATCAGATTGAGATACTTCGAGGTAATGATCTTGAAGCTGCAATGATAGTGAGGCAGCAGGAAAGTGATGAATACATACAGCGAATGGAGGGGCAGTTAAACGATGCGAACCAGAATACGGAAGCGGCTGTGGCTTTGCGCACAAAGGAACTTTCGGACAGTGAATATGAGCTTAGTCGCATTATGGCGGTAACACCTGTAGGCTTGTGTATTGTGAAAGGCGCAGATTTCGTTATCACTGAGGTAAACGGCCCAATGCTTGATCTTTGGGGGCGTAAAAGGAGTGCTATAATAGGGCAACCGCTTTTTGATGTTATCAGCGAATTAAAAGAGCAACAACTCCCCGCGATGCTTGAAAAGGTGGTAGCGGATAAACAGATGACATTTGTGCCCGCGCAGCCTGTACTGGTTATCAGGCCTGATGGAAAAACCGTTAAAAAGTTTGTTGATTTTAGTTATGACCCACTTTTTGATGTTGCCGGTATTGTTAATGGCGTGCTTATAACTGTTAATGACGTTACCAAACTTATTAATGCCCAGCACGTTCTGCAAAACAGGCAGGAAGAGTTGGAAACAATGAATGAGGAACTTACCGCTGCCAACGAAGAGTTGCAACGGATTAATCAGGATTTTAACACCCGCAACGAAGCCTGAGATAACTTACGGCAACAAATTACGTTATTTATATTTAACCGTCTACTGGTCATAAGCCCACCAGAAACGTTGTATGACCTATGGCAAATAGTGAAGAGCGAATACAATTATTAGAGCATCAAAACCGCGAGTTGCTTGCCGAAAACCTTCGATTGAAAACGTCAGGGAGGCAGGAAAACGATAAGCGCGACATACACGACGCCGCAGTTGAACAATTGCGTCAGTCTAACATTCGTTACCGCACCGTTTTTGAAAATTCCCTATTAGGCAATAAGATAATTTCTCCAGATTTAAAGATACTGCAGGTAAACAGCGCACTTGTAAAAATGCTGGGTTGCAGTTCGAAAGATGATCTTATAGGCCATCATATAATCGATTTTGCACACCCCGATTATAAGGCCGATTGGCAGATTCTGCAGGAAAAGCTTTGGCGTAAAAATCTTCCGTCATTTAAGCTGGAAACTTGTATGGTTGCTAAAAACGGACAGGAGTTTTGGGTAAGCGTAACATCCATCTTGTTTACGGATGACGGAGGACCTTTGGGTTTTACCATTCTTGAAAATATTGATAAGAAAAAGCGATCGGTAAATAACCTTATTCTGCGCGAAAAGTGGTTCAGGGAGATGACTGATATAATGCCTCAACAGGTTTGGGCGGCAGATGACGAAGGAAACTACAGCTTTGTCAATAGCCAGTCGTGCGCGTACTTCGGGCGCACGGAAGATGAACTGCTAACAAACGGTTGGCAAGATATGATCCACCCGGAGGATAAAGACAGCTATTTGCAGGCATGGGGGCAAGCTTTAAAAACAGGCCGGCCGCTAACCTTTGAACTTCGCTTAAAAAATAAGAGCGGATATTACCATTGGTTTTTAAACAGGGCAGTACCTATCCGTGATGGTCAAGCCAACCTATGGTTAGGTACCAATACTGATATTGACTTACAGAAGGCCAAAGAGCGCCAAAAGGATGAATTTCTAAGCATCGCCAGCCATGAATTAAAAACACCGCTTACCAGCCTAAAGCTTTATAGCCAGCTTGCTATTAAAACAAATGATGCCGATAAAAAACAGGATTTTGTAAAACGTTCTGTCAGCCATATCCATCGGCTTGAACGGTTGATTGCAGATTTGCTGGATGTAAGCAAGATTAACGCCGGCAAGATGAGCTATGAGATTGAACGGTTTAAGTTTGATGATATGGTTAGCGAGTTAGCAGCTAACATGCAGTCTACAACGCTTAAGCATCGTATAAAGGTAGAAAGGAATGATCCTGCTAAATTAGAAGGTGATAGGCACAGGTTAGAGCAGGTGCTGAATAACCTATTGTCAAACGCCATAAAATATTCTCCTGAGGCTGATGAAATTGTGCTGGAATCTAAGGTGGTTGATGGTAACGTTATTGTATCTGTGAAAGATTACGGCATTGGCATTAGCAAAGACGATCTTACAAAACTTTTTGAGCGTTACTACCGGGCTGACAATGCCGCTATGAAGTTTGAAGGGCTTGGGCTTGGCTTATATATTTCTGCAGAGATACTAAAGCGCCATAATGGTAGTTTGTGGATTGAAAGTGAGCCGGGCAGCGGATCGACATTCTTTTTCATTTTACCATTGCAAGGCAATTCACTGTTAAAGGAATTTGGAACGGATGGCCAAACCTTTTACGATAGCAACTTCATAAAGATTAACTACGTGGCTGATAGGCAATGGCTGGAAGCAGAATGGATAGGTTACCAAAACCTCGAATCTGTAAAAAAGGGATGTATGATTATGCTGAACCTGTTAATTAAAAACAAATGCAGCCAGGTACTCAACGATAATAGCCAAGTGATGGGCAATTGGTCGGAAGCATCTGACTGGGGGGCTGAATATTGGTTCCCGGCAATGACCGAAGCTGGTTTACGCAAATTTGCCTGGATATATTCTGCAAGTGCTTTTAGTCAAATGTCGGCCAATAAAAGCCTTGAAAACGCGCCGGGCGATTTGCAGACCGTATTTTTTCATAACCGCCAGGATGCTGAGGAATGGTTGAACCGGGCCGATTAGGTAAGGAAAAGAACTTAAGCGCCTTTATTACGCCTGCAACGTTCCGAACAGTATTTAACATCTTCCCAAGCAGCAGCCCACTTTTTGCGCCAGGTGAAAGCGCGGTTGCAAACCGGGCACACCTTTTGGGGAAGGTTTTCTTTTTTAACCCCTTTCATTTTTCCACTCCTTTTTTAGTTGTGCATATTGGGCGTCAGCTTCGGCTTGCTGCCATTTGTCGAAAAATATTTGGGCAGCTGCAGCCTTTTCAGCTTCGCCTGTGCCGCGTTGCAGCTGCTGATAGTCATTATCCTTATCATACTTTTTGCCTCCTTTATAGTTAGCATAACGCCGGGCGCGTGTAAAACCCATTTGCAAATATTTACGTGCCATGTCTGCACCAACAAAGTCATTACTATTAAGGTACTGCTTAAACATGTTGATGATCTGCTCACTGCTTATCTTTGCAATTGCTTCGGTTTTAAATCGCCAGTATTGGCCTATTTCGCTTTTATAGGGTTCGCATATGAGTACGCCCTGTTCGCCTTTACCTACTTTATAGGCCTCAGGGTTTTTACGATAATCTATATCCGGTTTCCAGGCGTATGCAGTTTTCTCAAAATTTAGATAGCTTGGCTTGTCCGGCTTACTAGGCATTTTACAGGTATTATATTGTTAAAATAAAAAATCTTATAAAATGTTTATTGGCTTACAAAAGACGAAAAAAAAAAGACCCGATTATTTAATCGGGTCTTTTTTTAGGGCAACAAATTGCTAGGGCCTTATACCATCGCTTTCGCTATCATAGCCACCATCTTCCTCGGTTGTGTCGTCGTCGATTACTGCATCATCATCAAACGTTTCTTCGTCATCTTCTGCGTCAATGTCATCATCTAAATCTACTGTGTCGCCATCTTCGTCGTCGATTGTGCCAAGGTCATTTTCATCAACTTCAGGGTAATCATCCTGGTTGGCGGCATCTTCACCCGGCTCGTCAATTGCCGTTATTGTGTCCTGATCATTTTCGTATGCATCGCCAAATAACCCTTTTTGTTCATCCTGCGCGTTTACATTTAATGTTTCCATGGTATTGGTTTTAGTTGTTTATCAAGCAACTTTTTTAACCTGCATTTTGTTTCAATTATTTTTCTTAAAAGGAAAAATAATTAATTAATGTAAAATCGTTAAAAAGCGTATCTAATAGTGCAATACGGAATCATTTCGGTGCATAAATTAACTAGCTCGTTTACAATCTCTCTTTTCAGATTATTCTTGTATCGCACATTTCGCTGGCCTGTTTGGCTATATTTAACTTGTTGTATGTCCGGGCGCCATAAAACATCTTCCGCCTTTGGATGCCAAAGCATATTTACATCATGCAATTGTTCGTTGTGTGTCAAGAAGATGATCTCGGTTGCCAATTGATTTTTGGTTTCATCATCTAATACCTCGTTCATCTCTTTAAATAGCGCTCGCCAATCGTCCAGCCATCCCTCATAATAAATAACAGGCGCAAAGCTTACGTTAACTTCATAACCAGCTTCACGGAAAGATTGCATAACAGCAATCCTGTCGCTGATAGGAGTAGTGCGAACGTCTACCAGTTTTGACATTTTATGAGGCATCAAACTAAATCTTATTCTTGTTTTTTTTTGAGGATCATAATTAAGCATTTCGCGGTTCACAAATTTTGTAGCGAAGGTTAGCTTTGCATTTGGCAGGGTAGTGTACAAACCTATGAGGTCCTTAACATTGTCACAAATAGCAGCATCTGCAGAACAATCACCGTTTTCGCCTATTTCGTACACCCAGTACTGCGGGTCTATCGCATCGGGTATTAGTTTCTTTCCTTGTCGCCCGGCATGTCGTTCCAGGTAACCCGCAATTTTTTCAATATTTACAAATGTTGTTATAGGATTAGCAAATCCTTTTCGGCGGGGTACATAACAGTAAGAGCATGACATGGCGCAGCCGTTAGATTGTGATGGTGCAACCCAATGTGAGCTACGCGTGTTGGGCCTTGCGCTTAGAGCTTTTTTTGATCCGAGAATCAGGACATTTTTTTTATTCCATAACCAATCTTCAACAGAGCCCTCGAACCCAAAAAGTTCAGATATTTGGTTGTGAGATGCTACCTCGATTCGCTTGGCGTCCGGGTACCGGGCAAGTATTTCCCGCCCGCGTTTAAATTCCGTTACATTAGGCTCGTGATAAATTTCGTGAATAGAGATGAGTTGATCTATTGTCTTTTCGTGCAGCATTTAATATAGTTCCTTTTAATTAATTAATCGATGTTTCTACAAACTGTGTACACTCCGTCCCGTTGTCGAACGAAAAGCATTTAAGATCTAGCAGAACATATGATAAAAAGTAGGTGGCAAATGCTGTTCCAAATAGTTAAATGACTAATAGATTAAATAAAATCATGGTAAAAATGCTTGTAAAATTATATCAGATTAAGAAAGTATTTAATTAGAACAAAAGTAACCGTAAAAGGTTATTGTATTGATTATACAATCAGTTCATCAAACCACCACGTTAAAACATACGCTTAAAATCTACTTATGAAAAAAGAATCGGGAGAACCTAAATTCAGCACAAAAACCCCGGCTGGTGCCGAGCCTGCGTTTAAAGAACTTTTTGTTGACGGTGTTAAAGACATTTACTGGGCCGAAAACCATTTGGTTAAAAACTTGCCAAAAATGCAGCAAGCTGCTTCCTCAAAAAAATTGGCAGCCGCTATTGAAAGTCATTTGCAAGAGACAAAAACGCACGTAACCCGCCTGGAACAGGTATTTGAATTACTGGGCGAAAAAGTGCAAGCGCAAAAATGTGACGCAATGGAAGGGCTTGCAAAAGAAGGCGAGGCTATAATTGAAAGTACACAAGCCGGCACAACCGCACGCGATTTGGGTATAATAATGGCATCGCAAAAAGTTGAGCATTATGAAATAGCCACCTACGGAGGTTTAACCAAGCTTGCGCAAAACCTTGGTTTAGCAGACGTTGCCGATATACTTAGCCAAACACTTGAAGAAGAAAAAACTGCCGACGATAAACTTGCCGGCCTTGCCGAAACTGAAGTTAACTATCAAGTTGCTTAATACCCAGTAAATTACCATGGAGAAAAAGAAACCATCGCCTAAAATGGGCACCGAAGCAGCTATTGATAAAAAGCTTGCACCCCAGCCCGAAAACGATAAAACCACTCAGTTGGCAGCCCACACAAGAGATGCCGCCGGCGAGAACATGAATACAAATACCGGACTTCCAATAAATGACGACCAAAATTCCCTAAAAGCAGGAGACCGTGGCCCATCGTTACTGGAAGACTTTATTTTGCGTGAGAAAATCACGCACTTTGACCACGAACGAATCCCGGAAAGGGTGGTACATGCCAGAGGATCAGGCGCACATGGGGTTTTTAAAGTATATGAAGATCTTTCGCCCGTTACGAAGGCAAAATTTTTAAACGACACAGCGCGCGAAACACCTGTTTTCGTTCGTTTTTCAACCGTTGCAGGCTCACGCGGATCAACCGATCTGGCGCGCGATGTGCGCGGTTTTGCTGTAAGGTTTTATACGCCCGAAGGTAACTTTGATTTGGTCGGGAACAACATGCCCGTGTTTTTTATACAGGACGCCATAAAGTTTCCTGATTTGATACATGCCGTTAAGCCCGAGCCAGATAACGAAATACCCCAGGCGGCATCAGCACATGATACCTTTTGGGACTTTATATCGCTAACTCCCGAGTCTGCTCATATGATTATGTGGGCCATGAGCGACCGCGCGCTGCCAAGAAGCTACCGTATGATGGAAGGCTTTGGCGTGCATACTTTCCGCTTGATTAACGAGGAAGGTAAAGCAAGCTTTGTAAAATTCCACTGGAAGCCATTATTAGGTGTGCACGCTGTTGCATGGGATGAGGCTCAAAATATATCAGGTAAAGATCCGGATTTTCACAGAAGAGATCTGTGGGATGCCATTGAAAGCGGTGCTTATCCCGAATATGAGTTGGGCATACAGGTAATACCGGAAGAGGACGAATTTAAATACGATTTTGATCTCCTCGATTCAACAAAATTGGTACCCGAAGAACTTGTGCCCGTACAGCGCGTCGGTAAGCTAACCCTTAACCGCAACCCCGACAATTTCTTTGCTGAAACCGAGCAGGTGGCTTTTCACCTTGGGCACGTTGTGCCGGGTATCGACTTTACAAACGACCCATTGTTGCAAGGCAGGCTGTTTTCTTATACCGATACGCAATTGACAAGGTTAGGCGGTCCAAATTTCCAGGAAATTCCAATCAACAGGCCTATTGTACCGGTATATAATAACCAGCGCGACGGTTTTATGAGGCAAACCATCAACCGGGGCAAAACAAGCTATAATCCTAATATGCTTGGCAATAACGATCCGCAACAAGTTCCTGAAGCTGCAGGCGGTTTTGTAAGCTATCGTGAGCGTATTGAAGCCCGCAAGCTCCGTTTACGCAATAAAAGTTTCTTTGATCACTTTACCCAGGCCGCGTTGTTCTTCAACAGTCAGTCGGACCCGGAAAAAAACCATATAGTTGATGCGCTTACTTTTGAGCTGGGCAAAGTAAAAACCGTTGCAATACGTGAGCGTATGCTGGGCTTGCTTGCACAGATTGATAAAGGCCTTGCTACACAGGTAGCTTATGGCTTGGGCTTGCATTTGCCTGCGGCAGATAAATTGCCTGGTAACTTGAATGTGCCTGCCGATGGCGATCCGGCTGAGTATCAGTCCGGGCCAATTAAAACGAATGGCTTGATCAAATCTGACGCTTTAAGCATGGCCAATACTATAAAAGACTCTATCAAAAGCCGCAAAATAGCCATACTTACAGCCGATGGCGCTGATGCCGGGTCTGTAACTAATGTTAAAACTGCATTGGAAAATGAGGGTGCAGTAGTAGAGGTTATAGCACCAAGACAAGGCTTTGTAATTGCTGAAAATGACGAGCAGATAGAGGTTGATCAAAGCTTTTTGACAGCCGCCTCTGTCTTATTCGATGCTGTTTATGTAGCGGGTGGTACTAATGCCGTAGCAACTCTGGAAGCAGAAGCAAATGCAGTGCACTTTTTAAATGAAGCCTTTAAACATTGTAAAGCAATTGCCGCGCATGCCGATGCCGAGCAGGTTTTAGATGCTACTTACTTTAGCAAAAAAATAGAAAATGATGAGGGAGTAATTGTAAGCGGCGACTTAAAGCAGCTATCGGCTGATTTTATCAATGCAATTAAGCAGCACCGTTTTTGGGAAAGAGAAAAACCAAGATTGATACCTGCATAATGGACGCATTAATCACTCAACTTACAAGTGCATCCAGGACCGGGGATCTGGATGCACTTAACCAGCTTATTGCGCAAGGAGCAAATTTGAATGGCAAAGATGAAAAAGGCTTTACGCCGCTAATTATTGCTTGCTATAACAACCAACCAAATGCTGCCGAGCTACTGATAGACGCCGGCGCTGATGTGAACGAGGCAGACTTTGGAGGGAACACCGCTCTAATGGGAGCTTGTTTTAAAGGCTATGCTGATGTAGCCAATCTATTAATAGTAAAGGGAGCAGATCTTGATCAGCAGCATGGTAATGGTGGTACGGCGTTGATGTTTGCTGCAATGTTTGGCCGTAATGAATTGGTTAAAAAGTTGCTTGCAGCAGGTGCAGACACAACGATAGTGGATAGCAGGGGCTTATCAGTTTTTGATTTGGCCGCACAGCAGGGAAACGAAGAAGCGATAGATATTTTGGAGCAGGCACAGAGCTGATGTGGTACTGCTAATTACATTACCAGTACATCCCGGTGGTTCTCTAACAGCCACTCGTGGAACGATTCAAAGCTGCAGAGCCGCTTTACAGAGCATCTTTTATTTTTTATATCCAACAAGGTAACATGTTTACCTTGTTGGATACTTATACCGATGTTAAGAATTATTTCCTGCACCTTATCAAATCGGCCCGCTTCTTTAGCGCTTTTAATATCCTTTGTATGAAATAGCATAACCACCCCTCCTTTAAACTAAAATAACGGATTACAGGAGTTTATGTCGTCAACAGATTGTGATTGAACAAAATGATTGAAGCGGTAGCTTATTCATTGAGATATCACCACAAATTGCTGCGATGGGATAGATAGCAATTAAATTTCACCTTATGTCTGATGAGTTAATGGAATAGTCACCTTAGAATATTGATCACTATGAAAATTTTGAAAAACTTAATCGGCGGCCTGGCCGGCGCTGTTGCGCTAAATGTTTTGCATGAAGCTTTAAAAAGATTTGACCACGAAGCACCCCGGGTTGATTTAATAGGAGAGGAAGCCATCACAAAAGGTTTTGAAGCGATTGATAAGGAGCCACCATCGGGGGATACATTGTATGCTATAACCTTAGCCGGCGATCTTATCAGCAATGCTGTTTATTACAGCCTTATAGGGGTAGGCAAAAGCAGGCATCTTGTGGCCCGGGGGGTAACGTATGGCGCTGTTGCAGGCATAGGTGCACTAAAACTGACAGAGCCGCTTGGCCTTAGCGATGCACCGGTAACACGTACTGTTAAAACCCAAGTACTTACTGTAGGATACTACACATTTGGCGGGCTGGTAACCGCTTTAGTAATCAAAGGTTTAAAAAAGTAACTCCTATTTGTTATGAACAAAGCAAACCAACGCGACGGAGCGCAATTAGCCCCGTGGAAAACAATAGTCAACGATGAGCCGTTTGTATCTGTTACAAGTGCGCCTAAGCAAACAGATGTTATTATAATAGGCGCAGGTATTACAGGTGTCACAGCTGCACTTCGCCTTATCAAAGCGGGCAAAAATGTGTTGCTGATTGACGCGCATAATCCGGGTTTCGGCACTACCGGTGGCACTAGTGCCCACATCAATACTTTTATCGACACTACGTATAAAGAAGCTGAAGACGCCTTTGGTTTAGATGGTGCCAAACTGTTAGCAGATGCTGTTAACGAGGGCTTCGCTGAAATAAAAGCTAATATCGCCGAGTATAACATTGAATGCGACTATGCCGAGCTACCCGGCTACATCTATGCAGAGGATGACGACCAGGTTAAGGAATTAGATAACGTTTATAATGGCACCAGTAGAGTGGGGGTGTCTATTAGGGAAGTTGAAAGCGTTCCAGTAAATGTTCCATATAAACAAGCGCTGATTTTAGATGGGCAAGCGCAGTTTCATCCGCTTAAATACTTAAACGGCTTGTTAAGGGCCTTTAATGATGCAGGTGGGTTTGTGCTTGAAAACACTTTGATAGATGATATCAGCAAAGAAGGTGTCTTGCATAAGTGCATTGCCGGCGATAAATACTTTTATGCTAAAGATGTATTCTACGCTACGCATATTCCTCCAAAAATAACTTCTTTCAGCTTTAGATGTGCTCCTTATCGCAGTTATGTTGTAGCGGTCGAGTTAACCAATGCCCAATATCCCGATGCACTTATTTATGATCTGCAGGAGCCGTACCACTATTTTCGCACGCATGTAATAGATGGGCAGCCGCTGTTACTGGTTGGCGGGAACGATCACAAAACGGGGCATGACGATCCCGATCAGGCATTTGCTGATTTAGAGTTTTACGTCAGGAAATACTATGAGGTTGCAAGCGTAAAGTATAAATGGTCATCCCAGTACTACATACCTGCCGACGGTTTGCCATACATAGGGCAAATGCCCGAAACTGCGGCAAGGGTTTGGTGCGCCACCGGGTATAACGGGAACGGCATGATGCTGGGCAGTATCTCAGCCAAAATTGTAAGCGATTTGATACTTGGGATTGAAAACAGGTACGAAAAACTGTTCAGCCCTTCGCGCATTAAGCCGATAGCAGGCTTTGGCGAGTTTGTTAAGGAAAATGCAGATGTAGCCTATCACTTTGTGGCTGACAGATTTAAGGCCGAAGACATCGACTCCTTTAAAGAAATTGAAGCAGGTAGTGGTAAAATTGTGGAACTTGATGGCGAAAAAATTGCTGCTTACAAAGATGAAGCCGGTTTGATACACGCTTTAAGCCCGGTGTGCACACATGCTGGCTGTTTTGTGAACTGGAACAATAAGGAAAAAAGCTGGGACTGCCCGTGTCACGGTGCACGTTATGACATTGATGGAAACGTATTAACCGGCCCTGCTGACAAGGGTTTGGAGAAGTTTACAACGAACTAAATATAGTATCAGGAGAAAGTGTTTAATCACCTTTCTCCTGATTTTTTACATACTATGCTAGTTCAGACAAAAGCATTTGTCCGCGTTCGGTATGCTCCTTTATGGTGCTTAGCGCCAAATTAGCAAAGTGCTTTATTTGTGCACTGCCTGTAGATGCCTGGTAAGCTGTAACAGCTATATTTAACTTTTGGTGGGTTTTTACCTGCGCTGTCATAAAAGCTTTATCAAAGGCAGCCCCGCTTAATTTTTGAAGGGTAATCATGTCTTCTTTTCCTGCTGCATCCGGCGCAGGCACAGTGCCGGCATCTTTTAATATTTGCCCCATTGCTTCTTGCTCAGCGGCTTCAAATTTTGCAAACATCTTCACCTTAGGATTAGTTGCTTTAGTTAATGCTAATTTGCTGGCTTGTAACGATGTTGCACCTAATGCACCAATTTTGGCCCGATGCTGTGCGTCGGCACCTCCTGTTTGCGCAGTGGCAGTAAGTGGCTGTAACAAGCTACCAAGTACACCTGCACCGGCTCCTGCTAATATAGAGCCCTTTACGGTAGTTGAGAGGAATTTACGTCGTGAATTTGATTCGTTTTTCATGTTTGTAGATATTGGTTGTTTAATTTGTTTAATTGCCAGTTTCCATGTTGGGCGCGTCAACCGGTTTTGACTCCGGCGATCCTTTTTGCCTCAAGAAGATTGTAAGCACAACGATAGACAAGACGGAGAGAAATTCACTTTGCCAATTTTGAAAAGTTTCGAACCAAAAGCGCGGTTCTGCAGCAAAGCTTATCGCTGTAATTGCGGGGCTTCCTTTAATTAATTGTTCGGCATTATAATCGCGCCAACTGCCATAAAAATGCATGCCCCAACTAAAAAAGAATAATGCGAAAAACGCAATTGATAGCGAGCGGCTGTATAGTGCCAGCCACAAGCCACCTTTTCTTACAGGCCAGGCTGCGTTTGCAGAAACTTTTGGCTCACGGTCTACTTCTTCTTTCTCGGTAAGACTTTTTGACTCTGCTGAACCTTTTTGCCGCAAACCTATGGTAAGCACCACGTAAAGCGCCATCTGCAAAAATTCGCTTTGAAAGTTTTCAAATGTGGCTGATACAAAGTGCCCGGTTGTTAAGTAAGCTGAGAATGATACGTGTTCGGCGTTATCTTCTTGTCTTTCCTGATTATATTCTTTCCAACCTGAAAATGCCTGCGCCATCAATGTAACGACAAATAACAGTACAAAGACAAGTGATAACGAGTTGCGGTAAAAGAAAGATTGCTTTCTCATTTTTACCTGCTTAAAATATTTACCTTTTGCAATGCTTATTTTCTTTTCTCCCGGAAATAAGTGATGGCAAGTGCAGCTATGAAGCCTACTGTTGCCGCCTTTTTGGCAACTCCCAACTTATCAAACTTCCATTCCTGGCTCCAGCCTTTCTCTTTAAAAAGATTAGGCAACTTGCCGGTAACTGTATCTTCAATAATACCTTCATACACATTTATTCGATCGGCAAGTATCAGTGGTATCCAGTGGCGGTAACGGTCTTCACTATGCTTAAAGGCATAACGGCGTATTATACCGCTAAGGCCAGACGGAGGCGCCGTATCGCCGAATACAACGCTGGGCGCGGGCCGCTCGGTCGACTTCAGCAATTCTACATTTATTGGTTGTTGCGGCGATCGTTCATAATTTATGCGCTTATGATCATCGCCGGTGTAATTTTTCATAGGGTAGGTAGGCTCATTTTCGGGATCGGCATCCATGCCCCATCCAGGTATTTCTTTATAGTCAAATGGTTGATTTTTCATGGTATCAATACAGTTTTAATACAGTTATCAAGTTTAGACGAAAACAGGCGGTAAGCTTCTGAAACTTCTGCAAGCGGAACGCGGTGGGTTATCAATTCTTTGGGGCTTAATCTGCCGGACTGTACGTGGTCAATAAGTTTTGGCAATAATCTTTTAACAGAAGCTTGGTTAGCACGTAGCGTCAATCCCTTGTTTAGTATATTACCCATAGGCGCAAAATTGAAGGGGGGGCCATAAACACCAACAACCGATACAATGCCACCTTTTTTTACGCTATTTACTGCCCATTGCAAAGCTGTAGCAGACCCCGCTTGCATCAGCATTACGCGGCCGGTAAACGTTTGTAAAGTGTTGCCTTCTGCCTCGCAACCAACGCAGTCGATGCAAACATCTGCGCCGTACCAGTCGGTTGTTTTTTTGATGAACATTACCGGATCTTCTAACGATTTAAAGTTGTAGGCTTCACATTTTGCATAATTCCTGGCAAACTCCAGGCGGTACTCGATGTGATCGATAATGATCACACGCGCCGCTCCAAAAAACCATGCACACCTCGCAGCCATAATTCCTACGGGGCCAGCACCAAAAACAACTACCGTGTCGCCTTCCTTTATACCGCCCATCTCTGCAGCCTGGTAACCTGTAGGCACAACATCTGTAAGTAATACGGCATCATCAGGGTCCATATCTGGTGGAATCACAGTTGGGCCAAAGTTTGCGTATGGAACGCGAACGTACTCGGCCTGCCCTCCGTTAAATCCGCCGGCGGTGTGCGAGTAGCCAAATATGCCACCTACAGCAGTTGCCATAGTGTTTGATTCGTGGCAGTTACCATACAACCCTTGTTTACAAAAGTTACATTTGCCGCAGGCGATATTAAAAGGCACCAAAACATGGTCTCCCACTTTAACATTTTCTACCATGGAGCCAACTTCCTGCACGATACCAATAAATTCGTGCCCAAAGGTTGAGCCTACACGGGTGTCGGGCACCATGCCGTGATACAAGTGCAGGTCAGATCCACAAATGCATGACCTTGTGACTTTTACAATAGCGTCTTCCGGATGCAGAATTTCTGGCATTGGCCGCTGCTCGGCACGTATGCGGTAAGGACCGCGGTAGTTCATTGCTAACATAAAATTTGGTTTTTAGTAAGTTTAATTTCAGATCAGAAAAGTTATATCGACTACAACCTTGTCGAAAAACTTTTTTGGTGGCTCGAGCTTAAAATGCTATTTGATCGGCGGGTATAGTTGTTCAACAACTTTTAATTAACAATGTTTGTCTTATATGATAATATATTTAACTAAATATTAATAAAAGCACTTTAAGTACATATCTTGGATCGGAGTTAGACTGCCTTTAATAAGCGGTGGTATTTGGGATCACTAAAACACATCGCCGTTTAGCATGTTGATTATGGAATAGCTAGCTACGACAGTTTATCTTTTTACACTGACTTTAAAATATTTTAGATGTACCTTTTCTTTATAATTGCTCTTCTTATTATCGTTAGTGCAGTTTATTCCTATATAAATACCCGCTTTTTAAAGCTGCCTGGAACAATAGGTATAATGGCCCTTGCATTGGCAGGCTCCATCTTAACACTCATAATTGATAGTATTGATCCTAATGTGGCCGACTACCTAACGCTCTTGTCAAAAAATATAAACTTTTCTGCTTCCGTACTTAATATAATGCTTGGCTTTTTGCTGTTTGCAACTGCCTTTAACATAGATGTTCGCAAACTGAAAAAGGAAATGCGCCCGGTTTTCGCTTTAAGCACCATTGGGGTACTTATATCAACCGCCATATTTGGATCGTTGCTTTACCTGGCTATATGGATCACCAATTTTGATGTGCCATTTGTGTATTGCCTTCTGTTTGGCGCATTGGTTTCGCCAACAGATCCGGTTGCGGTATCGGCAATAATCAAGGGGTCAAAGCTGCCATCAAACACAGCTACTATTATACAGGGCGAATCGTTGTTTAATGATGGTATAGGGTTGGTGTTGTTTGTTACCATATCTGAAATAGCACAATCAGCAACCAATGATATCGACTTTGGTAAAGCTGCCCTGCTGTTTGCGCAGGAAGTGTTTGGCGGCATAGCGTTGGGCGCCATAACCGGTTTATTAGCACATAGATTGATGCGGTCTGTAAATGATTTCCGTACTATCGTGTTGATGTCGTTGGCATTAGTAATGCTTGATTCGGTAGTGGCAACTTACCTGCACCTTTCGGTACCGCTGGCAGTTGTAACCGCTGGGTTGTTGGCTGGCGGCCGCTCCATAAATGTTGATGAAAAAGATCATTCGCACGAATCACTCGAGAAGTTTTGGTCGCTGATTGATGAGATACTTAACGCAATGCTGTTTGTAATGATAGGCCTCCAAATGGTTAATATACCATTTGTACAAAATTACTGGTTGCCCGGCTTAATAAGCATTGTGTTGATTTTGATTGCCCGTTGGGTAAGTATTCTATTGCCACTTACTTTTTTAAGGCGTTCGCTAAATATCAGCTTTAACAGTGTCAATATACTTACATGGGCGGGTTTAAGGGGAGGGATTTCTATCGCATTGGCGCTGTCCATACCTGGCACATCGCCTCACCGGCACTTTATATTATCAGGAACTTACTTTATTGTAATTTTTTCGATAATTGGGCAAGGGTTAACCTTAAATAGGGTTATAAATATGATTTATAACAAAAAGTAAAATCGCTTAGTGGCTGGCAACGTTAGCCATATAAGCTGCAATCTGCTGCTCGTTGAAATCTGTCGATTTTGACAAGGCGTCAATTATATTTTGTTGCTCGACAGCTGTTCGGTTTTGGCTTAATTTCTTTTTCCCTTGCAGGTCGGTTACTTTAATTTCAAAGGCCACAATTCCGTTTATCATTTTAGCCTGATAGTCTTGAGGAAGGTTGTTCCACTGGTTAAGATAATCTGGTTCGTAAAAACCTATCATTTTTTCAAGTACATCCATCACTTTTTCCTCTGCATCAATTAGCGAAGCAGTACCATAAGCGTGAACAGCCAGGTAGTTCCAGGTGGGTACGTTTAATTCCTTCTCGTAATTTTTAGTCGAGATGTAGGCATGTGGCTCAGTGAAAATCACCAAAGGCACACAATGTAATACATCTTCAGATTGTTGGTTCGCTTTAGCGAAATGAGATGTAAGTATAACCCCTCCGTTATGTTCTTCAACAATGAAAGGCAGGTGAGTGGCTGTTGGTAGACCGTCTTTTACAGTAACAATTGTTGCAAAGCTGTACTTTTGCATAAAAGATATTGAGTCCTGTATGCCAGTGATTTGAAAGTGCTTTGGCGTGTACATCAATATTTGTTTTGATAAGCCCTTACATGTTCAGGAAATTCTTCTTCATAGAAAGGGTATGGCACGCTTATTTTATAAATATCGTAGCCATCGGTATCCATTCCCTCTGTTGTAGTTGCCAGGCCATTTATAAAAGTGCCTGTAGGGCTTAAAATTTTCAGTGTCGGAATATCGTTTGTATTGATTAGGAGATCATCCGCTATTTCAAAAAAATCTATCTTATTTTCTAAACAGTAGCCTTTAAAAAATGAATAAGCTGAGTTGATATTGATAAAAGTAACTCGTCCAAATACGACACCCATCGGAGCATCTGCCTTTTCAAGACTGGTATGCCCAATTATTTCGCCGTCCAGGAACACGTCATATTGCTTCATAAATTACAATGCTTCTAACATCTGCTTAAGTACTGCTTGTGCAGCCCAAACACGGTTGCCCGCTTCGTGTACTACAATAGATTTTGGTCCGTCCAGTATTTCTGAAGACAACTCCAGATCGCGCCTTACCGGCAAACAATGCATCACCTTTGCTTCTGGCGCAATGGCATCCAGTTTGGCGTTTGTAAGCATCCAATCTTCGTTACCATTGCTTATAGCACCATAAGGCTCATAAGCTGACCAGTTTTTAACATATACAAAGTCGGCATCTTTAAGTGCTTCGTCCTGGTTAGTGGTAATAGTTGCACCACTGGTAAACTCTTCAGACAAAGCATAACCATCCGGGTGCGTTATCACAAAATCCACGTCGGCTTTGCACATCCATTCGGCAAATGAATTAGGTACGGCTTGCGGCAGTGGCTTGATGTGGGGTGCCCAGGTTAAAACGACTTTGGGGCGTTCTTTTTTCTTCAATTCGGTAATGGTAACCAAATCGGCAAGGCTTTGCAGCGGGTGGCGTGTGGCCGATTCAAGGCTCACTACAGGCACCTTGCAAAACTCAACAAACTTATTAAATATCGCTTCGCTGTAATCCTCTTCACGATCCTTTAAACCCGGGAAGGAGCGAAGGCCGATAATATCCGAGTATTCGCCCATAACTGCGGCAGCTTCGCGAATGTGTTCAACGGTAGTGCCGTTCATAATCACATTGTCTCGCAGCTCTAAAGCCCAACCTTCTTTATCAATGTTCAGCACCAAGGCATTCATGCCTAAGTTTAAAGCCGCTTTTTGCGTGCTCATGCGGGTGCGCAGGCTCGGGTTCATAAAAACCAGGCTAATGATTTTATTTTTACCTAAATGCTGAAAAGCAAATGGATCCTGCTTTAGCTTAATTGCCTCAGCCACCAGTGCATTCACATCCTGAACATCATTTACAGAAGAAAAAAGTTTCATAAGCTTTGTATTCATCCATTAGCCATCTGGCCGTTGGCAATATTTAATTACGAATTATTTAGTGTGGTAGAAAAGGCCTCCAAAAATCTGTCGGCGTGTGCTCTTGTTAGGTTAAGGGCCGGTAAAAGCCTTACAACGTTTGGTTTAGCTTCGCCGGTGAATATTTTATGTTTAAATAACAAATCTTTCTTTGTATTGCTTAATTCGGCAGGTAAATCTATACCGATCATTAAACCACGACCGCGAACTTCTGTGATTTTATCAAACTTTTTAAGTTCGTCAATCAGGTATCCGCCAATTTCGGCAGCATTCTCTAAAAGATTTTCCTGTTCAATAACCTCAAGCACAGCTAAACTGGCAGCGCAGGCCAAGTGGTTGCCGCCAAAAGTGGTGCCCAACATGCCATAGGCCGGAGCAATTTTAGGAGAAATAATAATACCGCCAATAGGGAAACCGTTGCCCATCCCTTTAGCCATAGAATAAATATCAGCATCGACGCCGGCAAAATCATGCGAGAAGAACTTACCTGTACGCCCATAACCGCACTGTACACTATCTGCAATAAATACCGCGTTATGCTCGTCGCATAATGAACGAATCTTTTGCAGGAATGGGATAGGGGCCACCTGTATCCCGCCCACGCCCTGTATACCTTCAATTATTACCGATGAGATCTCGTTATCTTTAAATGCTTTTTCCAAAGCCGTTTCATCATTCCAGGGCAGGAAGATGACGTTATTGGTTTCGTTAATCGGCGCAACTATTTTAGGGTTATCTGTTACCGCAACAGCTAACGAAGTACGACCGTGAAACGCATTTTTAAACGCAATTACTTTCTTTTTACCATTATAAAAAGAGGCCAGTTTAAGGGCATTCTCATTGGCTTCTGCTCCCGAATTACATAAGAAAAGTTGAAAATCCTCTTTGCCAGATACGTGACCTAATTTTTCGGCGAGTTGGGTTTGCAACGGTATTTCTATTGAGTTTGAGTAAAACCCAATCTGGTGCAGTTGATCTTCCAAACGCTTTACATAATGCGGGTGCGTGTGACCGATTGATATAACTGCGTGGCCGCCATAAAGATCGAGATACTCGGTGCCTTTGTAATCAAAAACAAGGCTGCCAACACCTTTAACGATATTGATTGGATTGATTGGATATACGTCGAATAGTTTCATAAAAGTGCAAATTTTAAAGTAGTACGTTAAAAGTCGCAAATCGCATCATTTAAAGTTCTTACTTTTTTTATCAATGAAATTAACATCGCTTTTATCTCATTGATGTGTTGTGAATAAATGTTATTGTTTTCAGTACTTAAAAATCCTAAATCTTTTGATAGTAGAATTAAATACTCAACTTCATGTGATGAACCTAACGCGACTTGTAAATAGCTTGCGAAATCCTTTTGAGTAAATCTGCCTGCACCCTCTGCAATATTAGTTGGAATTGAGGTTGAAGCTCTTTTTAACTGGCTTATCAAATTGAAAGTTTCGTCTTTAGGAAAATTTCTGAGTAACTCATAAATTGATAAAACAAGCTCATGAGATTTTTGCCATACTATCAATTCTTTATAATCCTGCATTTCTACTTTAAACTTTCAACTTTTCACTCTTAACTTCCTAAAAAGCCACTCCCTTAAGTCGTAGTCCAGCGCGCTCATCAAGATTGAACATCAAATTCATGTTTTGTACGGCCTGCCCGCTGGCACCTTTAAGTAGATTATCCATTATGCTGATAATGAAAACTTTATTGCCATGCTTTTTAACCTGTATAAAGCATTTATTGGTATTCACAATTTGCTTTAAATCAATGTCTCTGTGCGTAACATGCGTAAAAGGGTGTCCTTCGTAATAATCTTGGTACAGCTTTAAAATTTCCGCTTCTGCAAGATCGGTTTCTGTATACATTGACGCTATTATGCCACGTGTAAAGTCACCGCGATACGGTACAAAGTTTAAAGCTCCCCAGCCACTTGAAGGCGGCGTGAAAGCGGCAGCCGCCTGGTTAAGCGATTGGCCTATTTCGTTTAGATGCTGGTGATTAAATACCTTGTAAACAGATAGGTTATCGTTGCGCCATGTAAAGTGTGATGTAGGCGACAGGCTTTGCCCCGCACCGGTTGAACCGGTAGTTGCTGTAATGTGCACCTCATTTTTTAACTGGCCCTTGCTTGCAAGTGGCAATAAACCCAATTGCAGGCAGGTAGCAAAACAACCGGGGTTGGCAATGTTGTTTGCAGTTTTTATAGCATCGCGGTTAAGCTCAGGTAACCCGTATACAAACTGTTTGCTTTTTAAAGTTGCGTTTTGACTCAGGCGGAAATCCTGGCTCAAATCAATTATTTTAATATGATCCGGAATAGGATTAGTATCTAAAAACTTTTTGGCGTCACCATGCCCCACGCATAAAAACAGCACGTCGATATGGTGTGACAGTTCAGATGCAAAACGCAGATCGGTATCACCAAAAAGATCTGTATGTACTTCGTAAATGTGTTTACCAGCGTTGCTATTACTGTGTACAAAGGCAATCTCCACATTTGGGTGATTAACCAATATGCGCAGCAACTCGCCACCGGTGTAGCCGGCACCGCCTACAACGCCAACTTTTATTTTAAAGGTTGATTCTGTCATTTTTGGTAGATGGGTATGAATACAAAATAAACTCGAGGTCGGCTTGATCACGGTTAGCAATAAAATGCTTTTGACCGGGATTTATCTGGACGCCCTGCTCAGGCTTTAAAGTAGTCTCCTGTCCGTCGATAGTGAAAATTGCCTTGCCCTTTAGTATAAAGAATAGCTGCGTCGCTTTTTCATGAAAATGCAAAGCCTCGGCAGTATCTGGCGGCATCAGTTCCTGCTTAACAGATAGCGCATCTGTGTCAACAAATGTCCATCCATGGCAGCCGTCGCCCCAATTATAGTGCTCAAGGCATTCACCTTTCGAGAAAACAACATTAGTCATTCCCGTTAACCTTATGGTAAATCATTACCTGATTGCCAAATATCTTGCTGAAGCCTTTAACGTCTTCGCCGCTCCAGGCGTTGTTCATTTCGCCGTAGCTACCAAATTTGTTCGACATCAAATCATGGTCAGATTCGATACCCACTACCTGGAAGCGGTATGGATTAAGCTCAATGAATACCTTTCCACTAACATTCTTTTGCGTATCATCAAGGAAGGCCTCAATATTGCGCATAATAGGGTCGTGAAACTGACCTTCATGCAACCAGTTGCCGTAAAAAGATGACAGTTGATCTTTCCATGAAAGCTGCCATTTAGTTAGCACGTGTTTTTCGAGCGTGTGGTGTGCTTTTATAATCACCATAGGTGCTGCAGCTTCGAAACCTACGCGTCCCTTGATGCCAATAATGGTATCGCCAACGTGGATATCACGGCCAATGCCATAAGGCTGGGCAATAGCTTGTAGGGCCTGTATAGCTTTTGTCGGATGGCCGTATGTAGTCCCATCAATGGCCACTAATGCGCCTTTATCAAAAGTAAGTTCGATGTTTTTAGTTGCGCTTTCGGTAATCTGCGTAGGCCATGCATCTTCAGGCAATCCTAAATTTGATGTAAGTGTTTCCTTGCCGCCCACAGATGTACCCCAAATGCCCTTGTTGATAGAGTACTTCGCTTTCTCGAAGTTCATCTCAACGCCGTGTTTTTTCAGGTATTCAATTTCTTCTTCGCGGCTGAGTTTAAGATCGCGGATAGGCGTGATGATTTGTACGTTTGGCACCAATATGTTAAAGATCATATCAAAACGCACCTGGTCGTTACCTGCACCTGTGCTGCCATGGGCAACCGCTTCGGCACCAATCTCCTTAGCGTAATTTGCAATAGCTGTAGCCTGGCTAACACGTTCGGCACTCACAGATAGTGGGTAAGTATTGTTCTTTAAAACGTTGCCGTAAATAAGGAAACGCACGCAGGTATTGTAAAAGTTTTCGGTTTCGTCTACCACGTGGTGAGATGTTACACCCATTTGGTAAGCACGCTCTTCAACGCTTTTTAATTCCTCTTCGCTGAAACCACCGGTGTTCACAATTACCGAATGCACCTCATAACCAAGGTCGCGAGTTAAATAAATACAGCAAAAAGAGGTATCTAAACCACCGCTGTATGCCAATACTACTTTTTTCTTCATTGTTGATCTGGTTTGTGAAGACTAATATTTAGTCGTCACGATTTATGTGTAACGAAGCAAATTGCATCGCTATATTTCTTATCGGTTTTATACGAGCTTTAAGCTTTCAGCACTTAAGTATTCAGTTCATTGCCACCATTTTCTCTATCCTGCGTTTTATGGCGTTCTCGATACGTTCAAGCAGGGTAGCCTTATGGGTGATTTTTTTCATTTTTTCTTCGTACTGCTTCTGTATTTCGGCCGGGTCGAACAACATGGCTGTGCACATGCAGTTTTTGCGGTTCTTACTCATCAGTATGTCGTAGTTTACGCAGCTGCGGCAACCTTTCCAAAAGTCTTCATCCTGCGTAAGTTCAGAATAGGTAACAGGTTCGTAACCTATTTCTGAGTTGATTTTCATAACTGCCAAACCTGTAGTCAGGCCAAATATTTTGGAGTTTGGATATTTTTTACGCGACAACTCAAATATTTTATGCTTTATGGCTTTGGCCAAACCGGCTTTACGGTATATTGGGTTTACAATGAGGCCCGAGTTAGCAACGAAATCGCCGTGGCTCCATGTTTCGATGTAGCAAAAGCCCGCCCAGGTGCCGTCCTTGTGCAAAGCAATAACCGCTTTGCCTTCCAGCATTTTATTTGCAACATACTCCGGCGAACGCTGCGCAATACCTGTGCCCCGCGCTTTGGCCGACTCTGCCATTTCATCGCAGATCATAGGAGCAAAATCTGCATGTTGTGCAGTAGCTACCTGTATGTCAAAATCATGTATGGTCATTATAATAGAAAAAATTACCGGTAAATTATAGGCTTTTAAAGGCCATGATAATTAGAGAGACTTTGGTTTAAGAAGTTTAATAAAGCTTCTTTGTTTGGATTAGTTAGAATGTGCTAATTCAAACCCGTGGGATGAACACCCTTCGTCGGCTTGGTGGGAATGATAAAAAGAAAGAAACTAAAGCAGCGGCAACCGGGGCAAAAATAGCCCTGATGCTTAACTTATATATGCTTTGTTTTTTCATTTTTAGTGTAAAAGTGTATGCTTTTAATCTTGCTGCAAAAGTTTATATTAAATTTTATTTATGCAAGAAAAAAGTGTGATATTTTGAATGAACAACTAAAACATTACAATGCAGAAATAATACCGTAACAAGCGCAGTTTTATTGAATGAGTAAGTTGCAAAACAGGGCGTGCAAATAATGGTTAAATGTATATGTCAAATCCTTTATTACTAACGCTTACGCTCAACGCTGAGGCACAGATTTACTTTAATGATCTTAGAAAAAAATATTTCCCTGCCGAACGCAACGTTTTAGACGCTCACCTGATGCTTTTTCATCAATTACCTGCTAACGATAGTAGCGTTGTAAATGACATACAAAGTTTAGCTTCCAAAACAGGTATCTTGACTCTGGAAGCAACAGCTATAAAAAGCATAGGCAATGGCGTTGCATTTAAGATAGAGAGTGATGAACTGCAGCAAATCCATAAAGACCTGCAAAAGCGCTGGAGTGTTTTTATTATACCTCAAGATAAAAATAAGCTCTGGCCACATGTAACTATTCAAAATAAGGTGCAGCCCAAAGTTGCGCAGGAATTATTAGCCGAACTTAATGCTGATTTTAAACCCTTTTCAATACAAGGTACGGGATTTACTCTATGGGAGTACTTGGCCGGTCCGTGGCAATTTAAGCAGCAATTTGATTTTTCTGAGTAACGAAATCCAGTTTTCTGCTCAAAAAATCTGAGGAAAATGGTAGGGGAGCAAAAAATATTCGCCTCATTTACAGGACTGAACATGGTACTATGCGCTATTTTAACATTTTGTTAACCGCGAGCACATCATTTTTCTATATTTGCGGCGGGTAAGTCTTTTACGGCCAGCTCCTCTTGAACTCCCCCAGGGTGGGAACGCAGCAAGGGTAGAGAGTTGAGCGGCGCGATAAAAGTAGCTTACCCATTTTTTATGCTCAAAATTTTGAGTCGTCCACGAAATTTGACATTTAACCTTCACGATATCCATCATCGGTCACTATATTCGCCATACTATGCTCGATATTTTAATAATTGGTGCGGGCCCTATTGGTCTGGCTTGTGGTTTGGCGGCTAAAAAGGCCGGTTTCACTTTTGAGATAGTGGAGAAAGGTTGCCTTGTAAACTCGCTTTACAACTACCCATCAACGATGATCTTCTTTTCCACCAGCGAGCGGTTGGAAATTGGCGGCGTTCCGTTTGTAAGCGTAAACAAACAGCCAAACCGTAATGAAGCTTTGGAATATTACCGCCGGGTAGCGCTTGACAATAAATTACCAATACGTTTATTTGAGGAGGTGCTAGCTGTAAGTGCAATTGATGGCGGATATCTTATCAAGTCATCTAAAAAGACTTACGAAGCAAAAAAAGTGATTTTAAGTACCGGCTTTTATGATATTGCAGTAAACCTGGACATTCCGGGTGAGGATCTGCCAAAAGTGAAACATTACTACAAAGACCCGCATTACTATGCCATGCAAAATGTTATTGTGGTGGGTAGCAGTAACTCCGCTATAGACGTTGCTTTAGAGACTTTTCGCAAAGGCGCCAATGTATCATTAATTGTACGTGGAAATGAAATAAGCCAGCGTGTTAAATACTGGGTGCGCCCGGATATATTAAACAGGATCAAGGAGGGGAGCATTAAAGCCTACTTTAACAGTAACCTGAAGGAAATACGTGAGCACGAGGCCGACATTGATACGCCCGAAGGTGTAGTAACCATACCCAACGACTTTGTGATGGCCATGACAGGTTACAAACCCAACTTTAAGTTTTTGGCCAAGCTGGGCATTAATCTTACCGCCGATAAATATATACCGCAATACAACCCGGAAACCATGGAGACCAATGTGCCGGGCCTATATCTTGCCGGAGTGGTAGTGGGGGGCTTAGATACACATTTGTGGTTTATAGAAAACTCGCGCATCCATGCGGAGATGATCATAAATGATATTGCTGCTAAGTCAATTTCAGAATAAATCCGTCTGCGGTTGTCCGCTATTTACAGCTGGCCCTAAAGTCATATCGTTTTTAAAAGCATATCTCTTAAAGTGCTGCCAGGTGCGCGGGCCACTAAATGTGTCACGCTTGCAAATTGTCAGTTCGTTTATCCAGAATGGTTCTGCTAACTTTTTATGACGTATTACCGGCCAAAGCAAATTAAACTGTTCGCCGGTTATATCCCGCGCAATAGTAATGTGCGGCGTAAAGGCTTTTTTGATGCCCAATTCTTTGGCCAGCAAGGTAAACCAGCTATCGGTCGACGGCGTGTTCTTTAAAGAAGCATATACCGTCATTTTACCATGCAGGTGCTCAAAAAATGCAAAGCCATCTAAGTGAAGTAAAACAGGCGGCATCCTGGCTATCTTGTATTCAAGTCGATCAATTACTGGTTCTATATAAAACGGCTTTTGCCTTGGCATCGTATCCACAGATATGTGCGCTGGGGAATACCTGCTTTTGTAATCGCCAATTAATCTTGCGGTGGCGCGCTTATAGCGGTCAATTTCATTTTTGATAGCTGTTGGTGGTGATAATAATACCAGATAGTCGTTGTAAAAAGTCATAGGATAGCTTGATGTTTAAGACTTCAAAAATGCTAAAATAATTAGCAATTAATCAAATAAAATTTGATATTTGTTTATGGATTCGCCAAGGCATATTGTGCACATTGACCTCGATTCTTTTTTTGTTTCGGTGGAAAGAAAATTCAATCCATCGCTTATTGGTAAGCCGGTTATTATAGGTGGCTCGGCAGATAGGGGTGTGGTTGCATCTTGTAGTTACGAAGCAAGAGCATTTGGTGTACATTCGGCAATGCCTACCCGGCAAGCACTTAAGCTTTGCCCACATGCTATAGTAATCCGGGGCACGCACGGCCGTTACTCCGAAGCGTCACGCGAGGTAACAGAAATTATCCATCAATCAGTACCGTTATATCAAAAGTCGTCTGTAGATGAATTTTATATCGACCTGAGCGGAATGGAACGTTTCTATGATCCTTACAAAGTCGCGACGGAATTGAGACAACGGGTGATAAGGGAGACCGGGCTCCCGATATCGTTCGGTATGGCCAGCTGTAAAACAGTTGCCAAGATGGCTACCAACCAGTCTAAGCCAAACGGGCAGCTTCGTGTAATGCCTGGTAAGGAACGTGAGTTTTTGGCACCCTTGCCCATAGGTAAAATTCCAGGGCTGGGTAAAAATACCTGCCAAAAACTTTATCAATATGGCATTGAAAAGATTGGCGATCTGCAACGTGTGGATATCCGCTTTCTTGAAACAGTTTTCGGTAAAATGGGCGTGTTTATACACGAAACGGCCCATGGGATCGACCACACTGAAATCATTCCCCATGGCGACCGTAAATCCATCTCGACAGAACATACCTTTGATACAAACGTGAACGACAGGCGGACACTCGAAAATATATTGGTAGCCATGACTGAGGAACTTGCCGCAAAACTGCGACAGGAAAACAAGGTATCATCATGCCTGGCCATTAAAATAAGGTATGCGAACTTTGAGACACATACGCAGCAGCAAAAAATCGCGCTCACAGCGGCTGAGCATATCCTCATACCGGGTATTAAAAATTTGCTTAAACAGGCCTGGAACCAACACAGGCCAATAAGATTAATAGGTGTAAAGCTGAGCGACCTTTGTACCGGCAGTTACCAGATCAACCTGTTTGAAGATAACGAAGAACGGATACGCCTTTATCAGGCAATGGATAACATAAATTTTAAATTTGGCAACAAAACGGTTTGCCGTGCCGCCGGGATGGAAATTGGTGCACGCACATTCAACCCGTTTTTAAAGTCATGATGCACGTACTGTTGTAGTGCATGTAAACTAAAAGTGTTTGTGTGAGGCTAATATTGCATTTTATAAAAAATGCATACTTTTAGTGTGTAATGCAAGCAGAAAACGACAAGAAAACCATACGCGCCTGGGCCATGTTCGATTGGGCAAACTCGGCCTATAACCTGGTTATAACCACGACAGTATTTCCGGCCTATTATGTGGCCATAACTGCAAACGCGCAAAATGGTAACCGCGTAAACTTTTTTGGTTTTAGCTTTGTAAACACTGCTCTGCAAGATTATTCGCTGGCGGTTGCCTATCTTGTTATGGTACTATTGTTACCCATACTGAGTTCCATTGCCGACTACAGGGGAAATAAAAAGGTTTTCATGCAGTTTTTTACGCTGATTGGTTCCCTTGCTTGCTGCAGCCTTTTCTTTTTTGATGCTACTCATATCGAAACCGGCATTATCAGTTTTGCCGTCGCGGCTATTGGCTATAGTGGAGGCTTCGTATTTTATAATTCTTACCTGCCCGAAATTGCAACGCTTGATATGCAGGACAAGGTGAGCGCAAAAGGATTTACTTACGGCTATATAGGCAGTGTGCTGTTACAGGTTATTTGTTTTGTATTTATCCTTAAGCCGGAAATGCTCGGCCTTAATAAGGGATCGGCATCGCAGCTTTCTTTTTTGATGGTGGGCATCTGGTGGATTGGTTTCGCTATCATTCCGTTTTCTATATTACCCAAGGGCAGCCCCAATGCACAATCGCACAACCATAACATTATAAAGGGTGGTTTTATTGAGTTGGGCAAGGTATGGGCAAAAATAAAATCCATGCCATTACTTAAACGCTATTTGCCTGCATTCTTCTTCTATTCTATGGGGGTACAAACCATTATGCTGGTAGCTACAAGCTTTGCCGCCAAAGAATTAAGAATGCCTACTGAGGATTTAATTAAGATTATCCTCATTATACAAATTGTAGCCATTGGCGGCGCTACGCTGATGTCGCGGCTGTCTGACAGGTATGGCAACACCCGCGTGCTTATAGCTGTAGTATTTATGTGGATAGGCATTTGCATAGCGGCATATTTCACAACCACTGCAAACCAGTTTTATATAATTGCAGTAGTAGTTGGCCTGGTAATGGGTGGGATACAATCGCTGTCGCGCTCAACCTACTCAAAGCTGCTGCCGCAAAATATTACCGACACGGCGTCGTTTTTCAGCTTTTACGATGTAACAGAAAAGCTTGCTATTGTAGGCGGATTATTTAGTTTTGGTTTGATAGAAGAAATAACCGGAAGCATGCGCAACTCCACGTTGGTGTTGGCGCTGTTTTTCGTGATCGGTTTAATTATATTATTTAACCTGCTAAGTACCGAGAAGAAAGTTAATAAAAATTCGGATTTTAGCGGCGTTTAATTTCTGCTGATGAATGTTGAGCTCTTTATACCTTGTTTTATAGATCAATTATATCCCGAAACCGCTTTTAACACGCTTAAGGTATTGGAAAAGGCTGGTTGTACAGTAAATTACAACCCCGAGCAAACCTGTTGCGGGCAGCCTGCCTTCAACGCCGGTTTTTGGGATGATGCCAAAACGGTAGGGCTTAAATTTCTGAGTGACTTTAGTGAAGACAGCGTTATCGTATCACCCTCGGCATCCTGCACAGGTATGGTGCGTAATTACTACAACGATCTTTTTACCAACACAACATCCCACAACAAGTGCCGTAACATTCAAGGCAATATTTATGAATTAAGCGACTTTCTGGTTAACATATTACAGATAGATTATTTTGGTGCCGAGCTTGATGGGCGTGCAGTTTACCACGATAGCTGCAGCGGTTTGCGAGAATGCCATATAAAAAATGAACCGCGCCAACTATTGTCCAAAGTGTTAGGCCTGGAACTGCTCGACCTTAAAGACGGCGAAACCTGTTGCGGTTTTGGCGGTACGTTCTCGGTAAAGTTTGATGCCATATCGGGCGCAATGGCGCAGCAAAAGGTTGATAATGCTTTGGCTGTAAACGCTGACTATATCATCTCAACAGATGCATCGTGCCTGTTACAGCTACAGGGCTATATTGATAAAAATAACCTGCCTATAAAAACCATGCACATAGCCGATGTGCTGGCTAATGGCTGGGGAAACGTGTAATACTATATTTCCAATCACGCCTGTTACGCTGAATGCAATGAAGCGTCTGTTCGCCGTTAGAACAGCTTGCTAAATAGATTCTTCGTTTCTCATAATGACAAGTTAGGGTTAAGGAAGTACTTTGTTATGCTAAACGCAGTGAAGCATCTATTTTTCGATAGAAAAGTTTAAGAGGGGATTCTTCGTACCAGAGTGACAAGGTGAAAACTATTTACAACTCATACGCCACACCCTTTTCAGGTATCGTAACTTTGTACCCTTCCGGCTCTAAGGCATCAGCCAATGCTTGCATACTGCCTGCTTCGCCATGCACTAAATATATCCCCTTGAGTTTATCTGCATCCTGTGATTTGATGTTTGCCACCAGGTCCTCATGATCGCCGTGGGCGCTTAAAACATCTGTTTGCTTAATAGTGGCGTAAACGGCAAGGTCGCGGTCTTTTATGTGTACAATCGAGTCGCCCCGTAATAGACGATGGCCAAGTGTGCCTTTGGCACAATATCCTATAAATAGAATGGTGCAATAATAATTTTGAATGTTATAAAACAGGTGATCCTGTATACGGCCACCCTCAAGCATCCCCGCCGACGAAATGATTATACAAGGCTCGAAGTAGTTTGATACCTGGCGGCTATCTTTCAGGGTTTCAACATGGGTAAGGTTGTCAAATTCAAACTCGTCGCCTTGCTTGTTGTAAAAGTCTCTTGCTTCCGCGCTAACCAGGTTGTGGTGTTTCCTAAAAATCTGGGTTGCCATACTTGCCATCGGGCTATCAACAAATACCTTAACAGGTTGCAGCTTGCCACTGCTAAATAGTTTATTTAACGTAAACACCAGCGATTGCGTGCGCCCTATACTGAAAGCTGGGATAATCAACCTACCTTGCTCTTTTATACAAACCTTCTCAATAACCTCGGCCATTGTTTCCTCAACAGATTTGCGTTTGGTATGTGAACGGCCACCGTATGTCGCTTCGCTCACTATGTAGTCAACCGGAGGCAAGGGTTGCGGGTCGTTAAGTACCGGGTAATTATGGCGTCCTATATCTCCTGTAAAGGCAATGGTTTTCTCCGTGCCTTCGTCATTAATTTTTAGTATCGCGGCAGCGGCGCCCAACAGGTGACCAGCCGGAATAAAAGTAAGTTCGATATCGCCGGTAATTTTGAACGGTTTGTTAAAGCCGATGGTAATAAAGCGCTCAACCGTATCCATTACATGCTTTTGAAGATACAAAGGCTGTGGCCCGCTATTGCGTTGATGCTTGTGCCTACGGCGGTGGTTATTTGCTTTCGCTGATTTTTGCAGGAAGATGTTTACCGAATCCATCAGCAAAAGTTCGGTAAGATCAGCCGTAGGAGGGGTGCACAAAATTTGCCCGTTAAAACCCATCCTTACAAGTGTAGGCAGGTTGCCCGAATGATCGATATGGGCATGGGTAAGTATTACAACATCTATTTCTTCCGGACGAAAACCGAAATCTTCATTAACCTGAAGGTTATGGTCTTTTTCATAATCCAGTCCGCAGTCTATCAGTATTTTATATTGCCCTACCTGCAGCAAATGCATGCTTCCTGTTACTTGCTTTGCAGCCCCGTGTATAGTTAATTTCATTAATCTGCGTACCTGTATAAGCCTTTAAAACAGGCTTGTGTTGTAAAATAAAAGCTGTTTGCTGCTTCTATTTTGTTAAATTTTAAGATTGATAATAGTGTAATAGTTGCTTTAAACAAGCAAACTATAATATTTTAATAAATTGCTGATTAAGCATAAAAGGCATCAATTTTTTGATTGACGCCTCCGCAATTTAATACTTTCTGATGATTTGCGCCTGCCTTATTCTAAAACCTTTGCGGCGGTTTCAAACTGTAGTTGACTTAGATATCTGTATAGGCCCTGTTCGTTCGCTATAAGTTGCTGATGCGTACCTGTTTCAACAATATTGCCTTTTTCAAGCACTACAATTTTGTCTGCCTCACGAATGGTTGATAGGCGGTGGGCAATAACAATTGATGTGCGACCTTTCATTAACACTTCCAACGCTTCCTGCACTAAACGCTCAGATTCGGAATCAAGAGATGATGTGGCCTCATCTAATATCAGGATGGCCGGATTCTTCAAAAGTGCCCTTGCAATGGCTATACGCTGGCGCTGGCCGCCAGATAGTTTTACACCCCGTTCGCCCACAACGGTATCATACCCCTCAGGGAACGAACTGATGAACTGGTCGGCGTTGGCTTTTTTTGCTGCCGCGATGATTTCATCCTTACTTGCGCCCAATTTACCGTAAGATATGTTTTCGAGGATGGTGCCGCCAAAAAGCAACACATCCTGCGGTACAATTGCCACTTGGTTACGTATGTCAGTCAACGCATATTGGTTTGCTTCCTTACCATCAAATTGTACCGTACCACTTTGCGGATGGTAAAACTGCAAAATTAAAGCTGCCATGGTTGATTTACCCGAACCGCTCGGGCCAACAATGGCTACCTTTTGGCCAGCATCTGCAGTAAAAGAAATATCCTTAAGTACGGTTAGCTCCTGCCTCGACGGGTAAGCAAACACCACATTATTAAATGCCAGATTGCCGGTTATCTTCGTTTTGATGACATTTTCTTCGGCGTTGATGGATACATCTTCGCCGGTTTCATCTAATATTTCCAATACACGTTCGCTCGCGCCAACCGCTTTTTGCATATTGGCATATAACTCGGGGAAACTGCCCATAGCAGCGCCTACAAATATCGAGTATAAAATAAAGGTAGTCAGACTACCCACCGAAAGTTCGTGATTGCTTACCAAAATGGAACCGTACCAAATTACACCTACAATGGCGCCAAAAAGGCAAAACACTATAAACGAAGCAAACATACCACGGAACACTGCGCCTTTAACAGCAATTTTTACCACTTCGCGAAGGTTTTTGTCGTACCGGCCTGCTTCAAATGCCTCATTAACAAACGCCTTAACGTTGGCAATTCCCTGCAAGGTTTCCTCGATAATGGTGTTTGATTCGGCCAACTTATCCTGTGCCTGGCGAGATAGTTTACGTATAAAGCGCCCAAAAAATACCGCAAATACAATTAACACTGGCAGCATAAGCAGCAATGCCAGGGTAAGCTTAAAAGAAACGATAGTTAAGAAAGTGATACCGCCTACTAATAGCACCAATTGCCTTATCATTTCTGCAAAGGTGGTGGTCATGGTATCCTGGATCTGCGAAAGGTCGGCCGAGATGCGGCTATTCAATTCTCCTACACGGCGGTTTGCAAAAAAGTTCATTGGTAGGGTAACCAATTTAAAGTAAGTATCGCGGCGGATATCGGCCAAAGCCCTTTCAGATACCTGTACAAACCATACCACTCTGAAAAAAGATATAAACGCTTGTATAAACAACACGCCAAAAGCCAATGTGCCTATGGCATTAATTGTCGGCGGTAGAAAAGAATATTTTTGTTTACCCTGCGCTGCATCTATTAATGCACCTAAAAACGATGGGAAAGCTAGCCCTGTAATGCTCGATAAAAATAAAAATACAATGGCAGCTATAAACTTTGCCCGGTGTGGCTTTAAGTAGGAGATAAGTTTACCTATGCGCCTGAGGCTATCAAGATTTATTTTTGCCTTTGGTAACTCTGCTTCCGATTTACTGCCACTGTTAAGTGTTCCTCTTGCCATTTACTTAGTATAGGGTAGTTAAAATGCGGACGAAAATACGGCTTTAGACGTGTAAATAGATGTTTGTAATTACAAAATGACGCAATTGTGAGCAGAAAGCATTACTGAAAATCAATAATCACACTGTCGCCAAGGTTAAGGCCAAGCAATCCGCTTGCGTTGCCCTTGTTGATAGCAATTTCCAAATGGTCGCTGATGCCAAACAGGCAAAGTTTTTCACCTTCTGGTACTTCGTTGTAGTGCCAGCTCAAATGGTTGATGGTTTCGTTGCGTTTAAAGTATAATGTAAAACGACGGCCTTGCTGCACACGATTGAAGAACTCTTTAGTAATATTAGTGATCACGTTTTGGAACGAATCGATATAAATTACTACACCCTTAATAAGGTTGCGGTCAACAGTTGGCTGTAGGTTCATTTTGTTCTCCACACTATCTACCGGGATACCTATTTCTGCAAGTGTACCGCCATTGGCCAAATGGCATGCGGCCTTTACAAAAATATCAGCCAGCGGGAAGTGCAAAAACTTTAAGTCCTGCATAATATTTATTTCCACAATCTCATCAGGCTCACCATCAAACATCAGTGAAAATATGCCGTTGTCCGCACCCACAAAGTAATGGTTTTTGTATCGAATAGCCAGGTAACGCGTAAAGGTATTGTACACAGTATCAATGCCTATTAGGTGTACTGTATTCTCCGGGAAGTAATAAAAGCTGTTCTTTAAAATAAAAGCAGCCTGCTGCACATTAAAGGCTGCAACATTGTTAGTAATATCAACAATATTTACTGTTGGCAGCAATTTATAAATACTACCTTTAAGGGCAGCCTGATAAATATCTTTATCGCCCAGGTCAGTAGTTAATGTAATAATTGCCATCAATTTTATAAATATTTATTGCTAATCTTGTAGAGTATTTAAAGGTGCAAATATTCAATTTTTAATTCATAAAAATCTGCAACCAGTAAAAATCAATTAGTATTGAACGAGCTTAAGTTATCAATTGAACAGGTAGACCCAGCTGCATTATGGGGGCCTAATAACGATCATTTCGAGATTATAAAAAAGCAATATCCTAAGCTTAAAATAGTTGCGCGCGGTAGCGAAGTAAAGGTGCTGGGAGACGAAGCCGAGTTAAATATATTTCAGGAAAAATTTA
Source organism: Mucilaginibacter pallidiroseus (assembly GCF_007846085.1). Classification (GTDB taxonomy): domain Bacteria; phylum Bacteroidota; class Bacteroidia; order Sphingobacteriales; family Sphingobacteriaceae; genus Mucilaginibacter; species Mucilaginibacter pallidiroseus. The sequence continues at coordinate 404,613 of NZ_VOEJ01000001.1, forward strand.
ACAGCATTGTACAGCACCTCGAAAAATTTGAAAGCCTTAACGTGAATGATGTTGAGCGCCTGCTTGGTGCAAAACCATCTGCTAATAAAGAAGGAGAAGGTACTGCCGATAAGTTTGCCAGCGGCGAGGTTATTGTATTTGGCCCCAACGGTATTATGGTGCGTGCACGTACGCCAAACCAGCGCCGTATGGTTGATAGCCTGGGCAAAAGTGACATACTGTTTGCCATAGGCCCGGCCGGTACAGGTAAGACGTATACTGCCGTAGCACTGGCTGTACGAGCACTTAAAAACAAAGAGATTAAACGCATCATTCTTACCCGACCGGCTGTTGAAGCAGGGGAGAACCTTGGCTTTTTGCCGGGTGACCTTAAGGAGAAGATAGACCCTTACTTGCGCCCACTGTATGATGCGCTTGATGATATGATACCGGCCGAAAAGCTGAAACTTTATTTGGAAAACCGCACTATCGAGATAGCACCGCTTGCATTTATGCGTGGCCGTACGCTTGATAACTGCTTTGTAATATTGGATGAGGCACAAAACGCTACCGATATGCAGTTAAAAATGTTTCTAACGCGTATGGGGCCGTCGGCCAAGTTTATCGTTACAGGCGATGTAACCCAAATTGACTTACCTAAAAAACAGCAGTCGGGTTTATACACCGCACTGCGCATACTAACAGATATTAAAGGTATTGATATTGTTTACCTGAGCGGGGAAGATGTTGTGCGCCACAAATTGGTAAAACGCATTTTGGAAGCTTACGGGGATATACAGTAAATAAGTAAGTAGTGATTGGAGATTAGTGATTAGTTTGCTGCGTGCCGTTTCCTTGGATCGCAGTTAGGCTATTATCCATGAACTATTAACCATTATCCATTACATGAACGCAATAAAAGAAACTCATTTTAATTTTGAAGGGCAAACCGGCTACTACAAAGGCAAGGTGCGCGATGTATACACTATAAACAACAAATACCTGGCTATGGTTGTCACCGACCGTATTTCGGCGTTTGATGTGGTTTTGCCCGAGCCTATTCCTTATAAAGGGCAGGTGTTAAACCAAATAGCAGCTAAATTTTTAGAGGCAACTTCTGATATTTTGCCTAACTGGGTAATTACCGTTCCTGATCCGAGTGTTACTATTGGCCGCATTTGCGAGCCGTTTAAAGTGGAAATGGTTATACGTGGTTACCTTGCAGGCCACGCAGCTCGCGAATACGCAGCCGGTAAGCGCCAGGTTTGCGGCGTTACCCTTCCCGAAGGCTTGAAGGAGAACGATATATTGCCGGAGCCTATCATTACGCCAACAACCAAAGCTGCTGTTGGGCACGATGAAGATATCTCGCGCGAGGAAATATTAAGCCGTGGCATTGTGAGCGAAGAAGATTATACGCGTCTGGAAAACTATACCCGTTTATTGTTTAAGCGAGGCACAGAAATAGCAGCAGACCAAGGATTGATTTTGGTAGATACCAAATACGAATTCGGTAAAATCGGCGATACCATTTACCTGATAGATGAAATTCATACGCCCGACTCATCACGCTATTTTTATAGTGAAGGCTACCGGGAAAGGCAGGAAAAGGGCGAACAACAGAAGCAGCTTTCGAAAGAATTTGTTAGGAGATGGTTGATAGAAAATGGCTTTCAGGGTAAAGACGGGCAAGCAGTGCCGGAAATGACACCTGAGATTGTTGAATCCATATCAAACAGATACATTGAGCTTTACGAGAAAATAACCGGCGAGCGTTTTATAAAGGCAGATGCCGGCGAAGTAAACGCACGTGTGGAACGTTCAATTAATAATGCGATAGCTACCCTGTAACTTTATATACAGATAAATTAATTATATATTAGCTTTTTAATTTTCTAAAAAATGAAATTTTCAGTAGATAAGCACGAAAAATACATTATGGTGAAGCTTGACGAGTCGAAGTTGAATTCACTTATCACCCCTCAACTAAAATCGGAGCTGATCCTGATTAATACAGAGGGGCAGCGTAACATTATCCTTGACCTTTCGCAAGTTAAGTTTGCCGACTCTTCGGGCTTAAGCAGCTTGCTTGTTGGCCACCGCATTTGTAAAAATGCAGAAGGCTCTTTCATTTTATGCGGGCTTAATGATGCTGTATCGCGCCTGATTACCATTTCGCAATTGGATACTGTATTAACCATTGTGCCTACCTGCGAAGAAGGTATCGACTTGATCTTTATGGAAGAGATCGAGAAAGAATTGAAAAAAGAAATCAGATAATTAGTTTGTTAACCCGGTATGAAATTCGAAGTTACAATACTGGGCAGCAGCTCTGCAACCCCCATTTTTAACCGTAACCCTACAGCGCAGGTACTCAATATAAACGAAAAATTATATTTGATAGACTGCGCCGAGGGAACGCAGCAGCAAATGCTGCGCTTTGATATAAAAGGTAGCCGTATCGACTACATTTTTATCAGTCACCTGCACGGCGACCATTATCTTGGCCTTGTTGGTTTACTATCCTCAATGCACCTCAACGGACGTAAAAAGGCTTTGCAGCTTTTTTGCCCCGAGCCTTTAAAAGAAATTATAGAGTTACAATTGAAATACAGTGAAACATCATTGTGTTACGAAATCAATTACGTTTTTACCAATGATAAAGCGCCGCAGCTGATCCTGGATAACCAGGACATAACAGTTGAGACCATTCCATTAGATCATCGTATTCCTACAACGGGATTTTTATTTAAGCAGAAGAAACGTTTGCGTAAGTTGATAAAAGAGCGCATAGAAGAATTGGATATTCCTGTGCCGTTCTACACCGCTATTAAAAGGGGCAAGGATTGGGAAGCACCTGATGGCACCGTCTACTCAAATGCCTCGCTTACCATTGATCCCGAGGAACCAAAATCGTACGCTTATTGCTCAGATACTATTTACAATCCTAAATACTTTAACCAGATAACCGGGGTGAGCCTGTTATACCATGAGGCTACATTTTTAAATGATATGCTGGATAGGGCGAACCAAACCCATCATACTACAGCACTGCAGGCAGGAGAGGTTGCAACGATAACAGGAGCCGAACGACTTATTATAGGGCATTTTTCGGCACGCTATAAAACGCTGAACGAACTGTTGGATGAGGCGCGCAGTAAGTTCGAAAATACTGATCTCGCTGTTGAAGGTAAAACTTTTATTCTATCAGAATAGGTCGAAGTAATCGTAACAACAAAAAAGACGAAGTGATGAGCTTCGTCTTTTTTGTTGCAATGAGGTGTCGAAATAATTAGTCACCTTTTTTGCCAAATACCGAGAAGTGTACGTAACGGCTTGGATGTGCCTTAAGATCTATAAACAAGTTGTTTAAATTCTTTGAAGCATCATTAAGGTTATTATACATTTTATCATCGTTCATTAATAAACCTAAAGAGCCTTGTCCGCTGTTCATTTTGGCAACGGTAGCTTGCAAGTCGGCCATTGCCTTGTTGGCACTTTCCATTGTGCCCTTAATGTTTGATTTTGCAAGGTCGCTGCTAAACGTTTGCAAATTATTGGCAATGCCGGTAAGTTGCGCAGTACTTGCTTTTAAGTTGCCAGATACCGCTTCGGCATTGGTCATGATGCCGTTGATATGAGCGCTTTGTGACCCAACAATGGCATCAATCTTTTTAGTGGTACCTTCAAGTGTCTGCAATGAATTAGCTATGCTGGCAAAACTACGGTCGACATTTTTTTGAAAGTTGGGATTCATTATTTTGTTAATGGCACCTAGTGCCGAGTCAACTTTTGTAATAAGTACTTCCGCCTTTTTTTGGATAGGCTGTAAGCTTTCGGCAAGGCTACCCTGTATGTCGGCACGAAGGGTGTCTTCATCCTGGGCATAGGTTGTGCTATTTCCTAATTCAAATACTATAGCCTTGCTGCCCAACAAGTCCGAACTTTGCAATTTGGCCAGTGTATTATCGGGGATGTTATATTGTGGGTCTATCTTAAACTCAACCGTTGTGCGGCCGTCTTCATGCAGCTGCATTTTTGATACCCGGCCTATCTGAAAACCGTTAACCAAAACCGGTTTAGAAACGGTTAATCCTTCAACGCTCCGGTAAACCGCGTAAAATTTATTGGAGCCCGAGAATACATCGTTACCCTTTAAAAAGCTATAACCCAATATAAGTATGGTAATGGCTACGGCAGTTAATGCCCCAATTTTTGTTTCGTTAGATATTTTCAAAATGTAGGTGTTTTAAATAGTGTTAGTTAGTTTTTACAACCCGCTCAACCTGGTTTTTATAGTTGCTTATGGCCCTCACAATTGAATTTACAATTTCCGTTTGTCCTTGCTCAGATGTAAGGTAAGCTTCGTCGTCGTGGTTGTTGATGTAACCGGTTTCAACTAAAACCGATGGCATTGCCACGTGGCACAAAACATAAATACCCTGTTCACGCAAGCCTTCGCTTCGTCTTCCATCGTTCTGAACAATCTCATCGTTAATAAAGTTTGCAATATTTATACTTTGCTTCCTAAAGCGTCTTTTATATTCATTGGTAAGGATGATAACCATTGGGTCGTTTTCGTCAAGTCCGTCGCCGTCAAGATCAGAGTCTTCGCCCACCTGGTTCTTTTTGATGGTATTTTCCTCTTCGCGCGAGCGGTGTAAACCGTATATCAGCATCAAAGCACCCTTGCCAGATCTGTCGGCAACGCGTGTACTGCGGTAAATTGCCTTGCCCCGGCGGGTGCCAACACGTTCGCGCACTATCCTGTCTGACAGTGAATTACAGTGTATGGAGATGAACAGATCGCCTTTGTTTTCATTGGCTATTTGTGCGCGGCGCTCCCAGGAAACATCGTCCTCGGTTTGGCGTGTTAAAACGGCCTTCACACCGTTAATATCTTTTTCAATAGCCGCCTGCAATTTTAAAGCAATAGCCAGCGTTACATTTCTTTCTGTAGAATAGGAGCCGTTTGCACCGCGCGAATAATGCCCCGGAGGAGAGCCTTCCGCTTTGGCACCATGGCCCGGATCTATGATAACAGTTTTAAGTTTGAAGCCGGTAAGCGTATCTGTTTCAGCAGAAGCAAAGCACAGTAATGGAAACAACGATAAGCATATGAAAAATGCGTATAAACTATAAAATAACCTTTTCAACCTGTTCAATATTTTTATTTTCATTATGTTTGAACGCTGTTAACTGTACCTGCAAAAATACTATTCATAATCAATTTTGAAATTAGTTACTGCCTTTTTTCTTCTTGCACTTATAGTAATAGTGAGCGGGAATGCTATGGCCCAAAGCGGCGGGCAAAACCCTTTTCCGGCTCGTGATTCGGCCGTAAGGCAGCTTGATTCTGTACGCGATGCAAAGCTGTTGCGGGTAAATCCTCCGGCCAAAGGTAGTCAAACAAACATCCAAACCACCACAAAAAGGGATACCAGCCCCGGCAAAAGCAGCGGTTTAAGTGATATTGTAAAATCAACATCAGATGACTCTTCCTATGTTGATAATGATAACAAAATATCCTATTTATATGGTAAAGCAAAAGTAAAGTACCAGGATTTTGAATTGAGTGCCGATTATATACGTGTAGATGAAAAGAACCACCTGATATTTGCCCGTGGAAGCATTGATCCAAGATCGCACCGATACGTTGGCAGGCCCATATCCAAATCTGGCACCGAAAAGCCTGTTGCGTCAGACTCCCTGCTGTTCGATTACAAAACCAAAAAAGGTAAAGTTTGGAACCCGGCATCAGAGCAGGAGGGCAACTTTATTTCAGGTGGTTTGGCCAAGAGGTTGAATGAAGAAGAGGTAGCGTATCGTAATGTGCTTTTTAGTACCTGTAGCTTGCCCATGCCTGATACCCACTTTGGTGTGGTAATTACAAAAGGAATAGGTCAAAAAAACAGGATCATATCCGGCCCGGCATATCTTGAGATAGCCGGTGTGCCGCTGCCATTAGGCGTTCCGTTTGGCTTTTTTCCAAAGCCCAATTCAAGAGCATCGGGTATATTACTTCCAACGTTTGGTGAGGATGCAAGGCTGGGTTTCTACCTGCGTAACTTTGGTTATTATATAGCCCTTAACGACTATGTAGATTTAACAACCCAAGGCTCCCTGTATTCTAAAGGCGCTTATGAAATTAGCACGAGTGCACGTTATTTAAAGCGATATAAATATGGCGGTAACTTAAATCTAGCTTATGGCTCGCATAATTACGGCCTCGCCGGCGACCCAGCAGTTAAAGACTTTAACATTACCTGGTCGCACTCGCAGGATCCCAATGCAAACCCGGGCACTACGTTCAGTGCATCGGTAAATGCAGGTACGCGCAGTTATTACCAAAATAACCCTGCGCAAAACAATTATAACTTACAGTCACTCACGCAAAATAACTTGCGATCAAGTATTGCTTATGGCAAAACCTGGGCTAACTCGCCCTTTAACTTGCAAGTGAGCCTTGGCCACAGCCAAGATTTATCTGCAGGTACTGTAACGCTGGAGTTGCCCACACTTAACTTTAGTATGACAACCCTAAGCCCGTTTGATTCAAAAAACAGGGTAGGCGAGCAAAAATGGTATCAAAAAATCACAGTGGGTTACGGTTTGCAAGCAACCAATAAATTAACTAACGTGCCCGAGGCGGAACTTTTTAAAGGCAATACGTTAAGCAAGCGTTTACAGAATGGATTTCAACATACCATTCCAATTGCGTTTAATGCTAATATCCTTAAATATTTCCAGTTTAACACAGGCGCCAACTACATCGAAAGGTGGTACTTTCAAACAACACGTAGGCGTTATGAGCGTGGCAGCGTAGCAGGGCAGGCAACATCTGTGCTTGATACTATACCAGGGTTTGCACGTGCCGGCGAGTACCAGTTAAATGCAGGTGTGGCTACAAAAATATACGGAACATTTAACGTTAATGCTGGTCGCTTAAAACAAATAAGGCATGTTACCACGCCGCAAATAAGTTTTTCGTACCGTCCCGATTTTGGTGCGCCGAGTTACGGATACTATCGTACAGCTGTAAGCCAGGCCTCGGTACCATATCCGTACACAGCGCAGCGTTATTCAATATTTGAACAATCTGTTTACGGCGGCCCAAGCGCAGGCAAACAGGCAGGTATAGGCTTCTCACTTGATAACACGATCGAGGCAAAAGTTAAAGCTAAAAGTACCGATACATCCGGAGCTGATAAAAAGGTACCAATTTTACAGGGCTTAAGCTTTTCAACCTTTTACAATTTTGCGCAGGACTCGTTACGGCTGCAAAACTTTAGTATTTCAGGCCACACTGCGATACTTAACCAAAAGGTTAATATCAACTTTAGCGGGATACTGGATCCATACGTGAACCTTGTCAGGGATTCTATCAGTAATGGGGCTATACAGCAAACGGTTACCAGGATAAACAGATACAATTGGCAAAACGGCAAGTTCCCGATATTGACGAACTTTAACTTTTCGGCGAGCGGAAGTTTAAACCCATCCACCTTTAACCCTAAGCCAAAGGTTGTTGGCAATTCCATAAATTCAATGACACCAAACCAGGCGCAGCAGCTTGCCGTTTTAAACAGCGATCCGGGTGCTTATATCGACTTTAATGTGCCCTGGAACCTGTCGCTGAATTATAGCTTCAACTATACTAATAACATTACCAGAACAAATTCGTCTAACACGATAATGCTTAGTGGTGATGTTAGTATCACTAAAAAGTGGAAAGTGCAGTATAACAGCACTTACGACTTAAAAGCGGGCAGGCTCAGCGATGCAACATCCTTTGCTATTTACCGCGATTTGCATTGCTGGGATCTTTCTATTCAATGGCTTCCTTTTGGTTTTTACAAATCATACAACGTAACGTTAAAAGTTAAGGCATCTATTTTGCAGGATCTTAAACTGAGTAAGCGAAGTGATTACACATCAAACTCTACATTTTACTAATAACTGATATGCTGGCAGAGATTATTACTATTGGCGATGAAATATTGATTGGGCAGATAGTTGATACCAACTCTGCCTGGATGGCCGGCAAACTTAACGAGCAAGGTATTCGTGTAAAACAGATCTCTTCGGTGTCTGATAATAGAGCGCATATACTTGCTGCATTAAAAGAAGCTACCGAGCGTGCAGATATCATATTGATTACAGGCGGGCTTGGGCCTACAAAAGACGATATTACCAAAAAAACACTCGCGGAGTACTTTGATGTAGAAATGGTGTTGAATGACGATGCTCTCAATAATGTTAAGCGGATATTTGAACGCTATAACAGGCCTTTATTGGAGGTAAATCGTTTGCAGGCTATGGTTCCGGCTAATTGCGAGGTTATTCAAAATGAAAATGGCACCGCGCCCGGAATGTGGTTTGATGAAGGCGGGAAGATATATGTATCCATGCCTGGTGTACCCTTTGAGATGTATTACATGTTGGAGGAGAAAGTTATTCCGAAATTAAAGCCGAGGTTCAACCTTGCTCCAATAATTCATAAAACTATCCTTACCGTTGGCGAAGGCGAATCATTCCTGGCAAAACGCATAGCCGATATTGAAGATTCATTACCGGCAAATATCAAACTTGCTTATTTACCAAAAATGGGGCAGGTACGCTTGCGTTTGAGTGCTTACGTAGGTGATGATTTGAATATTCAGGAACAGGTAAACAACTTTGCAAACCAGATAACTGAGCGTGTGAGCGACAATGTGGTAGCAGTTGAAGACATACCGCTGGAAAACGTTGTTATCAATACCCTAAAAAAAAGAGGTCTCACCTTATCAGTTGCCGAGAGCTGCACCGGTGGTTATATATCTCATTTAATAACGCAGCATGCCGGTTCATCTTCCGTTTTTTTCGGGGGTGCTGTGTCATACGCCAATGCACTTAAGGAGCACGTTTTGGGAGTTAAACATGAAACCATTAAAGCATTTGGTGCGGTGAGCGAGCAAACTGTTACAGAGATGGTTGAGGGTGCGCTACGCGAATTTAAGTCGGATGTGGCCCTCGCCGTAACCGGTATTGCGGGGCCGGATGGGGGCTCCCCAGACAAGCCTGTAGGCACTGTTTGGATAGCTGTTGCAAATGCAAATAAAACTGTTGCAAAGAAATTCACATTCGTGAATAAACGGATGCAAAACATCGAAAGAAGTGCCGTAGCGGCCTTTTTTATGTTGATTACTTTACTGAAAGAAGACATGATGTAACAAAAATTCTGCTTAATTTTGAGCCTACGAACTACTAATCTGCGTATGGCCAAATACCAATTATTATTGCCGAAAATGGGAGAGAGCGTTGCTGAAGCAACGGTAATCAAATGGCACAAAGTGCCGGGCGATTACATTGAAGCAGACGAGGCAGTGATGGATATAGCAACCGACAAAGTTGACTCCGAGGTTCCTTCGCCGGTATCCGGCAAACTGGTTGAGCAGCTTTACAAAGAAGACGATGTTGTGCAGGTAGGGGCGGTAATTGCAATTATTGAGACCGAAGGTGATGAGTCACAACCTGAAACTGATACCGCCGTTGAAGGAAATCAAAAAAGTGCTACTGAGGCTGTCGAAAAACAATACACTCCTTCAACTCAGGATGAGGAAATGCCCGCTGCCAATATTCCGGGTATTGATCAATTAACTAATACCGAAAAGCAGGAATCATCCGGAGATAAATTTGAGAATCGTTTTTATTCGCCGCTGGTAAAAAATATAGCCGGGCAGGAGGGTATCAGTAACGACGAGCTCGACAGAATACCGGGTACTGGTGCAGAGGGGCGTTTAACGAAAGACGATTTACTGGCTTACATACAGCAACGTGGCTCAAAATTTACAGAAGAGCATGTTTATACTGCACCGGTAAGTACGCAACAACTACAAACACCGGTAGCTGAAACAAAAGCACCATCAACTGAAAAAGCTGTCCCGGTAAGTACACCACAACAGCCAGCTCCCGAAATTGCAAAACCCGCTCAGCCCGAAGCACCTGCCGCTAAGCCGGCAGTATCATACTCCGGTAATGATGAGATTATAGAGATGGACCGTATGCGCCGCCTCATTGCCGACCACATGGTTATGAGCAAACAAACATCGCCACACGTAACATCGTTTGTGGAAGCTGATGTTACCAACCTGGTTCAATGGCGCGATAAAGTGAAAAACACCTTTGAGAAACGCGAAGGTGAAAAAATTACGTTTACACCAATATTTATTGAGGCGGTTGTTGAAGCTATAAAGCAAATGCCGTTGATAAACGTGCAGGTAAACGGCACGCAAATCATCAGGAAAAAGGACATCAATATAAGTATGGCGACTGCTTTACCAAGTGGTAACCTTATTGTTCCTGTCATTAAAAAAGCCGATGAGTTAAGCCTTGTTGGTTTAACCAAAGCAGTTAATGATTTGGCAAATAGGGCAAGAGGTAACAAATTGAACCCGGATGACGTAAAAGATGGTACGTTCACCATTACCAACATCGGTTCGTTTGGCAATATAATGGGTACGCCTATTATAAACCAGCCCCAGGTGGCCATATTAGCTGTTGGCGCAATTAAAAAGAAACCCGCTGTGATAGAAACGCCGCAAGGCGATGCCATTGCCATAAGGCACATGATGTACCTGTCACTGTCATATGATCATAGGGTTGTTGATGGCGCGCTTGGCGGCATGTTTGTTAAAAAGGTAGCAGACTACCTCGAAAACTGGGATCTAAGTAGAAATATATAGTTAATTAAGTGTGATTCTAAAATGAAAGGCCCGTAAGGGCCTTTTGTTGTTTACGTATTTAAGCGTTTGCTTTATCAACTTCAGACGTTTTCAGATGCCATTCGGTTTGCCCGGGATATGTCCTGAAATTTTTGAATAACATCTCATAGACAATCTTAAACCATATGAGTAAACAAGGCAATACAATCAAATTATAAGGAAGCACATACTTTAACCGCAGGTAACGCGGGAATAGGTCGGAAGGTGAAAAATTGGTTAGTACCAATGCAAATATAATCAGGAAACGCTCATAGGGAGTAATTGGCCTGTCGAGGTTTACAAACCAAATGCTCACACCGATAAATGCAATGATATAGGTGGGTGGCTCGGAGCTGGAACTGAAGATGATTGAGAAGATCAAGGTAGATGCTACAAGCAGCAATTGATATTGCAGATTTCGCCAGTATTTTATCCGTGTCATGGATAAAGCGAAAATTATCATGCCCGGTATCAATACCGAAAGGGTAGGAAAGTTAGCGATATTAAATATGCGGCTAAGCATACCCATAACACAAACATACGCCCTTGTTGATTGCATATTGGCAGCGTTCTTGGCAATAAGGTCGGGCAGCCAGTCGTGGTACATTTGAACGATGTATGCAGGGGATGATACTGCCATTGGTAATACAAACAATACAGCTCCCCAAAATAGCAAGCTCAAAATAAGTTTGATTTTATGGTCCGAAAAGAAGAAAAATGCTAGGCCCACAACACCATAAAGTTTAATTGCTGTGCCAAGTATAATCATCAGCGCAGCCCAAAAATCCTGTTGCTTACGGATAAATATAAAGCTAAAGAGTACGAATGCAATTATTAAAGGATTTACCTGTACCTGTCCTGACGATCCCATCATACTATTGATATTTAGCAACAACAACACGGTTTGCTGCGTACGGGTAAGCGGTAATTTTATAATGGCGTAGTAAAGTGACCACGCCAGAAAGAGCACCCACAAAATTACGCCTGCTTCATCGGGCAGTAAAGCAAATGGTGCTATAATAAGGCCAAAAACAGGCCCGTAGTGGTTTAAATCAAAGTAATATTGTGGCTCGGGGCCGAAAAGGCTATGCTGGTGTATTAGGTTTAAAAAATTGTGCTTGTAAATTATATAATTGTTATAATTACTTGATTTACTGCCGCTATAAATTAAAATGCCCTTTACAATTGTAAATAAACTTAACCCAAACCAGAGAATTAATATGAGAGGACGGTTAAATATAATTTGCTTTAATTTCTGCATGTTTGGGTCCGGTTTTTGCCGATAAACTTACAGAAAGAGCATGGGATACCGAAATGATATAAAACACAAAAGGCCTCCACTTAAGGACGCCTTTTGCAATGCAGGCAGGAAGAATCTACTAAAAAACTTCTGCCGCTTGTTTTACCGGAGCTAAACTGACCCCCGTTAGCTGATCGGCGAAGGCCACAAAGGCCTTACTTTCAGATATACGGTGTTGTTTCTCAATCAGTTTTTGCAAATTGATTTTACCGGTCACAAATTTATAGTTGCCGGAATAAAATCTTTCATGGATATGCTCAAAGCCTAATTCATCTACCAGGCTTTCGTCTTGATAGCTTAAATAAATATTCAGGTCAACGTTGTTTGTAAACCTCAGGTCTTTTACAGACTTAGCTTTTTTGTATTCATACTGGTAATCGTATCGCAAGGCGGCAATGTCTGACAATACAGCCGAACCGGTAGGGTGGCCGCCAGCGCCTTTACCAAAAAAGAATTGCTGATCTGCAAATGCAGCCTGCACGGTAACGCCGTTATACTCGTATTCCACGTTGTATAAAAATTCGGTATCGTTTACAAATTTTGGTAATACAAAAAGGGTTACATGGCGGTCGTCAAGTTCTTTAGCAACGGGTACCAGTTTTATTTTCAGGTTCTTTTCACGTGCGTACTGGATATCATTTGCCGAAAGGTTTTGTATGCCCACGTTAATCACTTGCTCCGGATTAACAACTACGCCGTACGCATGTGCAGCGGCGATAATCAATTTATATTTGGCATCGTAACCGCCAACGTCCATGGTTGGGTCAGTCTCCGCAAAGCCAAGGTCTTGTGCTTGTTTAAGTGCGCTATCATAATCCAGCCCTTCTAAAAAACCTTTTGACAAGATGTAATTTGATGAGCCATTGAAAATGCCGCTTATTGAGTGCAGCAGTTCGTTATCATAGTATTCCTCAAGGTTACGAATTATAGGGATGCTGCCACATACCGAACCTTCATACAACAATGATGTGCCGTGTTCATGCTGTAGTTCAATCAACTCGTTCAGGTAAGTGGCAATCATTTTTTTGCTTGCAGACACCACGTTTTTACCTGAGCTTAAAGCGCGCGAAACGATTTCAAACGCGGCCTCTGTATCATTTATCAGTTCAACAACCGTATTTATTTCCGGGTTGTTAAGGATATCATCTCTATCGGTAGTGAAAATTTCGGCAGGTAACGAGCGCTTTTTATCAGGGTTTTTGATAGCGATCTTTTTGATCTCGATGTTTAGGTTTTTGGTTTTAACGATGTCGTACAATCCCTGGCCTACAACTCCAAATCCGAAGAGGCCAATATTAAGTTTCTTACTCATTATGCAATTTTTTGCAGTTCAATTATCTTTCCTTTAACGTCTGTCTTAAAAAAGGATGTTGTTATTTTAGTTAATATTTCAGTTTCAATTAAAAATCCGTCGTGGCCGTAAAATGAATCAATTTCGGCAAATGCTGCTTTAGGTATATGCCTGAAAAGGTATTGCTGCTCCTCGATGGGGAACAATACATCCGATGTGATACCAATTACGAGGGTACGCGCTGTTATCATGCTGAGTGCTTTATCACCCCCGCCGCGGCCACGGCCAACGTTGTGCGAGTCCATTGCTTTTGATAGATACCAGTAGCTGTATGCATTAAACCTGTTTACCAACTTTTGCCCCTGGTAGTTCTGATATCCCGAAGCTTTGAACGAATCGGTTACCGTGTCATCTTCTTCCTGCTGCGTAATGCCGTAAGTTTCATAGGTACGGTATGATAGTAAAGCGATGCTGCGCGCTGCCTTTAAACCTTTGCTGCCGCCGTCAGGCCTATTTGCATAAAAAGTGCGGTCGGTAGCGATTGCTAAGCGCTGGCTCTCGTTAAAAGCAATTCCCCAGGGCGAATGCTTTGCGTTTGTAGCTATTAATATCAGGTTTTTTATACGGGCGGGTTCAATTATGCTCCACTCCAAAGCTTGCTGGCCACCCAGGGAGCCACCAATTAAGGTGTCTATTACATCAATCCCTAATTCATTGGCCAATAGCACGTGTGCTTTCGCCTGGTCCCGGGTGGTAAACTCCGGAAAGGCTAAATAATAAGGGCTACCAGTAACAGGATTTTGACTAAGCGGACTGGTTGTGCCATAAGCCGAACCTAACACGTTTGCACAAACTATAAAATGTTCATCGGGATTAAAGTGGTCATTTTCGCCGAAAAAACCCTTCCACCAGTCCAACACGTCAGAGTTGGCAGTAAGCGCATGGCAAACCCAAACCACATTGTCGCGGCTTTTGTTGAGGCTGCCGTAAGTATTATAAGCTATCTCGAGGCCATGTAATACGGCGCCCGATTCAAGTTCAAAATCTCCAGAATATGTAAATGTTTGTAAACTCATTTCAATCATTCGTTATGTATGGAGTAGCTGCTTAACCAACTACTCCTGCATAACTTCACTTAAAAACTAAAAAAACCAATATTATACTAATTCGGGCTGTGCCACTTTCGCAAATGCCTGGGCAAAATCAGCCTTAATATCATCAATATGTTCAATACCAACAGACACTCGTAGCAGGGTAGGTGTAACGCCCGCTGCCAATTGCTCAGCATCGCTTAATTGCTGATGCGTAGTTAAAGACGGCTGTATAATGAGCGTTTTTGAATCGCCCACGTTTGCCAGGTGACTTACTAATTGCAAACCGTTTATAACCTCGCCTGCAATTTCTTTTTCGCCTTTTAATTCAAAAGACAGCACTGCGCCAAATCCGTTCTTCAAATATTTTTTTGCGTTGGTATGATAAGGGGACGATTCGAGGCCTGGATAATTAACCTTAGCCACCTGTGGTTGCTGCTCAAGCCACTTGGCCAGCTCAAGAGCATTATCTACATGTCGCTGTACGCGTAATGATAAAGTTTCCAACCCTTGCAGGTTAAGCCATGAATTAAATGGCGATTGCGAAGGGCCAAAATCGCGCAAGCCTTCAACACGAGCACGAATAATGAACTGTATATTTCCAAACGGGCCGCCGATGCCGAACACATCATTAAAAACCAAGCCGTGATAACCTTCGGAAGGTTCGGTAAACTGCGTAAACTTACCGTTACCCCAGTTGTAGTTCCCGCCATCAACTATTACGCCGCCTATGCTTGTGCCATGGCCGTTTATCCACTTGGTAGTCGACTCGACAACTACATTGGCGCCATGTTGCAACGGGCGAAACAGGTAGCCGCCTGCCGCAAATGTATTATCAACTATTAGCGGCAAATCATGCTTTTTAGCCAATGCTGCAACCTTATCAAAATCCGGAATGTTAAAGCCGGGATTACCAATTGTTTCGGTATAAATGGCTTTGGTATTTGCGTCGATGTGTTGTTCAAGGCTTTCCGCAGTATCATCTTTGGCAAAGCGTACTTCAATGCCAAGTCGTTTAAATGCAACCTTAAACTGATTGTAAGTTCCGCCATATAAAAAGGGCGAGGTAACAAAGTTATCTCCGGCTTGCAGGATATTATTTAGTGCAATGAACTGTGCAGCCTGGCCGGATGCGGTTGCCAATGCAGCCACACCGCCTTCTAAAGCGGCAATACGTTTCTCAAAAACATCTGTAGTGGGGTTCATTAAACGAGTGTAAATGTTCCCAAACTCTTTTAGCGCAAACAGGTTAGCGCCATGTTCGGCACTGTTAAATAAATATGATGATGTTTGATATAACGGCACTGCACGTGACAGGCTTGTTGGATCAACTTCCTGGCCGGCATGTATTTGCAGTGTTTCAAATTTTAAACTTGACATTGTAAGGTATTTGGATGTTAAAGAATGATAGTAATGTTGTTTCGCGACAGGATAAAGCTATCCTAATAAGGGCAACACGCATTGTACCGTTAAAACGTTAATAACGTGCGGGGTGAATCAACAACAGCAGCAACACATGCAAATACAACCTGCAGAAAGATTGTAAATAGAAGTAGCACCCGTTTGGGTATGCGATGTGTTTGTTTGTGCTAAATAAATCAGACTTTTCATGACTATTAATTTATATCCCCCGGGTAACATATTTTCCGGGACAGGAATTGGCACCTTCTACACCTTGTAGGGTTGCCAGCGGTTCTTTGAGCCTGATCTCTCGCCGCTTCTTTATAAATCAAAATCCGTGTGAGGGAAATTTGATCATGGTATTACTACCAAATAATGTTTCAAATATAGAGCAATGTGGATTTAGTTTCCAAATTAAATTTTTGAATAATTATCATTTTATCGTAAAACCAAATTAAACAGCCGCCAAAGCTTGCTCCATATCTGCAATCAAGTCGTCGATATGTTCCAAACCTATGGAAACCCTTAGCAGGTTGAAAGGTGTCTTGGTGTCCGGGCCTTCAACAGATGCGCGGTGCTCAATAAGGCTTTCCACACCGCCCAGGCTGGTGGCCTGAGTAAATATTTCAAGGCTGTTTATCACTTTGCGCGCCTTTGCCTCTCCACCTTTCAGGGTAAATGAAAACATGGCACCAAAACCACTCATTTGTTGCCTGGCAATATCGTGTTGCGGGTGTGATGACAGGCCCGGGTACATTACTGCTTCTACTTCAGGGTGACTTGCCAAAAAGTTGGTCATTAATAATGCGTTATTTACATGGCCCTTGACACGATATGGCAACGTTTTAATACTGCGGGTAAGGTAATAACAATCCATAGGAGATGGTATTGCGCCACCCATGGTTTGCACGTTACGGATCTTGTCCCAAAACTCGCTCTTTTCGGCCGTGATTAAAGCACCGCCCATCAGGTCGCTGTGTCCGCCAAAGTATTTAGTGGTAGAGTGCATTACCAAGTCGGCACCTAATGTTAACGGTTGCTGGCAAACAGGAGTGGCGAAGGTATTATCGCATACCACCTTGATATTTTTTTCGCGGGCGATCGACACCACCTTTTTAATGTCGGTGATTTTAAGTAAAGGATTAGATGGCGTTTCAATCCATATCAATCCTGTATTTGACTTGATGTGCTGGTTTAAAACCTGCTCATCATTTACATCGATAAAGTCAAACTCAAGTATGCCATTAAATAACGCCTTAAGCTGATTGCGTAAACCGTGGTACATATCATCAGGACATATAATATGTGTTCCCGGTTCCAAAGCCTGGAAAACAGACATGCCCGCGGCGTTGCCCGACGAAAATGCTGCCGCTTCCACACCGTTTTCCAATTGCGCCAAAACCGTTTCCAAAGCAGTACGGTTAGGGTTGGCCGACCGGCTGTATATGTATCCGGAGTCGTAACCACCTTCGGCATTACGCTCAAACGTTGTCGACATCACGATGGGTTGAATGACAGACTTAGAAACTGGGTCGACGTGGTTGCCTGCGTGTATGGCTATGGTTTCAATTTTCATAACGTGCGGTAGTATGTGCCAAATTAACTAAGAAATTGGCGTAAATGATAGCAACGTAGCAAAATTGTAGTGTTTAAACTGATGTTTACGTCTGTAACGTCATTGTCATACTATATGTTTGAACAAGCGTTAACAAGACACAATCATATTAAAACAAATGCATTTTGCTACATTTGCCTAAACGTTTTTATAAATGGAAGTATCAGAAAATTTCCAGGTATTACTGAATAGCCCCCAGCTGCTGCCTGAGCTTAAACAAATTGCTGAGAAGGTACTCCATAACCAGCGCATCACGTTCGACGAAGGCGTATTACTTTACGAAAAAGCCGAATTAGGGTACATGGGAGTGCTTGCCAACTATATACGCCAAAAAAAACACGGCGACAAAACTTACTTTAACCGCAACTTTCATATCGAGCCAACCAACCTTTGCGTTTACGATTGCAAATTTTGCTCGTACTCCAGGCTGATCAAGCAACGTGCCGACGGCTGGGAGTATACGATGGAAGAAATGCTGGACATTGTAAAAAAATATGATGGACAGCCGGTTACCGAGGTACACATTGTAGGTGGTGTTTTGCCTCAGTATGATGTCCCATTTTATGCCGAGTTGTTTAGCCGCATAAAGGCCCACAGGCCCGACTTGCATGTTAAAGCGCTTACGCCTGTGGAGTATCATTACATATTTAAGAAGGCTAAGATAGATTATGCCACCGGTATGAAGTTGATGAAGGATGCAGGTCTTGAATCGATGCCGGGCGGTGGTGCGGAGATATTTCACCCGGAGATTCGCGAACAGATTGCCAAAGATAAATGTACCGGCGATCAATGGTTATCTATCCATGAGGAATGGCACAAGCTTGGCATGCGCTCAAACGCTACAATGCTTTACGGCCATATTGAGCAGTACTGGCACAGGGTAGATCACATGGAACAGTTGCGCCAATTGCAGGATAAAACCCATGGCTTCCAAACCTTTATTCCGCTGAAGTTCCGTAACCAGGATAACCAGATGAGCAATGTACCCGAAAGTAATGTGATTGAAGATTTACGTAACTACGCTATTGCACGTATCTACCTTGACAACTTCGACCATATAAAAGCTTACTGGGCAATGATTAGCCGCACGACAGCACAGCTATCATTAAACTTTGGTGTGGATGATATTGACGGTACACTTGATGATACCACAAAGATATACTCAATGGCCGGTGCGGAAGAACAAACCCCGGCCATGAGCACTAAAGAATTGGTTGAGCTGATTAAAAATGCTGGCCGCCATCCAATTGAGCGTGACACATTATACAATGTAGTTACCGATTACAACGACTACCAATTTACCGAAGCCGAAAAACCGCGCTTTTACAAATTACCGGTAGTTAATTAGGCTAAAGCTCAAAGCCGAAAGTTAAAAGCAAAAAGCCATCACTAAGCGCTTAATGCCTTATTCTTCATCTTTGAGCTAAAAGAAAACGAATGAACGAAATACAAAAGACACTATACATAGTACGGCACGGGCAAACAGACCTTAACAAACAAGGCATTGTACAAGGCCGTGGCCGTGATACAGATTTGAACGACGAGGGCCGCAACCAGGCTCGCCAGTTTTACGAAGCTTACAAGGGTGTAGCTTTTGACAAGATCTACATATCAATGCTGAAACGCACCCAGCAAAGCATACAGCCATTTATAGATATGGGCATACCTTTTGAAAAACTTGCCGGTTTAGATGAGCTTGCCTGGGGTATACATGAGGGGCAACCTGCTACGCCCGAAACAAAGGCTGCTTTTTTGGACCTGATGCGCAACTGGCTCGACGGTAACCTTGACGAAAAGTTTGAAGGCGGCGAGAGCCCAAATGAAGTTAAGGTACGCCAGTTGGAGGCACTCGACGTTATCATGAGTCATCCTGAAGAAAAAACGGTTTTAGTTTGTATGCACGGTCGTGCTTTGCGCTTGTTGATGTGCATCCTTACCGAGCAGCCATTAACTCAAATGGATGCCTTTCCGCATCAAAACCTTGTGCTTTATAAAGTAGTGTATGATGGTAGTAAGTTTACCATAGCCGAGGCTAACAACGCCTTGCATTTAAAATAATTGATGACTGGAGAACGATAAGTGAATAAGATTAGGATTTCTGCTGTAAGTTATACCAATACCAAACCCTTTTTATACGGCCTGCAACATTCGGACATTATGGATCAGATTGATCTTTCACTGGATATGCCGTCAGATTGTGCTCAAAAACTTATTGATGATAAAGCTGATATAGGATTGATCCCCGTGGCGGCTACTTTAAGCTTGCCGCAATGGGAAATCATTTCTGCCTATTGCATAGGGGCGGTAGGGGCCGTGAAATCAGTTTTTATATTCAGTAATTGTGACATAAGGCAAGCCACTAAAGTCCAGCTCGACCCGCAATCTCGCAGCTCGAACAATCTGGCCAAGGTACTGCTCAAGAATTTTTGGAAGGTGCAGCCCGAACTCATTGCAGACGCGCCGGATTACGCATCGTCTGACGACGAAAATACAGCCTTTGTACAAATAGGCGACCGTACTTTTGGTAAGCCTACACGGTATAAATATGTATATGACCTGGCCGAAGAATGGAAGAATTTTACCGGTTTGCCTTTCGTGTTTGCAGCATGGATAGCTAATAAACCAATTCCGGCAGACTTTATGGTAGCGTTTGACAAAGCACTTAAATTCGGTTTGGATCATCGTCGGGAACTATTAAAAGAACTTCCAAAGCATCCCGACTTTGATTTAGAACAATACCTGATGCACAACCTTGACTTCGATTTAACGGAAGATAAAAAGAAGGCGTTGTACCTTTTCTTAGATTATATAAAGGCGCTGTAAAACATTGTATACAGCGCCTTTGCTTGTTTGGGCTTCACTTTGAAAACGCTTACTCTGCAACTTTTTGCTGATCAGGTGTCTCGTTTGGCCCCGGTATATTCACATTGTCGTTTCCATCAGCTGTGCCTTCCTGGAAGGTTTCGTCAGATTCTGTGCGGTTCTGTTCGCGATCATCCGTCTGCTCGGTATCATCACCACCCTGATTTTCCGATGAGCCAATGTCTATGTTGCCCGAAGCTGCAGTATAGTTTGATTGACCTAACTGATTAGGGTCCTTAAAGTTATTATTTTCCGGGTGCTCTTCTGATGGCTCTGTACGCCTGAAGTATTCATTGCTATAACCGGCAGTTTGCGATGGATTATTCTTGTCATCACCCGATGGTGTGCTATTGTTTTTGCCAAAGCTATGACCACCTGCACCTTCCGCTTCCATGCCCGGTTCATTTCCTTGCTTCTCTTCTGACCCAAACATAAAAGCCTCTTTGCGCAGGTCTTTTTCTTCTAAATTATTATCATCCTCAACACGGTATGCATTGGGTTGTGTCTGATTATTTGCTTCCATTTTGTTTATAGATTGATGTATAATATTAAAAGGTTTGGCTCGTCAAATTGTTTCGCAAATTTAATTTCAGGTTAAATAAATTGTAATGTTTAATAGCCAAAATCTGGCGTTTATCGATACAAAAACAAAGGCTTTAATGTACCGTTTATGATTTAACAGCAGGCTAAATTTTAAAAGAAAATGATAAGTTTGTTATAACCAATTATAACATTATGAACAAAGTTGTTAGCGGTGCCGATGAGGCAATACGCGACATTGAAGACGGCATGACCCTCATGCTGGGTGGCTTCGGTTTGTGCGGACTGCCCGAGAAATGTATAGGCGCACTTGTAAAAAAAGGAGTTAAGCAACTTACGTGTATATCCAACAATGCCGGTGTAGATAATTTTGGCATAGGGCTGATGCTGCAAAACCGGCAGGTAAAAAAAATGATCTCCAGTTATGTAGGGGAGAACGCCGAGTTTGAGCGCCAGTTGCTAAGTGGCGAACTTGATGTTGAACTGATACCGCAGGGAACCCTTGCAACCCGGTGCATGGCTGCAGGATATGGTATGCCGGCAATTTTTACCCCCGCAGGTATAGGCACAGAAGTAGCCGAAGGCAAGGAAGTGCGCAATTTTAACGGGAAAGACTACCTGATGGAAATGGCCTTCGATGCTGATTTTGCTATTGTAAAAGCTTGGAAGGGTGATACCTTAGGGAATCTGATTTATAAATCTACAGCGCGGAACTTTAACCCTGTAATGGCCATGGCGGGTAAAATTACCATTGCCGAAGTGGAAGAGTTGGTTGAGCCAGGCACCTTGGATCCCGATCACATCCACACACCCGGAATTTATGTGCACCGCATATTTAAAGGCGAAGGCTATGAGAAGCGTATCGAGCATAAAACCGTAAGGCAAAAAGGCAGCGAGAACACTATTTAGTTGGCAAGTGCAATTACTCGCTAACACTGAAGAATCACAGTAAACAAAATTACATCCATGTTAGACAAAACAGGCATTGCCAAACGCATCGCCAAAGAAATAAAAGACGGATATTACGTTAACCTTGGGATAGGTATACCTACGCTGGTAGCCAATTACATTCCGGAAAGCTTGGATGTAATATTGCAATCAGAAAATGGCTTGCTGGGTATGGGACCTTTTCCATTTGACGGTGAGGAAGACCCCGACCTCATTAATGCGGGCAAACAAACCATCACCATGCTGCCAGGCTCGGCCGTGTTTGATTCGGCCATGAGCTTTGGTATGATCAGGGCGCAAAAAGTGCACCTTACGATACTGGGAGCTATGGAGGTTTCAGAGAATGGAGACATTGCCAACTGGAAAATACCTGGCAAAATGGTAAAGGGAATGGGTGGCGCTATGGATCTGGTAGCTTCGGCTCAAAACATTGTGGTAGCCATGCAGCACGTAAATAAAGCAGGCGAATCGAAGCTATTACCCAAATGTACCTTGCCGTTAACGGGTGTTAACTGCGTGAAGAAGATAGTGACCGAATTGGCTGTGCTTGATGTACTGCCCGAGGGTGGGTTTAAATTGTTAGAGCGCGCACCAGGCATAAGCGTTGATTATATAATGAAAGCAACTGCAGGCAAGCTTGTAATTGAAGGCGAAATACCTCAGATGGTTTTATAACGCGGCTACTTAGATTTATTCGTACCTGCCATATACGTGTAAACATTATAAATCGTTTTTCAACAAAACAAGCGGCCTATATCAAATCCGTTTATATTTACCGGCATGAACCACTTGATAGCACCTTCAGTTTTATCTGCCGACTTTGCCAATTTGCAGCGTGATGTTGAAATGTTGAACAACAGCCAGGCCGATTGGCTTCATGTCGACGTGATGGACGGCTTATTTGTACCGAACATATCTTTCGGGTTCCCGGTAGTAAAGGCTATAAAACAACATGCTGAGAAGCCCCTTGATGTACATTTGATGATCGCCGATCCCGACAGGTATATCAAGGACTTTGCAGCTGCCGGTGCCGATGGCATTACAGTTCACTACGAAGCTTGCACGCATTTGCACCGTACGGTTCAGGCTATAAAAGATGCAGGTTGCAAAGCTGGTGTAGCCATTAACCCGGCAACCAACGTGCAGTTGTTAAAGGATATCATTGCCGATATCGATTTGGTTTTAATCATGTCTGTCAATCCTGGTTTTGGTGGTCAGAAGTTCATTCAAAATACCTACAATAAAATTGTTGAGGCAAAGCAACTCATCGCTTCGGCGCAATCGTCCGCTGTAATTGAAGTTGACGGAGGTGTTGATACTTCCAATGCAACTCAATTAGTGCAAGCCGGTGCAAATGTGTTGGTTGCAGGCAGTTCAATATTTTCAGGAGGTGATCCCTCATCGGCCATTTCCGGGTTAAAAAATGCCTGATCCACAGCCTGACACCATACTTCAATCGGCTGGTTTTTATTTCAAAAAAAAGCAAAAATAGTCTATAAACTTTGTCGGAATTACTAACTTCGGCACTTTCAAATATCAACTTGATAATAAACAATAGCATTTAAATTCGCTAACATTATGAAACACAATTTCGGTGCCGGACCAGGCATATTACCCCACGAAGTCTTGAAACAGGCTGCAGCAGCAGTAATCGATTTTAACGGAACAGGTTTATCCTTACTGGAAATTTCGCACCGATCGCCTGAGTTTGAATCAGTGTTAAACGAAGCTGTTAAGTTAGTTAAGGAGCTTTTTGAAGTACCCGAGGGATATTCGGTATTGTTTTTACAAGGTGGTGCAAGTACACAATTTGCATTAGCTCCTTATAACCTGTTACCAGAGGGTGGCAAAGCCGCTTATCTTGAAACAGGCGTTTGGGCAAACAAAGCTTTAAAAGAAGCCAAGTTTTTTGGTGAGGTGGAAGTGGTGGCAACATCAAAGGAAAGCAACTTTACGTACATCCCAACAAATTATAAAATACCTGAGGATGCAGCGTATCTTCATATCACATCAAACAATACCATTTACGGTACGCAGATGCATCAGTTCCCAAAATCGCCTGTCCCGGTGGTTTGTGATATGTCGTCAGATATTTTTAGCCGTAAGGTTAACGTTGCCGATTTCGGCTTGATATACGCAGGTGCGCAAAAAAATATGGGACCGGCCGGTGTTACGCTGGTTATTGTTAAAGATGATCTGTTGGGCAAAACAGGCCGGAAAATACCTGCTATGTTCAATTACCAGGTACAAATAGAAGGTGGCTCAATGTATAACACGCCGCCATGCTTTGCCATATATGTATCAATGCTTACCCTTAACTGGTTAAAATCAAAAGGCGGCGTTGCTGCTATTGAAAAGGAAAACGAGGCAAAAGCAAAAGTGCTTTATGAGGAAATTGACCGCAATCCATTATTTAAGGCTGTGGCTGCAACAGAAGACCGTTCGCACATGAACGTGTGTTTTGTGGCTGAAAATCCGGAGCTTGAAAAACCTTTCCTTAAATTATGCGAAGAGAAAGGGATAGTTGGCCTAAAAGGCCACAGAAGCGTAGGCGGTTTCCGTGCTTCAATATACAATGCACTGCCAATAACCAGCGTTTACGTGCTGATTGAAGCTATGCAGGAGTTTGCTGAGAAAAATAAATAATATTAAAGTGATTGGAGACTGGAGATCAGAGGTTAGTAAAAAGCCTGATCTCTGATCTCTAATCTTTAATCTCTGATACAAAATGATCAAAATATTAGCTAACGATGGTATCGACCCAATAGGCAAAAAAATGCTGGAAGATGCCGGTTTTCTTGTAGATACAAATAACATCCCCCAGGATGAGTTACCAACTCGCCTGCAGGAATATGATGCAATTACTGTCCGCAGCGCCACTAAGGTGCGCAAAGCTTTAATTGATGCTTGCCCCGGCCTTAAATTAATTGGACGCGGTGGTGTAGGTGTTGATAATATTGATGTTGATTACGCCAAAGAAAAAGGCATCGGCGTATATAATACACCTGCTTCTTCATCACTATCAGTTGCGGAACTGGTATTCTCGCACCTTTTTGGTGGCGTGCGTTTCCTGGCCGATAGCAACCGCAAAATGCCGGTAGATGGTGCAACAAAATTTAACGATTATAAAAAGGCTTATGCTAAGGGCATTGAGCTGCGTGGTAAAACTTTAGGCATTCTTGGTTTCGGTCGTATAGGCCGCGAGGTAGCAAAAATTGCCATCGGTATAGGTATGGAAGTGCTTGCATTTGATGTGTTCCCGTTCAACCCGGAGGTAGACGTCGTTTTAGGCGGTGGCTATGTTGCCAAAGTACAAGTGAAAACGGCTAACAAGGAAGATATTATTGCCAATGCTGACTTTATATCGTTACATACGCCGTTTGTTGACAAACCTTTGATAGGTGCCGAAGAATTTGCGGCCATGAAAAAAGGTGTTGGTTTGGTTAATTGCTCACGTGGCGGGTTAATAAACGAGACTGATCTGATTTCTGCTTTGGATAGCGGTAAAGTGTCATTTGCTGCCCTTGATGTTTTTGATAACGAGCCTACTCCGCGTCAGGATATCTTGTCACACCCTAAAATCTCACTCACCCCGCACATCGGTGCAGCAACCAATGAAGCGCAGGAGCGTATTGGTGTTGAATTAGCGAGTCTGATTATTCAGCATTTTAAAGGATAACATACTTATTCAATAGTATTTAAGGCCTTTGCGTTAGCAAGGGCCTTTTTTGTTTGAGCGTGGTTTGCTATATTACCGGAATGAAAAAGTTGCTGCTGCCGCTACTTGCTTTTGCCTTTCATGTTTCCTCAGCGCAGAACGTTAGCAGGCCTCACCCTAAGTTTACTGTAATTGATACCCATAATGATGTTATCTCGAACCAACTAATTACAAAGGTTGATTTAGGCAAGGAGCAAACGCAAGGTAACTTTGACTTGATAAGAGCTAAAAAGGCAAGTCTTGGTGGCCAGGTATTCTCGATATGGTGCGGTGATCAATACGGTTACGGCACAGCTTATGCTTACGCCAATCGGGAGATTGATTCGCTTATGTCGCTCATAAACCGTAATCCCGGTAAGACCGCATTGGTACGCACAGCTAAGGACTTAAGGCGAATGATTAAGCAAAAGAAACTTGCGGCTATGATAGGTGTTGAAGGTGGCCACATGATAGAGGACAGGTTAGATTACATAGATAGTCTTCATAACCGGGGCATGGTTTACCTAACACTTACCTGGAACAACAGTACAGGCTGGGCATCATCTGCTCGCGATGAAGTGAAGCACGCAGACACGCTTAAACACAAAGGGTTAAATGAGTTTGGGAGACAGGTTGTACGTAAGCTTAACAAGTTGGGTATAATGATAGATTTGTCGCACCCTGGTGAGCAAACTTTTAATGATGTCATGGCACTTACTACAAAACCTGTTATCGCATCACATAGCTGTGCTTACGCATTGGCACCACACCGGCGTAATTTGAAAGATTACCAGCTTAAGGCCATTGCCAAAAACGGAGGAGTAGTATTTGTAAATTTTTACAGCGGCTTTATTGATACAGCTTACGAGGCACAACACGAAGCTTACCTGGTAAAGCATAAAGTTGAAATGGATTCGCTCAATAAGGTTTACAATGATTATGACCTGGCCAGCATTCGCCTTAACGTAATTCATAAAGAAGAAGCCGAAGCGTTTCGCCCGCCATTAGCTATGCTTATTAAGCACATCGACTATATGGTTAGGCTGATGGGGGTAGATCACGTAGGTATCGGGTCGGATTTTGACGGTGCCGAATCATATCCCAAGGGAATAGATAGCGTATTGGATTACGAAAAAATAGCAACCGAATTAATGAAGCTAAAATATACTGAAAAGGAAATTGGTAAGATTATGAGCGGTAACTTTATACGCGTGCTAAAAGCCAATGCCGGCAAGTAATCAACATAATGATCTTGCTAAAGCTCAACGTTGATAAGTTTTACGGCTGGTTGACGGTCAGCGTTTTTCTTTTTACTAAATTCGCATCTTATTTATTTAAATTACATGTCACAAGATACTGAACACGTAAAATGTTTAATAATTGGATCGGGCCCTGCGGGGTATACAGCGGCAATTTATGCCTCACGTGCCGATCTTAAACCTGTTATGTACACCGGCATGCTGGCTGGTGGGCAGCTAACCCAAACAACTGACGTTGAAAATTTCCCTGGCTACCCGGAAGGTATCATGGGCCCGGAAATGATGGAAGATTTTCGCAAACAGGCCGAGCGCCTGGGTACTGATATACGTTTTGGTTATGTTAGTTCGGTTGATTTTTCTTCATTGCCACACAAAGTAACGGTTGACGAAAGCAAAACTATTTTAGCAGATACTGTAATTGTGTCTACCGGAGCATCAGCAAAATGGCTGGGGCTGGAAAGCGAACAAAAATATAGCGGTTTCGGCGTATCTGCATGTGCCGTTTGTGATGGTTTCTTTTTCAAAGGCCAGGACGTAGCCATAGTAGGTGCCGGTGATACCGCTGCCGAAGAAGCTACCTATCTTGCCAAACTTTGCAGAAAAGTTTACATGATAGTGAGGCGCGATGAGTTCCGTGCGTCAAAAGCCATGGTGCACCGCGTGCTTAACACCCCAAATATTGAGGTGCTTTACAATACCGAAACCCTCGAAATTATGGGCGACGGACAAAGCGTAAATGCTGTTAAAATTCTTAATAATCAAAGCAACGCTGAAACCGTGCTTGATGTTACCGGTTTCTTTGTAGCTATTGGTCACAAGCCGAACACAGATATTTTTGAAGGCCAGTTGAATATGGACGCTACGGGTTATATCATCACCCGCCCCGGTTCAACCGAAACGAATGTTGAAGGCGTATTTTGCTGCGGTGATGCACAAGATCATATATACCGCCAGGCAGTTACTGCTGCAGGTACGGGTTGTATGGCTGCTATAGATGCAGAGCGTTACTTAGCTGCTAAAGAGCATGTTGTAACTGCTTAAGGCAGTTATTTGTCATAAGTTATAATGTATTAGTAGGTCATCGCTTACAATAATTTGAAATAAAAGGCGCACCCTAAAACAGGATGCGCTTTTTTTATGGCCTTACATGTAATATTTGAGGGATAATAGCGCGGTTTTTTCAAAATATCTTATTTTCACGGTTGGTAATAAATCCGTTAATTATAAGCTATGTATAAAAAGATAATCCCGTTGCTTTTTTGTGCCTTAACAATTTCTTCAGTCACCTTAAAAGCACAGGACACCGACCCTTACATGGGCATAGTACCCGCACCAGTATCGGTTAAAAAAACGCAAGGTCAGTTTGTGTTGAGTCAGCAAACAATTGTACAGGCCGATACTCCTAATAACAAAGCTGTTCAGTTTTTTTCAAGATACCTGGCAGACAACCTGGCTTACAACAAACAGGTTGGTTTGCGCAATGCAAATGCCGGCAGTAATACTATCCAGTTTACATCTGCCGGGACAGAGAATTTGCCCGCCGAAGGTTATCGCCTAACCATTACGCCGCAGCAAATAATTGTAGCCGGCAAGGGCGCAGGCTTGTTTTACGGTATGCAAACGCTATTGCAGTTGATGCCGCTGGAACGAGGTGCCACCGCCAAGATCCCAACGGCAGTAATTGAAGATTACCCTCGTTTTGGCTACCGCGGTTTAATGCTTGACGTTTGCCGTCATTTTTATTCTGTAGAGTTTGTAAAACGTTATATCGACCTCATAGCTGCGTACAAGCTGAATAACTTTCACTGGCACTTAACAGATGATCAGGGCTGGCGGATCGAAATAAAAAAATATCCAAGGTTAACCTCCGTAGGCAGTACCCGCGCGCAAACGGTGATTGGAAATTACCGTGATCGCCAACCGCACCATTATGACGGCGTGCCGGTATCGGGATATTACACCCAGGACCAAATACGCGAGGTTGTTAAATATGCGGCCGACCGTTATGTTAACGTTGTGCCCGAGATAGAAATGCCGGGCCATGCATTGGCTGCCTTAACTGCTTACCCGGAGCTGAGCTGCGACCCAAGCCTTAAATATGAGGTTGCACAAAAGTGGGGGGTATTCAACAATATATTCTGCCCGTCCGAAAAAACATTTGGCTTTTTACAGGATGTACTCACAGAGGTTTTTGAGCTGTTCCCGAGTAAATATATTCATATAGGTGGTGACGAAGCGCCTAAGGATATCTGGAAGCAATCGAAATTTTGCCAGGATCTGATAAAACATTTGAAGCTTAAAGATGAGCACGGCCTGCAAAGCTATTTTGTGCAGCGGATGGAAAAATTTGTTAACAGCAAAGGCCGCAGTATAATTGGCTGGGATGAGATATTAGAAGGAGGGCTTGCGCCCAATGCTACCGTTATGAGCTGGAGAGGCGAGGAAGGCGGTATTGAAGCTGCCAAGCAACACCACGATGTTATCATGACGCCAAGCAGCCAGGGCCTGTATTTTGACCATACACAAGGCAAGCTAAACCAGGAGCCGGTTGGTATAGGTGGCTGGTCGCCAATACAAAAAACATATGCTTATAACCCAACCCCGGCTAGCTTAACGCCCGATCAGCAGAAATTTATAAAAGGCGTACAAGCTAATCTGTGGACAGAGTACATCACAACCGAAGCCAAAGTGGAGTACATGATATTGCCACGTTTACTGGCGCTATCAGAAGTCGCTTGGTCACCGGTGGCTAATAAAAACTTTAAAGATTTTTTAGAAACCCGTTTGCCCGGGCAATTGGCCTGGCTGGATAAGGAAGGTTTCAACTACCGTGTGCCAACCGCAATCGGCGCAACTGATACTACATTCATTGCATCACAGTTTACAGTAAACTTAAAGTCGCCGGTTAAGGGTGCTAAAATTTATTATACTATCGACGGATATACACCACGCGAAACTGAAAAGCTTTACAACGGCCCGGTTACGTATCCAATTCCGCTCAACGAGTACCGCGATTTAAAGACCATTGTTGTTACCCCAACTGGTAAACGCAGTGCCATTACTGCTGCCAAAATATTTAATAAAGCACCTATGGCTCCGGTTGCTTACAATGGCAACACGCAGGGATTAAAATATCAGGTTTCTGCGGGCACCTATGTAAATACCACCCAGATAAACCCGGCAGCGGTTATTGATACAGGTGTTGCCAAGAGCTTTAGCACTGCACTAAGTGCGTTTAAAAAGGCGTTTAATAAATATGGCGTAGTGTTTTACGGGTATGTGAAAATTGATACTGATGGTAATTACGGCTTTTCAACTCAGTCATCAAACGGTTCGGTTTTGTCAATTGATGATGTGCCAATTGTGGATAATGACGGACGCACAGGTACGATTGAACAAGCAGGCGTAGTGCCGCTATTAAGAGGGTATCACAGAATCACCATAAAATATGTGGATGCCAATACATCTGGAAGTGGCTTAAGGGTATTTATGACAATACCTGGAAAGCCAAAAGGAGAGGTGTCGCCAGATATGATGTTTAATTAAGAAAGCCCTGCGAATATGAAGTTTAGCAAGTACATATTCTTGTCCGTTTGCCTGTTAGCGGCAGCTTGCAGCGAAGACAAAAAACCTGCAACACAAGCTACGCCTCAAAAGCCGGCATTGATGCAGCCATTCAGGTTTCACAAAGCAATTGAGGTATCGCCGGGGCAAACTTACGATGTGGTTAGCTGGGGAAGGGGATCGAGCGCGGTAGGCGCCTACGCTATCTTGCACTCCGACTCGGCAGGTATGAAATACACCACTACCACAGGCGATTTGGACGGCACCATTACCGACGTTTACAATGCTGATATGGATACCGACGGCAACCCCGAGATATTGATACAAAGCAAGGGGAAAGACACCGTTAATTATGCCCGCGTTTACGCATTTGAGTTTAATAACAGCGATGCGAACAAGCTTGATTTTCCTAAGCTTACACGCTCACAACGCAAAGGATATCGTGGCGAAGATAATTTTTATATCCGCGATGGTAAGCTCATACGCGAATTTCCAATCTACACATCGAATGATTCAGCAGCGACAAAAACGGGCGCTAAAAGGCAGTTGGAATACACGCTACGAAGTAATAGTTTTTCGGTTGAACAACTGAGCAAAGACTCAACAGATGTAAAGAGCCAAAGCTCAACACAAAGCGTAGCCCAACCAACAACAGTCAAAAAGAAAACATCGTCAACCAGGAAGAAGAAAACTGTTGAATCGAAGCGGAGACGCAGGCACAGGAGGTAGGTTTGAAAAGGCAAAAGTGTTTCAAAAACTCAATCTGCTGCGCCATTACCAGAAGCCAGTCAAAGCCTGTCGAACACCTTTGAGAGCTGCTGACAGTTAAAAACCTATTAAATAATAAGGCCTGTCCAATCGGACAGGCCTTCGTTTTCACAACCACTTATATAACCGAGTTTTGCCCGGTTGGTTGCTGCCCCTTATCGCTCGAGTATGGCGATTGTTTATCATCAGTATCTGATTCAGACGCTGACGGTTCTATTATAGTAGCTTCTTCAATGATAAGCGCTACCGGTTCATCATCAAAGGTTACATAACTGTCTGATAGATCCATGTACTGCTTAAAGTTACGCACATCGGTATCAACCATGTTTTTAAATACCGGGTTTAATATATGGGCTATACTGCCACCGAAACCGCCTGCCGGTGGTCGGTAGGATATAGTTATGTCTATTAACGTGCCCTCGCCATCTGGACTGTCCTGGAAACGTACCTTGCCCGCATTGTCAAGCATCGAATCTGGTAATGAACTCCATCCAATCATGTAGCCTGGCTCATCTTTTACAATTTCTGCATCCCAGCTAATGGCCGCTACATCTGCAGGTAATTTTAATACCCAATGCGAACGCGTATCATCAATAAGATCTACACTTTTCAGATGTTTCATGAAAAGCGGCAGGTTATCAAGCTTGCGCCAAAAGTTATAAACCTCCTGGCGTGGCTTATCCACAAAAAATGATGAACGGATATTTACATTTACAGGCTCTGTTGAATTGCGGCCCATACGTTGATAGATATCACAATGCCCTGTTATGCCCCTGTTTAGCAGGTAGCCGCCTGCCCCGAGCTTAATTATGCTGCTAAAAGGATGCTTAAAAATGCCTTTAAAGCCGGCCAGTGCTAATTTAACCCCGGTTGCTATTGATACTGTACGCTCGGCCGAAGACAGGTTTATATTCTTTTCTACATGGTCGAAATCTGCAGAAGTGTCTCTCCATCTGTATTTTAATGCTGTAGTTGTCATAGTTGTTTATTTACATTGTTAAACACTTCATTGGCGGGCGGGTTTTCGTTAATTGAAATTATATTAACTAAGCGCGATATTTGCAGCTTGCCCAATGGCACTTTTATAGTACATTTGCATCGCTTTAGGTTTTCGTATCAAAATTGGTTTTGGTACGGAATTAAAAGGGAATACGGTGAAAATCCGTAACTGTCCCGCAGCTGTAAGCTCTATTAACCACAACCCAATCTTTATGTCACTGCCGGCTTTGCCCGGTGGGAAGACAGGGCCAAGGGGAGCAAGTCAGAATACCTGCCTCAGCATTATATTATTCATAGCTTTCGTGGATTGAGGCTCGAATGTGGATTGGCTTTTAAAAAAGGAAGCAGCTATTTGCATTTCTGTACTTTTCCATATGCTGTGTGTATGCAATTACATGGCGCACGTACACTATTTAATCCTTTTCAGGAAACCGGCTTCAAGGCTGAGTTATTTGCTTTGGCCGCTTTTATGGTTTGTAAGCTTGGCTGCAATGGCCCAAACAGACACCACCTCACGAAAGTTAAATGAGGTTACTATAATTGCGACCAGTAGATTAAATAACAAAACTATTACGTCGGCTCAACAAATAAACTCTACAGATTTTATTAAACTAAATGCCCTGAACGTTGCAGATGCGGTGAGGAACTTTGCCGGTGTTAACGTGAAAGATTACGGAGGAATTGGTGGTTTAAAAACCATATCAGTTAGAAGCCTGGGCAGTACACATACTGCTGTTTTGTTAGATGGCGTACAAATAAACGATGCGCAAAACGGGCAAATAGACCTGAGCAAGTTTGTACTTACCAATGTAAGCCAGGTTGCCCTGTTCAACGGCCAGCCCGACGATCTGTTGCAGCCGGCCAGGGCATTTGCGGCAGGCAGTGTGCTAAGCGTTAAGAGCATTGTGCCGAACCTTAGTATTATCAAGCCATACCACGTGTTGGCTGGTGTTAAGGGCGGATCATTTGGATTGGTTAACCCGTATTTCCAATGGCAGCAAAGGCTGAATGCTAGTTGGTCCTTAGTAGCCAATGCCAATTACACTTACGCAAACGGGCGTTACAAATATAAAGTTGAAGGCGATGGCTCGGATACATTGGCTGTAAGACGCAACGGCGATGTTAAAGCTTTACAGGCAGATGCGGCAGTGTACTGGCATAAAAGCGACAGCAGCGATCTAACTGTTCGCTTCAATTATTACAACTCAAAAAGAGGACTTCCTGGTGCGGTCATCTTCTACAACCCATACACAACTGAGCGGCTTGAGAACGAAGATGCCTTTGTACAAGCAAAATATAGCCGCACATTTAAAAACAGCCTACGCATCTTGTTAAGCAGCAAAGTATCTCAACTTAAAACCCGCTATCTCGACCCTCAATTTTTAAACACGCAAGGTTATTTAGATCAGCATTACAGGCAGCGGGAGGCATATCAGTCAGCTGCTATTGCTTATCAACTACTGCCGGGTTGGGAAGTTTCATACGCTGTAGATGCATCGTATATTAAAATGGATGCAGATATCTACAACTACGCGTATCCGGGAAGGTTTACGCTTTTAAATGTTTTGGCCAGTAAGCTTACCAAAGGCAATTGGATGTTGCAGGGAAACCTTTTACAGACGAACATTGGCGAACGTGTTAAGCAGGGTAAACCCATGGCCTCTCAGTCGATATTAAAGCCTACACTAATGGCTTCGTTTAAGCCTTTCGACCATACTGGCTTATTGATAAGGGCATTTTACAAAGACATTTTTAGAGCGCCAACGCTGGACGAACTCTATTTCTACGCAATATTACCACGCACTATTAAACCTGAAGACGTAAAGCAGTACAACCTCGGTGCAACCTATCAAGTTAAAACAGATAACTTGTTGCAAGATATTGAGTTAACATCCGATGCCTACTATAACCATGTAGCCAACAAAATACTGGCTATACCCAACAAAAACCCCGCAATTTATTCGTTTAGTAATATTGGTAAGGTTGATATAAAAGGTATTGATGTTACGCTAAAAATTCAAACGCACCAAATAAGCAACTGGAGCTTATCGGCAGCGGCAAGTTATACCTTCCAAAAGGCAATTGATGTAAGCGACGAGTCATCATCAACTTACTTGCAGCAAATACCTTATACCCCTAAACACACGCTTGCGTTAAACGCCGGAGTAAACTGTAAAGCCTTCAGCATATACGTTAATCATCTTTTATCATCGCACAGGTACTATACGGGCAATAACCTGCCTGAATATCTTGTGCCGGGATATGGCGTCACGGATGCTTCGGCCATATATCACTTCAAAGCCGGAGCCATGCCGGCGCAGTTATCTGTAGAGGCCAACAACTTATCTAACAAAAATTATTCGATCATTAGGAGCTACCCTATGCCGGGGCGCTCATACAGGCTTTCATTTCAAATAACCATTTAATACATACATGAAACACTTTAACTTCAAAAATTTATTTACAGCAATTACACTTGTCGCCGCGTTGAGCGCCTGTAAAAAAGACAGGATAGTAGAACCAATTGACATCCCTGCCGAAAGGGCAGGCGTTTACATTTTAAACCAGGGTAATATAAATGCTAATAATTCAACGCTTACTTATTTCAATTATGCCACGCAAAGCAGCACGTCTGACATTTTTAGCGCTGTGAACGGTACGAAGCTTGGCGATACAGGTAACGACATTAAAATATACGGCTCAAAAATGTATATCGTGGTTAACGTATCAAGCACCATAGAAGTAGTTGACCCGAAAACTACAAAATCAATTAAGCGTATTAGCATGCTTAACGGTACCGCGGCCCGTCAGCCTAGGTATATCGTGTTTAATAAAAACAAAGCATTTATCTCATCTTACGATGGTACTGTGGCGGTTTTGGATACTGCAAGCCTTGCTATCGAAAAGTATATTACCGTAGGCCGCAATCCCGAGCAAATGGTTATCTCGAATAATAAACTTTATGTGGCAAATTCAGGCGGATTGGATTTTGGAAATCCGGATAAAACAGTGTCAGTCATTAACTTAAGCACGCTTACCGAAACTAAAAAAGTTGAAGTGGTTGCAAATCCAACCAGTATAGGTGCTGATAGTTATGGCCACGTTTACGTATTATCGAACGGCGATTATAAAAGTATCGCTGCAGGCCTCACCATCATAAACAATGCAACGGATGCGGTAACGTTGACAAGTGCCGACTTGGCCGGTGGTTATGGTTCGTCAATTGTAAATAATGGCGACTACATCTACTATATATCTGCAAGCAACGGAATTTTGGTTTATAACACCAAAACCCAAAAGGTAGAAAAGGAAAATTTTATTACTGACAATACTGCAATCACATCGCCTTTTAATATTGCTTACGATGATATTAACCAACAGCTGTTTGTTATGGATGCTAAAAACTATGCTACAAACGGGCAATTATTTGCCTTTGGTAAAGATGGTAAATTAGTAAAAGGTTATCCTATCACTACCGGCATTACACCAGGCGCAGTAGTTTTTGTAAATAAATAGCATTTTTGGGTTACAGGTATAATCAATAAATTTGCCCTATATAAATCACCATGTCGCTTCAAAAAACAAATGTTCGTAATTACGTATTGGTAGGCGCCGTAATTGCTGCTATAGCAATGCGCCTTGTAAATACGCAGGTACCCGCTCTAAGTAATTTTACGCCGGTTGGTGCGGTTGCTTTATTTGGCGGCGCGTATTTTACAGACAAGTGGAAAGCTTACCTTGTGCCCCTTATTACATTGGTGATAAGCGACCTTTTAATAAATTACATATACACTTCAACGTTTTTTGCGTTTTACGCAAGTTCACTCTGGATGTACGGATGTTTTATGTTGATGGTATACATTGGTAGCTTAATAAGGAAAGTAAACATCGGCAGCGTTGCAATGGCTTCATTAGCTGCTGTTTTGATACACTGGCTCGTTATGGATTTGCCGGTTGTTTATGGTATACCATTTACCTGGGCGGGTTATGGTGCACTGTTAGTTAAAGCCATTCCGTTTGAGTTGAATATGCTTATTGCTGATGCAGCGTACGGAGCAATACTGTTTGGCGGCTTCGAACTTGCAAAAAGCAAATACACACTTTTACAACCTAAAAAGCAATTATCATTGTAAACAATCAGTTTACGCTATTAATGTAAAGGCGGCTATGCGATGAGCATAACCGCCTTTTTACTTTTACTAAGAATTTGATTTGTATATTTCCGTTTTAAACGTTGAAAAGATGAAAAGGGTAGTAGTGCTTACCGGAGCGGGAATAAGTGCCGAGAGCGGCCTAAAGACGTTTAGAGATAGTGACGGGTTATGGGAGGGTTACAACATTGAAGACGTTGCCACGCCGGAAGCATGGCAAGTAAATCCCGCGCTGGTGCAGGAGTTTTATAACATGCGCCGACGAGACGTATTAAATGCCAAACCTAACATTGCCCATAGCGCCTTGGTTGAGCTTGAGCAACATTATCACGTAACTATTATCACTCAAAATATTGATGACCTGCATGAGCGCGCCGGGTCGGCCAATGTACTGCACCTGCATGGCGTAATTACCCGGTCACAATCAAGCATCAATCCAAATCTTACTTACCCTGTTAACGGCTCGGAAATCAAGATGGGCGAAACATGCGAATTGGGTTCGCAATTACGGGCACACGTTGTTTGGTTTGGTGAGCCGGTGCCTTTGATCGAGAAAGCCGCTCAAATTTGTACCGAGGCAGATATCTTCATTGTGGTGGGGACTTCCCTTGCCGTATACCCAGCTGCAGGGCTTGTAAATTACGTACCTGCAAACGCTGTCAAATACATTGTCGATCCTAATATACCCGCTATTCACAACGGGCGTATCATAAATATTCCTACTAAAGCCTCAGAAGGGGTGCCAAAACTGGTTGCAGAACTAGTAAACGAAGCTTAAATAAACTATCATAACTTACTGTAATATAGATATTAATGAAGTTTAAATACACATTACTCAGCTTTATAATTTTGTTATTGCCTTTAGGAGTAATGGCCCAAGATGTTAGCGCCTATCAAGAGGATGTTAAAAGCCTTTACGGAATAGTAAAGCAACTGCCCTCATACAAAGCCCAAATAACAGGCGATACTGAAATTGCTTACCATAAACTTTATGAGCATTTACTTGTCGAAAAACCGGTGAGCGATTTCGATTATTTTATAAAGCTTACCAGGCTAATGGAGCCGATAAAAGATAACCATGCCTATTTGTCCCAGGTGGCTAAAACCGTAATTACTCAAGCACAACTCGCGGATACCGCTTTCATTAAGGTGTACAAAGCTTCACCGGAATTTAGAAACTATCCTAGTAGCAGGGTAAATCTTGATAAATTAACAAGCGTTTTGAAAGCCAAGCCCGTTAGCGATGTTGAGGGCATTTACTATTATGGGCAACGATATCTTACCATTGGGGTTTATCGGACGGCTAAGAAAGATAGTCTGGTAGGGGTTGTACTGGGAAGTAGATTGCCGCATTGGCAACCCGGGCAAATAGCTATTGTATTAAAAGAATATCAACTAAACAGGTTTAGATGTTATGCCGCACAAATTGGAGGGAAAGCATTTGGTTTTTTGCGCAATGAGAAATTTATGCACGGTAACCTTACCGAAACCCGTTACCGCAAAAATCCTGAAGCAGTTGACTATGTAAACATCAGTGATGACCTGCCTAAGTTTCATTTCAAATCCTTATCCGGCGGTATCAAATACATGCGCCTAGGTAGCTTTTCATCTAATGAGAAAAATGTAGCCTTTGCTCAGCAATTTTATGATATGGTCAAAGATTCGCTGAGCGCCAATAAGGTCATTGTCGACTTGCGTAACAACGGGGGAGGCGGTTACAAAGCTTCAGGCAATTTTATAACAATGCTTCAAAAGTTTGCCATGAATGCTGGCCATATTTACATCATTGTAAACAACCGCACAATGAGCGACGCCGAGCGGTTTACTATTCGCCTGAGAGGGTTTGATAACGTAAAGGTACTCGGCGAAAATACTAACGGAACCATTGCTTACGGAAACAACACCGGCCGGTCAGACACGTTGCAAAGCCGACGCTATATGTTATATATTACAGATATGCCCGACCAGCGGATGTATGTAAACTATGAAGATATTGGTTTCAAACCAGACGTGTTACTCAGCCCAAAAAGAGATTGGATAGAGCAGACTTTGGAATTAATCGCCAAGCAATAACAAATCAAATATTTCGACAATTATGATCCCAAATTAAATTTGGTATGCCGTATTTATATTGTTTAGTTAATTGATTTTCATTTGTTTGTAAATATTACTGAATGGGATTATTGATGTCTTTCTTAAACGATTTATTTAATATACTATTTGAAGGACTTATAAACCAAATAAAATTTTGCTAAGATTTGATTGGTGTTGTATCACCCTGCTTCACAGGAACTTATGTTTTGTATTTACATCAGTAATTATACCTGTAGTAGGCGTCTAAATAGTCCCTTTGCATTTGATTAAAACGGTCGGCAATCAATTTTAAAAACGCTTCATCTAATATTTCGAATACGCTGTTTACGCCCTCTGTTAAGTCCATCTCGGGAATTTTATAGGTTTGTTCAAGCGTTCCTTTTTCCATTTTAACAATGAACTTTTGGTTCATGCTCATAATGGTTATCTTAAATTCGGGATGGGGTAATTCGGCAATAACTCTCATAAAGTTTATTTTAACAGGCCGGCTAAGGGGTCTTCGCCATTTAACAAGCCTTCACTTTTTATAATGCGGAAACGGGCGAAAAGCTCTTCGCTATACCAGCCCTCGCTCCGGGTTTTTTTAATTACCTCAGCATGTTGTTTGCTGCCATAAGCAAACGCTTTCATCTGCTCAAGATCCGTCCAGATTGAAAATGTTGCCTGTCGATAAACCGGTGCTTCGCCAACACCAAACGATGCAATATATCCCGGCGCTTTTGTCATCAAGGCTGCCACTTCATCAACATGAGACCAAAAGTTTTTAAGCCTGCTCATTTTAATTGTAGCACGGGTAAGCACGGCAACTGGCCCGGGCGGCACCGCGCTTTTAGGTCTTCCGAAAGGTTCTTTTCCGTCCCATTTGCCGTGGCTCTGCAACGGTTCGCATAAAATGGTCCAGGTTTCGGTTGCCAATGTTCTCCACCAGCGGCTCACAAAAGATGAACGGCTAAAATTTTCAAAATCTTCCTGATTGTCCCAAACCGCCAGGAGGCCCCATTGCTGCCAATCAGGTTGCAGATCAAAGGTTCCGTTGTGACCGCTACCTAACAGTTTCCAAAAGGAGCAACCGCTTTGCAACATCATAGGCAAACGGTGCACTGCCATGGCCATTAATGCAAATGGTACAAACGCTTTTCGGTAACGAACTATAGTAAGGCTAACAATCATTAACCGCTAAATAAAATATTAAATATGATATTTACCTTATTTACTTTCATTACCGCATCATTACTTTTGTTTTATGGCAGAAGACTTAAAAATCATCACTACAGCAAGTAAAGAAGAACAGTACAAATCAATCATTCCACAGATAGAAGCCCTATTGCAAGGCGAACCCGATTTGGTAGCTAACCTGGCTAATATATCCGCGGCGCTTAAAGAGCAATTCGATTGGTTTTGGGTTGGGTTTTACCTTGTTAAAAATGAACAGTTGGTTTTAGGTCCGTTCCAGGGCCCGGTGGCCTGCACGCGTATATTAAAAGGGAAAGGCGTTTGTGGTGCTTCATGGGAGCAAGCCAAAACTTTGATAGTGCCCGATGTTGACGCGTTTCCCGGCCATATTGCCTGCAGCTCATTGTCACGCTCAGAAATCGTATTACCGCTGCTCCAGGATAACCGTGTGGTAGGTGTACTCGACGTCGACAGCGCCGACCTTGCCGCATTTGATGAAGTGGATGCACAGTATCTTGAACAAATCATAGCGCTAATAAACTTTAATGACTAAAGTTTTTATGATACCCGGCTTAGGTGCCGATAGTAGGTTATGTAAGAATATCATCTTGCCCAATGGCTTTGAATGCATATTGATCGAATGGCTCGAACCATTACAAACTGACAGTTTAGAAACTTATTCAAAAGCTATTGTAAAACAATACGTTATAAAGAATGAGGATATACTCATTGGGGTATCGCTTGGCGGAATTTTGTCGGTAGAGATAGCGAAGCAATTGCATATAAGCAAGCTTATACTTATTTCAAGTATTAAAACCGATAGCGAGGCACCCCTTTATTTTCAATTTTTCAGAAATCTGCCGGTTTACAAAGTCATACCCGGCGGACTTATAAATCACTTGGGAGTATTGATAAAGCCAATGTTTGGTAAAATGCTACCGAATGATCTTGCTTTGTTTAAAAGTATGCTGAGCAATTCTTCACCAGTGTTCATGAAGTGGGCGATGAGTGCGGTTCTTCAATGGCGTAACAGCACAATTCCACCCAATCTTTACCATATCATCGGTGATAAAGACCTCGTATTTCCTCATAAAAACATTGTTAACCCAACAGCGGTTATTAAAGGCGGCACACACATTATGGTGTTCGACAGGGCCGACGAGATAAATGCCCTGCTTGCCGATATTTTAAACCGATAAATGAAACTCCCGCAAAGTTATTACCAAAGTAATGATGTAGTTGAGCTGAGCCGCGATTTGATAGGTAAGTACCTCTTTACTTTTATAGATGGAGAACTTACCGGCGGTATCATCACCGAGACCGAAGCTTATGCCGGTGTTATTGACAAAGCATCACATGCATATCGCGGACGCAACACGAACCGTACCCAAACCATGTACCTTGAAGGGGGAGTTTCTTACGTTTATTTATGCTACGGCATTCACGAAATGTTTAATGTAGTAACATCTGCAGAGGGCCAACCCCATGCTATTCTGATCAGGGCAATAGAGCCAACCGATGGGATAGAAGCAATGCTCGTGCGTCGTGGTATGGAAGTTTTAAAACCAAATATTACCAAAGGCCCGGGTTCTGTCACTAAAGCGTTGGGTATATCCCGTAAAATCAACGCCATTAGTTTGGAAGGTGATACCATTTGGATCGAAGATCGGGGGTGCCACTATCCTGATGAACAAGTTGCAGCGGGCCCACGTATTGGCGTTGCTTACGCTAAAGAGGATGCTTTGCTGCCTTACCGCTTTTATGTGCGTAACAACATCTATGTAAGCAAGCCCAATAAGTAGTCGTCTTGTATTATTTTATATGCAGCCCTAAGTAATAAAGCGCCACGGCATTTTAGTAATATTGAACAATGAATTATCAAAATAATCTTGAGTTTGCACAGCAGTTAGATGCAGAAGATGAGCTTAAGCAGTATCGCGACAGCTTTTTTATACCGCAGCACAACTCGCAGAATGCAGTGTATCTGTGTGGCAACTCTTTGGGATTGCAGCCTAAAAGCGCAGGCAGCTATATACAGCAGCAACTAAGAAACTGGCAGCAACATGCTGTTGAAGGGTGGTTCCAGGGAGATGAGCCATGGTTGAGTTACCATAAGGCATTATTGAATCCGTTGGCGGGTTTGTTGGGCGCTCAACCGGCCGAGATTACCATCATGAATTCGCTTACAGTAAATCTTCATTTACTGATGGTAAGTTTCTATAAACCAGCAGGTAAACGCATTAAGATATTGATGGAGGCTGGTGCATTTCCATCAGACCAATATGCTGTTGAAAGCCAGGTAAAATTTCATGGATTAGACCCGGTAGACTCGATCATCGAGATATTTCCGCGCGAAGGTGAAGTAACACTACGCACCGAAGACATCTTAAGCAAAATAGCAGAGAACGCCGAGGAGATAGCCCTGGTGCTGTTTAGCGGAATAAATTACTATACGGGCCAATTGTTTAATATGCCCGCTATTGCCAATGCAGCGCATGAGGCAGGTGCGTACGTGGGGTTCGATCTTGCACACGCTGCCGGTAACGTGGAATTGCAATTACACAACTGGGGAGCTGACTTTGCATCATGGTGTTCTTATAAGTACATGAACTCGGGTCCGGGGGGCATAAGCGGTATATTTGTGCACGAAAAGCATTTTAATGATGATAGCCTTGATCGATTTGCGGGCTGGTGGGGATACCGCCGCGATAAGCAGTTTTTGATGGCACAGGGCTTTGAGCCGGAAGTAGGTGCCCAGGGATGGAACGTGAGCACAAGCCCTATTATACTAATGGCCATGCATAAGGCTTCGCTTGATATATTTGAACAAGCAGGAGGCATTAAACTTTTACGAGCCAAAGGCGATATGCTTACCGGTTAT
The DNA here is from genome assembly GCF_007846085.1 of Mucilaginibacter pallidiroseus. Classification (GTDB taxonomy): domain Bacteria; phylum Bacteroidota; class Bacteroidia; order Sphingobacteriales; family Sphingobacteriaceae; genus Mucilaginibacter; species Mucilaginibacter pallidiroseus. Next base: position 446,968 of record NZ_VOEJ01000001.1, read on the forward strand.
CTTGAGTTCCTGATAAAGGAAATCAATCTTAAGCACGGTGAAGATTTGTTCACAATCATTACTCCAAGCAACCAATCAGAGAGAGGAAGCCAACTATCGGTGGTGTGTAAATATCGGGCTAAAGAAACCTTTAATTACCTGGCCGATAACGGCGTAATTGGCGATTGGCGCGAACCGGATGTAATTCGCATGAGCCCTGTTCCATTGTATAATACGTTTGCCGATGTTTATAAAGCTGCAGCAACTTTGGCTCAATCTGTAATCGACCTTAAATAAACGCAATGATCTATTACAATCCGAAACTTTGGTTCTCCTTTATCTTCCAGGTGCATAAAGGCGATACCTTGCGTAAACTGTTCCCGCTTATGGTTTCGGTTGCTGCGTATGCAGGCTTGGTTACTTGGTTGATTACGGATCTATTGCACGTGCCCGATACCAATGTGCTTAAAAAAGTAAGCTTTGTGCACCAAACCATTGGGTTTATGTTTTCCTTGTTACTGGCTTTCCGCATAAATTCTGCCTATGATCGCTGGTGGGAGGGCCGCAAGCTATGGGGCAGCCTTGTTAACAACAGCCGTAACCTTGCTATCAAACTCAAGCACCTTGTTGGCAAGGATGATGCAGCATATTTTAATTATAGTATTGCGAGGTACGCAAGGGCGTTAAAAGATCATCTTCGCGACACGTACACTAATGAAGAGCAAACTTTTATGCAGCTGGACAGCAACAAACACGTACCTAATCAAATTGCCTCTTCAATAATTGGCAGGATATATAAACTGAATCAAGCTGGTATTATAAATCCGGAGCAATTGGTAAGTATCACCACCGAAATTACTTCGTTTACTGATATTTGTGGTGCCTGCGAACGGATCAAAAAAACACCCATTCCTTTTTCGTACAACGTATTTATAAAGAAATTCATTTTTACTTATATCATTACACTGCCGTTTACCTGGGCTTTTGATTTAAAGTATTTTGTAATGCCTTGCATTGCGTTTATACTTTTTGTATTTGCCAGTATCGAGCTTATTGCCGAAGAAATTGAAGACCCGTTTGGTAAAGATCCTAACGATTTACCATTGGATACCATTTGCCAGAACATTGAGTTACACGTAGGCGAAATTTTAAGCTAATATCCCTCTATGCTGAAAATAGCCTACCATCCAATATACGCGCATCCGCTACCACCGGGGCATCGCTTCCCGATGCTAAAGTATGAGCTGATACCTGCCCAGCTCATTCACGAGGGCGTGATAGGTTCCGAAAATCTTTTTGCACCAGAATCGCTGGATGAGGAAATTATCCTGCTAACACATGATAAAACATACTGGGAGCAATTGCGAGATTTAACACTGCCCCCAAAAGAACAGCGCCGTACCGGGTTTCCCTTATCAGCACAGTTGATAGAGCGGGAGATTTGTATAGCCCGGGGCACTATTGATGGTTGCCACTTCGCCATGCAGCATGGTGTTGCCTTTAACGTTGCAGGTGGTACGCACCATGCTGGCAGCAATTGGGGAGAGGGCTTTTGCCTGTTAAATGATCAGGCAATGGCAGCTAACTATTTATTAAATAGTGGTTTATGTAAATCAATATTAATTGTTGATTTAGATGTGCATCAAGGTAATGGCACCGCTCAGATATTCAAAAATGAGCCGCGTGTTTTTACCTTCTCTATGCATGCCGATAAGAATTTTCCGTTCAGGAAGGAGCGATCTGACCTCGATATACCTTTACAGGACGGCATAGCCGACGACAGATATTTGGAGCTTTTGCACGATACACTTCCACGCTTAATTGATGAACAGCAGCCGGACTTTATATTCTACTTGTCAGGCGTTGACGTTTTGGCTACAGACAAGTTGGGTAAACTTGCTTTAACACAAGCAGGCTGTAAAGAACGTGACAGGGTTGTACTTGAGTTATGCAAACGCCAAGGCGTACCCGTACAGGTTAGCATGGGTGGTGGATATTCGCCTGATATAAGGAATATTGTGGACGCCCATTGCAATACATACCGGGTGGCAACCGACCTCTACTTTTAAATAATAGTAGCGCTTCCGTGGTTATTAGCGTGCTTTTTGCTGATGATTTGAAAGCGGACGAAAAGCATTACCGATGCTGCCATTAGCCCGGACACCAGTCCAAACCAAACGCCCATAACGCCGAAGTTGTAAACTATACCCAACAGATAACCAATAGGCAAACCGATTATCCAGTAAGAGATAAATGTTATAATGGTAGGCACCTTAACGTCGCCAATACCACGCAATACACCAAGGCCTACTACCTGCGTACCATCAAACAACTGAAAGAATGCTGCAACAATTAACAACTGCGACGCTATTGCTGTAACTACGCTGTCTGTGGTGTAAAGCCATGGAAGCCATTGATTGCAGATGGTGAAAATAACGGCCGTAACGCACATAAAACCAATTACGATATGGTAATTGGATATTGCCGAAAGGCGCAGTTTAATATGATCGCCGGAGCCAAAATAATTCCCTGAGCGTATTGCCGCTGCTGATGATATGCCGCTGGCCATCATATACGTCATGCTGGCTAATGATAAGGCTATTTGATGTGCCGCCTGCTGCACGGGGCCAATAGTACCTATAATAATTGATGCGCCGCCAAATGCGCTTACCTCAAAAGTTGCTTGCATGGCTACGGGCACACCGATTTTGAGTATCTGCCTGATGCGATCCCATTCAATATTTCGCAGTGCAAATTCTTTAAGATAGTTTTTGAACAGGGGGGAGCGGAATACATAAAAGCCCATTGCCACGGCCATTAAACACCTGTCTATAAGTGTTGAGTAGCCAACGCCACGTATCCCCATTGGTGCAATACCAAACATTCCTTTCACCATCACAATGCCTAAAATGATGTTAAGCACGTTGCCAGCAATAGTTATGTACATGGCCTGTTTGGTGAAGCCTAATCCCTCTGCAAATTGCTTAAACGTAACAAACACCATCAGCGGAATAATGGAGATAGTAAGCAACGTCAAAAACGGCTTCGCTTGCGCAACTACCGCAGGCGCCTGGTGCAGCTTATCTATAAAAAGGGTAACGCCTGAATAGATCAGGGCAAACAATAAAATGCCGGTAATTATATTCAACAGCAGGCTGTTGCTTAGTAGTCTGCCACATTCAGCATAGTTTTTACGGCCATTGTGTTGGGCTATCAATGGCGTAATACCATAACTTATCCCAAGCCCAATTACCAAAGGCACAATAAATATACTGATAGACAGTGATACACCTGCTAACGCATTAGTGCCTGCAAACTGACCAACTATAATAGTATCTGACAGTTGCACCAAAGTATGCCCAATTTGTGAAAGCACAACAGGAACGGCAAGCTTAAGGCTGTCGCTGTAATAGAACTTATACTTATGGTATATGGCTTTCATTTGCTGATTGGGGCAGCAAAGGTAACAAAAGCCTGTGGCATATTAGCTTGCTGTATAAAACTCCTCTTTTTCGGTAGTATGTACACGTATCACGCCAGATAATACCAAGTTAACCAGGATACGCTGCGCCCTTCGGCGCCCAATATTAAGTAACTCACAAAATTGTTTAACATTTATCCGTTCTGCCTTGTCAAGATGCTCCAACAGCGCCTTTTCTTTTGATGAGTATTCTATCAGCACGCCTTCGTTACTTGAAGATTGCCGCAGCACATCCACAACGATTTTACTGGCAAGTACACTTTTATCTTTTACACGAATGTATACCCACCATTTGCCATCTTCTGCAAGGGAGTAGTGTGGCTTGTCTTTACTTTCCGGAATGTCTACCACCAATACAAGTTTGTCATCGTAGTAAACTTCCTCAAAAATCGGGTCGAGCGCCGGCCGTGCATAAAAATTAGCTGCTTTGGTGATCATGTAGCGTTCTTCATCTTCAGATTTTACGCCCTTTATTGTACCGTCATCAAGCACACCAATAAGTAAGCGGCCGCCAACATTATTCGCAAATGACACCATCGTTTTCGCGATTTTTTCGCAACTGGTGATGGTTTTTTTAAAATCAAGTGAAACACCTTCGCCCTCTAATATCTGTCTTCGTAAATTCATTGTTTCCCGTTTTAATTTACTTTGTAAGGCGTAAAAATCTGCATCCAACGCTCCGGATTATTAATTTCGCTAAAGCCAAATTGCTTGTATAGGCCGTGAGCATCTGCCGTGGCTAATGACCATCGGCGCAAACCTTGCAAATCCGGATGAGCCAGGATAAATTGTACCAACCATTTTGATAAGCCAATCCCCCTGTGGGCCGGCAAAACAAATACATCGCATAAATAAGCAAATGTTGCTTTATCTGTTACAACGCGGGCAAAGCCTAATTGATTGCTGTCTTTATAGATGCCAAAACACAACGAGTTATCTACCGACCTGTTGAACACATCTTTATTTAAACCCTTGGCCCAGTAAGAATGGCTGGCCAGATAATCATAAACGGCGTCGCGGTCAATTAAATTGTTATCGGTAGATATCTGGTAGCCCTTGTCAAGGAAATAGGCATCGTTCATTATAACTGCCATTTTAAAATACTGGTTGATAAGTTAGGTCACGCACATAAACCTCTATAGCCACCGCTGCGCAAACCTCGTTTTTTTTATTATACATTTCAATATGGTACACCTTCTCAAACTTCCCAATAGCTGTCAAAATCTCTAAGGCTTCGTTTACCTCATCATCCGTCAATGTAATCTGAAAAAATAGATTAGTTAAAGCTGGTTTAAGAAAATCTACTCTAACAGATTTTGACCATATTCTTAACTTTTTTTCTCCTTTTCGGTCAAGCAAATGGCTAAACATTACAGGATAAAAAGGGTCGGCGGCCGTCATTATAGTACCGCCAAAAATAGAGCCGTTAGGGTTTTTATTTAGTAAGCTCTTATTTACTTTTACATTTACTTGCTTGAAATCGTCATAAAACCCTATAACCCAAATCCGCTGAAAAAAAAGAGGAGGGTAGAGGCGCATTAACCATTTTAAAGTATTCTGTGACACTACCATCTGCATTAAATATCAGAAAAATAACTGCCAATACTAAGTTTTGTATTAGTATGTTTTCAACAAATACGTTTGATTGACAATTATGCCCAGTCATTCAACGCGAAATTTTAGAAAAGTAATTGCCCAATAATTAAAACAACTTATAACATAAGCGGTTATAATTACTTAAGTTAACATTTGATTATCAACTTCAAACTAATATCAAAATGAAAAAGCAAATTTTAAGCTTCGCCTTGGTCGCGACAATGATTGGTACAATTGCTGCAGGTTGTAGCTCAGAAAAAGCTGCTGGTAGTGGATCTGATAGCTCGGCTACTGATTCAACAGCTACCATGGCAACGCCAGCTGCAACAACTGACACTGCCATGAAAACTGATACAATGACCAAAGACACTACTAAAAAACCATAATTTTTTGGCACAACAAAAAAAGCCGGACTTGTTTGAGTCCGGCTTTTTTTGTTTTTTGACTCGATGGTTTAAGTTGCGACTTACAAAACAAACTTTCTCGTACGGTTATAACGAAATCAATTATAGATTTTGAGCAACCTTAATATACCGCTCACCAGTTATTTCCTCGCAATATTAATATCTATAAAACCAAAAATGCTTGAATCACGGTTCAAATAAATTTTATTATAATTAATATTATGTTAAGTAATAGTTCAAAATAAGAGCCTACTCTATTAAGTAGGCTCTTATTATAAGTTGAAACTTAGTTTAAAGCTTTGATTTTCGCACTGATTTTTGCTGCATTGGCATCATCGCGCTTGCCTTTATAGTATGTTAGCAAGTTATTTAACGCTTCCTGTGATTTAGGATTAATTTCTACAGCTTTTAACAAGTAAGGTTTTGCTTTATCAAACATAACGCTTGACTTAGCAATTGCAGCATCGTACTCTTTTTGTTTGTTTGCCGGAAGTTTGTTTGCAGCATTATAAACTTCAATAGCCGGGCTTATTAAAACGTAACCAAGGTTAAGATTTGCTTCAAAATAGTTTGGATCTATTTCCAATGCTTTTTTGTACATCTCTTCAGCTTTGGCAATGTTTTCAGCTCTTTTTGAAGTTAACGATCCTTTTGTAGCCGGGTCTTTAGCTTTTGCAATGTCGGCTGTAGTTTGATCTATACCTTGTGAATAAGCAAGACCGGCGTAGTAATACAAGTTTTTGTTTTTTGGATCGTTGGCAATGGCAGCGTTAACTTTATCTAACACTTCTTTTTGCTTACCAGTTTGCAACGCAATTTCAATTTCACGTTTCCGCAAATCTGCACTTGCAGGGTATTTAGCAATACCTTCAGCAACAGTTTTTGCAGCGCTTGCTGTATCCTTGGTACTTAAATAAAGTGACGAAAGGTCGAAGTAAGCACGCTCGTTACCCGAGTATTTGGTGGTCACAAGCTTTTTGTATCCGCTAATTGCAGCCGGGTAGTTTTGAGAGTTAACAGCTGCAATTGAAGTATAATAAATAGCGTTGGTATCCTCCGGCAAAACTTGGCGGTAAAAATCAAAAGATTTATAGGCATCTGCGTATTTACCTGCCTGGTATTCTTTTACACCTTTTTTTAACTGGTGTGAAGCCAATAAAATGTTGCCGTCTTCAATTACCTTTTTGTACTCCCCTTTTGTATCAAGTTCTTTTGCTTTTTTCAATGCTTCAGCAGCGGTGTTAAATAATGGAACTGAAGTAGTTTCTACAGTGTCCATTTCTGCATAAGCAGCATATATGGCTCCTTTTAACGCGTAAGTCTGCGGCATTTGAGCAGTTTTTTCATTAGCGGCAGCTTTGTCGATAGATGTTTTTGCAGCTGTAAGTTTCGGCATTGCTAATACGGGCTGGCCCTTAGTAGCCTGATACGTGTCAAAATTACTTTGTGCGCTGTTAAGCTCTCCCTTTTGCGCGAAAGCCGTCGCAGATACTAAGCCTAAAAGGCCCGCCATCAGAAATCTAATTTTCATTTATGTCTGTTTAAAGTGGATGATGAAGCAATGTAGTCGTTTTTCGATACATCACAACGTATAGTGTTTAATTTGTTATTTGTTCTAATTGATCGTTTATCCTGTCCAATTGGTTTTGGTTACCTGTTTTTGTATAAGCCAGTTGCAGTAACTGCAAGCCTTTTTTATCATTCGGCATCATCTCGTGGGCTTTCTCCAACCACAATATTGCGCTAGTGATATTTTTGCCATCATCATTGGTTTTAATTGCGCTTTGTTTAAAGTAAAGCAAACCTAAATTGAAAACCGGTTCAAATGCCGATCCGTTTAATTCAATAGCGCGCAGGTACATTGACTCGGCCTTATCAAATTGGTTTAAATTATCATAGCAATTGGCTGCTACAAATGCAATGTCTGCACTATTCGCATTATTTTCAATGAGCGGTATTAACAAATTCTCTAACGCTTTATAGTCTCTTTTGTTATTATAGATGTTGGCTTCGTCCTGCAATAGCTGCTTATCGGTTGCATAAAGCTTCCTCCCCTTTTTAATTACTTGTAATGCTTTAGCCGTATCGCCGAGTGTTTTGTAAATGCTTGATGCTGTCTGAATGTATTCAAGCTTGGCAGTATCTGTATTGATCAGGCCATCATAATATTTGGCGGCATCCTGCATGTTACCGGTCTTATTACTTGCATAAGCAATGTAAGTATTAATTGGCCGGAAACCAGGTGAATAAGCTTTGGCTCTTTCAAAGCAAGCTATCGCCTTTTTAAAGTCGGCATTTCGTGTTAATACGAAGCCTCTACGTATATAAGCGTTTGTAATGCAGCGCTTTGAGTAGTTTATTTCAGATTGAAATTTATAAGCATTTTTTTTAGCTGTCAACTGGTCGGCAAGCGCTGCAGTATTGTCAAGAAAATTTTCAGGCTGGTTTAACTTGTTCAGGGAATCTGTATAAACAATGCTCGAGTTTACAATCAGCCTGTAAATATTTTTCTCCATATCAGCCGAATCCTTTTTTGTTACAACAAGGCTATCGGCAGACTTTTTTGCGCGTGCAAGAAAAGTTAAATCACTTTTTTGCTTATAAAAAGCAAGGCTGTTTACAACTGTCTTTAACGCTTCAGTTTGGCTAAAGGCCAAAGAAGTTGTAAACAACATTAAAATCAATAACCCGATTTTGCGGCTTTGCATCAATTATTCTGTTTGGTCACCATCTGCAGGCTCATCGTCTGCGTTATCTGTCTCAATTTCAGTATCCTGCTTTATTGGTGCGTCTTCAGTTTCAGATAATACGTCTGCGTCAGTATGCTCCGCAATTTCTTTATCTGCTTCAGCTTCTGCAACCACAACCTCATCTAAAGTTTCCTCGTCATCGTGTTCAACCTTCGCAACAGATGCAATCTCATCATTGCCTTTAAGTGTAATCAATTTCACACCCTGGGTTGCACGGCCCATTACACGCAATTCACTAATAGCTATACGGATAATGATGCCTGATTTATTTATGATCATCAGGTCTTCCTTATCTGTAACACCTTTAATGGCTACAAGGTTTCCGGTTTTTTCAGTAACGTTAAGTGTACGTACCCCCTTACCGCCACGGTTGGTTACACGGTAGTCCTCAATGTCGGTGCGTTTACCATAGCCTTTTTCAGATACAACCAAAACGGTGGTCTCTTTATCATCTATAGCTATCATACCTACAACTTCATCAATCTCGTTATCAAGGCTTATACCACGTACACCGGTGGCGGTGCGGCCCATTGGCCTTACGGTAGACTCGTTGAAGCGAATTGCACGGCCCGATTTAAGCGCCATGACTACTTCGCTGCTGCCCGTTGTTAATGTTGCTTCTAACAACGAATCCCCATCGTTGATGTTGATTGCATTGATACCATTTGCACGCGGGCGTGAGTAAGCCTCTAAAGATGTTTTTTTGATAACACCTTTGCGGGTACACATGATTATGAAATTGTTTTCCAGGTATTCCCTGTCCTTAAGTGATTTGAGCTTGATGTAAGCCTTTATCTTTTCTTCTTTAGGAATGTTAATGATATTCTGTATGGCACGACCTTTAGAAGTACGTGTGCCTTCCGGAATTTCAAATACCCTTAGCCAGAAACACTGGCCCGACTCGGTAAAGAACAACATGTAGTTATGGTTCGATGCGATAAGCAAGTGCTCTATGAAGTCCGCATCGCGGCTATTGCTGCCAATTGCGCCTTTTCCTCCCCTTGCCTGTGTACGATACTCGGTTAACGATGTACGCTTAATATAGCCTTCACGCGAGATGGTAATTACAACATCTTCATCCTCGATAAAGTCTTCGGTCTGCATCTCTGCAGATGAATGGACGATCTCAGTTTTACGTTCGTCGCCGTATTTATCTTTGATCTCGGTAAGCTCATCTTTAATGATCTGCATACGCAAGCCTTCATCAGCCAGTACCGAACGTAAGTATTCGATTTGCTTCATCAGCGCGGCATACTCATCCTTAATCTTATCACGCTCAAGGCCGGTTAAGCGGCGCAGCGTCATATCTAATATGGCACGGGCTTGCAAATCGCTCAGGCCAAATTGAGCCATCAATCCTTCGCGTGCCTCATCAGGCGTGCTTGAAGCACGTATGAGTTTAATAACCTCATCAAGGTGATCAAGTGCTATTAATAAACCTTCTAAAATGTGCGCACGTTTTTCTGCCTCGGCCAGCTCAAATTTAGTACGGCGTATTACAACCTCGTGCCTGTGTTCAACAAAATAGTGGATCAGGTCCTTGAGGTTGAGCAGCATTGGCCTGCCACCTACAAGGGCAATGTTATTAACGCTGAACGAGGTTTGCAGTGCAGTATACTTGTATAGGTTATTTAAAACTATAGCTGCATTTGCATCACGTTTAATTTCATAAACAACGCGGATACCTTCGCGGTTAGATTCGTCACGTATTGCAGATATACCCTCAAGCTTTTTATCGTTAACCAGCTCGGCGGTACGCTCAATCATCAAGGCCTTATTTACCTGGTAAGGCACATCGGTTACGATAATTCGTTCACGGTCGTTATTGTAAGTCTCGATTTCTGCATGCGCACGAATCACGATACGGCCACGGCCTGTTTCAAAAGCCTGCCTTGCTCCTTCATAACCATATATAATACCACCTGTAGGGAAATCCGGGGCTTTCACATGGTTCATCAATTCTGATATCTCGATGTCGCGGTTATCTATCAACGCCAGCGTGGCATTAACAATCTCGGTAAGATTATGTGGCGGCATGTTAGTAGCCATACCCACCGCAATACCCGATGCACCATTAACCAACAAGTTAGGGAATTTCGATGGCAGTACAGTTGGCTCTTCTAAAGAGTCGTCAAAGTTCAGTTGGAAATCAATAGTATCTTTATTGATATCCGCCAGCATCTCTTCGGCGATCTTTTGCAACTTTGCCTCGGTGTAACGCATTGCCGCAGGTTGGTCGCCATCTATTGAACCGTAGTTACCCTGTCCTTCAACAAATGGATAACGCAGACTCCAGTCTTGAGCCATACGCACCATTGCATCGTAAACGGAGGTATCGCCATGCGGGTGATATTTACCAAGCACCTCGCCTACAATACGTGCAGATTTTTTGTAAGATTTGTTATTGGTAAGGCCCAAATCAAGCATACCATATAAAACACGCCTATGTACTGGTTTTAAACCATCTCGCACATCGGGCAAAGCCCTTGATACGATAACCGACATCGAATAATCGATGTACGCGGCACGCATTTCCTCATCAATATTTATGGATATAATCCTGTCTTCGCTCTGTGAATTATCGTTTTCTGTTTCTTCAGCCATTTCTTAATTATCAGTAGAAATATTTGACACTCAAGGCCTTTAAAAGTAGGCGAAGAGCGACCTGCGAAGATAAGAAATTTAACAGTAAATACGCTGTTTTTTACTAACATTCCGACTGTTTTGAACATGAAATCTATTTAGCTGACAAGGGGATCGCCGCTTTATTATGTCATTATCATTTCAAACAAAAAGCCGGATTTTCTTCAAGCCGACTTTTCGTATTTTTTATTAAACTGAGGTTTATTTTCTAACGATAAATTCCTTTATTTTATCAGATAAAAAATGCCCAAATGGCGGCTCCGAGTTTGATAATATCACCACCACGTAACCGGTGTTGTGGTAAATATTAAGTTCGGTACAAGCGTTTATAAAACCGCCGCTATGGCCGGTGATTACTTCGTTGCCTAACTTTTGGTATTCCTGGCCAAGACCCCACTCCCCTTCGTTAAAATTCATCAACAGTTTGGTTGTGGCAGGCTTAAGCAATTTGTTTGTTTTTAAGGCTTCAGCAAAATTATACAGGTCGAAAACTGTTGATGTGCCACCGCCGGCACCGCCGGTTTGCAAAGTGGATACCATTTTGACGGGTTTGCAAATATTACGTTGCAGGTAGTCATTGTATTTTTGGCCAGATATCTTTTCGATGATAAGGCCCAAAAGTATAAAGCCTGTGTTGCTGTATCTAAAGCCTTTACCCGGCGCAAAGTGAGGTTTATCATTTTCTATAGCAGGTAAAAAATCTTTATCGGTAAAGGATTTTCCGGCCATAGGGTCATAAGCCGGGTCTTCGAAATAATCGCCCATGCCGGATGTGTGCGTGAGCAATTGCTTTATAGTGATGCCGGATAAAGCCTTGTTTTGTAAGTGAGGCATTAGTTTGCCAGTGCTATCGGCAAGAGAAAGCTTACCTTTGTCTACCAGCTGCAGAACACTTACGGTTGTAAACAGCTTACCCATCGAGGCCAGATCCATTTGCTTGTCAACTTTATTTGCATTGCCTTTCGGGTCATTGCCATATGATTTGTTATAAAGTATATGGTTGCCGTTTGCAACAAGCACATTACCCGCAAAAACCTTTTTGCTTACCATTCCTTGTACGTAACCATCGAGCGAATCCAGAATTTGTTTTTGTGATAACGCACCCGCTTGCAGGAAACTTTTACTAAACCTTATCGGACGCATATGATGCTCTTTGAAATGCCCGAGAGAGTCGGTAATCCACATGAACCTTAGCCATGAGCCGTAAGCAACTGTTTGAAAGATGAGATCAGTTTCTGTTGCCGAGATGGGTTCAATAGCTTTTAAAGCAACTTTACCGCTACCAAAACGAAACTCACGTTGCATCTGACCAACGTTGTCGGCTATCTTCTTGGCATCAGTAAGTTGTGTGCTGTAAAACTTTCTATAAGTTGCAGAGTCGTTGGTGTTGTAAACTTCAGTTAGATTTTTGAAAAACTGCTGCTCGGCAGGAGAAGGTGTTTTGCTTTGTGCATAACCATACGTTTGCACAAATATGAGTATGTATAAAAGTGATTTTAGCTGTTTCATAATATCATTATAACTCAGCTTTTTAAAACCAGGTTACGGCGTTATAAAACTATTTCACTTTAAGCCATTTTTCCTGCACTATGGTGCCATTTGGCAACACGCCGCTAAATGTAAGCGTATCGTTTTTTATTTCGTACTTGTACTTTATGGTTACGTTTAACCATTTTGAAGGCTCTGCACTAAACGTTTGCGTTTCAGAGCACGTATCCTTGTCAAGCCTGTAGCTACCACGTTCATAATTGTAAGGTGCCTGTCCTTTCTCCAACAGTAAGGCGCTGTAGTGCGAAGCATCGTAATTGCGTTGCAGTACATAATCTTTAGAAGCAGGCGTTAATTTGCCATTATAAATTCCACCTACGTATTCCCACCGGCCTTTTATGCCATCAGCTACGAATGAGCTGAATACAGCAGCAATAGCAACGGCAATAAGTATTAATGTAATATTCCTCATTATACCCAGTTGATACCTTTTTTAAGTAGTGAAAGTGTTTTCTCTTCTTCGCTGCCCGGTTGCGCATGGTAATCATAAATCCATTTGGCGGTTGGTGGCAGGCTCATTAGTATCGATTCGATACGGCCATTGGTTTCAAGACCAAACTTGGTGCCAGCGTCATACACCAGGTTAAACTCGGCATAACGGCTGCGACGTTGATATTGCCATAGCTGGTGTTCATCTGTAAAGGCTTTGTCGCGATTGCGGTTTACCAGCTCAATATAAGTTGGTGCAAATGAACGGCCAACGGCTTTAGAAAATTCAAACACTTGCTCCCAACTAATTTCATCATTAGCAGTTAATCTGTCATAAAAAATACCGCCTATGCCCCTTGTTTCATCGCGGTGTTTGATGTGAAAATAATCATCGGCCCAAACTTTAAAGCGGCGGTAAAAATCGGCATGGAACTGGTCGCATACTGATTTCAGGGCACCGTGGAAGTGCTTTGCATCATCTTCGATAACATAATGTGGAGTAAGGTCAATCCCTCCGCCAAACCAGCGGATAGGCTCACTTTGTGAGCCGAATGACGAAGGCATTTCAAAGTACCTGATATTCATATGTATGATAGGCACAAAGGGATGATTAGGGTGGATAACTATAGATACGCCTGTGGCGAAAAAATCGTCCTGCTCAACATTTAGCGCCTTTTTTACCGTGTGCGGCAAATGACCGTGAACTGCCGAAAAGTTTACACCGCCCTTTTCAAAAATATTACCATTTTGGATGATACGCGTGCGACCGCCGCCGCCGCCATCTCGTTCCCAAATTTCCTGCTCAAACTTACCCAGTCCATCGGCTGCTTCAAGTGCAGTGCATATCTCGTCTTGGATTTGCTTATAATCCTCCGCAATCTGTTCCTTAGTAATCATGGCTGCAAATGTAGTTAATTGAATTAACAGGCAGTATTCCTAATCCCAAGCCTTTTATGATGCAGCTTAATTGGCCGGGGCTGAGTCTTCTTCGATATAATTGAGGTCCTTGCCAAATGTTTCCTTAAGTTGGCTTAGTGCGAATAAAGATAACAGCGTTAAAATAATCATCATGATATAGCCGCTTTTTACCATGCCGTATTTCACTACAAAAGCATTAAAGGCCATATTGATCGGGATGAGTGAGCCGCGTACAAAGTTGGGTACCGTGGTAGTAACTGTAGCACGGATATTGGTACCAAATTGTTCGGCAGCAATAGTCACAAACGTAGCCCAATAACCTACAGAGCATCCCATAAAAAAGCAGATCCAAATAAAGCGGGTATGCGTTATACCTACCGAACCTAAATAATAAAACGCTGTAACAACTGACACTATTAAAAAAATAGCCATGGTAAGCTTTCGCGATTTGGTGACCTGTGCAAGCAGGCCCGCAAAAATATCGCCTATAGATATACCAAGGTAAGTATACAAAACACCCTCCCCTGCACTTAAAGGTGCCTGGGCACCCAAAGCTTTACCAAACTCGGGCGAAAGCGTTACAAGCACCCCAACTACATACCACAACGGTGCACCTATTAGAATGCAATAAAGATACTTTTTAAATCTGGCGGCATTTGTGAAGAGCATAAAAAAGTTTCCTTTAGATACCTTGCTTTCTTCTACCCGTTTAAACATTCCCGACTCGAAAGTGCCAATGCGTAACAGCAACAGTAAGATACCCAAGCCACCACCTACAAAATAAGCAACCTTCCAATTGTACTTTGTGGCTACCCAATAGGCAGCACCGGCACCAAGTAAACCAATTACGGCAACTATCATGGTACCGTAGCCTCGTTTTTCTTTACTTAGCGTTTCGGCAACTAAGGTAATGCCTGCTCCAAGTTCGCCGGCCAGGCCAACACCTGCAATGAAACGTATTAAAGCGTAGGCTTCAACATTACCGGCAAATCCATTTGCAAAATTTGCCACCGAATACAATAATATCGACCCAAACAATACTTTGATGCGCCCAAGTTTATCGCCCATTACACCCCAAACAATACCGCCAAGCAGCAATCCAAACATCTGCACGTTTATAATAAACTGCCCTTCTTTAAGCATATCGGCATCAGCTACGCCAATGTCATGCAGGCTTGCCTTACGCACAATAGAAAATACCAGCAGATCATAAATGTCTACAAAGTAACCCAGCGAGGCCACGAGTACAAGAAAAACTGCATTTCTGGATAGTTTTGCCGAACTGGTATCTGACATATTTTATGGGGCTAATTATAAATTGGTTGGCCTAAAGTAGTAAAGCCGGTAAACAAAATGCAATTTTTTACATAAAAAAACCCCTGCAATTGCAGAGGTTTTTGATATTGTTAGAAGTAAAGTTGATTCGATCAGACTTTTTTTACATTGATTGCCTGCGGGCCTTTGCGGCCATCCTCAACTTCGTACTCAACATTGTCATTGTCTTTAATAGCATTTACACCGCCCTGTACATCTTTAAAGTGTACAAACAGATCCTTGCCTTCTTCAGTAACAATAAAGCCATAGCCTTTTTGTGTATTAAACCATTTTACTTTTCCAGTTTTCATTTTTAGTTAGCGTAAGGTATTAAATAAATTAGTTAGCGTTATCCGGATGTTTCAACTGAATTATAAATGATTAATAATCAATGTTAATACACAACCTTATATCCAAATATATAAAATATTAATAAGCAAGTAAAAAATATTTTTGAAGCACAAAGCACTAATATTGATCAACAAAAAAGGGCCACCGTTACCGGCAGCCCTAATAATATCAAGAGAAATTATTTTAATTATTTAACTTGCTGAAAGAAGTAAACATTTGCTGAAGGTGTTACCCTTAGCAACATCTCTTTGTTATCTTTTTTAATGTCTACAAAGTAAACGGTAGGTTCAATAGCCGGATCTGCACTGTTAGTATCAAACTTGATAACGCTGGCTACATCATAACCTTCATATCTGGCAGCAATTTCTTTTTGCGCTTTTGCGGGGATAACTTTATAATCGACATACTGTGTTACACCTAAAAACTCGCCGCGAGTATCATAAAACGCAGTCATTTTAACGTTGTCTACAGTAAACTCAGCTTTTTGTGAGTTTGCAGTAACAGTCCAGTTAACATTTTTAGCGCCAGAGAAATCTGCTTTGAAACGGTTAATAACAGCGTGTGATACATGCTCTGCTCCTTCGTCTTCAATTTTGATTGATGTATTGAAAGCGAAAACATTTGCAGTAAATAAAGCGGCAATTGCAGTTGTTAAAAATATCTTTTTCATTGTGTTGTTTTAATTTTAATTCCATAACAAAAGTATGGTACTAATATTAAAATGAAAAATTTACTCAAACTTTTATGAATATTTCATAATAACAGCAGCTTAAATTTTATTTTTTTAAAAATACGCTCTATACTTAGTGTATATTTTACAATATGTCAATCTTTTTTGCAATTACTTAGTGTATTATTTACAATAAGGGTATGTTGAATTGTCTTTTAATTGTAAAACTCAGCCATTGTCTTCGAAACCCGGGTACAAAGTCATCCCCCCGTCCGAGAAAATAGTTGTCCCTGTTATATAATCAGCTTCGTCTGACGCTACCCAGGCTACAAGCTTACCTATATCTTCCGGTTTGCCAATTCGTTTATAAGGTATCAGTTCCAGGAGCTTATCAAGTGCTTCCGGCGTTTCCCAAGCCTCTTTATTAATTGGCGTTTGTATGGCACCGGGGCCTATACCTACCACCCTGATTTTATGGGGTGCCAGCTCTTGCGCTATGCTTTTCATAAACATATTAATACCGCCCTTACTTGCTGCGTAATTTACGTGTCCGGCCCAGGGAATAACCTCGTGCACACTACTCATACAGATTATTTTACCTGCCGAGCGGCTTACACCCTCAACTACTCCCCTTGCCAGGAAAGCTTTCGCAGCTTCGCGCGAGCAAAGGAATTGGCCCGTAAGATTTACATCAATAACCTTATTCCAATCGACCAGGGTCATATCAATAAACTTTGCGTCTTTTTGCAAGCCTGCGTTGTTCACCAATATGTCGATCGAGCCAAACAACTCAAGGTGTTTTGCAAACATGGCCTGCACATCATGCTCGCTGCTTACATCTGCTTGGAAGCAGTGTGCATCGCCGCCTTTCTCTTTTATCTCAGCTACCACCTCCTCAGCGGACTCCTGGTTGCTGTTATAATTGATCAGAACCTTTGCCCCGGCCTGCGCTAATGCAATAGCCACGCCCTTACCAATTCCGCTATCTGCACCGGTTACCAATGCCGATTGCCCCTTAAGTTTTTGTGTTTCCATAATGTATATTAGCAATGCCAAATACACCGTTATGGTTTTAAATTTCCTGAAAATTTAAACTAAAAAGCAATTTGATAAATATCTCCGGGTATAAAAGGTCCGCTATTTTGAAAACTGACTAAATATCTTATTTAAATTCTTACCATTTTAAGGTCTTTTGCATGTAAGCAATTAAATCGTTAGCCATTGCTTGCTGCTCTGCGGCACTTGGGTGGCCCGGTGTATTTTTATATTTAAAAAAGTGGGTGTAGATATCCTTATCATTTAAACGGGCAACAGCTCTTTCAATATAACCCGGCCATGGCTGTCCCGGCTTTGTTGCATCCATACTTCCCAAAACGCATATGATTTTTGCAGCCGGATATTTGCTACGAATAGATGAGATGAATTTTTGATAACCGTTTATAAACACCGCCGGATCGGGCACCTTATCGCCGAAACGAGCTTTATACTGGTCGTGATTTGGTTGCCTTAACAGAAAAGCATCATTCTGAAATAAATTTACAATTACAACCTCCGGCGTAAATTTAGCAAAATCCCACTTATCGGTTGAGTCGCGGGCATGTACGCGGTCGTAAACATCAGGCATTACGTACGGAAACCAGCTTATGGTTATGCCTATACCACTTTTTACAATAGCGTTGTATTCGGCGTTGAAGTGGCGTGCGGTTAAGTTTGCATAGCTTTTATAGGCATTTTCAAATTCGTAGGCGCCCCTATCCTGCCCTGTGGTATCCTCAATAGCGTAACCGGCTGTTATAGAGTTTCCGTAAAACTCCATCCTGTGTTTGTAGCTTGGCGGTGCCAGTAATGTGGCGCCTGAAGATAGTGTAATGTTATATAACCAAAGCGTGCCCCATTCGTATTCGGTGCGTTTAAAAAGTTGCAATTGGTGTTTTTCGTTGGTAAGTCCGCTTGCCAGATCATACTCATGCTTGCCCTGCGCCAGCCTGATAACGGTATCAACCTTATCATCAACTACAACGGTCATGTAGTTTAAGCCGTTATCATCTTTGATAGTGGCCTTTGCACTTGTACCTTTAAAATTAATGATTACCGAAGATGCCGTCCAGCTCATTTCTGCAGCGCTATCACGCATGGAAATGCGCCCCATGTACTTTACCTGCGGGTTATTAAAATTAATGGTAGTTTGCGCCAAGCTTGTTAGCGCGCAGATAACAAAAAGTAAGAGCAAACAATGTTTAATCATATTCTTAGATTTAAGATTTAAACTTTTTCTCCAAATTGTAAAAGGTAGCCGTTATTATCGTAAACGGCAAATTCTTTCACGCCGTAATCAAATGTCTTTAGAGCACGGGCCTTATAATTATTTAATCTGCTATCCATATGCTGTTTACTTCAGGTACACATAGGTAATACCATCGCCGCCCCTGTCCGGATGTTCATCTTCCATACGATCAACCTGCTCATACTTTTTAAGGTACTGGCGTATCATTTTACGCAATATACCATCTCCCCTGCCATGTATCACTTTAAGGCTGCCAAAGCTCATCATCAGGGCGCGGTCAAACAGTTTTTCTATAGCGTGTAAAGCATCCTCGGTGCGCATCCCGCGAACATCGATCTCCGGGCTGAAGTTTGCCATATCACCCGTGCTATTGTTACTCGTATTGCGGCGCAGCTCTTTTGGTACGGCAGCCTTGCTTACCTTTTCAATTCGTTTCCGTTTAACAACGGTACGCAATTCGCCCATGGCAAGCACGGCATTATCTTTTATCAATTCAATAACCTGCCCGGTGGTGTCGCTGTCAATCAGTTTAACCCAATCGCCTGGCTTAATTTCTTCATCGGTTTTCGGCGCAGCTTTGGGCTGTTCGGCCTTTACGGTATTCTTTTTAAGTTCGGTATTTAGGTTATCACGCAGCGATTTTGTTATCTCTTTATCGGCGTTACTGCTTTTTATTTCGGCAATGGTATTTTCTACCAGTTTGTTGGCGTTTTGTATAATGCTTTTGGCTTCCTGCTTTGCCTCGCGAAGCAGGTTTTTCCGGTTTTCGTCTAAAAAGCTCTTTAGCTCTTCGTTTTCGGCAAGCAGGGTATTTACTTTGCGCTGCTGCTTGTCGAGCTTTTGTTTGGTATCAAAAATCTCTTTTTTCTCACGCTCAAGATCAACTAACAAACTATCTACCTTTTTTTGCCCGGCGCTAATCTTGTTACGGGCCAGGTTTAGCACATTTTGAGGCAGCCCTATCTTTTGTGCTATTTCAAAGGCATAAGAGCTACCCGGTTTACCCACTTCAAGCATATAAAGCGGCTGCATTTGCGCATTGTTAAATAGCATTGATGCATTTTCAATACCCTCGGTATTGCTGGCAAATATTTTAAGGTTGGAGTAGTGGGTGGTAACCATGCCCCTTACCTTTTTATTGTTTAGTGCTTCAAGAACGGCTTCGGCTATAGGACCACCAAATTGCGGGTCGGTACCGGTACCAAACTCATCAATCAGTATCATGGTTTTGCCGTTGCTGTCTTCAACAAATTTCTTCATTTTAGACAGGTGGGCGCTGTAAGTACTCAGGTCACTCTCGATAGACTGGTCATCACCAATATCTACAAAAAACTGTTTAAATACGCCCGCCACACTATCCGCCCCGGCAGGGATCAACAGCCCTGCCTGCACCATCATTTGCAGCAACCCAACGGTTTTCATACAAACAGATTTACCGCCCGCATTTGGGCCCGAAACCACTATCACACGCGTGGCATCATCAACTTCTACGTTGAGCGGCACAACCGTTTTTTGTTCCTTACGGAAGTTTAAGAACAACAGCGGGTGCCTTGCATTAAACAGCCGGAAACGAGCCTCATTTATCAGCTTCGGCATTTCGGCCTCAATATCAATTGCAAACAATGCTTTTGCTCTTACAAAATCCAGCTTGGTTAGCAAACCGTGGTACGACAAAAGCAAAGGCACATAGGGTCGCAATTCATCTGTAAGCACGGTAAGTATCCTGATCACTTCTCGACGGCGATCAAACTCCAGATCCCGGATGCGATTGTTCAACGAAAACACCTCTTCGGGTTCCATAAAAACCGTTTGGCCCGAAGCCGATTCATCATGGATAAAACCCTTTAGCTTGCGTTTATTTTCGGCCAGCAAGGGTATACAAAGTCGGCCATCGCGTACGGTTAATGAGCCGTCGGCAGTCCAGCCGTTTCCTGAGGCAGTTTTATATATCTGATCAATCTTTTTTCTTGCTTCCTGCTCGGCCTTGGAAATTCCCTGGGTAATGTCCATCAAATCGCGTGAGGCGTTTGCACGCATCTTGCCTTTTTGATCAATTACCTGGTCAATCTTTTTCAGGATGATCTTCTCTATCGGTAAATGCTCAAACAGCGCTTCGAGATTTGGATATTGGCCAACACGCTCATTAAAATAACCAATAACCGCAAACACAGTTGTAAGTGAAGTTTGGATCTGAAAAAACTCCTCTTCGGACAGGAAGGCACCTTCCAGCCGGGCTTTATTAGCAAGTGATTTTATATCATAAAAATGATTTATAGGCAGGGCATCATCATTTTGCAGGATGTTTTTAAACTCATTTGCTTGGTTTAAAAATTTGTTAATGAGGTCGTAATTACTCATTACCTGAATCTTATCAACCATTTGCTGCCCCATAATACTAAGGCAGTGGGTTTTTATTAATTCTTTAACTTCGGTAAAACCAAGTTTATCGGCACTATTGGACGGGTACAGCATTTTTTATTTTAGAGTCGCCGGTTTTGTTTAATGAATCTGTCTTGCGCTGCATAATGGCCATCAGTTCATCATACATACCTTGCAGCACTTCGGGGTTTTTGGAGTAGTAAGCAAAGCTGCGTTTAAACTGTGCACCATTTGTATGGTGTTTATCAAATACCTGTTTGTACTTATTTGTTCCGTACCTGTAAAGGCTATCAGCCTGTTGTGGCACTATATACAATTCGCCATCGGCCAGGTGTATGTCGGTTAGCAGGCTTATCATGTGCGGGCGGTCCAATATACCGGCGGGTTTATCTTCCTTGCAGGCAGCACAAAACAGCAATACTGAAAAAAACAAGATGATATATTTATGCATTCTGTAATTTAGCGGCGTTTATAACAAACAAAATTACGGATAAATGAGCATTGCAGATAATATCAAAAGCTTAAAAAAGGAAACAGAAGCCATAAAAGTTAAATTGATTGCCGTTTCTAAAATAAAACCCGCAGCAGATCTGCAAGAAGCATATGATGCGGGCCAAAGGCTTTTTGGCGAAAACATGGTGCAGGAGATGGTAGAAAAACAAACTCAGCTGCCCCAGGATATCGAATGGCACCTTATAGGGCACTTGCAAACCAACAAAGTTAAATACATAGCTCCCTTTGTAAGCCTTATACAATCTGTAGATAGCATTAAACTGTTACAGGAAATTGATAAGCAAGCCCTCAAGAACAAACGCGTAATAGACTGCCTTTTACAGATTTATATAGCCGACGAGGAAACCAAATACGGGCTGGGCTTTGATGAAGCGATTGAGTTGTTAAGAAGTGAAGAATTTGCTGCTTTAAAAAATATACGCATACGGGGATTGATGGGCATTGCCACAAACACTGATAGCGAGAAACAAATCAAAGAGGAATATTACGAGCTTAAAACTTTTTTCGACGGTATAAAGGTTAGCTTTTTCCGTAAGGAAGATTCGTTTGATACCCTATCAATGGGTATGTCTTCAGATTACAAGATTGCTATTGAGCAAGGCAGTAACATGGTACGGCTGGGCAGCACCATTTTTGGAAGCCGTGCAAAAAAGACGGTTTAACACCCTGCATAACCCGGCTTTAACAAAACAGTAACTTTTACACAAATGACAAATTATAATATCCGCGTAGCTACCAAACGAGATTGCCCCCGTTTGCTTGAGTTGATAGTTGAATTAGCTATTTATGAGCGCGCGCCCGATGAAGTAACCGTTACGCTTGAAGCTTTTGAAGAAGCGGGTTTTGGAAATAAGCCAGTATGGAAAGCATTTGTAGCCGAAGACAACGAGGTAGTTGTTGGTTTTGCCCTGTACTACATACGCTACTCTACCTGGAAGGGCCAACGCCTTTACCTTGAAGATTTGATTGTTACCGAAGATTACCGCGGCAAAGGTTTAGGTAAATTACTGTTTGACAGGATTGTTACCGAAACCCGTGAGCTTAATTTGAGCGGCATGGTTTGGCAGGTGTTGGACTGGAACGAACCGGCGATTAACTTTTATAATAAATATGGCGCAACTATTGAGGATGGATGGCTTAATGCATCATTATCGAGAGAGCAAATATTAAACAAATAAATTTATATGAAGTTAGCGTTGTTATTTATTATTGCTGTGCTGGGCTTTTCAGCATGTGTTTATAAGGTAGACCAGCCTAAAAAAGAAACGGGCATCTTTAAAGATACCGTAGCATACCAGTATAAAACCATTCATGAACGAGCAGCTGACTGCGGCTCAAAACCAGATAGCACCTGTACAGTAGCCCATATAAAGTACCCAGAATTTAGTAACCAGTCCCAATTAAACGATACCATAAAAGGTAAATTGATAATGATGTTTGCTATGGATGGCAAAAGCGCCGATACAAGCCTGGCTGCAATGGCAAAAAACTTTATAGCCTCGTACGAGCGCTTTAAAAAAGAGTCGCCAAAGTCGCCTATGTTTTATGAATTGCAGGATGATGTGAAAGTTGTACAGCAAGACTCGGCGCTGATTGCACTTGAATACAATGGTTACACTTTTCAGGGAGGTGCACACGGTGCAAGCTTCACCGGTTTTATTAACTGGAACCCGGCTGCAAAAAAAGAGGTGTTGTTGAAAGATGTACTGATTGACAATTACCAACCGGAGCTGACTAAAATTGCAGAAAAAATCTTCCGTAAAAATGAAAAACTGAGCGATACAACTTCGCTTAAAACAAACTACTTTTTTAAAGGCGATAAATTCGCGCTCAACGAAAACTATTCCATTACGCCGCTGGGTGTAAAGTTTGTTTACAATCAATATGAAATTAAGCCCTATGCGGCCGGCCAAACGGAGTTGTTTATTCCGTATGCGCAAATAAAAACCTTAGTGCGGCCAAACACGGTTGCTTCACAATTTTTAAAATAGAATGCTGGTATTCAAGTTCGGTGGTGCATCTGTTAAAGATGCCGAAGGTGTTATTAATTTAAGCAAGGTTGTTGAAAGTTACACAGGTAACCAGATACTTGTTGTAGTATCTGCAATGGGTAAAACAACAAATGCCTTGGAGCGACTTACCGATGCTTACTTTAACGGTGCTGAGGATATGCACTGTATCTTTGAGGAAATTAAAGATTATCACTACCATATTATACATCAGCTATTTGGCGATAATCACCCCGTATTTAATGAGGTAGCCAATACTTTTGTTGAAATTGATTGGATGATTGAAGACGAACCGCACGACGATTACGACTTTATTTACGATCATATAGTATCTGTTGGCGAATTGGTATCAACCCGTATTGTAAATGCCTGGTTAAACCATACCGGCATTACCAGTAAATGGGTAGATGTGCGTGGTTATATACATACTGATAATACCTATCGCGAAGGTGTGGTTGATTGGGAGAAAACCAAAGCCAGCATTCAAAAGGACATCCCTGCGTTGTTAAATAACGGGATAGTGGTTACACAGGGTTTCCTGGGCGGAACGTCAGAAAATTTCACAACTACGCTTGGTCGTGAGGGATCTGATTATACGGCATCCATATTTGCTGCCAGCCTCGCGGCCGAATCTGTAACAACCTGGAAAGACGTGCCCGGCATACTAAACGCCGACCCGAAGCTATTTAATGATACTGTTAAGTTTGATGAGTTGAGCTACCAGGAAGCCATTGAAATGACTTACTACGGCGCAAGTGTAATCCATCCAAAAACAATAAAACCACTGCAAAACGCAAACATTCCATTGCTCGTAAAGCCGTTTATGGAACCGTCGGCGGCAGGAACAGTAATCAAAGAAGGCGCAGTAAATAAATTTGATAAGCCGGTTATTATTGTAAAACCGAAGCAAGTGTTGCTATCTGTTGCTACCAATGATTATTCTTTTATCAGCGAAAAACTTTTGAGTGAAATATTCAGCGTCTTCGCGAAATATCAGGTTAAGGTAAATGTTATGCAAACATCAGCATTAAGTTTAAGCGCATGTATAGATTACAAGTCCGACCGTTTTGAGCAATTATTGGCAGCGTTGCAGGCTGAATTTAAAGTGAGATATAACAACGATTTAACATTATACACACTAAGACATTATAGCGACGAAGCAGTTAATAATCTAATTGGCGACAAAACTGTATTGGTAAAACAAACCAACCGTAATACGGCACAATTGGTGGTTAAGTAATTATTTTAATGTTACAACAGTACCAATAGCCAGGCAAATAAAGCTGCTGAAACGGTATTAACAAAATTTACCACGTCATTATCAATAAAGCCTTTTCGCTCCAAACTAGCGCCAAGTACGGAGTCGGTTAAGTTGCCAAATACACCTCCTGCTATGATGTAAAGGGTTGCCGAACTCCAACCAAAACCTAAAGAATATATGCTTGCTATTGCGCACGCACCCATCAGGCCCAAAAGTGTACCTTCCAAGCTTATAACACCGTCTTTACCCTTTTCATCGGTCTTTAAATTAAGTACATTGTAAAACCGTTTGCCGTAAACCGTGCCCAACTCTGATGAAATTGTATCAGCCGTAGCTGATGCAAGCGAGGCCGCGACCAACACACCAAGAATTGTGGTGTAATCCTTAACTACGCATATCATTAAAGCAAAAATACCCGCAGCTGCCCCATTGGCCATTACCTGCCCGGCATCTCGCCGGTGCGATTCATTTCTCAGACCTGTGACTTTTTGCTTTACAGACCTTTTATGCCCGGTGGCCCAAACCGCCAGGATGAAAAATGCAGCAAGTATGGCAATACCCCATAACCCCATTCCGCAGTATATGGCCATTGCTATTATGCCACCTGTAAGCGCTCCCGACAGCGTTAGCTTGCCCAACTTGTAACTTGCAAACACGGCAACAATTAGCACTACTATGAAGGTTATAGTTGAGGTTAGCATCAATAGTAAACTGTTTTGGGTTATTAGATGTAAAGTTGATCCAATTTGTGACAGTTATTATGAAAAATACTTTTTGCTTTAAACTTTAACTGTTGATAACGAAAAAGCGCCACCTTTGTATAAAAGTGGCGCTTTTTACGTAAAGCTATTAATGTTGTTTCTTTTGCGGCTGGTGTGCGCTGTCTCTGTTAGAAGTTTGGTCGGAGCGTTGACCGCCACCATTACTTACCCCTTTTTGTTTTTGCATTTCTTTCGGATCGTTATAAGCTCGGTTTGCGGTTGAAGTCCCCTGTCCTCCATCATTGAAACTTGGTTGATTTTTCATAACAGATATAATTTAGTTAACAAAACGGCTTTATGCCGGCTTGTTAACAGTATCACAACAACTGTACCGATATCTGCAAATTATAACAATTTACAACTACCGCCATTTTTTAAACAGCGGGGGTAGTCATACCAAATCTGGTTTTGTTTCAGGGCAACGAGTGTTAAACGCTATCTTGATGAATAAATTAAGTTGTAAGCGTCTAAAAGATAGCTGGCCTCGAGCATTGCTATATTGAAATCGCTCCACTCCTCTTCGGTAAATACAAGATTGATGTCACGATTGGGCGTGCATAAAACAACCCGTTTCGAGCCATCCGGGAACGGAAAGTTACGATCATCAAAATCCAGATCTTTGGTAAAGTTTTGAAAAGAAACGAACTGCTCAGGCGTAAAACAAAGCATCAAGTTTTGATGCCAAATGTTTAGCATGCTGCATTCAGGGCAGTGACTGATAACAGTTGTGTTTCTACGGGTTAGTATTTTAGTCTCACACATAATATCTGTCTTTGGTGCCTGCCTTACCTGCAGCACATACGCACCGCCACAGGTAAACAGGACTTACATCAAAATGAGAACACACTATGAAATAGAATTTATTCTAACTAGTCTAAAATACAAAACTTTAATTTATTTAGACTAATTAAAAATAATAATGCAAATTTGCTTACACGGCTGTATTATTGATAACGCAAAACGGATTAAAAACAACGCCAAACGGATTTTATGCCTACTACCAATTCGCCCAACCATTCCAAACATAATCTACACCAGGGTGTAAGGAAGTCTTTTGATAAGGCGCCAGTCACCATATCAAAAAATCGGAGTGAATTAAGCGTACATAAAATTTGGTTTAAAGGGATAGGAGTCTGTTGTTGGACATTTGATGCTGATGAATTTAAATCTTTAGATTTTGACTCAGAAAAAATTGAATTCGTAATGGGATTTGTATTGAGTGGTAATGCTTCAATAAATACCGGTGAATGGAAGGCAACTATTAGTAAGGGCAAATATTATTCCTGCAATAGCTCTGCGGTAACACACCAGCTTTCCTTTCAAAAGCCCACTACTTTATTGATGATGACTTTTGAAAATTCGGCTATCGAAAAATTACATAATGAGTCGTCGCAATATAGCCCAGTAATTTTTGCAGATGGTGTAGCTATAGAGGAATATCGCTTTACAGCTATGGGGCCAGTTATAAATGAAATAGCGAAAGCTATTAAAGCCAAACCTGTTAAACGAATTTACCTGGAAGCAAAGCTTCTTGAACTGTTATCATTACAATTGGAAAAAGGTGCTGAGACGGATGAAGAAGATCTTGGTTTTAATGAAACAGATATTCAACGTTTGCATGAAGCCAAACTTATAGTCTCGCAGAATCTGCAGACGCCCTGCTCTTTGATTGAACTTGCCCGAAAAACCGGGCTTAACGACTTTAAGTTAAAAAAAGGTTTTAAAGCGCTTTTTGGGGCTACTGTATTTGGCTACCTAAACAATTTGCGAATGGAACAGGCATATAAGTTACTGACAAATAATGCCACAGTCGGTTACGTAGCCGAGGTTGTAGGCTATAAAAATGCACAGCACTTCACCGTTGCCTTCAAAAAAAAGTATGGTATTTTACCAAGCCAGGTAAGCAAAAACAAAAGCTGAACGTTTCACTGCAGCAAGTTTTATTTGATAAGTGGCAGCTTAACGAAAAAGACGGTTTCGCCATCCTGGCTTGTAAACCATATTTTACCGCCATGTTGCTCAACAATCTTTTTTGTGATTGAAAGGCCAAGCCCAAAGGGCTCCTCTCCTCCTGTGCCCTGTCGTTTAGCTTTTGTGAACATTTCAAAGATGTGATCCTTATCAGCCTCGTCAATACCTATACCGTTATCTGTGACGGTTGTAAGTGCAAAGGTACGGTTGTCGGTAAGCGCAATATCAACCTTAATTTTCCCGCCTGCATGGCTAAATTTAATGGCGTTTACAATCAGGTTATTGAATATGCGCCATACTTTTTCCTGGCTGCCCAATATCCGCACGGGCGCATCGTCCGCATCAAAAATAAGTTCCTGGTTTTTTTCTTTAGCTTTAAAGTGTAGCAGTTTTACCGAATCATGCAGTAAGGCTTTTATATCGAGAGATTGCAGGTCAAGCACATCATTTTCATTAGCCAGGCCCGATTTTAGCAATTCATTGATCATGCCTATCGAGTTGGTGCAGGTGCTCTCAATCAGCTGAAGTATTTGCTTGTTTTCTTCATTAAGTTCGTTGTCTTCAAGTAATACTAGAGTCAAGCCAGATATACCTGCAAGTGGGTTGCGTAAGTCATGCGCCATAATCCGCATTATCCGTATGTAGTTTTTGTTAGCCGCTTCCAGTTCAACCAATGTTTGCTGTAGCTCTTTGTTTTGGCTGGCGGTGACTTTCTGACTTTCACGACTTGAACCCAGGTTCTTGTTAATGAGTGCAATAATGATGGACAATAGTATAACTGCTATTGTCGCAAACAGTATGTAAAGCATCTTAAGCTTGTCGCTATGCTTAAGCGTTTGGTAGGCCTGCTCCTGCTTGTAAAGATCTTGCTCACGGTCTATGTCAAGTTTATAAATATTTGCTGATACGCGCTCCAAAGAGTCGTTAAGGCGGATGTAGTTGTTAATATATTGATAAGCCTGCTCGGACTGCCGCGTTTTAACCAGGTATTCGGCATACAGCCTGTTCCATTTTAAATCAGACGATGCGTTTTCTCCCCGGTACTTGTTAAGTAGAAACCTGGTGCTATCAAACTGGATAGCAGCCTTGTCGTATTCGCCAGTTTTGAGGTATAATTTAGCAAGCTTAAGGCGCGGCGGAATTTTACTTCCATTGGTTTCCGGTACGTTGGTATTTACGGCTTTTAATAAGTAGTCCTTCGCCTTTGATATGCTATCTTTACTAAGATATAAGCCTCCCATATTATCGTATAAAACAACCAATGAGCTGTTTATCATAGTGGCAGGGATAGACCGTCGTGTGTGCGCGCTATTTAATAATATGTAGCTTAAGCGATAAAAATACAGCGCACTATCAATAAGGCCAGATTGCTCGTATGAGAAAGCGGCATTGTTTAAAGCTGCCTGTTTAAGATGAAACAGCTTTTGGGGTTGGTAATCATTGCAATTGTTCAGCAATTCAAATGCTCTCGCAGAATACCTTGCTGCTACTCGATAGTTTTTTTGAATATAGTAGATCTCGGCAGTTTTCGAGGCCATATAACCATTGTCGCAGCTACTTTTTTTTAACAACGTTTTGGCCTTACTGTAATAATCGAAAGCTTCATTATATTGCTTTGCAAACATAGCAACATCGCCTTTGGTAAAAAGAGCTTTTACGTAATAGTTCTGGTATGATGATGACCTTTCACCTGCCTTAAAAAAAGCCAGGGAGCTATCGGCATACAGCTCTTTCGTTTTACGATCGGCAACAAAACCGGCCATCAAATTGTAATAGGTTGTAACAAGCGGATCTGTTTTGCTTATGCTGCCGCGCACGTCATGTGCGAGTTTTATGGCTTCGGCAGTCTTTCCAACAAAAAAAAGGCTATCTACCGCAGATAGTTTTTTTGTTAGCCTTGCGTTGCTATCTTCTTTTTTAAAATTACAGGCATTAAGCACTAGTATCAAAGCTATCAGCCCGAGCATTTTAACTGCTCTAATTGAAATCATTAATATCTATTATAAAGGGTGTATTATACCAAATATAATATTTACAACTAATCTGTATATCAGAAATTTAAGGTTTAACACAAATAGTAAAGGCGCAAGTAATATTAGTTAACACCATTGCGTAAAACAAAAACAGCAGCGAAAATCGCTGCCGGTTTTATAACGAATAATTTCAAACAATCGATCTCTCAATTAAAAAATCGCTATAATTGCTATCGAACTTATATGATTGGCTGATGCAAAAACTGCATGTAATTAAAATAGGCGGAAATGTTATTGATAATTCCGAAAACCTGCACCGCTTTCTAAAGGATTTTACAGCACTTGAAGGATACAAAATACTAATACATGGTGGTGGTAAGGTTGCTACGCTGGTATCTGAAAGTATGGGTGTTGAAGCACACATGGTAGATGGGCGCCGTATTACTGATATCGATACACTCCGGATTGTAACTATGGTTTACGCGGGTCTCATTAATAAAAATGTGGTTGCACAGTTACAGCATTATGGCACTAATGCGATTGGTCTCACTGGTGCCGACGGCGATTTTATTCGCGCAAAAAAGCGACCGGTAAAAACAATCGACTATGGTTTTGTAGGAGATATATCTGATAATTCGATAAACCCGGAAAACATCAGCAAGTTGCTGGAAGCTGGTTTCACCCCGGTATTTTGTGCCCTTACCCACGATGGCGAAGGACAGCTGCTTAATACGAATGCCGATACTATAGCCTCTGCCCTGGCGGTGGCATTATCAAAGCTGTATGAAACTACATTGGTTTATTGTTTCGAGAAAAAAGGTGTATTGCATGATATAAATGACGATGATTCACTTATCCGCGATATAAATCCTGAACGATACGACCAATTAAAAGCAGACAAAATAATACATAGCGGCATGTTGCCGAAAATGGATAATGCATTTACAGCAATAGCTTGCGGTGTTAGGGCGGTTATTATCGGTCATTCTGATGATTTGGGCCAGCTTAAAGGCGGGCATTCATTCGGTACACGTTTAAGCAATTAAAAAAATGGATCAGCAACATCACATTGCCATATTGGGCAGCGGCAACATAGGCCTGGCATTGGCCAAAGGTTTAGTAAAGGCAGGCATATTTATGCCGCAACAAATCACGCTCACACGCCGCAACGTAGCTGCTTTGTCGGCTTTGGCAGCCGATGGTTACAATGTAACCGCCAATAACGCCGAAGCAGTCAGCAGCGCTACAATAGTAGTGTTGGCAATATTACCGCAGCAACTCAACAAGCTGCTTGATGAGGTTAGACCATCAACCGATGCAGCCAGGCATTTGTTCATTTCGGTTGTATCGGGTGTTAGCTGCCAGGATATCCGCAGCCACATGGGGCTGGATGTACAAGTAATTCGTGCCATGCCTAATACTGCCATTTCCATAGGCCACAGCATGACATGCATCGCTTCCGACAAGGCGTCAGAGGCAAATATGAGCCTTGTAAAATCGCTTTTTGACACTGTAGGCGTAAGCATACAAATTAATGAAGAACTGATGACTTCGGCCACCGCTTTGTGCGCTTGCGGTATTGCATTCTTCCTGCGTTCTATCCGCGCAGCATCTCAGGGCGGTACCGAAATCGGTTTCCATGCGCACGATGCACTAAAAATGGCCGCCCAAACGGCAAAGGGTGCTGCAGATTTGCTGTTACAACTTGCTTCTCACCCCGAGCAGGAAATAGATAAGGTTACGTCGCCAAAAGGTTGCACTATTGCCGGCCTGAACGAAATGGAGCACAACGGCTTCAGTTCTGCAATGATCAAGGGTATCAAGCTTTCTGCAGAAAAAGCAGGCGCGCTTTACAAAGCTGATTAGGTTACTGCAATTAAGCAGTGTAACTTTTTCAACGCAGATGTTATTTGCAGGCAAATTTTTGGATATTTAAGGTTCAATAAGCCTTAGATGAAAAAACTTTTACTTCCTGCGTTACTTGTCCTGTTAATCAATATCTCGGTTAGCGGTCAGTCCAAAAAGCCACTTGATCATTCGGTTTATGACGGGTGGCAAAGTATTTCCGGGCAGCGCATTAGTAATGATGGTAAATGGGTTTTATATGTTATAAAACCCCAGGAAGGCGATGCCGAACTGGTACTACGTACATCAAAAGGTGCAAATAAAAAGGTTGTTCCTCGTGCCGATACCGCGCGTTTTACTTACGACTCTAAATACGCTGCCGGCCTCATCCGCCCCTTCTTTAAAGATGTAAGGCAGGCAAAAATCAAGAAAAAGAAGCCTTCTGATTTTCCCAAAGACACACTTGCAATCATTAACCTGGCAAGCGGGTCAATAGATAAATATCCTGCTGTACGGTCATTCAAGCTTGCTGATAAAGCTTCTGTTATAGCTTACCTCTTTCCTGCCGACACGGTAAAAAAACCTTTAGCAGGTGATACATCAAAAAAAGCAGTGGCCACAACCATAGCACCACCAACGCGCGATGGTGCCGAGCTTACAATTAAACAACTCGCTAATGGCAAAGCCCGCACATTTAAGTATGTAAACGATTATCAGTTAACAAAAAACGGCAAGTGGCTTGCGTTTTGTGTTACGGCTCCCAAAAAATCTAAAGATATAGTTAATGGCTTATTTGTGTATGATATTGATGGCGATGTTCTTAAACCTGTAAGCACAGGTCGTGGCAATTATCGTAATATAACTTTTGACGATGCGGGTAAGCAATTGGCCTTCACCGCCGAAAAAAATCCTGAAAAGGCATTAGTAAAGCCTTTTAAACTTTATTACTACGCCATAGGAGGCAAAGATAGTGCAAGCGTTATTGCTGCCGAGAAATTTAGCGGCTTACCAGCCGGCTGGGCAGTAAGCGGCGATGGCAAAGTGTATTTTAGTAAAAGCGGTGCCAATTTGTTTTTTGGTACGGCGCCTATCCCCAAACCGGCTGATACCACAATTGTAGACTTTGAAGTGGCGCGCCTGGATATATGGAACTATAAAGATGATTACCTGCAGCCGCAGCAGCTTAAAAACTTGCAGCGTGAATTAAAACGGAATTACTTAGCAGTTATACGCCCCGCCCAAAAAGGTGCTAAAGTAATACAGCTTGGTACCGAATACATGCGCGATGTGATGATTGCCAACAATAGCGATGCTGTATTTGCGCTTGGCTTAACTGATACAGGCGCCCGCGTGCAAACGCAATGGGAAGGTGGCGGCAGGCAGGAAGCTTATCTGATAAACACACACACCGGCGAACGTAAACGCATAAACGATCGCCTTAAGGGCCGCTACAGTATTTCGCCGGGAGGTAATTTTATACTTTGGTTTGATGCTAAAGACCAAAATTGGCACACATACAATATTGCAACTGGTAAAAAGCGAAACCTTACGGCTATTACCCGTGTAAAAATGGGCGATGAAGAAAACGACGTGCCAGACGATCCATCTGCCTATGGCATTGCCGATTGGGAAGCAGGCGATAAGCACGTACTAATCTACGACAGATATGATATTTGGAGCATTGACCCGGCCACCGGTCGCGCAAATAATTTTACCAATGCCATTGGCCGTAAAAACAAACTTATTTTCCGATACAATAATAGTGATGAAGATGAAAAGTATCTCCCAAGCAAAAAAATGCTTTGGATGATTGTACAAAACGAGAAAAACAAGCAATGGGGCTATTATAAAAAGCCATTAGGCTCAGAGAATGATCCGCTCAAGGTTGTGATGGCGCGAAACGGTTACAGCGACCTGCAAAAGGCTAAAGACGGCGACAGTTTTATCTATACAAAGTATAGTTTCACACAATCACCTGACCTTTGGGTTTCAACAGACCTGAAAACTGAAATAAGGCTGAGTACGATTAATCAGCAGCAGGCTAATTACATCTGGGGTACGGGCGAATTGGTTGAATGGACAACTCCGCACGGTCATAAATCTAACGGAATACTTTACAAGCCGGAGAACTTTGATCCAAATAAAAAGTATCCTATGATAGCCTACTTTTATGAAAAGCTAAGCGATGGGTTATATAACTATATATCCCCTGCCCCTACGCCTTCACGTCTGCCAATAACCTACTTTGTTAGCAACGGCTATTTGGTTTTTGCACCGGATATTAGTTATGAAAACGGCCATCCGGGTGCATCAGCTGTCGAGTACATCAATTCGGGCGTCGAGGCTCTCAAGAAAAATAGTTGGGTGGATAGCCAACACATTGGCATACAAGGGCAAAGCTGGGGCGGCTATCAAGTTGCCTACCTCATAACACAAAACAATATGTATGCAGCCGCCTGGGCAGGTGCCCCTGTAGCCAACATGACATCGGCCTATGGTGGCATACGCTGGGAAAGCGGCATGAACCGACAGTTTCAATATGAAAAAACGCAAAGCCGTATTGGTGCAACCCTTTGGGAAAAGCCGGAACTGTACATTGAAAACTCTCCCTTGTTTATGTTTCCCAAGGTAACAACGCCTGTAGTTATAATGAGTAACGATGCAGATGGTGCTGTGCCATGGTACCAGGGTATTGAAATGTTTACCGCCTTGCGCAGGTTAAATAAGCCGGTTTGGTTGTTGCAGTATAATGATGAGGCACACAACTTGGTTAAGCGCCAAAACCGTAAAGACATAACAATTCGCGAAGCACAGTTTTTTGATCACTTTTTAAAAGGTGCGCCTATGCCTGTATGGCTTAGTAAAGGCGTACCTGCTGTAGAAAAAGGAAAGAACTGGGGCTTTGAGTTAGACAAGTAAATGGCCAACCCTATTTTAAATAATAATGCCTGATTGAGTTCAGTCTGTCATCGAGCTCGTAAACCCAGGGCGTTGCGGTTGGTATATCTAATTTAGATACATCTTCGTCGCTCATATTCTCGATATACTGTACAAGGGCTCGAAGGCTGTTACCATGTGCACAGATTATAACTTTTTTATTATCGCGTATGGCAGGTACAATATGCTCATGCCAAAATGGTAGCGCCCTGTCCATGGTTTCGCTCAGGTTTTCGGTAAGCGGCAGTTCCCGATAAGTAAGATCCGTATAGCGCAGGTAATGCCCGGGGAAACGCTTATCGTCTTCAGTTATTGCAGGTGGGTGCTCATGCGGGTCGCGTCGCCATTTGTGCACCTGCTCCTCTCCGTATTTTTCTGTCGTTTCGGCTTTGTTAAGACCCTGCAGTGCGCCGTAAAAGCGCTCATTTAAACGCCAGGATTTATTAACCGGGATCCAAAGACTATCCAGCTGCTCCAATACAAAGTGCATGGTTTTAATGGAACGTTTCAACACCGATGTAAAACCAACATCAAATGTATAGCCATGTTTGGCTAAAAGCTTACCGGCAGCAACAGCCTGTTGTAAGCCATTGTCAGATAAGTCAACATCCTCCCAGCCTGTAAAGCGGTTTTCCTGGTTCCAAACGCTCTCTCCGTGTCGTATCAGCACTAATTTTTGCATAATGTATCAATAACACCATAGCGTCAGTTCGGTTTAGTGCCTATTGTTATTAATGTGTAAATAAGTTAGCTTGCGATATAAACCAATAATAAATCTCTTAACACATGATTCCACAACAACCTGTGGCGGCAACGGATGGCATAGCCAACCCCGCTCCGCTTGGCCTGTGCGCTTTTGGCCTAACTACCGTTTTGCTAAACATTCATAACGCGGGCTTCTTTGAAATCAACGCCATGATTTTAGCAATGGGAATATTCTACGGCGGGCTTGCACAGGTAATTGCCGGCATCATCGAGGCTAAAAAGAATAATACGTTTGGGCTTACGGCTTTCACGTCATACGGCTTTTTCTGGCTATCCTTAGTTGGGTTATTGGTAATGCCAAAACTGGGTTGGGCAGCTAAACCTTCAGAAGGCGCAATGTGCTGCTATCTGGGCATATGGGGCGTGTTTACTTTTTGCCTTTTCTTTGGCACTTTAAGATTAAGCAGGGCGCTTCAGTTTGTATTTGCGTCGTTAACAGTTTTATTTGCGCTGCTTGTTTGGGGCGATGCTACCGGTAATGCGAGTGTTAAGCAGCTGGCCGGATATGAAGGCATATTATGCGGATCGTCAGCTATTTATACCGGTATAGCGGGAGTATTGAATGAGGTGTATGGTAAGGTAGTTTTACCTGTGGGCACTGTTGTAAAAGTCTAACTTTTAACGCACAATATTTTCTGCTAACTTGCAGCTGTGAAAGATATCAAAAAATATTACCAATTGCCTGCCACCCCCGAGGAGATATACATGGCATTAACCAATCCTGTAACTATTCAACTTTGGACAGGTGAGCCCGCAGAAATGTCGACCGAGCCTGGGTCCGAGTTTTCGATGTGGGAAGGCAGTATTGTAGGTAAGAACATTGAGTTTGAGCAAAATAAAAAGATAGTGCAGCAATGGTATTTTGATGGCCAAGACGAACCATCTATTGTAACTATAAAGCTTCACGATGACAAAAAAGGTACATCTATTGAGTTAAGGCACACCAATATTCCTGATGAAGCTTATCAGGACATTTCTGAAGGCTGGAACGAAGCCTATTTCAGCAGTCTTGAAGATTTCTTTGCCGATCTTTAACAAATTTTTTTAAATAAAAAGAGCCGCCCCAATTATGGAGCGGCTCTTTTTTATTTGGTGTTGCTTACTATTAGTATAAAGTAAACTCTACACGACGGTTTGCCTGACGGCCAGCCGCGGTTTTGTTAGTTGCTATTGGTTGGCTCATGCCGTAACCTGTAGCCTCTATACGTGACTCGTTAGCACCTTTGCTTGCTAAGTAGCTTCTGATAGCTTCAGCACGCTCTTTAGACAATCTTAAGTTCAATTCTTTTGAACCTGTGTTATCTGTGTGACCTGCCAATTTCAAGCTGAAATTTTTGTCAATCAGCAATTGAGCAACTCTATCTAAGCTTGGGTATGATTTAGGACGGATTGTAGCTTTGCCTAAGTCAAACTCTAAGTTTTTGATAGCATCTTTAACCACTCTGCGGTCTTCTTCGGTTACCACGATAACCGGTTTAGCCAATGGGCAACCTGAACCATCAACTTTAGTACCTGATGGTGTGTTAGGGCATTTGTCGAAGAAATCTGGAACACCGTCACCATCGCTATCTGCTGTAAATTTAGCAAGGTTAGCATTAGTAGTGTTCAGGTCGTTACGTAACTGATCGTTTTTAGCTTTTTCAGCATCGATCTGTGCTTGTAACATCGCTTTGTTTTGTGCATCTTCCATTAAGTACTCGGTACGCATTGAGTTAACTGGGTTGTAGTTAGCCAATTGTGGTTTCTTGCTGCTACCCAAAGCAAACTCTAAACCGATGTGTGCGTAAGAGAATTTGTCTGAATTACCTCTGTATTTGTAACCATCAAAGTTGTCGTTACCAACAAAGTTAACCTGGTAACCTAAATCCAAGTTTACACCGCGGCTAAGGTTAAATTTCAAACCAAGTCCTACCGGTACAAAATACTCTTTGGTGCTTTCGTCGTTAGCTTTAACTGGCTGACCATTCAATGTTGGTTTGTAGCCCATTAAACCCCAACCTGCAGTGATGTAAGGTTGGATTGCACCTTTTTTGTTTCTCCAGTTAATGTTTGCTAAAGTAAAGTTACCACTGATGCTGGCTGCATAATTTAAATTAGTTTCGAATACTGAACCTGTTTGTGCACCACCTTCACCTTTAACTTTACCACGAAGGAAATCTAACTGAACTGCAAAACCAGGAAGGAATTGCTTTTTGATGTAACCACCGTAACCAATTTGGCTGCCCGGCAAAGTAAAATCTTGTGCGCTGTTCGGGCCGAAAATGTTAAACGGAGTTAACAAACCACCGTTGATACCAATTGACCAGGTACGTAAGCCTGCATCAGAAAATGGCTTTACGTAATCTTCGTTCATGGTGCTGTCAGGCGTTTGTGCAAATAATTTACTGCCAACCATTAGCCCGGTAAGCAGCAGAGAAGCTTTTTTTAAATTTGTTTTCATAGTTGTGAATTTTAAGTTCTGGTCTATAGGGGCAGAACCTTCACACTCATTACAACAAGAATGCCATCAAAAGAAAATATTGACAAAGTTGTAGGTAAGATGAATACTTTATGAAATTTTAATTTACACGCAATTAAAATTCAAATAAATAAAATTTTATAACGAATATTTTTATTTCTATTAGGAAAGTGTTAAAATGGCTATAAAAATGACGCATTTACTATACACATCGCGTCAAATATTATTAGACTAACGTCTAAGAAGAGTTGAACAGATATCTCTCAATTGCTAGAAGTCGCCTTATATTATAAGCAATCCCCTTTTATCGTACAATATAAAGCAATATTCATAAATCGAAGATGCGATAATCGATGAATTTATTAAGCTAATATCAAAGAAGCCTGTATAACACCAACTACAAATTTAGATTGGTACAATACAAGCTCCTGCATTAAATAGGCTATCCTTGGCTTTTTTCTAAGGCTTGTGTTATATCATTCAAAACATCGTCCGCATACTCCAGGCCGGCAGAGATGCGTATCAACCCGGGTGTAATACCAACCTCTGCCCTTTCGGCATCGGTAAGTTTAGAGTGGGTTGTACTTGCGGGGTGCGAAGCGATGCTGCGCGAGTCGCCAAGGTTGGCCGTAACAGATAGTAACTGGAGTGAATCCAAAAACTTACGTCCGGCTTCAACACCGCCATTAATTTCAAAGCATAACACGCCGCCTCCGGCTTTCATCTGTTTTTTTGCAATATCGTATTGTGGGTGCCCTTCAAGGAATGGATATTTTACCCAACCTACATTTGGATTGCTTTGCAAAGCCTTAGCAATTTTTAATGCATTGGCGCAATGTCTTTCTAAACGTACATCAAGCGTTTCCAGGCTTTTGCTCAACACCCAGGCATTAAAAGGAGCCAATGCCGGGCCCGTATTACGGCAAAACAGGTATATATCTTTAATAAGATCCTTGCGTCCTACAATTATCCCACCCAACACCCTGCCCTGTCCGTCAATCCATTTGGTAGCCGAATGTATCACGATGTCGGCGCCAAAATCAATTGGTTTTTGCAGTAAAGGTGTGGCAAAGCAATTATCTACATTATATATAAGGTTATGCTTTTTGCAAAACTGCCCTGCCCATTCCAAATCAATAACTTCCAATTGCGGGTTTGTTGGTGTTTCGATGTAAAGCATTTTGGTATTCGGCTGCACGGCGGCCTCCCAGGCTGCTTTATCATTAGCGGGTACCAAAGTGCAGGTAATGCCGTAGCGAGGCAAATATTTGTTTACAATACCAAATGTGCTTCCGAATACCGAGCTGCTGCATATCAGGTGATCGCCGTTTTGCAGAAGGGCCATAAATGATGAGAAGACAGCACTCATTCCGGTAGATGTGGCAAAACCATCTTCGGCGCCTTCAAGGGCGCACATTTTGGTTATAAACTCGTCAACGTTCGGGTTGCTGAAACGGCTGTAAATGTTGCTGTCGTTTTCGTCGGCAAAGGCGGCACGCATGGTTTCAGCCTCGTCGAAAATAAAACTGCTTGTTAAATATAAAGGTGTAGAGTGCTCGTTTTGCTGGCTGCGCTCTGTTTGTATGCGTATTGCTTTAGTAATAGGGTGTAATTCCTGAGACATTTTATAAAATGGTATAGTAGTAAAAAATTTAGGAAGCAGGGTGAATAATTACTTCCCACTTGATATCGGCATCGGCCTTATATAACGTAGCCGCAACCGAACAGTATTTGCCAAGCGAAAGCTCTACGGCTTTTTTAGCTTTATCTTCATCAATTTCGCCGTATAGGTGAAACTCAAGCGTAATATCTTTCCATAAAGAAGGCTCTTTGCCGGCTTCACGATCGCCGTTAATAACCATTTCATATTTAACCACATCCTGGCGTTGCTTTTTAAGAATAGCAATAACGTCGATGGCCGAACACCCACCTAAACCCATCAGCAACATTTGCATGGGGCGTACACCAAAATTTTGGCCGCCACTTTCGGGGCTGCTGTCCATTCTTACGGTGTGGCCGTATTCATCTTTGGCTTCAAAACCATACTCGCCTGAAACGCGGGCTAATTTTATTGTAGACATAGCTTGTATATTAATTTTGCTAAGGTAATAATCATTAACGCAAATACAATCGCGCGCACTTATAATGGCTGGTTTTAAACGCAGGACTGACAAAAGCCTTAAATAGTAAGCTTTGCCACGATCGTAACGAATTAATATTTATCTATTCTGTTATCTTTAGCCAGCCTTAATTATCTCATAAACTGCTTTAACCAAATGAAGAAAATACTAATTGCCGCAATATTGATATTTACCACTACAATATGCTTTGCACAAAGCAAGCTCGTTTCATACGATGACCTGAATTACCTTTTGCGGAACAACATTGATAAGGAGATACCTTTTTCGTAACCAAAGGATTTGATCTCGTAAAGAAAGATATTAAAAAGAAAACGAGGCATTACAATTTATCAATACCAGGTGGCACGTATGCCAGCTTTAATTTGCGTAACGATGGTAGGCGTATGTTTATCGAGATTGTCACTAATGACCTTCCGCAATATAATTTAATATATAATTCCATATCGCAGTATGTAGACAGTACTGCTACAAGTGCCGATATGCAGGCTTTCAAAGTGAAAGAGCTGGGCATGATATACGTGATGAGCCAGGATGCCGTACCCTACAATCCGCTGCGCAAAGTTTATACAT
Source organism: Mucilaginibacter pallidiroseus (assembly GCF_007846085.1). GTDB lineage: Bacteria > Bacteroidota > Bacteroidia > Sphingobacteriales > Sphingobacteriaceae > Mucilaginibacter > Mucilaginibacter pallidiroseus. Next base: position 486,918 of record NZ_VOEJ01000001.1, read on the forward strand.
TACAAGTTGCGCCTGATAAGGGCATTACCTCTTATAATTAGTGGTTAAGAAAGGGTTGACTCACTAATTTAGCGTTTGTTTTATGTAATTGGTCAGGCGCTTTGCAAATAAGTCGTGAAAAAAATATAATTTCAAAACCTCAATAAGTAACATGGCTTTAAACTATATCTGGATAGCATTTTTCTTGATCGCGTTTGTAATTGCGCTGGTAAAACTGGTGTTTTTGGGCGATGTGGATGCTTTTAAGGTATTGGTTGATGGCATGTTTGATTCGTCCAAAGCATCGGTAATGGATATTGCCCTGCCCCTTGCCGGTAATATGGTTTTGTGGCTTGGGATACTTAACATTGGCGAACGCGCCGGCGCCATGAACTTTTTGGCAAGAATAGTTGGGCCTTTCCTGGGGCGTTTGTTTCCGGAGGTGCCCAAAAACCACCCTGCTACCGGGCAAATGATGATGAATTTTTCGGCTAATTTGCTTGGTCTTGATAATGCCGCAACACCGCTTGGCTTAAAAGCAATGGGTAGCCTGCAGGAGCTTAATCCAAATAAAGAGACAGCATCTAACGCACAGATCATGTTCCTGGTGCTGCACACTTCGGGCCTGCAGTTATTACCGGTTACGATAATAGCCCAACGATTTATATTAGGTGCCAAAGACCCTGCCGACGTACTTATACCTTGTATTATAGCAACCTATGTTGCTACGGTTGTAGGTATGATAGCCGTTGCCATAAAGCAAAAGATAAATCTTTTTGACAAGGTCATTGTGAGTTGGCTGGGCGGCCTTACCGCATTTATCCTTTTTCTGGTTTGGTACTTTACTGCTTACCTCGATAAAGAACAAATTGCAACAGTATCTAAAGTGGTTAGTAACCTTTTGCTGTTTGCCATACCTGTTGTTTTTATACTCGGCGCTCTTCGAAAAAAGGTAAATGTATTTGAAAGCTTTATAGATGGCGCCAAAGGCGGCTTTGAGGTTTCAGTAAAAATTATTGCATACCTGGTTGCTATGCTGGTTGCGATAAGCGTCTTCAGAAACTCCGGTGCATTAGGATATATTAACGATGGTTTGAAATGGCTTATAACAAGCCTTGGCCTTGATACCCGCTTTGTTGATGCGATGCCGGTTGCTTACATGAAACCGCTCAGCGGCTCGGGCTCAAAGGCTATGATGATAAGCACTATGCAAACCTTCGGTCCTGATAGTTTTGCCGGTCGACTGGCGTCAGTTTTCAATGGCTCTGCCGATACCACATTCTACATTGTCGCACTGTATTTTGGTTCGGTAGGTATCAAAAAATCGCGATATGCTATCCCGGCCGGGCTGATTGCCGATTTGGCTGGTGTAATAGCTGCTATCTTTATCTCCTACCTATTTTTTGGGTGATAGCCCAGGTTTTTCTTTTTATTCACTTTCTTATTGTCGCAACCAAATCATCCTGTAGCCGTATAAAAGCCTGTATCGCTTGGCTATGCGCCCAAATTGGGTAATTAAGCTTACAGCCATACATCTATTTACTGTTCCCCCTGATTGGATGTAGATTGATGGTTAAAAAGTTTACTAAAAGCTTACTTATTATTTTATTTTGTTTTGCCGGCTTTTTAAGGTCGTTTGGGCAAACCATAACCGTCAGCGCTTTTGATCCAGGGCCTTATGGTCAGGGCTCAACCATTGGCGTGCCGTTCCAGGTAAACACTACCGGCGGCTGTGTAGGCAGCAACAACGTTTTTACACTATACCTGTCTGATGCGAGCGGAAGTTTCGCCGCACAACGTAACATCGGTACATTTACCGGCTTTTACGGCACCTTTGTAAATGGTATCATACCATCTGGCACGCCTGCAGGTAGCGGTTACCGCGTACGGGTTGCCATGTCGAGCCCGGCACAGGTTAGCGCCGCTTCTGCCCCATTTCAAATCAGTTCCGCTGCAGGTGTCACTGCGGCCATATCATCGCAAATATTAAATACATCTTATCCCGAAGTATTTGGCCGATGTATAGGCCAGGCTAATTCAACCTTCAGCTTTGTTAACGAATTTCCAAATAGCGCTGCAACCACAGCGAGTTTTTATAATGAGCTAGATAAAGTTGCAGAAGGTTCAATAAATGTGAACGGTGATTTTATAGCCAAAGCGGCGCATTATACAGTAATGGCTAAAGCAACCAGAGCCGGTGGCATAATAGGTACCAAGGCGTATTTGCTGATTAACAACGTGGTTAATAACACCTTCGGTGCCAGCGGCAGTACCACAGTTTGCCTTAACGGGCGAAATAGTCTTACGTACAATGTAGATATTGCATCCCCAAATGGTATACAACGCAACTTCCCGGGTCTTACCTATCGGGTTACCTGGGGCGACGGTGCAACAAGCGTTTATACACTGTGCGATATTGTGAACGGTGGCGGGCAGATTAGTCATGCGTACACAAAATCATCATGCGGCAACCAGGTTAACGGGCAAGTCAATGTTTTCCAGGTAGATTTGCAGCCACTCAGCCAGTATTGCGGCGCTGTAGTAACGCAGGTAACAACCTACGCAAAGGTGCTGGCACCACCGCAAAATAGGTTTAGAACCCCCTTAGCCGCCTGTATTAATAGCCCTGTTACGTTTGACAACACATCGGTATTAGGCCAGGATCCAAATGCAACTACAGCCGATTGTGAAAATGTAAGTGCCTTATACACATGGTTGGTTGATGGTGTAGTTGTTGCTACAAACTATCCGGTTACCCGGCCCCTTGTGCGCACTTTTACTTCCGTTGGCACCCATACGGTTACGCTACGTTTGCAAAACAATACCGGCAACTGCCCCGCACCAGATGCTACTGAAAGCATTTGTATACAAAACCCGCCGCAGCCCTCATTTACACTACCGGTAACTACAATTTGCTCGGCAAATACATTAACACCTGTTAACACCTCGCCAGATCCTAACCCGCCATGTAACAATACTGCACAATACCAGTGGGTGGTAACCGGCCCTGCAGCGGTGTCGTACAGCGGCGGAACGAATGCCAATAGCAAAAATCCGTCGTTTTTATTCAACGCACCGGGTATATATGAGGTAAGGCTTGATATTAATTCACTTAGCTGCGGCCTGGTGTCATCGCCAACACAAACGGTTACGGTAAATTCTTCGCCGGTTGCCAAATTATCAAACGATGCACAGCTGTGCGGTAATAACATTACCCTTAATTTCAACAATAATCCGGGTTTATCGAATACTACATTAACCGGTACGCAAACTACTTTGCCTACAACATATAATTGGGTAATTACAGGCGGCGCCTATAGTTTTACCGGTGGTACAACAGCAAATAGCAGGTACCCTCAAATACTATTCAGTGATTATGCTACCTACAACGTAACAGTTACGCATACCAACAACTGCGGCACCGCTACGGATACACAGCAACTTACTTTTGCCCTTGCCCCGACTGTAAACGCAGGTGCTGACCAAACCATCTGCGAAAACAGCCCTGCACAATTGGCGGGCAGTATTACCGGCGGCGCATACAATAGTTTTGCTTGGGTAGGCGGAGACGGCACTTTCACCCCAAACAGAACAACTTTTAATGCTACTTATACCCCTACCGCAGCAGAAGTAGCTGCAGGCCAGGTAATACTTACATTAAGGGCACAAACTTCGCTTTCGCAGTGTGCTGTAATCAATGACGATGTAGTTATTAACATCACAAAAAAAGATGATATTACAAGCCCGGCTACCCAGTCTGTATGTACGCAGCAAAACTTCACTTACACCATTACATCAAACAACCCAGCCACAACTTTTAACTGGACAACGGCTCTTACATCGGGCAGTGCCACCGGCTTTGGGGCAACGGGTAGCGGGTCCACAATAAACGACCTGATAACTAACAATAGCTCAACAACAGATGCCGTTATCACTTATACTATAACCCCTACTACAAATGGCTGCGTGGGCAATGCCTTTCAAATGCGTTTAACCGTGCGCGCCTTACCTGTAGCTACTGCAACAGCGGCAAGCAACCAGATTTGCAGCAACCAGCCGGCGGGGATAAACTTTTCATCAAACGTTGCAGGCACAACCTTTTTGTGGACAAGTACGGCCAGCGCCGGTATCAGCGGTAATACAAATCCAACTACTCCCGTTTCGGCGGGTAGCATTGCCGACGTCTTGGTGAATAATGGCTCTACAGATGGCACTGTTACATACAATATTATACCATACAATGGCGGTTGCGTTGGCACCCAAACCACCATTACCATTACGGTAAAGCCGTTACCGGTTACTGCATTGCCCGGCCCTGATGAGGCTATTTGCGCATCATCAACATATACTTTAAGAGGTAACAGCCCCGGTGCGGGTACAGGCCGGTGGACAGTGGTGTCAAACCAAACGGGTGTGAGCTTCTCTGACCCTACTAACCCCAATGCAGTAGTAAGCGGTTTGCAGCCGGGCAATATTTACCAGTTCCGGTGGACAATTACTGCAGCGCCTACCTGTCCGCCAAGTACCGGTGTGGTTACCATCACCGTAAATGCGGCTACCGTTGGCGGCACAACTGCTGGTGCTGCTACCGTTTGTGCAGGTACAAATAGCGGCACCGTAACGCTCAGTGGTAATGTAGGGAATGTTTTAAGATGGGAGTCATCTACAGACGGCGGAACAACTTGGGCGATTACCGATAATACTTCAACATCTATTACCTACCAAAATTTAAACCAAACAACACAATACCGGGCCATAGTACAAAACGGTTCTTGTGCATCACAGGCATCTTCTGCTACAACCATCACCGTGAATCCGCCCGCTGTTGTAGCCAATGCCGGTGCAGATCAGACACTTTGCAGCAGTACATCAGTAACGCTTGATGGTAATGATGCCGGCACTTCTTCCGGGCTGTGGACACAGCTTGCAGGCCCGGCAGTAACATTTGTAAATCCGGCTAATCCTAAAACGCAGGTAACAGGCTTGGCTGGCGGCAACACCTATCGCTTTTTATGGACTATCAAAGGCTTGCCGCCATGCGCCGATAATAGCGATGAGGTAATTATAGTAAACACCGCGGACGTTGTGGCAAGTTTCACTGCCGATAAGTTAAAGGGATGCGGTCCGCTTACAATACAGTTTACCAATACATCGTCGGCAACTAACGGCGTGGGGTTTGTTTGGGATTTTGGAGATGGTACTCCGGGCTCAAACGAGGTAAGCCCTCAGCATACTTTTCAGCCGAGCGAAGATGGTACCGACATGGTTTATAATGTGTCATTAAACCTGACGGAAAATTGCGTTGTACGCCCGCCGGTGACGGCTACCATAACTGTGAGCCCAGCAATCCCGGTAGCCGCTATATTGCCCGAAAACCTGAGCGGCTGCGGAACCTTTGTACTTACTGTAAGAAATACATCGCCAGGCACAAATGCCCAATACGATTTTTATTTGTACGATGGTGATGTGCTGGTTCAGCATATTGTTAAAACAGATAAATCGACAGTCCAATTTTTACCCATCAGCACACCTGTTACCAAGGTTTACAATTTGTACATGGAAGCCACTAACGCCTGTGGCACAAAAGCACGGTCTACCGAGGTGCCTATTACGGTATCTCCGGCCAACTTTACGCCGCAAATGTTTATCAAGAACAACGTTACCAAAGGCTGTGCTCCGCTGGCATTAACATTTGTAAATAATACCGCTGGCGGCGATGTTTATAAATACAATATCTATGATCAGAACAACGCAGTAGTTGCCTCTTTACCCGCCGGCCGTGGCGAATTTCCGTATACATTTATAACGCCCGGTGTTTACTATGTAAGTATTACAGCCACCAGTGACTGTGCATCAGCCGAGTCGGATCCTAAAATAAGGGTTGAAGTCTACACAGTTCCCGCTCCAGACTTTGATGCGGATGTTAAGACAGGCTGCCGGTCGATAAGGGTAAACTTTGCCAATTTAACACCCGCTATTGATGGCGTCCCGGCCAGTGCTTTGTCATACGAGTGGGATTTTGGAGATGGTACGCAATCAAACAGCTTTTCGCCGCCTACGCACGTATACGACTTCAAGAAGTCGCCTTACACGGTACGGCTTACAGTAACTAACCTGGCAACGGGTTGTACAAATACCGTGGTTAAACAAAACTTTATTGTTATCGAAAGCCCGCCGGGTACCGAGTTTGAAGTGAAGCCGGGCTTAACCACCAGCATACCCAATTACACTTTTACATTTAACGATAGAACAACCGGCAGTAATCTCACATCCTGGAGGTGGAACTTCGGCGATGGCCGGGCCTCGTTGAACCGCTATGTAACGCACACTTACGCTGATACCGGCAAATACGTCGTCACCTTAATTGTAACTAACGCCCTTGGCTGCGACAGTACAATTACCAAAACAGTACAGGTAACCGGTGTGCCGGGACAACTATACCTGCCAAACGCTTTCACACCAAATAGCAGTAATCCGGAGTTAAGCACTTTTAGTGCAAAAGGGTCGGGCATTGCAAGCTGGCATATGCAAATATTTAATAACTGGGGGCAACTGGTTTTTGAGACCACCAAATTGGATAGCCGCGGACAGCCCACCGAAGGTTGGGATGGAAACTTCAAAGGCGCACAAGCTCCGCAGGGCGTTTACATATGGCAGGTATCGGCCAAGTTTATAAATGGTACCGATTGGAAAGGTATGTCGTACAACGGATCATTACCTAAGCGATCGGGCGTGATACATTTAATAAGATAGATGGAGATGATGAAGGGATATTTAAAACTCGTTTTATTTTTTGCACTTGCCTTTTCTGCGCCTGGCCTAATGGCCCAGGATCATATGTATTCACAATTTTTTAACTCCCCGCTTTATTTGAACCCGGCGTTGAATGGCCAGTTTGAAGGTGATCTGCGCGTTAATCTGATCTATCGTAATCAATATACATCCGTGCCAGGCAGCCTCTCCTATCTCTCTGCATCGGTTGATTTAAGCGTTCCGCAGTTTGGAGGTGGCATTGGATTGTTGTTTAGCCGTAGTTCTGAAGGAACGGCATATCTTAACAAAAACAATATTTCGGGCATATATTCTTATAGCGTTGGGTCTGATGCATACGTGCTATCTTTCGGGCTTCAGGCGGGTGTAACCAACCGCTCGGTTGATTTTGGAAAGCTTGTGTTTGGCGATCAGATAGACCCGCGGCTTGGCTATATCCCGGGTTCAACATCGGGCGCAGACCTGCCACAGTTCAACAACAAGTTTTACTTTGATGCCGGATTCGGTTTAAACCTAACTGCCGGTAACTTCAATATTGGCGGGGCTGCAATGCATGTAAACCAGCCCAATGAATCGTTCACAGGTACTACTTACAAGCTCCCGGTACGCGCTACCGCTCACGCCAGTTATCGCCTCAATATTAGTAGGGACGACAATTTGTATGAAGAGGAAAAATCATACGTTATACCATCTGTAGTGATGTATAAACAAGGCCCGGCACAATCCATTAGTGCAGGCATGCAGTACAAGCGCCGCAGCATTAACGCAGGCCTGTGGTATCGCAGCGGTGGTCAGGGCGGGCCGAGCTCAGTAGTATTATCGCTCATTTTCGATCTTTTCATTAACCGAGAAGGCGGCGAAAAGGTAAGGCTGGGCGTAAGCCATGATGTGCCTTCGGGCCGGGGACTTAACTACAGCAACACCAGCGGCACCAGCGAAGGCAGCATTGGTTATGAAACTACTTTGCCATCAAGATCAAATGCCGAAAAGAAATTTAGGGGCGCAACACGTTGCTATGATTTCTATTAATTTAACCTAAAAGATAACACCGTTTAGGAGTGAGAAAATAAAGTTAAGTCAGCTGATTTTTAGATACATTCATGCCTAATTTTAAACAATGGAACGTGATTATCTAAAGGAAAAAGTCGTAAAGAAAAAATCGGCTGTTAAAGCCGCATGGATGATGGTTGTTTTTGTGCTGGTGTTTGCGTTGTTGCTGGCGAAATATGCATTTACCGGCAGTTTAGACCCGTTTACTGGCTTGCCCGACAGTGACGTTGCCTATAGCATAGCTAAAGAGTTTATACGCCCTACAACCCTTTCATCAAACGTAACCTTTAGCGATTCGCAATACCAGTTCGCAAAAAAATCAGATTCTGTTTACGTTATCAAATCCTTTTATACCGACGGAGAAGATGTAAAAAACGACTTTCGTATCACGCTGAAGTACGACGGAGGCAATGCAGCCAATAAAAGCAATTGGACACTGGTTAACCTCGACCAGGATTAAACTTGCACTTTAATTACTATACTTGGCAAATGGATAGTGAAAAAGATATACTCGCGTCGGCAAATGCAACGTTAGGCAGGATAAATTATCAGGCCATAGTAAATAGTGGTGGTCATACCCTGATAGCTGATGAACCGGCCGACTTGGGCGGAGCAGATACCGGAATGGCACCATACAATCTACTGTTGTCAGGCCTGGCCAGTTGTACCGTTATTACGTTGCGCATGTATATTGAACGTAAGATGTGGATAGTTGATGAAATTAACATCAGCCTGGAGATGTTTAAAAATAAAGAAGGTGTCCAGATAGATGCCAAAATCACTTTTAAGGGTGAGCTTACAAATGAACAACGAGAGCGGTTGTTGACCATTGCCGACGCTTGCCCCGTTCACAAAATGCTTGTGGGCAACGTTGTTATAAATAATGCTTTACAATAATCTTATTTAAGTCCGTTCACAAAAATATCTATCAGCAGTAAGCGCCTGTTATGTATCTCGTCGAGTTGCTCACGCTGCGGGAAGCTGTTCTTTTTTTGTGTAAGTACATTGCCGAATTTAAGGCCGTGTAAAGCATCAAGGAAAAGCTCCACAATTTCCTTAGGATTATCTATTTGCTTCACGTTTCCTTTTTCTGATTCCTTGTCAATAGCGTTGGTAAGCAGCTTTATCTCGGCTTCACGTATTTGTCCAACTATTTTCCAAACAGTATCCGGTGGGTTTTGCTCGTTCATCCGGAAAAAGTCAAAGAAGTTATAATTCTTAATCATGAAATCATGATGCGTATTCACCTGGAAAAGGAATGCTTCCCGTAGACTATTAAAAGTGTCAAACTTCTGCTCAAGCATTTGTAAATAATGGCTGGCAAGGTTGCGCATTACGGCCATATAAAGCTCGCTCTTATCCGGAAAGTAGTAGTAAAGTAGGGCTTTCGACATTGACAGGTCACCGGCAATTTCATTCATGGTGGTTTTTGAATAGCCGTAATGAAGAAATCTTTGATAGGATGCCTCTAATATCTTTTCCCGTTTAATGTCTTGCTGGTCTACTGCCGTACTCATCTATATGATTAAACTCCTTATTGAATTATATTGTCCTGACTTTTTTAACAAATCTATCAAATTTACAGGCGCTTCTTTAAACCCAATAAAAAGATGAGTTTAATATGTTAATTACCTGTTGCTGCTTATCAGTTTTGCGCCCAGTGTTATGGCAAGTGCATCTTCGCAAGCGCCCGTAACAAAGTTTGGAAGTGCTGTTTTTTTGTTGAGGGTTGTTCGCAGAAAGAAACAACCAAATGTTGCTGCAGCCGCGGCTGTACCTCCTATTAATCCACCTAATAGAGCATTTTTGCTATCTGCCTTGTAAATAGTGGCGCCGGTAAAAACACCGGTTACTATGCGGCCTATCAGTCCGGGTGCTTCCGTGCGGTTGGGTGCCATTGGCATTTTATCGCCTATCAGCTCGCCGGCGGCAAGCACCTTAAATACTTTTGACGTTGGGATAGTTTGTACAAACCCTACTGCAGAGCCTTCGATATTTTGTGATTTATGACGGCTATAAAAGTGGCTGATAATTGCAGGCGCCAAAAATGTGCGCATGCCAGCCACCGCTCCAAGCCCGGCCGCGCGTAAGAAAGATGATGTATTATTATTCATGTTTTGATTGTTAGAAGTGCAGCGTAAAATATGCTGGTACGTTATTGTAAACCTTGTATCACAACTTTGTGTTTTGCAAATTTTTAAACCATAAGGCAAATTAAACTGTTGTTGACTTAAACACTACCATGAAAATACATCAGGATAATACATTAGGTGCATTAGGCAGCGCCATAGGAAAAGGGCTTTTGGCCGGACTAGCAGCTACGGCAGCCATGACGGTGTCGCAGATGATTGAAATGAAAATAACCAAACGCGAGCCGAGCAATGCACCAGTTAAAATAGCAGAAGAAACTGTAGGCGCTAAACCTGCAAGCAAAGATGAAGAGCAAAAGCTATCGCAGGAGATTCACTGGTCATACGGTACCACGTGGGGAATTGCGCGCGGACTTATAGGATTAACCGGCTTAAAGGGTATCCCTGCTACACTTGTACACTTTGGAGCGGTTTGGGGCACAGCACTTATTATGCTCCCAAAATACAAGGTTAGCAAACCTGTGACTGAGCAAAAGCCAAATGAAATTGCCATTGATGCACTACATCATGCGATTTACGCTGTTACAAGTGGGCTTGTGTATGATGCATTAGATGCAGGTAGCAAAAACGAACGCCGGTTAAGAAGGATTGCCAAAACGCTTAAAAAGCTCACTGCTCGATTTAGTTAAATTTAATTACTAAAAACGAAGGGCCGCAATTGAAAACTGCGGCCCTTACTTATTGATTGTTTTGGGAAATTATGCTTCTGTCACTTCAAGTTTTGGTTTTTCTGTATGATTTTCCTTTTTTCCAAAAAAGTAATTTTTGAGGTTTACACGGATGATGTACATACAAGGCACCAATATCAAGGTAATGATGGTTGCAAAGCCAAGGCCGAAAATCATTGTCCATGCCAATGGCCCCCAAAAGGCAACGTTATCGCCACCAAAGTGAATATGCGGTTCGAAGTGTGTAAATAAACCCACAAAATCGATATTAAAGCCAACCGCCAGCGGTATCAAGCCCAATATAGCTGCTGTAGCAGTTAATAATACCGGTGTCATACGCGTATGCCCAGCCTCAACAACGGCATCGTGCAGGTTGTTGCCCTGCTCAATCAAAATATCGGTAAACTCCACCAGCAATATACCGTTACGTACCACCACACCCGCAAGGGCTATGATACCTACGCCAGTCATAACGATGGCCATTGTCATACCGAAAATGCTCACACCAAGCAATACGCCGATAATGCTGAAAAAAATCTCGCTGATAATGATCAGGGTTTTACCAACCGAATTGAATTGGATCATCAGGATGATCAATATCAAACCGAATGAAGTTGCCAATGCGCCACCCAGAAAGGTAACTGCCTCCAACTGATCTTCCTGACCACCACCCTGGCGGATGATAATGTCGTCAGACTTTTTAAAGTTATTGATGGCCCTTAAAATACTTGCGTTCACCTCATTGGCATTATAAGGCTTTATTACGTTTGATCCTAAGGTTAATACCCTGCGCTGCTGCTTACGTTTAATGTTGCTGTAAGTATCAGTATATCTCACATCGGTAAATGCAGATAATGGCACCTGGCGTATAGCTCCGCCTGTTGCAAGGTCACGATAGGTGATCTTAAGATTTCGCAACTCATCAATATTACCTCGCTGCGCTTCATTGGCACGCACCATAATTTTGTAGTCGTCTTCTTTTGTATTCCTGAAATCTGCTGCTTTAGCACCAAATATAGCGGTAGCTAAATTCTGCGTAATTTGCCCAGTTGAAATACCTTCACGATTTGCACGTTCACGGTCAATGTCAAATACGATTTCCGGTTTGTCATTCTGCACATCGGCCACCAAATTCTCAATACCAGCTATGTTTTGCTTTTCGATGTAAGTTTTTAACCTGTTACCGGTTTTCACCAACGAGTCGAGGTTATCGCCTATTAATTCGATACTGATATCCTTTTGTACAGGCGGGCCGCTGTTTTCTTGCGCTACCGATATTTTAGTGCCTGGAATACCCTGCACCGAACTACGGATGCGCTTTAAAATTTCCTTGGTGTCTTTACCGTTACGCTTACCAAATTCAACAAAAGCTACAGTAATTTTACCTTTGTTTTGGTAATCGCCCTGGTCCTCATCAGTTGGGTCGGTTACGCCTTTAGTAACGTTTGATATAATAGATGATACAATATCATTATCGCCTTCAACAACTTTGGCTACGCGTTTCTCTATTGTTTTAGTAACCTGGTCCGTTGTGGCCTGGTCAGTTCCAATAGGCATGGTAATATAAACGTACGCAAAGTTAGGGTCGCCTGCCGGGAAAAACTCCGGCGTTTTACCCACTGCACCAAAGAGGAATATAGCTGCAACGAATAATACAATTGTACTTACCAACATAGTAACAGGGCGCCTAACTGCGCGCTCCAGCCACTTGGCATACCAGTTTTGAAACTTAGGCCATGTATTTTTCTGGAACCTGTCTATCACCTTTAACAAGACGAAATGATTCAACAGATACAGTATGATAATCAGCACCATAAAGTTGCCTATACCAACATTAATAAAGTAACCAATTACCGTAGCAATAGATAGATATATAAGGGCCCTTTTAGTCGGCTTGTCAAACTTAGGGTTATCGTGTTCGCCATCGTGGTGCGGTTTCATAAAGTCTACCGCAAACACAGGGTTCATTATATAAGCTACAACCAATGAAGCAAGTAAGGTAATGATCAGGGTAATTGGCAGGAAGAACATAAAGTGTCCTATCAAACTGTTCCAGAACGCCAGTGGAACAAACGGTGCAAGCGTTGTCATCGTACCTGAAAACACCGGAAGAAACACCTCGCCCGCAGCCATTTTTGCAGCCTCTTTAATAGGCACCTTGCCGTTCGCGAAAATACGATGCGTATTCTCGATTACTACAATGGCATCGTCTACCACAATACCCAGCGCCAGCAGGAACGAGAACAATACGATCATGTTGAGCGTAAAGCCAATGGCCGGCATAATGAGGAACGCGATAAAGCATGATAGCGGTACTGATAACGCCACAAATATGGCGTTGGTAGTACCCATGAAGAACATAAGGATAACCGTTACCAGCAAAAAGCCTATGATGATTGTATTGATAAGGTCGTTAAGCGTGGTACGCGTCTTATCAGACTGATCGCCGGTTACCGTGATGTTTAAGCCTTTAGGGAAAACGGTTTTCTGCTTAACTTTTATCAACTCGTTTATCTTGTCCGAAGCCTCGATCAGGTTTTCGCCAGCCCGTTTACTTACATTTAGGGTAATTACATTTTTAAACACTTTGCTGTCAGGCGTTTTTAAACGCGCATAGCTCTCCTGCTCCAAAAACGCATCTTTAATTTCGGCAATATCACGCAGGTAAACCGCTTGCCCCTTAGGGTTGCGGATAACCATTGCAGCTACTTCATCGGCGTTTTTAAAATCTTTTTTAATATCAATACTTCTGCGGACACCGTCGGTTTTAATAGTACCTGCTGATGATAAGATATTCTCGTTACCAATAGCGCCTGTAATATCAGTAAATGAAATTTGGGCAGCTGTCATTTTATTCAGATCAACGTTAACCTGAATTTCCGGTGTCAGCGCACCAACTTCTTCAACTTTCGATATCTCTTTATAGCCTTCAATCTCATCCTTCAACAAGTCGGCATACTCCTTAAGCTTTTTAAGGTCGTAATCACCGGAGATGTTGATGTAAAGAATAGGTAAGTCGGCCACATTAATATCAGAGATAACCGATTCTTTAAGGTTAACATCGCCCTGGGGCAAATCCTGGTCGGCTTTATCGACCGCGTCTTTTACGTCTATCTTTGCATCCTTTATTTTAATATTTGCCTGAAACTCGCAAGTAATAATAGATACGTTTTGTACCGAGTTTGAAGTTACCTTTTTTAATCCTTTCAAGGATTTAAGCTGCTTCTCCAGCTGCCTTGTTACCAGGTTTTCAACGTTTTGTGCCGACTGTCCTGCCCATGCCGTTGTAATAAACACCTTAGATTGTGCAATGTCAGGGAAGTTCTCTTTTGGCAGGTTATTGTAGCTGATAAGCCCCAAAACCGTGATAAAGAAGATGAGGACGTATATAGCAGTCTTGTTATCAATGGCCCAACTTGATGGGCCAAATTCTTTTTTAATATCTTTCATATCTGTAGCAGATAATTATGTTACTGTATTGCAGTTTTGGCTGCCTTGATTTTGTCGCCATCCTCTATATCAGCTGCACCTTCGGTTACAATCTGGTCGCCGGCTTTAAGGCCCGATACTATCTCCGTTTGGCCGCCGTATGTAACGCCCGCTTTGATGGCTGTGCGTTTTGCAGTACCGTTAGCGTTCACGTAAACATAGTCGCCATCTTCAGATCGTTGTAAGGCCTTAACAGGTATGATAATGGCATTCTGTTTTGAGTAATCGGCTATTTTGATGATGGCCGTCATGTTTGGGCGCAATGTCTTACGCTCAGGCAGTCGTACTTCAACTGCAAAGCTCCGTGACGTTGGGTCGATGGCTTTGGCTGCAAAGGTCACTTTGGTAGTTAATGAATCGTTTGCATCGGGCACCAATATCTTAACCATGTTGCCGGTACCAACACTGCTTGCATACGACTCAGGGACGTCAGCCTTAACTTTCAAGTAATCAGCGTTTACCACACGGATACCTGTTTGTCCTGGCTGTGCCACCTGGCCCAATTTCAAATCCATCTGATCTACAGTGCCGCTTATTGGCGATACAATACGATACATGGCCGCCTGCTCGCGTAAACCTGCTAACGACTTTTTACCAGCCTGTAAATTAGTTTGCGCCTGCAGGAATTGTACTTCCGTGCCTATTTTTTGGTCCCATAGGGCTTTTTGTCTGTTATAAAGCTGTTGTTGCAGATCAATCTGGGCCTGTGCTTGCGCAATATTTTGTTTTAGCACACTATTATCAAGCTGTGCCATAACCTGGCCCCTTGATACATGCTGACCTGCTTTTACATAAATAGCCGTGATGGTACCCGGCGATTGTGGATAAGCCGTGACGTTATCCTGGGCATCAATTTTACCTTGTATCTGCACATAATTGGTAAACGCCCCGCTTTTAACATCGGTTACGCCAACTTCTACTGCCTTTGCAGAATCGGTGCTACCAACGTCGGCCTGTAGCTTTGATATTTTCGCGTTTATTTCAGCCTGCTGTTTTTGCAGGTCGGCCAGTTCGGCCTTTTTATCCTTGGGTTTTGAACAAGCTGCAAGTAATATTAATGCAGGTATGTAAAATATTTTTTTCATGTTGTATGTATATCGGTTTAGTGTGTTTAATATTGGATTCGTCCGTATGCTTTATCAAGGTCAACCTTACTAACCAGGGCGTCATATAAACCCTGTATGTATTTATTGTCTGCATCTTCCAGTCCGGTTTGTGCTTGCGTAACCTCTATGCTCGAGCCTACCCCCTGCTGATATTTTATTTTTGCTACACGCAATACCTCCCGGGCGAGTTCCTGGCTGCGGCGCTGATTGTTGAGTGTTTGCAAACCATTGAGGTAGCTTACATTGGCTTGGGCAGCTTCGAGGCCGAGGCTGTTTTTCAGGTTTTGAAGATCATTTTCTGATTTTAACACTGTGATTTTTGATTGCCTAACCTGGTTTTTACGCTGAAAGCCATTAAAGATGGGCACGTTCATGCTTAAGCCCACATAAGCAGATGGAAAATTGTTGCGGTATAAGTCACCCAAACTATTGTTTTGATATGAAGCAGCATAAGATGCATTTGCGCTTAAAGTTGGCAGGTAAGCCGCCTTTTTATTTTTAAGATCAAGCTGGTTTAATTTAATCTGCGTTTCCTGCAAATTATACTCGATGCGTTTGTGGTAGAAAGAAGTATCAACCGCCATGTCAGCTGTGTTTTGCTGTAAATCAATGTTGGTCAACTTATCGGCCAGTGTCAGGTTGTTCTCTATAGGCATACCCATCTGGAATTTTAACAGCTGGTAGTTTAATGCCAACAGGCGCAAAGTATTTTCGCGGGTGGTAAGCAGGTTATTGTATTGTACGTCAATCCTGTCAACGTCAATCTTTTCCACAAAGCCTTGCTTGTTTTGCGCCGTAGTTTGGTCAACCTGCTGTTTTAGCTGAGCTATATTGGCATCAAGCAGTCTTAATTGCTCGTTATTTACCAATACCTGGTAATATGCTTTGGTAACGTTAACATTCACGTCAATCTTTGAGCGGGTGTAAGCTCTTGCAGAAAGTTCCTTGTAAGTCTTCGAAGCCTGCAATCCAACAAAATAGCTACCGTCAAATAATTTTTGTGTTGCGGTAACAGCAAGATTTGAATTATACTTAACACCGAACTTTACAGGGATAAATGTACCTGCCGGTGCCCCAAAAAATTCTCCGGGTAGTAATGTAGTTGGGATTTTAAGATAATCGGTAAAGCTTGCCGTACCGTTTATTTGCGGTAGGCCAATCCCGGTGGTTTCCTTTACACGGTACTCGGCGCTCTTGATATCAAGGTTTGCGTTGAGCACCGATGCTTGATGGCTATAAGCATAATTCACAGCATCAGCCACTGTAAAGTTGTACGTTTGCGCCCCCCCTTGAGCCCTACTGCCGAAGCTGTAGGCAATGCAGGCGAGCAATAGCAGTGATCGTTTCATTAGTGTTTGAGATATATGTTGTTCTGTTTTGTGTTGCAAAGCAAGCAGGGATTTCGACAGCGGTATGTCAGCAGTAAAAAAATACTTAAGTGATTTGTACATGATGCTCCTCTTTATATTTATCAAGCAACTCATGACCCTTGATAGTGCATATGCCATAGTTGAAGTGTTCCAGCATTTGATACTGAACCGCCCAGGGATTAAATTGAGATACCGGGAAAATTGCCGTATTGAAGCCCATCTCAACTTGATTAACGCGCATTTTTGCCAATATCCTCACATCAATATCCGGCCTTATAACGCCCTCATTAATCCCCTTTGATAGTAATTCTTCCAGAGTCTTCACCAATACATCAGCTTTAAAACGTTGAAAATCTGCCCATGCTTGAGGATGATATTTTTGAAGATCATGTATTACAATCGGGTTAATGCGGCTAAAGATCTCTTCCGAGCCTTTCATCATGTTAATCATCTCTTCAATAACATTTGCAGCGCTATTGATCATCATGCAAAGCTGGTTATGATCATCCTGCAATTTGGTTTTGACCAAAGCCTTCACCAACTCGTTTTTATCGCTGAAAAACTGATAAATTGTTTTTTTGGACATGCCGAGGTGCTTAGCAATGTCATCCATGGTAACGCTTTTAATGCCTTGCTGCATAAAAAGCTCCTCACTACCCAGTATAATTCGTTCTATTTGACCGTTTGACATTATAGGTCAAAACTAAGGAAACATTTTTGGATTTTATCGTTTCCGTTGAAAATTTATTTCAGATTTTTTCGACAACAAGTCGTAAGTTTTCAAATGATTATCTTTGTCAAAAAAATCTTTATCTCCGATGGAATTAAATTCCCTTTCTGCAATATCTCCCGTAGACGGCCGCTACCGTAATGCAACAGCCGGATTAGCTGCATACTTTTCTGAATATGCCCTTATAAAATACAGGGTGTTTGTTGAAATAGAGTACTTTATAGCACTTGCCCAACTGCCTGTTGAGCAGCTTAAAGGTTTTGACAATAGCCTTTCCGGTCAACTTCGGGACATATACAACAACTTTACCGAACAGGATGCTGCAGAAATTAAGGAAATTGAGAAGACTACCAATCATGACGTTAAAGCGGTTGAGTACTTTATAAAAAAGCGTTTTGATAATTTGGGCTTACAGGCACATAAAGAATTTATCCATTTCGGCCTTACATCGCAGGACATTAATAATACAGCCATCCCCTACTCTTTTAAATTAGCGCTCGAGGAAGCTTACTACCCATTGTTTACAGAGTTGGTAGATTTGCTTAAAAAGTTTGCGGCTGATTGGGATAACGTGCCTATGCTGGCGCATACTCATGGCCAGCCAGCCTCTCCAACCCGTTTGGGCAAAGAGATAAGCGTATTTGTGGAGCGACTTGAAAAGCAGGTTGAGCTTTTAAAAGCAGTACCTCATGCTGCCAAATTTGGGGGTGCTACGGGTAACTTTAATGCCCACCATATTGCTTACCCGGGTACAGATTGGAAAGCTTTTGGAAACCACTTTGTAAACAATATACTTGGGCTGAGCCGTTCGCAATTTACTACGCAGATTGAGCATTACGATAATTTTGCCGCGCAATGCGATGCGTTTAAACGTATCAACAACATCATCATTGACCTTGATCGCGATATCTGGACGTATATTTCGATGAACTTCTTTAAGCAAAAAATAAAAGCAGGCGAAGTTGGTTCATCGGCTATGCCGCATAAGGTTAACCCAATTGATTTTGAGAACAGCGAAGGTAACCTGGGTATTGCGAACGCTTTGTTTGAGCACCTGGCTGCCAAGTTGCCAATATCACGCCTTCAACGTGACCTTACCGACTCAACTGTGCTGCGCAACATTGGTGTACCTGTGGCGCATACCATTATTGCATTTAAATCGACTATAAAGGGTTTAAAT
Source organism: Mucilaginibacter pallidiroseus (assembly GCF_007846085.1). GTDB lineage: Bacteria > Bacteroidota > Bacteroidia > Sphingobacteriales > Sphingobacteriaceae > Mucilaginibacter > Mucilaginibacter pallidiroseus. Next base: position 505,411 of record NZ_VOEJ01000001.1, read on the forward strand.
AAATTATTATTGAACGAGGCTGCTATCAACGCAAGCTTAGAAGCTAACTGGGCTGTTGTTGCCGAGGCTATTCAAACAATACTTCGCAGGGAGGCGTATCCAAATCCTTACGAGGCATTGAAGGATTTGACGCGTACAAATACGCAAATAAATGCACACGTAATAGCTGAATTTGTTGAGGGATTGGACGTATCTGAGGCAGTTAAGAGTGAAATAAAGGCGGTAACCCCGCAGAGCTATACGGGGATATAAGTCAATATAGGTTTAATGGCGTTGTCATTAATCAGTCATAAGCCTTAGCCATTTATTTTTTAATCAAAAACCTGTTTACATTTGTTTATTAAGATTAAATATTGAAACCGATGAATATCAGTGTATATACAGAAAGTACTCCAAACCCGGCAACTACCAAATTTATTGTAAACAAGTTGCTTATAAATGGCAGCGTTGATTATGCTACCAGGGAAAGTGCAGAGGCTTCGCCTTTTGCAAAGGAATTATATAAATTTTCATTTGTCAACGGTGTGTTCTTTGCGAGCAACTTTGTAACTATTACCAAAACAGAAGGTGCCGAGTGGGATGACATTACGCCGATATTGAAAGAGTTTGTTAAAGGCGCAGTTGAGTCGGAACTGAAAGTGCAGGCTGTTGAACAGGAAGAAAATACAAACTTTGAGGGTACCGAAACGGAGATCAAAATCCAGCAGATATTAAACGATTACGTTAGGCCGGCTGTTGAGCAGGATGGCGGTGCTATTACTTATCGTTCATTCGATGAAGGTGTAGTAACCGTTGAGCTTCGCGGATCATGCAGTGGTTGCCCGTCATCAACAGTAACGTTAAAAGCCGGTATCGAAAACCTGCTTAAACGTATGGTACCCGAAGTTACTGAAGTAGTTTCGGAAGCGCTTTAATATTTTTGATTGCACTGATTTTTGTGCGATTACACCGATATAAAAAGGCCGATCATTTAATTTGATCGGCCTTTTTTCTTGACGCAAGCATCTATATAATCGGTTCAATCTGTTATTAGATCTTTGAAACCCTAAACAATAAAGTACTTTTCAATATACTCCAGCATCTCTGCTGTTATTTTACCGTTGGTGGCAAGCAATTCGCGAGTGTTCAGCACCTCGTTACCGCCGTTAAAATTCACCACTTCGCCTCCCGCCTGTTTTACAATTACAATGCCGGCGGCTATATCCCACGCATTTAAGTTGTACTCATAAAATCCTTCAAAACGACCGCAAGCGGTGTAGGCTAAATCTACAGCCGCCGAACCGATACGGCGCAGGCCATGGCAGTTGCGCATCAGTTCGGTAAAGAGTTTGATGTACCTTTCCTGGTAGCTGAAATCATAATACGGGAAACCTGTAGCTATTAAACTTTTCTCGATAGTTGGAATGTTGCTCACTTTTATCGCTTTGCCATTAAGGTAAGCCACATCATCCCTATGGGCCGAAAAACATTCGTCCTGATTAACTTCATAAACTACACCTAAAACCGGTTCGCCGTACTCCTGAAGCGCAATACTTACCGAGAAGGTTGGCAAACCATGTATGAAATTCGTAGTGCCATCCAACGGATCTATAATCCAATTAAAGCGGTCGCCGATTTTGTTCAGCGTTTTCTCTTCCGTAATAAACCCTGCTTCGGGTAGTATTTTTTGCAGACCGGCAACTATCTTTTCTTCTGCGGTTTTATCAACATAAGATACTAGGTCATTCAAGCCTTTATATTCAATTTTATCAGGGTCGAATGTTTTCCGTTCCTGGCGGATGAAATCTCCCGCTATCTTGGAAACGTCAATAACATTATCAATAATTTGATTCAATTGCATAACGAGATTTTAAGAGTAAAAATGCTTAGGCGTTTACCGGAACGCCTTTATACTTACGCTGTCCGTTATAAATCAGGAACGAGCCACCGATTACTAAAAGCACGGAAATCAGTTCGGCTTGTGTAAAGGATATACCCGCCACATGATACCTTGTGTTTACGCGAATCAGTTCGATCAAAAAGCGCTCCACACCGGCAAATATCATGTAGATTCCAAACAATACACCAGGTGCCTTAACTTTGGTACGTATACTCCATAAAATGCCGAATAGAATAAGACCCATGATTGTTTCATAAAAAGGCGTTGGGTAAGCAGGCAGAGTAAGCTCATTACAATATTTACCTACACAGTTGGCAATGCGATTCCCCGGATCCATTTCGCTCACGTTATGCGGATATTTAAATGCCCACATCCAATCAGGTGCCCAGCTAAGCCAGCCTGGCTTTGGGGCAGTGTTGGATATTCCCCAATCACCATCGCCAGACATTTGGCAGCCTATGCGTCCAACTGCGTATGCAAGCATAACTCCGGCAGCGCCAATATCAAGCATGTTCAACGACTTTACACCATTTTTATTTGCTATATATAGTACAGCCAAGCCTCCGCATATCAAGCCCCCATAAAAGGTAAGCCCGCTTAAGCCAACCAACATACCTATCGGGTCGCGCATAAAATCGTCCCAGTTTTCAAGCGCGTTAAAAAGTTTTGCACCGGCAAAACCCCAAATGGCAGCCCAAAGCAAAATGCTACTCATCAACTCGTGCGGGTGTACGGTTACTTCCTGCTGCTTTGGCTGCGGCAGGCGTTGCTTTTTGTTTTCATAATAAGCCCAATATGCAAATAATGCAGCAACAACAACGCCGCCTAAAAAGTTACCACGTGTTGATATCAGAAAAGATTGTGTATCCTGAACAAGCAGATTAAAGTTAAGCGCGGCATCAACTATTTTGTAGCCAATAACAAATCCAAATAGCGCATTACCTATCAATTCTCCTGCGCTTATTCCCTCCCCAACGGTAATTGTTTGTTTCCTTGCGTGTATGTAACCGCCTTTTTCTTTACGCTTAAACTCTTCGGTAAACGCCCAGTAAGCAGCAATAAAAGCAAGGGCTACAAAAAAACCAAAGGTTTGAAAAACTTTAAGAACAGGCGCCTCGATGCCGAAAAGGTAATGCAGAAGATGATAGATGCTTGGGAACATAAGCAGAATTTTAACAGGCGAATATAGCTTTTAATGGACTAATATCTCTTCGCTTTCTGTTATTTCCACATCACCGTCAGGTGAAATTGAGGTTAAGTGAACGGTTTTCAATTCGTTGACCAATACGGGGTCGAACTTGGTGCGCACCTTCACATAGTTTTTAGTAAAGCCGTGCATGTAACCATCCTTTATATCACCCTCAAAAAGTACATCGCCGTTTTTACCCAACTGACTTTCGTAAAAAGCACGGCGCTTCTTGTCGCTTAAAATATGCAGCATCTTGCTCCTGTCGGCGCGGGTAGATCCGGGCACCGTGCCAATCATCTCTGCAGCAGGCGTATTTTCCCGCTCCGAGTAAGTAAATACGTGCAGGTATGAGATATCCAATCTGTTAAGGAAATTGTAGGTATCAACAAAGTCCTCACGTGTTTCGCCGGGGAAGCCTACAATAACGTCGACGCCAATGCAGCAATCGGGCATTACCTGCTTTATTTTTGCAACCCGGCTTGCGTACAAATCGCGGCGATAACGGCGGCGCATAAGACCCAATATCTTATCTGACCCTGATTGCAGCGGAATATGGAAATGCGGCACAAAACGTTTTGATTGTGCTACAAATTCGATGATATCATCGCTCAATAGATTTGGCTCTATTGACGAAATTCGAATCCTTTCGATACCTTCAACCTCATCCAAAGCCTTTACAAGATCATAGAAGCGATCCTCACGCTGGCCATTACGAATGCCGAAGTCGCCAAGGTTTACACCTGTCAAAACTATTTCTTTAACGCCCGATGCAGAAATTTCTCTTGCTTGATTCACAGCGCTCTCGATGGTATCGCTGCGGCTTGCGCCACGTGCCAAAGGGATAGTACAGAAGGTACATGAATAATCGCAGCCGTCCTGAACTTTTAAAAAAGTACGGGTACGGTCGCCAAATGAGTATGAGGGAACAAATGTGTTGGCATGCTCAACCGGCTGGTTGTAAATAACTGCTTTTGGCTTCTTGGTAAGATCGGTAATATGATCAACCAGCTGGAATTTCTCTGCAGCGCCTAAAACCATATCAACCCCGGGTATTTCCGCAATTTCTTTTGGTTTTAATTGCGCATAGCACCCCACAATAGTCACAAATGCGTTGGGCGAAATTTTAAGCGCCTCTTTAACAATCTTCTTACACTTCTTGTCGGCATTTTCGGTAACGGAGCAGGTGTTTACTACAAACACATCGGGAGTGTCGGTAAAGTCAACCGTATCAAAACCAGCTTGCGTAAACATACGCCCTATAGACGATGTTTCCGAGTAATTAAGCTTACAGCCAAGCGTATAAAAAGCTACTTTCTTGTTCATTTGCAAGCCGCAAAGATAAGTATTTTAGTAAATAGTTGATTTGTGATTGCTGACAAGCAGAATCACCGATTTGAAAACGACAATTATATGATAATTAGTTTTTAAATCTTACATAACTGAACACCTCTTTTGTCCACTTTCCGTCTTTGCCTTTTTCATCTAAAATGCAATCCATGTTATTAGCACCAATGCGCTCGTAAGTGATCTTAACTTTCTTATCTATCGAAAGGAACACTGCCTGATTGTTTGAAACATCGATAGCCGGCATTGATAACGGCTTGGTTTTTTCTTCCCAACCAATGCTGCCTTTATTAAAATGGCGGAGTTTCAATACAGGTACATCCGGCCCTTGTTCAACTACCATAAACTCGTAAAATACAACTTTGCCATCTTTAACACATCTGAAAGTGCCCATCACGTTATCGCCATAGGGTGCACTCCATAATTCCTGCATGTCGCCCCACTTGTGCTTAAGGCGCCAATCACCGGCCATAAACGCAAGGCTCGTTACCGACTTTTGTTTGTTTTGGGCTTGCAACGTTAAGCATGCAAGTAACACGATGATGATAACGCTTAGTTTTTTCATGGCCTTAGGTTTGCCACTAATATAACTTTTTTGCGGGTATCTACATACCGTCCCACCTGTAGCTTTCGTTCTCAAGACCAATGAGGTCTATCACACGATTTACTACGGTCATGGCCACATCTTCAACTGTTTGCGGTTTACTGTAAAAGGATGGAATTGCCGGGCAAATTATTCCACCAGCCTCAGTTACCGTAGCCATATTTCTGATTTGGATGAGGTTGAGCGGTGTATCTCGTGCAACGAGGATTAAGCGACGGCGTTCTTTCAAAATTACATCAGCAGCGCGGGTTATCAAGTCATCAGATACGCCTGCGGCAATACGGCCCATGGTGCCCATTGAGCAGGGCACGACAACCATTGTATCAAACTTTGCCGAGCCAGACGCGAAGGGCGCCATAAAATCGTTTTTAGCGTAAACGGTAAACGGGTAGCTGCTATGGGTTGTATTGCCAAGTTCAAATTCCCAAACCTGGCGGGCGTTGTCGCTCATTACAATAGCAACTTCGGCTATTTGCGCCTGCAAGTCCTGCAGCTTATCGAGTAATAATTTGGCATATATAGATCCGCTTGCCCCGGTAACAGCAACCACAATTTTCTTATTCATGATATAACAGGTACAAATAAAAGGAAGAAAAGTTACAGGCACAAAAAAGGGTCGAATAACTCGTACTCGACCCTACATCTACCTATGAAAAACATGCCCTTTGATTGGGCACTACAAATATAATAAGGTTTTAATAATTATTAAAAAAATATTTAAATAATTTTAACCCTTAGGTACAAAATTCTTCTCGATGAGCGTTTGCACTATGCCGTCAACCATACCAACGGTTGGTACATAAATGCTTTTTATACCCGCAGTCTTTAATACGGTTAAATAAATTTCGCAAGCTGGGATAATAACGTCGGCCCTGTCCTGGTTTAAGCCAAGCACATTTATACGATCCTTAAGCGAAAAGGAGTTTAGGTAATTATATAACGATTTAAGCTTAATGTATGACAGTGGCTCGCTTTTGTCCTTCTCGCCTGAAAGCCTGAATAGCTTATTAATATTGCCGCCTGTACCAATACCATAAATGTTTTTATAACCACGGGTGTTATCGCGGATAAAATCTTTCATCTCGTTCCAGGTTTCATCTTTATCCTGATTGTCAAGGATGCGGATGGTACCAAGATTAAATGATTGTGACGCAATGAGTTCGCCGCCACAAAACAAAGATAACTCGGTGCTACCGCCACCAACATCAATATACAAGTAGTTTTTGCTTTTGTCGATATCTATCTCGGCATGGCTTGCATAAATAATACGTGCTTCGCGTTCGCCATGCACAATTTCAAGGTCAATACCGGCTTCTTCTTTAATACGTGCCGTTACTTCCGCACCATTATCTGCTTCGCGCATGGCCGAAGTGGCGCAAGCCATATAATCTGTAACCCGGTAAACATCCATCAGGTTACGAAAAGCCTGCATGGATTTAACAAGATCAGTAGATTTTTTGTCAGAAATGTGCTTATTGAGAAAAGCATCATCACCCAGCCTAACGGGCACACGTAAAAGCGTAGTTTTTTTAAAGGATATAGACCCGCTGTTCTCAATTATATCGGCTATTAAAAGCCTTACAGCGTTTGATCCTACATCAATAGCGGCGTATCTCAACTTGGTAAATTTTTATTTTTAAGGTATGTGTATGTATCTATCTGTGCACGGGTAAGTAAGTCGGCCTCGGTTTTATGGTACTTGTTGGTATGGGCAATGGTAATATCCCGGGCCTTGGTATTATCATTTAGTTGTATATCAATTATATCGCGTATCTCTCTTCGCAATTGCTTGTCGTAAATAGGAAAACCTACCTCTACCCTGTTATCAATATTGCGTGTCATGAAATCGGCAGATGTTAGGTAGATAAGCTCGTTGCCGCCATTGCAATAAATATGCACGCGAGCGTGCTCGAGGTACTTATCGACTATACTGGTTACTTCGATATTTTCGCTGAAGCCTTTTACACCGGCAATAAGGCAACACATACCTCTCACAATCATCTGGATCTTTACGCCTGCATTGCTGGCCTGGTAAAGTTTGTTGATCATCTGCTCGTCGGCAAGGCTGTTCATCTTCAATATCATGTAAGCTTCCTTACCGGCCTTGGCATTTTTTATCTCGTTATCTATAAGCTTATAAATTGCCGGGCGTGAATCAATTGGCGATACGATTAAATTTTTTAAGCCGCGCGGTAAGGCTCCTTTATTTAACGATCTGAAAATGTAAACCAAATCTGTGGTTATCCTTTTGTCGGCAGTTAGCAGGGTGTGGTCGGCGTACATAGTTGCCGTTTTTTCATTAAAGTTACCGGTAGATAAGCATGCGTAGTATGCGGCTTTTCCTTTTTCCATGCGGGTTACCATGCAAATTTTCGAGTGCACTTTGTAGCCATCAATACCATACAGCACGGTAACACCCTCTTCTTCCAGCTTACTGCTCCAGTGAATATTATTTTGCTCGTCGAAACGGGCGCGCAATTCAACAAGGCAGTTTACCTTTTTACCGTTCTTAGCAGCGTTTATAAGGGCATGAATAATCTTAGAGTTTTCGGCAAGGCGGTAAACCGTTATGTTGATTTCTTTTACTTTAGGGTCGATAGCGGCCTCGCGTAAAAAATGGATAACGTAATCGTATGATTGATAAGGTGTACTTATAAGGTAGTCGCGCTTGGCTATAAGGCTCATTAAACTTTTACCGATGGACAGGCTGTCTACCGGTAATGGCAACGCTTTGTTGTACTCCAGATCGGGCCGGCCAACGTTGGGGAAAGCGATAAAGTTTTTAAAATTATGGTACCTGTTACCCGGTATAAGGCTTTGTGCCTGCAGCTTCATTTTTTTGGTAAGGTACTCCAGCATATCAGCAGGCATTTCCTGATCATAAAGCAAACGCATTGGTTTTCCTTTACGGCGCTTTTGAAGGCTTTTCGCCAATGCATCAACAAACTTTACACTCACTTCTTTATCCAGGTCAAGCTCGGCATCGCGGGTTAGCTGTAACGAGTAGGCCTCGATAGTGTCATGCTCAAAAATGAAGAAGATATCCTCGAGGCTATATCTTATAATATCATCAAGCAGTATAATAAATTTTAAATTGTTGGTATCAGGCAGTACCAAAAACCTCGACAGGTTATCAGGAAACTCGATGAGCGCCAGCCTGGACTTTTTATTTTTGGTAAGCTTTACAAAAAAGTAAATGGCCCGGTCGCGCAGCTCTGGCATAGGTAAACTATCGTCGAGCATTATGGGAACCAGGGTAGCCAGTAATTTATCCCTGAAGAAGTTTTTTACGAATGCACCTCGCGTAACGTTGAGCTGCTTTTCGTTGATAATGAAAATCTTTTCCTCGGCAAGTTGCTTAACAATGATGTTTTCGTAAAGGTTGTTGAACTTGCGTTCCTGCTTTACAACCAGATTTTTAATTTGGTTAAGCAACTTTTTGGGGTTGTACCCCAAAATTTCTTTCGCTTTATCATTCAAGTTTGCAAGCCTGTTAAGCGTGGCAACCCTTACACGGTAAAACTCATCAAGGTTTGATGAAAATATGGCCAGGAACTTAATGCGCTCAATAAGGGGAACGGTTGGGTCGGCAGCTTCCTGCAAAACCCTGTCGTTAAAATATAACCAGCTTATTTCCCTATTAATTAGCGGAATGTTCTTTAAGTCCATAGTAATTGCCGTTTTCAACAGCTATAGCAACAAAGCTGCCCTTTTTTTTGTTAAATTAATATTAACTTATTATACAATTACCCGTTACCGCAGTTTTAAAACAATTTGATACTTTAATTATTAAAACTTGTTACCAATGTTATACATTAGCTTTGCATACGCTAAATAAAAAACCATTAATATGCCTTCATTTGATATAGTAAGTAAGATAGACGGACAAACCCTTGATAACGCCGTTAACAACGCGAAAAAAGAGATTTTGAACCGTTACGATTTTAATGATTCAAAAAGCACGGTTGACCTTGACAAGAAAACCAATGCTATAACTATTGTTACAGAAAATGATATGCGCCTTAAGGCCATTGAAGACTCAATAATAAGCCGCATGATGAAACAAAGCCTCGACCCTAAAGCGCTTGATTTTGGCGACGAGCAGGCGGCGTCAGGAAATATGATACGTAAAGAGATCAAGATTAAAGAGGGCCTTGATAAAGAAGCTGCAAAAAAGGTTGTCAAAAAGATAAAAGATAGCGGCCTTAAAGTACAAGCATCTATAATGGACGACCAGGTACGTGTAACAGCCAAAAAAATCGATGATCTGCAAGCGGTTATAAGCCTATGTCGGGGAGAAGATTTTGGCCAGCCGCTACAGTATATTAATATGCGGAACTAATGTAGGTATTCGATATAATTCTAAATATCATTATAGCTTATCAAGTAAAAAGCCGCCCCATTACAGAGCGGCTTTTTTACTTACTAAACCCAATTTATGAAAACACAATTTTGAATTACTTGATAGCTATTTCTCTTGATTGAAATTTAGCATCTTCCCTTTTTGCTACTACCAACTTCAAAATTCCGTCGGTGTAGTCAGCTTCAATTTTTGAATAGTCAACAGTTTCCGGCAAGGTAAACGAACGTGTGAACGAGCCGTAGCTATATTCTTTTTTGCTGTATTTTTTTGTCTCTTCAGTATTTTCTGCTTTTTTCTCGGCAGACACTGTTAAGATATTCTTTTCAAGCGCTATTTTAAAATCTTCTTTTTTAAGGCCGGGTACAGCAAGCTCAATGTGAAACTCATTGTCGTTCTCAGCAATGTTAACTGCAGGTACGCGGCTAACAGATTTTGTAGATACCAATGAGTCATTCAATAATGATTCAAACACATCGTTTAAGAATGGGTTGCTGTTGTGTTTTAAGCCGTTGTTAAATTTTACTAATGCCATGGTTATATTCTCCTTTAAGTTTTTGTTTTTAATTAACTTCGTAAGCTTTAAATCAACTGTTATACCAACCGATGAAAGTACTATAAATCGAGACAATATGTCGCTTTAAAGTATTTTCGACGGACAAAATGTCTTAACATGGCCGAAAAAGTTTCAGATTACAAATTTAAATCGCCTATAGCCATCCGGTTTTCGGATATAGATGCTTTGGGTCACGTAAATAATGCTGTATATCTTACCTACTTTGAAACTGCACGTATTAATTATTGGCGCGATGTTACAAATTGGAATTTGAAGGAAACTGGCGTGGTTGTGGGCCGGTCCGAAATAACTTATTTGAAGCCTGTGAAAGTTGATGACGAAATAAATTGCTATGTGCGCGTTACGCGTATAGGTAACAGCAGTTTTGATGTGATGCACTTGCTGACAAAGCAAACAGAAAAAGGCGAAGAAATTTGCACAACCTGCAAAACCGTTTGCATAAGTTATGATTACAACGCCTGCAAATCTGTACCTATTCCAAAAGAAGGCCGCAAAGCTATGATTGAGTATGACGAGCCGGGATTAATACTAAATACCAATTAAGAAAATCGCATCCATCGAAGACCTAATACGCCTTTGCTGGATGCAATTGTAAATAGGTTACCAATTAATTGAATATTTTTCCGGGGTTTAATATCCCATTTGGATCAAATACCTGCTTTATGCCCTTCCATATTGCAAAGTGTACGGGCGAATATTTTATCGGCATGTAATCTTTTTGCACCAGCCCGATGCCGTGTTCCCCCGAAAGCGTGCCGCCAAGGCTTACCGTAAGTTCGAATATTTCGGTAATGCCGTCTTTCAGTTTATTGTTCCAGTCGTCATCGCTCATGTTTTCCTTTACTATATTCACGTGCAGGTTACCGTCGCCGGCATGTCCATAACAAACTGAAGAGAAGCCATATTTGCTTCCTATCTCTTTAATGCCTTTTATAAGCTGAGGTAATTGTGCACGGGGTACTACGGTATCTTCCTCTTTATAAACTGAATTTGATTTTACGGATACAGCCATAGTACGGCGGATGCGCCAAAGCTCTTCTTTTTGGGCGGCGGCATCGGCAAAAAGTACGTCCTGGCAATTATACTGCTCAAGCACTTCGTTTATCTTTTCGCAATCACCAAATATCACATCCTGGTTGGAGCCGTTTGCCTCTATCAGCAGGAAGGCTTCAATGCCGTCTTTCAAGTCGAAAGCAATGCCATCGTGTTCAATAACCCACTCCATGCCCCGGCGTTCCATAAACTCCAGGCCGGATGGCACCACCCCTGCCCTGAATATTGCAGATACTGCGGCACAAGCATCCTCATTACTGGTAAACGAGGCCAGCATCAACGCATCCATGGTTGGTGCAGGTATTAATTTGGTAACTATTTTAGTAACAATACCGAGCGTACCTTCAGATCCGATAAGCAACTGGGTTAGGTTATATCCCGATGCATACTTTAACGTGTTGGCGCCTGTCCAGATGATTTCGCCGTTTGGCAAAACCACTTCCAGGTTCAATATGTACTCGCGTATGGTGCCGTATTTAACCACCCGTGGCCCGCCGCTGCAATTAGCAACGTTGCCGCCAATAAAGCAACTGCCTTTACTGGCCGGGTCGACAGGATAAAGCAAGCCTTTATCAGCAACTGCGTTCATAAACACCTCTGTAATCACCCCAGGCTCAACAGTGGCCTGCAAGTTTTGCTCGTCAATATCTATTATCCGGTTAAAGCGCTCCATGGATATTAACACGCCGCCTTTTACTGGTAGTGCACCGCCGGCCAGGCCGGTACCTGCACCACGCGGGGTTACGGGTATAAGTGCTATATTGCAAATTTTTAGCAATTCGGCAACCTGCTCGGGTGTAGAGGGCTTAACAACTACCTCGGGATAGTAAACCAAATCTTCGGTTTCATCATGGCTATAGTTATCAATAACTTGTTTTTCTGTTAAAACAGCATCACTGCCAACAATAGCATTTATAGCGTCAAGTATCGGTTGTGTTATTTTGTTAAAGGTCATTGCTGGTTTTGTTGTAGGTAATGGTAACAGCAGAGTTGTTTACAATACCGCCCATAGCCGGATGCATTTTTTTGACGGTAACGACAGCCTTTTCTACAAACGGGAACTGCTTAATTGCAGCATCCAAAATATGCTGTGCAACCGTTTCTATAAGATTACGTGGTTGCTTCATTTCGGCCGATGTGATATTATATAGTGTTTGATAATCAACAGTTTTACTAATCTCGTCTTCGTGCAACGCACTTACGGGCGTAAAGTAAGTTTCTATATCTACCAGGAAACGGGTACCCAACAATTGCTCTTCTGCGTAAAAACCATGGTAAGCAAAAAACTCAGCACCTTGTAAAGCCACTTTAATCATACGTCAAAATTACTTCTTTATTTGGTTTTGAGCACTCGTAAAAACCATTTGTTAGTTGAAGATATAAATTGGCTGATAAGCCGGTACCAGACAGTGTCGTTATCAAAAACAAACATTATGCGGACTATAATGGCTATCATCACGCAAATCTTATTCTGAGCCATACGGCACTCTTAAAATATATTTAATAGAGCCCAAAGTAGTATAAATTCAGCCTGTTTATTATATTTGTTGAGCCAGCTAACCCTTTTAAATTGATCTGCCTCAAAACTAATTCGTTCCGCAACCTCTATTTGCTTTGCTGGCTTTTTGCTTTTGTATTGGCAGCCCCTGCTTGTACAAAAAAGCAAAGCGCTGTTGATAATGGTGATTATTCGCCAGGATTTAAAAAGATACGCCAGGAAACAGAAGCATTGTGGGCTAAAGACAAGGTTAAAAAGGGCCTCGACCATATGGACTCCGCCTTTAGCAAGCTTAAAAATCGTACCCTCTTAGATTATATTCGATTTTATGGTATGCATTACGTTTACTATCAGAAAACGATCAAGCAGTACGATACTGCCTTGGTTTACGCTGATAGTATGCTGATGGTTGCCCGTAAGGGTATCAATACAAAAGATTACGCTATGAATTATGCAGAGGCCAACTTTTGTCGCGGCGATGCATTGTTTGAGCAAAGGCAGTTTGCTGACGCTTACCAGGCCTATTATCAGGGATACATAACGGGTAAAAGCTATTTCAATCTTGCTGCTGTGGCAGATTATACGTACCGTATGGGTATGATTATGTACAAGCAAGGCCATTACAAACTTGCCGGTAAATATTTTGCTGACAGCTACACACAAAACGTGGCCGAGATGAAAGAGGGCGTGATAAACCGAAGTTTTGTTGGCTTTTATCGCAGGCAGGAGTTGCTTGATAATATTGGGTTGAGTTTTAAAAAAGAAAATCAGAATGATAGCGCCCTCGTCTATTTTAACAAGGCTTTAGCAGAGATTGATAGCAACGAAGCTAAATACCCCGAGCGCAAGTTGCATGTAAACATGGCACGTGGTGTTGTTTACGGCAACATGGCCGAGGTTTACATTCAAAAAGGGGAAAACGCTAAGGCAGAAAATCTTCTCAAGAAAAGTATTGCCATAAATCTTGGTGCTGGCTATGATAACCGCGATGCCCAACTTACCGAAATAAAGCTTGCAAAAATATATTTGGAGGAAGGTAAAACCGATTCGCTTTTTAATCTACTTACTAAAATACGCAGCCAGTTAGATACTGTAATGAATGATGAAGCTGAGGCTGGTGTAAACCGCTTGCTGAGCGATTACTATGCGGATAAAAAGCAACCGGAAAAGGCTTTGGATTATTTGCAAAAGTATAACGTATTAAATGATTCATTGACAAAAAGAGCAAGCCTATTGATGGAGACGGATGTAAACCAGCAATTGGCCAATTACGACAAGCAGCATCAGATAGACGCGCTAAGCACCAATAATAAACTACAAACCATTTACCTGTATGTAACCGTCTTTTTTTCGGCAATGGCGGTGATCATTATCTTTTTGATACTGCGCAACTGGCAGCGATCAAAAAAAGATGTGAAAACGGTAAATGAGCTTAATAAGCAGATAAACAAACAGAACGCCATTTTAGAGAATACGCTTAGCGACCTCAACCAAAGCAGCCAGGAAAAGGACCGCATTTTGCGCACCGTAGCTCACGATCTTCGTAATCCGATTGGTGGCATAGCTGCGCTTACATCTATTATGGTCGAGGATGATTATACAGAAGATCAAAAGGAATTGATAAATCTGGTTAAGGACACCTCGAACAATTCGCTTGAGTTGATTAATGAAATTTTAGAAGCAGCAAATATTTCATCGGTTGAGATGAATCGCGAAAATGTTGAAATAAATTCGCTGGTGAGCAATAGTGTTGAGTTATTACGCTTTAAGGCTTCAGAAAAGGGCCAGCAGATATTATTTGATCAATTGGACAGGCAGCAGGAACTTTTTATAAGTCGTGAAAAAATATGGCGCGTTATCAGCAACTTAATAAGTAATGCCATTAAGTTTAGCCCTGTTGGCGGCTTGATACAGGTAAGGGTTGCCGAGGTTGGGCACCGTATTGTGGTCGCTGTTAAAGACAACGGTATAGGCATACCGGACAAGCTTAAAGATCAAATATTTAACACCTTCACCAATGCCCAACGCCCGGGTACTTCCGGCGAAAAATCATTTGGATTAGGTTTATCCATTTGTAAGCAAATAATGGAGAAGCATAATGGTAAAATTTGGTTTGAAAGTAACCAGGACGCCGGTACAACCTTTTTTATAAGCTTACCTTTTAATATCCCCGGCGTTCAGCAAAACGGATTACCCCAAAAAGTTACGATACCAGTGTCCTGAAGCTTTAATGGTGCGTTTTTGGGTCTCAAAATCAATATGCACCAGGCCAAAGCGCGGGTGGAAGCCTTCGGCCCATTCAAAATTATCGGTAAGCGTCCAAACAAAGTAACCGCTTACTTTACACCCTTCATTCTTTGCTTTTAACAATTGCTTTAAGGCAGCTTGTATATAATTAAGGCGCTTGGTGTCATTAATCTCACCGTTAGCAAATTCATCCGGGAAAGCCGCACCATTTTCTGTTATGATAATCTTTTTTATTTGTTTATAAGCGTTGAATTTCTTTAATATCTCGTACACAGATTGCGGATACACTTCCCATTTCATGGTGGTAAGTTCAACGTTGCGGTTTTCGGCTTTCACTAACCGGGCACCTATGTACGGCGTAAAAAATGAATACTTTACAATTTCGCGTGTGTAGTTTTGTAGCCCGATAAAATCAAAATCAAAACTGAGGTTATCCTCATCGCCGGGCTTGAAATATTTAAAAATGCCCTTAAGCGAACTAATCTCCGTTGTTGGATATCCAAGGCCGAGAATGGGTTCAATAAAAAGGCGGTTTATTAAGGCATCGGCACGTTTTGCGGCGGCAACATTGCGGGGTTTATCATTGTAAGGCTCAATGTGCGAGCACGAGAACGTAGTTCCCAAAATTGCCTGCGGCAGTAATTTGCGTAACACTTTTGCACCGGCAACAATGCTTAACACCACATGATGCACTACCGGTAAAAAGTTACGTAGCCCTGTGCGGCCCGGTGCATGTATGCCAAAAAAGTAACCGGCGCCGCTAAATACGGCAGGTTCGTTCATAACCATCCAGTGTTTTACACGATCGCCAAAGCTTTTGGCACAAACTGTTGCAAACTCGGTAAACCAGGTTATCGACTCGCGATTTGTCCATCCGCCTTTGTCTTCCAAAACTTGCGGTAAATCCCAATGGTAAATGGTGAGCCATGGCTCAACGCCAACTTCAAGGCAATAATTAATAACCTTATTGTAATGTGCTATGCCGGCCTGATTTATTTCCCCGGTGCCGTTTGGTAAAATGCGGGTCCAGGCGATTGAAAACCGAAAATTTGGAATGTTGAGCTGCTTTACAAGATCTATGTCTCTTTTATAGTCCTCATAAAAACGACAGGCGTGTACAGGTGTATCGCCATTCAAAACCCTACCTTTTTTAGCAGTAAATGTATCCCATATCGAGGGGCTTTTGCCATCGGCGTCGCATGAGCCTTCGGTTTGCAGGGCAGCGGTTGATACGCCCCAGGCAAAGTCTTCTCCAAAAAGTTGCCTGGTAAAAGTAGTGTCGGGAGTTTCGCTTGTCATTTACGTGGGCTGATATACGCCCAAAATGTGCAATATAATTGTATTAGTAAAGCTTAAAGTAAAAATACTTAGTGCTTAAATGACGAACGCATGCTTTTAAGAAATAACCATTCGCGGAAATCGCTAACCAGTTGTGAGAGCAAAGTGATGATTTTCATGGTGCATTGTTTTAATTGTTATAAAGATAATGGCCGCTTATAAGCTTATGGTAACGTTTATATTATGTAATTATTAACACAGTTTTGAATACCGAGGCCGTGTTATTGCCCAAAGGTTGACTACATTTGCCCTGTGATGAAAAGCCATTTCTTACGCCTGTTCGATTATGACTGTTACGCTAACCGCGCAATGAATGAATTGATTGTGAAATATGGAGCTCCGGGTAACTCAGCCACGCTTATGGCGCATTTGCTTACTACACCACAGGTATGGTTACAGCGTTGTAAATCAGTGCAGGCACACACCGGCCCCGTATGGCCCGACCTGCCCGTGGAGTCTTTCGCGGCTATAATTGAGCAAAACCATACCGACTGGACAGAATTTTTGAGCGGTTTAAAGGAAGCTGATTATAGCAGGGTTATAACCTACACCCGTACAACAGGTGAGTTTTATGAAAACATTTTAAGCGATATAATAGCGCATGTTATTAATCATGGTACACATCACCGGTCAAAAATTGGGCAGCAGCTCAAGCTAAACCAGTTAGTAACATTGCCACCAACCGACTATGTAATTTATCGCCGTGAGGCAGACCAAAACTTATAATATACTTATCATGAAGAAACTATTTACCCTTGCCGCTCTGAGTTTCGTGTTAGCATCATGTACTGACAATAAAGTTGAAGAGCAAAACCTGCTTAAAGAAGTTATTAAAGTACATGACCGTGTTATGGCCAAAGATGAACTCATCATTGTAAACAAGATGATGCTAGATGCTTTGATCCTTAAAAACATAAGCACCGGTGTTACCGAGAAGGCCCGGGTGCTGGATGCTTCTTTAGATAGTGCCGATACCCGCATGGAAGGCTGGATGCATAAGTTTGATGCCGAAAACAAAGGCAAGTCGCATGACGAGGTTATGGCATACCTTACCGCTCAGAAAAAGGAGATAGAACACATCGACAGCTTGTTTAACATCTCAATAAAAAAGGCTGCCGATTTTATTAAAGAAAACCCTACCAAATGAGAAATGTTACCCTGGCAGCATTAGTGCTGCTAACCACATTTACCGCCTGTAAATTTAACGACCCCGAGAAACCGAAACTACCAATAATGGGACAGCGTGATGCCGTTACCCGCGTGGTTAACGGTAAGGAAGTAGTTGATACCGTATATAAAACTATCCCGGCCTTTAAATTTGTAAACCAATACGGCGATAGCATAACCAATAAAAGCCTCGACGGATACGTTTATGTTGCCGATTTCTTTTTTACCACCTGCCCTTCCATATGCCCGGTTATGCATCGTAACATGCTTAAAATTTACGATACCTACAAAGATGTAAAGGATTTTAAGATCATATCGCACACCATCGATCCGAAGCATGACAGTGTTGAGGTATTGAAAAAATACGCTGATAAACTTGGCATTAGTGGTAATAATTGGTGGTTGTTACAAGGTAAAAAAGAAGAAACCTACACCCTTGGCCAAAAAGATTACCTGGTGGCTGTAATGCAAGACAATGGCGCCCCCGGCGGTTACGTACACCAAGGCTGGTTTGTGTTGATAGATAAAGATAAACGCATCCGTGGATACTACGATGGCACTGACGAAAAGCAGGTTGAAAAACTAAGCGGCGACATCAAAATATTATTGGATGAGTATAACACTGCCGAAAAACCCGAATGAAATTCAAGGTAATAGCTTTATTGGTTGCTTTCATATCGCTGATTGCTGCATGCAAAAGCGATGAGCAACAAGAATTTATGCGTTATTATAACGGCGGCAATTTGCTTTACAAGCAGCATTGCCAAAACTGCCATGGGGCGCAAGGTCAGGGGTTATCGCAACTTATCCCTCCCCTAACAGATTCTGTTTACCTGAAAACTAATCGTGAGAAACTTTCATGCTTGGTTAATTATGGAATTGAGGAAAATGTGGTGGTTATCAATAAAAAAGCCTACCAGGGCAGTATGCCCGCAACGGATCTGCCTCCTGTTGATATTGCCAAAGTGCTCACTTATATAAACAATTCATTTGGTAATAAGTTGGGGTTGATTAATGTTGAAACCGTAGAAAAACACCTTGCCGCCTGTAAGTAATCGTATTGATTTAACGGAGAGTACACAAGTATAAATTACCTATCTTTGTACCGCAAAACGTTCTATCGCTGCCCTGTTTGGGGCGGAGGAAAGTCCGGGCAACACAGAGCATCCTGCTTCCTAACGGGAAGGCGCCGGCAGCCGGCGACAGCAAGTGCCACAGAGAATATACCGCCCGCAAGGGTAAGGGTGAAAACGTGAGGTAAGAGCTCACGGCTTTTCCGGGCGACCGGAATTGCGGTAAACCTCAGGAGTTGAAAAACCAAATAGGTTCTGAAAGCGGGGCTGCTCGCTCCCACTTACGGCTTTGGCTGTAAAGTTCAGAATGGGTAGGTTGATTGAATTTGCCGGCGACGGTAAAACCAGATTAATGATAGAAGCTCTGTAAAGAGTACAGAACCCGGCTTACAGATTTGCTGCTGTATAAAATCCCCCGCAAGGGGGATTTTATTGTTTAGAAAAAGTGCTAAAAATTTAAATATTTGTGCTATCGCGCTAACAACCATCCTCCAATTCAACCACTCTCCACTCACTGAACCACAGTGTTTAAAAAACTATACATTTTTATATATTAGGCGCAAACATTCTACCTCCAATTCAGTTTAAAACACATGGCTAAAATTTTAATAATTGATGATGAACGGTCTATCCGTAGTACACTTCGTGAAATATTAGAGTACGAAGATTATACGGTTGAAGATGTGGATAATGGCGTGGACGGCCTTGAGATGATCCGCAAGAACGATTACGACCTGGTGCTTTGCGACATAAAAATGAACCGCATGGATGGTATGGAAGTACTAACCGAAGGTTTAAACATAAAGCCCGATCTGCCTTTCATCATGATATCCGGCCACGGAACCGTGGAAACAGCCGTTGAAGCCAGCAAAAAAGGTGCATTTGATTTTATATCTAAACCACCTGATTTGAACCGCTTATTAATTACCGTTCGTAACGCCCTTGACAGGGGAAGCCTGGTTGTTGAAGCCAAAGTATTAAAACGTAAAGTATCAAAGGTACGCCCCATCCTTGGCGAGTCTCAGGGTATAGTAAGGATTAAAGAAACCATCGAGCGCGTTGGCCCTACAGATGCACGTGTATTGGTTACCGGTGCAAATGGTAGCGGTAAAGAGCTTGTAGCACGTTGGCTGCATGAAAAATCGAACCGTTCAAACGGGCCTATCATCGAGGTAAACTGTGCCGCTATCCCTTCCGAGTTAATTGAAAGCGAGTTGTTTGGGCACGAAAAGGGCTCATTTACATCGGCAATAAAACAACGTATTGGTAAGTTTGAATCAGCCAATGGAGGTACTTTATTCCTGGATGAGATTGGTGATATGAGCCAATCGGCACAGGCCAAAGTACTGCGCGCCTTGCAGGAAAATAAAATTACGCGTGTAGGTGGCGAAAAGGAAATTGATGTTGATGTACGTGTAGTAGCGGCCACAAACAAGGATTTGCTGAAAGAAATTGAAGCCGGTAATTTCCGTATGGACTTGTACCACCGCTTAAGTGTTATTTTGATACACGTCCCACCACTTACGGAGCGTCGCGACGATATTGGTTTACTTACGCAAGCGTTTCTTGAAGAGATATGCACAGAGTATGGTATGCCTACTAAAAAAATATCTGACGCGGCACTTGAAGCGCTAAAATCACTACCATGGACAGGTAACATCCGTGAATTGCGCAACATGGTTGAGCGCTTAATTATCTTGAGTGATAAGATTATCACAGATAGCGATGTAAAGGCTTTTGCCAATCCGTCTGCCCCCGCTGTTGCAGCCCCTGCAGATGCAGCAACCGCACCGGCACCGCAAACCAACTATGATCAATTTACCAATTTCCAGGAGTATAAAGATTACGCCGAACGCGAATACATCAAGTTCAAGCTGGAGAAGAACAATTGGAACGTATCAAAAACTGCGGATGATATAGATATTCAACGCAGTCACTTATATAGCAAGATTGAGAAATTTGGTTTAAAACGTGGAGAGTAACAACATTAAGCCATAAACAAATGCCCGGTATCTAAAACATATCGGGCATTCTTATTTTAATGGTTTAGCTTACTTTTAAGCATCCTGGCTGCCTGGGTATAACCACCTTCAGAACCATCCACAAAGTGGATGTGCCCATCTTTAAGATTTCGCACATAGCATGACATGATGGAGGCGTTACTGATATGCATGCCAAAAGTTATGGATCCTTCGGCCTCCAGCTTATCAAGTACATCCTGCAAAGCTTTGCGCTGTTGCACCGTGCCGGATATTACGGTGTTAATTCTGCCGTCTATCACCAGCGTATCCGCAGCTTCTACAAGGCTTTTAAGATAACGGCGCCCGCTTGCTGTGCGAAAATAAATCCGCCCATAAGCCATAATAAACCACTCTTTAATAAGCTGCAGCCAATTCACCTTGCCAAGCTTAGCCCTCATTTCAATACCGAGCCGCGCGAAGGTAGCATTGAGCCTTAATTTGCTTATGGATATGGGTTGCCTTTTAAACAGGGGCCCATAAATGTTATCTATGGCGTCCATTACTTTGCCAAACGCTTCAGACTGTTCTGCATTTTTGGCAACAACCAACAGCGTCACAATTTCTTCTTTGTTTTTAGGCGGACCAATGCGATCCCAACGGCATTGCATACCGGTAAGGTCAAACTCCTCGATTTCTGATACCTCCGTCGAAAGAAGCGCCTGGGGGCCTTTAATCAGTTGTTCGGCATAGCTTAAGCCACTGCCCAACAATACCGGAATGGTAAAGGACTTGGATATGCTGTGTTTAGCTATATGTAAACCGGCATTATTTTTATAAACATCCTCCACACTTACTATTCCTGCACGAAGATCGAGCTTAAAGTTGTTGTAGGTGTTTGTCTTAAATGCTGATAGTGCCTGCATAACATTGTCTGCAATATGCGCGGGTACTATAAAGGTTGCCCCATCGCCCCCAAAGAAAAACGGAATGGTTATATCTGCAGCATAAACTATATTTAAAACAGTAACAATAGTACCCGTTGCAATAAGGTTAACATCATGGTGCCGGCCATTTAATATGGCATTTGTTGAACCTTTGATGTCCGTAATAATTACCGACCAGCTATCCGGTACATCTGCAAACAGGCCCGGCGTAGCAAATAGTTGGCAAAGTGATAAATCGCTTGCCGGCAAATCAGTATAAAAGCGGTTATCCTTAGTTGGCATGTCTAAACATACGTATAAATTATGTTGCCTGTTTTAATTGACATCAAAAATAACCGACACTAAAATGCTATTTTTATCAATACATATTCTACAATTATGAAACTGGCCTGCCTATCGTCACTTCTACTTCTTTTTTCTTTGAATACTTACGCACAGCATAAACTATCCGTTATAAGGGCTACTTCAAGGCGCGTAGCAATTAATGATGGCGGCTATCTGGATAGAAACGCATGGTCGCTTTCGCCCGGCATAAAACCTGATGTTTATACGGCCGATCGTACCCGTGAAACAAAGTGGGTCACCTTTTATACAGACATTGATTCGATAAAAGTAAAAGTTAAGCCCGGCTCAAAATTCAACTTTGTGGTATTGCTTAACGGGAAAGATTCGTGCTATACACAGATTGCAAGCGCTATACCCGCCAATGCGCATTCGCCCACAAACAAGATAGATACCATACCTTTTACACTTACCGCCTACAACGCAATAGCTGTAAAAGCAGTATTAAATAAGACAGATACCTTAAAATTGCATTTTGATTTAAGTTCATTTGATTTCCATTTAACCAAAGATGCTATCTTAAATAAAACACATTTGCTGGCTAACACATCTGCGCCAGATTACAGGAGATTGAATGCCACTAAAACCCTGCAGATGGGTACCATGGTGTTAAACGATGCTCCTGTTTTATCAACTAATATAACCGCAAAGGAAATGGATGGCCGTTTTGGCTGGAACGTATTTGAAGGCAAACAGATTGCGCTTGATTACGACAAAGGCTTGATAATCGTTCGGTCGAAACCCGCAAAAGTTGGCCGTGAGTACGGTAGGTCGAAACTTTGCTTTGTACGTTCGTTTCCCTATGCTACCGGCTTTATAGTGATAGGCGGCAAAAGGATTACCGGTAATTTTGCTATGGATACGGGATCTGAACAGGCCGTGATTTTAGATAGCAGCTGGGCTGCCACACAAAAGCAAATGGTAAGCTTAAAGGTAATAAAGTCGTCATACATAAGTGATCCTCGCGGGGTAAAGTATGAGATCAAAGTAGTGTCGGTACCGCAGTTAATGCTTAATGGTTTGAGTCTGACAAACGTACCGACACTTATCTTAAACAGGCAAAACCCTTTAGGCATCGAAATTAATTACCTTGGCAACGATGTTTTAAAACGCTTTAATATCATCATAGATTTTAAAAATGATTACCTGTACTTAAAGCCTAATAAGTACATGAGCGAGAAATATTATACCAATTCGTAACCAGACAATCAATGGAATCGTATGAGCAACAAGTAACGGCTGAATTAGCGCTGTGGAAGCATAAGATATTGCAGAAGCCGTCGGTTGCGGGCCGCCTTGCTCAGGCCCTGCAAAACAAGGTGAACAATTACATTCCCGATAAAGTGCATAACGCTGTAACTATCGCCATTGAAAAAATGGTTAAGGCTATGATGTTCGGCGTAAAGTATACTACCGGCTTTAAAATGCCTGCTGAAGCGTCGCTTATTCTGCGGGAAAGCTATGTTAAAAAGGAAATTAATTTCTATCGCAAAACAGCCAGTGTTGAAGGTGCAGTTACCGGCGCGGGCGGCATTTTGATTGGTCTGGCAGATTTCACGGCGCTGATAGCTATCAAGATGAAACTGCTTTTCAATATTGCGTCGCTTTATGGCTTTGATGTAAAAGATTACAAAGAGCGCCTATACCTCTTGTACGTGTTTCAGTTAGCCTATTGCAGTAAGCAACGGCAAGTGCAGATATTTAAGATATTAGAAAGCTGGGAAACTTATACCGCTACACTCCCTGTTGATATGAACAGTTTCGATTGGCGCACCTTTCAGCAAGAGTACCGTGATTATATTGACCTTGCCAAGATGGCCCAACTACTGCCCGTTGTTGGTGCAGCTGTGGGTGCAATTGCTAATTACAAACTTGTTGCGCGCCTTGGCGAAACGGCCATGAATTGCTTCAGAATGCGTATCATCGGCGGCCAACAATCTCAATAAACTCTGCAAGTTTGATTGAGGAAAAATTACCTAACTTAGCAGTTAATACACTAAAACCAATAAAGCAATTATGAAAAAATTTTACTTAGTAGCGCTTGTACTTACCCTTGCTTGTACAAGCCTGTTTGCCCAAACAAAAGAGCAACTGGTTGCCGATTTT
Source organism: Mucilaginibacter pallidiroseus (assembly GCF_007846085.1). Classification (GTDB taxonomy): domain Bacteria; phylum Bacteroidota; class Bacteroidia; order Sphingobacteriales; family Sphingobacteriaceae; genus Mucilaginibacter; species Mucilaginibacter pallidiroseus. The sequence goes on from NZ_VOEJ01000001.1 coordinate 529,093, forward strand.
ACTCGTGGCAAAGCTTACACAAAGGCTTATTTGGATGCTATGCCTGCTGATGGATACACCTTTAAGCCAAGCGCCGAAATGAAATCATTTGCTGAACAAATGCTGCACTTAGCTGATGCCGATTACTTTTTCGTAGGCGTAGCAACAGGAAAGGAAAGCCCGCTTGGCAGAACATCATTAGAGAAAACTACACCTCAAAATAAAGAAGCAGTTACCAAAGCGGTAATGGATGGCTATGACTGGGTTATTACTACCATTAAAGCCATGCCTGATGCTAAGCTTAAAGAAACCGTTACCATGGGTAAGGATATGAAAGTGCAAAGCGGCATATTATTACTTAAAGGCTTTGAGCACCAAACACACCACCGTGGCCAAACTACCGTTTACCTGCGTTTAAAAGGCGCTACTCCTCCTAACGAAATGCTGTTTTAAAATAAACAGTTAAAGTACTTAAGCCGCCCCTAGGCGGCTTTGTTATTAAATAGCACTTCATTGTTTCACATTCATAGTTACTTTATGAAATCTGCCGCCTTGCATAATTTGTTTACTCTTTTGCTTATTGTTTTGGTGGGCTTATCTGGCTGCCGCAGTAACAAGTCCAAAAATCTTGTTGCAGATAGCGTGAGCATAATTAGTTGGGCAGATACAGGCGCTACGATGGATACCGTGCCGCTTAAAAACATGTTTGGCGTAAACAGCTATGAATGGAACTTTGAGGAAAATCCTGCGGAACCAAACAAAAGAGACAAAATATACGAGGCCAACATGGCGCTTATTAAATGCTTTAGCGCCGTAAGGCATTACATGAATTGGAACAAGCTGGAAAATAGTGAGGGCAATTACACTTACAACCCAACTTACGATGGCGGTTGGTACTACGATGTAATGTATGCCCGGTGCAAACAGGATAGTATCCTGGTGTTGGCAGACTTGAAAAATTTGCCGGCTTGGATGATGAACACCTACCCTGCCGATGAGCGGGATGACGAAAACGTGCCGGCTGATTTTGGAGCAGACAGAAGCAAACCGGCATCCTATATTATACAAGCGCGCACGGCCTTTCAGTTTGCGGCCCGTTATGGCTATAATAAAATGTTGACCCTGCATTGGTAAAGGTTGATGCCCGGCCACGCTGGGCAAATGACTCGGTAAATGCATTAAAAATTGGCCTTGGTTATATAAAGTACATAGAATGCGGAAATGAGAACGACCGCTGGTGGAAGGGCAATAACGCCACGCAAACGCCGGAAGAATATGCCGCAAACATGTCGGCATTTTATGATGGGCATAAAGGTACGCTGGGCAAAAACGCAGGTGTTAAAACTGCCGACCCGGCAATGAGAGTTGTTATGGGCGGCCTTGCAACGGCCGATACCAGCTATGTGCGCCGTATGATAAACTGGTGTAAAACCAATCGTGGCTATTTGCCAAACGGCAAAGTAAACCTTTGTTTTGATGTGATCAATTACCATTGGTACGTAAACGATGGCGACATATTTTCCCATCAGCGAGCTACAACCGGTGTTGCACCAGAACTATCCGGAGCTTGCAAAGTAGCCGATGGCTTTGTCAAGATTGCCAATGGTATGCCGGTTTGGTTAACAGAAACAGGATACGATATCAATCCTAAAAGTTACCAGCATGCGCCGGCTATTGGCAATAAAACTGTGCTGCAAACCCAGGCAGATTGGATACTGCGTACCGCCCTGATGTATAAAAGGCATGGTATTGACAGGCTTTTCTTTTACCAATTATTTGATGCCGAAAAAAATGGCGAAGAACAGTACATGACGTCGGGCCTGGCCGAAAGCCCAAAGCGTCGCCCCGCCGCCGACTTTATTTTGCAGGTAAATAAACTTATGGGCAATTACCGGTATGCAGGCACTGTATCAGCCAACCCATTGGTTGACAGGTATAAGTTGGGAAGCAAAACCATGTACGTACTTGTGGTTCCCGATCAGCAAAGCAAGGTGACTGATTATAAACTTGATATGACTGGCCATAAAACATCGTTGGTGCACATACCGCAGGCTGGCAGCAATATGATGAACACAAGCAAGGTATCACCCGTAGATGGTAAGTTATTACTAAAAGTGTCCGAAACGCCGGTCTTTGTAGAATTGGTTGATTAAATATACTGAGATAAATTATGTCTTAATTGCCCAGCGTAGCTGGCTCCAAATAAATTTAAGTGAACCAGTAAAGGGTATAAATTCCACAGATCCACCCGTTGCTGCCAGCCCGGTAGAAGCGGATTCACTTCATTATACGACAGACAAAAATCGTTACCAAAGCCGCCGAACAATTGAGTCAAGGCAATATCCATTTCCCGGTGCCCGTAATAAATGGCTGGGTCAATAAGCCATGGGTCTTCATTGATGTCTAAAAGATAATTGCCTCCCCACAGGTCGCCATGCACTATTGATGGTTTTTCTTCTCCAAATAAATTATTTAGCTGTTTGTAAAGTAGCTCAAAGTTGCGGATATCCAACTTGCCAAGCAAACCGTTATCAAAAGCGTTTTTCACAAGAGGCTGCAGTCGTTGGTTGATGAAGAAAGTCGACCAAGTGCTCTCATTCTTATTAATTTGAACAAGTGAGCCTACAAAGTTGTTGTTTCGCCACCCGAACTCCCCATTATTATGTTTGTGAAAAGCGGCCAGTTGTGCGCCAAGTTTAGCTAGCGCTGCCGGTGTTGCTTTGCTCCTCTCAATCCATTCTAAAAGTAAGAATGTAAGACCATCAGCTTCGTCTTGTAAAACTACCCTTGGAGCCTTTATTTCATTTGTCGCAATAATAGCATTCAAACCTTCTTGCTCACGCAGAAACATTTCAGGAAATTTACTAGAGTTGTTTAGTTTAAGGAAGTATGGACCACGATCCGTTTCGAGTTTAAAGGCAGCATTAATATCGCCGCCGCTTACAGGTGTGGCAGCTTGTATATTAACTGATATTTTGGAACTGATGTGCGCCTTAACTGCAGGGTTGAGCATATGTGTGTATCAAGTTAGCTAATTCGCTTAAAACCATAACAAATTATCAGCTTAAAAAGTTATTTTTGCGGCTGAATGAAGCACATACGTAACTTTTGTATAATAGCCCATATTGACCACGGTAAAAGCACACTTGCCGATAGGTTATTGGAATACACCAACACCATTACCCAGCGCGAAAGCCAGGCCCAATTGCTTGACGATATGGACCTTGAGCGTGAGCGCGGCATTACCATTAAAAGCCACGCCATCCAGATGGATTACGAACTGGACGGCCAAAAATATATTCTTAACCTGATTGACACGCCCGGCCACGTAGATTTTTCTTACGAGGTATCACGTTCAATTGCGGCTTGCGAGGGCGCTTTGCTTATTGTTGACGCTGCACAAGGTATCCAGGCGCAAACTATATCAAACCTTTACCTTGCACTTGAGAACGACTTGGAGATTATTCCGGTGTTGAATAAAATGGACCTTCCTGGTGCTATGCCAGAGGAAGTTAAAGACCAGATTGTTGACTTGATTGGTTGTAAGCGCGAAGATATTTTAGCCGCATCCGGTAAAACCGGTATGGGTGTTTATGATGTTTTGCGTGCAATTGTTGAGCGTGTGCCAGCCCCCGTTGGCGATCCTGAAGCTCCTTTGCAGGCCTTGATCTTCGACTCTGTTTATAACTCTTTCCGTGGTATTGTTGCCTACTTCAAGGTGGTAAATGGCGAGATCCGCAAAGGCGACAGGGTAAAATTCTTCGCTACAGAGAAGCAATACATTGCTGAGGAAGTTGGTACGCTTAAACTTAAACAACAACCTAAAGATGTTATTAAAACCGGTGATGTGGGTTACATAATCTCGGGTATAAAAGAATCGCGCGAGGTTAAGGTTGGTGATACTATCACAACGATAAACCGCCCCTGTGAGCAAGGTATTCAAGGCTTTGAAGAAGTGAAACCAATGGTATTTGCCGGTATATACCCGGTTGATACCGAAGATTACGAAGAGCTGCGCGAATCGATGGCAAAGCTTCAATTAAATGATGCTTCGCTTGTATTCGAACCGGAATCATCTGCCGCTTTAGGCTTTGGTTTCCGCTGCGGTTTCCTGGGTATGCTGCACATGGAAATTATTCAGGAACGCCTGGAGCGCGAGTTTAACATGACGGTTATTACTACCGTTCCCAACGTATCGTACGTTGCGCACAATACTCGTGGTGAGGCTATCATAGTTAATAACCCTTCAGACCTACCCGATCCGAGCAAAATAGATTTTGTAGAAGAACCATATATAAAAGCAACAATCATCACCAAAGCTGAGTTTGTTGGGCCAGTAATGTCGTTATGTATTCAAAAACGTGGTAGCATTACAAACCAGTCTTACTTAACGTCAGACAGGGTTGAGTTGATTTTTGAAATGCCAATGGGCGAGATTGTATTTGACTTTTATGATAAGCTTAAAACAATATCAAAAGGCTATGCATCTTTTGATTATCACCAGATAGGTTACCGCCAAAGTGATTTGGTGAAGCTTGATATTAAATTAAACAGCGAACCTGTGGATGCTTTGTCATCATTGATATTCCGTGGCAACTCATACGACTTTGGTAAAAAGATTTGTGAGAAACTGAAGGAGCTTTTACCACGTCAACAGTTCGAAATTATTATACAGGCATCAATTGGTGCCAAGATCATTGCACGCGAAACCGTTAAAGCAATCCGTAAGGATGTAACGGCTAAATGTTACGGTGGTGATATTTCCCGTAAGCGTAAATTATTGGAAAAACAAAAAGCCGGTAAAAAGCGCATGCGCCAGGTGGGTAACGTGGAGATACCGCAAAGCGCATTTATGGCGGTGTTAAAATTGGATTAATACAGAACCAAGAGTTAAGAGTCAAGATTCAAGACGTTTTTCGTATTATCTTGATTCTTGATTCTTATATCTCAACTCTCTCATGCAGTTATTAGACGGAAAATACGTTTCAGAAAAACTTAAGGGCGAAATTGCTGAAGAAGCAGCAAAAATATTGGAGCGCACTGGCCGCAAGCCGCATTTGGTTGCGGTATTGGTTGGCCATGATGGTGGTAGCGAAACCTATGTGGCCAGCAAAATGAAAAATTGCGAAAAGGTTGGCTTTAAATCAACCCTGGTGCGCTACGAGGATACTGTTACGGAAGATGAACTATTGGAAAAGGTAAGCGAGCTGAATGCTGATGCCGATATTGATGGAATTATTGTTCAGTTACCATTGCCGAAACACATTGATCCGGAGAAGGTAACAGAGCGTATCGACCATCGCAAGGATGTTGACGGCTTCCACCCTGTTAACCTGGGCCGTATGCAGCGTAATTTGCCATCCTTTATCCCGGCAACGCCATACGGTATCACCCTGATGCTTAAAGAGTACGGCATCGAAACCGCCGGTAAGCATTGCGTAGTGGTAGGCCGCAGCAACATAGTAGGTTCGCCAATGAGCATATTAATGGCGCGTAATACTGCACCCGGTAACTGCACGGTTACCATTTGCCATAGCCGCACACCCGATATTAAAAAATTTACACTTGATGCCGATATATTGATCGTAGCCATTGGCAAAAAGAATTTTATTACTGCCGATATGGTTAAAGATGGCGTGGTAGTTATTGACGTGGGCATGAACCGCGAAACTTCAGCAACAAGCAAATCTGGATTTAAGTTATTTGGTGACGTTGATTTTGAAGGTGTGTCTCAAAAAGCGTCATGGATCACTCCTGTACCAGGTGGCGTTGGTTTGATGACAATTATTGGATTATTAAAAAACACACTGGCTTCTGCAAACAAGGAAGTTTACGCTTAAATTAAATGACAATATATTATAAATGGCCATTCTCATATTTGAGAATGGCCATTTGTATTTTATAAAAGTCTTTAGTTGGAATGTGACGTGCCTTTTAAACTCAGACCAATGTAGATAGTAAGTGTCATGTTGAGCCTGTCGAAACACTCGCCACTTGGTAAGGTCTTCGACAGGCTCAGACTGACTCATGTTAAATAAATAGGTCATGCTGAACTTGTTTCAGCATCCCATCTTACCGATCTGATAAGATGCCGATATGCATCGGCATGACACATGTCTGTAGTTACATCCTATGTTACCGTCGATACTCTTGCAGATCATTCAGCTCTTCGATTCATTTACATACCAATAATCTTAAATTCTGTTCTGCGGTTTTTGCTGCGGTTATCGTCATTAGTGTTTGGCGCTATTGGGTCGGCTTTGCCATACCCTTTGTAAACCAGCCGTGACGCGTTTATTTGATGCATTGTTAAGTACTGATAAACTGCTTTCGCCCTGTTCTCGGATAACTTGGTGTTCAATTCATCATTTCCTACATCATCTGTATAGCCGGAAATTTCAATCTTAACAGACGGATTAAGTTTTAAAAACTCCATCAGTTTTTGCAGTTCGGTTTTTGATTCATCCTTTAAATCGAACTTGTTGGTGTCGAAAAATATGTTCTTTAAAACTACCTTGTTGCCCACCTCTATTGGCGACAGCATTACTTCAATGTTAAATGCCCGCTTATCTTTCAGGTTTATCAGCGAAAAGTTATCAGAATAAAATAAGTAACCTTCCCTCGAAATATTCAAACCATAGTTTTTACCTGCAGGCAAAGTAGCCAAAAACTTGCCTTCATCGGCCGAACTGTAATCCTGGTAAACGGCTGCGTCTCTTTGTAAGTCAACAATCTCTACTGCAGCCTCCAATGGTTGCTTTGTTTTAATATCTCTTACCGTGCCTTTTACATACGTCACAATATTTGGCCGTATTGCAGCGGGCATCTCAAAAGTGTATATGTCAAACCCGCCAAACCCTTTTAGGTTATCAGATGAAAAAAAGGCATAGGCGCCGTTTGCGGTCAAGGTAAGGCCGTTTTCATCGCCGCTCGAGTTGATCGGGTAACCCAAGTTTTCCGGTTTTTGCCACTTACCATCTTTTCCCAGGCGGCTAACAAATAAATCGCGCCCGCCCATGCCCGGCCAGCCACTTGAGCAAAAGTAAAACGTATTATCATCGGGGTGAATAAATGGCGATTGCTCATCATACGGCGTATTGATGTTTGGCCCCATGTTTTCTGGCTCACCCCAACCCTGTTCGGTTAACTTTGATTTCCATATATCATAGCCGCCGTATCCACCTTTACGGTTACTTACAAAATATAATGTTCGTCCATCAGCACTTATGGACGGTTGCGCCTCCCACCCGCCAGTATTTAACGGGGCACTTAAGCTAAAAGGCTTCTTCCAATCATTGCCGTCCTTTTGAGCAATGTAAATATCACAACGACCCAACCCATCCGGGCGATTACATCCCGTAAAAAACAGGTAGCGCCCATCTTGCGATATCGATTGTGCTCCCTCATTATATTTTGGCGTGTTGATTACATCGCTTAAGTATACGGCTGGTTGCCATTGGTCGGCCTGTTTCAGGCTTTTATAAAAATCTTCGTTTTTGTTGACCTTGCGCGTGAAGATAATCTGCGCTTCATCCGCAGTGGCAACCGGCAGGTACTCGTCATCTGCCGTATTTATTGCGGACCCCATATTTACCGGCTTGAAGGTTACCGGATGCTGCATTGCATTTATGGCAAATTTACAGTCCGCAATTAGCTTTTCCGCAAGGCTTTTATTTTGAGGGCTTATGTCCTGATAGGTTAAATACTTTTCGAGGTGTTGCTGCGCTGGGGCGTATTTCCCGTCACTTATTTCCGAATCGCCAATCTTAAGGTAGATGGCCCGGTTATAATCCGGTGCAATTGATAATACCTTTTGGTAATTTACTACGGCTGATCCATGTTGACGTTTCATGCGATATAAATCGCCCAGCATGGCGTACGCTTCGGTAAACTTGTTGTCGTCTTTTATTGCTTCCTGAAACTCAGCAGCTGCCTCATCGTACAAATGCTCGTCGATGAGGCTGTTGCCCTTCAAGAAATGTTCTATAGCTTTTTTGTTAGTAGTTGAGTACCTGTTATTCTGCGCAAATGATTGCAAGCAAGTAACTACAAGGAAAAGAATGGATAGAAATAGCAGACGCATGTGTACTGATACGTTTATCGGTACACTAAGTTACACTATTACGGTATATTAAGATATTTATGCGTCTGTAATGATATCTCCCAGTGCGGGTTGTTCATCACATACTCCACAATAAGCGGCGTCATTTCCTGATGTTTCGACCACTCGGGCTGCAGGTACAATTTACAGTTTGGCCCAACCAACTTGGCGTTGTGCTCGGCAAAGGCAAAGTCCGATTTGTTAAAAATAATCACTTTAAGCTCATTGGCCTTATCTGCCACTTGCTGCATCGGTGCCTTAAATTTTTTGGGCGATAAACAAATCCAGTCCCAGCTACCAGATAGTGGATACGCTCCGGAAGTTTCTATAAATGTTCTGATGCCGCGTTGATGAAGTGTTTGAGTTAGATAGTCGAGATTGTATATCAAAGGCTCACCGCCGGTAATTACCACGGCCTTTGCGGGATGAAGCGATGCATTTTCAACAATTCGGTCGGCAGCTGTAAGCGGGTGCAGCTCGGCATCCCAGCTTTCCTTTACATCGCACCAGTGGCAACCTACGTCGCAGCCGCCAAGGCGAATAAAATACGCAGCTTTGCCCGTATTGTAGCCTTCGCCCTGTATTGTATAAAATTCTTCCATTAAAGGAAGCAATGAGCCATCGTCGGGTACCTGGTGTGCCATAATTAAGGGTGCAAAATTACTTTTTTATAGCCAAACCTTAAAACCTATCGCCAAAAGTGATATTGAGGTGATTAATAGAACGTTTAACCGTGGTTAGTATTATATTTGGATAAAAAGCATTTAACTTTATGTATAGCTTTTAACGCCCGTATCACACATGAAAAGTTTGCGCCTTTTACTCATCTTATGCGGCATTTGCCTGTTAAGCTCATGTGTTGATATTGAAGAGCGTTATGACTTTAGGCCGGATGGTTCATGCAATATTACTTACGGATTTGACATGAGCAAGGCAGTATCAATATTAACCAATTTGCTAACAGATAGCGTAAAAGCTACCCCACAATTTGCTATTGCCAAAGATACGTCGCTAAATTTATATGCTGCCCTTCCCGATAGTTCTGCCGCAAAACTAAGTGCAGAGGAAATGCGCATGGCATCTGCAAGTAAGCTTGCTGTAAATATGGATCTTAAGCGCAATGTTATGAAAGTCAGCGTTAAGCATGAAGCAAAGAACAATGCTGATCTGCAATACTACGTACAGCATATATCAACCATACCAGTTAATAATCCTATTGAGTTTGTAGGGCCGGATAAGGACAAGAAGATTATTACACGCGCAGCCGCCGCCAAAGAAACGTCTTTAACCCTCGGGCAGGATTATTACGCTTATGAAATTACTGATAAAAAATTTTACCGTACGGTTGACAAAAGCAAATTCAGCTTGTTTTTAAAAAAGGCCGGTGCTAAGCTTGCGGTGGCAAAAGCTATGTTTATTGATATGCCTTACAAGGTGGTTCTTAACTTTACAAAACCTGTCAGAAAGATAAACAACCCTAAAGCAGTTATCTCAGCCGATAGAAGACAGGTCACCCTCGAAACCAGTATGGATGACGTGATTAAAAACCCTGCTGTGATGAATTTGCAGATCGATCTGTAAATATATGATATATAAAAAAGGCTTCAACGTTTGTTAAAGCCTTTCTTGTGTCTATTACTAAGCGATATTAATTACCTACTTCCGAAAGAAACTTAATGCGCATTAGCTGGACTTCTTCACGTGTGTAATCGTCTGTACCCAATTCAACCAAAGCATCGTCTATCGAGTCGACTTCGGCAGTTTTAAAGTAATCGAAAACCTCTTCCTGCTTATCTTCATCAATTATTTCATCAATGTAATAGTTAAGGTTAAGTTTAGTACCAGAGTTTACTATAGTTTCAACTTCTTTCAAAATCTCTTCATAGGTAAGCCCCTTTGATGCCGCAATGTCATCCAGGTTAAGGTGCCTATCGATGTTTTGAATGATGAAAACTTTTAGAGCCGACTTGTTGGCCGCGCTTTTAATAACCATATCAATAGGCCGGTCGATGTCGTTATCTTCCACATATTTAGAGATCAGGTCAATAAAAGGCGCACCAAATTTTATGGCCTTTCCTGCTCCCACGCCAGATATCTGCTTAAGCTCATCGGTACTTACAGGATAATGCGTACACATCTCCTCTAACGATGGATCCTGGAATATTACAAACGGCGGCAAACCTTTTTGCTTAGCAAGCTTCTTGCGTAAATCCTTAAGCATTTGCAGCAGTTGCGTATCTAAAGCGGCTCCTGCCTGTTTTGGCCCTTCGTCGCCTTCAGCTTCGTCTGTAGGCCCCATATCGCGGTTAAGTATAAACCTGATGCTGTATGGATTTTCCAAGAAATCGTTACCACTTTTAGTTAATCTCAGTAAGCCATAGTGATCTATATCTTTTGAGATAAAATTATTGAGTAATGCCTGGCGCAATAAAGAGTTCCAAAGGTTCTCCCCGGCTTCCTTACCAGAGCCAAAGCAATCAATCTGATCGTGCTCGTAGTTTTTCACCTGGGCATCATCTTTACCCATCAGAATGTTGATGATGTGGCAATCGTCAAACTTTTCACCAATATTTTTGATAAGGCTTAAAACGCGGTGCAGGTGTTCTTCGCCATCAAAATTGGTTTTAGGGGCGCAGCAGTTATCGCACATGTTGTTACAACCTGCTTCGTTAAAGTTTTCGCCAAAGTAATGTAATAATTGCTTGCGGCGGCAAACTGACGACTCGGCATAGTCAATAACCTCCTTTAATATCTGAGTACCAATTTCGCGCTCGGCTACAGGTTTATCTTTCATAAACTTCTGCAGCTTATCAATGTCTTTTCCCGAATAAAAAGCAACACATACACCTTCGCCGCCATCGCGGCCTGCACGGCCTGTTTCCTGATAATACCCCTCCATGCTCTTTGGCATATCATGGTGAATTACATAGCGAACGTCGGGCTTATCTATACCCATACCAAAGGCTATAGTAGCAACAATCACATCAACATCTTCCATCAGGAACTTGTCTTGCGTGTCGGCACGCACCTTTGGATCCAAACCGGCATGGTAAGGCAGGGCCTTAACACCGTTCAGGTTTAAAACCTCGGCCACTTCCTCAACCTTTTTACGGCTAAGGCAATATATAATGCCCGATTTGCCTTGGTTTTGCTTAACGAACCTAACAATCTCCTTAATAACGTTACGCTTTGCTTTAACCTCATAAAACAGGTTGGCCCTGTTGAACGATGATTTAAAAACAGTAGCATTATTCATTTGCAGGTTCTTCTGAATATCCTGCTGAACTTTTGGGGTAGCTGTGGCCGTCAAAGCGATGATCGGGATAGCATCGCCTATGTTGCTGATTACCTGGCGAATTTTACGATACTCCGGTCGGAAATCGTGTCCCCATTCAGATATACAGTGTGCTTCGTCCACTGCCACGAATGATACATGGTTGAGCCTTAAAAAATCAATGTTTTCCTGTTTGGTTAATGATTCAGGCGCTACGTAAAGCAACTTTGTTTTACCGCTTAATACGTCGTCTTTAACCCTTAATATGTCTGATTTGCTGAGTGATGAATTTAAGAAGTGAGCAATGCTGTCTGAACCGCCGAAGGCCCTAAGCTGATCTACCTGATTTTTCATTAGTGCAATAAGCGGAGAGATCACTATCGCAGTGCCTTCGCTCATAAGGGCCGGTAGTTGATAACACATTGATTTACCGCCACCTGTGGGCATAATTACAAATGTGTCATTACCAGCCAGTATGTTGGTAATAATCGCTTCTTGCTCTCCTTTGAAGTTGTCAAACCCGAAAAAATTTTGCAGGTTATCAAAAAGCGACTTTTTAGTCTCTATCATTAGTACTTGTGCGTTTGAAAATATGTGTCAAAATAACAAAATTTAATAACTAAACGGCATGTTCATTCTAAAATTTTATATTAAAATGATTATTTATTCGCAAACATTTATCAAGTCTATTCCTTTAAATTGCACGTTAATTTTTATCCAAACAATTTGCTGTAAGTTTAAATTAAGTTTACAAAATTTTATACATATTTAGCAAGGATTTATACTGCTAAAATTCTTCAAACCACACAATGAATAAAAACCACTATGCCATCATCATGGCGGGCGGCATCGGCAGCCGTTTTTGGCCAATAAGTCGTACTTCTTATCCTAAACAATTTATTGACATCCTTGGTACAGGTAAAACTTTAATTCAAAATACGTACGAGCGTTTTTTAAAGATTTGCCCTAAAGAAAACATTTACGTTGTAACCAACGAAAACTATACAAGCCTGGTAAAAGAGCAATTGCCTGATATGCAGGATCAACAGATACTTACCGAGCCTGTGATGCGCAATACTGCGCCATGTGTGGCTTATGGTTGTTTTAAAATCGAGTCGCTTAATCCAGACGCTTCTATCGTAGTCGCTCCTTCAGATCACTTGATACTTGACGAGAATGCATTTATAACCGCTATTGAAAAGGCCCTAAAAACTGCTGAAGAGCAACATTGTCTTATTACATTAGGTATTAAGCCATCGCGCCCAGATACAGGATACGGGTATATTCAATATACCGATAACGTAATCAATGGCGAATTTCATAAAGTGAAGACCTTTACGGAAAAACCAACCTTAGATATAGCCAAGACATTCATCCAAAGCGGCGATTTTTTATGGAACGCTGGGATATTTGTATGGTCGGCAGGTGCTATTGTCGATGCGTTTAACAACTACCTGCCAGAGATGCATGAGATATTTGCTGAGGCGCGGTCGGTTTATAACAGCGACGAGGAAAAAGAATTTGTACACCGTATATATCAGCGTTGCATAAACATTTCTATCGACTACGGTATCATGGAAAAGGCCTCAAATGTTTATGTATTGCCATCAGAGTTTGGATGGAGCGATCTTGGCACATGGGCTTCTATTTACCAATTGGCTGATAAAGACTATGTTGGTAATGCTGTGATACCGTCCGAAAAGGTAATTATGTATGATAGCAGTAATTGCATGGTTAATGTACCATCGGACAAGTTGGTGATTTTGCAGGGCCTGCACGACTATATCGTAGTTGAGTCGAACAACTCCCTGTTGATTTGCCCTCGTGATCAGGAGCAAAACATTAAACAAGTGGTTGCAGATGTGAAAAGCAAATTCGGAACCAAGTTTATCTAAGCATTTCCGATAGGCGTAAAAAAACGCATTGCTGTTTTAGCAATGCGTTTTTTTATGAGGTAATATGTAGCTCTTAACTGTTTGATGCGCTGAAGCGTTGCCTGACGGCTTCATATAAAATAATGCCAGCTGACACAGATACGTTTAGTGACTCGATTTCACCGTACATGGGTATTTTTGCCAAATGGTCGGAAATGCGGATAATGTCGTTACGGATACCATCTTCCTCCGAGCCCATAATGATAGCTGTTGGCGCGGTATAGTCCGGCGTGTAAAGGTAATCGTTTGTTTTTTCGGTGCAGCTTACCAATTGCAAGCCCGATTCCTGTAAAAATCTAACCGTTTGCATAAAATTCTCGTGGCGGCACACAGGTATTTTATATAGGGCCCCGGCTGATGTTTTTATTGCATCAGGGTTGATCTGTGCCGAACCTTTGGCCGGTATTACAATAGCATGTACTCCCGAGCACTCCGCTGTGCGGGCTATGGCACCCATGTTGCGCACATCGGTTATGCTATCCAACACTAAAATAAGCGGCACCTCCCCTTTTTCGAATATTTCCGGGATAATGTTTTCTACTTTTTGATATACAATTGGCGAAATAAAGGCAACCACACCCTGGTGGTTTTTCATAGTGATGCGGTTGAGTTTTTCAACCGGTACCTGCTGAGCCTGTATCTGATATTCCTGCAATACATCCTTTAACTCGTTTAGCAAGCCGCCGCCTAAACCACGTTGTATGTAAAGCGCTTCAATCTCTTTCCCTGCCAGTATGGCTTCAATAACGGCTCTGATGCCAAATACCATCTGATTACCCTCGCGGGGAGGCCTGGAATTGTATGTCATTGCGATAAAAATATTTTCGCCAAAAGTAGCTATATTAACTGATTTAACAGAATACTAAAAGCGTTAGTTAGGTTGGCTTTAACATCCGTTAACATCGCTTAACTTTATTAACATAATTGTGAATCAATTACTTGCAGCGTAATTAACACGTTATAAACATCGGTTGTTAATAAAGAACGCGTTTTTTTATTGTGTTGATAATGTTTTGCTTAAAGTCCTTAATACACTATGTGGACTAATTATAAAACAGGCGACGGCTTATTTTATTTACTTTTGTTTCGTTATGATGTTCGAGAATGACTCCCCTAATTACAAAGCCGGCACCAATGATCGCCGCAGCCGTTTCACCGCCCCGCAGCAATACATGGGGAACGGAAAACTGCAGCCGCAGGCTGTTGATTTGGAAGAGGCCATATTGGGCGCATTGATGCTTGAAAAAGATGCACTATCCTCTGTAATTGATGTTTTAAAGCCCGAAGTTTTTTATGAAGAAAAACACAAGCGGATTTTTCAAGCCATACATACACTGTTCGAAAAAACGTCACCGGTAGATATCCTCACTGTGACTGCACAATTGCGCCAGCAAGGTGAATTGGAACTGATAGGCGGTGCATACTATATTACAGAGCTTACCAATCGCGTTGCATCCGCAGCCAATATTGAGTACCACGCACGTATCGTAATTCAGAAATTTATACAGCGTGAGCTTATCCGCATCTCTACAGATGTGATAAGTAATGCTTATGAAGACACAAGTGACGTGTTTGACTTGCTCGACAAAGCAGAGAAGAACCTTTTCGAAATAGCGCAGAACAACCTTCGCCGCGACTCACGCAAGATGGATGACCTGATGCATGAGGCGCTTCGCGACATCGAGGCACTTAAAGATAAAAAAGATGGCTTAACAGGCGTGCCTTCGGGATTTACCGATCTTGACCGTATTACATCGGGTTGGCAAAAGTCTGACCTTGTAATTATAGCTGCCCGCCCCGCGATGGGTAAAACCGCGTTTGTGTTAAGTTGCGCGCGTAATGCAGCTGTAGATTTTGATAAACCCGTAGTGGTGTTCTCGCTTGAGATGTCGTCTGTACAATTGGTTAATCGTTTGATTTCCGGTGAGACAGAAATCGAGCAGGAAAAGATCCGTAAAGGAACTTTGGAGGAATGGGAATGGCAACAGATCCACTCGAAGGTTGGCCGTTTGGAGCAGGCACCGTTGATTTTGGATGACACCCCCTCATTAAATATATTTGAATTCAGGGCCAAGTGTCGCCGCTTAAAATCACAATATGATATACAGCTAATCATCATTGACTACCTGCAATTAATGCATGGCAAGGCCGATGGCAAAGGCGGTAACCGCGAGCAGGAAATTGGTAGTATATCACGTGCGCTGAAAACTGTAGCCAAAGAACTTAACGTGCCGGTGATTGCGCTTTCGCAGTTAAGTCGTGCTGTAGAAAGCAGGCCAGGCGGTTCAAAAAGGCCAATGCTATCAGATTTGCGTGAATCTGGTTCAATTGAGCAGGATGCAGATATGGTATTGTTCCTTTACCGCCCCGAATATTACGGACTTGATGTGGATGAAGATAACAACCCAACACAAGGCGTTGGCGAGGTAATTATTGCCAAGCACCGTAACGGTGAAACCGGCCGCGTAAGGCTTAAGTTTGTGGGTAAATATGTGAAATTCCAGGATCTGGAGCAAAGTATTGATGGCTTTGAAGGTGCCAACCCATTTGCCGGCCTTGCCCCTTCGCAAGATTACGATAAGCCAAACAACTTTATTATCCGCCCATCCCGTATGGATGATTTAGAAGATGAGCCACCGTTTTAGCCCCCCAGCCCCCTGAAGGGGGAGCGGAAATTTATAAAAAGAGCGGCGAAGGAATTTATCCTTCGCCGCTCTTTTTTTGATCCATTGATTAATCTTCAACTCCCCCTTCAGGGGGCTGGGGGGCTAATAATCGTCGTCATCAAAGCCTTTCAGGTTCATATAAACGCCTTGCAGTTCGCTAAATGCGTGCATATCGCGTTTGGCTTTGGTTATCTCCATACCCTTTTCATAGGTAGCAATTGCATCGTCTTTGCGCTGCAGCGCTTCGTAAAGTTTACCTAAGTGGTAGTAGGTGCCGGTGTAGTTGGGGTGGTTGGTTACAAGCTCCTCATAATATGCCAACGCTTTGCTGGTATCGTTCAAACGCAGGTACTCGGTAGCCAGTGCATATTTCAAAAATTCGTCATTTGGCTCGTTCTCCAAAAACGCCAATAGCTTATCTAATCTGCTCGTGTCCATTTTAAACTCTCTGTTTTTTAACTAAATTTGTTGCACCCTATAAACAAATACCTGTAAAAACTAACCAATTAGCTCTATGAAAATACTGGTATGTATTAGCAATGTCCCGGATACCACCACAAAAATAACCTTTACTGATAATAACACGCAATTTAATACCAACGGTGTACAGTTTATATTGAATCCGTATGATGAAATTGCCCTTGCCCGCGCTATCGAACTTACAGATGGCGGCAAAGGCACGGTAACTGTAACTAACGTTGGCGATGCATCTACAGAAGCTACCATTCGCAAGGCATTGGCCATTGGTGCAACTGATGCTATTCGTATCAATGCCAAACCGCATGATGCCTGGTTTGTGGCATATCAGATAGCCGAATATGTAAAAGCCAATCCTTACGATTTGATACTAACCGGCCGCGAATCGATAGACTATAACGGATCAAAAGTTGCCGGCATGTTGGGCGAATTGCTGGACCTGCCATCAGTTTCGATCATTAAAAAACTTGACATAAGCGATGCGGAAGGAACCGTAGAGCGCGAAATTGAGGGTGGCAAAGAGGTGCTTACTATCCCTTTCCCATTTGTTGCAGGTTGTGCTGAAGGCGTTGCCGAGCCGAAGATACCGAACATGCGCGGTATAATGGGTGCGCGTACCAAACCATTGGCTGTGGTTGAGGCTGTTGGAGTGCAAACGTCATCAAATGTTATCAGCTATGAAACCCCTGCTCCCCGCGGCCAGGTAACATTGGTTACCGATGCCGATAAACTGGTTGAATTATTGCACACCGAAGCAAAGGTTATTTAACCGATTATTTTACTACCAAAAGAAACTCAGATCATGTCAGTTTTAATATATGCCGAAAACGCTAATGGCAAATTCAAAAAATCAACTTTTGAAGCTGTATCATATGCAAAGGCAATTGCTCAGCAAAACAATACAACACTTACAGCTATATCAATTGGCAACGTTGCTGAAGACCAATTAGCAGTTTTAGGAAATTACGGAGCCGAGAAGGTTTTAAATGTAAGCAGCGGTAAGCTTACAAATTTTGTTAACCAGGCCTATGCTGCCGTTATTGCCGAAGCTGCTAAAGCCGAAGGGGCAGATATTGTTGTATTGTCAAACTCGTTTTCGGGCAGAGGACTTGCGCCTCGTATCGGCATTAAATTGCAGGCGGCAGTTGCAGATGGTGCTACCGCGTTGCCGGAACAGGCGGACGGAAAATTTACCGTTAAAAAAACAGCCTTTTCGGGAAAAGCGTTTGCAGTTGTTGAATTAACATCTGCCAATAAGGTAATATCGCTTACACCCAATGCTTACAAGTTGGTTGAAACAGGTGGCACTGCACAGATAGAAAACTTTGAGCCCGAAGTTAAGTCAACAGATTTTAAGGCTATCATCAAAGATATCGTACGATCTACCGATAAAGTTTCGTTACCGGATGCAGAGATTGTTGTATCAGGCGGACGCGGCATGAAAGGTCCTGAAAATTGGGCACTTATAGAGGAGTTGGCTGATGTATTAGGTGCCGCAACTGCCTGCTCTAAGCCAGTATCAGACGCCGGATGGCGTCCGCACAGCGAACATGTTGGCCAAACTGGTATAGCTGTGAGCCCAAATTTGTATATTGCAGTCGGTATTTCGGGTGCAATACAGCACCTGGCTGGTATTAGTTCATCAAAAGTTATTGTTGTAATAAACAAAGATGCCGAAGCGCCGTTTTTTAAAGTAGCAGATTATGGTATTGTTGGCGATGTATTTGAAGTGCTGCCGCAATTAATAGCTGCGGTAAAAGAACTTAAGGCATCAGCCTAAATAGAGAAACAGTTGTGATGGGTAACGATATAAAAAAGATCAAACTGGATATTGTGGGCCTATCCTACAGTCAAACCCAGTCGGGCGCGTATGCATTGGTATTGGGCGAGGTAAGCGGGCGCCGCCGGCTCCCAATAATTATAGGGAGTTTTGAGGCGCAGGCGATAGCCATCGAAATTGAGAAGATGACACCGAGCCGCCCCCTAACGCATGATCTTTTTAAGAGCCTTGGGCAGGCATTCAATATATCGGTACAAGAGGTTGTTATATATAACCTGGTAGACGGCATTTTTTATGCGAAGCTGATTTGCTTCGACGGTAAAAAGACTGTAGAGATTGATGCACGTACATCTGATGCGATTGCAGTGTCGGTACGTTTCGACTGCCCTATTTACACTTATGAATTTATCCTCTCAACAGCCGGTATTGTTATTGAAGGTAATGACTTTGTTTATCTTGAAAATATAAATGAAGCAGCCGATGAGAAGTCAAGCACAGCAGCTGCTGCCGGTACCTATACATCATTAAGTGAAGATGAATTGAAAAGCAAGTTGCAGGAAGCCCTAATCGAAGAAGCATATGAGAAGGCTGCCAAAATACGTGACGAGCTTAATAAACGTAAATCTTCTTAATGAATATGGCTTTATAAGCTGTAAACAAAGCTTTCGGCAAAATAATATTTTCATTTAACGGTAAATCTGCCCTGTTTTGTTTTACCATGTGGCATTATTTCACTACTTTCCGCCTTTAATTTAACGTTGATTTTTACTGACAAAAGCTGGGTGTATGAATATTAAGTTTCGCTTAATACTAATGAACTTTATGCAGTTTTTTATATGGGGAGCCTGGCTGCTTACCATTGGTGCATATTGGTTTCAAAATAAACAATGGTCGACCTCGCAATTTGCGGCGATATTCTCAACCATGGGCATTGCCTCTATATTTACCCCCACGCTTACCGGTATCCTGTCGGACAGGTTTATAAATGCGGAAAAGCTTTACGGGATTATGCACTTATTGGGCGCGCTAACGCTATGTTCATTACCCATGGTTACTAACCCAACCACGTTTTTTTGGGTACTGCTGCTTAACATGGCATTTTATATGCCTACCCTATCACTCTCAATAACCGTTGCATATTCTGCGCTTAAAAGCCAGGCGTTGGATGCTGTCAAAGAGTATCCCCCAATACGCACCTGGGGTACTGTAGGTTTCATTGTTGCCTTGTGGACAGTGAGCTTAACGCATAACGAAACATCTGCCAACCAGTTTTATATCTCTGCAGCTGTGTCTGCCGCTTTAGGCATTTATTCGTTTACATTGCCTAAAGCGCCGCCGATGCTTAACAAGCAAACTGCAAAGTCGTTCACCACAGCTTTGGGCTTGAACGCATTTGCATTATTTAAGTCGTCCAGGTTTGCTATATTTTTCGCCTTCTCATTGCTGCTTGGCGCTGCATTACAACTAACCAATGCTTATGGCGATACTTACATTCATGATTTTAACAGCAATCCGGCTTATAAAGACACCATAGCGGTAAAGTATCCGGCTATCATCATGTCCATCAGCCAGATATCAGAAACCCTATTTATCCTGGCTATTCCATTCTTCCTGCGCAAGTTTGGCATTAAATACGTAATGCTTTTCAGCATGATTGCATGGGTATTGCGATTTGGACTGTTTGCCTTTGGCGACCCGGCCGACGGTTTATGGATGATCGTGCTCTCGTGTATTGTTTACGGTATGGCTTTCGATTTCTTCAATATTTCAGGTTCGTTATTCGTCGAAACCCAGGCATCTCCCGAAATTCGTGGCAGCGCGCAGGGTTTGTTTATGATGATGGTTAATGGCTTTGGTGCATTTATGGGAAGCAACATAAGCGGCTGGTTGATTGACAAATATTTTATGTTGCCGGATGGCTCTAAAGACTGGCATGGGATATGGCTAAGCTTTGCTGGCTATGCGCTGGTAATAGCCGTTATATTCCCGTTTGTATTTAAATACAAGCACAACGCGGCATTAAAGTATGCTATTGAACACGCTTAGTTAAAGAAACATTGTAAACAAAGAAAGCCGACTATTTAGCCGGCTTTCTTTGTTTAACAGATATTGTTCAGCTTACAAAAAGGCGTAACCCAATGTTAAGTTGAATAAGCTAACACGGGTTTTGTAATTTGTTGAACCATCAAGTATGTAAGTTTGCTTAGTTAAGCCAGCTTCATAACGCAAATCAATAGATATTCTGCGGATGTCAACGCCTGCACCTGCTGTTAGTGCAAAGTTTGAGCTTTTATAATCAAAACGGGTAGCGCTGCCTAAAGCATTACCTAAGCTGTTATCTTTATCGATAGCGAATGACAAAAGCGGACCAGCATAAAATCTACCACCTAAGCCGAATGCACCAATTTTGGTACCCAACAAAATTGGAATATCGATGCTTTTGAAAGAAGCATTGGCAGATTCAGTGGTACTTTTTTGAATATTCACGTTTTTACTGGTGTAATAAAGCTCGGGCTGTACGTTGAAGCCTAACGCGCCAAAACGAGCCCAAAGGCCGCCAAGATAACCTGCCCTGTTCGAGCTGCTAAAAGTACCCTGATTGTTTGAAAGGCTGCTTAAGTTAACGCCACCTTTTACACCCACTTGTACACTCGGGATGATTTGGGCCTGCGATGCAGTAGCTGCCGCTACCAGTATTGCCAATGAGAGGAAAATTTTTTTCATAGGTTCTTGAATTTTAGTGATAACAGTAAATGTGTTTTTCTGTTTTATGGTTAATATTGTTTACAAAATAAATATCCGGATGGGTTGTTAACCATATCCGGATACTTAGCATATCTGCCGCAAAAGTATAATATTTTATATATCTGCTATATGTTGCTACAGTGATAATTTTCCCTGGTAGTAATCCAATATCTTGTTATAAATAAAACACTGATAGCGGGCATTGATCACGTTCAGGTTTGCCCTGTCAAGGTAGTTTTTCACAAGTACAAAGTCCACAGATGTTAGCACACCGGCATTAAACCTGATCTGCGCTATGCGGAATGATTCGGAATATGCTTTTACCTGCTCCTGCAGGGTCGTATAGCGTTCCAACGCGTTTTGCAGGTCGAGATAAGCCTGCTCAACATTTTGCTGCAGTTGTATCTTTGTATTATCTTCAACATAACGCGTAGTAAGCAAATCAATTTTGGCCTTGGCAATGCGGTTACGGTTTTGCCAGTAGTTTAGTATCGGTACCCGCAAGCTAATGCCTACCTGGTTGTTGTAGTTGTTTTTAAACTGATCCCAGTAGCCTATTGGCCTGTCATTAATGGTTGCTGCGCTCGAATACTGGGTATTAATACCGCCAAACAGCGATATGGTGGGCGACAATGCACCTTTTGCCGCGGCTACACCTTTTTCGGCACTTTGGCGGCGTAGGGTGGCAGCTTTCACAAAGGCCAGCTGTTGCAGTGCCGTTTTATAAAGCTCGTCAGACGTTGTGTTTTGGTTAGTGATTTCGATGCCGTCCCCCGCACCAATTTTGGCGAAGCTGATATTTGGACGGTATGGTATGTTCAGGATCTGTAACAGATTTAACTTAGACGTTTGCAAAGTAGCTTTAGCATTTACATAACTAACCTGGTTATCAGAATAAATACCACGAAGGTCGAACAAGTCCGACGGTGTCTTATTGGCCCCTTGTTTTTCGAGTACCTCCAGCCTGTTCAGTTGCTCTTTTGATACCTGCACCTGGTTGGCTACCTGTGTTAACAGTTCGGCATTGTTTAATACAAGCAAGTAAGCCGTAATGGTGTTAATGGTTACCTGGTCTTTTGCCTGCTGCAAATCCATTTGGCCGGCCTGGTAAGCCAGGGTTGTTTGCTTTATCTTGTTGAGGTTTTGTAAGCCTGAGAATAAAGTAAGATCAGCGTTTACATTGTAACTGGCAAACTTTTGCTGTTGGTTAATGTACTGGTAGGTTGTAGGGTTAAGGCTTCGGCCGTTATTTATGCTATGATCTACCTGGCCGGTTATAAACGGCAGCAGGTTTTCTCTGGCCTGATTCCTGTCAACCTTGGCTGTTTGCATCAGCAACTCACTTTTGCGCACATCAAGGTTGTTTTTAATTGCAATCTCGATGCATTGCGGTAATGTAAGAAGCGTATCTGCTGTTTGGCCAAGTGCCATTGCAGGCGCTGTAGAAATAAGGCCAATTATTAATAGTTTAAAGTATCGCATTTTGGGTTACAGTTCAGAATTTCTTTGAAGATTCAATCCTTCCATCCAACAGGTTAATGATGCGCGAACCATACTCGGCGTTTTTCTCGGAGTGTGTTACCTGGATGATGGTAACGCCGTCCTCTTTATTAAGCTTGCGGAAAAGTTCCATGATCTCCTCCCCTTGTTTTGAGTTAAGGTTACCGGTAGGCTCATCGGCCAGTATTAATTTTGGTTTTGCAATAAGTGCACGTGCAATGCCTACCAGCTGCTGCTGCCCGCCCGACAACTGCGCAGGGAAAAGGTCCTTTTTACCAACCATCTGGAAACGGTCGAGCATATCGGCAACCATGGCCTTACGTTCAGATCCTTTTACATCCTGGTAAATAAGCGGCGTTTCGATGTTTTCGTAAACGGTAAGCTCATCAATTAAGTGGTACGCCTGGAATACAAAACCGATGTATTGTTTGTAAAGTGCCGAACGTTGTTTTTCCTTTAACTGATGCACCGGCTGGTTTACAAAGTAGTGGTACCCTTCAGATGGCTCGTCCAACATACCTATAACGTTAAGCAGGGTTGATTTGCCGGAACCTGATGGGCCCATGATAGACACAAACTCGCCTTCGTCAACCTCAAGGTTAATATCGTTCAATACGAAAGTTTTGTTTCCGCCCGCTTGGTAGTACTTTGAAATATGCTGTAGTGATAACATTTTAATGATTTGTGATGAATAGTTTATTGTTTACTTGCTGCAATTTCTAAAATTGATTTGACCATCAAAGTATCAATTACATACCAAAGTGTTAACTGTTTGTTTGTTAATACTTTATGAAAATATTTTTGCTTTACACTGTTCGCTTATGCACAAGATGTGTTCGTTTTCGATACAGTTTCAATGCGTATTGAAGGATAGTAGTTGTGGCGTTTTGAAATAGCCGGATATTAAAAAAGGTTAGGCCCTTTTATGGGCTAACCTTTCGTTTCAAATTAAGGGGAATCAATTATTCGCTTCGTAAGCTCTTAACAGGATTCGCTATCGCTGCTTTTACAGATTGTACGCTGATGGTTAACAGCGATATAAGTACAGCCACAACACCGCCAAGTGCAAACATCCACCATTGGATGTTTATGCGATAAGCAAAATCCTGAAGCCATTTGCTCATGGCATACCAGGCTACCGGCGATGCTACAACAATGGCGATTGCAATGAGCCATAGATAGTCTTTTGATATCAGGGCAACAATATCGGGCACACCTGCACCTAACACTTTACGTATGCCAATCTCTTTAATGCGCTGCTCGGCTGTAAAAGTTACCAGCCCGAATAAGCCAAGGCAAGCCAGGAAGATGATAAGTACACTAAAGACTGTAAAGAGCTGCTGCAACTTATGTTCGGTTTTATATTGTTCATCAATTAAATCGCCTACCCATTTATATTCAAAAGCCTTAGCAGGATAAAGTTCCTTAAAAATTTTATTGACCTTGCTCAACACCTGTTTCCCCGCACCCGGTGTCACCCTGATGAGCATTGCACCAAAGTTGGGGTCGCTTATAGCCTGAATAATGGTAGGCTTAAGTTTGTTATGTAACGACTCACTGTAAAAGTCGTTTATAACGCCAACCATTACACCAAACATTTTGTCACCCTTTTTATTCAACTTTAGATCAAGCAAATTTGCAGTATATTGTGTAGTTATTAAAGGCAATGCGCCTTTTTGAGCAACGGCAATATCGCTCATTCCATACATAAGCGAATCCGCATTCATTGCGTCGCTGACATTTGCTGAGCTTAAAAGCCTTCCCGACTTTGTTTTAAATTTTAAAACATCAGCCAGATCTGCATCGGCCATTATAAAAAAAACTTCTTTCTTTTCTTTTCCTATCGGCATTTCTATTGACATCGAACCGGTTCCGGATGACGGATACCAATTAGTTATGCTTGCATTTTGTACACCCGGAATAGCTTTGACGCGCTTTTTAAAAGCCTGCCCGTACTTTCCCCAATCGTTGTAATCTATATTGATAAGATTATTTTTGTCGAAACCTAAATCCTTGGTGTTCATAAAATTGAGCTGCTTTTGTACAACTATTGTTATGATAATTATAGATACCGATATGGCAAACTGACCAACAACCAAAGCCTTTTTAAGGATATTAAGCTGCATGCCGGATGATACTTTGTCCCTTAAGATTACAACGGGTTTAGGTTTCGAAAGGTACCATGCCGGGTATAATCCTGTACCCAAACTTACAAGTAGCACCACAAGTATAACGCCTAACAGGAATGCTGAGCTGTATAGGTTTATAGCCAGCTTATGCCCCATAAATTCCTCAACATATTTTATAAGAAAGGGATAAAGTGTTAACGCAATGACAAATGATATGGCGAAAAATAATACCGACTCTGTTAAAAACCGGAGCATTAATTGACCTTTCCCCGCCCCTAAAACTTTGCGTATACCTGTTTCTTTTGCTCGATTAAATACTCTTGATATGGTTAGGTTTACGAAGTTGATACATGCAATAAGCAGTAACAATACAGCTACGGCCGAAAAAATGTAAACGTTTTGTATGCTGCCGCGTACGGACTGCCAACCGCCGAAATCAGACTTAAGGTAAATATCTTTCATTGGCTGGAACTGGTATATGTAGTCTGCAGGCTTGGGTGCATTGTGCTTTTTGTACCACTTATTGACTTTTGCTGTAAACGCTGGTACATCTGTGCCCGATTTTAGTAAAATGTACTGTGTTTCGAATGTATAGGCACCGTTAGTCGGAATTATATTATCTGACGCACGATACTCTTGCACGGTGATCATATCTGCGCGCAAATGTGTGTTTTGCGGGATATTTTCTATCACCCCGGTGACCAGGTATTGCGTTGGCTTACCAAAGTCGAGCAAGGCCTCCACTATTTTGCCAACTACATTTTGGCCATTAAAATACCGCGCTTGTAATTTACGGCTGATGACAACATTGGTATAACCGCTGACGTATTTCTTCGGATCGCCCTGTAACACTTTAAAATCAAGCAGGTCCCAAATGCCCGGTTCAGCACGCAGGTTTTTCACGGCTACCCCTTCGGGATCAAGTCCAAATTTTACACGCTCCGTTATTACCGACATGCGGCAGTAGCCGGTTACCTCTGGCATATCTCTCTTAAGCGATGGTGCCAGTCCCGAAAACGCAGCAGACATAGGCTTGCTACCTTTAATATGACTGTTTTGCTGAATAATGCGATATATGTTATCGCCTTTTTGCCAATTGGTATCGTAAGACAATTCGTCAATTACAACTGTAGCAACTATCAGGCAAGCCAATAACCCGGTGGTCAGGCCTACAATATTTATCAGCGAATATGATTTATGTTTCCATAAGTTGCGCCACGCTAATTTGATGTTGATTTTAAACATGTAATGTTATGTTAAAAGCTGAATTTTATCGAAGATAAGCTGCAACAATTACTCACTTCTGAGGCTATTTACCGGATTGCTTAAAGCCGCCTTGATAGATTGGTAACTTACCGTTACAAACGCAATGAGCACAGCCATGCCGCCTGCAAGTGCAAATACCCACAATTGTATGTTTATGCGGTAAGCAAAATCCTCCAGCCATTGGTGCATAAAGTAGTAAGCCAAAGGTGATGATATTACAATTGCTATAATAACCAATTTAAGGAAATCTGATGAGATAAGGCCCACAATGTTCAATACACCGGCACCCAACACCTTTCTTATGCCAATTTCCTTTACGCGCTGGCGGGTAGTAAATACTGCCAATCCAAATAAGCCAAGGCAGGAAATAAATATGGTTACTAAAGTAAACACCTTCAATATTTCGCCGGTACGCTGATCCGTTTTGTACATTTGGTCAAACTCCTCATCAAGGAAATGATACTCGAACGGGGTATTCGGGCTAAATGTCTTCCACCTGCTTTGTATGGCTGCAATAACTTTGGCGGTGTTTTTACCAGACGTTTTAATAAGTAGTTTACCAAACCAATCGTATTCGGGAAACATCACGATTGGTGTTACCGCTTCATGTAGCGATGCAAAATTAAAATTATTGGTTACAGCCTTAATTGTACCCATACGCCCGTTAAGGCCAATACGCTTGCCAATAGCCTGCTGTGGCGACCATCCCATTGCTTTAACCGCCATCTCGTTCAATACAAATCCGTATTTGCGATCTTCTTCCTTTTCGGTACGTACTTGTTGCTCATCGCCCATATCAAGGTCGGCGCCAGCAATTATCTTTATACCCAGGGTTTTAATAAAGCTCTTTTCGATAGGAATAGCGGTAACGGACAGGTTAAAATCAGCGTTTTTACCGTCGGCCTGGTTAATGGTATAACCACCGCCTACGTTAACCGGCGAGTCATAACTTGCCGTTACGCTTAAAACGCCCTCCTGTTGCAGCACATCGTTTTTAAGCACTTCTATTTTTTGATAAGGCGAACCACCGGTATTGATCACCAAAACCTGCTCACGGTTAAGGCCGGTATTCATTTCCTGTATATACTTTAATTGGTTGCCCGCAATAAGGGTACTGATGATAAAGAACACTGATACCACAAATTGAAAAACGACCAATGATTTACGCACTATTGCCCCGCCCGGCTGTGCTGAAGACTTACCTTTAAGTGTAACTATCGGTTTAAAGGCAGATAAGTAAAGTGACGGATAAGTACCTGCCAACAATGTTGGCAACAATAAGCAACGTTACTAATGCACCGGCCAACCATGTAGTATCCCAGGTATTAAAGCCAGCTGCTGCCCGGTAAAGTTGCTAAACCAAGGAAAGCATAGTTTTAATAACAGTAGGCCTAACCCTATCGAAAACATGGTAATGATGCCTGCTTCTGTAATGAATTGAAAGAATAACTGACCGCGGCGAGCTCCCATTACTTTACGGACGCCTATTTCACGGGCACGCTCTGCCGAGCGTGCTGTAACCAAATTCAAAAAGTTAACACAGGCAAGCAATAGCAGTATCACCGCTACGGAGCCTAATATATAAATATATTTTATATTGCCCGATGGCTCTAAACCGCCCTGAAAATTCGATTTTAAATGCACATCGGCAAGTGGCTCCAGCGTGTACCAGGCTTTGCCGCCTCTATTATTTTCACTCTTGAAAAGATTGTTAAAGTACGCGTTGATCTTACCTTCAACAGCTTTATAACTTGCTTCCGGTTTTAGCAAAAAGTATGAATAATTATTAGCGGCATCCCATCGCAGTTCTTTTGAGCGCGTTGAAATGGCAGAGCTAGCTATCATGTCAAACTTCATCTGCGAATAGGCAGGTACATCTTCTATAACTCCGGTAACCATCAGATCTTTTTGGTTTACCTTTAAAACCTTGCCCACCGGTGCTTCATCGCCAAAGTATTTCTTGGCCGTTGATGCTGATAGCACTACCGAAGAAGGATCTGAAAGTGCCTTTGTAGCACTGCCGGATAAAAACTTAAAACTGAAGATATCAAAAAAGCCGTCGTCGGCTAAAAGCATCTTTTTCTCACTAAATAGTTTGTTGCTATATTGCACGGCCGCTCCACGCTCGTTGTCATAGCCAAATATGCGTACGCCGCCTTCAATCTCGCTAAACTGCTGTTTAAACAATGGCAACGGCGCAGTTTGCGTCATAGCTGTATTCCGAGGCTCTTTATCATCGGCTGATTGGTAGCTGAATACCATCCGTACAATACGATCTGCTTTGGCGTGAAAACGGTCATAGCGCAACTCGTTTATTAAATAAGTTGCCAGCAATAAAAAGCAACATATCCCTACGGCAAGACCAGCCACACTAATTATAGATGTACTCCTGTTTTGTACCAAATTGCGCCACGCGGTTTTTAAATAATTTTTGATCATAGTAATTAAAATGTTAGCAGGCTAAAGCCATAGATTCTTATATCTGTTTGCACTATTCACTTCTCAAGCTTTTAATTGGGTTGCTTAGAGCCGCCTTAATCGATTGAAAACTTATGGTAACCAGCGTTATTGCCAAAGCTGCTATAGCTGCCAGCATAAACACACCCGGGCCAACACTAATGCGGTAACTATATTTTTGAAGCCAGTTATTTAATAAGTAAAGTGCTATTGGTGAGGCTATAACGGAGCTTATCAATACCAATAATATAAACTCCTTAGAAAGTAATAACCATATTTGGGCAACAGTTGCGCCAAGCACCTTGCGTACACCAACCTCTTTGGTACGCTGCTCGGCAATGTAAGCCGCCAATCCAAATAAGCCCAGGCACGAAATAAAAATTGCCAGTGCTGCAAATATGCCTGAAAGCTTGCCTACCAATACCTCCAGGTTAAACTTGCTCGCATAATCTGCATCAGCAAAAGTGTATGTATAAGGATTACCCGGATTGTATTTATTAAAAATAGCCCCGATTTTTTCGACCGCTGTATGAGGGTTTGCATTTGGCGATAAGCGGTACATCAGGAAGCTACCGCTGCCATAGTAAAACGTCGTTGGGTCGGCAGCTGCAAATGGCGAATCCATCAGGGCGTCTTTAACAACGCCGACTATCTGCATGTTTCGGCCAAATTGCTTTACCGATTGGCCAACGGGCTGTTTTAATCGCAGGCGTTTCACTGCGGCCTCGTTCAATATAACGCTGTTGGTATCGGCGGCTATATTACCGGTAAAGTTGCTGCCTTCCTTAAATTGCATACCGAGTGTCTTGAAGTAACCGGCATCGGTTAAAATAGTGCCCATCTCTACGGTTTCACCCGGTTGTTTTCCGGGAAAATTATCCAGGTCGGAATGCCAGTACACACCAGTAGCCGGGCTGGTTGCGCTGGTTACACTGTTCACTAAACCACTTTGAAGCAAATCGTTTTTAAGTGCTTCGTAATGCTGAGCCATATCATTGCTAACAACCGTGCTCAGTAACATATTTACGCTATACCCTGTCGGCCTGTTACGGGCGTGTTGTATTTGCTGGTAGATAATAATGGTGCTGATAATAAGTGCTATTGAGCAGCTGAACTGTATTACAACCAAGCTTTTGCGAGAGAAAGAAGCCGACTTCCCCACCTGCATAGTACCTTTTAAAACCTTTACCGGGTTAAAAGAAGAAAGGTAGAACGCCGGGCGACTGCCTGCCAAAATCCCGGTAATGGCAACACAACTTAAAGTGACCAGCCAGAACAAAGGGTTGCCGTATGGTAAAGTTAGCGTAGTACCCGTTAAGCTGTTAAAATATGGCATAGCCAATTGGACCAGGGCAAGCGATACCATGAATGACAGGAACGTTAACAATGCCGACTCAGTTAAAAATTGGAAGATTAACTGTTTACGAACAGAACCAATTGCTTTGCGTATTCCAACCTCACGGGCCCGTTTTTCTGACCGGGCGGTGGTCAGGTTTACAAAGTTAATGCAGGCAATCACCAATACCAATATACCTATTACACTAAACATGCGCACATAGTCAATAAAACCGCCCAAAGCTTTGCCGTTGGTGTAAGTCCCGTATAAGTGCCAATCGGCAAGCGGCTGTAATATTACATCGGAATTTTTCGCATTTAGGTTATCCTCTGCTTTTTCAATATCCTTTATACGTGTAGAAACTTTAGCAGCTTCAACGCCATCTTTTAGTTTTACAAACTCCGCAAATCCGTTTGCACCAAAGCTTTGTGTACGTGCAGCTTTAACACCGCCATCAACAGTTTCAAAGTAGCTGAATGGGATGATGTATTTAAATTTGAATGACGAGTTAAGCGGCAAGTCTTTCAATATGCCTGTTACTTTTAAATTGTTCAGGTTATCAATCCTTACCATTTGACCAACGGCATTTTTGTTGCCAAACAATGCTTTAGCTATCGACTCGGTTAATACAATGGAGTATGTTTCTGTCAGCGCCGCATCCTTATTGCCTTGAAGCAACGGAAATTGAAAAATCTTCAGGAAATCGCTGCCAGCCTGAAACCCTTCTGCTGAAAGTTTGGTATTGGCCACTGCCAAACCATGGGCTTTACCGTTGTCGGTTTCGGCAACATATTCAATGCCGGGAACCTGGCGCAGAGCATCAGCCAGTTTTAATGATGTACTGGCAAAAGTTAGCGTGTCCCCATTACTATTAAAGTTTCGTTTTACCTGGTATGCTGTTTCGTAGCCAGGCAAAAACCTATCGTACGAGTACTCGTTTACCACCCACACGCCTATAAGTAAAGCGGTCGCCATACCCACAGCAAGTCCGAGGATATTGAGCAAACTGTAAACCTTATTGGTTAACAGGCTGCGCCAGGCAATTTTCAAATAATTTTTAAACATGAGTTTTCAAATTAAATTTCTCTCTCGTGAATCTGTGTCAACTAAATGTTACTCACTTCGTAAGCTTTTAACGGGGTTGCTTAGTGCCGCCTTTACAGCCTGGAAGCTCACGGTAGCCAAAGCTATGATAAGCGCTAATGAACCTGCTAGTGCAGGCACCCACCATTGTATGTTAATACGATAGGCAAAGTCCTGCAGCCACTTTTGCATAAAATACCATGCAACTGGTGTGGCAATCAAGAATGAGAGGCCTACCAGTTTTATAAAGTCTTTTGATAGCATATTTACAATGCCGGTTGTTGATGCACCTAAAACCTTACGTATGCCAATCTCGCGTGTACGTTGGTAAGTGCTGTACGATGCAAGGCCAAGCAAGCCAAGGCATGATATAAATATGGCCAGCACCGCAAAGTTTAAGAACAATTTGCCAAAACGCTGCTCGGAGCGATATTGCTTATCGAAGAATTCATCCAGGAAGAAGAAGCTGTACGGCCTGTCGGGCATGGCAACTTTCCATTTGCTTTCGATACCGGCAAGCGTACTTTTCAGGTTGGCTGATGATACTTTTATAGATGCAAGGTTAAGCGCGTTCAGCTCTACCCGCATGGTAAGCGGGCTTATTTTTGATTGTAGCGAGCGGTAGTGAAAATCTTTCATTACCCCAACAATTTTACCTTCGCGCCCCCATTGTTTAAACCGTTTGCCTATTGCCTGTTGCGGCGAGCTGTAACCAAAGAGTTTTGCAGCTTCTTCGTTTATCAGCATAGCCTGCGCGGTATCTGTTTGCATAAATTCGCGTTGAAACGGTCTGCCGGCAATTATCTTTATCCCGTATTGCTTAACGTAATCAAAATCGACAAAATAAAGGTCAAGGTTAGCCACCTGCAAATCACCTTTACTGTTTTCAATTTCAGAATATGCGCCGGCATTACCTCCGCCTGGTATGGCTGCAGACAAGGTAACAGATTTAACACCAGGCATAGATTTTACAGCTTGTACAAATGATTCCTTACCCGGGTCGTTATTGGTATCGAGCACAAGCGTTTGATCTTTCGAAAAACCAAGGTCCTGCGTTTGCATGTAGTTCATTTGCGTATAAACGATGATGGTGCCGATGATGAGCGCAATAGAGATGCTGAACTGTGCAACAACAAGCGTTTTACGCAATGCATTACCTTTGTTACCTGCCGAGAAGCGGCCCTTTAACACCGAAACAGGTTTAAATGATGACAATACAGCAGCAGGATATAAACCGGCTAATAAACCAATACCTACAGACGTTATGAATAAAATGGCAATGTAAAGCAGATTGCTAAATATACCCGTGCTAATAACCTTACCCGATAACTGATTAAATGCAGGTAATAACACTACCGACAAGATAATTGTCAACACAAATGCCATTAAGCAAATCAACACCGATTCGCCCAAAAACTGGCCGGCCAGTTCGCCTTTTAAAGCGCCCACAACCTTGCGTATGCCCACCTCCTTTGCCCGCTCTACAGATCGTGCCGTGGTAAGATTTATAAAGTTGATGCTTGCTATTACTAAGATGAAAGCGGCAACTATGCTGAAAATGTAGACGTTGTTGATGCTGCCCTGCGGTGAACGTTTGCTGTATAAATACACATCTTTCAGTGGCTCCAGCAGCAAAGTGGCAAACATTTGCCTTTTGCCCTCTTCAACGCCATTTCGTTTTTTGATAAATGCAGGGAACTTTGATTCCAGTGTCTTTGCATCAACGCCCGGCTTTAAAAGCAGATAAGTTACAGCGCCATAATTGCCCCACCGGTCATCAATACCTTTATCAAATATTTGTGTAAGCGTACTCATTGATACCAGGATATCGGCTTTAACTCCGGTGTTCTCGGGCATGTCTTCCATAACACCGGTGATTTCCACAGGTGTTGCTTTGCCGGTCATCAATACGCTCTTACCAACCGGGTCGGCATCTCCAAAATATTTTTTTGCGGTGCTTTTGCTCATCACTGCAGTAAGCGGCTTGCTTAGGGATGTTGCAGCGTTGCCTCTGATAAACTTAAAATCAAACAACTTAAAAAAGCCCGAGTCGGCAAACATGGCGTTGTCTTCCTGGAACTTTATATTGTCTTTACGTACCAAAACACCACTTTGGTTCACTCGGGCGTAAGCTTCAATTTCAGGAAAATCGGCCTTCAAATTCGGCGCAAAGGCCCATGATGTAACCTCGGTATTGATTGTTTCTGACGGTGTTTTAATATCTGTGGCCAGTCTGTAAATCCTGTCGGCCTTGGTATGAAACCTGTCATAGCTTAATTCAAAAGCTACATACATGGATATAAAAAAGCATGCGGTTATGCCAATGGCCAAACCTGTAATGTTTATAAATGAAAAGCCCTTGTGCCGCCACAGGTTACGAAAGGCTATTTTAAAGTAGTTTTTTATCATGATGATGTTCTTAAGTCTAAGTTCAAGGTCGGCTTAAAGCCAAGTTTGTTTAAGATTTACTCGCTGCGCAAACTTTTAATAGGGTTTGTTATGGCTGCTTTTACAGATTGATAGCTTATTGTTAGCAGGGCGATTAATACCGATAGCAGCGCCACCAACGAAAAAGTGCTCCAGGTAATTTCGATACGGTATGCAAAATCCTGAAGCCATTTATTCATTACATACCAGGCAAGCGGCCATGCAATAATGTTTGATATAAGTACCAGCTTTACAAAGTGGCCGGATAGCAATACCACTATACCTTGTACCGAAGCACCAAGTACTTTGCGTACGCCAATTTCTTTAACACGCTTTTCGGCCGAGAAAGATGCAAGACCAAACAAGCCCAGGCAAGATATGGCTATAGCAAGCGCTGCCAGTATGCCAACAATTTTACTTACCTGGCTATCTGCACGGTAAACCTCTGCAAAATGATCGTCGAGGAATTGGTATTCAAACGGGTTGTCGGGGTTTAGTTTTTCCCATGTTTGCTTTATAAAATTAATCGCCTCTTTTGATGCGCCAGCCTTAATTTTTATTGAAACAGTATTAAATCCCCAATCCTTTTGATTGAAAATGTACATCGTTTCAATTTTATGATGTAGCGAATTAAAATTGAAGTTCTTGGCAATCCCTGTTATAACGCCCAGTGAATCGAAGCCAAAGCGCTGCCCTATAAGTGATTCCATTTTGGCTTTGGGATAATCTTTTAAAAGTTCTTTCGCCAAAGCTTCGTTTATGACATATTCCCTACCGTTAGCCGATTTTTCTTCAGAGAAGTTAGTGCCGGCGGCGATCTTGATATTGTAGAGCTTAAGATAGTTGGCATCTACAACAAGCCTCGTAGAGGCCAAATTTTGAAGTGGATTATCTTTATATTTAAACTCAACACCAGATTGATCCAGATGCCCCCCTAATTGGTCTTGTGCACCGGTAATACCTTTTATGAGGGTGTTGCCCGATAGCTGCTGTTTAAACAACTCGTAATTGCGGCTGGTTATCCTGTCCAGTGGTACTGTAACTATCTGATCGCGCGTAAAACCCGGATCTTTTTGCTGCATAAAGTTCAGCTGCTTTACTACCAAAACAGTTGCGATCATCAAAAACACGGCGCAAATAAACTGACCCACAACCAGCACATTACGTAAAGCGCCTTTGTTTTTACCAGTATCTACAGATCCTTTTAAAACCTTTACGGGCTGGAAAGACGAAAGGAATAGCGCCGGATAGATCCCTGATAGCACGCCAACCATAATAGTTCCCATTAGTATTGCAAAAAGGAACCCGGGACTAGTTAAGATAGGCAAGTTTAATTCTCGCTGGCTTAGGTTATTAATATATGGTAAACTTACTTCAACCAAAATAATTGATATAACTAAAGCTAACAATGAGAGCAGCACCGTTTCGCCAAGAAACTGTAATGCGAGTTGCGATCTGTTGGCTCCTATTGATTTGCGTATCCCTACCTCTTTGGCCCTATCGGCAGAGCG
The DNA here is from genome assembly GCF_007846085.1 of Mucilaginibacter pallidiroseus. Classification (GTDB taxonomy): domain Bacteria; phylum Bacteroidota; class Bacteroidia; order Sphingobacteriales; family Sphingobacteriaceae; genus Mucilaginibacter; species Mucilaginibacter pallidiroseus. Next base: position 563,758 of record NZ_VOEJ01000001.1, read on the forward strand.
CGCCGTAGATAAGTTCATGAAGTTAACGCAGGCAATTACCAGCACAATCAAGGCTATAACGGCAAAAAGATTAGTTGACTTTTTATCGAACTTTCTAAAGTTCACATAATCCAAGCCTATTTCGGTTGAGTTGGCATGTATATCTTTAAATGGCATGTAAAAAAGTTCATAAAACTTAGAACCTTCCCCTTCAATATGTTTTTTTAGGAATGCTGGCATCTTTTTTTCAAACGTGGCCATGTTTGTTTCGGGTGCCATTTCAAGATAAGTATTAAGCCAATTACCTCCCCAGCTTTCCATCCGATTTTTGGGCAGGCTGTTGATGGAAAAGATGGCATCAAACTGCATCTGTGAATTTTTAGGCACGTTAGCCAAAATACCTGTTACAGTAAATTTTGCTGTATCGCTGCCAAAATGATTTATTACTTTTCCTATAGGGTCACTATTCCCAAAAAGTTTTTCGGCAGTTTGCTGGGTAATAAGTATGTTGTTAGGTTTGGAGATATCGCCTTGCGGGCTGCCCTTAACAATCTTGAAATTAAAGATCTTGAAAAAAGCCGAATCAACCGCATAAGCACAAGGCAAAAACATGCGCTTTTCGCCGTATGTCACCTGGTATTTATCGTTCCACCTTACGCGGGTAAAATTTTTTACCTCTGGATATTCTGCTTTTAAAGCCGGGCCCATTGGTGCCATTGACAGGCCAACTTTTTGAGATGCGGCCATCCCGGGAAATTTTTGGACTTCGCTTATCCTGTAAATATTGTCGCCCTGAAAATTATCGAAGCTACGCTCGTACGATACAAATAGAATAATAATGATACAAGCTGCTATGCCTACAGATAAGCCAACAATATTGATGGCCGATGATATCCTATTCTTCCACAGGTTACGGAAAGCTATTTTAAAATAATTCTTGATCATTGGTGTAAATTCTAAATGCTAACGACTATAAATTGAAGCTTAAATTCATGCTATTGACGACTATCTACTCGCTGCGCAGGCTTTTAACTGGGTTTACCAGTGCTGCACGAACTGCTTTGTAACCAACAGTTAGCCAAGCGATGAGCAATGACGATGCAATAGCCAGCACAAAAACACCTGCCCCTAACGATATACGGTAGGCAAAATTTTGCAGCCATTCGCTCATCATATACCAGGCCGTCGGCATGGCAATTACAAATGAAATGGCAATAAGGATCATAAACTCCTTAGAAAACAAGAACACGATACTGGTAACCGATGCCCCCAACACCTTGCGTACGCCAACTTCCTTGGTGCGCTGTACTGCCATGAAAGATACCAGGCCATATAAGCCCAGGCATGAAATAAAGATGGCTATAGCTGCAAATATTTTGTAGACCAGGGCCATTTGATTTTCCTGCTGATAAAATTTGGCAATGTTTTCGTCGAAGAAATAACCGCTATATGCATACTCAGGGTAAGTTGCTTCCCAAAGCTCCTGAATATCATGTGCCGTTTTTGAAAGGTGTTTGGTGTTGATTTTTACCGCAACCTGCGAGAAGAATTTTTTACGACTCGAGATAATGATCGGTTTAACAGCATCACGTAGTGAGTTTGTTTTAAAATCTTTAACCACACCGGTAATTGGTACCCACATGCCGCGGCCGCCAAGTTTGATGTTTTTACCTATAGCATCCTGTGGTTTTTGAATACCAAGTTTATGGATAAGCGTTTCATTAACTACAGCTTGCCTTACGGTATCGCTTTGGTCATAACCTTTACCAGCCAAAAATTGCAAGCCATAAGTTTTAAAGTAATCGTTATCGCCGTATTTAAGGAATGTGTTAAAGGTTAGCTCTTCGTTCGAGTTATTGTAATAGAAGTTTGTACCCCAATTATTATCAGATGAAGGTGCATCCGAACTAAAGGATACAGATCTAACCTCAGGGTTTTGAAGTAATTGTTGTTTAAATGGCTGCAATTTACTTAAGCTCACACTATCAGCATATCCGGGTATAATCATTACTGCCTCCTTGTTAAAACCAAGGTCGGCTTCGTTAACGAAGTTCATTTGATTAACGGCCACAATTGTGCCGATGATAAGTAATTGTGCAATTGCAAATTGCGCTACTACTAATGCCCTGCGCAGCGGGATACCCCCTATTGATGCTGCTGTAATTTTGTTTTTAATGGCCAATACCGGTTTAAAGCCGGATACTACCAATGCAGGGTAAATGCCTGATAGTAAGATGACCACAAGCATAGTGATTGCTAAAAATAAAATTGTGACCGGTGTAAATAATGAGATATCATCTGGCACACTCGCTATATTTTTAAGATATGGCAACGCAATTTTCGCCACAACCGCGGCTATAACTACAGAAAACAGAACGATTAATGTGGTTTCGCCAATGGTTTGAGCAATCAATTGACCGCGAGAGCTGCCCAACACTTTACGGATACCTACTTCTTTTGACCGCCCTACAGATTGTGCGGTGGAAAGGTTTATGAAGTTGATAGACGCCATGATGATGATCAGTATGGCAATAAATGTAAGCGTGCGCAGCGTAGCCTTACTTGTAAGGTGATCGCCAAGGGTATTACCTACGCGCTTATCGAAATGCAATTCGCTTAATGGCTGTGCAAAATGCGTGCGGAGTGTGCGTTCCTGGTTATCTACGTGTTTTTTAGTAAAGGCAACCAGTTGCTTATCAAATGTTGCCTGCGAAATATTGTTTGGCAGCTTTAAAAAAATCTGATGGTTACTGCCTATCGATCCCCAATTATCTGCACTTACAAAATCAGGCAGTTGCTTGGTTGTAATATAAGATATCAGCACTTTCATCGGCATATCTGAGTTTTCCGGCTGATTGGCAATTACGCCCGCAACGCGCATGTTTAACTGGTTATCCAGCTTTATGGATTTGCCATTGGCCTTTTGCCAGTCGCCAAAGTATTTGATAGCGGTGGCCTGATCAAGCACCACCATGTTGGGCTGCGATAAAACGTTTTTATTTCCTGACAGCCACGTTGCGTCAAAAATGTCGAACATTTCGGGCTCAAGGTAAAGCACGCCTAATGGTTCTATAAATTTTTTGTCGTCGGCAGCGTTGCCTGCATCCGGCCCCGGTACTGTTACCTGGCTTCCGTATGATGAGTTTAAGGCCGCAAACTGAATGTTTGGAAAATCAACCCGTAAAGCCTTTAGCGCCGGGATGGAAACGCCCGGGTTATAATTTATGCCATCCTCCTGGTTTTGCTGGGTAACCAGGTGATAAATACTTTTGTAGTTTTTATTAAAGGTGTTGTAACTCAACTCGTACTTAAGCACAACAAAAATGAGCAGGCAAGCAGCTATACCAACGCTTAAGCCCGAAATATTGATTATTGAATAACCCTTATGACGTAAGATATTTCGCCATGCTATCTTGAAGTAGTTTTTGATCATGAGTACAGGTATTTGGCACCGTAAATCTAAAGATATACCAAATTAACTATACTCTGACAATCAGATAGTTAAATGTGTTTAAAATGTGTCCGCTGTTCGCAAGTGTAACAGTATGTGTTCGGTTACGATACAACTAAAAAGGCGATGCTGTTAAGCACCGCCTTTTGTAAAATAGTTGGTCAGTTTAAAAGCCAAAATGCTTTATGTAAGTATTCAGGTCCTTATCGCCACGGCCCGAGATGCATATCACTACATTGTCGGTTGGCTGGAAAGTAACTTTTTCAAGGTATGCCAAAGCATGTGCCGTTTCAATAGCCGGAATTATGCCTTCAAGTTGTGAGCATAGCAAACCTGCATCAAGGCTTTCATCATCGGTAATGCTTACGTAAACTGCGCGGTTAATTTTATAAAGGTGAGCGTGTTGCGGGCCTATGCCGGGGTAATCCAGCCCGGCAGAGATTGAATAAGGCTCCACAACCTGCCCATCGTCTGTTTGCATCAATATTGTGCGACTGCCGTGTAAAACACCTTCTTTACCCAAAGCCGTAGTAGCTGCAGAGTGTCCGCTGTTAACACCCTTGCCGGCAGCTTCAACAGCAATTAATTTAACTTCCTCATCATCCAAAAAATGATAAAACATCCCCATCGCATTGCTGCCACCGCCTACACAGGCAAGTACATAATGTGGTAGTTCGCTGCCTGTTTGCTCCAAAAGTTGTTTTTTTGTTTCAGCAGAAATGATGGACTGAAACTGCGCAACCATATCCGGGTAAGGATATGGGCCCACAACCGAGCCAATAATATAATGCGTATCTACGGGGTTAGCAATCCAATCGCGCATGGCCTCATTTGTGGCATCCTTAAGCGTTTTACTGCCAGATGTTGCCGGAACAACTTTGGCGCCCAACATCTTCATCCTGGCAACGTTTGGTGCCTGGCGCTCCATGTCAATCTCGCCCATGTAAACTACACATTCAATACCCATGAGGGCACAAACCGTGGCAGTAGCTACACCATGCTGGCCCGCTCCTGTTTCGGCAATTATGCGTTTTTTGCCAAGGCGTTTGGCTAATAGTATCTGCCCTATTGCATTGTTAATTTTGTGCGATCCGGTATGGTTAAGGTCTTCCCGCTTAAAAAAGATGTTTGCACCATATTTTTCCGAGTAGCGTTTTGCATAATACAATGGAGATGGCCTGCCCACGTAATCGCGCAGCAACTGATTAAACTCGGCTTTAAAACTATCATCGTTGATTATTTTTTGATATTCCTGCCTTAATTCTTCAACGTTTGGGTAAAGCATCTCGGGCACATAAGCCCCGCCAAAATCTCCATAATATCCATACTCGTTTACTCCGTATTTCATCACTAAATATTTTTTATTGTTTTAAAAGCCGTTTCCAGCTTATCAATGTCTTTTAAGCCAGATTCAATTTCAAACCTGCTGTTTAAATCAACCCCGTAAAACTGAGGGTGTTTGATCTTTTTAATATCTGCTATATTCTCAACGCTTAGCCCACCTGAAAGAAAAAAGGGAACATCGATGGTGTAATTATCTAATACCGACCAATCAAACACAATTCCCGACCCGCCATGAGCGCTGGTTTTTGTATCAAACAAAAAATAGTCGACCTTGCCAACATAGAGTTTTAATTGATCGAAGTCGAAGTCATCATTGACACCAAAGGCTTTAATAACCTGTACTTCGTGTTTAAATAATTCACAAAAAGCAGGGTTTTCGCTACCATGGAGCTGTACTGCATCCAATTTATACTTGTAAATAAGCTTACTAATTACATCAGCATCTTCATTAACAAATACTCCCGTTTTAATTATATCTGCTGACAAACCATTTAATACATCTTCTGATAAACCTGCTGCAAAGCGCGGCGACTTTTCATAGAAGATAAAACCCATGTAATCTGTTTTAAGCGCTTCTAATCGGCTTATATTCTCGGCATATTTCATACCGCAAACCTTAATCTTCATGCTTAGTTAGCTAACAGGGTTTTAAAGCTTTGCAATGCTTTTTTGCTAATCAGTGCTTCTTCAGCTTCATAAAAGCAATCTGCGAAGCTTTTGTCAGGATTTATGGTTTTGATAGCCAGTGCAGCATTGCTTAAAACAACATTGCTTTGTGCCGTAGTGGCTTCATCGTTAAGCACCTTCATGAAAATATCCGCGGATTCTACGACCGTGTGGCCACCTGTAATTTCATCTTCGTTCAACTTATCAAAGCCAAGCGCCTGTATGCTGTTAATCTTTTCACCCTCGGCCGAGAAGGTTTTAAAATCACAGGTAAGCGAAACTTCATCGTAACCGTCTAACGCGTTTACAATGGTATATTTTATACCCGACTTTTGGTATAGATAAGCGTATACTCTTGCCAGCTCGAGATTGAAAACGCCAACCATCTGGTTTTTGGGCTTGGCCGGGTTTACCAACGGGCCAAGCATATTAAAAAATGTTTTTACACCAAGTTCACGGCGGATAGGTGCTACGGTTTTCATTGCCGGGTGGAACAATGGTGCATGCAAAAAGCATATATTGGCTTTGTCGACAGATGACTTGATCTTATCGGTATCATTGGTAAACTGGTAGCCCAAATGCTCCATCACGTTTGATGATCCGCAACCAGATGATACACCGTAATTACCATGTTTGGCTACTTTGTAACCTGCCCCGGCAACGACAAATGATGCAAGGGTTGATATATTAAACGTGTCCTTGCCATCACCGCCGGTGCCGCAAAGGTCAATAACTTCGCCGGCCTCAAGCTCTATGGGTAAGCAAAGCTCGAGCATTGCATCACGAAAGCCTTCCAATTCATTCACGGTTATACTGCGCATGCAGTATGCCGTCATAAACGCGGCCATTTGCGAGTTGTTGAATTTACCCTGTGCAATGTCCTTCAAGATCTCTTTTGATTGTTCGCGGGTAAATGTTTTATGTTCAAAAAGGTGATTAAGTATCTGTTTCATGTTACACCAATAAAAAAGGGTTACCGTATGGCAACCCTTCTGTATAATATTATAAAAAACAAAAAATGAGGATGCCTTACGAATTTTCGTTAAGCCACCACCAGTTGTTGTTTAATTTGTTCATCATTGTTTGTACGGCAAATATGGAAACTGTTTTTAATAAATGCAAGCAGTTTAATTATTTAAGTAACGAGTTTTTTTCTTTGGCAAATACGTTGTAAACCATTTTGTCTAAAAAAGCAGGTGCAAATTTGCTTAATAACGCAGTTAGCTTGCCCTGCGTTGTCATAACAATGGTACGTTTGCGGTTAATTATTCCATCGATAATTTTACCCGCCACCTCATCTGCCGACATCATTTTACTTTCTTCAAGCGTACTCTCGCCCTGTTGCATGCCTTTATTATTTAGCGCCGTGTTACGGATGTTGGTTGCTGTGAAACCCGGGCAGGCAACCATGATGTGTACGCCCGTCTTTAAATTCTCAACGCGCAACGCATCCATAAAACCATTCATAGCATATTTAGATGCAGAATATCCGGAGCGGCCGGGCAGGCCTTTGTAGCCAGCAATTGATGATACGCTAACTATACTGCCTTTACTTTTCAAAATTTCCGGCAGGGCATACTTGGTGCAATACACTGTTCCCCAAAAGTTAACGTCCATTAGGTTTTTCAGAACTTGTACGTCGGCATCTTTAAATAGCGCACGCATACTGATACCGGCATTGTTGACTAATATATCAATATGCCCAAACGTTAACGTCGCTTGCTTAATCAAAGCTGCGCAATCATCTTCCTTTGTAACATCACAAGCTACTGCCACAGCCCGCACATCAAATTGTTTTTCAATGTCTTGCGTAATTTCACATAAAGTAACAAATTGCCTTGCTCCTAAAACTAAATTTGCCCCGTGATGTGCCAGTTGGTAGGCTAATGATTTGCCGATGCCCGAAGAGGCGCCGGTAATAATGACAACTTTATCTTTCAACTTCATATGTCGGGGCAAATACCTGAGGTATACCCGGAATTTTTATCTCGGGAACTTTAAACAGGTATTTCGTCGCGAATATAATCATAGCACCATAAAAGTCCCTGATGTGTTTCCAGCTGATTTTAGGATTTAAGCTGTTGCTGAAATTAAGTATGTAGGTACGTGGGTAGTAATAATTTTTATAGCCGGCTAAACGCATGCGGAACGAAATGTCAATATCGTGCCCGTAAGAGGTGAAACGCTCATCGAGTAAGCCTGTTTCCTGAAGTGCAGATTTACGAAGCATCATGAACGAACCGTTAACCACATCTACCTCGGTAGTTGCAAAATCATCTTCGTCATCCCACGCATCCAGCTCATACTTATAAAGGCGAGATTTGGTGAAGTATTTTGCGAGGCCGGTAAGTTTTAACAGGGTACCCCATGGGCGTACAAAACCGGTTCTTGATTGTTTAAGAAAATCTCCACGAGGCGTTAACATGCGTACACCTGCAGCACCTGCCTCCGGGTGACTATCCATAAATTCAATAATACTTTCTAATGTCTTTTTACCGGTAATAATGTCCGGGCTGACCATTAAAACATACTCTCCTGTGGCTTTTTCAATACCAACGTTTCGGCTGGCTGCAATACCTATGTTCTTGTCATTACGGATAACTTCAACTTCGGGAAAGTCTGATTCAAGCATTTGCAGAGACCTGTCTGTAGAAGCATCATCAATCACAACAATCTCGCTGTCAATAAATTTGCATGCCCTAACTAAAGTTGATAGCGCCTGTTTTAATGACGCACACATATTGTAGTTTACTATAATAACCGATAATTTCATAAGCTTAGCCGGAGATTGAGTTTTCGTATGGTACACGTGTCACGATAGATCGCCCTAACGTTATTTCGTCAACATACTCCAACTCTCCTCCAAACGCTATGCCACGGGCTATGGTTGAGATATTAATATTAAACTGTTTTACTTTTTTATGAAGATAAAATATTGTCGTGTCGCCTTCCATGGTTGCGCTTAACGCAAAAATTATTTCCTTAACAGTACCATCTTTTAATCTTTCTATTAAAGAGTCAACCTGCAGATCGGTCGGCCCTATACCGTCCATAGGCGATATCAGGCCGCCAAGAACGTGGTATACACCGTTGTACTGATTGGTGTTTTCAATGGCCATTACGTCGCGGGTATCTTCAACTACGCAAATCATGCTGTGGTCGCGGCGATGCGATGAGCAGATCTCACAAACCTGCTGATCAGATATATTATGGCAGGTTTCGCAAAACTGTATCTCATTACGCAGTTTAGTTATTGCGTGGCTAAAGCGCTGCACTTCCTCCTTATCACGGTTAAGCATATGCAATACAAGGCGCAGAGCTGTTTTTTGCCCTATACCCGGTAATTTTGAAAACTCTGCTACGGCATCTTCCAGCAACTTCGATGAAAAATTCATTGTGCGAATTTACGCATTTAAAGGCATTTGTTGAGGCCGGAGTTACGCAACCTTACATCTAAAGGATACTTAACCTACTCGGCTCGTAAGTTTTTTACGGGGTTAACCATAGCAGCTTTTATGGCCTGACAGCTAACAGCAAACATGCAGATTAATAAACTTGTTGCAAGCGTTAATATAAATACCCAAACATTTAAACTTGTATGGTAAGCATATTGCGATAGCCACTTATTAACGCCATACCAGCTTATAGCAGAGCCGATTACAAATGCTATAAAAACCAATAAAATAAATTCAAAAGATAGTTTTATCCATATGTTGGATATAGTGGCGCCCAAAACCTTGCGAATACTTATTTCCTTGCGGCGCTGCTCGGCAGAGAATGTGGCCAGACCTATGAGGCCCAGGCAGGATATGACTATTGCCAAACAGGTAAATATTACGGCCATAGTACCTAAAATCTTTTCCTTATGAAATTTATGGCTGAAGCTTTCATCAGTAAACCTATAGTCGAACGGATATTCGGGATTGTATTTCTTATAAATTGATTGTAGCGATGAAAGGCTTGTCGCTACAGATGCCTTCGGGTTTAGCCTTAAGCCGATATTGCCCACCCAATCTTTCATAAATCCAATGATGGTTGGCTTTACGGGTGCATAAGGCGATCCCCAAACAAAATCATCAACTACCCCTATCACTTGCCTGTTTGCTCCCATCCAGTTTATGGTTTTGCCAATGGGCTCTATAAGCCGCATGAGTTTTACAGCAGCCCTGTTAAGCACTACAGCAGTTGAATCTGAAGGCCTGCTTTTGTAAAAGTCGCGGCCTTCGGTAATTTTCAATTGATAGGTATCAATGAAATGATAAGTAACACCAAAGCAATCAATAGGAGTTTTTTCTTCGCCGGGTAACTGGCCCGGCCACGTGTTGTTCCACGATGCACCTGTCACGTTGGTAATGGGCTCGGATATAACTGCGGCATTAGTAATAGCCCCGGCTTCGATAGCATCACGCCTGAAACTTTCAAAACTATTAAACATTGCCCCGTCAATAGGCATCTCAATAAGTCCGTTTTTATTGTAGCCTACTGGCCTGTCGGCTATAAAGCGTATTTGCCTGTAAATAAAAGCGCTGCTAATGATAAGGCATATGGCAAAAGTAAACTGAATTACAACAAGCGCTTGCCTTGGCAAAACCGTCTTTTTACCACCTGCAAATTGCCCTTTTAATACTTTAACAGGGTTAAAAGACGATAAAAATAAAGCGGGATAACTACCGGCAAGTAAGCCTGTTATAATAGTTATAGCAACGGCAGCAAACCAAACCCAATAGTTGGTATAAGGTATATGTAAATCAACGCCAACCAAACTGGCAAATACCGGGAAAAATATAATGGTAAGTATAGTTGCGACAAGTAAAGCGCAAACTGCCATTAGTAGAGATTCACCTAAAAATTGCGCAATTAATCCTGCACGACCGGCACCAATAGCTTTGCGAACGCCAACTTCGCGGGCACGTTTCTGCGATTGCGCGGTTGACAAGTTCATGAAATTAACACAGGCAATAAATAGTATACCTATGGCCAAAAACAGGAATAGCCGCACATACTGGATACTGCCGCCCACGTTTATGCCGTTTTCGAAGTCGCCGTATAAATGCAAGCGTGTAAAGGGATATATGAAAAGCTTAATATTTTTATCTGGCGCGTAGTGCTTTCCTATCAGGTTGGCTATTTTGCCATTTACCGTCGCAGCGGTTGCCCCTTTTTTCAGCAACACATAAGTAAAATATGAATAATTATCCCAATTTTCGTCTTTAAGCCAGGGTGCTTGTGCTATAAAGGCAGCCCAGGGTATAACAGCTTTAAAAGTAAAGCTGGAGTTTTGCGGATTGTCTGCTATAACTGCGTTTACCTTTAATGGAAACTGGTTGGCAAATTTTACAACCTGGCCTACGGGGTTTTGCTTGCCAAATATTGCAGTAGCGCTCGACTGCGTTAAGATAATGGATGACGGATCATTTAAAGCGGTGGCATCGCTACCATAAATGACATCAAAGCTGAACATTTGCAGCAAAGATGGGTCAACAGCTACTGTATTTAGCTTGATGGCCTTATTCTTATAAGCCACCAGGAAATCTCTCGCCTCATTTATTCTGGCAACGTTTTCTACTTCCGGGAAGTCCTTTTTTAGTACAGCTGCAAGCTTTTGTGGCGTAAAGGCCTTTGTGCGGATCTCGCCGCTAAACGGTTGGTTTTTGAAGACCTGGTACAGCCTGTCGCTTTTGGGGTGATATTTATCAAAACTCCACTCGTTGTATACATAAAGCAAAAGCATAAAGCTAACAGCCATGCCAAGTGCTAGCCCGCCAATATTTATAAGGGCAGCTGTTTTGTTATGCACTATATTTCGCCAGGCAGTTTTAATGTAATTTTTTAGCATAGCTACCAGTTTAATAGCTACAATATCAGCACATTAAATCGGCTTGCCTAATTTTTAACATCTATTAACTTTTGCCCGTAAATGCCAGTAAATCAAAAAGCCGGTAAAGATTATTTACCGGCTTTTGCATATTTGTAATCTAATGCTATTCGCTCCTAAGGCTCCTAACCGGATTGGCAATAGCCGCTTTTACAGTTTGGAAACTAAGGGTAAATAATGCTGCTGCAAGCATACCGAAACCACTTACCGCAAATATCCACCAGCTAATTGGTGTGCGATCGGTAAAGTTTTGCATCCAGTTGTTCATTGCCCACCAGGCAACCGGCGTAACCAAAACAAATGCGAGCACAATTAGCAGCACCATCTCGGTTGATAATAATGTTACTATCTGCGCTACCGAAGCGCCAAGCACCTTACGCACTCCTATTTCCTTTGTACGTTGTCCGGTTGTGTAAATTGCTAAACCCAGCAGGCCAAGGCAGCTAATAAATATTGATAACCCTGTAGCCCAGGTTAGCAATTTTGATGTTTGCTGCTCACTGGTGTAAAACTTGGCTATGCTTTCATCAAAAAAGGTGTATTTAAACTCATCTTCAGGGAAAACCTCTTTCCAGTATTTCTCCATTTGGGAGATGGCCAATTTCCATTCATTGCCACCTGCTGTTTGCGGTTTAAGCGCAAGGTGCAGGGTACGGTTGTTATAACGTTGCGGTTCTACAAGTGCCAATGGCTTGATAGCATCATGTAACGATTTTTGGTAGAAGTCGCCCACTACTCCAACAATGCGTCGTTGTGTATCATTGTATTTTACGAGTTTATCAATTGCATTCTGCGGCTGTTTAAAGCCAAGCACTTTTGCATATGTGTTATTTATAATCAACGCCTTGCCGGTATCTGCAATGGTTAAATTACGGCCTGCCAAAAATTTAAGTTTATAAACCTTAGCGTAATTACTATCCGCATACTTTAGCTGCACATCGGTGCTTACCTCTTTTTTACCGTCCAAATATTTAAATTGTGTAGACATGGTATTATTTGATGACGGTGCTGCTCCACCAACGCTAAGCATGGCAATTTGAGGTATCGAACTTATCTTGTTGCGGAAAACTTCGTACTTATTGGTCATGCTGTACTTCCATGGTGTGTTTATGTTAAGCACAGCCTCTTTATTAAACCCAAGATCTTTGGTAAGCGCATAGTGTATCTGTTTGGTTACCAAAATAGTGGCCATTATAAAAAACTGCGCTATCACAAATTGGGTTACCGTAAGCCCCTTGCGCAAGTAAGCATTACGCGTTTTGCTGCTGCTATTGTAAGCCTGGTTTTTCAGTACAGTGACAGGTTTGTAGCCAGAAAGAACCAAAGCCGGGTAAAAGCCTGATAAAACGCTAACCAAAATTGTCATGATTAGTAAGAACACTGCTATGCCCGGTTGCTGAACAAAACTTAACGATACGCCGGTAGGGATAAAGTCTGCAAATAGCTTTAAAATAACCGGCGTTAATGCAACCGATATAATCACAGCAAATAATGTAATTAAAAAGGTTTCACTCAAAAATTGGAAGATTAACTGGCGGCGGTTGCTGCCCATTGTTTTGCGGATGCCTATTTCTTTGGCTCGTTGGCCTGCTTGTGCGGTAGTTAAATTGATGAAGTTGATGCATCCCAATAGCAGCAGGAAGGCTGCAATGGCTAATAAGCCGTAAAGTGTTTTTTTGTTGGCAGTACGCATACCGTCCATCCCGCCGTAAACCTGATCAAAGTGAAGATCATTTAAAGATTGTAATTGAAAGCTTTGTGAGTAAGAATTATCTGTTTCGCGTGCCTTATGATGCTTAACTTTTAATTGGTTAAGCTGTACAAGTACCTGGGCGGGCTGCGCATTATTGGAAATTTTCAAAAATAGCTGCGAAGCCGAGTTTGTATTTGTCCACTGTGTAACCTGGAAATAATCTTTCATGTGTTTATCAGTAGTACCCGTTATGTACGATACGAAGTCGTGAAATGAAAGATCTGTACGGCCTTTTAGCGGTTCAACAATACCTGTTACCGTAGTTTTGAGCGAGTCGTCATAAATCACCTGCTTTCCTATGATGTCTTCAAGTTTCAGTTTTGGAAAGTAAAGATGTGCCCTATCTGTAGTAAGTACTACTGTGTTAGGCTCAACTAATGAAGTTTTTGCCGAGCCCGCCCGCCATTCGTAATTAAACAGTTTAAAGTAATCTGCATCAGCAAATACAATGGCCTCCTGCCTCTTTAATTTAGTACTCTCACTTGAGCCGTTTGGTATAGTTATATCTACCTGGTTATATAAAAATATAGGTGCAGCAACATCAATCCCTGTTGCCTCCTTCCGTGCAGCATCCGGCAATGCCATGGTAACACCACCGTTATACCCAATCTCGCCAGAGAAGGAGTAATCGGTAGTTACGCGATAAATACGATCAGCATCGGCATGAAACTTATCAAACCCCAAATCATAGCTTGCAATTAGGTAAATTACCAATGCGGCGCTTATGCCTATTGAAAGACCAACAACGTTGATAAGCGTAAATAATTTGTGTTTCCTAAACCCTCGAAAGGCGATTTTGAAGTAATTTTTTATCATGACGGTTTAATTATATGCTGATGCTAAATAGGATCTTAAAATCTGATCTTTTCACCTAAAGCTCCAATGCCAAATAGATACCAATTACATAACCGTTTGTATTTATGTGATTTAAGTTATTTTAGTTTACTATAGGTGTTCGCAAGTGTAACACCAAACGTACGGATACGATACAATCTTTTTTCAGCTTGAAATTCGTAATAACGACAAAGAGGTTAGCCCTTTGCAGAACTAACCCCTTCGTTTAGTAACAATTTGTTAATTACTCGCTCCTCAAACTCTTTACAGGATTAGCCAACGCGGCCTTTATAGCCTGATAGCTTACTGTAGCTATGGCAATAACCACGGTTATTAGCCCTGCCAGCGCCATCATCCACCAGCTTAAACTTATGCGGTATTCAAACTTTTGCAACCATTGGTTCATAGCCCAAATAGATACAGGTATGGCAATAACTATGGCAATGGTTACCAACTTTAAAAAGTCTTTTGATAAAAGCGCAGTTAAATCAAATACTGTAGCACCAAGCACCTTGCGTACACCAATTTCCTTAACACGCTGTTCGGCTGCATAGGCTGCCAAACCAAATAGGCCAAAGCAAGATATAATTATAGCAAGGCAACCAAACAGGTTTGCAAGTGTGGCCAGCAGTTTTTCGTCTTTAAATTTTTGTTCAAAATCGCTGTCTGCAAAATTAACTGTGGGCGGATAAAACGGATTAACCGTTTTTAAAGCCTTGTTAATTGCATCGATATTGGCGGTAATGCTGCGATCTGGATTTAATCGCATGGCCATTACGCTATTGCCATTGTTGGCAAAAGGTGTTATCATTGGGCGCGTTTTTTCATAAGGCGATCCCCAGACAAAATCCTTGTAAACGCCCACTACGGTTAGTTTTGTATCGCCCCAGTTGATTATTGAACCAATAGGCGACTTAAGTTTCATCACTTTTTGGGCAGATTCATTAATCAGCACGGTTGTGCCTGCTGTATCTGCGGGGTTACCAGCAGAAAACTCACGGCCCTGCAATAGCTTTACGCCTGCTGTTTTTGTAAAGTCTTCTCCAGCCCTAAAAATATCAAATAGGATGGTTTCGTCGTCCCGTTTGCCGGGCCAGCTCACACCCCAGGTATTACTGCCCGATTCATTTATGCTTTGCTGAAATACCGTAGCGCTTGTAATTGCACCACTGCTTTTAAGCTGATTTGCTAATACATTTACATTTTTGGACAGGTCGCCCTCTATAGGTATTTCAACCAAATTATTTTTGTCATACCCGGTCGATTTACTTTGTACAAACTTTATCTGTTTGTAAATGCATATGGTGGCAGTTATTAAAAACACGGCAAAACCAAACTGCACAACCACCAGCACTTTGCGCAATGGCAATGCGGATTTTCCGCCTTTAAACATCCCCTTCAGCACTTTTATGGGCTCAAATGCTGACAGGTAGAATGCCGGGTAACTGCCTGCTATCAGGCCGGTTAACACACCTATACCGGCTATAATGAGCCAGCCTAAAGGTTTGTTATACGGTAATACCAACTCCAAACCCAACAACTGATTAAAATATGGCAGCGACAAAACGACAAGCGCCAATGCTATAATTGTTGACAGCATAGAAAGGATAACAGACTCAGTTATAAACTGCCCCATCAGCGATGATCTGCTTGAGCCGATAGCCTTACGAATACCCACCTCCTTTGCGCGTTCTTCTGACCGTGCGGTTGAAAGGTTCATGAAGTTAACACAGGCTATGAGCAAAATACAGATGGCCAGGGTGGTAAAAAGCTGTAGCTGGTCTATCATACCGCCCACAGATTTGCCATCTTCAAACTTAGAGTACAGATGCAGTTTGGAAAACGGATATAGAAAAAGAACGTTTTTATTACCTTCTGCATGCCTGCCGACCATACCTTTCATGATGCGGTTAGCTGCCGGTAATGCTCCCGGATTTTTCAGCTGCACAACCGTGCGGGCAAAGTTGCTGCCCCATCCGCTGCTTTTAGCCCAGGGGTTGGAATCTTCAAACATTATCCAGGGTAAAATAAACTCAAACTTAAAGGTAGCGTTGGATGGCACATCTTCAATAACACCACTCACCTGTAAAGGCAATTGGTTATTGCGTTTTACAATTTTACCCATCGGGTCTTCTGACCCAAAAAGTGTTTTAGCCAATTTCTCGGTTATTACTATCGAGTTGGGCTGCTTTAATGCGTTGGCCGGTGCGCCGGCAATAAACTTGTAGGAAAATATATCGAAAAAGCCATCGTCGGCAAACATGCCGCTTTTCTTAAAACTGTTATTTTTATAAGTAAGCAAGCCTTCGGCCGTGTAGGTAATGGTGCGCACAGCACGCACAACATCAGGCACCTCGGTTTTTATAGTTGGCGCTAAAGGCTGTGGTGTAGCAGCAAACGTATAAATTTTCCCATCGCCAGGCTGGTTGTTCTCTACCAGGTAAATGTTATTGATGTTGTCAAATTGCTTATCAAAGCTGTAATGATACGTTACATATAACATTAAGAGCAGGAAACTGGCAATGCCTAAGGCAAGCCCTCCCGCATTAAGGGATGAAAACACCTTGTGCTTTAAAATATTGCGCCAGGCAATTTTAAGGTAATTTTTAAACATAACACCGGTTGGTTAATTGTGATTATTCGGTTGTTAAGCTTACGCCGCTGTCTCCGCGTATTTCAACTACAGGGCCGCCGCCATTTAATTTGCCAAACACTTTTTCTTTTTCCTTGCTGCCGCTAAATGTGCCTTCCATATCTATAGTAATGCGGTTGCCGGTAACATCAAGGTTAAGGCCCTGTTTGGTTGGCAATTCTAAATCGATATGGCCGGCGCCGGTGTCAAGTTTAACAAACTTGCCAACCTTAAGCATTTGCACGTGCACACTACCCGCGCTGGTTGACGCGTCTACACTGCCTGATACGGCCATTAAATTGATACTGCCGCCGCTGGTACCTGTGTATAGTTCGCCGGTAATTTTGCTGCCGTTTACACTTCCGCCGCTGGTATTGGCTTTTATGTTTCCGTTAAGGTTATCAAGCTTCAAAGAACCGCCACTGGTTTCCAAACGGATATTGCCCTGGCAATTGTTAGCTGTAATGCTGCCGCCGCTGGTTTCAAGATCAATATCGTTTTTCGAGTTTGAAACGTTAATGCTGCCACCGCTTGTTTCACCTTTAATAACACCGGCCACATCATTTATTGATAAACTGCCGCCGCTCGTTTCAAAGTTTTGCGTGCCTGTTAGGCTGGCCAGTGATATGCTGCCACCGCTTGTATTCAAGTTTGACGACACCTGCCTGCCGGTGTACACTTTAAAGCTTACGCTAAGCGAACGTCGTCCATTAAAGTTGAAGCTCCCTTTACGCTTTGCTGTAGCATGCAGCTCGCCGCCACTTACCTCGACTGAAAAGATGTAATCTTTTTGAAGTGCTTTGGTGATCTCATCTTTGGTAAATGATTGATCCATATTATTGCCGCGGATGTAAACTTCCACGCGCGGTTCTTCTCCGGTACCGCTAACAGATATACTACCACCGCTTGTGTTTACAAAAACCTTCTTTAAATCGGCAGGTAAAGGTTTGGTGATATAAGGCGTTTTAAAGTCTTGAGCTGTTGCTGCAAGGCCCGAGGCTGCGGCAATTAATAAAAGGAATATTTTTTTCATGATGTATTTAAGTTTGTAACAATAAGACTAAGCTTATGATGGATTAGTTGCACGGAGTGAAAAATCTTTTTTGATACACCGCTTATAATAGAGTCATGCGCCATTCACTACTCACTTCTTAAGCTTTTAACAGGATTTGCCAAAGCTGCTTTTACCGACTGCAAGCCAATTGTAGCCAGTGCAACCAGCATAGCGCCAATGCCGGCTATGATGAAAATCCAATAATTTATTTCTGTTCTATAAGCAAAGTCCTGCAGCCATTTATTCATGGCGTACCACGCAATTGGCGAAGCTATGAGTATGGCAATTAAAACCAATACCATAAATTCTGTAGCCAAAAGGCTAATTATGCGGCCCACACTTGCGCCAAGTACTTTACGAATACCTATTTCGCGGGTTTTTACTTGTGCCGAGTACGCAGCCAAGCCAAACAAACCCAGGCAAGAAATTACAATAGCTATGCCCGAAAATATACTGAACAAGCTACCCTGCCTTTGATCGTCGGTGTAAAGCTTACGGAAGCTATCATCCAAGAACGCGTAAGTGAAGGGTACGTCGTTATTGTAATTTTTCCAAAGGCCTTGCGCCACTGCTATTGCCCGGTTACTGTTGCGGCCGGTGGTTTTTATATAAACCTGCCAACAGCTTTTGGGCTTGTATTGAAATACTACCGGCTCTATTTGTTTGTGCAGGCTTGCAAAGTTAAAATCTTTCACCACCCCTATTATTGTTCCATTGGTGGTTTGTACACGCAGTCGCTTCCCAACGGGGTTTTTCATTCCCATTTCTTTTGCTGCGGTTTCGTTTATCAGGAAATGCGCTGAGTCGGCCACGGCGCCCGTAAAGTTTGCGCCCTGCAACACCTGCATTTTTAAGAATGGGATAAGATTCTCGTCGCCATGCAACTGGTTAAACCACATGTTGGAGTTTTTAGGCTTTCCGTCCCAATCGTTATCCCCAGTCGATGGCCCATTTAGCACGATGTTACGGCTCGCCCTGGTCACGGCTACTACCGATGGGTCATTTTTAAGCCTGGCTTTCACTACTTCAAAATCCTTTTGCATATCGCCACGCAGCGTAAATGCAAAAACATTTTCTTTGTCATAACCAAGGTCTTTATTTAATATGTACTGTATCTGCCGGCCTATTACCAACGTACCAATTACCAATATTATTGAAACAGAAAACTGCGTTACCACCAATACTTTACGGAAACTGGCTGTACCTATCCCCGCAGCTATTTTGCCCTTCAAGGCCTTAAGCGGCTCAAAGGATGATAACAGCAGCGCCGGATAAATGCTGGATGCGATAAGCGTTCCGGCTAATGTGGCTGCTATGCACGCCCAAATGTTGACGTTTGTAATACTGAGGCTTAACTGCTTATTGGCAAACTGATTGTAGTACGGCAGTAAGATAAACATCAGCACAAAAGCCAAAACGGATGCTATTACAAACAGCAATGCTGTTTCGATCATGAATTGCATAAAGAGATGGAAACGACCTGCGCCTATAATTTTACGCATGCTCACTTCTTTGGCCCTTAACATTGCCCTTGCTGTAGATAGGTTAACGTAATTTATACATGCAATCACCAATATCAATATTGCCAGTATTGCAAACGTACGCACGGTAGAAAAACCGGCATCGGTACCATCGGCTTTGTGTAAATGCATCTTGGTAAGCGATTGTGTCAGATACGGAACCGGCTTGTCTTCGGGACGGTTGCGTTCATGTATAGCCTGCATCTTTTCGGCAATGACAGCTTCGCTTGCGCCAGGTTTTAAAAGCAGGTAAGTTTCACACATAAAGCTCGACCAATCAGCGTCCATGGATGATACGATGGTTTTCCCATCATAAGTAGTTTTGCTTTTTATGTAAGCCAACTCATTGTACCTGCTTAGCGGCAGCAATACATGATATTGAAAGGTTGAGTTTGCCGGGTAGTCAGGGATAACGCCCGTAATTTTAACTTGCTCGTTCAGGCCCATTGTTACCACTTTTCCTATAGGGTCTTCGTATCCAAAATACCGTTGGGCAGTACTTTGGGTTATCACTGCAGAACCGTTATCAGCGAAAGGATGCCGCTTATCTCCCTTAATCAGCCCGAAATCGAATATGCTAAAATAAGAAGGATCGGTAAAGGCGAAGTTATCTTCAATAAATATTTTGTCCTTGTATTTAAATGGGGCGTTACCAACGCTCATCACGCGTACGCCATCTTCAACCTCCGGTATTTCGTTTTTGGCAAACGTAGCCACCGGTGCAATGATGTGATTAAAGATTTGCTTGCTTATGCCCGTGCCTCCCACTATCGCCACTTTGTAAATACGGTCGGCCTTGGTATTATTTTTATCAAAGCTTAACTCATCCTGCACCCAAAGCAGCATAAATATCCCAACAACCAAACCAACGGTTAGGCCCGTTATGTTTATGGAAGCGTAAAACTTGTTGCCGGCTATATTTCGCCAGGCTGTTTTTAGATAATTCCTGATCATGGTGATGAGATTTATAATGCTTTAAATGATTCGAACGCCCTGTAAGTGCTTTTACTCGCTCCTTAAACTTTTTACCGGATTGGCCAATGCTGCTTTTACTGCCTGGAAACTTACCGTAATGATTGATATAATGGTGGTGAGTAATGCCGCCAATGCAAATATCCAGATGCTAATATCGATACGGTAGGTATAGCCTTGCAGCCAATTGTGCATACTGTACCAGGCAACCGGCGTTGCTACCAAAAATGCAATGGCAACCAGTTTAAGGAAATCTTTTGATAGCATGGTGGTGACGCCCATTACGGATGCGCCCAACACTTTACGCACGCCAATTTCTTTGATACGGTTTTGAGCCATGTATGTTGCCAGACCGAACAAACCAAGGCAGGAAATAAATATGGTGAGCCCTGCAAATAACGATGCCAGGGTGCCAATACGCTGCTCCGATTCAAATTTGGTACCGTAAGCTTCGTCAACAAACTTGTACTCAAAAGGGTATTCCGGATTGTATTTTTTAAAAACGTTCTCCGCCATCTTCATTGACTGGGCTGTGCTGAGTTTGTCGTTAAGTTTAAAGTGTACCACGTTGAACCACGACTTAGGGCCTTGAATGATCATCTGTTTTACCGGATCATAAGGCGACTGCAGAATGAAATCTTTAACCACTCCTACCACGGTAAGATTAACGTTCCCGTCGCGACGAACGATTTGCCCTACCGGGTGTTTAAAGCCCATTACTTTTACAGCAGCTTCGTTGAGCAATATGGCCAAAGAATCTGATGGGTACTGCGCAGGATCGATATCACGACCTTCGATAATTTTAAGGCCCATGGTTTTGGTGAAGCTACCGTCGGTGTTGAATACATTGAAATCAATCTTCTCCTCAGGGTTTTTGCCCTGCCAATCGTAACCCCAGGTGTCACTCCAACCTTCTGTCATGGGCGCGCTCGTTTTTGTTACCGCTGAAGCCGCTCCGGTACTCAAGAGTTCGTTACGTATCAAGCGATAATTTTTATCCACGTTACCTACCATCATGGTGTATACCAACTTGGTTTTAGCGTAGCCCGTATCACGGTTTTGGGCGTAATCCAGTTGTTGCTTTACGATTATAGTGCATATGATCAGTACAATGGCAAAGGTAAATTGCACAACCACCAATACTTTACGAGGTGATAGCGCGGCATTAGCAGCTTTAAAAGTGCCCTTTAATACTTTAACCGGTGCAAAAGATGAAAGGTAAAGCGCAGGATAGCTGCCGGATAATAACCCTGTTAACAAAATAAACGATAGGAATATCAGCCAAAATACCGGCTGCTTATATGGGATAAAGAGTTGTTTTTGTGTAAGCAAATTAAAGCCCGAAAGGGATAATTGAACGATAATCAAAGCCACCACCCCGGCTATAATCGCTATCATGATAGATTCGCCCAGGAACTGCGCCATAAGACTGCTTTTGCCTGCACCAACTACCTTGCGTATGCCTACTTCTTTAGCACGTTTTTCGCTCCTTGCAGTGCTCAGGTTCATAAAATTGATGCAGGCTATCAAGAGTATAAAGCCGGCAATAATTAAAAAGAGCCTTACCGTAGTGATATTTCCACCAACGTTTTTGCCGTTTTCAAATTTCGAATACAAGCGCCATTTACTTGCCGGATGTATGAATACATCAATATCCTTGATGTCCGAATGGCTGCGGGTAATGTTTTTTACACGGGCGTTAAAGGCGCTTTCGCTAATGCCTGGCTTAAGTGTAATGTATGTACGCACCGAATTATTGCCCCAGTTATTTTCCTCGCCGCCGTTTACTTTCTCCCAATATTTCCATGGCATCAGATACTCAAAATGAAATTTGGTGTTATTGGGCAGATCTTTCATTACGCCCGCAACGGTCATATAATCAACACTGTCAATTTTTATGGTTTTGCCCATTGCGTTTTCATTGCCAAAAAGCTTTTTAGCAGTCGCCTCTGTAATAACTATTTTTTTAATAGAACTTAGCGCGTCATTCACGTTTCCTTTTACCAACGGGAAGCTAAACATTGTAAGGAAATCGGGATCTACAAAAGACCCGGATAAATTGAGGTGCTTGTCGCCAACTGTAAATAAAAAGTTTGCATCGTTTTGGCGTGACGCGCCTTCCACCTGTGGGTAATCCTGCTTTAATGCTTTAACCATGGGTTTAGGTGTAGTGTTCCAGCTCCACAGCTTACCGTCAAAAACAGATTGATTATACATCACATACAAACGATCACCCTTTTCATGGAACTGATCGTAACTCATTTCATTTTGCACCCAAAATAAAATCAAAGCGGCACTTGCCATACCTATTGCCAGGCCGGCAATGTTAATGGCTGTGAAACTTTTATTTTTTAAAAGGTTGCGCCAGGTAATTTTTAAATAGTTTTTGAACATGATGCGATTTGTTAAATTCTAAAAACTAAACACTAAGGCTCTAATTTCGATTAATGACTAATGACTAATGACTAATGACTAATGACTAATGACTAATGATTAATGACTATTCACTCCTTAAGCTTTGCACCGGGTTTGCAAGTGCTGCCTTAACAGATTGGTAGCTAATAGTTACAAATGCTATTAATACAGCGCCAGCACCTGCTGCTGCCAATACCCACCAGTGAATGCTGGTACGATAAGCGAAATCCTGCAGCCACATATTCATTAGGTACCATGCCAAAGGCGATGCGATTACAATTGCCAGCAGCACCAGCTTTATAAAATCTTTTGATAACATGCCCACAATAATGGTTACGTTGGCGCCTAATACTTTGCGTATGCCAATCTCTTTGGTACGCTGTTCGGACGCGTAAGCTGCAAGGCCAAACAAACCAAGGCAGGCTATTACGATGGCCAGTGTTGTGAATATGATGAATATTTTTCCGATACGTTGCTCGGTGCGATAAATAGCGTCAAAATCCTGATCCATGAATGAATAGTTCATTTGCATATTTGGCGAAATGGTTGCCCAGCGGCTTTTAACCTGCCCAATAACGCCATTTATGTCAGCTGTATTCAGCCTTATTGCCAATGCACCATTATTGCCGTCGTATGTAAAAATAACGGGTTCTATCTGTTGCCTTAACGAATTGAAATGGAAGTCTTTAACCACGCCAACGATATGTAATTGTTTAATATTATCTGCCGCGCGCTCACCTCCTTGAGATTGATAAATTGGTTTATCAACCGCATTTTTTAAACCCAGGAAGCGGGCGGCGGCCTCATTTATAATTACCCCGCTTGAATCTGAAAGATTAGCTGCCGAGAAGTTACGGCCCTGAACAATTTTCATATCCAGTGTAGGTATATAATCTGCGTCTACCTGCCAGGTTTGCGGAAACAGGGCATCTTTTTGATTATACGTAGCATCTTTAAAATAGATGCGCGTGTTACGCCAGCCTGCTGTCGGCAGGAAACCTGTGAGGGTTGAACTTTTTACGCCTGGGATAGTAGCCAATTCCTTTTTAAAAACGCCGGCCTGGTCTCCTAATTCACCGGTATTTTGGATGATTAATACCTGGTTGCGGTTAAAGCCAAGGTTTTTGGTTTGAATAAAGTGTAGCTGGTTATAAATTACAACCGTGCCGATGATCAGAAATACGGATATGCCGAATTGAAACACAACCAAAAAGCTGCGCAACCTGCTGTTTTTAAATCCTGCAGATAATTTTCCTTTTAATACGGTAATAGGTTGAAAAGCCGACAGGTAAAATGCGGGATATGAACCGGCTAAAGAGCCCACTGCCGATATTACAAACAGCAGTGCAGGCGCAAACCACTTAGCTGTAGTTACGTCAATAGCTATTTGTTTGCCCGACAGGTTGTTAAACATCGGCAATAAAACAAACACTGCAACAACAGCTATTACCGTAGCACCCGAAGTAAGCATTAGCGACTCGGCCAGGAATTGATAAATAAGATACTTGCGCGATGAGCCAAGCACCTTGCGTACACCAACCTCGCGGGCGCGATTTGCTGAGCGTGCGGTGCTTAAATTCATGAAGTTAACGCAGGCAATCAGTAGTATAAATAACCCTATTGCCGAAAATATGTAAACATATTGTTCAGTACCATTTGCACCAAGTTCGCCCGTCATATTGGATTGAAGGTGAATGTCGGTAAGTGGGATAAGGTTTAGGTGAAAAAAGCTGCCGCCCGCCTCAAACTCCTTTATGCTCATTTTTAATTCGGACTGCATTTGCTGTCCGCTGAACTTTTGCAGCATGGCCGGAAAGCTTGCCTGTAAAGTGGCAGCGTAAGATTTATCTTTTAACAGCACATATGTGTTATAATTGCTGCGCAACCATTCATTCGTACGGCTATCCGGGAGGGACACCATCGAAAGCAAAATGTCGAAGTTAAAATGCGATTGGGTGGGGATATCTTTTATTACACCTGTTACCTTAAAGTTTTCGTGATCATTAAAAATGATTGGTTTGCCAACCGCATCAGTGGTATTGAAATATTTGCGGGCCGTACTCTCCGTTATCACAACAGTGTTAGGCTCGGTAAGCGCCGTTTTAGCATCCCCGCTAAGCATTGGCAGCGTAAATACATTAAATATTGAGGGATCGGCAAAAGCTACCCTATTTTCTACAAGATTGGTATTTCCTTTCCTTACATGTGTTGTGCCGGCATTTTTAATACGGGCTGCATCTTCAACATAAGGGTATTCGACTTTTAAAGTTTTGGCAAGCGGCGGCATCGCCACAGCATATTCTACATGATTGCCACCAAATTTCAGATCTTCATTTACCCGGAAAATTCTGTCGTGTTTTATGTTGTACCTGTCATAGCTTAGTTCATCTACTACATAAAGCACTATAAGCAAACATGTTGCAAGCCCCATTGCAAGGCCAAGTATATTTATAGCCGTGAAAGCCTTGTTTTTATAAAGGCTACGGTATGCGGTTTTAATGTAATTCTTAAACATATTACAATGGTTTATATGAGATTGACTGGACCGGCAAGGCTGTAAAATTAATTGAGTAGCCAAACCAGATATATATTTACTCAGACCTTAAGCTGCGAACAGGATTTACTAATGCGGCCTTTAATGATTTAAAGCTTACCGTTATCAAGGCTATGGCAAAGGTTAACAAGGTAGCAAAAGCAAATATCCACCAATGCAAAGGCGTTCGGTAGGCAAAGTTTTGTAACCAGGCTTGCATAAAATAGTAGCCCAGCGGTATTGCAATAAACGTTGCTACAAAAACAGGTTTAAGCAGATCTTTTGATAGCAGCAGTAAAATGTTTGCTACCGATGAGCCAAGTACTTTCCTTACCCCTATTTCTTTTGTGCGTTTAACTGCCGTGAATGATGCCAGCCCAAAAAGCCCAAGGCAGGCAATGAAGATAGCCAGGCCCGAAAAAATGGTTAGCATGGTTTGCTGGCGTATATCTGTTTTATAAGTGGTATCAAACTTTTGATCAAGGAAACTAAAATCCAAAGGATATGCAGGAGCAACAGAACCATAAATTTGCTTTACAGCTTGTACAGAGGCCTTTAAATTACCGGGCTTTAGACGGATCACGGCAACCCGCCTGTCGTCAGACGGTGAGATAACCAAAGCATCCATCCCTTCCTTAAGCGACAGGAAATTATAATCCTTAATTACACCAACTACACGGCGGGGTTTATCGTCACGTACCGTGTTTTTTACAAGTTTGCCAAGTGCCTGCTCCGGGGTTAAGCCAAGGCGTTTAGCTGCAGTTTCGTTTATAAGCGCTGCGTCGGTAGAGTCGGTACTAAACTGTGGCGATAAATCGCGGCCGGCAACTATTTTTAAACCAAGTGTTTTTACAAACTCAAAGTCGGCAAATTCGGTGTGAGCCTTAAAAATCTCGTTCTGCCCTTCAACATTAAAAGAATGTACATCGTGGTAACCGCCCGGCTCGCCAGACATTAACGATACGGCGGCAATGTTGCTGTTGGCCTCAAGCTCCTTTTTAAAGACTTGCCTGTGGTTATAAATTTCGTCGTTATCTATAGGTACAATTATGGTTTGTTCTTTTGTATAGCCCAATTCCTGGTTCTTTACAAAACGCATTTGGTTCATAATTACCGTTGTACCGATGATAAGCAGTAAGGATATACTGAATTGCACAACCACCAGGGCCTGCCTGAAGAAAGCACCACCTTTGCCTAAACGCAATTTGCCTTTGAGCGCTTGAATAGGCGAAAAGGCCGAAAGGAAAAATGCCGGATAACTGCCTGCCAAAAAGCCAATAACAAGTATTACACCTACAAGGAAGAGGTAGATAGGCCCTGCGTTCCAGCTTACTGATAGTTGGTAACCCAGTAATTCGCGATACCATGGCATCAGAATAAGAAGCAGGCCTATTGACAGCGCGCATGATATAACAGTAAGCAGGATTGATTCGCCTATAAATTGAAGTACCAGGTGATTTTTAAGCGCACCTAACACCTTGCGTAACCCAACTTCCTTAGATCTTTCCACAGCCCTGATTGTTGAGAGGTTTGTAAAGTTGATGCAGGCAATAAGCAGTATTAGTACAGCAATGGAAATGAAGATGTAAACCACAGTTTTGTCGCCATGCTTCACGTTGTCAAATGATGATACTTTTTCGAAGTAAACATCGGGCAATGCAGTAAGTGAAAGGCTGAATTTTGTACCAAACCTGGCCATATCTTTGCCCATATGGTTTTCCATGAACTGTGGTAGCTTGGCTTCAAGATTGTCTTTATTGGTTTTCTCGTCAAGTAAAATATATGTGTAAAGGCGGTTGTTGATCCACCTTTTGTAGCCATCATCATTTACGTAATTTGCAATCGGCACAACGATGTCAAACTCAAGATGCGAATTAACAGGTACGTCTTTAGCTACACCGCTAACTTTAAACTGTTGCTTTTTATCGAGGGTAAGCACTTTGCCCATTGCCGCATTGGCACTGCCAAAGTATTTTTTTGCAGCGGTTTCGGTAAGTACAACGCTTGATGGATCTTGCAATACCGACGCAGGGTTACCCAATATTAACGGGAAGGTAAATAGTTGGAAGAAATCGTTATCTACTATGTATAGTTTTTTTTCAGCGAAAGATTTGTCGTCAAAAGTGATGAGGCCCTGGCTGGCTTCAACCCTTACGGCTCTTTTTATATCTGCCGGGAAATCACTCAAAAGCGCGGTGGCGTATGGCCCCGATAGATAAGGAATGCTGCCCTTTATGGCGTTGGTGTTGCGCATAACGCGGTAAATTCGCTGTTTGTTGGTATGAAAATTATCTACGCTGAACTCGTTCATTATAAAAATGAAGATCATCATACAAACGGTTATACCAATGGTTAAACCAAGTATATGAATTAGCGATAACGTTTTGTTTTTGTATACGTTACGCCAGGCTATTTTAAGATAATTTTTAAACATGGCAGGCAATTTAAAAGGCAACACCCTACCGGCCCCCTAACCTGGTTAGGGTTTGGGGGCAAACAGGATAACACACTTAACTATAACTATTTATTAAAAAGGGACGATGGTATAATTATACCATAATATTTTCCATAACGGTTTGCCCGTCGAGCAGGCGGATTATACGGTGGCTGTACCTGGCATCATGCTCCGAGTGGGTAACCATTATAATGGTAGTGCCCTGCTCATTAAGGTCTGTTAGCAACTCCATTACATCATTACCATTGCTGCTGTCCAGGTTACCGGTAGGCTCATCGGCAAGTATAAGTTTAGGCTTGTTTACAACGGCACGGGCAATGGCCACACGCTGTTGCTGACCGCCCGATAGCTGTTGCGGGTAGTGGTTGCGGCGGTGCATGATCTGCATTTTATCCAATACCTCTTCTACCCTTTTAACACGCTCTGAAGCGCTTACGCCTGTGTATATCAATGGTAGTTCAACGTTTTCAAAAACTGTTAATTCGTCTATAAGGTTGAAGCTTTGGAAAACAAAACCAATGTTATGCTTGCGCAGGTCGGCGCGTTTGCGCTCATTAAAATGTGCTACCTCAATATCGTTGAATACATAGCTACCTTCGTCCGGGTCGTCAAGCATACCCAGTATGTTCAACAAGGTTGATTTACCGCAACCAGACGGGCCCATGATGGCAACAAACTCGCCGGTGTCAACATGCATCGAAAGCTTGTTTAGTGCAATGGTTTCTACCTCTTCCGTGCGGTAAAATTTTTCAAGATTGGTAATTTTTATCATTTGGCCTCCCCAGCTGCGGTGTGTTTTGCCGCAAGCCTTTAGTTTTAATTGTGATTTATATCTTTTAGTTTAATTATCTCTGTGTCTATATCATACAAGACGCTACCTGCTCAAATACGTTACAGTTTAAAAGCTATTTTTTGAGCACAAGTTCCTGAATGTTATCATAGTTCTCGTAGCTTGAAGTTATTACTTTGTCGCCTGGTTTTAAACCTTGCATCACTTCATAGTAATCAGGGTTTTGTCTGCCTATCTGTATGTCAGTTTTATAAGCCGTTTTGCCGTCTTCACTTACCTTAAATATCCAGTTGCCGCCGGTTTGCTGGTAAAAGCCGCCTTTAGGTACTAATAAAGCTGTAGTCTCATCGCTAAGTGCAAGGCGTATTTGTAAAGTCTGTCCTTTACGTATACCTTTTGGTACTGCGCCTACAAATTGCATATCAACCTGGAAACGCCCGTTGGTTACCTGGGTAAACACCTTTTTAATGGTTAGCTTGTAAGTTTTATCGGCAAAGGTAAAATCGCCCATCAAACCATTATATATACGTGATAGATAATGCTCCTCTATATCAACCCTTACTTTAAAACCGCTTTGCGCATCTATCTGGCCCAGGTGCTCGCCTTTGTTTTTGTTTTGCCCCACTTCGGCATCCATAGATGTAAGCTGCCCGTCAATAGGTGCGCGTACGGTAAGGTCGGCCACTTTTTTACGCATCAGCTGCAGGGTGCTGCGCATGTGGGCGTATTGCTCACGTGCCTGTTGGTCTTCCTGGCGAATTAGCGTAGTATCTTGTTTCAGGATCTGCGTTGTTAAACGCTTACGACGCAACTGGTACTTGTAAGCATTTTGAGCAGCCTTAAATTCCTGTAAGCCTATAGCCTTTTGGTCGAGCAGTTTTTTATCAAGCTGGTAAACACGCTCGGCTTCAAGGTAAGCGTTATCTACATCGGCCATTTGGTTTAACTTGGTTATGGTATTTTGCTGCGCGTTGTTATGCGATATCTGCATTTGCGTTTGTGCAGCGTAAACAGCAGTTTCCTGGTTGGCAAGGTTCAGCTCCAAATCGGTGTTGGAAAGTTTGATGATCGCATCGCCTGCTTTAAGGTTTGCACCGTCCTCAACATACTTTTCTTCAACTCGGCCGCCTTCAACAGCATCAAGATATATTGTAGTTAAAGGCATTACCACACCGTTAACAGGTATAAACTCCTGGAAGGTGCCTTTCTTGATCTCGCTTACGGTAATACGCTCGGTATCAACATTCAATTTACTTTTACCAGATGTAAACAATATGCTGCCGCCAACTAATACAACCACCCCGGCAATACCGGCTATGGTCATCAGGCGTTTATTACTCCACTTCTTTTTTTGTATAACTCTATCCACTGTAATTATTGATATTTTGGTATAGGGATACAAAAACACATGCCATAAATTAAACATCTGTTTATCAATGTTTTGCATGTAAATATCCGATAGTCACCGTACGCTTCTGTTACATCAAGTGTTCGGTTATGATACAGTGCGTTTACAGCGCGAGTTTAACATCGCTCTTAACCCATAGCTGAAACGTAGCTTTATAGCTTAATAAGCGCAACTGGTACGATATTTAGTATCAAAATATTAAATTGCATCACTGTGTTCAGGTAACAATTTTACCGCACAGGCATCAAACCGATACCCATATCCGATAAGATAAATGATATTAAAAAAAGCTACCGTTTTAATTGTTGATGACGACCCGGACGTTTTAACCGCCGTTAAGTTATTACTTAAAACAGAGACACAGGAGATTATTACCGAAAAGAATCCCGAAAACCTTCACTCGTTATTGCAGCGCAATCAGGTTGACCTGGTGCTGCTCGACATGAATTTTAACAGCGCCATAAACACCGGTAACGAAGGTATTTACTGGTTGCGCAAAATAAAGGAATGGAAGCCCAACGTTTGCGTGATTATGATCACAGCTTATGGCGATATTGACCTGGCCGTACGCTCACTTAAAGAGGGCGCAAACGATTTTGTGGTAAAGCCTTGGCATAACGAGAAGCTTATAGACATTATTAAAGATTTGCTCGATAAAAAGGAAGGTGCCAAAACTTCAAAGTCGGCAAGCAAGTCTGCGGCCGGTCAAACAAATATCCTGGGCGAATCTGACGTGATGGAAGACATTTTCCATAAGGTGAACAAGATAGCCCCTACCGATGCAAATATTTTAATATTAGGCGAAAACGGTACCGGTAAGGATTTAATGGCTAAAGCTATTCATGAACGGTCGTTACGTGCAGGCAAGCCATTTGTAAAGGTTGACGTTGGTGCCCTTACCGATTCCCTTTTTGAAAGTGAACTGTTTGGTCATAAAAAAGGCGCGTTTACCGATGCCCGCGAAGACCGTATGGGCCGCTTTGAAGAAGCCGAAGGCGGTACATTGTTTTTGGATGAGATAGGCAACATAAGCTTACAGCAGCAGGCCAAATTGTTAACCGTTTTACAAAACCGGCAGGTTACCCGTCTGGGCATGAATAAGGCGGTTGATGTAAATATCAGGCTGATTTGTGCTACCAACGTTCCGCTGCAGGAATTAGCCAACGAAAATCGCTTCCGTAAGGATTTGATCTACCGTATCAACACCGTCGAGATCAATATGCCACCGCTGCGCCGTCGTGCAGATGATATCATTGTTTTGGCAAGGCATTTTGCAAAACTTTACAGCACCAAATATTTAAAGCCAACAATGGATTTTGATAATGGGGCTTTGGTTAAGCTAAAATCTTACAGCTACCCAGGCAATGTACGCGAACTTCAATACACGATTGAACGTGCTGTAATCATGGCCGACGATCCGATTCTACGCGCAGACGACCTGATATTTTCTGTTTTGGAAACACCAGGAGAAACCAAACTTGATGAGGATAACATACAGCTTAGTACGCTTGAAAAAAATGCCATTTTGCGTGTTATCGATAAACATAACGGTAATATCACACGCGCCGCAAAAGAACTTGGCCTTACCCGTACAGCACTTTACCGCAGATTAAGCAAGTATGATATTTAACCGTTACGAGTGGCGGCTGGTATGGCGCGTTTTGCTATTGTTTTTGGCCGTTACGGCAACTTCTATCATCGTGGTAAAAGCAGTTTTGCAGGATGTACATGGCGTTTTCCTGTACACGGTTATTACAGTTCCGCTGGTTGTGTATTCGATACTTGATTTGATACGCTTTAACAAGAAAGCGCAGGACGAAGTAAACCAGTTTGTTGAATCGATACATTACCGTGATTTTAGCCGCCATTTCGATGTGCGCAAAGCACCTAATGAGCTGAAGCCGTTGCGTAAAGGTTTCAACGACATCAACACAACATTTAAGCTGATAAGTCGCGAACGCGAGACCCAATACCATTACCTGCAAAAGATTTTGGAATTGGTTGATACGGGCATCATATCGTACGAGCAGGAAACCGGAGAAACCGGCTGGATAAACGAGGCCTTTAAATCGCTTATTGGTGTGCCATACTTAAAGACCATTCATTCGCTTGAAAAGCGCGAACCAAACTTATATAAGGGTATTATTGGCCTCAAACCAGGTGATGCTACCGTAATGACCCTTACCCGCGACCAACAGCAGGTAAAAATGCTGGTATCGGCTAGTGTAATGCGCAGCGACGATAAAATGTATAAGCTTATTGCCTTCCAAAATGTGAGCGAAGCTTTGGATGAAACCGAATCAAAGGCCTGGTCGAAGCTGTTGAACGTTATGACACACGAGATCATGAACTCGGTGGCGCCTATATCGTCGCTGGCAGATACACTAAAGAACAGGCTTAAAAGCCCGGAGATTGCCGAGCGCATCGGCGATGGCGAACTGGAAGATATTGAATTAGGTGTTGATACCATAAAGCGCCGCAGCGAGGGCCTGCTTAAATTTACCGAAAGCTACCGTAGCCTTAATAAGATCACCAAGCTCGACCTTAACCGGATGCTGGTGCGTGACATGTTCGAGAACCTTAACAGCCTGATGACGCCAACCCTCGAAAAGAAAAATATCGAGCTGGACATTGTACTGCGTGATCCGGCACTTGCCATTGAGGCTGATATTAACCTGCTGGATCAGGTGATGATCAATTTATTAGTTAACGCCATTGAAGCAGTTAAAGACCGCGAAGACCCATGCATCACACTTTCCGGCGAGGTACAGTCAAGCAAGTTGGTAGTTAAAGTAACAGATAATGGCGTTGGTATGCCGCATGAACTGCTCGATAAGATTTTTATCCCGTTCTTTAGCACGCGTAAAACGGGCAGCGGTATTGGCCTTAGCCTTTGCAAGCAAATTATGCTGTTGCACAAGGGTAACATCCAGGTGCAATCTATTGAGGGCAAAGGCTCTGCATTCATTTTAACATTTCCTTTGAACGCGTAAATATTTACATTACCCATTTAAACAAGTAATTTAGGTTTACAAAATCATTTAATATGAAAAATACCATTATCCTATTAGCCGTAATATTTGCATCTAAATTTGCGGTTGCTCAAGAAAAGCCCATGCCAGCATCAGATGCCGTTTTAAAATCTGCTTATGCGCAAGCAGCGAAAGAGAATAAAAAGGTAATGCTCATTTTCCATGCATCATGGTGTGGCTGGTGCAAAAAAATGGAAGCTTCATTAAAAGATCGGTCTGTTAAACAGTTTTTTGACGATAACTACGTAATAGCAACGCTCGACGTAATGGAACGCCCCGATAAAAAAGATCTCGAGAATCCCGGCGCGTTAGAAGTAATGACTAAGCTCAAGGGCGAAAAATCAGGCCTGCCATATTGGGCCGTGCTGGATGCCAAGGGGAATAAATTAGGAGATAGCCAGGTGCGC
The DNA here is from genome assembly GCF_007846085.1 of Mucilaginibacter pallidiroseus. Taxonomy (GTDB): domain Bacteria; phylum Bacteroidota; class Bacteroidia; order Sphingobacteriales; family Sphingobacteriaceae; genus Mucilaginibacter; species Mucilaginibacter pallidiroseus. The sequence goes on from NZ_VOEJ01000001.1 coordinate 596,878, forward strand.
CCGGCTGGTGCATCGTTAGATACTTATGGCGAAAATGTTGGTTGCCCGGCCAGCCCGGAGGAAGTTGCATTTTTTGTGAACATACTTAAGTCGACATCAAAGTTAAATGATAACCAGGCGGCTGCTATAAGCAAACGCTTCGCCTTGAATCAGCCTGTGCCTAAAGCGGGTCCGAAGTAAGACTTGAACAAATGGGGGCAAATTAGCTATAGTCACACCCCATCTGGTTTCATTTGTCTTTTTTTGGCGGTGGCGGAGGTGCTTGAAAAGTAGGTAATACATTACCTTGTTTAATCTCAGTGGCTCCCCCAGAAACGTTGATTGAGGGCGATTGGGAATTCGGTGCTGGTTTTGAATCCTTGTTTGACATTTTTAATTAGTTAAGTTAAACACTCTATTTATATAATTCAAAGTCTCTTCGTCTGCCGTTTCTTTAATTTTAGTATCTACAGATTTTAGTATACTATTTACAATTTTGTTTATTGACTTTTCCGTTTTTTTTATCTTATAATATTGATGCGAAACGTCGTCTTCGTTTAATTTTTCACAATCATAATCAAACCACAATTTTTCTAATTTTAAAAAATACTCATCGTAAAACTCTATTACAATATGCAATTCATCTAATTGCTTCTCTGAGGGAATCAAATGGTTTTGTAAAAGTTTCAGCAACTGAACTGCCGATATAATTATGCATGCTACTAGAGGTATGGTTTTCCACATTGGCCATCCCATAATACCCGCACTTGACATGGCTAAAGTGAAAACATTAAAGTAACCCAATAAACGCTTTTTTTTTGCGTAAAGCAAGACGCAGTAACATGCATGATGTTTAGCTTGGGTTAGTTCATACCATAGGCGTTCTCTCACAAAACAAATTTATACTATAAAATTTAGCTTCCACTTTTTACACTACTACTTTTTAAGCAAGTTATCAACAGGGATAAGTTATTAACATTTTTCATCGAATTGTAAACCACTCTGCCAATTTGACAACCTTTCTCCTTTTGGAACGCACCTTGATAATTGTGTATTACAAACTTTACAAATTTCAAAACACATATAATTATGCAAGAAAAAGGAACGATCTCGATACATACCGAGAATATTTTCCCGATCATTAAAAAATTCCTGTATTCTGATAATGAGATATTTCTGCGCGAGCTGGTATCAAACGCGGTAGATGCAACTCAAAAAATTAAACGCCTTGCTGCACTTGGCCAATACAACGGCGAAGTTGGCGACGTACGCGTAGAGGTTGCTTTTGATGCCGACAAAAAGACAATAACAATATCAGATAACGGTATTGGTATGACGGCTGATGAGATCAAGAAATACATCAACCAAATTGCTTTCTCAGGCGCTACCGAGTTCATGGAGAAATTCAAGGATGCTAAAGATGCCAATGAGATTATAGGCCGTTTTGGTTTAGGTTTTTACTCGGCCTTTATGGTTGCAGATAGGGTTGATATCGAAACATTAAGTTACCAGGAAGGTGCCGAGCCTGCCCGTTGGACCTGTGATGGCAGCACCGAGTTTGAGATTACCGAAGGTAGCCTTGAAGAACGCGGTACCGAAATTACACTGCACATCAATTCAGAATCTGAGGAATTTTTGAATGAGCATAAATTACAGGAGATACTTGACAAATATTGCAAGTTTTTACCTGTGCCCATCAAATTTGGCACTAAAACCGAAAGCGAAGAAGATGGCGTTGACGAAGAAGGTAAAACTAAATATACATCTGTAGAGGTTGATAACATCATCAACGATACCAACCCTATCTGGACAAAAGCGCCAAGTGAATTGAAAGATGAAGATTATCTTAAATTCTACAAAGAGCTTTATCCCTTCAGCGAAGATCCGTTGTTCTGGATCCACCTTAATGTTGATTATCCTTTCAACCTAACAGGTGTGCTTTACTTCCCTAAACTTAAAAACGATTTTGAGTTCCAAAAAAACAAGATCAAATTATTTAGCCGCCAGGTATTTATTACTGATGAGGTTAAAGATATTGTTCCTGAGTTTTTAATGTTGCTGCATGGCGTTATCGATTCGCCGGATATTCCGCTTAACGTTTCTCGTAGCTTCTTGCAGGCCGATAGCAACGTTAAAAAGATCAATAGCTACATCACCAAGAAAGTAGCTGATAAGTTAGCTGAGTTATTTAAAGCCGACCGTAAGGCTTTCGAAGATAAATGGAGCGACATTGGCTTGTTTGTGAAATACGGTATGATAAGCGAAGACAAGTTTTACGACAAAGCGAAAGACTTTGTATTGCTTACCAACACGGCAAAACAGAACTTTACCTTGCCGGAATATAAAGACAAGGTTGAAGGGACACAAACCGACAAAGACGGCCAGCTTACTTACATTTATACCAACGATGCTAAAAAGCAGGACGCATTTATCCAGTCAGCCAATAAAAAAGGTTACGATGTTTTGGTTATGGACTCTCCTATCGATAACCACTTCATTAGCCAGTTGGAGCAAAAGCTTGAAAAAACTTCTCTTAAACGTGTTGATGCCGATGTTGCGGATAAATTGATCAAGAAAGATGATGCGCCGGAGCATGTACTTACCGAAGAACAATCTGCCAAGATCAAAGAGATATTTGATAATGCAATTAAAAAGCCGGCTTACAAGGTTGAGTTGGAAAGCTTAAGTCCTGATGAGTTACCTGTTACAGTTACCATGGACGAATTTATGCGCCGTATGAAAGATATGGCAGCTATGGGTGGCGGCATGGGCTTTTATGGAAACATGCCTGATAATTACAAAGTTGTTGTTAACGGCAACCATAAGTTGATAACCCGCATCCTTGAAAATGATAACGCAGAAACGCAGGCTCAATTAGCCAAGCAAGCATTTGACCTGGCCCTGTTGTCTCAAGGTTTGCTTACCGGTGCAGAACTTACCGAGTTTGTAAACAGAAGCGTAAGTTTGATTTAATATCGAGAAACTCATAATAGTAAAGCCATCCGTTATCACGGGTGGCTTTTTTATTTCACAATGTTTTATGGAATTTGATGTGTGGTATCATCCTGTAATAAAATACATCGATGAAAAGCTTAAACGTCAAGATAATTTACTTTGAATCTGGCTAAAATAAGTGGCCCGGCAAAGTTTGCATCAATTTTGCTTTACTTAAACCAAGCCCTCCAATAAAAGTCTAATAATGTATAATCGCAAATTTTTAATTCTATCAAAATGAAACGCTTAATAAATATATCACTATCAATTATGCTTATGTTCGTATTGCAGCAAACAACCAATGCGCAAACAGCAAAACAAACTAAGCAGCAAAAAAAAGAAGCTGAGATACAACAGCTGATCGATAATCAAAACTATACTTTTCAGGCACAGTACATGTACCCTCAAGGTGGCGGCCAGCGCTACATCAACAATTACTATTATGACCTTACCGTAAGTAAGGACAGCGTTGTGGCCTTTCTGCCATTTTTTGGCGTGGCGTACTTCGGTGTGGGTTATTCTCCCGATGACAGCGGTATTAAGTTCACATCAACCAAATTTGCATATAATAAAGATGCCGGTAAAAACAGGTGGAATATTGTGATAAAGCCACAGGATGCACGTAATATAAATCAGCTTATACTTAATGTATCAAACAATGGGTATGCTACGCTATCTGTTTTAAGTAACAATAAGCAGTCTATCCGCTATGATGGTTTCATAACCGAGCGAGCTAAAACCAAAAAGTAAGCAACGCGTTGTACAGGTATAAATATATAAAGCCATGCTACGTATAGATATCCCAACAACCGAAAGTACCAAAACTACGGCAACCGTGTTTAATGAGTTTGATATACCCAAACCACCCAACGGCACCGATACGGAGATTAATAACGACCTGATTTTGTTATTTGACGATGAAGAGGAAGCGGTAGCCTATCTGGAAGCTATTGAGGATTATGGCACAGAGCTGGATAGCGACGCGCCGGAAAAACAGATACTTAACGAAATTGTATCTGCAATAAGTAACGATGAATTTGTACAGGCCTATTTAAAACAATAGGCCCGCACAAATTTACGCTATATGAAATTTGCTTTCACGTATTTTATACTTGCGGCAACGCTCTCATATGGGTCTTTCGGCATATCGTGCTCAACAAAAAAGCTGTCCATACCGGCAATTTTAGCAGCAGCAAAAACAGGTTTAAAATCAAGTGTGCCACTTCCTACAGGCATGATGTTTTCACGGCTTGCATCTAAATCTTTTAAGTGCCATAGCGGGAAACGTCCGGGATGCGCCTTAAATAAATCGACAGGGTTCTTACCCGCCTTCATCGTCCAGGCTAGGTCAAGTTCCATCTTCACCATTTTGGCGTCTGTTTCTTTCAGGAACATGTCATAGGGCACCGATCCGTCTTCAACTGGTTTAAATTCCATGTCATGATTATGATATGCAAACTGTAAACCAGCCTTTTTACAAGCTTCGCCGGTTTTATTGAGAACGGGTATCGCTGCTTTAACTTCTTCTAACGTGCCCGTAGGTATGTTGGCGCAGACAAGGTACTTTACACCACCCTCTGCAGCTTCATCAACAAGTTGCTGCATATCTGAAGTAAGGTTACGCATCACCGGTAAAACCATTGGCTTGCCATCGGCATCCAAGGGCATTTTGGCACCTTTAGGCATTTTAAATGGTGCACCCAAAACATGGTGCGATTTCCATTTAAGGCCGAGATCATTTGCCATGGCTTTAAATTCTTTAGGCTTCATACCGTAATAGCCGCCTTTTTTGCTAAATGCCGATTCCAGCTCTGTAAAGCCATCGGTAGCAATTTTTGAAAGCGTGCCTTTTACGTCGGCATCAATTACATTAAAAAATGTAAATAACTGCACGCCTATGGGGTGCGGGGCAAAGTTATTGAATACGTTAGCAGCCTGGCCGGATAATGCCACACCCGAGAGCACGGCTGCGCCAGTGCCCTTTATAAAATTGCGTCTGTTTAAGTTCATAATTATTGGTTAGTGGTTACTTGGTAAGTAAATCTAAATCAATAATTTGAAACAACGAAATTTAATGTGTCAATAAAACGCATTAAAATTAAAGGCGCTACTTGTAAAGGCAGTTAGCAATAAGTCCTGTCCATCCGGTTTGATGTGCGGCGCCGAGGCCTCTCCCGTTATCGCCGTCAAAAAACTCATAAAAAAACAGGTTGCTTTTAAAGTGTTCATCCGTTTGCGTTTTAGCGCATGTACCGTTGAACGGCCTGTGGCCAGCGGCATCTGTTAAAAACAGCCTGGTAAGGCGTCGGCAAATTTCATCGGCAACTTCCTTAAGCGTCATCATCTGGCCTGATCCTGTGGGGCATTCAACCTTAAATTCATCACCATAAAACTCGTGATAACGGTTAAGGCTTCCAATTATCAGGTAGTTGATAGGCAGCCAAACAGGCCCGCGCCAGTTGCTGTTACCGCCAAACATGGCTGTATCGCTTTCGGCAGGCGTGTACTTTATACTAAAATTTGTGCCCTGTATGGTTGCGGTGAAAGGATGCTCAAGATGATATTTGGATAGTGAACGAATACCGTAATCACTTAAAAACTCGTTTTCATCCAGCATGTAACCCAAAATGCCTTTCATCCGGTGCCCGCGTAAAAGGCTGATAAGGTGTTTGTTATTTGCGCTCTTTTCGTCCCAGTGCGATACGAGCGCGGCAAGGTCCGGACGGTTTTGTTTAAACCAATCCATCCGGCTCCGGAATATGGGGTTACTAGCAATATCTACATCATCCAAAACCCTTACTGCAAACAAAGGCATAAGGCCAACAATACTACGCACACGCATTTTGGTAGCCCCGCCATCGCTCATACGTAACTGGTCGTAAAAAAAGTCGTCCTGCTCATCCCAAAGGCCGGCATTACCACCCTCGCCCAGGCTTGACATTGCCCCGGCTATGTAAATAAAATGTTCAAAAAACTTCGATGCGATATCTTCATACGCATCGTTTGTAACGGCAAGCTCAGCAGCCATTCCCATAAGGTTAAGTGCATAAGCAGCCATCCAGCTTGTACCGTCTGCCTGCTCCAGGTGCGACCCGTCCGGGAATACCGTGTTGCGGTCAAACACACCGATATTATCAAGCCCCAAAAAACCGCCTTCAAAGATGTTATTACCTGCCGAGTCCTTACGGTTTACCCACCAGGTAAAGTTGATCATCAATTTGTGAAAGATGCGTTCAAGAAAATAGGTATCTCCCCTGCCGTTATTTTGTTTTTTATCCTGCTGATAAATTTCCCATACCGCAATGGCAAGTACAGGTGGGTTAGCATCACTGAAATCCCACTCATAAGCGGGTAGCTGGCCATTTGGATGCATATACCAATCTTTTGTAAGCAGCGTAAGCTGGTTTTTGGTAAAATCCATATCCAAATCAGCCAGCGGGATGCAGTGAAAGGCGAGATCCCAGGCTGCAAACCAAGGGTATTCCCATTTGTCAGGCATTGAAATAATATCACCCCTATTGTTAAAGTGTTGCCATTTGCTATTGCGTCCATCCAGGCGGCTTGCGGCTGGTGGCGGATAGGCCGGGTCTCCGGCAAGCCATTGGTGCACATCGAAGTAATAAAACTGTTTGGTCCATAACATACCCGCGTATGCTTGTCGTTGTATCATTGCCTTTTCGATACTGGCATCTTCGGGCGTTAGCGTTTGGTAAAACTCATCGGCCTCTGCAATTCGCGAAGTAAAGATGTTATCGAAATCATCAAAATTAGCTTCAGCAATAGATGACAAGCGGAATTTTAATGTTACGCTTTGCCCGGCGGGTATCTTCAAATCATAGTTGAAACACGCTTTTGTGCCCTGCTTGCCTGTGTTAATGGTGGCGGCACCATCTACGAGGTAATTGTTTATTCCATCTTTATAATACCTGCCGGGACTAACCGCCAAGCCAAACCGTTGGGCGTTGGTTTGGTTGTCGCAAAAGAGTGTTTCGGCTTCCGTTTGCGCTGAGAAATAAGCAATGTCAAGATTTGTGTGATCGATGCCAATTTGATTTTTTGATAAAGCCGATAAGTTTGGCTTGTAACTATCGTAACCCCAATCCCAGGTGTTTCGGAACCAAATAGTAGGCAGGATGTTGACTTCCGAGTCTTTACCACTGCGGTTATGCACAGTTATTTTGATCAGGATATCATCGGTAGCAGCTTTGGCATATTCTATCAAGACATCAAAATAGTTGTTGCCATCAAAAACACCACTATCCATTATCTCAAACTCTGCCTGTGTACGGTCGCGTTTGCGGCTTTCGGCTACAAGCTCATCATATGGGAATGGCTGCTGCGGGTATTTGTATAGCATCTTCATGTACGAGTGCGTGGGCGTATTGTCCAGGTAATAATATATTTCCTTAACGTCCTCGCCGTGGTTACCCTCCGCATTACTTAACCCGAAAAGTCGCTCTTTTAAAATATGATCTTTTTTGTTCCAAAGCGCAAGGCCAAAACATAATAACTGCTCACGGTCGCAAATGCCGGCAATAGCATCTTCGCCCCATCTATAGGCATAGCTGCGTGCTTTATCATGGCTCACATAGTTCCAGGCATCGCCGTTTGCGCTATAGTCTTCACGTACCGTTCCCCATTGCCTGTCGCTAACATAAGGCCCCCATTTTTTCCAGCCAGGCTGTTTTATCCTATCTTTTTCTATGCTCATAAATTATTTCCAGGCATTTTCTAAAAAACGCAGCCAATTACCATACATCATATTTTCGATATCTGTTTGGGAGTAACCGCGTTTAATTAAAATATCCGGCACTTTCTGTATGTCGGCAATGGTCTCCAGGTCGTATGGGCACTGTTCGCGGCCAAATGCACCGTCTAAATCAGTACCCATGCCTACATGCAGGGCATTACCCGCCAGTTGGCAAATATGATCGATATGATTGGCCATTACCTCTAAGTTACAGTTCATACCTTCAGGCGTTGACATACCACGCACCCAGTTAGGCACCATCATCCAGGCATCTAAAGCAGCGCCGATAACAGCACCCCGGCTAATAAGCACTTTGATCATTTCATCGCTGTACTGGCGGTTATGGTTAACCAAAGCCCTGCAGTTGTTATGGCTTGCCCAAACGTGGCCGCCAAAGTTATCAAGCGCTTGCCAAAAGGCGTCATCGCACAAATGGGTAGCATCAAGTATAATATTCAAGCGCTCCATTTCTTTAAGCAACTCCAAGCCTTGTTGTCCCATTTTGCCGGTTGCATCTGTACCGTTTGCGTATCTGCCCGGCCCGTAATGTGCCGGGCCGAGGGCTCGTAAACCGTTATTGTAGGCACCTTCAAGGTAACTTACATCTACAATCGAGTCGGCACCTTCAAGGCTCAAAATATAACCTATAGGTTTTGTTGTATTGTCGTTTGCATCAGCCCATATTGCCAGGTGTTGATCCAACTGTTGCAGGTCAGTGATCTGTCGCATCTCTCCTTTCGCTTCCATGGCTTTGTACCATGCAAGCTGCCCCTGTGTTTGCGCCCAGGCCTGCTCGGGGGAGTGCCATCCGGGTAGAGTGTTGCCGAGAGCTACATAGCGTCCTATCTGGGTAGCTACAACAAGGCCGATGTTCGCCTTGCGTAATTCGGGCAATGATACTACTGCTTTTGCACGATCGGGCTTATCTGTCAATCCTTCTTCGCGTTGGTTTATGGCTGCAACCGATTGGGTTAAGTCGCGGTTCCACTCAAGAGCGTTCATGCTCAGATCAAGATGGGCATCTATTACAAACATATTATTCACAATTTTGGATTACACCGATACGATAATGATTTCATGGGCTTTAATCAGCAAATCGTACCGATTTTAATTTCTCCTGATTAAATATTGATCTTCCTATCGCGTGCGGTATTAAACCACTCGCTTATGGGCACGCCATTTTCTATTGCAATTGCCCGCTCGTAAAGCGCTACCGTTGGACAAATGTGGTGCGGCAAACCATACAAGATATCGCCAACTTTAAATTGATAATCCCGCCCGCCGTCAGCTACCAAATGCTCTTCGCTTTGGCCTATCAATTTTAAATCCGGCGCATTTAAAAAGTAAATTCTTTTATTCAATTCGTTTTCTGCCGATACGGACTTATGGCCAATATCAATACATATCTTACCATCATCAGGCAATGACACAACGCGACCAAGAATAAGTGCTGCAGTTTTAAATGGTTGCTCCTCAAATGCGGTTTGATAACCCTTATCCCAATATACAAATGTGCCGGGGCTGCATTCCAGCTGGGGAAACTTGGCCAATATCGAAAATGTTGGCGAGCCACCCGCTATCAGGACGGGTTGCGGATATCCGGCCTTTTTTATCTGTTCGATGAGGCCAAGAACTTGCTGCATATAGCCGATCAGTTTCAGTTGCCTTTCATTGTAGTCATGATCATGGATATGCCCGTCATAAGCATGCAAGCCTTTTAATGTCAACGACGGTAAGGAAGCAACTTGCTGATACAAGGCAAATGCCTTTGCAGGGGCAATACCTGTTCGGTTCATGCCCACATTCAGGTCGATAAATACGTCTATCAGTAAGCCATTAGCAACTCCTTGTTTGGAGATGGCTTTTGCAGATGCCATGTTATCTACCAGGCAGGAAAATGCTGTATCTGGATAAGCCTTTATCAGTTCAATAAACCGATGCAGCTTAGGGTCGTTTGGCTGGTAAGCTAACAGCACGTCTGGTGCTTTACATTGGCCAAGCATTTCGGCCTCAGCAATGGTTGCACATTTAAACTTGGTAATGCCCGCCTGTATCATTAACTGCGATACTTGCGGGCTTTTATGCGTTTTAACATGCGGGCGCAAGCGTGCTACATCATCAATCATTGTTTTTAACAGGTCGATGTTGTATTGCACCCGCTCCGGGTAAATCACCAGCGCAGGTGTATCAATGGCGTCGGTGTTGGCTATGTCAAACCAGTTGGCTGCCATTTTTACTGCTCCAGTTCAAATAGCGCTTCAATCTCAACAGGTATGTTATCAGGCAACGAGCCAAAGCCAACTGCACTGCGCACACCTATACCATTTTCTTCACCCCATACTGCAGCAAAAAGTTCGCTGCAACCATTAATGATAAATGGGTGTTTTTCAAACTCGGGAGTGCAGTTTACCATTCCCAATACCTTAATAACACGTTTTATTTTATTAAGGCTGCCAATATTGGCTTTAATGGTTGAAAGCATGGCCAAGCCTACCTGGCGTGCAGCAACTTTGCCTTCATCCTGGCTCATATCGGCACCAATGCGGCCTATTATAAGGGTGCCGTCGTCCTGCACGGTACCATGACCAGACAAGTAAAGGTATTTACCATCAATTAAGCAAGGTTTATAAACGCCTAACGGCTTTGGTGCAGGCGGGAGGTTTAAACCAAGCGCCGCAAAGTTTTCTTCAGCAGTGTTCATTTTGTAAAACTATTATTTATCGGCATCAACGCAAACAAAAAAAGCCCCGAAAAACGGGGCCCTTTGGTTATTATGATGTTTAGGTTGGATATTACAATTTAAATGACACGCCAAAGTTGATCGAGTAATCGGCAAAAGCAGCGTCACCATTTACAAAGGTGCCGGTGTTTTTGCTGTTCTCGCGGTCAGTAACGCTTTGTGTACGGTCGCGGATGATGGCGATTGGCACGCTTGCAAAAATATTTACTTTACGGAAGCTGTAATTTAAAGCAGGCTCGCCCGAGAATACATAACCCGGCCTGCGGAAGCCGTCGCTTTTACCAAATATGTCATAAACCGGGATACCTTCTATCCTTGCACCGGCAGATACATTTATCGCACTAAATGCACCTTTTAAAGCATAATTTACACCTAAACGCGCCATATACTGGTCGGGCACGTTGGTAATAGCCTCATTAGCCAGGGTAGCCCTTAACGTTTCGCGATAAGTGCGTGTGCCGTTCATGTTGCGCGGATTGCTCATGTAATACAGATTGGTGTAACCGCTGAACGAACCGCCAAGGCCCAAAAAGCCATTCACTTCGGCAATAATACCTACACCGCCATCTCCCAATTGTATTGATTGATCAACAGGGCGAACAGCAGGCGTTACATTATAAAAAGTTGATGTTGCATTGTAATCGCCGGTTGGTAGTTTTACGCCCAATCCAACCTGGATATTTCCGGTGTGCGTTTTATGACTGTCAAACAACCATCGGTTTGCCACGATACGCATATCGCCAATGCCATTTGATTTGGATGTATGGCGCTCTTTGCCGCCGTGTTCATATAATGATGAGCGGGTATTGATCAGGTAAGGCATCCCAACCGTAACCGACCAAAATTGGTTAAAGTTACGGGTAAGGCTTAAGTCGATAGTGCTTTGATGGTTAATAACTTCGTTGCCCAACACTAAGCGTTCCTTTTGCTCCTCACGGCCCCTGAAGTGGCGAAAGGATTTAAAGTAACGATATGATGATGTAAACAACCAGCCTTTGTCTGACCCTAAGACCGTATCAAGCATTGGGTGCTCCATTGTTAAGAACGACCCGTTACCCCTGATAGCCACGCAACCTTGCGCGTTTGATTTTAGGTTATTGAAAAGCGTGAGCACAGCAACAGCTGCAAGAATTTTATGATAAAATTTCATTGTAATTGTTTAAGAATAGGTTTATGGTGCCGTTGTTGCACCAACCTGCATATGCAGGATTTTAATTGATTAATTAAACCGGTTTGGTAGTTGCGCCATTGCGGGCAAAGTAACCGGTGTTGATGTATTTAAGAGATATGTATAAAGCCAGTATGGAGCCATAACTGCCGCCCCTTTCTATCCACTCAAAAACTTCATAGTGAGGGTAAAAAAGTTCGGTAGCTATTTTCCAAATAAACAAGATGATTAACGCGCTGCGCAATGGTTTTGCCAAAACAAGGCATGCGGCAGTAATTTCAAATGCACCAACCGCTAAGGCTACCTTGCCTGGTTGCCCAAATCCAAGTGATGCGTATTGATTTAGCAAACCTTTTTTCTCAATAATATTTAACCATCCGTGCCCCATCAACAGCATAAATACAATGAGCTTTAGGCAGGTAGTTACACTTGCCAGCGTTTTGTCACTGTAAACCGCATTTGGATCTATAGGCTCAAAAAGGTGTTTAAAGCTTTTTGTCCCACCCGAAAGGATTAACATTGCCAAAGGCGCACCAAAGTTACCGGCACGCTCAATAAACTCGGCGAAGGGCTCGCCCGATGCCGGGCGAAGAAATGCTGTAAATGCCCCCCATATTACCAACCACAAAGCAATAGCTCGTATTGGGTAAAAAAGCATAATTACACCAAACAAAATATCTGCGCCACCAACCCACGGCATCAAGCTATAGGCCGTTTCCTTGCCTATACCAAACACCGCGAAATAATTGCACCAAATTTCTTTAGTAATAATACCAAAGGCCCCATGCCCAACAAAGCACATGGCTATAGCTATGCGTAAAGTGTAATGAAGCTTATTGTTGGTCGTAAAATGCATTCTTGTTGATTTTATTTATCTGCGCCGTCAGCCTTAGCTCTTGCCACAGCGTACTCTCCCACCTTTTTACCTGTTTGTAAGCCTACTTCACAATCGCTGCGGTAGTGAATTGCTCCATATAATCGAGACATTGCAGCTTCTTTTGCCATATCCATAAACTTGTTACCCCTATCTGGCAGCAGGTAGCTTAAAACAGTTGCAGCAGCACCACTAAAGTTTGAGTGCCCCGATGTATACGACGGGAAGTTAGGGATACCTGTAAGCGTTTTAATTGTAAGCACCATTTGTGTAGGCCTTGGGTTAAAGTAGTAATACTTGGCATCCCAGCAAACTATGGCCGCGTCCATTTCGGCCATGTTTAGTAAAGCTAAGTTACGCGCCCAGCGTACTTCGCTCCAGTTTTGTTTTACAAACTCTTCAGAAGCAATAGTATTCCAGTGGCCCGGAGGCGTTGGCGTACCTACACCATCGGCCCAAAATGCTACAATGCGCTCATGCTCGCGGCTATGGTTCTGGCTCATCTGTAATACTTCTTCGGCCTCTTTCTTAAATTCAGCAGAACTGGTAGAATATGGCGGCGGCGGGCGTAGTGCTTCGACAGTTGCAGTGGTGAATAGAAAAGGATTAACTTTCGTAAATAACGGCAACATAGGGGGCCTCTTTGGTAGTTCGAGGCTTATCCAAGGCGTTTGGCCTTTGGCTGCAGTATTGGTTTCAAGCGCCGTCCAATCAGCTTGTGTGCCTATGGCCGCTCCGGCCTTATCAGCACGTGCACGCGCTAAAAATACTGCTGCAACTTGTTTGCCTAATGATTCGCCCGCATCCCAATCCGACCTCGTATTTGCGCCTGACATTAAACGATAAAGCTTTTCTTCGGCTACTTTTTTCTGGATGAAATCAAGATCGCCCGGAAAAAGTAATTCCATCATTTTGGACGTTACACCCGCAACAACCGCGTCTTCGCTCGGGTATGATGGCAAGTCCGATTTTGGGATAAGCGCCTGTACATTTACATCATTTTTGTATGGTGCCGCACGGTTAAACTGCTTTTTAAATTTCCAGGCCTGCACTAATGCATCATACTGCGACGCGCTTACATAAGCATACGCCCTTGCTGCATAAGGTGGGTTTGAGAACGGAAATAACGGGTAAGCCAGTGGGTTTGCCGCACTTGGGAACGGATATGTGCCGTCATCATTTTGGTATGGCGGCAAGTTGTGTTTGGCAACTAAATCGCGCAAAATTTCGTTCCAACGCAACACCGAGCCTGCACTCCAGTATTTGATAATATCTTTTTGCTCTTGCGTTAGGTTTTTTTGGTAGCTCTTTATCTCGTTTAGGTCTGCAAGATAGTTAGGCGTTGTTATAGCATCAGGTGCTGCTACCGTAAACGTGCTAGACGCTGTCAAGATAGGCGTCCAGGCATCAGCATTGGCATCAATATTATTGGGCGCTAAAGCCGGGAATACCTCATTACGTTCCACAATGTCCTTTTTACATGATGTAAGAGATGCTGCCGCAAGTAAAATATATAGTAAGTTTCTTTTCATTTTCATCAGCTTAAGATTATTCAGCTTTTTCTTTTTTAATAGGGAATACATAGTACACTCCACCGAAAATTGACTTGTTTTGGCCAACGTTACGCCCAGATACTACATAGTTGCCGCCTGCAGTAAACTCCAAGCCGCGAATGCTTTGGAACATGTATTTAAAAACGCCACCTACCATTGTAGCATCCATATTAGCGCTTGGGAAAGGCATGTTGTTACGTGTAATATCAAAACCACCAATGGTATTTATTTTAGACACAACACCCTCGGCATTAAACTTTAAGCTACGGTAGCCTGCGCTTAACAAAAAGTTTGTGGCGTTTGGCATAGCAACCTTATTGGTATAATGCATTTCTGTAGTGTAATAGTTATCACGGTCAATAGTGATATTATCCTTGCGTACATATTGGCCTGCACCAGCTACAAAAAACCTGCCTAGCTGGTAATTTAGCAAACCACGGATAGCAATACTTTTGGTTTGTAAACCTAAGGACAATGGAAGGTAATCGGCCTCATATTTGCCTAAAGGAATGTTACCAGAAAGTATAGCGTGAAAGCTCAATAAGCCTGTTCCAATCTCTTCTTTAGCAGCCAGCCACTTAACGGCAAGCATCAAATCCTGCACGCCTCTTTGGCCGCGTAATGTGCCCGCGCTTGCATTGGTTTTTATGTATGGCACCATAAATAAAACGTTGACACGATTGCTTAAACCGTAGTTGCCGCCAAGGGCATATACATTGCTGCTAATTGTACCAAGATTTAGGTTTTCGCGCTTAAGCGTGCCTTCCCAGTAGTGATCCCAGCTATTGTGGGTATAGATACCGGCAGCGCAGAAGTAGTTTTTAGGTATCATTAAAGCATCTGTCTCCGTTTGCGCCTTTACCTGGTTGGTAATTACAGCACATAACAGCATGCAGATGAAATATGAGTATATATATTTCATATGTTGTTTCAAGAAATTAATCAGGATATAAAGACGGGTTGGCCAAATGGTGGCCGTTGCATAATTTTCCTTTAGTCCGTATCACGGGCATGGCAACCTACCCTGCAGCTGTAATTGACGTTACATTGCATAAGCAGATACATGCTCATGATACGAACAAAAAAGAACTTATGTCTTAAATCAATATTAACCAACCAAAGAATTTGGTGGCTTACCCGGCGATTCGATGTATGGATCTGTTAAAAGGGAAGATATAGGGTTAGGTATAAGCTCAACTAAATCTCGAAAAGTTAAGAACCTATACTCACATCTTGCTATGTTGTAATCAATATTGGTAGCAGCTTTTTTAACCGAAGATTCGGCACCTTTTTTTGCGCCAACCGGCGTGTCACTTATGTTTTTTGCAACTATCAGATTAGCACCTACCAGCCTTGTTTTAACGCTGTTGGCAATACAAACAAGATACATAGTATCTTTGGTCATTTTTACCCCAACATAATTGTAGTAGTTGTCTTTAAATTGGATTTGCCCCTGCACTTTTTCATAGTCGGCCCAGTTTTGAATCTCGGGCATATGTACAGGAAGCTTTATCTGTATAAGTTGAGTGGCGTCTACCTTATTCTCGTAGATCTGTTTCACCATCTGATCCTCGGACCGGTTTATGAAATATTGAAAAAATAGTTGGTACCCACCTATATAAAACAGGTGCATGCAAAGCAGCATAAGTACGCAAAACTTCTTCAATGTTTGGATTATCAGGTGTTATACAGCGTAAATTTAAACAAGTAATTTATTATCACAAATTATTTACAAATAAAATAATAATTGCTAAAACAATATGTACGACACATTTGTAAGCGTTTTTTACGCCTTTCATAAATATTCTATACTATTGGTGTAAGTATTACGAGATATTGGTCATATCCATCATCAAATTTTAAATCAACCGTCCAGTTTTCTTCCAGCGCAATTTTTGTAAGTGTATTCAAATCAATATACAGCCATTTAAACCAGTCGGACTTTTTTCCCTTATAAACGTATTGATAATCAAGTTCGCCATAATAACCGGCGCCAACGGGCGGTTTGCCATTATATAGGTAGGCAATGTCTGAAGAATCGAATATCAGTTGCCCGCCAGCATTAAGCAAAAACCGCGCATGGTTTAGAAAAACTTTAAACTGGCCGAGTGTTCCGCACAACCCTATGCCGTTCATCATTAGGATAAGCGTATCATATTTATCGTCGCTATAATTAAATATATCGCCTTCAAATGCATGCTTAACACCGCGACGCTTCATGATATCTACTGCAAGATGTGAAATATCCATTGCCGATATGTCAAAGCCTTGCTGCTGCAGCAATAGTGCGTGACTGCCTGCCCCTGCTCCTATATCTAAAACCCTGCCTTTACAAAGGTTAAGTGCAAGGCTTTCCAGATCGGGCATATCGTGAGCCGATCGGAAGTACACGTTCAATGGCATTTCTTCTTTTTTGCCATATTTGTTATTAATCCAAAGCTTGTTGCTTTTTATTCCATTAAACTGATCTGCGAGGGCCTGCCCAAATATATCTTGCACGTATTTGTTGTTTGTATATTCAAAGTAAGCAAATCATAGCCTAATTATCATTTATTGGTTTATACAGGATTGTAAACCTGCCATTAATGTAATTTTTAAATTGCTTATACTTGAAAAACTATGAAATTACATACTATTGATACCGGACTTTTTAAGCTTGATGGTGGTGCCATGTTCGGCGTGGTGCCCAAAGCCATTTGGCAGAAAACCAATCCCGCAGATGCCAACAATTTATGTACCTGGGCCATGCGGTGCCTGCTTATTGAAGACGGCGACCGTTTAATACTGGTTGATACAGGTATAGGAAATAAACAAAGCGAAAAGTTTTTCAGTCACTACTATTTACATGGCGATGCAACTATGGATAGCTCGCTAAAGAAAGCAGGCTTTCATAGGGATGATATTACGGATGTTTTTTTAACACATCTGCACTTTGACCATGTTGGCGGGGCAGTGCTGCGTGATGGGGAATTGCTAAAACCTGCTTTTAAAAATGCAACCTATTGGAGTAACCCGCAACACTGGCACTGGGCCGTTAAACCAAACGAGCGCGAGAAGGCATCGTTCCTGGAAGAAAACATTTTGCCTATCCAGCAAAGCGGCCAGCTTAAATTTATAGATATTGAAGATGGTGTAACTTTTACAGATGATATCAAAATACGCTATGCTTATGGCCATACCGATGCCATGATGCTGCCTCAAGTAAGTTATAAAGGTAAACAACTGCTTTACATGGCTGATTTGCTGCCATCCGTTGGCCACATACCCCTGCCCTATGTTATGGCTTATGATATGTTCCCCATGAAAACACTAAGCGAACGTAAAAGCTATTGGAATGAGGCTGTAGAAAACGAATATGTACTTTACCTGGAGCATGACCCTATTTATGAATGCTGCACGTTGCAACAAACTGAAAAAGGCATAAGAGTCAAGGAAACATTTAAACTGAGCGAAATTTGACATTTCGCAAAGCCACAAATAATGGGCCAAGCGATGTCATTTACAGACATATATTTTTTATTTTCATTTTAACGTATAACGGACACTTAGTTCACTATTAATCTGTTATTTTTAGAAACAAATTTGTACCTTTGCACGTTCAATTCTAATTATAAGAAGCGAGGTTAATTAAATAAATGAGACAACTCAAAATAACTCAATCCATTACCAACCGTGAGTCGCAGTCGCTTGACAAATACCTTCACGAAATTGGTAAAGTTGACCTGATCACAGCAGAAGAAGAAGTAATTTTAGCTCAGAAAATCAGAGAAGGCGACCAGGCCGCATTAGAAAGGCTTACTAAAACCAACTTACGTTTCGTAGTTTCTGTTGCTAAACAATATCAAAATCAAGGCCTTACATTAGGCGACTTAATAAACGAAGGTAACTTAGGTTTGATAAAAGCTGCAAAGCGTTTTGATGAAACCAAAGGTTTCAAATTTATATCATACGCCGTTTGGTGGATCCGTCAGTCTATTTTGCAGGCTATTGCCGAGCAAAGCCGTATTGTACGTTTACCGCTGAACCAGGTAGGATCGCTAAGTAAAATAAGCAAGGCATTTTCGAAACTTGAGCAGGAATACGAGCGTGAGCCATCTCCGGAAGAGCTTGCCGATATCCTTGAAACTACGGTTGATAAGATCTCTGACACGCTTAGCAACAGCGGCCGTCATGTATCTATGGATGCACCTTTTGTGCAGGGTGAAGAAAATACATTGTTGGATGTATTGGAAAACCAGGAGCCAAATACCGACTCTATATTGATTAACGAGTCATTATCTGAGGAGATCAAACGTTCCCTGTCAACCCTTACCGAACGTGAGCGTGAGATCATCGTATTGTTTTTCGGCTTGGGTACTAACCATCCCCTTTCACTTGAAGAGATTGGCGAGAAGTTTAACCTCACCCGCGAGCGTGTACGCCAGATTAAAGACAAGGCGCTGCAAAGATTACGTCATACATCGAGGAGCAAGATCCTTAAATCATATTTAGGTTAAAGCGAATAGCATCCTTATTAAAGCCTCCCTGCAAAGCGGAGGCTTTTTGTTTTTCACGTTTTTTAGCTCCTGTATTAGTACAATATTATAACCTGCTATACGTTTGTTTTTGCAACCTGGGCAGGCAGCCCGGCCACATATCACAATGGCAAACACCCGCACCTTAATCTGGTATTTTTACAGACCTATCTTCTTGTGGAACAACACTTTTAGCTTAGTATTTGCAGTTTTGTTTATATTACACGGCTACAATACACTTCCGTTTGGGCTCTTTTTTAAATTTTTAGGATACGCCTCAACTATTTTCTTGCAAAGCGCAACTACTAAAAACGTTTACATGTATTACCGCAATGCAGGCCATAGCACCAGGCGCATGTATGCTTACGTTTTCGGGATAGACTTTTTAATATACATCGTTTTACTTTTCGTATCAATGCTTATCAGGAATGAATTACTTAAAGGTTGATAGCGTTGAACTTGCTTACGACGGCAGAAATATCCTCCAAAGTATTTTTATTGACTGTAAACAAGGCGAAATTGTAGGCCTGTTGGGTCGTAATGGTTGTGGTAAATCATCTTTGCTTAAAATCATATTTGGAACGCTAAAACCCGATCATAAATACATTAGCATAAATGATAATTATATTGATACAGGCTATCATAACAGCCGTATCGCCTATCTCCCCCAACATAATTACTTGCCCGGCGGCATTGCGATTGAAAAGCTTGCCAGGCAAATAGTGGACGCAGATTACTGGGACGAGTTTACAACGCTTCTCGTTTACCAAAACTACCATAAACAAACTATAAGCAGCTTATCGGGCGGCGAACTAAGGCAGCTTGAGATTATGATAATTTTATACAGCAAAGCTGACTTTATTTTGCTCGACGAGCCCTTTACCCATGTGTCGCCCATACAAGCAGAGCGTCTTAAGTCTGCTTTGCGAGATTGTGCTACACGCAAGGGTATTATTATAACCGACCACCAGTATCGCAATATTTTGGAGGTAAGCAATAGGCTTGTATTATTAACCAACGGCTGCACAAAACATATTGTGCATACTGATGAATTGATAACATACGGTTATATTAGCGGCCACTAATACCATTGCCATGACACTCACCATTTATCAGGTTGATGCCTTTACCGATAAACTATTTGGCGGTAACCCCGCCGCCATTTGCCCTTTAACAAACTGGTTGCCCGATGATTTGATGCAGCAGATAGCAGTAGAAAATAACCTGGCCGAAACTGCTTTTTTTGTAAAGAACGATACAGGGTACTTGCTGCGCTGGTTTACACCAGAGTTTGAAATTGATTTATGCGGGCACGCAACGCTTGCATCAGCTCACATACTTTTTACCGAATTAGGGTACAATTCTGATACTATTTATTTTGATACGGTAAAGGCAGGAACATTGATTGTAAAACGTGACGGCGACAGATATTCGATGGATTTCCCATCGAGGCCGCCATTTGCTGCAGACCTGCCCGAGGGCTTGGTAGAAGCGCTTGGTACCGATAAGCCTAAGGATGTGTTGCGATCACGCGATTACATGCTGGTATATGATAACGAGGAAGTAATTAGCAATATGAAACCCGATCATGCTGCATTGGCTAAGATAGATACGCTTGGTCTTATTGTTACGGCACCGGGAAAAGATGTTGATTTTGTATCGCGCTTTTTTGCACCGGCTGCCGGCATCCCCGAGGACCCGGTTACCGGTTCGGCACATTGCAATCTGATACCTTACTGGGCCGATAAATTAAACAAAACCACATTACACGCCTACCAGCTATCTGCCCGTAAAGGCGAATTATGGTGCGAATTAAAAGGCGACCGTGTATTAATGGCGGGCAAAGCGGTTACGTATCTAAAGGGCGAGATATTCATATAGTCCGTCTTTACTATTAGTAATAGGCCTGTGTATACAGTTTGGGTTTCGCTTTAAAATAGTTATCTTATACTCTCAAATTTATTTGTACGCATAAGGATAGATGCAGCTTACTCAGTTAGAAATCAAGGGCTTTAAGAGTTTTGGCGATAAAATAACCATCAATTTTAATGAGGGTGTTACCGCTATTGCCGGCCCTAATGGCTGTGGTAAAAGCAATGTAGTTGATGCTATACGTTGGGTATTGGGCGAGCAAAGTACGCGCATGCTGAGGTCCGAAAAGATGGATAACGTTATTTTTAACGGAACCAAGGGCCGCAAGGCTGCTAACCTGGCCGAGGTATCGCTCACTTTCGATAATACAAAGAACATCCTCCCTACCGATTTTTCGCAGGTTACGCTTACTCGTCGCCTTTACCGTAGTGGCGAAAGTGAATACCGGCTTAACGATGTGCAGTGCCGTCTTAAGGATATCACCGACCTTTTTATGGATACCGGTGTCGGGGCCGACTCCTACTCTATCATCGAGCTGCGGATGATTGATGAGATCATAAACAATAAAGAAGGATCGCGCCGTAATTTGTTTGAAGAGGCGTCTGGCATATCAAAATATAAGCTTCGCAAAAAGCAAACGTTCAGCAAGCTCAAAGATACTGAAGCTGATTTGGAGCGTGTGAACGACCTATTGTTTGAGATCGAGAAAAATTTAAAGACCCTCGAAAACCAGGCTAAAAAAACGGAGCGTTATTACCGGCTCAGGGATCAGTATAAGGAAATGAGTATTTCCCTGGCATCATTCCGTATTGCTAACTTTAGTAAGGCGCTTGCCATAATTGAAGAAAAAGAGCAGGCCCATCGTGCCGACAAAACAGGTATTGTAAGCCAGATAGACACGCTTGAAGCCGGTTTGCAACAATCAAAACTGGAAAGCCTTACCCGTGAGAAAAACCTTGCCGCGCAGCAAAAGGCCAGTAACGAATATACTGCAAGGATTCGCGCCTATGAGAGCGAAAAGCGCATCAAGAATGAGCAGTTAAAACACCAGCAGGACAAGGAGGCCCGTTTAAAGGATGAACTCGAGAAAGACGGTAACCAGCTGAAGCACGTACAATACAACATCAAACGCCTGAACGAGGAAAAATTGCAGGAGGAAGAAAACCTTCAAAGTATTACAGCACGCGTTGCAGAACTTAAAGAGATTGTTGATGAACTAAGGCAAGAACAAACAGCAGCGCGTAACGAATTGAATGAGCTGAATAATGTAAACAATCGTTTGCAAAACCAGGCGTATAAAGCCGAAAAGGATATAGATATCCTTAACATTCAACAACAAGCGCTTGAGCAGGAAAGCCAGCGTAATATGGAAGATACCACCAACAAAGAGGCCGAGCTTTCGCACTTTAATGTTGTGGTGGCTGATTTGCAAAGCCGTACAGATACAATTAAGCAAGAATACGAACAGGCGGTAGATTTTGAAAACAAACTGCAACATCAAATCGCCGAGACAGAAGCAGAACTTAAAACAGTTACAAGTGATATAGCTGCTGACAGCCGCAAACTGGATGCGCGGCAAAACGAATATAACTTAACGAAAAGTTTGGTAGACAACCTGGAGGGCTTCCCCGAGTCGATACGTTTCCTGAAAAAAAATACCAATTGGGCAAAAACCGTTACCCTCTTCAGCGACATTTTATTTTGCCGCGAAGAATACCGGGTGGCTATTGAGAACTATCTGGAGCCTTTAATGAACCATTATGTGGTCAACAATTATGAGGAGGCAATAGCTGCAATCAACCTGCTTAGTAATTCATCCAAAGGCAGGGCGCAGTTTTTTATTTTGGATAGCTTTTTAAATGAAGCGCCATCGCCGCCCGTTAATTTTGAGAACATTCCGGGCTCCAACCCTGTTCCCGCCTTATCAGTTGTTGAGGTTGAAGAAAGATATAAGCCGCTATGCAATAATTTGTTGCAGAAGGTTTACCTGGTCAACGACCAAAGCGAAAGCGATATTAATTCCGCCGCTTTGCCTGCTGATATTATATTAATTGGCAAAGGCGGAAAGTTCAACAAATCGGTTCATACAATGGCCGGTGGTTCAGTCGGTTTATTTGAGGGTAAACGTATTGGGCGCGCAAAAAACCTCGACAACTTACTTAAGGAAATTAAACAGGCCGAAACGCACATTTCATCACTAAAGCAACGTGCCGATGAGCTGCAGAGCAAACTGGCGGCGCTAAAAGCATCTGGCCGGGCCGACGACATAAGGCAAAAACAGAACGCGCTCAACCAAATCAACACAGAGTTGGTCACCGTTAAAACCAGGCAGGAACAATACCAGGCCTTTATTGAAAACAGCCTTAACCGTAAGCAGGATATAGCCAATAAAATAGCAGATATACAAACCCAAATACAACAACTAGGGCCGCTTGTTGAAGAGCTTAAAACCCAAAAGCAAATACAAACCGACCTGATGCTTGATAAGCAGCAAGCGTTTAATGAGCTTAATGAAATGGTTTCGGTGCAATCCAACACCTATAACCAGGAAAATATTCGTTTCCATCAGCAACAAAACAAAGTATCAGGTCTATTGAAAGATCTTGATTACCGCGAAACGCAGCTGGAGCATTTGCAGGTACGTGTAACGCAAAACAGTGCAGAACTTGAAAAAGTAAAGGCACTTATACTCGAAAACTTACAGCAAACCGGTGATAGTGACGAAAGCCTGCTGGAAATGTATGAGCAAAAAGAGGCACTTGAAAAGGGCACTGCTGATGCTGAGCAAGAATACTACGCATGGCGTGCCAAGATTACGGAAACTGAAAACGAGGTGTCAAAGTTAAGGCAGCAAAAAGACCGCGCTGAAGTATTTGAGAATGAGCTGAAAGACGAGCGTAACAATTTAAAACTTGAACTTAACGCGCTTAAAGAGCGTCTGTCTATTGAGTTTAATGTGGACATAAACGACCTTTTAGAAACTGATATAAACGAAGCGGATAACGAAGAAGATGTGCGCCAGCGCACCGAAAAGCTTAAAAAACAGCTCGAAGAATTTGGAGCTATAAATCCAATGGCGGTTGAAGCTTATAACGAGATGAATGAGCGGCACGGATTTATAAAAGAGCAAAAGAAAGATCTTGCCGAGGCCAAAGCATCCTTGCTGGCCACTATTCAGGAGATCGATGATACCGCAAAAGATAAATTCATGAACGCATTTATCATGGTTCGTGAAAATTTTATCAAAGTATTCAGATCGTTATTTAACGAAGAAGATTCCTGCGATTTGATACTGACAGAACCCGACCGTCCGTTGGAATCGGATATTGATATTATAGCCAGGCCGAAAGGAAAACGCCCGTTATCTATCAACCAGCTTTCGGGAGGCGAGAAAACGCTTACCGCAACTGCCATACTGTTTTCGCTGTACCTGCTAAAGCCTGCCCCTTTCTGCATCTTTGATGAGGTTGATGCTCCGCTGGATGATACTAATATTGATAAGTTCAATAACATCATTCGCAAATTTTCAAAGGAATCGCAATTCATCATCATCTCTCACAACAAGCGCACAATAGCCTGTACAGATATTGTTTATGGCGTAACCATGGTTGAGCAAGGTGTCTCTCGTGTGGTGCCGGTGGATTTACGGCAGTTTGCCGATTAATAAAAAAGTGCCTCATTTGCATGAAGCGCTTTCTGGCGCATAAATATTTGATGACTTTATTTCTTCTTCAGATTATCAAATATCATCCCGTTGAAACGTTTTCCGTCGAGCTGAATGGCTGCTGCCCTTTGCTCGTCGATAGAGAAAGTTCCCGGCGCATTTGATAAGCTTTGGATTTGCTGGCCGCCGGTAGTACTGTAAGAGCCGGTGTTTACGAAGTTTAAGGCATGTGCAAGTAGACGTTCTGTAGGATCACCAAAATCCTTACTAACATCGTCGCCATCGCGCACGCCGGCATAATTAGTTGGCACATTAGCGCTGGTTGGTGTCATGCCCGAATAGTACCCGCCCTCACCTTTTTTGTTTTTTGTTTCAAATTGCGCTATGTACATCTTGTATTTATTGATGTCGATATCAAAAAAGCCTACAGGTTTGCCATATGTAGTGGTGCCTATGAGTTTAACATTATCCATTACACCTCTTAAATTGTTGATGGTTAACTCGCTTGCAGACGCGGTTGATCCTGTGACAATAAAAAACACGTTACCGAGACTAAAAGTATATGGTACGTTTGTTTTGCTGAAATTGGTAGCGTTGCCCTCAACAGAGTAATCCAGCTGGCCAAGGCTGTAAGTGGTGCCGTTATTTTTACGTACCTGGTTTTTAAGTAAAACAGCTTTCCCGCTTGCCAGTGTGCTGTTAAAATAAGTATTGTACATTAATTGACCGCTTGCAGATGCAGGTGCAATCAAGTTAGTTAAATACTCGGCAGTGCTTACGTAACCACCGGAGTTATAACGCAAGTCAACAACAAGATCAGTTATACCTGCTGCGGAAAAAGTAGCGAAAGCCTCATTAAGTTTTGGCTTTGCGTTATCCGGCTCGGTAAAGCTGTTGAACACGATGTAGCCAACCTTATGGCCATTGGCTGTGTTTATTACAGACGTTTTTAGCACCGGGTTAGTTGCATAGCTTGCCACGTTCATGTTTACATCGAAAGATGTACCGTCAGGGCGTTTAACCGTCATTGTGATGTTGCTTGAGTTTGCATAAGCATTAATCACGAAGTTAACCGTGGTCGGGTTAGATGAATCGCCATCGTAATTCAAACTCGTGCGATCATTTATTTTTGTGATCTGATAGCCACGTTTCAAACCAGCCTGGTCTGCCGGCGAACCCGGATACACATAGCGTACACGTAAATCCGTAGTGGTAATCCATATTGGCGCAAAGCCAAAATCGCCCTTAACGGCACTTAAATTGGCAGCTACTTCTCCTTCATCTATGAAAGAGTATTTCGCGTGTCCAACATCATTCGGACTGTACTCATATGGCCTTTTAGTATCGGGATTTATTTGCAACTGAGATATCGCGTCAATCTCGGCCTGCAACGCATCTAAATCGTTACTGCCGGTATAGCTACGCGGCTTAAAGGTTGCATAGTCAGGTATGGCGGTATTCCAGTAATATGTTTCCTTGGCATACAGGTAAACCGAATCGCGCATCAAATCAAGCGTTGAACCTGTTTTTGAAGGGCCGGTTGTGGTGTTGTCCTCGTCAGGTGTAGGGGTTTTGCTCTTTTTACAGGCCACTGCGCCCAACAACATAACAAACGATAAAAAGTAAAGTGATTTTCTCATACACAAATCATTAATACATAATCCGAAACGTTACGGCAAGTGCAATATTATCAGTTATTTAAATTAAAGTATATCATCTGCAGCAATAAAATCAACACCTGTATTTTGCGCAAACAATTCATCGGTATCGCTAATGCCCGTTATCACAATTTCGCGCCGTTGTAAACCATGTTGTTCTAAAATCATTTCCAACGCATTAGTTGCTGGTTTAGGTGCAATCTCATGAGCAAAATAGCAGGTCAGGTATGGTTCAAGGCCATTCCACTCTATCTGCTTTATCTTATTTAATTGCTGCTGCGGGTTACCATTTGTAATGATAAATATCTTTTTTCTATCCATCACTATCTCCTGCAACAAGGTAAGCATGTTTTGATAAAGTAATAGTTTTAGCGGCAGCTTTGCGCTCAGCATCAGTGTATCTAAAGGTAATCTATATTTTTCGTCAACACCAAGCTCTTCCTTTATTGTATCGAATACTGTGGCAGCCCCTCTATTATTATACGCAGAAATCATCCTGTCGGTTGTGCGTTTAGCATCGGAAAGATCAGTATATTCTAAAAGGCTCGAAAAAAGGTAGTAAACCTGGTACAGGTAATCTTTCTCGGGATACAGCACATTATCAAGCTCAAATATAAAAGCCTTTTTGCCCGGGTCAATATCTTTATAGGTTAGCGCTGCCATCAACTATTTCAATATTATATTCGCTAAATAATTGCTGAGATTTAAGCAATGTACCTGCTTCTGCAGGCAGCATGGCGTACAATCGCTCTATTTCGTTATCAAGAGACAAGGTAAGCATCTGGTGAGCATAAGTGTCTGATGCCGGATCCGGAAGCTTAATTATATTATTTCGCATAAATGCGGGTAGGTCGGCAAAATCACCTAATAGTATTTCAGCGTTGCCAAGGCTGTTTTTTAATTTATGTGCCGCTGCAGATGTCGCAGCTGTTATTAATACTTTCACGTTATAGGTTTTCAACTATTAAACCGTCTTTCATTAAAATAGTGCGATTAGCCATTGCGGCAAGATCTTCGTTGTGGGTAACAATTACAAATGTTTGGTTAAAGTCGTCACGTAGTTTTACAAATAACTCGTGAAGCTCCAGTGCGTTCTTCGAGTCAAGGTTACCGGAAGGTTCATCAGCAAAGATAAGGGCGGGCTTATTAATGAGCGCACGAGCAACGGCTACGCGCTGCTGCTCCCCGCCCGATAACTGAGCAGGTTTATGTTCCATCCTATCGCCCAAACCAAGCATAGCAAGCAGTTCTTTCGCACGCTTTTCGGCTTCTTCACGAGGTGTGCCTGCAATAAAGGCCGGCATGCATACATTCTCGAGCGCGTTGAACTCAATCAGCAGGTGATGGAACTGAAAAATGAACCCTATTTTTTGGTTACGAAACTCACTTAGGTGACGGTTATTTAACTTGCTAACTTCCACCCCGTCTATAAATATCTGTCCCTGGTCGGGCTTGTCAAGCGTGCCTATAATGTTAAGCAATGAGCTTTTACCCGCGCCGGATGCGCCAACTATGGTAACAATTTCGCCACGCGATACTTCAAGATCGACACCTTTTAATATATGCAGTTGCCCGTACGATTTAAAGATAGACTGTGCTTTAAGCATGGGCGAATTTAGTGATTAGTTGATAAGTTAATTTGCCAACACGTGAATACTTTTAAAAAACTGTTGCTTACCTCAGCTTCAACAGAAACCGCTTAAATGCCGAGCTTGTTTTTATGGAGTTGACAATGCCATAATATTAAGCCTGTAATTCGGTAAAATATTTACAAAACTCCCTTTGTCGGACTATAATCTGTCAAACAAAATTGTAGCTTTACCGCAAATACTTCGACAATATGAATATTCATGAATATCAGGGCAAGGCTATATTAAAAAGCTTTGGCGTAAGAGTACAGGAAGGCATAGTTGCAGATACGCCCGAAGAGGCTGTTGCGGCTGCGCAGAAAATGAAAGAAGACTTTGGGTCTGACTGGGTAGTTGTTAAAGCGCAGATACACGCAGGTGGCCGTGGTAAAGGCGGTGGCGTAAAGCTTGCCAAAAACCACGATCAGGTTAAAGAACTTGCAAGCCAAATCATAGGTATGCAATTGGTTACCCCACAAACCGGCCCGGAAGGTAAACTTGTTAAAAAGGTACTTATTGCGCAGGATGTTTATTACCCTGGCGAAAGCGATGTAAAAGAGTTTTACATGAGCGTTTTGCTTGACCGTGCCAAAGGCCGCAATATTATCATGTACAGTACCGAAGGCGGTATGGATATTGAAGAAGTTGCACACTCAACTCCTGAAAAAATATTTAAAGAAGAAATTGATCCTAAAGTGGGTTTACAGGGTTTCCAGGCGCGCAAAATTGCCTTTAACCTTGGCGTAAGCGGCGAAGCTTTTAAAGACATGGTAAAATTTATTACCGCTTTATACAAAGCTTACGATGCTACCGACTCATCTCAGTTTGAAATTAACCCGGTTTTAAAAACATCTGACAATAAAATTTTAGCGGTAGATGCTAAAGTAAACCTTGATGATAACGCTTTATACCGTCACCCTGATTATGCTGCAATGCGTGATACTGACGAGGAAGACCCTACTGAGGTTGAAGCAAGCAAATCAAACCTTAACTACGTAAAGCTTGACGGTAACGTTGGCTGTATGGTAAACGGTGCAGGTTTGGCTATGGCCACTATGGACATTATTAAACTTGCCGGTGGCGAGCCTGCTAACTTCCTTGACGTTGGCGGTACCGCAAACGCGCAAACTGTTAAGGCTGGTTTTAACATCATCTTATCTGATCCGAATGTGAAAGCTATCCTGATCAACATATTTGGTGGTATAGTACGTTGCGACCGTGTTGCACAAGGTGTAATTGATGCTTACCATGAAATTGGTAACATCCCCGTGCCTATCATTGTACGTTTACAAGGTACAAATGCTAAAGAAGCGAAAGAGCTTATCGATAACTCCGGCCTTAAAGTTTACTCAGCAATTTTATTGAAAGAAGCTGCCGAGCGTGTTGAAGAAGTTTTAGCATAAGATAAATTAACGTCTTAATAACAAGGGGGTCCCAAAAGGGCTCCCTTTTTTATTGTAATTTTACATAGACATTCACTCAAACCAGCCGTTACAGCAGTTTGTCTACTAATTGTAAAATCCGGTTACAATAATACATGTTTAAACATATATTATTATCTTTGTTTATTAAGTATCAGAAACAACATTAAACTAAATAATCATGGCAACAACTAAATGGGTTTTGGACCCAATGCACTCAGAGGTTCAATTTAAGGTTAAACACTTAGTAATTTCAACCGTAACAGGTTCATTTAAAACGTTTGAAGGTTCATTAGAAACTGAGAACGATGATTTTACCGATGCGAAGGTTGACTTTTCATTAGATGTTAACAGTATAGATACCAACCAGGAACAACGTGACGGACATCTAAAGTCGGCAGAGTTTTTTGATGCTGAAAATTTCCCAAAAATCAGCTTTAAATCAACTTCGTTTACCAAAGATGGCGACGACTACAAGTTAAACGGTGACCTTACCATTAAAGATGTTACTAAACCTGTTAGCCTTGATGTTGAGCATGGCGGTGTAGCAGGCGACTTTTATGGTAACACCAAAGCAGGTTTTGAAGTTACCGGTAAAGTTAACCGTAAAGACTTTGGCCTGGTATGGGATGGGGTAACTGAAGCCGGCTCTGTAGTGTTAGGCTCAGATATCAAACTGATCATCAACGTGCAGTTTGCTAAACAAGCGTAATTTAGAGGATAGAGGTTGGTTGATTAAAGATTAGTCGCCACTCATCATTATAATCAAAGCCATTCGTTATTGCGGGTGGTTTTGCTGTTTTTAGCCGATTGATAAGTATATTTGGTTATAACAACCTATGAAAGCAGCATTCGCTTTACTAATCACGATCGCATTTTTTGCTTCCTGTAATAAATATTCGAAACATAAGGTATTAAAGCCAATATCCCAGAGTAGTTCATATGACCCTATATCAGGAAGTGATTCCGATTCGGTTGATATATCTTTAGAAACGACATCACGTTTTACAGTTACTAAGGGCTACTTAAGAAATATTTTAAAGTACTATCCTGAATGTATTTTAACGATTTTGTGCAGCCACCGAATGTTACTTATGCGTTACGTGGTAAAGGTGCAATGGAAAAACAACCTAATGACAGCACCGCTGTTTATTTTGATTGCGAACTTTGCCAGGACGATTACTACCTTTTATACGCTTTCTTTTTAAGATTGAAATATGGCTGTGGCGAATATAATAACGAGCGTCAACACCTGATAGCGATCTATCGTGACATTAATTCAATAATGCAACAACTGGCGCAGGGGGGTACATTCTTCGGCCATCAATATGCAAGAGCCGTTGGCTATGCAGAATATTCAACGTACTTGCTTTCGGAGGATAATCTGATGGACACTATCATAAAGAATACGATATACTTAACCAAAAGAGGCTTTATGTCAATTCGCTTAAGCAATATATAACCGACGAATTAAACGCCAATTTTGACATTGCTGCAGACGAAAAACCAGTTCTTAAAAAAGAGCTATTTGAAACAGTAAGCCACATAGACGGTTTAATAACAAACTACTTTTATTTAAGTATGACACAAGAGTTTCAATATTCACACTATTGAAAAGAAATAATATTATTATGCTCATTAAAATTTACCCTGAAAATCCTAATCCTAAAGCTATCGAGCAGGCGGTCGAAGTGTTGCGAAAGGGCGGCATCATCATATACCCTACTGATACGGTTTACGGGCTTGGGTGTGATATTACCAACCAAAAAGCAATAGAGCGCATTTGCAAGATCAGAAACATTAAGCCTGAGAAGGCTAACTTTTCTTTTATTTGTTATGATCTCAGCCATATATCTGACTATATAAAGCCTATTGATAACTCGACATTTCGCGTGCTTAAAAAAGCATTACCGGGGCCGTTTACATTTATATTCAATGCGAGCCACGCGGTGCCAAAACTATTAAGTTCTAATAAAAAAACGGTCGGTATCCGCGTGCCCGATAATAGTATAGCACGTGAAATTGTGAAGGTTTTAGGCAACCCTATCCTGTCAACGTCTATACACGATGATGACGACATCATTGAATACTCAACCGACCCTGAACTCATCCACGAGAAATATGAAGAGCTGGTTGATTTAGTGATAGATGGTGGTTACGGCGATAACATCCCATCAACAGTTGTTGACTGTACCAACGGCGACTTTGAGATTATCCGTGAAGGTAAAGGTGTGCTTGAAGAATATTTATAAACAGAAATGAAGAATTACATCTTCCTTTTTCTTGCCATAGCCTGTGAACTTACGGGAACCACATTCTTAAAGAAGTCAGAAGGCTTTACAAAGCTGGTACCATCTATTATAGTAGTGGTAGCTATGTCTTGCGCTTTCTATTTTTTAAGTCAGGCCATAAAAACCATTCCGGTTGGTATAGCCTACGCGATATGGTCTGCTGTGGGTATTATATGCATATCAATTATTAGTGCAATATTCTTTAAGCAAGTGCCTACCCTTCCTGTCATTATCGGGCTTACATTTATTGTTGTAGGCGTCGTTATTGTAAACCTTTATTCGGGCGGTGTCCATAATTAATCTGGTTTGATAAAAAATTTACTTCAATTTACTGCTTTTATAAAATCGAATGCCACAGGCGGCAGGATATTGATTTTTTGTATCATCCTTTCGCTGGTTATGGCCAATAGCAGTTTTGCCGAACATTTTAATAATTTGTTGGCAACGCACATCGGCCCCAAATTAAACGGCGTAAATTTACGTTACACAACGCTCGAATGGATAAATGATGGTTTGATGGCCATATTTTTTCTATTGGTTGGATTAGAGATAAAAGACGAAGCCCTTAACGGGGAACTGTCAGATATTAAGTCGGCCTCGCTACCAATATTTGCTGCTATTGGTGGAATGCTTATACCCGCTTTGTTATACTGGCTCATAAATAAAAATACTATTACTGTTGGTGGGTGGGGCATACCAATGGCCACGGATATAGCATTTGTGGTAGCCATAATCAACACCATCAAATCTAAAGTGCCATTATCACTTCAGGTTTTTATAAAGGCACTGGCCATAGTTGATGATCTTGGCGCCATCATCGTAATCGCTATCTTCTATAATACGGGCATGCACTCCACTTACCTGTTGCTCGCATTGGCCATGTTCGTGGTTCAGTTGTTTATGAATAAGCTGAGCGTGCGTTACTTGTGGGCTTACATTATTCCCGGCGTATTTATGTGGTATTTTGTACATCACTCAGGTATACATGCAACCATCGCGGGTGTGCTTACCGCTATTGCCATACCTCATAGCGTGAAAGCCGGCGTATCGCCTTTAAAGAAGTTAATTCATTTATTAGAGAACCCGGTAAACTACTTCATTATACCTGTATTTGCCATAGCTAACGCCAATATTGATATAGCCGGTGGCCTCAAAAATGGCACTGGTATCAGCGCGTTGCAGGGGGGAATATTGTTGGGATTGATATTAGGAAAACCGGTAGGCATAACGCTGTTTAGCTGGATAGCTGTAAAACTCAAGCTATCTAAACTTAGCGAAGGTGTAAGATGGCCGCAGGTATGGGGCATTGGCCAATTAGCAGGCATTGGCTTTACCATGTCAATATTTATGGCGCTGTTATCCTTTTCAGACGTCGAACTACAAAATACAGCCAAGCTAACCATTTTGATAGCGTCGCTTTTGGCTGCATTCTTCGGTTACGTAGTACTAAACCTGAAAAAAATTAAGGCTTAATGCTTTCTACAAAGGCGGGGATTTTGTCCAGATAGTTGTCTTCGCCTAACAACTTCACAAAAGCACTGCCTACGATAGCTCCGTTTGCATATTGGCAGGCTTTATTAAATGATGTGCTATCAGATATACCGAAGCCAATAATAGTAGGATTATTAAGCTCCATACCCTTTATACGTTTGTAATACTCTTCAATGCTGTTGGTAAGGTTTAACTTTCCACCCGTTATTGATGACGACGAGAGCAGGTAAATAAAGCTGTTGCTCAAATCGTCTATCTTACGTATCCGTTCCTCTGATGTTTGCGGCGTAACAAGGAATATGTTGCTAAGATTATTGTCTTCAAAATGTTTGCGGTACAGGCTCTCATATTCGTACATCGGCAAATCAGGTACTATAATGCCATCCACTCCTACTTCTGCCGCCTTTTTACAAAATGCCTCAACACCGTACTGCACAATGGGGTTAACATAACCCATTAGCAAAATAGGGATGGTAATACGTTTACGCAGGTCAGACAGTTGCTCAAACAATACTTTTAGGTTCATGCCACTATCAAGCGCAGTTTGCGAGCTATGTTGTATGGTAGGCCCATCGGCAACAGGATCCGAATATGGGAAGCCCACTTCTAAAAAATCGGCACCGGCTTTTTCAAGAGCTTCTGCAATATCAAGTGTACTGTTTAAGGCCGGGTAACCGGCGGTAAAGTATATCGATAACAGGTTTTGGTTCTTTTCGGCAAATAGTTTATTAAGGCGATTTGTGGAAGTGGTAGAAACGGGCATAAATTAAAGCGAAAGCAATTGGGCTGTTCGTACCCGCAAAAATATCGTTATTAAATATCTTTTCCGCTTTTTTGTTTAGTATATCATAAACCGCTACTTTAGGGCAAACTGAAACATCTACCCTATGTCTCCCGGAATATTGCTCTCCTTTATTATTGGTTATTTTTTGGTGCTGATGGTTATCTCGTACATCACATCCCGAAAATCGGCAGATAATGATACTTTCTTCGTAGCCAACCGTAACTCTAAATGGTACCTGGTGGCGTTTGGTATGATAGGTACTGCTCTTAGCGGCGTTACATTTATTTCGGTACCTGGTAAAGTAGGTGCCCCAAGCGGCGATCAGTTTGCTTACTTTCAGTTTGTTTTGGGTAACGCTGCAGGCTTCATCATCATTGCAACGGTGCTGCTGCCATTGTACTATCGCATGAAGCTTACATCAATTTATAGCTATATAGAACATGCCTTGGGTACCTGGAGTTACAAAACAGCAGCCGGTATTTTCCTGCTAAGTCGCACCATCGGCTCGGCCTTTAGGTTATACCTGGTAGTAATTGTATTACAGCGTTTTATATTTGACAGCTACGGTGTTCCATTTGCTGCCACTGTGTTAATTTGCTTACTATTGATATGGTCATATACGTTTAAGGGCGGACTTAAAACTATTATTATAACTGATAGCCTGCAAACGCTTTTCCTCGTGGCATCGGTATTTTTGTCGATATACTTTATCTGCCGCAGCCTTGATATGAATGTACTGCAGGCGGCAGAAGCTATTAAAGATAGCAGCTACTCAAAGATCTTCTTCCTTGATGATTTTACGAGCAGCAAACTACACCTCAGCAAGCAATTTTTGGGTGGCTTGTTCATAACCGTCGGCATGACCGGCCTTGACCAGGACCTGATGCAGAAAAACCTGAGCCTTAAAAACATCCGCGAAGCGCAAAAAAATATGTTCAGCTTCACAGGGGTTTTTGTTGTGATCAACATTTTCTTTTTAAGTGTGGGCGCGTTACTTTACATGTATGCGCAGCGTAACGGCATCACTGTGGAAAAGACTGATTACCTATACCCAACCATTGCATTAAATCATTTGGGCATGGTGCCTGCTATGGTATTTATGCTGGGGCTCACAGCTGCAACATTCGCCACAACAGACTCTGCACTCACCGCGCTTACTACTTCGTTCTGTGTCGACTTCCTCAACTTTAATAAGCGCAGCGATGTGAACAGCAAGAAAATGGTAAACGTTCGCCATTGGGTACATATCGCCTTCTCGGGATTGATGTTTTTCACGATCATAATTTTTAACGCCATTAATAACGATGCCGTTGTAAGCGCCATATTTAAAGTTGCATCATACACCTATGGCCCATTGCTTGGCCTGTACAGCTTTGGCCTGTTTGTAAGCAGCAGACAGGTAAATGATAAATTGGTGCCATTTATCTGTTTAATATCGCCGGCTGTATGCTATTTCCTGAACACCGAGTCGAAGGAATTGCTGGGCGGCTATGTGTTTGATAACGAATTAATCATCGTAAACGGATTAATAACGTTTCTCGGCTTGCTATTGACATCTAAACGCAAAACCGAACCGGTTCTAACCTAAGCCTGATGCTACTTGAGGGTAATTGTGTGGCGCCAAAACTTAACATAAAATTTATTGTACTATATTGATATTCACTTATGAGGTTATGGCTAACCTCGCACTAATAAAATGATAGATGACTGGAGAAGAAAAAATAAGAAGAGCTTTTGAAAATAAGGACTGGCACGAAATTAAAGTAACAGACTCCTGGCAGATTTTTAAGATAATGGCCGAGTTTGTTGACGGCTTCGAGAAACTTGCCAAAATCGGTCCCTGCGTATCCATATTCGGATCGGCGCGTACACATAATGATAACCCGTACTATAAACTTGCAGAGGATACTGCACGTTTGTTGACCGAGCGTGGTTATGGTGTAATATCAGGCGGTGGCCCAGGTATTATGGAGGCTGCTAATAAGGGCGCTTATGAAGCTGGCGGTAAATCTGTTGGGTTAAACATTGAATTACCTTTTGAGCAGTTTCATAACAAGTATATCGACAGGGATAAAATACTGGAGTTTGATTACTTCTTTATCCGTAAGGTAATGTTTATGAAGTATTCGCAAGGCTTTATCATCTTGCCTGGTGGTTTTGGCACCATGGACGAATCATTTGAGGCGATCACGTTGATCCAAACCGGTAAAATAGCCCGCTTCCCAATTGTATTTGTGGGCGTTGAATACTGGAAAGGCTTATTTGAATGGGTTGAAGAGCGTATGCTTAAACAAGAGAACAACATCAGCTCGGATGATTTAAACCTGTACCGAGTTGTAGATACTGCCGAAGAAGCAACAGAACATATTTTCCGCTTCTACGACAAATATGTATTGAAACCGAACTTTTAAGAATTGCCAAACATATAAACGGCCCTGTATACGCAGGGCCGTTTGTTTTTACATATATCTTTTAATAATTGACAGTTATGTGGTTTTTAATTGGTTATTTAGTAGCATGGACGAGCTAACCAAACCTAAAAAGCAAGCAGCCCTGAGTTTTATCTTTATTACATTACTGATAGATGTTATTGGCCTCGCTATTATTATCCCGGTTTTTCCTAAGCTGATTGAAGGGTTGATACATGGTACGGTAAGCGAAGCTTCAAGGTATTCGGGCCTTTTGCTGGTGGCTTATTCGGTTATGCAGTTCCTGTTCTCGCCTATCATAGGCAACTTAAGTGATAAATACGGACGCAGGCCGGTACTGCTTTTTTCATTGTTGGGTTTCGGTATCGACTACCTTTTCCTGGCTTTCGCGCCAACCATAGGCTGGTTGTTTGTAGGGCGAATTATTGCCGGTATCACCGGTGCAAGTTTTACTACAGCATCAGCATATATTGCGGATGTAAGCACTCCTGAAAAACGCGCCCAAAACTTTGGGATGATTGGTGTAGCTTTTGGTTTAGGTTTTATTATCGGCCCTGTAATTGGTGGCGTGTTGGGTAAGATGAATGTGCACTACCCGTTTTATGCGGCCGCTGCTTTGGCCCTTATCAACGCGGCTTACGGCTTTTTCATCCTGCCCGAATCGTTAGACAAAGCCAACCGCCGCGAATTTAGTTGGAAACGCGCCAACCCGCTGGGGAGCTTAATGCAACTTAAAAAGTATCCGCAGGTATTTGGCTTAGCCGTTTGCTTGTTCATTGTGTATTTTGCTGGGCACGCAGTACAAAGCGTGTGGACTTTTTACACCATGGAGAAATTTAAATGGAGTGAAGATGTAGTAGGCTATTCGCTGGGCTTTATTGGTGTAACCATAGCTGCTGTACAAGGTGGCTTAATACGAGTTGCAATCCCCAAATTGGGCGAGCAACGCAGCGTTTGGATAGGTCTTGTACTGTATGGTATAGGGATGCTCCTGTTTGGCCTGGCCAATAAAAGCTGGATGATGTTCGCCTTTATGATTCCGTACTCGTTGGGTGGCATTTGCGGGCCTGCATTGCAAGGTGTTATGACCAGCGAAGTGCCTGCTAATGAGCAAGGTGAATTACAGGGCGGCTTAACCAGCTTAATGAGTTTAAGCTCAATTTTTGGCCCGTGGTTTATGACCTATGTATTTTATTATTTTACCAACCCAAAGGCTCCAGTGCAATTACCCGGAGCACCATACTATATAGCTGCAGCCTTGATGATAATTGGCGCAATTTTAGCCGTACGAAGCTTTAAAAAGCAAAGCAAAACAGTTTTTGTATGACACAGGCGGCGGGTAATCACGGTAAAGCGGCATTAGGGTTTATCTTTGTAACAATATTTATCGATGTGCTTGGTCTGGGTATCATTATTCCCATCACGCCAAAATTGCTGGAGCAGGTTGGCCACGCCGACCTGAGTATGGCCAGCCAGATAAGCGGCTACCTAACATTCACTTACGCCTCCATGCAGTTTCTGTTTGCCCCGGTTTTAGGTAACCTGAGCGACCGTATAGGCAGGCGGCCGGTTTTGCTGTTTTCGTTATTTGGCTT
This sequence comes from Mucilaginibacter pallidiroseus, assembly GCF_007846085.1. Classification (GTDB taxonomy): domain Bacteria; phylum Bacteroidota; class Bacteroidia; order Sphingobacteriales; family Sphingobacteriaceae; genus Mucilaginibacter; species Mucilaginibacter pallidiroseus. The sequence goes on from NZ_VOEJ01000001.1 coordinate 634,283, forward strand.
TGGCATCGATTATCTTTTAATGGCTTTTGCACCTACCCTGCTCTGGCTATTTGCAGGGCGTTTTATTGCCGGAATTGCGGGCGCCAGCACCACTACAGCCACCGCCTATATTGCTGATGTTAGCACCGGCGACAAACGCGCAGCCAATTTTGGCCTGATAGGCGCTGCAACAGGAATAGGTTTTATCTTAGGAATCGGTCTGGGCGGATTTTTGGGCGCGATATGGATAAGGTTACCGTTTATGGTGGCAGCAGGCCTTGCTTTGCTGAATGCTGTCTATGGCTTTTTTGTATTGCCCGAGTCGCTGAGCAACGAAAACCGTCGCAATTTCGATTGGAAACGTGCCAACCCGGTTGGATCGTTGCTACGATTAAGGAAATATTCGTTAGCGGTAAGTACCTTGATTACCGCATATACAATTGTGTACATTGGCCAGAAAGCAGTAGAAAGCACGCTTCCCTTCTACCTGCTCGAAAAATTCAAATGGACGCTGCCCAGTATCAGTTCATTAGGGATTTTTTTGGGCTTGCTTATTGCGGGTATACAAGGTGGTTTAGTGCGATGGACGATCCCCAAATTTGGCCTGCGCAAAAATATTATGGCCGGCATTGCCTTTTACGGGATAGGCCTATTGCTGATTTCCTTTAATAACGTTGGCTGGCTAATGTACGTTTACATGATTCCGTACTGTTTGGGAGGATTGGGCGGCACAGCTTTACAAGGCTTTATATCCGAGCATGTAGGGGCTAACGAGCAAGGCGAATTACAAGGAGCGCTAACCAGTCTGGTAAGCATAACAACGGTTATCGGCCCGCTGATTATGACGTCATTGTTCCATCATTTTACCAAAGTTGGTGCACCGGTTTATTTCCCTGGGGCACCTTTTTTAATGGGTGCTATTTTAATGGCTATTGCAGTTGTATTAACTATACGGAGTTTTAAAAAGAAGGATACTGATCAACCTGATACGCCAGCTATGCCATCGTTACCGAAGGTTTAATTACTCGAGCCCGCTAACGCCGCCAGAAATTACAAATTTCATAGCCTCTGCTGCAGTTATATTTAAGGGCTTAATCTTATTAGCAGAAATGATGACCACCTGCCCGGCAAATGAGTAAGAGTATGGAAAGTAAACGGCAACTTCACCAGGCATATCAAGCATAGCCAGATCCTTTTGCACTAAAAAGCCTATTTTTTTGAGGCCAAACTCATTTACCTCAACTAACACCGGCTCGTTAAATTTTTTTTCGTCCCCAACAAAAGCCTCGGTAAGGTCTTTTATCGACGAGTATAAAAATTTAAATATTGGCAACCTGTTCAACCACCTGTGAAACCAGTTTTTAATCGGGTCTGTTACCACATTGGTAACCAGGATACCAGCCACCATGATTATTACGATAACGTTCAAAATACCCAAACCCGGTATATAAACAGGCTTGCCGGTTTTGCTGTTAGCCCAAAACAGGTCGCTGATATTTAATGCGTTATCTATACTGGATATAGCCCAAAAGATCAAAAAAAACGCAGCGCCCAAAGGCACCACAACGAGCATGCCCTTGATGAAATAGTTAAGTAACGCGCCAAAAATCTTTCTCATTTATTCGTAAAAGTACACCCTTTTTACCCTTTCCGAAACATTTGTTAATATTTCGTACGGTATGGTGCCTATCTCTTTTGCCAATTGTTCTATACGCAAGGTGTCGTTAAATACAATAACTTCATCACCTTCTTTCACTTCAATCCCGGTAACATCAAGCATACACATATCCATCGATATATTGCCTACCGTTGGCGCAAGTTTTCCGTTTACGAGCATCCTGCCTACCCCATTTCCAAAAGCACGACGGTAGCCATCGGCATATCCAATACGCACGGTAGCAATTTTGCCATCAGCGGTTAAACTCCCGTTACGGTTGTAGCCAATGGTATCGGCAGCAAGTACCTTTTTTACCTGCGATACCGTTGTTCGCAGCGTTGCAACCGGTCGCAGGTCGGTAAGTTCGGCAGGCACGGCGGCATCAACTCCATAAAGCCCAATTCCTAACCTAACCATATCGTATTGGGCATTGGGCCAACGGGTTATACCCGATGTATTGCTGATATGCTTGATGACGTTATAGCCTAACGTGTTTTCAATCTGCTTAACTGCGCTGTCAAAAACGCTTATTTGCTGCATGGTAAATTCATCGTGCTGAGCTGCATCGCTGGCAGCCAGATGCGAAAAGACAGATTGTACACGCACATAAGTATTAATTTCAAGTAGATCACAAAGGGCATCTATTTCGGTACTTTCAAAACCTAACCGGTGCATGCCACTATCAATTTTTAAGTGAATCGGGTAGTTAATCAGTTCAGCTTCCTGTGCATACTTTATAAACTCGTCAAATAAACCAAAACTATAGATGGATGGCTCTAATTTATTGGATGTCAGCTTGTCAAACGCAAGCGGCTCCGGGTTTAATATCATGATTGGAACGGTGATGCCGGCTTCGCGTAACTCAACGCCTTCGTCGGTATAAGCTACCGCCAGGTAATCGATTTTGTTGTATTGCAACACGTTGGCTATTTCGAAAGTGCCGCTACCGTAAGAAAAGGCTTTAACCATAGCCATGATCTTAACACCCGGTTGCAGTTTAAGCCTGTAGAAGTTTAGATTGTTTATAACCGAATTGAGATTGATCTCCAGTACTGTTTCGTGCGCCTTTTGCACCAGCAAGCGGCTTACCCGCTCAAATTCAAAGGCACGAGAGCCTTTTATGAGTATTGTTTCATCGTGCAAATTCAGTTTGGGTAAAGCATCGATCAAGGCCTGCGTATCCTTATAAAAATGCATTTCCGGTAGCGTAAAATGCTGTTTGTTTTGCCCGAGCGCTTCGCCCACGGCTATAAAGCGGTGTATATGTTTACTACTAATCATATGCGCCACCTGTTCATACAACACAGGCTGCTCCACGCCCGATTGATAAATATCCGACAGGATCAGCGTTTTTTTAGGATACTGATTTTGCTGATCCAGGAAGTTAAGTGCGATTTCCAATGATTGAATGTCGGAGTTATATGAATCGTCTATTACCGAGCAGTTGTTGATGCCCTGTTTAAGTTCGAGCCGCATGCTTACTGCGGTAAGTCGTTCAATCCTGTCGTCGGCAATATCAGGGCTGTAGCCCATCGCCAGCATAGTTGCCCAGCAAATAATAGCATTCTCTACCGAAGCTTCGTCACGATACGGAATAAGGCACTCAATTTCATCATCTTTGAATAGCGCGCGCAGGTAATACCTGCCGGATATGGTGGTCTCGCTAAATACATATAAATCAGCAATTTTAAACTTTCGGCTCCAGGTAAAACATTTTATGTTTTCTATCTCGACCTTATGATCTAACAGTGTTTCGTAATTATATATCAAAAGTTCGCTCTCCCTAAAGAGTTTCAGCTTTTCAGAAATCTTTTCATCTCGATCTCTAAAACCTTCATCGTGCGCAGTGCCCATATGGGTAAGTATGCCAATCGTAGGTTTAATAACCGCCTGCAACCTGTCCATTTCATGCGTGGTTGATATACCGGCCTCAAAAATGCCCATCTCATGTGTGCTGTTCAACTGCCAAACAGATAAGGGCACACCTATTTGCGAATTATAACTTTTTGGGTTACGCACAATATGTTTTTCGGGGCACAACAACTGGTACAGCCACTCTTTAACAATGGTTTTGCCGTTGCTGCCAGTGATCCCTATAACCGGAATATCAAACCTTTGCCTATGATGAGCCGCAAGCGTTTGTAAGGCCAGCAACACATCCCCTACCAATAAAAAGTTAGCATCAGGCATGGGTGCTTCCGGCAGGCTGTTTATTACAAAGTTGCGCACACCGGCATTGTATGCATTTATAACAAACTCGTGCCCGTTGCGCCTGCTGCTAAGCGCAAAAAATAAAGAGCCCGTGGCACTTACAATCCGTCGGCTGTCGGTAAGTAAAACGCTTATCAAATCGTTATTGATAATGTTGCCCTCTGCCAGTATAATTTGCTTTACTTCGCTGATTTGGTAAGTGAATTGCATGTCACGAATTTGATGATTATTTACATGAATAGACGAATTTTTAACGAATTTTGATTTTGATGGATGAACCCCGGAAGATTAAGATTACCGATGAAAAGGTTGCACTTGCCAAGGCCGAACACTACTGCACCTACCAGGACAGGGCACAGCAGGAAATGCGCGACAAACTTTATGAATGGGGTTTATGGCCCGATGCTGTAGAAAATATTATAGTAAGGTTGATAGAGGACAACTTTTTAAATGAAAAAAGATTTGCCGATGCCTACACCAGAGGCAAGTTTAACCAGAAAGGCTGGGGTAAAATAAAGATAAAGCAAGGCCTTCAGTTAAAGCGGGTACCACCTGTGCTTATTAAAAAAGCTTTGTTAACAATCGATTTGGACGACTACATAGCTACCTTGAAAAACATCCTAGAAAAAAAAGCTCGCACCTTAACGGATAGCAATGCTATCAAAAGGCGATATAAGTTACAGCAATATGCCTATAGCCGGGGCTACGAGCCGGAGTTGGCCGCAGAGATTTTGAAAACCAACGAGTTACAATAAATCTGAAAAAAAGTTTAAATTTATCTTGCAAAGCATGCTTTTCTGCCTATATTTGCACTCCCGCAAACGCAGTAAGGCACTAGCCAAGGCGACTAAAGGAAACCAACGCGAAAGTAGCTCAGTTGGTAGAGCACGACCTTGCCAAGGTCGGGGTCGCGAGTTCGAATCTCGTCTTTCGCTCAAATCCCTTTTTAATGAAGGGATTTATTTTTAAAAGGTTATCCCGACGACTCGGGATTAAACACCTGCTCAGATGGTGGAACTGGTAGACACGCAGGACTTAAAATCCTGTTCCCGTAAACGGAGTGCGGGTTCGATTCCCGCTCTGAGTACTTGAAAATGAAGCAGTTAGGTTAAAGACACTAACTGCTTTTTTTATTTTAGGACAACATTTCACCTGAACAAAAATGTTTTCTAATTCTCTAAAGATTGCGTAGTTCTACGTATTGCATTTTCGTTAATCTATTCTTAATTTCCCGATCTAAACCATATTGAGATGCCGATAGAAATAATCTGTCTGGAAGAGCCTGCTTTTTATGCACTGGTTGCAAAAGTTTATTAGCGTTTAAAAGATCAAGGCGGCAAACAAGAAGATAAATGGATAACTGGAGAAGAAGCGACGAAGAAACTCCGTACTTGGTATAACATTAGATACTCAATGGATTTATACAATTATTTGTAACGAAATATTGGAAGAAGCAAAAGTTTCTGAAAAAGAAGAAACGAAATTAATACTAATGAGTGTCCAGCCGTCTCAAACCTCGAAAGATTCTTAACATTAGACGGCGTAATCGTAAGAACAATTAAATTAAGTTGGTCAATTGATGAACAATAAAAAGAACATTCTCGACACCCATCCACACTTAAAAGATTTTTTAGATTTTCTTCCAAAATTAAATGAAGAAAGTGATCGTGGCGCTGTGCTAATCGCCGCCACAATGATTGAAGATTTGTTAGAGAAAGTATTGCATTCTTTTTTAATAAAAGGCAAAACCGCTGATCGTTTGCTAACAGGCTTTAACGCCCCGCTCGGTACTTTTTCTGCAAAAATTGCTGCCTGTGCGGCTATGGGACTAATCACCGATAATGAGCACGAAGACATTGAGATAATTAGAAAGGTACGCAACGATTTTGCTCACACCATTCACATGTCTTTTAAAACACAAAAAATAGTTGACCATTGCTCAAAGTTACATCATTCAGCAAAAAGCTACGACGATGTAATTGTTGGCTCGAAAGGCCAATTTACAACGGGGGCTACCTCTATCATCCTTAATTTGACAAATCGACCTCATTATGTTGAAAAGACGAAAATAACCAAACGTAACTGGCCGTATTAAAATCAATTCTTCGCATAATAAAAGGTTCCTGATCACTTATGCGCTAACCACTAAATTTCAACATCCTACAACATGGATCCCTTCAATATTTCCAAACTTGACTTCATTTCGGTCTCATCCATGTGGCCGAAGCCTATGCGCATGGCAGTGAGCTTTTTGTTTTGATACAATAGTGTTTTGGGGATGAACAAACCTTTGGCTGCACACTTACGTGATACATCTAAAAGTGAATTTTGAGTACTCCAAACTGACCATAACGCAAGTCCGCCGTCGGGTTTAGTGAATGATACTGTATCCTTAAAATTATCCTCGAGTATCTGGCATAGCGCATCGCGGCGTTGCTGATAAATCTTTAGCGTTTTCTTTAAGTGGCGGTGTATATTTCCTTCTTCTATCATCTCCCCCAACACCAACTCTGCAATTACGTTTTCCTTTTTATCCATCAGCAACAAGTGCTTTTGCAACTCGTGTATCAGGTTTTGTGGGGCTACGATAAATCCCGTTCTGAAGCCGGGTGCCAATGAGTTGCCGAATGTACCGAGGTAAACTACCATGCCATTGTTATCCGCACTAGCTAGAGGCATGGATACCGATCTGCCGTATTGAAACTCAAAGTCGTGATCGTCTTCAATTATAATGAAACCATATTTACCGGCCAGGTTCAATAATTCCATCCGGCGGGATGCGCCAAGTGTAACCGTTGTTGGATAATGATGTTGTGAATTTACGTACACCATCCTTACGGTTGTGCGCTCGCATAACTTTGCAAGGTGATCAGTACATATCCCCTCTTCATCAACGGGAATTGTCTTTAATGATGCCCCTGCATTTTGAAAAACCATGTTGGCACCAAAGTGGCCCAGTTCGCCAACCACTACGGTATCTCCTGCCGACAGTAGCAATTGCGCAATAAGATATAAACCCATCTCCTTGCTGCTGGTACAAAGCAGGTTAGCCGGACTAATGCGTAGCCCCCGTGTTAAATTTAGGTAGTTGCTAAGCTGCCTTTTAAAGTATTGATCGGTATCTGCCGAATGGTACTGCAGCTTTGATAGCGTTCGGCGCCTGGTCATTGATGCGGTGTACATGCCGCTAAGTTCTTTAATGGCCGTTAGCCGGACATCAGGTGTGCCGTCTGTGAAATAATAAGTGCAGTTTTGATATTCGAACGGAGCATCCAAAATCTGCGACTGCTTCACACTGTAACCTGTTTGCACCGGGTAACTGTTTAACAAAGGCATGTTTTGTTTCGGCCGTTGTAACTTAACCAATGCTTGTTTACTTACCACGTAGGTGCCTTTGTTGGGCACCAATTGCAGCCAGCCTTGCGCCTCCAATTCGGCTGCGGCGGCTATTGCTGTTTTGCGATGTACTTGTAACTGCAAGCTCAACAGCCTTGTGCCCGGGAGCTTTGTGCCTACCGGCAAATAACCGCGCTGAATGGCATTGGTAACCTGTTGCGCTATTTGCAAATAAACCGGCGTAGCTGATTGGCGCTCGATTGTAATAAAACTTGAAAACGCTAAGCTAACCGGACTACCCATTACTTAAAAACTGGTGCACTTTGATAAGCCGGCAAGTTATCACATTTGCAGATATATCCGGGCAATGCCGGATATAATAACATAAGAAAATTTAGATGAATAAAACTTTACTATCCGTATTTACTCTCTTTTTACCGCTTGCCGTTCTTGGGCAAGATACAGCACGTGTTAACGCCCTCGACCCGGTGACAATTACGGCAACTCTTAAACCAATGGCAGGGTCAAAAACAGGTCGCAACCTTATTGTTATAAAAGGCGAAGATATTGCAAAATATCCTGTACACTCGCTTGATGAGGTTTTGAGATATATTCCCGGTATAGAGGTGCAATCGCGCGGACCAATGGGTGTACAAAGTGATTTTGTAATCAGAGGCGGCACATTTCAGCAGGTATTGGTTGTGGTGGACGGCTTGCGCGTTAATGACCCTAACACCGGGCACTTTAATAGCTATATACCTATAGTACCGGCAGAGATTGAGCGGATTGAAGTATTGATGGGGCCGTCCTCAGCCATATATGGTTCTGACGCGGTTGGCGGCGTAATAAATGTATTTACTAAGACATTTTCGCGCAATCATCCTATCGGCACAACAAGCCAGCTTAATGTAAGCAGTGGTGCATATGGCCTGTTCAACGCCAACGGAAACGTAAATTATAATACCAATAAATGGACGCTAAGCGCAGGAGCCTTAAGCAACAATGCCGACGGGCAACAACAACGCGGCATAAAAGGTTATTTTAACTTGCATACTTTCTCGGGCGCGGCTGCATATAAATTTAATGATAATTGGCGCATTGCCTACCGTGTGAGCTACGATAGCCGCCGTTTTGCTGCACAGAATTTTTACACCAGCTTTGCCACCGATACTGCTACGGAGCGTGTAAACAGCCTGTGGTCGCAATTAAATTTAAGCTATGACAAAGGCAACAACCATTTAACAGTACGCGCAGGCTACAAAAACGTTAAAGATCATTACCTCTACAACAGTATTTCGACCGCTAACAATAACACGTCAAAACTTTGGCAAGGCTTGGCTACCTATCAGCATGATTTCAGTAGCATCCTTGATTTGACAACCGGACTGCAATACCAGCGCAAAAGCATTGCATCTAATGACCGTGGCAACCACATGCTTGAGCAGGTTGCTGCATTTGCAGTGCTTAACTACGAGTTGGCAAAAAATTTGAACATCAGCCCGGCTGTAAGGCTTGACCATGATGAGGCAGCAGGTACCCAACTGGTTCCGCAGTTTAATACATCTTACAGGTACGGAAAGATTAACTTACGAGGCAGCCTGGGTAAAACCATACGCAATGCCGATTTTACCGAGCTATACAATAACTATAACAAGCCAATAGTTACAAGCGGGCGCATTGGTAACCCGGCACTTACTGCCGAAAAATCGTTCAGCTATGAAGCCGGGGCAGATTTTTTTGCAGGCAGCGAACTAAAGTTGGCGGCGACCTATTTTCAGCGCCGACACACCGATTTGATAGACTGGACAACCACACCGTATGCCAACATGCCCCGAAAGGACAACCTGTCGCCCACCGGAACTTATGCCTTGGCCCGTAATATCACCAAAGTCAATACTACGGGAATTGAGGCCAATGTAATGTGGAAACACGCGGTTGGCAACAAGCAATTTATAAACGCGACGGCTGGTTTTGTTTGGCTTAACTCGGTAACAAGCGATGGCGTGCCTTCCTTTTACACATCATCTCATGCAAAATACCTTACCAACGCGATGTTGAGATACGATGCCGACAAATGGAATTTAAGCATTAACGGTTTGTATAAGGTGCGTACAGCGCAATCAGTAGCTGCTTTGAATGGCGCTGTGGACAAGTCTTACTTTGTGGCAAACGTTAAAGGTACTTTCAACATTATCCGGAACAGGTTGAGTGTATTTGCGGAGGCTGATAACGTTTTCGATAAAAAATATGCCGATTTACTAGGTGCCCAAATGCCCGGCCGGTGGTTGATGGGTGGGCTATCGTTACAAATTCAACAAATTACCCCTATTAAAAAGCATTAAGGCAGCCGGTATATTCCGCTGCCTTTATCATATACTCACGCACAAACTAAAGCTTAGCTTTATAATATTAACCGACAGACTTAGACAGGTTAAAAACATCAAACGGTTTTAATACATGGTCCATTGCATAATACTCACCGCTTAAGGTAAGTTGGCCATCTTTCTTTTGGATATCAATTTTCAGAAAACCGTGAGCCGACTCGTTAAATGCTTGTAAGGTTACTTTGTTTTCATTAAGGGCTGTAAAACGATTGTCATCCAGGGTTGCTATGCTGTGCAATTCGTTAAACCCGCCGCCGCCTGCAACTATAAAAGGTACGGCTTTGTTGTTTTCAAATACTTTTTCGAAACGCTGATAATTGTGTACATGTCCGCTGAAAACGACATCAGGTAGCACACCTGTTTCTGTGAAGGCATCATTTAATTCCTTAATCATAGGCAAACTGGAGCCGTGGTTGGTATCTGCCGAATAAGGTGCATGATGCAGGCAAATGATCAGAAATTTATCGGAGGATGCCGACAGCAATTCATTGCGCAGCCACTGCTGCTGATCGGGCGTAATAATGCCAAATTTAGGTACATTGCTGTACATACCTATAAAGGTTGCTAAAGGCGTTTCCAATGTCCAGTATACGTTCGGCTGTATCATGCTTTGGCGTTTACTGTCACCGCTAAAGCTTACCCGTTTGCTAACCGTATCGCAAAATACACTTTTAAAAGCATCAAGGCTTTGGTAAGGTACCTTGGCATCGGGGTTAACATCACTGTCATGATTGCCTGCTATAGCAAAAATAGGCCCCGGGTAATCCTCGAACGATTTGAAAAACTGGCTTTCGTACTGGTCGGCTTCGCCATAATGATAAACAATATCGCCAAGGTGATACAAAAAGCTTGGGCCATCAAGCCGCCCGGTCATGCGTTTTACAATATTTTGCCTTGCCTCGGGCGCAATGCTTCCGCCGGTATCACCAACCAGATGGAAAATCATCCGGTCGTTAAAGCCTGCATTAATGACATCCCCTATATCCAGATGGTAAGGATATTTACCGGTTGGTTGTGGCAACGCCCGAAATTTATATTCGTCGTTTGGTTGATTTTGTTTTATTACGGGTGTTTTATATCTCATTCGTGCAGTACCAATATTGCTTTTACCGACTTATTCATTACCTGGTTAACTGTGCTGCGGGTAAATAACCGGTACACAATGTTATGGTGGTGTTTAACCAGGCAAAGCATGTCGGTATTGTTGGATGCAATAAACTCAATTATACCGTTATGTGCGCTACTGTTTTGTAAATAATTAAATTCGAGTTGTGCATGCGGTATCAGGTCCCGCAAACGCGCTTCGCTTACTTTAAAATCAGGTTCGCCCGGTTTATCGGTAATGTATAATACTTGCATCCTGCCCGATCCAAATGCCTTTACCATTTCATTTAAGGCATTAACGTCTACTGCCGATAGTCGCGTATCAAAGTCTGTAGCAAGGGTTATTATTGGCACTTTGGTAAATGTGCTCTCTAGCGGAATAATTAAAGTAGGAATTTTAATTTGTGATACAACCAAACCTGCGTTACTGCCAACGATACCCGTGATACCCGTTGAGCCAACAATACCCATCACCAGCATATCCACCTGGTGTTGGTTAATGTATTTGCTTATCACTGCCTTTAAAAAGCCAACCTCGCATAGGTTGGTCACTTTCACATGATCGTAATTTATGCTCAGATCATCAACCCACGTTTGTAAAGCTTCACGTTTATTTTTGTAATAGTCTTCTATAAAAATAGCGTTGTAAGTGCTATTGTTAATACCTTCTGTGGGGTGTATAGCATGTATTGCGCATACCTCACGACCCAAAACACTCGCCAGTTCAAGTGCGTAGATCATCGCATTAGCGGCGCATTTTGAAAAATCGGTAGCTACCAGTATTTTTTTCATGACGAATTATATAAACAGATGGAAAAACACAAATAATAAAAATGCTAACACAATTGCAACAGGTAAAGTTAGTATCCAGGCAATGGCAATGCTTTTTAAAGTTTGGTTATTAAGGTTGCCCTTTCCTCCGGATGCTACCATTGAGCCGGCAATGCCGCTTGATAGTACGTGCGTGGTACTTACCGGCAGGCCAAATCCGGTACTTAAACCAATGGTAGATGCCGCAACAATTTCCGATGTAGCGCCTTGTGCATAATTAAGGTGTTCATTACCTATTTTTTCGCCAATGGTTACTACAATACGCTTCCAGCCTATCATGGTGCCTAATCCAAGAGATAATGAAATGATTGCAATTACCCAAACCGGTGCAAAATCTGTTACATGCTCAAGCTCATTGGCTGCACTATGCAACGTTTGCCGTTCATTTTCGCTTAGTTTGATGTGCTCATCTTTTGCAACTGCTCTTATATCTTTAACAACGCTTTCTACCTGTTTGCGGTATTGATATGTTTTGGCCACATCAATTTCACTTTTGGCGGCCAACGATGCCTTTGTTTGCAATACCGCTTTTGACAAGGCCTTTAACACAGAATAATCTGTTGCTCCCTTACTTAACTTTTTGCTTACAACAACTTCCGTTTGGTTTAAAGCAGCCAATACTTTGCTGTTTGGTATTTGGTGATTAACAGCAAACCTGGCCGGCAAAAATGCAATCAGTATCAACATAAAAAGGCCAACGCCTTTTTGGCCGTCGTTGCTGCCGTGAAAAAAGCTTACCAACGTGCACGTGATGATGAGCAGTATCCGAATATGTATTGGCGGCCTGTCGTTCTCACCCTTCGGGATATGAAATAATGAGTGCGATTTTGTTACGTGTTTTAAGAACAGCATTAGCAATGCTGCCGCACCAAAGCCAATTAATGGCGATAATACCAGTGATAAGCCTATCTCGCCCGCTTTATCCCAATTTACACCCGGGCCGCTATAATAAAATGTAAATGCTAGCCCCCCGCCTATCATTGAGCCGATCATGGTATGCGAGCTTGAACAAGGTATCCCTAAATACCATGTGCCAAGGTTCCAGATAATGGATGATAGCAGCACTGCCAATACAAGGCATGCACCAACGCTTACCGGCAAAGTCATTAGCGAATCAAGCGGCACCAGTTTCAATATCCCCATTGCTACCGATACGCCACCAAGGCAAACGCCAAGGAAATTCCACAAGCCCGACCATGGGATCGCGTAAACAGGTTTCAACGCTTTTGTATATATAACTGTCGCCACTGCATTTGCAGTATCATGAAACCCGTTTACAAACTCGAACGCTACAACGGCAAGAATACATAAACCGAAAACAAGAAGAAGGTATCCGCTTAGATCAACCGGGCCCAGCAAGGGGAACCTGGCCGCTAACAATGGTAATTGCATACATCAAATAACCCCTTTTAACATTTTGTTAAAGCGATAGTTGGGTTAACAAAATGTTACGTCATGTAAAGTAACAGCGGTAAATAGGTTTGCTATATTGTTATAAGCAGAGATTAACAATTTATCTTTTAAATTTGAAGCTTATAAACTTCTTATGCTTAAATCTTACGGCAGGCGCCTGCAAAGCTTATTTTCAAATTATAAATATTACGCCTCGGTATGTTGTATCATTAAAGACGAAAACGTTTACCTGGAAGAGTGGATTACTTATCACTTAAAAATAGGTTTTGAACACTTTTACATTTATGATAATGGCAGTGCCGTTCCTGTTAAGCAAACGCTCGAAGAGATTGGCTTGTCGCAATATGCTACCGTGGTCTTGTTTGAGGGCAAGTCTATGCAGATTAAAGCTTATAATGATTGCCTAAACAAATTTGGCCGCTTTTCGCTGTGGATAGCTTTTATTGATTTGGATGAGTTTATAGTACCTAAATCAACAAATGGCAACTTGCCCGCGTTTTTAAAGCAGTTCGAAAAATTTGCCGGGCTAGGCATAAACTGGCTGGTATTCGGTTCTAGCGGGCTCAAAGCCAAAACTAATCGCCCGCAGCTTGAGAGCTTTGTTTTCAGGTCTAAAGAATCCTTATCAATCAACAAGCATATAAAAAGTATTGTACAGCCCCGGTATGTACGCGCTACGTCTAACCCTCATTGCTTTAAATATCAGAGTGGAAAGTATGCGGTAAACGAAAATTTTAATCCCATTAAAGATGCATTCTCAGATGTGAGCGTAAACAAAATTCAAATAAACCATTACTACTGCCGTACGTTAGAGGAGTATCAGGAGAAAATTAAAAGAGGACGGTCGGATGTGGACTCAATAGAAAGATTGATAACACATTTTCATGATCATGACGTCGACTCGAACTTTGTTAAAGACACCGCTATACTTGAAATAGTTGCACAATTGCAAAGCCAATCATAAAGTAAAGGGGTGAATGTCATTCATCATCCCCCTTTACTTTCTTACTAACGAATGAGTTAAATGTGCCTGTTAATCAGGTTTTCAAGATACTCCTGTTTGCCGCTTATGGTTTCGGGCTCGCCGTTTGTGGCGGCATAAGTGCTTAGGTCTTCAAGCGATAACTTGCCATCTTCAAAATCTTTTCCGGCGCCGCTATCAAAAGATGCATATCGCTCGGTACGAATCTTTTTGTAGTCTGACTTTTGCAGGATATCATCAGCAGCAACCAATGCCCTTGCAAATGTGTCCATACCGCCAATGTGCGCATAAAACAAGTCGGCACGATCTGTAGAATTGCGACGAACTTTAGCGTCGAAGTTGATACCCCCACCCTGGAAACCGCCAGCCTCCAGTATGATTAGCATTGATTCGGTAATTTCATTTACATCGTTAGGGAACTGGTCGGTATCCCAACCGTTTTGATTGTCGCCACGGTTGGCATCTATAGATCCTAACAAACCAGCATCTGCAGCTACCTGCAATTCGTGCTGGAAAGTATGGCCGGCAAGCGTGGCATGGTTCACTTCAAGGTTGAGTTTAAAATCGTTCAGCAGGTCGTATTTCTGTAAAAAGCCCAATACGGTTGCTGCATCATAATCATACTGGTGCTTTGTTGGCTCGCAAGGTTTCGGCTCAATAAAGAAGGTGCCTTTAAAACCCTGCTTGCGGGCGTAATCTTTTGCAGTATGCAAAAACTTGGCAAGATGCTCCTGCTCGCGTTTCATGTTGGTATTAAGCAGGCTCATATAACCCTCGCGTCCGCCCCAAAAAACATAGTTTTCGCCACCAAGTGCAATTGTTGCATCCATAGCAGTTTTAACCTGCGCACCGGCATGTGCCAAAACATGAAAGTTTGGATTTGTTGATGCCCCGTTCATGTAACGGCGGTTGCTGAATAGGTTCGATGTGCCCCATAGCAGCTTTACGCCACTTGCATCCTGCTTTTGCTTAGCATAATCAACCATTATTTTTAAGCGCCTGTCGTTTTCGTTAACATCGTTAGTATAGTCAACCACATCCACATCGTGAAAGCAGTAGTACGGCAGGTTCATTTTAGTGATAAACTCAAACGCAGCATCCATCTTATCTTTAGCGCGTTCAATCACGTCAGCTTTAGCATCCCATGGAAACAGCAATGTAGCTTCGCCAAAAGGATCTGCCCCGTTACCATTAAAAGAATGCCAGTATGCACAGGCAAACCGCAGGTGCTCTTTCATGGTTTTGCCGGCCACTACGCGGTCTGCATCGTACCATCTAAAAGCAAGTGGATTGTCAGACTCGAGGCCTTCATATTTTATTTGTCCTATTCCGTTAAAAAATTCTTTCTCGCCAGTTACGATAGACATAGTATTATGTTTTGGTATTAAAAATTGGTTTTGTTACCGACAGAAATCGGATTAACGAATTTAGACTAAAAATTTAAAAACTGTCAGCTTTACAGAAATAATAAAAAGGTGTTAGTACAATGTTATAACTCAATTTACATTTTGGAAATACTGTCCACCCAAAAATTTCGCGTTAATTGTCAATTGTTTACAAAATAACACACAAATTTCTTACTCCATTATTTTCAAAAACGTTGCAAAATTGTACATTTGCACACGCAAAAAGCGAAAGTAGCTCAGTTGGTAGAGCACGACCTTGCCAAGGTCGGGGTCGCGAGTTCGAATCTCGTCTTTCGCTCCAAATCCTCTTCTGTTTCAGAAGGGGATTTTTTTATTTAATATTGGTTCAACTCTCCTATCGTCCAAAAAGAGGTTTACTATTCTTTGATGTTCAAAGCATTTACATCGTCGAGCAAAAAACAATGTTCAAAGTGCTGCATGCCGGTTTTGGGATAATAATTAACGGCTTTGGGCGCTGCAAGTAAAATGAGCTTTGCCATTGGGCTATGCAACTTTGCCTCGCGAATAAGTTTTACGCCTATACCCATTTTTTGGTAAGATGCATCTACCGCTAAATCAGACATGTAAGTGCAAAAGCTGAAGTCGCTTAAACAACGGCTCACGCCTATCAATTTGCCATCAATGCGTGCTGTCACAATCAGGTTTGCGTTTTTTAACATATCTTCTATCCGTGTTCGGTCGTCCACAGGGCGGCGCTCTGCAAGCGTACTGCGTATCAATACATCAATAAATTCATCGGCAGCTAAGGTAGTTTCGCGTTGGTATGTTATGTTCATTTTTAACTATTGCTGTGTTTGTATTACTGTTGATTAAATGGTAACAAGTAAATTGTATCAATGATTATTATCAATCAAAATAATTAACTCGTAAAAAATTATTAATCAATATATTTGTGTTACGGTTATGAATGCCCACTTCATAGCTTACTACTATTGTGATTATTTCAAGGCTATCTTTTTACTATCAACGCGTGTTACTTTTGTTGCTGGCTATTTTCGTAGCTGCAAGTAACAACGTTTCGGCTCAAACAGTTGATAGCGATACCGTTCAGGTAAAGATTGACCAATATAACAAATTGATATCTCAATACCGTTATGATAAGCCCGACTCGGCCCTCTTCTTGGCTCAGCAAGGATTAAGTTATTCCCGGAAATATAAAAGTACCAATGGCCAGGCAATGATGCTTAATCAGCTTGGTATGATAGATGATAACGTTGGCCGGTTTGATGATTCGCGCCGAAAATATTTAAGCGCTTTAGCATTATACACTAAAACTGCCAATAAAAAGGGCATGGCAGCAGTTAACATCAGGCTCGGCGTTGTTGAGATGCGAAAGGGCAATTATGATAAAGCCATTGAATATTTTTTACAGGCACTACAAATTAGTAAAGCGAACGCAAGTAAACCCGGCGAAATGGAAGCCTATATAACCCTTGGCGAAGCTTATGCCGGGCAAAAGAAATATGGTGAAGCGCTGAAGTATTATAAGGTGGCTGAGCAACTGAATGCCGAGGTACCTTTTTCAAATTTGAGCCTTAATTTATTTAACGATATCGGTATTTCTCTCCGTGAAACCAACAGACTAGACAAAGCCAAGCCTTACTTACATAAAGGTATAAGCTTGAGTAACGTGAAACAATATCAGGGATTGAATATAACGCTTACCAATACCCTCGCTTCGGTATATGCTAAATCGGGCGATATAGCAACGTCCATAAAGTTGCAGAAACAAGCGCTTGAAAAGGCTAAGAAGATAAATAACTATATAAGGCAGATACAAACGCTTACCGGACTGGCTACAACTTACAGTAGAATAGATGCGCACGTTTCATTGGATTACTGGCAGCAAGCGCTGGCATTATCGAAAAGTAAAGGTGCGCATAAAGAAGAAATTGACGAACTGCAGGCAATAGCACAGCTATACAAATTGCAACAAAACTACAAGGCAGCCTTTGATGCCAAAGAGCGGCAATATGAATTGGCTGACGAATTTTTTTATAAAAAGATGTCGGCCCAGATAGCAAGTTTGCAGGCCGATTACGAGCTGAACCAGTCTAAAGCTAAGGTTGAGGAATTGAAGTTTGCTAATAATAAGGAGAAACTGGAGCGTAAAATAACAAATGTGTTTTTGGCAGGCCTGTGTGTGGTTTTACTGGTTGTTGTATTTTTTTACTTTAAAACACGACAACTAAATAACCTGCTGAATAAAACAAACGCAGCACTGAACGAATCTAATACGGTAAAAGATAAATTGTTTTCGGTGCTTGGTCACGATCTCAGATCGCCATTTATATCTATCATCAATATGCTGCAGATTATTGATGAGCCTGATTTGACCGGCCCGGAGCGTGATAAGATACTCGAGCAACTGGACTTTACGAGCCGCGCATCATTAGAAACGCTGGATAGCCTGCTGCGTTGGGGACAAAAACAAATTAAGGGTACACCGCTCAATAAAATTGAGTTTGCAATTGAGCCTATTGTAAGCCGAACTATTCACTTTTTATCAGGCGTAGCCGAAGACAAGGCGATCGAAATCCAAAACAACGTAGCGGAATACGTTGCAGTAGTGGCTGATATTGATCACTTCGAGTTTATGATACGTAATTTGCTTTCCAACGCTATCAAATACAGCGAATATGGAGGGAATGTCACGGTGACTTCTAATTATAACAGAGCATTAAAGCAAGTAGTAATTAGTGTAGCGGACAAAGGTATTGGTATTGAACCGGCAAGGCTAAACAATATATTCAATATCGATAATATCAGCACCAGGGGCACAGGTAATGAAAAAGGCACCAGCCTAGGTCTGCTTCTCTGTAAAGAGTTTGCTGAACTTAACGGGGGCAGCATTTCTGTTGAGAGCGCCCCCGGTGAAGGTTCAATATTTTCAATTACATTAAATGCGGGTTCGATATCTTAGCGCAAGCTTATATTAATAAACCGCATCAGGTGCTTTGTAATCCAATATAAAGTCGGCAATTTCTTTTAAAACAGATGCGTTAAGTTTATTGCCTTTGTATTCCCACTTTTCTCGTTCGCTATCAACATGAATTTCACCTAAAAATGAAGGGTCATTTTTATCTGTTGGTTCATTCGTTATTTCACGAGGCGACAAGGCGTTTAAAAATTTTGCTTTGAATAAATTATAAATGCCACTACCCCAAACGCCTCTTTCCGAAACAATTTCTATCTGATTTTCGTCTTGATCTTGCTTTCCAACTTTTAAGATTACCATAGCTTTTATTTTTATAATTGAATAACTGCAATGATGGGCACTTGTTTCAACAAGTTTTAATTTTTATAACTAGACAAGTGAAAATTAATATGCTGGTAACATTGGTCGATATTGGGGATTTTGATATGAATGAACAGACACAGGTTGACTGTGCCTTTTGCTACACCTATCAAAAAACAAAGTTGCTTCCAAAAACTGTTGCAAACACGCAAAGCTGCATGGCATTATTCTCAAAAAATGATTTGAGCATGGCAACTGATGGGTGCACTGACGACCCAGCATTTTGTGAATTAGCAAAGTCGCTTATTTGAGAAAACTCTTGTGATGTGGCAGATTTGAAGCCCATAGACCAACTACCAAAAATGCGCTCATCCAGTTGGCCACTTGCCAACTTAATAATGCCTTTATGGCGGTCATCCTTCTCAATTTTATTATAAAGAGCTATCACATCATGCTCCTCGCCTTCAAGTACCTGCATAAAGGTGCCTTCGCTATATAATAGCATTCCGGTAATATCTCGTTCTTTGTTGTTTTGCCTGCTAGTTTTTAAAATTTCACTCAACTCAAAATCATCCATTAGCTTTGAAGCGGCGCTAATATAAACCAAGTAATACATAAAATAGATAAACTACTGTTTGAAATAATGTAACAGGAGTAAACGTATATTTTGCAACAAAAAATGGAATATCCTGTATTATAATTGTCATGTAGCTATTATGTGAGTAAACAGCTTCAATAAGCAAAGGATAATGCAGGAAAGGCAGGTTTTGAAGCAAATTTCACGATTATTCCGTAAAATTTAAGCCTGAGTATTTGCGAGAGAAGCTTTTGAGTTAAGGCTCAATCAATAAATAATCATGTCGACCCAACTACGCTTAATATAAAACTTTAGTTTTTAAAAGATAGAGCAAAATTTATAAATTACTTAAATACAGTTATTTACAATTTAAAAATGATTGAAACAGATTTAATAGTTGTTAACTTATAATCAGATAAAAACTGTTTTTTAACCCCAAATTAAAAACCGAGATGAGAATTTTTCAAAATAACATATTCCTTGATCAGCGTAAACGTGGCTTTCATATCATCACCGCGGATATTTTGCGGGCAATGCCACAAATAAATGAGATTAACGTAGGGCTTTGCCAGGTTTTTATAAAGCATACATCAGCATCGCTAACCATAAATGAAAATGCTGACCCTACTGTACGGCAAGACTTTGAAATGTATTTCAGCAAGACCGTTCCGGAGCGCGACCCTGACTACCGCCACGATTATGAAGGTGATGATGATATGCCTGCCCACTTGAAAGCAGCCATGTTGGGCAGTTCGGTAATAGTCCCAATAAATAACGGCAGGCTGGCATTAGGCACCTGGCAGGGTATTTACCTTTGCGAACACCGCAATCATGGCGGTCATCGCTCGATCGTGATCACAGCGTGGGGACAATAAATTTAAAAATTGATGTGCCGTTTATTATTCCATGCTGATAAAGCGCATATTTGTATAATTTATATGGATATAACACTATTAGCCTTTGGGATTGCCAAAGATATTTTTGGAGCATCTTCCGTAACTGTCGCAGTTAACGAAGCGTCACCAGTCTCTATTTTAAAAGAAAAAATCGAACTGAATTATCCAAAGTTCAAAGCCTTAAAATCATACATGGTTGCAGTTAATAATGAATATGCTGCTGATGATTTAATACTTTCAGCCAGTGACGAAGTTGCTATTATACCACCGGTAAGTGGAGGATGATATGCAGGTACAAGTACAATTATACGATAACGAAATAAATGTTGGTAAATGCATCAACTGGGTAACTACCTCTGAGAGCGGTGGAATAGACATTTTTATAGGCACAGTGCGTAACGCCACAAAGGGAAAGACCGTTTTTAAGCTTGAATTTGAAGCTTACGCCCCGATGGCTATCAAAGAAATGCATAAAATTGCTGATGAGGCTTTAAGTAAATGGAATTTGCAAAAGGTGCTGATACACCATCGCACAGGTGCCTTAGAAGTTGGGGAAATACCCGTTGTAATAGCCGTTTCTGCTGCCCACCGCGATGCCGCGTTTGATGCTTGCCGTTACATTATTGATACTTTAAAACAAACCGTACCAATCTGGAAAAAGGAGTTTTTTGAAGATGGCGAGGTTTGGGTAGCGGCGCATCCATAAGGAATAAGCACCACCCTGATTTACATTCCCTGGAGCCCACCTGCCAGCGACCGCGCATCAATATTTGGATAGTGTTTAGTGAGTAATTTAACCGCTTCTCCACTGCGTTTGCCGGTGGCGCAGTAAAATACAAGAAGGTTATCTTGATTTAAGTTAGGCAACCCCTCTTCAAGTTCATCAAGCGGGATATGTAGTCCGCCGATATCTTCCAGGTCCCTTTCGGCAAGTGTGCGTACATCAATTAATGTTGTCTGCTTCTTCGAGCTTAATTGTTTATATTCATCGAACGATATTAACGGTAGAGCTGCATTTTGTGGTAGCTGTGTGATACTGGTTTTAGTTACGTCACCAATCTTAATTACCCGGCTTTGCATGCTTGCAGCATCAAAAATCAAAATACGGCCGGTAAGTAAATCACCTGTACCTGTAATGTATTTAATCACTTCGTTAGCCTGCATACTGCCCATAATGCCGGCAAGCGTCGGTATAACGCCCCCAACCGAACAGTTAGGCACCTGCGAAGTATTTACATCCGGATAAAGGTCACGGTAGTTAGGCGAATATAGCCCTCCGTAAGCCGGCAGGTTCCAAACGGCAAGCTGGCCTTCGTACTGATAAATGGCTGCGTAAACCAGTGGCTTTTTGCCTATGACACAAGTATCGTTGATAAGATATCTTGCTTCGAAATTATCGGTACAATCTACAATAACATCATATTTATCAGTAAGTTCAATTGAATTATCTGGAGCAATTAAATATCCAAACTCCTGTATAGCTACATCTGGGTTTTGCGCTCTCAACTTTTCTGCCGCAACGGACACTTTTGATTTGCCCACATCAGCTGGCCCGTATAGGATTTGCCGATGCAAATTAGATACCGACACTGTATCACCATCTGCAATACCAATTGTACCTACTCCTGATGCCACCAGGTACTGAAGCACCGGACAACCCAACCCACCTGCCCCAATAACCAAAACCTTTGCATCCTTCAGTTTTTGTTGGGCCGATTCACTGAAACCAGGTAACGCCATTTGGCAACTGTATCGCTCAAAGTTATTTTGCATTTTGCAATACATTACTGTTCCGAATAATAGATTGAATCTGCTCCATTTCTTCAGGCGTATTTACGTTCGCCAAAACGTTATTGGCTGGCGATGGCAACAATTCCACATCCGTATTGATAAGTACCTTGCGGGGGCACGTATAGCCCCGAGCCAAAAATTGCAAAAGCACCGGGTACGCTTTAGGCTCGTAAATAGTTATCAATGGCTCCGGGAAATCGTTTTCAGCGTTTTTGAACGCTGTAGCAATCCTGGCAGTATTACGATTAGCTGTTAAGGATTGTAAAACATCATTATCAACCAAGGGTAAATCGCAGGCAAGTACAAGCCAAGCTGCATCGGGATCGTGGCGAAAAGCCGATAAGATACCACCATAAGGTCCTAAACCTGTAAACGTATCAGTGATGGTACTGTACTCGAATTGAATGGTTTCCTTTTGCTCCTCGTCCCGACAAGATATATAAACCTCATCGCAATAGTTTTTCAAAAGGTCGGCTGCGTAGTAACGCTGCGGTTTATCATGCCAATCAATCCTGCCTTTGTCCTGCCCCATTCGCTCGCTTTTACCGCCTGCAAGTATCAACCCTTTAAGTTTGGGTTTGTTGGTTTGGAGTTTGCCAGCAAAGAATGTAATTAATGCAGGCAGGTCGGTAATTTTTAAAACGGGAACTTCTTGCCAACTAGGTACTACCTCTTTTAAAAAATCAAAGACTTCAGTTCCGTTATCGGTTAAAATAAAAAGTTCCACCTTGGTTAATTGGCCAACGCGTTTTCGCAACGATTCAACTTTATTATCATCTATTATAACTACCTGGGCTTTTGCTTGTTGGTGGTTACCGTTTACAAACACTATGTCAGCATCTGAAAACAACTGGCGTTGCATAAACGGCGTTATAGGCTGCTTGTAGATCAACTGGCTGAAATTTATTTGATCGGTAAATTCAAGGCAAGCACCTGCTGCTAGTCTGCCGGGTAGTTTTGCATCGTCATCGTGCGTGGTATCGGCGTAAGCCACCATAAATTTTGCAGATAGCGATTCTGTCAAACCTTCGGCAAGTGACTTGATTACATTGCAAGTGCTGCCCATAAAAGCCCATTCGTTACGGGCAAAATTACCCAAAGCAGGTTGGGCGATAGCTGCATGTTTTTTATGTCCGTGCAAAGTCACGCTTCCCTCCTGTTTTTGATATCAGCTTAGTTTCTTTAATCACAATATCGTGGCTTAACGCTTTACACATATCATATATAGTTAAAGCCGCTACAGATGCACCTACCAATGCTTCCATCTCAATACCTGTTTTAGCGGTGATGCTGGCGGTACATAAAATTACAACTTCGTTGTCATCATTCAATTTGATACTGATGTCGCAATTATCCATGCCTATTGGATGGCAAAGCGGTATTAACTCGCCTGTTTTTTTTGCACCCATAATGCCAGCAATAACTGCCGTCTGGAAAACAGAACCTTTTTTTGTATTAAAGTCGCCGTTAACAAACTGATCAAGTATTACGTTGGGCAATACAACAACACTTTGTGCCGTGGCTGTACGATGCGTAACCTGCTTGGCAGATACATCAACCATGGAAGGCTTGCCGGCTGCATCTAAATGACTAAATTTTTCTTCTATCAATTTATCTTTCCTCGTTTTAAAAACTTATTACTTTAAACAGCTCTCCGGCCATAAAGTTATCCCGGCCGGCGGGTAACTCAATAAAAGCATCACTATCTGCCAGGTTAGCAAAATCTCCTGAACCATTGCCTTCAACAGGGGTAGCTACTAGTCTTGCTTGCTCATCATGGCTCAATGCCACCTGTAAGAAATAACTTAAATCGGGCTTAAAGGCAAAGTCGCTTGCCAATACCGCATATATCGGCTTAGTTACAGACACACCAAGCCCAGCATAAAGCCAATTTAAAAAGTATTTATGCAGGCACATAAACGTTGCCACAGGGTTACCGGGAAACGCAAATACCACCGCCCCATTTGCATGCCCGCCAAACCAAAAAGGCTTGCCCGGGCGTTGTTTTACTTTATGAAACAGCTTTGTAATTTGTAAGTTCTCAAGCGCTTTAGGGATATAATCAAATTTCCCCATGGATACACCACCACTCAATATCAATACATCATAATTGTTAATGCATTGTTCAAGTACCTGTTCGGTTACCAGTTCATCATCCGGTATGTGCAACGTGCTTACCGCAACGCCTTGCTTTTGTAAAACAGCGCTTACCGTATAGTTGTTGGATCTTCTTATCTGATAGTCACCCGGGCAATCCTCTACGTTTACCAATTCATCACCTGAGGTAATAACAACCACTCGAGGCAATTTTTTTACCATTAATTCAGCTTTACCAACCGATGCAGCAATGCCGACAATTGGAGCAGTAATTTGTCTGCCAGCTTTTACTAAAACGTCACCCCGCTTTTTATCGGCACCTTCAAAGTGGATGTTTTGTCCTATTGAAATATCCTCGATATTAATTTCAGCTAAGCCGTCCTTGATAGCAATATCCTCGTACCTTATAACGGTATCAGCTGATGGCGGTAACGCAGCACCTGTCATGATCTCGACACATTCATCTCCGGCAGTAATGTTTAAAGGTTGGTCGCCTGCGGCTTGCGTACCTGCTATTTTGAAATGCCAGTTGCCGCTGCTAAAAGACCGTGCGCTAATTGCAATACCATCCACCGTAACACGGTTAAATGGTGGCAAATTCCTATCGGCCACAATATCCTCAGCTAATATGCGCCCCGCCGCATGCTCGAAGCCGATAGCCTCCACACCATAATCACGCAACTGCGACAATACTATTCGTTCGGCTTCTTCTACAGTAATCATTTAGCGGGTGTGTTTGCGTTTGCATGGTAAAGTTAAACGTTTTAATACCTAATAAACTTCAACTTATTGCAATTATGTAAGTAATCGGGAACTTTAGTTACGCATCGGTGTTAAATAGGCGCAGGCGTTAGTCTGCATGCAAAATCTTATTATCATGAATGCTATAGTAATACTTGCAGCCGGGGCATCTACCCGCTTTGGTTTGCCCAAGCAAAACCTTACTTATCACCCTAACGAGAGCCTTTTGCAAAACGCCATAAGACATGCGATGGCAGTATCTGATACGGTGTTAGTTGTTTTGGGCGCCAACAGAGAGTCAATCGAGTTTTCAATAAAAGATCAACCTGTAACCATACTTTACAATCCTGAATGGGCCGAAGGGATGGCATCATCTGTAAGGCTGGCCGTTGAAAAACTGCGTACAGACTTTTTACAAATAAGCTCGGCCTTATTTATGTTGTGCGATCAGCCCTATGCTGATGCCGATCTATTGTTAAAAATCGTGAATGCGGCTCAAAACGATAAAGGCATAATAGCAAGCCACTACAACGATACGTTAGGTGCACCAGTGTTATTTAAAGCAAAGTACTTTCCGTATTTAATAGCACTTAAAGGAGCTGAAGGCGCCCGCAATTTGATACAGCAGCACGCTGATGATGTTGAACCGATTGACTTCCCGCTTGGGGAGGTTGATATTGACACACCAGAAGATTGGGAGCGTTTCAGGTAGTTATAAACAAAAAGAGGCGCATGATGCGCCTCTTTTTGTTTGCTTATTTCGCTACCGAAAATTTATAGATAGATTGTGTACGATAAGTTTCGCCGGGTTTTAACACCGTTGTTGGGAACGATAATTGGTTTGGCGAATCGGGATAGTGTTGCGTTTCCATTGCGAATGATGTACGGAAATCATCTTTCTTACCGCCTTTCATCATATTTTGCGATTGCATGAAGTTACCGCTGTAAAATTGCAGACCAGGCTCCTCGGTAAACACTTCCATTTTAATGCCGCTTTTGTCGCCAACTACGGTAGCGATAGCTGTGCTTAAATCGTGCTTGTTTAAAACAAAATTATGGTCGTAACCTTTTCCGTCGGTTAACTGATCATTTTTATCATTGATACGTTTACCTATTTTTTCGGGCTTAGTAAAATCAAAAGGTGTGTTGGCTACTGCTTCTATTTTACCTGTTGGTATCAAAGTAGCATCAACCGGGGTGTAGTTGTCGGCATGTATTTGCACCAGGTGATCAAGTATGGTGCCGCTACCCTCGCCGTTAAGGTTAAAAAATGCATGATTGGTTAGGTTAACCACTGTTGTTTTATCGGTAGTGGCTTCATAGCTTACTTTCATAGCATTATCATCGGTAATTTGGTAAGTAACCTTTACCTTTAAGTTGCCCGGAAAACCACCTTCCATATCTTTCGCAAGGTAACTTAACTCCAGCGTTGATGGGTCAATTTGTTTACCATCCCAAATCACTTCCTGAAAACCCGGGTGGCCGCCGTGTAAAGTATTGGAGCCATTATTTGTGGCAAGTGTATATTCCTTGCCATCAAGCTTAAATTTACCTTTGGCTATCCTGTTACCAAACCTGCCGATAGTTGCACCGTAGTAAGGTTCTTTGGATTTCTCAAAGCCTTCAACACTTTCAAAACCAAGCACAACATCGGTCATTACGCTATCCTTGTTAGGCACAAACAGGCTCACAATACGGCCGCCGTAGTTGGTAACCGCAGCAGTCATTCCGTGCTTATTCTTTAAAATGTATAAATGGGTTTGTTTGCCGTTAATAGTTTTTTGGAAAGCTGCTGTATCCGGCAGGCTAATGGCGGTAATGGTGCTATCGGTCATTTTTGTAGATGTTTCTTTGGCTGATTGATTGCAGGATGCAAAAACAGCGCTGCAAGCAATAGCTACAGCCAAAGATGTGTTTTTAATAGATGTTTGCATAATATTTTTGTTGTTCATTATTGGTTAGATGCGGGTTTGGCTAATGGCTCGCCTGCTTTTACAGGGATACCAAAATCGGGCGTACCATCTCCTTTCCAGGTAAAGCGCTGCATCCTTGGCGATCGCTTATTACCGCAACCCTGACCGGGCTCCGAATTTGCATGATAAATAATCCAGTTTTCTTTACCGTTTGGCGATTTAAAGAACGAATTATGGCCCGGTGCGTATACGCCGTTTTGCGGCGCTTGCTTAAATACAGGTTGTTTGGATTTAACCCAAGATTTAGGATTAGTAAGATCACTGTTTGCCGATGCGGTAAGCATGCCCAGCGCATAAAAATCCGTCCAGCATCCGCTTGCTGAATAAATGAGGAACACTTTATTGCCATGCATTAAAATCTGCGGACCTTCGTTAACATTTACGTGAGACGGGTTACCTGGCAAATCGCCGTGTAATTCCCAATCGAACAAAGGGCTTGATATTTTTGATCGCGAGCCGTCTATGGTCCAGGGGTTTTTCATCCTAGCAATGTATATATCCTGCTGAACGTTTACATCGCCTTCCCAACCTGCCCAAATCATATAAAGTTTACCCTTGTGCTCAAATACAGAGCCATCTATAGCCCACTTATTGGTTGCATCTCCTACCTGCCCTTTAAATACCCATTGGCCCTTCATTGGGTCGGCATTGGTGTTTTCAAGCACATACATGCGGTGGTTATTATTGTCGCCATCGTCGGCAGCAAAATACATATACCATTTGTGGTTGATGTAGTGTAACTCGGGTGCCCAAAGTTCCTTTGCGTAAGCCTTGCCTGCAGGTGGTTCCCAAACAGTCTTCTTATCTGCATTAGCAAGTTGCGACACATCTTTGGTTTTCCAGATCATTAATTTGTTCTGAAGCGAATTTGTGTAGTAGTAATATCCCTGATGATATATCACCCATGGATCGGCACCCGAGGGTAACAGTGGATTGGTGAACGTTTGCCCCGGCACAGCTTGTGCAATTGCAGATTTTATAAACAAGCTTACAATTAAGCTTAAAAGAATCTTTTTCATTTCAATTATAAGTTTAAAGCTTCGGGCCCTAATACTGCGCTGTTGCATACATAAGTTGGTACAATGCCGCTTGCCGAAATCCAGCTTTCGGCATCATCTGGCCGGGTATTGCCCGATAGCACCAGCACGGTATCTAACCCAAACTTATTGCCACCAATAATATCGGTTTGTAAGGTATCGCCTACCATTACAATTTGCTTTTTGTTGATTTCGCGATAGCTGCGTATCAAATCATAAACAAACATAAACATTTGCGAATCCGGCTTGCCAAAGCGTATAAACTTTTTACCTACAATGGTTTCAACCATTTTGGATAAGCCGCCTATGGCGATGGCTACGTCTGTTAATGATACCGGATAGGCATGATCTGTATTGGCAACAATTGCAGGTATTGTGCGCCTACGTAATATATTAACCGCCTTATTAAGATCTGAAAACCAGTCGAAACCCTCATCGTCCAGAAAGACCAGGGCATTTACTTTATCAATATTGGAGTTGTTTACATCGCGTACCGGAAGCGTTTTTAAACCAGCGCTTTCAATGTAATGGGCAGATTCATCGGTACCCAGATAGGCTACAATACCTCCGTCAACTTTCAGGTCGAGGTACTCTTTTGTCAGTTGTCCTGACGATATGATTCTATCAGCAGTAATTAAATGCAGTCCTTTTTTATGATATGATTCTGCCAGTTCCGAGGGACTGCGCGATGCATCGTTGGTGACGATGTAATATTCCTTTTTTTGTTGGGCCAGATAGTCAAACGTGCGACCAATGCCTGATAACAAGCCCGAATGGTTTTTTAAAACCCCAAATGCATCAAAAAAAACAACTTCGTAACGGTCAATAATTGATTTAAAATCTTCTATACGTTTCATCCACTTTTGATCTTACCTTCTTTGGATCTTCAATGTACTATACTAATCCCAGTGCTTTTATGATTTTCTCGGCATCAAAGTCCCTGTCGACAGATGGCAAGTAAATTTCAAATGCCTCGGCCTGCAGTTTTTTGGCGTATTGTTCGCTAAAAAAGTA
The DNA here is from genome assembly GCF_007846085.1 of Mucilaginibacter pallidiroseus. Taxonomy (GTDB): domain Bacteria; phylum Bacteroidota; class Bacteroidia; order Sphingobacteriales; family Sphingobacteriaceae; genus Mucilaginibacter; species Mucilaginibacter pallidiroseus. The sequence goes on from NZ_VOEJ01000001.1 coordinate 662,971, forward strand.
TTTGCCATCTTTAATTACATAGTTAAGGATAAAAAAGCGATAAGCATCCTTCAAAAAGCGTATTTCGTCGGCTGTAACAGGGTTTACGCTATGATATTCCTTTAAAAACGTTATAAAGCGGTCCTCCATCATCGGCCCAATTACGTAACTGAATACGGTACGGTCGCCTGCGTCTGATACTACCCTGCTGAAAAAATAAAAGTCTAGCAGCCTGTAGCTCATCCTAAACCAGTCATAATCCCAACGCGAAAAAAGATCGAGATCGGGCGTTACCGAAAAGTTACCAATGTTCCAATCAATAAAAACTGGTATAATCTCAAACTCGCTCATGTTATACCTCGAGCGGTTTTTAAGAAATTGCTCGCAATGGTATTTCAGGAAATCAACCTGCATGGCAGTACCAAATTTGCGCTCGTCTTTTTCTATCTGCCGTTGCAGGTCATATATATCTGTACGCAAAGTTTTTGACGATTTTGGCAATACGTTTTTTACCCGTGAACATGCTTTATGAAATTTGCCCAACTGTGAGCCAAGCTTCCTGATCATATCATCGTCCAGCCGGCGGGGCAACCTCTCCATCATTCGGGTAGGGTTATAAAAAACCACCCAGGCGTCGTCCTTACCTTGTTTATAACGGTAAATGTATACACGGTTGTTCTTGAGCAATGATTTCGAAAGCAGGTTTTCAAACGGGTATAGCAGGTTGTTTGACAGTGCCTGTATAATGCGATGATCTTCTTTAAAGTGCTCAAACTTCCCGAAAAACGAAAGTTTAGCTATGATGATGTCATCGTCGTCAAAAGTTATACGGTACACATGGTTGGTAGACACCATTGCACTAATGTCTTCAATGGTTTCTATAACCTTTGAATTATCGTAACCTTCCCAGGCCGATTTTATAATAAGATGAAAGTCCATTTAACCAGGATTAAGCTGATTGGTACGATTTAAGGATTTTGATTAGCCCGTTTCGCACTTGATTTAAATTTATTGGCGGGTAAAGATAACCAGGATTAAGCTGATAAAAGTGGTCACATACCATTAATCCTAAAAATCTGCTAAATCACGGTTATATAATTTCAAAGTACCTTTTCAATTCCCAGTCGCTTACACTCTTGGCATATTGGCGGTGCTCCCAAAGGCGGGTTTGGGTAAAGTGTTTTACAAAGCCCTCGCCGAAAAGCTCCTTTGCTATTGCCGAGTTTTGCATTGCTGTTGCGGCATCAAACAAGTTTTTGTGTAAAACGCCGTTGGCTTTGTTGGCATAACCGTTGCCTTTTGTTGGCTCAATATCAAGTGTGAGTTTATTTTTAATGCCGTAAAGCCCCGATGCTAAAGCGGCTGCAATAGCCAGATATGGGTTTGTATCGGAACCCGGGATGCGCGTTTCCAACCGAGTATAACCTTCATTCGTATTAATCACCCTTAATGCTGTAGTACGATTTTCTACTCCCCAGGTTATGGTAGTTGGCGCCCATGCACCTTCTACCAAACGTTTGTAGCTATTTATGGTTGGCGCGTACATAGGCAGTAAATGCGGCAAACAATACAGTTGCCCCGCTAAATATTGCTTATGCAATTCGCTCATTTTGTTAACATCCGCAGCATCGTAAAAAAGATTTTTTGAAAGATCTTTCGTCCACAGGCTTTGGTGCACATGGCCGCTGCAACCCGGTAGCTCTTGATTCCACTTTGCCATAAAGGTAGCCGTTATGCCATGCTTGGCTGCAATCTCTTTTACGGCTGTTTTAAAAAGTACAGCTTTGTCTGCAGCTGCCAATGTTTCGTCGTGCATTATTGCAGCTTCGTAAACACCGGGTCCCGTTTCTGTATGGATACCTTCTACAGGAATATTAAATTTCGTAAGCAGGTTAAACAGATTGTAATAGAAATCACTGTGTTGGGATGTACGGAGTATAGAGTAACCGAACATGCCAGGGCTCAAAGGTTCAAGATTGGCAAAACCCTTTTGCTGCAGGCTTTGCGGCGTCTCCTTAAAGTTAAACCACTCAAACTCTTGCGCAAACTCAGCATGGAAGCCCATATCCTTACATTGGGCAATAATTGTTTTAAGTAGGCTGCGAGGATCGGCAGCTACTGTTGCACCATTTGGGCCGGTAAAGTCTGCCAGGAAAAACGGAATATCATCCTGCCATGGAATAGTACGGAATGTGGCCAGGTCGATATAACAAAGCTTATCAGGGTAGCCACTGTGCCAGCCGGTTAGCTCAACATTATCATATGTTACATCATTGCTATCCCATCCAAAAACTACATCACAAAAGCCGTAACCGGCATCCATCCCATCAATTAACTTTTTGCGGCTGATAACCTTACCGCGCAAAACCCCGTCGATGTCAGCGAAAGCAAATTTTACTTTCTGTATGTTGTTCTCTTTTATATATGAGAGTACTTGCTCCTGATTCATATGGTTTAGATATTACGATAAGGCAAGTTAAAAGAATTTATTTTATTGTGCCACCTTGGCCAAAGCCTAAATCGTAAACACCTGGTTTGGTTAACACAATGTTTTGTACATTCAACTATGCAACACCTGCTTTTTGTATATGGCACGTTACTATTAGCTGATAACGACATTGTAAGGCAACTAAGGCAACATTCCTGTTTTGTAACGCATGGTACAATCAGGGGTGCATTGTACGACATTGGCGAATACCCCGGATTGATCATGAATTCACCAACAGTCGCTTTGGTACAAGGCAATGTTTATGAGGTTGACGAAGTGGCTTTGAAAATAGTTGATGATTACGAAGGCTTTGGCCCCGGGCAGGATGAACCTTTTTTGTACCTGCGGGAAATGAAAGATATTGAAACCGACAAGGTGATTGTGAAAGCCTGGGTGTATATCTATGATCATGACATAACTGGCCTAACCCCGATTGTATCCGGAAATTATATCGAATATTTAGCGCAAAAAAAATCCCGCGATGCTTGATGCACCGCAGGATTTTAGATATGCTTGATCTGCTAATTAAACGTTAGCTGATTTTACAGTTTTAATGATAACTGCTGCTACTTTGTATGGATCTGCAGCAGAGTTAGGACGACGATCTTCCAGGTAACCGCTCCAGTTGTGGTCAACTGCGTAAAGCGGGATACGGATAGAAGCACCACGGTCAGATACACCGTAGCTGAAATCGTGGATTGATGCTGTTTCGTGTTTACCGGTTAAGCGCTGATCGTTGTCGGCACCGTAAACAGCAATACACTCAGCAACTGCAGGGCGGAAAGCCTCACATACAGCTTTGAATTTTTCTTCGCTGTTAGCAGTACGCAACAATGTGTTTGAGAAGTTTGCATGCATACCAGAACCGTTCCAGTCTAACTGACCCAACGGTTTGCAATGCCAGTTAATTGATACTCCGTATTTCTCGCCAATGCGCTCAAGCAGGTAACGTGCAACCCAAATCTGGTCGCCGGCCTCTTTAGCACCTTTAGCAAAAATCTGGAACTCCCATTGGCCTGCTGCAACCTCAGCGTTGATACCTTCAACGTTTAAGCCTGCTTCAAGGCAAACATCTAAGTGTTCTTCAACTATCTCACGACCGTAAGCATTGTTAGCACCTACCGAGCAATAGTATGGGCCTTGCGGACCTGGGTAACCACCTGCCGGGAAACCAAGCGGTTTGTTTGTTTGAGGATCCCAAAGGAAGTACTCCTGCTCAAATCCAAACCAAAAATCGTTATCATCATCCTGGATCAACGCACGACCGTTTGATTCATGAGGCTCGCCTTTTGAATCTAAAACTTCGCACATTACAAGGTATGCGTCTTTGCGCTGAGGATCAGGGCAAGCAAATACGGGTTTAAGAATACAATCTGATGAACCGCCTGGTGCCTGCTCGGTTGATGAACCATCAAAGCTCCAATTATCAAGTTCTTCAACATTGCCGCTAAAAGATTTTACAATTTTTGTTTTGCTACGCAGGCTTTGTGTTGGTTTGTAACCATCAAGCCAGATGTACTCCAGTTTTGTTGCCATTTCTATGTTTTTTGTAATTTTAGTTTAAATAATAGCTCTTCAAAAGATCAATTAGTTCAATTTACAAAGGCGAATTTAATTTAATTTTACAAATTTCATAGTATTGACATTATTTTTTAAAGAAAATAACAATAAATCATCCTACAAATACTCAAATCTGATAAAAGTTACTATGCATGCATTATAACTGTGGCTTATTAATGCGTTATTAAAATATATGGTTATTTAGAGATGTATAAATAATAAGTACATGGATCGTTAGCGTTCTATTTACTTGATGCTACTCCCCAATAGCATGTATTTCGGATTCTTTTAAGAAGTAAATGATCAATTGTTACTTCAGTTTTGCTTTTGCCGGCTTCTAACGAGATAAAAAGCAATGCTAAACTGTTATCATATATATAAGATGCTATCATTCTTTCTCTATGACCCTTTTTCACAATGTCCAGCCGCAAACCGTTTGTGGCGCCTTTGTTTTGTATGGTATCGGGAAGGCCGCTCGCTTTAACCCAGTTAACTACATATAAAATATCCTTATCTGCTGCATCGATGTTGAGCGATTTGAATTGGCTGCTTTGCTGTGCCGCTTGTATTATGCATTTAATGCAAGGGTCGGGAATGGTTGCCACTTTTCCGTACTTATCCTGCGGATTATTAATAATACTATCACGCTTTCCATTTATGGTTACCGGCGTTTTTGTAATGCTATCGGCTGTTGACTGCTGTTTTTTGCCGCTACATGCCTGCATCATTAAGATCAACCCGGTAAAGCTGTATAGTACAATGTGTTTATACATAGTTCGATCGTTTAATTATCCACTATAACAGCAGCAAAAATTATTTGTGTTTATGGGTGATGCCACACAGCTTTTGATTTGCGCATTTTATAATACTGCGGTAAATTAAATGCCATTATTGTATTTAAACTTAATTTGATAGAGCATTTTGTCGGAAAAATCATTAAAATTGTCTGATTTATCCTAAAACAAATTCGGGGTATTTTGGGGTTTACAAGTATTAGTCAAATTATTTGAGTGTGTCAGCACATTCGGTGTTATCATGAGCAATAGCAACAATATTTCAGATTCGACGGTTGATGTAGTTTTAATTGGCGCAGGTATAATGAGCGCCACGCTTGGTGTGATGCTTAAGGAGTTACAGCCCGATATGAGCATACAGATATTTGAGCGTTTGGATACTGTTGCTGCCGAAAGCTCTGACGCCATGAACAATGCGGGCACGGGACACTCAGCATTTTGCGAACTTAACTATACGCCTCAACGCAAAGACGGTACTATAGAGATTACCAAGGCTATTAAAATCGCCGAGCAGTTTGAGCTAAGCAAAGAGTTTTGGGCTTATTTAGTTGAGCAAAATTACGTTGGTCCGCCGCAGACTTTTATAAACAAAACGCCGCACATGAGTTTTGTGTGGGGCGACAACAATGTTGAATACCTGAGAAAGCGCCACGAGGCGTTAGTAAAGCACCACTTTTTTAAAGGTATGCTTTACTCTGACGACCAATCGCAAATAAAACAGTGGGTACCCCTTATTATGGACGGCCGAAACGAAGGTGATAAAGTATCGGCAACGTTTATGGATATAGGCACCGATGTTAACTTCGGTTCGCTTACACGTAGCCTTATCGATAAACTTAAACAAAAACCTAATGTATCGTTACACCTTAACCACGAGGTTGACGACGTAAAACGCAATAAAGAAAATACCTGGAGCATAAAAGTAAGCGATAAAATTAACGGCACTACGCGCAAGCTAAATGCAAAGTTTGTATTTGTTGGCGCAGGTGGTGGTGCTTTGCACTTATTGCAAAAGTCGGGTATTCCGGAAAGCAAAGGTTTTGGTGGTTTTCCGGTAAGCGGGCAATGGCTGGTTTGTAATAACCCTGCCGTAGTGGCGCAGCACAATGCAAAAGTTTACGGTAAAGCTTCGGTAGGTTCGCCGCCAATGTCTGTACCGCATTTGGATACCCGCATGATAGATGGTAAAAAGTCTTTGCTGTTTGGTCCTTACGCCGGTTTCTCTACCCGTTTCCTTAAAAAAGGTTCATTGCTTGATTTATTTAAGTCCATCAAGCCTAACAATATATTGCCACTACTGGCTGTTGGTCGCGATAATATGGCTCTCACCAAGTATTTAATTGGCCAGGTAATGCAATCGCCTGCTGATAGGTTAAAGGCCTTGCAGGAATACTTCCCTGCTGCTAAAAATGAGGACTGGGACCTGGATATTGCGGGCCAGCGTGTACAGATCATCAAAAAAGATGCTAAGCGTACCGGTGTGCTTGAGTTTGGTACTGAAGTAGTAACCAGCGCAGATGGCTCCATATCTGCCTTGTTAGGTGCTTCCCCGGGTGCATCAACATCAGTACCTATCATGATCGAACTGATAAGCCGTTGCTTTAAAGCCCAAGGCTCGTCAAATGCATGGCAGGAAAAGTTCAAGCAAATGATCCCGTCGTTCGGGCGGTCGTTGTCTGATAATGAGACCCTGGCGGATGAAACCAGAGCGAGGACAAGTAAAGCACTTGGATTACAATAGCGTTGCTTAAAAGCTGACTTTCCGCGCCGGAAACGTATTTTGCGTAGGTATAGAATCAGAGCTGTAACCTGTGTTGCTAACCATAATAGTTAGAGGAACAATTGATGACACGGGCTGGCCGCGAAATTTGGTTGGTGACCATTTCGGCATCCTTTGTAATGATTCGAGCGCTATCTTATCAAACTCAAGATCAACATTCCTGATTATTTTGGCGTTGGTAATTGCGCCATCTTTTTCTACACGAAATGTCATCATCAGCCTTCCGTGTTTGTTATTGTAGCTACCCTGATATCTAAATTTTATGGCCCTGTTAAGGTAAGCGTCTAATTTATTATGACCACCTACAAAATTCGCTTCGATATCCGGGTGGCTCTCAACGCCGTTATCATAGTAAATGTTTCCGGATACATTGTGCGTATGTCTCCAAACACCGTCTTTTTTTCCGTTAATAACAATTCCTTCCTCTTTAACTAAAAATTCATCATCGAAATCAACCCAATTCCCGTTTCCGTTTTCTGCCATCAAAACTCCTAAAGAATCGTAACAGGTGTTTAACGACACAGCGTTATTTAAATAGGTTTTGATAGTGTACAATTTGCCATTTGGGTAATAGGTTAATTCATCTTCAATTTGTATACCCCGATTATAATTTCTGATACTTTTGCGTTTTCCATTATGGTAGTATTCCATGCAGGGCCCGGTAGCGCCCGTCTGTAAAAGTCCGTCTGTGTTTAAAGATTTTGTGATGAGACGTGGCTGTGAATCCATATAATAGTCTTGTATATTATATAAGCCTGAATCGCCTTTGGTTATGAGACGTACAAATTTTGCGACATTTGCATTTTCAGCTATTGCAAAATCATTTAACATGTAAAAAGCAATGCTGTCCGGAACCAAAGCGTTTTTCTGTAAAGTAATTTGTGCTTTGACGGTGCCTGTTAACAAGGTTAAAAAAAGCAATTGTTTAAATAAAAATTTGGTAGCGCGGTGCATATAGTAGTAATTGAATAAGGCACTGTAATATACAAAAAAAGCCAAGCTACGGCAATAACAAAAGCTTTGTGCGCGGTAAGGCAAACCATTCCCTATTTTTTATATTTTTGCAATTGCCCAATACAAAGGGCTCGGCCTGTTAAATGGATATATCTGTTGTAGTACCACTTTACGATGAAGTTGAATCATTACCCGAACTTACCTCATGGATAAGCGGTGTAATGGACGAGAATAATTTTACCTATGAGATAGTTTTGGTTGACGATGGCAGCAAGGACGGCTCGTGGGGTATGATATGTAAATTAAGGGAAAATAATCCTTTTATTAAAGGCATCAGGTTCCGTCGCAACTATGGCAAATCGGCTGCGCTTAACGTTGGTTTTGATGCTGCCGAGGGCAATGTGATCATAACCATGGATGCTGACTTGCAAGATAGCCCGGACGAAATTCCTGCGTTGTATAGCCGTATAGTGGATGACAAATACGATTTAATATCAGGCTGGAAGGCAAAGCGTTACGACCCGTTATCTAAAACAATTCCTACCAAACTTTTTAACGCCGCTACTCGCAAAATGAGCGGCATTGATAACTTACACGATTTTAATTGCGGGCTTAAAGCATACCGCAAAGCTGTTATAAAAAACATCGAGGTGTATGGCGAGATGCATCGCTACATACCTGTGCTGGCAAAGTGGGCAGGATTTACACAGATTGGTGAGCAGGTGGTTGAGCACCGAGCACGTAAATACGGTAAAACCAAATTTGGCTGGTCGCGTTTTATAAACGGTTTTTTAGATCTCCTGTCGATATTTTTCGTAGGCAAGTTTGGTAAACGTCCCATGCATTTTTTCGGTTCGATGGGTACGCTTAGCTTTTTAACAGGTATCATCATTGCCATTTGGATGATAGGCGAAAAGCTATATCGCATTGCACATAATGAGCATTATCGTGATGTAACAGACAGCCCACTATTTTATCTTGCTTTGGTAGCTATTATTTTGGGCTCGCAGCTTTTTCTCACAGGCTTTGTGGCCGAGTTGGTATCACGCAGTTCAAACGACCGAAATCAATATCAGATAGCGGAGACTATTTGACGTGCAGGTTGCTTGAATAGTAGACGAGTTATAAACATCGCACTTTTTTAATTTGTACATCAGCATATTTGCAAACGTTTAATTAAACATTTGGAATTTGCATACCTGACATCTGCCTATCTATAAAATGTTTTTTTCTATAATAATCCCCTTATATAACCGGCCGCAAGAGATTGACGAACTGCTTAATACGCTCACACGGCAAATTTATAAGCACTTTGAGGTTTTGGTTATTGAAGATGGGTCGGTTAATCGTGCAGAAGAAATTGTAAAGCGCTATAGCGGTACGCTTGATGTGCAGTATTTTGAAAAACAAAACGAAGGCCAGGGTTTTACTCGGAACTTTGGGTTTGAGCGTGCCAAAGGGGATTACTTTATCATTTTCGATTCGGACTGTTTAATACCAGAGAACTATCTTGAAATAGTAAATAACTCCTTAGCTGCAAATTGGCTTGACGCCTACGGCGGCCCGGATGGTGCCCATCAATCCTTTACGCCTGTACAAAAAGCTATAAGTTACAGCATGACCTCCCCTTTTACCACCGGCGGCATACGCGGTAATAAAAAAGCTATTGGCCAGTTTCACCCGCGAAGCTTTAATATGGGTGTGTCAAGGCAGGTATGGGAAAAAGTAGGCGGTTTTGTTATTACCCGCTTGGGCGAAGATATTGAGTACAGCATTCGCATCCACGCATCAGGATTTAAGATCGGGCTGATACCTGATGCTATTGTATACCACAAGCGCCGTACCGACTTTTATAAATTTTACAAGCAGTTACATTTTTTTGGACGCGCACGTATCAACATATATAAGTTTTTTCCGTCGCAATTGAAGCTTGTGCATTTTTTCCCGGCATTAGCAACATTGGGATTGTTGTTTACCATTATTGCTAACATAATGGCTTGGCGCATTTCAGCATTATGTAACATCGTGTTGGTAGTTTACAGTTTGTTAATATTTTTTCATTCGTTGTATAAAAACAAATCGGCAAAAATTGCATTTTTGAGCATTATAGCATCAGTTACCCAACTTACCGCTTACGGATTAGGATTTATGCAGGATTTTTGGAAGCGTGTTATATTAAAAAGGTCATAAAAGCGTAGTATGTATCATCCATTTTCTGTTGCAGAAACCGTTACGGCTGCATGGAATATCTTCAGAAAGAACTTTGTAACTATAATTGTATACTCCGTTATTGCATTCTTTTTATTAGGTGTGCTCAGCCTTATCATCGGCTTTATTTACTCTCCTGAAGATTTTCTTGGCTCCATGATCGTATCGTTCATATTGATATGGTTGCAGGCCTATACTACCCTGGGCCTATACAAACTGATCTTTACCGTAATCGACAGCGAGTATTACGACTTCGAATTTATACAGGTAATACCTAAAGCCAAAATGGTGTGGAGTTATCTTGCGGTGGTATTCATCTTTGCATTCCTGGTAACAAACCTGGGTATTTTAGTAGATTATCTGGAGCAAAGCCCAAACCTTCAGTTTGCAGTTGAAGTTGTTGCCGGTGTACTGGGTTTATATCTGGCCTTGCGGATTATGTTTTTTAACACGTTTATAGTTGATGATGCCTCCGGCCCCATTGAATCATTAAAGCAAAGCTTTGAACTTACGCGTGGTTATTTATTAAAGGTAGTTTCGATACTTGCAATAATCATATTATTTATTGCCTTGCCTGCAAAGCTGGCTCAATATTACCCGTTAATATCCTTAACTATTCTATTCACCTATCCTTTTGTAAATATTATACTTGCGGTTACCTATCGCAAGTTGATTTACAGCCATCAGGATGTTGATGATGATATTGCCGAAACCAACTAATTATGGGTTTAAAAGCATCGTTAAGTAAAGTATTTGCCGCCCTGGTAAACAGGCAACTCAACCGCATACGTAGCAATGCGGTTGCCCTGCAGCAAAAAACCTTTACCAACCTGGTTGATGCTGCCATACCTACTGCCTTCGGCAAGGATCATGATTTTATCTCGATCAACAACTATGAGGACTTTAAAAAGAATGTTCCCCTTCGTGATTATGAGGATTTGCGCCCCTACATAGACCGAGTGGTAAATGGCGAGGAAGATGTAATGTGGCCCGGCAAGCCGGCATACTTAGCAAAAACATCAGGAACTACTTCTGGGGTAAAATATATTCCGATCTCAAAAGAAAGCATGCCCGAGCATATCAAAGCGGCACGCAATGCTTTGTTAAGCTACATACACGAAACAGGTAAGGCCGACTTTGTAGACGGCAAAATGATATTTTTGCAAGGCAGCCCGGTGCTCAGCGAAAATGCTGGCATTAACACCGGCAGGCTATCTGGTATTGTTGCGCACCACGTTCCTGCTTATCTCCAAAAAAATAGGCTGCCATCATACCAAACCAATTGCATTGAAGATTGGGAAGAAAAGATTGATGCCATTGTCAACGAAACCGTTAACGAGGATATGCGCCTTATATCCGGCATACCTCCATGGTGTCAAATGTATTTCGATAGGTTGTCGGCCGTAAGTGGCGGCAAAAAGATAAAAGACATCTTTCCAAACTTTAAATTATTTGTGCACGGTGGCGTAAATTACGAGCCATATCGTTCACGCATGGAGGAGGTTATCGGCACAAAGATCGATTCCATAGAAACTTACCCCGCATCTGAGGGCTTTATTGCTTTTCAAGATTCGCAAAAGGAAAAAGGCTTGCTATTGATGGTGAATGCCGGTATTTTTTACGAGTTTATTCCGTCTGACGAGTACTATAACGAAAACCCTACCCGCATTAACCTAAAGGATGTGGAACTTGATAAAAACTATGCTTTGATACTCAACACCAGTGCCGGCCTATGGGGTTACAGTATTGGCGATACGGTAAAATTTGTTTCTAAAAACCCTTACCGTATTGTGGTAACGGGCCGTATAAAGCATTATATATCTGCTTTTGGAGAGCACGTGATAGGCGAAGAAGTGGAACATGCGCTGATGAGTGTCGCCGCAAAACATGGCGTTGACGTAATTGAGTTTACGGTTGCGCCACAGGTAACACCTGATGCAGGGCAATTACCTTACCATGAGTGGTTTATAGAGTTTGGTAAAGAGCCCCAAGATATGGCAACGTTTGCCGCTGAGGTTGACAAAGCATTGCAACAAAAAAATATTTACTATTTTGACCTTATTGAGGGTAACATTTTGCAGCCTTTGATTGTCAGAAGTCTTAAAAAGGATACTTTTATAAACTATATGCGTGGCCAGGGCAAACTTGGCGGGCAAAACAAAGTGCCAAGGTTATCAAACGACAGAAAAATAGCCGACGGATTAAAAGTATTTGTTAATTGAATAACCTGGTTTGAATAATAAAAAGCAAATTGCCATTCTTGGCTCTTCCGGAAGCATAGGCACGCAAACATTAGACGTAGTTAGGCAAAACCCCGACTTGTTTAGCGTTTTTATGCTTACGGTAAACATAAACGCCGAGCTACTGATTGCGCAGGCTACCGAATTTTTGCCGAAATATGCCATTATATGCGACGAAAGCAAGTACCGGCAGGTTCGTGACGCTTTGGTACACCTGCCTGTTAAAGTGCTGGCCGGTCACGATGCAATTAGCGAATACGTAGCCCAACCTGAGATCGATATTGTATTGACAGCAATGGTGGGCTTTGCCGGTGTTGAACCTACGATAAATGCAATAAAAGCCGGGAAAGATATTGCATTGGCTAACAAGGAAACCCTGGTTGTTGCAGGCGAACTGATAACCAACCTTGCAAAAGAGCACAACGTAAAAATATTACCGGTAGATAGTGAGCACTCGGCCATTTTTCAATGTATTGCAGGCGAGTCGCATAACCCAATAGAAAAAGTTATTTTGACCGCGTCCGGCGGGCCTTTTAGGGGTAAAACTCTGGAACAGCTGGCTAACGTTACCCGCGAGCATGCGCTTAAACACCCTAACTGGGTAATGGGTGCTAAGATTACTATCGACTCGGCCTCTTTAATGAATAAAGGGCTTGAGGTAATTGAGGCGAAATGGTTATTTGATTTGCAGGTCGATCAAATTGATGTGATTGTGCATCCGCAATCAATCATCCATTCGATGGTGCAATTCGAAGATGGATCCATCAAGGCACAAATGGGTTTGCCTGATATGAAACTGCCTATACAGTATGCATTAAGCTACCCAAAGCGAATAAAAACCGACTTTAAGCGTTTCGATTTTACAAATTATCCTAATTTGACGTTTGAAAAACCAGATACCGGTACCTTTCGTAATCTTCAATTAGCGTATGATGCCTTACAGCGCGGTGGCAACATGCCATGCATAATTAATGCAGCAAATGAAATAGCGGTTGAAGCTTTCTTAAACAACAAAGTTGGCTTTTTAGAAATGAGCGATATTGTTGAGACTTGCATGCAACAAATAGCTTATATAGCACAACCCACACTTGACGACTATTTGACTACCGATAAACAAACGCGCATATTTGCGCAAAATTTAATACAAAAAAAGCCGTTAAAGGCTGTGTACTGATAACCTTAACAGAAGAGATACAACGGAATGAGCGTTTTGATAATGGCCGGCCAATTAATACTTGGTCTTTCAATTTTAGTGATACTACATGAGTTTGGGCACTTTTTGGCTGCCCGCGCTTTCGGGATAAAAGTAGAGAAGTTTTACCTGTTTTTCGACGCATGGGGCGTTAGCCTTTTTAAGTTCAATTATAAAGGTGTAGAGTACGGTATAGGCTGGCTGCCCCTTGGAGGCTACGTTAAAATTGCCGGCATGATAGATGAGTCGATGGATACCGACCAACTTGCCGGCCCGCCACAACCCTGGGAATTTAGGGCCAAACCTGCATGGCAACGTTTAATAGTGATGCTGGGCGGTATTATTGTCAACATCATTGTGGGTATATTTATCTTTTGGATGCTTACCATAAGGTATGGCGAAAGCTACACGCCCAATAACAGCATTAAATACGGTATTGTACCCGGCTCAATTGGCCGTAGTATGGGCCTTAAAGTTGGGGACAAGATCACCGCTGTTAACGGTAAACCTGTAGAGCGTTTTGAAGACCTTACAAGCTCGAAAGTATTATTGGATAACACTGTATTAACCGTACAGCGCGGTACCCAAAACTTTGATATCAAGGTACCCCCTACTATACTGAATGACCTTTCTGATCTTGGTATTGAAGAGTTTATTAGCAGGGCGCCACGTAACAAATTCAGTGTCGATTCGGTTTATGGTGCGTCTAAAAAAGCTGGTCTTCAAAAGGGTGACAGTATTGTAGCTGTAAATAACAATCCAACTTTGTTTTTTGATCAGTTACAGACGCAGCTACAAGCTAATAAAGGTAAAACTGTACAACTTTCAGTGAAACGTAACGACAGTGTATTCAACCGACCTATCCAGGTTGATGCGGAAGGTCACATTGGCTTCGCCCGTCCTATCAAAGAGGTACTGCCTAATTTAAAAACAGTTCATTACAACTTTTTCGCGGCATTACCAATTGGCGCCGTTAAAGCGTGGGGAATGTTTACAGATAACGCCAAAGGCATAGCCAAGATTTTTACCGGTCAGGTTAAGGCACGCAAGGCAATATCAAGCCCTATAGGCATTGCAGTAATGTTTGGCAGCAGTGTAGACTGGGTTAGGTTTTGGAGCCTTGTAGGTTTCCTATCAATGGTTTTAGCGCTAACAAACCTTCTGCCAATCCCAGGTTTGGATGGTGGCCATACCCTGTTCCTGATTATTGAAATGATTAAAGGCAAACCACTAAGCGATAAGTTTTTGGAACGTGCGCAGATAGTTGGCTTCGTTTTACTGATTTCGTTAATGGTGTTTGCATTTGGTAATGACATTGTGAAGCAGATAACCAAGAAATAGTATATAAGAAATTAAGAATAACGAAATGGCCGGAGTTTTCAATTCCGGCCATTATGTTTGATATAAGATTTTTTAAGGTCTCTAGGCAGTGGTCAACGCTTCAGCTTTATTGTTCTTTTTTAACAGTAACGCTACGATTAAGGAAACGATAAGGCCTATTGGAAAGATCTCCACAAAGAACGTGAACAACGCTATTTTAAACGGACTACGGTAAATATCTTTGAACGATTCCATCTCCGCTATGCTGTCTTTTATTTCCTGTGCAGATTTACCGCTTTCCTGTATTTGCTTGGTGTTGTATGCAACCAACTTATTCATAAAGTCGGGCACTACTGTATAGTAATATATCATCCATACTGCCGTGTACATGGTTGATGCTATTAAAGCTACATATAGCCCTTGTTTAAATGCCATACCGAAACTGATTGTACCGCCGTTGGCATCGCGATAGCTTTTGACATATGGGTACATAATGGCCAATGCTAAAATCATGAAGGTGTAGCCCAGCACCATACCGCCCTCAAAACTGTTTGACCGATAGCATAATGTTACATTAATAAGCATACCGGCGCTAACCACAACGCCGCTTATCAGCCCGAATTTCAATAGTTTGTTTTTCATCATTTAATATTATTTAATGCCTCAAAGGTGAATTATCGCTTTAAAAATTCATTCATACTAAAGGGTGATTTTATTGATTAAGCGAGATTTAATACAAAAGTATTAAGACCTTCACGGTATAATGCTGAGTTTCTTCCCCATATCAACTGCCTGCGTTCGCCGCTTTACATTTAGCTTTTCAAACAACCTCGAAGTATGTGTTTTGACTGTATTGACAGATACATAAAGTTCATCAGCAATCTGCTGATTGCTTGCACCCGAAGCTATGAGTTGAAGAACCTCTACCTCTCGCCTGCTAAGCCCAAGCCTGCTGAACTCGGCATCGTTAAATACAAAGTCGTCAGTTGGCCTTACAACAATTTCGCGGTCAACATACACGGTTTGCTGTTTTGGTTTGGATAGTTTTTTTGTAAGCCATACGCCCACACCTAAAAACACTGCGGCTATAAGACCAGCATATAATTCAACAGCATGATCAGTAATAATAAACTTCCACTCCAGCCATTTCAGCAGTACCATTAGAAGCGCAAGCGAAAAGCCGTATATGATAAGCGATCGGTTACGCATCAACAACGTAGTAGACATTTCAAGATTGGTTTATAACTTAAAAATAGCAATTCAAGCTAAACGGTTGCTGCTTTGCTTTGAGAAATTTTTTGAAAGCGGGTTTTTAGGCGCAGAAAATAACGCTCGTAACCGTAATAAGAAACAGTGGCCAGGGCAATGATAAGCACCATACTACCGAAATAGAAGATCAGGTTTTGGCTTACAGGCCCGGCATCTGGCAGGTAGCGCTTAACCAGGTAAAAAGTCAAAAACAAAGGGTACTTATGCAAGAGGTATATCCCGTAGGATATTTTGCCAATAAACTTAAGGCCACTGCCTTTAAATGACAACACGCTTGTTTGGCTTTCACACAAATTGGCAATTAATAAAGCCGATAAAATGGACAAGGGTAAATCGGCCCTTGGAATACCATGCGTAACATCTAGCAATGTAATCATGATAATGCCTAATATAATTAACCACTGCATATACTTGTTAAACAATGCGTTAAATAGCTTTTGGTATCTAAAGGTAAACTCCGGCCATTTGGTATTATAGTAAAGCAAGGCAACTATTGCACCAATCATCATATTATCAAAACGGGCATAATAAAGCACCTTATTAAACGCTTCAAATCCTTTGCTACGCACCGGCATACTATGTATAATAGTGGCAAACACAATTATGGATAAGCAGATGATGATAAGCACTTTAAGGATATTTTCTCGCTTTTTGATTTTAAAGATATGCGGATGGAAAATATAAAATTGCTCCTCGGTACCAATTGACCATATTGGGTCAAATATCGACGGTAACATATGCATACAAAACGCAAGGCTGGGAACAAAAAACACACTCATTAAAAATCCAGTGGTTGAGCCTTGGGCCGGATAAATAAAAAAGCCGGTCAACACCACCAGGAAGTACAACGGCCAGATGCGTAATATGCGGCGTGTGTAAAAATCGCGCATGCCTATACCGTTAAACTTTTTCTTTTCTTCGAGCAACAAATAGGTTATCAGGAAACCACTTAGCGAAAAAAATATGGTTACCCCTATTCCTCCGAAATGTGATAGATTTAAAAACTCGAAACGTTGGAAACCATAATCAACCTTGTGGTACTCAATATGCGATATAACTACCATCAATGCAGCTATTGCCCTAATGCCATCCAGATTGGCAAAGTATAAGTAACTTTTTTTATGATTTACTTCCGTCGGCGTTTCGCTCATAAGGTACGTTGGCGGCTAATAGTAGCGATAAAGTTGTTGTTTGCGCCGGCAGTATCGTAGTGATACTCGAAACTGGTACATACACTGGTTATAATTAATAAACCAAAATGTTCTGTAACATTACCAATATCCGGCATTTGGTGGGTGTCATTAAAGTCTTCAACAAAAAATGAAACCCTGTTACCTGCCTGCAATTTAGCTTTTAATGTACAATTGAAGTCATTGTAAATGGAAATAATTTCCTTTTTAAAGTTGGCAGATATTGGCCATAGGAGTTGCCTGCCCAGTATGTTAAGCATTAAAGGCGTACCCCAATCAATTTTTTTGATAACAATATTGTCTTCATCAACAGCTACTTTTATCAACGTACTTATTGCACCGCTATGCTTTACAGCATTGGTAAGTAATTCAACAAGCACAGGTTTGATATTATCGATAACTCGGGCTGATACACCACATTCCTCCAGATACACGGTTATCTCAACTACTTTTTTATAAAGCGCGTCTGCAGTGTTATTGAAAGTAAAATCCCTGGATGACGAGCCCATTTTTAAAGAGCTGAGAGTGCTGCGGTGGTTGTTGGATATATTTTAAACGCCTTATCCAACCGTATCAATCCAAAAAGGTTTTGGATGTCCTTATTTAAACCGCTTAGCACAATTTCGGCCTTATTTGATATGGCATATTTCAAAGAGGATACCAGGGCACCCAAAAAGGAACTGTCTACATAAACAACGTTATCAAAACTCACAACAAGATATTTATAACCTTCATCCACAAGGGTGTTCAATTCGGTTTTAAACGAGTCGGCCACAGTAAGGTTGGCTTCGGCTGGTTGTATGTTGGCCACTACGGCATTGCTATGCACATCTGCTATAATTGTCATCAGTTAAGTTTTTTCTATATAAATAAGGCTGCAATCATCAATGTGTGCAGCGATTATACTACTTATAAATTCACTTTGCTTAAATTCAGCAAATGGTCTGCTTAAATATGGCGACAATTCACTTTCAAATAATGCGTAGTCCGTTTTTTTTCCATCAGCATCTTCATAGTCAATTAGGCCATCAGTAAACATAAACAGCTTATCGCCTGCATTAAGGTTAATGGTTTGTTCATCAAAGCTACCGTCCTGCATTAAGCCAAGCAGCATACCAGATGATTGCACCTTTGATAAGCTTTTGCTGTTACAATCATAGTGCAATAATGGTAAGTCGCCGGCGCCGGAATAAGTCACCATGGCTGTGTCTGCATCTATCAAAACCAAACTAAGGCTGGATAGTACATCGCTAACCACCGGATCATGAAAAATCACGTTGTTTATTTTCTGCAGGATGCTTTTGGTCGAAAAATCTTCTTCGGCAATACAAATGCGTACGGCGGCCCTAATGTAGCTAAGGTAGCCAAATGAAAAGAACCATGCTCCCCATTTTTTGCCCATCACATCGCCCAATACAATGAAGGTGTAGCGCTCACTTACTTTTATAAAATCTATAAAATCGCCGCCGGGGTAATCCTGAAATGGCTTGTGCCAAAAATCCACCTCGAAGTCTTTTACAACGGGCAGCGCTTTTGGTACCGAGTGCAGGTTCAAGGCCGAAGCGGCCCTGCTAAGCTCCTGTACACTGCGCTGATGCTGCTCGTGAACGGCTGTAAGGAAGTTATTGATCTTGGTAACTATAACCGGTACCGGCGTATCTTTTAATATATAATCAATGGCTTCCATGTTTACACCGGCAAGCATAACCTGGTTATCTGCTTCGGATGTTAAAAACATGAACGGAATATCGCGGTATGCCGGTTCATCAATTAGCAGCTGCCTAAAGGCAAAACCATCAATATCGGGCATGTGATAGTCGGACAGGATAACGTCTGGCGTGTGCTGTTTAAGCACCAACATGGCTGCATTTGCCGATATTGCTTTCAGGCACTTAAACCCTTCTTTGCTTAGCGCCTTTGCCATCATCTCCAGCACAAGCGGATTATCATCTACCAGCAGTATTTTTTTTGATGGCGGCATAGGATTTGTTAGTCGTCCTGCTTTTTTATCAGGGCTGTTACCAGCAAATATACGCCTGTAAACACAATTAACAACGATATTAAATCCATTAAGGTAATACCATCATTTGGGTTAAAATAATAAATGGTAAACATCTCAAAATAAGGCGGGGCTGGCATTATTATCATAGCCATACCCAGCGTTATCATCAAGGTGCCAATGATGCCTACTAATGATTTCCTCAATCGCTCCTGGAAAATATATTTTTTGGATATTTTGCTGTCAAGCGGAGTTTGGTTAAGCAAAAACTCAAAATTGTTAAGCATATCCATCCTATCCTGCCCGGTATCAATATCCTTAAATGCCTGCAAGCTTACCGAGGGCGATTCATCAATTGCCTGGTTGATTTTCCGTTGAATAGCTTTTGCGCGGTCGCGGTTAATAACACCCTGCTTTAATAGCGTTACCAGCTCATCTGCCTTTTGCTCTAACAGCGCGGCCTCATCTGCATGTTCTTTATAATCCAATTGGGTAAACGTTATTTAAATTGAGTTACTTTTGTTATTATTATACCGTTAAACAACATATCTTAAAAAATAAGGAATGAATAAGGTTTCGATAGTTACCATCAATTACAATCAAGACAAGATAACCGAAGAACTTTTAGTATCCATAGCCGAAACCAATACTTACGCTAACATTGAAACAATTGTTGTTGACAATGGCAGTACGCACAACCCGGTGCCCGAGTGGACTACCAAATTTCCCGATGTTAAGTTTATACGGTCAGAAAGCAACCTGGGTTTCTCTGGTGGTAATAATTTGGGCATTGCCGATGCAACGGGCGACTACTATTTCCTGGTAAATAATGATACCGAGTTTACACCCGGGCTGGTTCAGAAGCTCGTGGATATACTTGATACGCACCCCCATGTTGGCATTATATCGCCCAAGTTGATGTACCATTTTAATAAAAACATTATACAGTACGTAGGCTTCACCCAAGTTGATTATTATACCTGCCGCAACCGCGCTGTGGGCAAAAATGAAACCGACAAGGGGCAGTATGATAACTTGCTTGGCCAAACTGGCTATTGCCATGGCGGCGCCATGATGGTAAAGCGCGAAACCTGCGCAAAGGCAGGCTTAATGGCCGATAACTTTTTTATTTATTACGAAGAGGTTGATTGGGGCGAGCGTATAAACAAATCGGGCTACCAGGCTTGGGTGCGCGGCGATGCTGTTATTTACCACAAAGAATCGATGACGGTTGGTAAAAAAAGTGCTTTTAAGGAGTACTTCATGAATCGTAACCGCATATTATTCATCAGGCATAATGCGCCTGCGTTTAAGGCGCTGGTGTTTTACTTTTATTTTATGCTGATGGTGGTGCCCCGTAATATTGTAAACTATATTAAAGAAGGAAAAACCGAATTTATAAGCATCCTTTTCCGGGCCATATGGTGGAACGTTACCCATAGCAAGCACAGCACCGAACTTGGTTTTACCCCTAATAAAGTTAAATGATAGTTGCCTTTTGGATAAGCCTTTTTATTGCTTTTTACACATACGCCGGTTACGGCATTTTGCTATATTTTATAATAAAGATAAAGCGAGCAGTTAAGGGTAAGCCTGCGTTGCCACCGATTATTGACGACCAACTGCCAACGTGTACCCTTGTTGTGGCTGCCTATAACGAGGAGGCTTATATGCACCAAAAGATCGCCAATTGCCTGCAGTTGGACTACCCGCAAGGTAAGCTGGATTTCATATTTGTTACCGATGGTTCTACCGACGGTACCCCCTCTGTTATTGCGCAACACCCCGAAATTAAGCTATTACACAAACCGGAGCGAGCCGGTAAAATCGCCGCGGTACACCGCGCTATGGAGAATGTAGATACTGAAGTTGTTGTATTTACAGATGCTAACACTTTCTTGAATAAGGAGGCTATTACCCGCATTTGCAGGCATTATGCCGATAAGACTGTGGGCGCAGTTGCCGGCGAAAAACGTGTACAGGTTGACGAAAATGCCGATGCGAGTGCGGCAGGCGAAGGCTTTTACTGGAAATACGAATCGACACTAAAGAAATGGGATTCGGAACTTTACTCGGTTGTTGGTGCCGCCGGAGAATTATTTAGCGTAAGGCGTAATCTGTACCAGGATGTGCCTGCCAATACCGTTCTTGATGACTTTATGATTTCCATGCTGATAGCTGATAAAGGTTACAGAATTATTTACGAGCCCGACGCTTATGCGCTTGAAACAGCATCAGAAAACGTGACTGAAGAGCTGAAACGTAAAATACGGATAGCGGCCGGCGGTATCCAATCAATAATATGGCTAAAGAGCTTGCTGCTGCCGTTCAAATATCCTATTCTCTCCTTCCAGTACATTAGTCACCGTGTATTACGATGGACGGTTACGCCCTTTTTTATGATACTGGCCTTTGTGTTGAATATTTTAATTATTGCGCAAAGCTTTAGCTGGCTATACATGCTGTTGCTTGTTGGGCAAGTTATGTTTTACGCATCGGCATTTTTAGGATTAATTTTAGAGAAACGGCAGCTCCGTGTTAAAGTACTTTTTATCCCCTACTACTTCTGCGTAATGAATTACGCTGTACTGGCCGGTATAATCCGCTACTTCACCAAAAAACAAAGTGCAGTCTGGGAAAAAGCACAACGTAGGGCTTGATATAGTTGTTGGTCTTAGTAGTTGGGTAAATATTTAAACTTACGGCCATCTAAAAACGATCCTACCTCAGTATCGTCTCCGTAATTTTCGCGATATCTACCGTTATTTTATTGATGAAGCCGAGCTGTTCTTTCATTAGCATTTCATCAGGTGTCGGTTGCGCTTCGGTAAATGGCGGCTTTACAGGTTCCGTTTTTGGCGGTTCAATTTGCGGGCCGTCTGTACTTACAATCACATCGTCAATTTTGGCAACAGTATCTTTTAATACCGCGATACTGCGCTTTACTAGTTTCTGCGTATCGGCATGTGGTTGTTGCGGCATATTGCGCACGAGTGCAGATGCCATGTTAGCCGTGTAAGATGATAAGATGTGGTTAAGCACCACAAATTTGTGTATGTCCTTGATGTGATATTGCTTGCTTTTGGGCTCGGATGTCATTCGCTCGAACGTAGCCGATAGGTTGGCCGAGTTTACAAAAACGTCTTTTCTGGCAAGCTTATATTCAGTAACACTTACCAGCCTGCCTGCTACGCTTTCAGCGATTTTTTGCAGGTAATTTATATTTGCGGTTAGCACCGCCTTCATGTTTTGTTGCACCTGCTCAAACTCCCAGGTAGGGAAAATCACGTAGCTGGCTACAAATGCAATGGTTGAGCCGATGATGGTATCAATGATACGCTCCTGTGCCACATTTAATAAGCCTACCCCAAGGAACTTGAACAAAATAAGTACGTAAGGGGTCATGAATATTACCGACACAACGTAGTTTAGCCGTAAAAAACTATATGTGCCTAACATAAATACGATCAGGAAAACAAACTGAACATCTTTATTAGGTATAAAGGTTAAGATGAATATACCTATAAGCCCCCCGCCTATTGTTCCAATTAAACGTTGATAATTACGCTGTTTGGACAAGCTAAAACCAGGTTTAAGAATTACGATGATGGTAAGCAGTACCCAATAACTGTGTCCGCCAAGCGCAAAGTTTTTAGCGGTTATAAATCCAATAAGGCAAACAAGCGCCACGCGCAAAGCATGTTTAAACGTGGCCGACTTTAATGTGAAGTTATCCCAAAAAATGTGCGGTGCATAGTCCTGGTGGCTTACAAATTTGGAGTATTCAACTTCGGGACTATCTGTATCTAAGAGCCCGTCGGACGCTTTTGAATGGTAGTATTTGTAAAGGTTGTTGATGCTTTTACCCAATTCGCGGAGGTTAATCAGGATTTTTTTTAGCACGATGTTGCTTGCAACAGTTTGGTCATTACCTATCGCGTCAATCTTGGTTTTAAGTTTTTCAAGGCCTGGTTCAATATTGCTTAACTTTTCAGGGCGGGCGTTAGCCAACACGGCGTATCCAATATTATCAAGATCTTCGGCAAGCAGGTCAAGAAAATCTGCTATATCTGTAATGATCCCCGTCCCTACAAAGCGTTTGCGAATTTCCGAATAGTCGTAATGCGTAGCCATTATTTGCTCAAACATATCAACCAGGTCAATAAACGTGAGCACCAAAATCCTGCTGGCCCAAGTCGACTCCTTTACCACCAACCTGCTTTTAAATAATAGCTCGCGTACGGCATCCTGGTGGTTGCTTACCTGTATCTGCTGTAAAACCAACTTGCGGTAGTTTTCATCCAGATCTACATTTGGACGGTAAAAATCTGCCTTGATGCGTAAAAACCTGGCAATGTCTGTAACGTTCTCGGCAAGCGTTTGCTGGGCAGCGCGATAGGGCCTTATCCCAAAAAAAACAAGGCTAAAAAGCATATACCATACGCCGCCGGCAAAAATGGTTAAAGAGTAGGGTATTATTTCGTTTCCCGGCTCATCTTTACCAAGCATAAATATCATTATCAATAACGACGCTGTGCCTACCGCTGCTGCCCTGTTTCCATAAACCACGAACATCGAAAACAGGAACGAAAATACAGTGATCTCCAACCCTAACGCATACACATTCATCCTGGCATAGCCCGTAATAATTGCTACCAGCAATACGCATATCGAGCCAATGGCCATACTGTTACGCTTGTGTGTTGCCGGCCCCGGACTATCAATTGTACAAATACATAATGCACCCAATGATAGTGTTAGGCCAAGGTCGAAATGGCCCAATTGCATCATACCCAAAGCAGGTATCAGTATTCCGGCAGAAATACGCAACCCGTCAGAAAAGTATTGACTAAAAAAGAAGCTTTTTATTTCGCGCTGCCGGTTACTCATTTACGTTGGTATTCCTTATAAAATAATGTTCAAATCTACGCAATTTAATGCGGAGGCTTACCCGTAACAATTTTGGCATTGAAATGTATTAAGTATTATAAATTTTTAGTTTTTAGGACGATTTTAATTTTAGATACTTAAATTCACGCCGGTGTTGCCATTGATTGCAACATTTGTTCACTTTCAAAAACCGCTTTATTATGCCATCTACTCAAAGGGCCATCCAGCGCGAAACCATTTTTAACAACGAGGTTGTAAAACGTTTCGAGTTGTATAACAGTTTGTTCCAAACGTTGCCTTTTTACCAGGTTAAAAATACAGGTATCCTGTTGCCGTTTTTTAGCTCACACTGCGAAGAAGAAGTACAAAAAGGCGCCTCGCCGGATGCCATTATCCAATCATTTTTTAGTAAATACGTACCTGATATTGATAACCGCGAGCAAATAAACCGTCTGTTCAGATTTATCCAATACATTGAGCGTCAAGTAGTTTTGTTTGACGCCATTGAAGATTCATCTTTTGGCAAGTTTGAACGGGCCGATGATACTGGCACACTGCAAAACATGGTGCAGCAAGCATCTATTGATGATGAAACGCGCCAAAACATAAGCAAGCAGCTAAAAGACTTCTCGCTAAGGCTTGTGCTCACCGCCCACCCTACGCAATTTTACCCTGGTGCGGTTTTAGGTATCATGACAGACTTGATTGACGCACTAAAAACCAACGATATCAATAGCATCGACGGTTTATTACAGCAATTGGGCAAAACGCCTTTCTTTAATAAAAAGTCGCCAACCCCGGTTGATGAGGCGGTTAGCCTGGTATGGTTCCTTGAAAATGTTTTCTACCATGCATTGTCGGGCATACAGGATAAACTGGAAACTGAATTTGACCTTGACGGCAGCCACCAATTGCTTGAACTTGGCTTTTGGCCCGGAGGCGACAGGGACGGAAACCCGAACGTAAATACCGAAACTACCCGCCAGGTATCATCCCTGCTGAGGCAATATATATTCAGATGCTACTATCGCGACTTTAGGGAAGTAAAGCGCCGTATCACATTCAGGGGTTTCGACGAAACCATAAGCAATCTGGAACAGTTGCTTTATAACAATGCCTTTAACAAGCAAACGGATGCTAGGGACTTGCAGCCGGAAATTTTGGCCACGCTGCAAGCCATGCGCGACCAGCTGAAAACTGAGCACGACGGGCTGTTTATCAAAGTAGTTGAAAACCTGATACAAAAGGTTCAACTGTTTGGTTCATACTTTGCAACGTTAGATATACGGCAGGATAGCCGTGTACTGCGCGATGTATTTAAATATTGCACCGCCAAAATATATACTGGTGTACCTAAAGAATACCAGGAAATGAATGAGGAACAGAAGCTGAAAAGCCTGCCCTTCAATCAAGCCGACTTTAAGTGCCCGGAAACAGCCGACGACATGACCCGTGATACGCTGGACACGATACGGCTGATGAAACAAATACAACACAGCAACGGCCAAAAAGGTTGCCAGCGTTTTATCATAAGTAACTGCCAAAAAGCCTCAGACATATTACAGCTTATCGACCTCTTTTTATGGAGCGGCTGGGAAAAAAACAAGCTTACGGTTGATTTTATGCCGTTGTTTGAAACCGTTAATGACCTTAAGGCCGCGGCCGAGGTTATGGAGACGTTATACAACCACCCCTTTTATAAATCGCACCTTGTGCAGCGCGGCAACAAACAAACAATCATGCTTGGCTTCTCGGATAGCACAAAGGATGGTGGCTATCTAATGGCCAACTGGTCCATATACAAAGCCAAAGTTGAGCTTACTGCCATGGCGCGCAAATATGGCATTGCCCTGGCGTTTTTCGATGGCAGAGGTGGCCCACCGGCACGTGGCGGCGGCAAAACACATCGTTTTTATGCTTCAATGGGTAAGGAAATAGCGAATGAACATATCCAGCTGACTATACAGGGGCAAACCGTAAGTTCGCAATATGGATCAGTAGAGACTGCGCGCTTTAACACCGGGCAATTGATAAACGCCGGTGTTATATCTGCCCTGCATCCAAATCATAAGGATTTACTTGACGAAAAACATAAGGCTCTGATTGCAGAAATGGCGGAAGCAAGCCATGAGTTGTTCCTGGCTTTACGGGAAGACCCATTGTTTGTGGAGTATCTGGAAAAATTTAGTCCGCTTAAGTTGCTGTCGCAGATCAATATCAGCAGCCGCCCAACAAAGCGTAACGCCGATGCCAAGTTAAGGCTGGAAGATTTAAGAGCAATTAGCTTCGTAACATCATGGAGCCAACTAAAGCAAAGCATCCCCGGTTTCTACGGCGTAGGTACAGCACTTAAGAAAATGAAAGATGCAGGCAACTGGCAAGAAGTAAAGGAACTTTACCATGCATCTGGATTCTTTAAAACCATGTTGGACAATTGCATGATGTCTATGTCCAAATCGGATTTCAGGATTACGGCGTACATGGAGAAGGACAAGAAATTTGGGAAATTTTGGAAAGGGCTTAAAGCTGAATTTGAACTTACCAGAAGCCTGTTGCTTGAACTTACCGACAGCAAAGTGTTAATGGAAGAATACCCTATTGAAAGCCGCTCTATCGCGATACGTGAAAAGATAATATTACCATTGGTTGTAATACAGCACTATGCCTTAAACCAACTTGACACCGTAAAAGATAGCGAACTGGAGGGTATCTATAAAAAATTGGTTATACGTACGGTTTATGGCATCATCAACGCCGGCCGTAATCTTGTATAATGTAAATTTGTTCTCAACTCAAAAGCCCCGTTAGCTCTGAATGCTGATGGGGCTTTTTCGCAACATGTATTTGGCTTTTTAATTTTTCAACAAGCGGCTTAACGTTTTCCTTGGCAAATACGCTTTTTGTATATTTGAAGAGCTATTTTATCCTAATGAATTTCGACGAAAATGATGTTGCGAAGTATGCGCAATTGGACTTGGTTAATATAATTTCACGTTACGTTTTGCTGCAACCCAGCAGGAAAGCCTTAAAGGGCAAATGCCCATTTCACAAAGACGATACTACCTCCCTAATGGTATCGCCAGAAAAAAACACCTTTAAATGCTTTGGCTGCGGCGCAGAGGGTGGCGCCGTTGAGTTTTTGATGGGCATTGACGGCAAGTCGCGGAACGAGGTAATATCTCAACTGGCACAACAAACTTTTGGTGTTACAAAAAAGGTAGTGGCTTAACACGTTACGGCATTTATCGTACCCTTTCAGTCGCGTTGCTAAACTTGGCGGTTATGATTGTGAAAACTGAATGAATTTTTCGTTGTTGTGTTTATTTATACTTAACACAACCCCAATGAAGACCGTTGTTTATATACTTATTGCCGCGACAATGCTGAGCAGCTTTACAGCTTGTAACCGGTCGCGGAAGTCAAAAAATTACAATAATGTTGCGGCGGCCGATTCTACATCAGCATTTCTTAAATCGGCTGTAGCATTTGGTAATGCTGAGGTTAAGTACGGTAGCATAGCGCTTCAAAATTCAAAAAACAGCAGCGTTAGGGCGCTTGCAAAAATGATAATTGCAGACCAAACCGACCTGCTATCGAATCTACATAAACTTGCTTCAAAAAAAGGTGTAAATGTCAATGGCACTACAAGCGAAAATGAAGCGTACCATTTGAAAAGCTTATCTGCAAAAACAGCTTCGGCTTTTGATAAGGAGTATGTGCAGTTAGCTGTTACCGACCATGAGAGAGCTGTAAAGTTATTTAATACTGCTCAAAATGATCCCGACGCAGAGGTGAGCGACTTTGCGGCCAAATACATTACACAATTGCAGGAGCATTTAAAAAACGCAAATGCCATTTGCCAAAGCGAGGGTTTAAAATAGTTTCAGTTGCTGATCTACAGGCGGCTTGGCGTAACCCATAACCGTGCGTCCGCCATATTTCCACGATTCGCTTCTCTCCTTTTCAATAACCTTGTCAAAATTGGCGTTGGGCGTAAACCCATTTTCTGCTTCCATTGATATTTTGTGGAGGCGCTTGATCGCTTCATTCGTATCATTATTACCTAACCTGGCTTTGTACATTGCTTTTTGCAAGGTGTTAATCGTATCGTCATACACCTTCAATGGTACCGGGAACGGATGACCATCCTTTCCACCATGCGCAAATGAAAACCTGGCCGGATCATTAAACCTGGATGGCGTGCCATGTATAACTTCGCTTACAAGCGCTAGTGATTGCAGCGTACGCGGCCCCAAGCCCTGCAACAGCAGCAACTCCTCAAAATCCTTAGGCTCTTTTTCGTGCGCAAGCCATAAAACTGCTCCTAACCTTTTCAGGTCAATATCCTTAGCCTTTAAATCGTGGTGTGATGGCATTACTAACCGGTTAATCTCTTTCATCATACGGTCGGGCTGCTCGGCAGCAATCCGCATTACCGCATTACGGCTTC
The DNA here is from genome assembly GCF_007846085.1 of Mucilaginibacter pallidiroseus. Lineage (GTDB taxonomy): Bacteria > Bacteroidota > Bacteroidia > Sphingobacteriales > Sphingobacteriaceae > Mucilaginibacter > Mucilaginibacter pallidiroseus. The sequence goes on from NZ_VOEJ01000001.1 coordinate 691,284, forward strand.
CGGCCGCTTGCCTGTCGGTCATGTTCAAAATTAAACCACTATTCTTACCGTAAACAAAAGTATGCGGCTCATCTACAAAAGAGGTTAACTGCTCCGAGTGCCAATGATATCGCCTTGCGGTGCTGCTGCTATCACTCATCCCCTGCTGCACCACAGCCCATTTACCCGTGTCACTAAGTATAAAATTATGCGTATAAAGTTGAAAGCCATCCTGAATGGCGGTGTTGTCTACCTTTGCACTTAACTTACTGCACCTAACAAGGTAATTGGCATCCAAACCCGTGGTATTACCTACAGCCAGCAGTTCATCGGGCGTGCGTTTAGATGCTTTGCCTTTTCCACCGCAAATGTATATGCCTAACTCCCGGCATCTTACATTTACGGTGCGTTTTAAAGCGCCCATCACTGATGTGGTGATTCCCGACGAATGCCAGTCCATACCCATCACAGCGCCAAGGCTTTGGAACCAAAATGGATTGCTGAGGCGGCGTAGCACTTCGTCTTTGCCGTAATCAAGCACAATATTTTCAATTACAGCAATGCCCAATTTACCCATCCGCTCGGCAAGCCATAACGGAACATGGCCATGGTGTAAAGGCATATCTGCACTACCCGATCTTTTCATGCTAACAAATTTAGCAATAAAAATTTGAGTTAGCGAAGAGACTTACACCGCTCCAAAAGCATATTTAACATCGGTCCAAAACTCATCAAGCGCTATAATGCGTGGTTTAAAAAATGATATCAGTTGCGGCCAGTTTTCCTGCTGATAAACGCTTACAGACGGAAGGCTTGTGTAAACACGACTTATTGTTTTACCAAACTCATCGTGACAGTGTAGTTGCCAATTCCATTCTTCACCGAGTGTAGCGTGCAGTAGCGTTTTATAAGATTGCAGCTGATCAAAAAATAATTCCTGCAGCTCAGTATCGGGGTGTGACAGATCAATACTGATTTGGGCAATTTTATTGTCGGCCTGCATGCGAAAGCTAATATGCTTTACCCCGGTTTTGTAATTGATCCAATTGGTTCTGAGGCCCTCGGCAGATAAAACCGGACTCATATATTGCCCAAATGCCGTCCAGAATGATTGCCTTATTTGTGATGCCTGATCTTTTGAGTACATTGAATTTAACCGGATTGGACCTTACGCAGCTGCGAAATTAAAAAACAATTAGGTTTAACCACATCGCACCACTAAAACTTTGGACTATAGCTGATGTTTAGATCATAGTACGTATGAAAAACTTAATCTTTATTTTCTTTTCTATAATAAGCTATTCGGCTTTTAGCCAGCAGACCTTGTTTGATACAACATTACGCCCGCAACTGATATCAAGGCAATTTAAATTCACCGAAGGGCCTGCTGCAGACAAGACTGGAAACGTTTATTTTACTGATCAGCCGAATAATAAGATATGGAAGTATGGTTTAAACGGTAAGCTTTCGGTATTTATGGACAGCGCCGGGCGTGGTAATGGTACCTACTTTGACAGGAAAGGCAACTTACTCGTTTGTGCCGATGAGCACAATCAACTGTGGCAGGTTAATAAAAATAAAAAGGTAACCGTGCTGATAAAAGACTTTAAAGGGCACCTGCTCAACGGGCCTAATGATCTTTGGGTGCACCCAAACGGTAACATATACTTTACCGACCCTTATTATCAACGCGATTACTGGACACGCACCAAGCCGGACATGCCAACTCAAAACGTTTTCTACTTACCTGCAGGGGCTAAAGAACCAATTGCGCTTGATGAAAGCATGGTGCGACCCAATGGGATTGTAGGAACGCCGAATGGCAAAATCCTTTACGTGGCAGATATAGGCGATAATAAAATTTACCGTTTCGAAATCCAAAAAGACGGTAAGCTTAGTAACAGAAAAATATTTATAAACCAAGGCGCAGATGGCATAACGCTCGACGAAAAAGGAAATTTGTACCTGGCTGGCAAAGGTGTAACAATCTATAATGCTGACGGTGTCAAAATCGCTCATATCGATGTGCCGGAACCATGGACAGCCAACCTATGCTTTGGCGGGCGAAAAAAAGATATTTTATTCATTACCGCTTCAACGGCAATTTACACCATGCAAATGAAGGTTAAAGGCGTCGAGTAGTATCTATAATAACTCGGTAGCCAGGTTAGCCAATTCGCTCCGCTCCCCTTTTTGCAAGGTGATATGAGCGTATAGCGGGTGCCCTTTAGCCTTATCTATGAGGTATGAGAGTCCATTACTTTCAGCATCCAGGTAGGGCGTATCAATCTGGTAAATGTCGCCTGTAAAAACAAATTTGCTGTTTTCCCCGGCGCGAGATATAATGGTCTTTACCTCATGCGGCGTAAGGTTTTGGGCTTCGTCGACTATAAAGAAGATTTTGCTTAGCGTGCGGCCCCTTATAAACGCCAGTGGCGTTATTGATATCTTGTCGTTACTCACCAACTCATCTATCTTCGCCTGCATTTTAGCATCCTCGGCAAATTGATCTTTTATAAATTTTAGATTATCCCAAATGGGTGCCATGTAAGGGTCTATCTTTGATTTCACGTCACCAGGCAAAAAGCCTATGTCTTTGTTGCTTAACGGCACTATAGGGCGCGTAACAAACACCTGCCTGTAAAACTTGCGCTGCTCAAGCGCACTGGCCAGTGCCAGTAAAGTTTTACCTGTACCGGCATTGCCTTGTATAGTTACCAGTTTAATATCGGGATGAAGCAGCGCATGTATGGCAAAAGCCTGTTCCTGGTTACGGGGCGAAATGTTCAACACAGGTTGCTCAATCACTTTTTCTACCTCGCCTGTTTGGGAATTATAAAAACCAGCGGTGCTGCCGTTTTTACTGTTTAAAACATAAAAATGATTGCCGCTATCAGTCGCAATGTCTAAGCTCCCGGCAGGCAGGCTTTCCGTTTTATTGAACTTACTTAATAGCTTTTCGGTAACCTTATTCAAAACAGTTTTGCCGCTGTATAACTCATCAAGATTTTTAACCTTGCCTGTTTCATAGTCTTCGGCGTTTAGGTTAAGTGATTTAGCTTTCAGGCGCAGACAGATGTCTTTTGATACAAGGATCACCTTACGGTCTGGATGCTCAAACTGAACGCCAAGGGCCGCGTTCAGGATCCGGTGGTCTGTTTTGTCAGATCCAAAAACCAGCTCGGCGTCTGCGCTGCTGTTTTTGACATCCATAATAACTTTGAAGTTTCCTTTGCTTTTGCCATTCAGTGGTGTCCACTGGTTGATGAGCCTGTTGCGCGACATATCGTCCATCAGCCTTATAAAGCTGCGCGCCTCAAAGTTGCGGGTATCGTTGCCGCTTTTCATGTTGTCAAGCTCTTCTAATACCTGTATGGGTATAGCAACATCATGCTCCTGGAAATTTTCAAAGGCGTTATGATCATACAGGATAACAGAAGTATCCAGTACAAATATCTTCTTTTTACGGTCGGTAGTTTCCTTGCTCATCATTGCTAAAATAGGCAATAATGTTTAAACCTTGTTTGGCCAAAAGTATATAAAGTGAGATTGAGCGCAGTCTAAAAAAAGTCTTTAAAAAGGAAAACGGAAGCTTCCTCTTTCGAATCAACTTCCGTTTCCTGTACTTCATAACAGCCATAGCCGTCATGAAGCTAACAAGTTTTGTGTAATTTAACCGACCTGATTACCTCTTTGTTAATTGCACCACTGCATGCTAACACAACCCGATGAAGAATTGTAAGACATATCAATTGTTTACGATGTATAACCGCCCGCTTCCTTGCAAAATCTAAACCCTTCAAACCAAACTTTTCTGCTTCAGCCAACCTATTCCTCGCGGATATGATTGACTTTAGTAGCTGTTGGTAAGCGTTTGTTAGACCTCCTTGGGGATAACAACAATGTTTTACCCGTGCAACGCTGATTTATCCGTTTTCGACAAAGAATATGGATAGCTCATTGATGCTAACGCAGATTACCTCAAGATCATTATTGTTACTGCTTTTCTTCGTAAAGTATTGCAGCATAAATAATACCTCATCTACTCTCAAAAGTTTGTTGCTATCGCAACTCCCATTTTTTTAAGTACTTAGGAACTTCCCTTGATCTTTAGCGCGCCCGGAGGTTTGCCCGATTCAATTTCAAATTTCCTGTAAGGCTGTCAAAGTACGTCGTTCTTGCTATTTACAATATCGGGACAAAATGATATACGTGTCAAGTATTTTTTTACATTTATTTTTAACACGTTATTAACATCTGATAACCGTTTATAAACATAGTATTAGCGCTTAATCAGCTGTGTTAAAACTGAAATTGCAAGTTTATCAACATTTCACTTTATCAACACATCAGGCTACGCGCTAATGAAATAAGCTTTTATTAATTGCGTAAATTATTAAAAATTAAATTTTTTCTGTTAGATGTTTCCAGTAACGTTTGGGTATATGGCGCACATGTAACTTAGTGTTTTTACGCGACTGGATATTTACACTTTTAAAGTAGTTTTTCCAGAGATGCTGGTAAAGGCCTTCATCTTCACTTAGCACACCGTCAATGTCGCTGGCTTTATTGGTCTCAGCAAAATCAATGTTAATATACTCTACATCATGTAAATTATAATACATACCGTATTTACGCCTGATATCATAAATGATCCATTTCTGATCAGCATAACGATTTCTAAAATGTTTCATTAACAACGGTAACACATTAAAATCAGGCTCAATCACCGAATAGTACGTGCCATCCTGCAATTTCTGAAAACGTATAAAGGCCTCCATCCTATGCTTTTCTCTCCTAACCATCCGCACAATTTCCGAAACACGCATCACATACCTGTTACCGTAATCCTCCTCAACGTTTTCGCTGCTATCAAAAACATACCGGATAAAGCCTATATAGTTATTTTCTTCCCTATCCATTCCCGACAGGTGCGCCGCATACAAACGTTGCACCCCCATCCCAGATAATTTCTTTTTTAAGCCACCCAAAACCCTGGTCGCCCTTGCCTCGTCGCTAACTACATCCATTACTGCGTCAAACATTGTTTCGGTATAATGCTCTTTACGCAGCAAATTCACCTTCCCTAACTTATGCTCATATATTTCAAACACAGCTGTTAACAAACCCTCAAAGGTGCCATCATATAATAATGTGGTAACCATATCAAAATAAATTGAGTTGGGTTTGTGTGTTCTTGAGATATTTGCTGTGCGATGTAGCCAATATAAATTGCTTGATATTATTACCGGTAAGGTCACGGCGTTCAAATTCGCTGCTATTACAGATAATGAAATATTTTGCGCGGTTCAGGCTCACACCTAATTGTTTAATTTGATCCCAGTTTAATTTACCAAACCGGCGGGCACTTACTATTTTATGAGCCGATTGCACACCTATACCGGGTACTCGTAAAATCATTCGTAAATCGGCTTTATTTATATCTATTGGAAACTCATGCATATTTCGGATGGCCCATCCCAGCTTCGGGTCGATATCAAGATCAAGATGTGGCTGTCCATCATTTACAATTTCATTAACATGAAAGCCGTAATTCCGCATCAACCAATCTGCCTGGTAAAGCCGATTTTCACGAACCATGGGCACACTTGTATTTAAAGCCGGCAAGCGGCTGTCGGCCAATACAGGTACATAGCCCGAATAATATACACGGCGCAGGTTAAAGTTTTTATAAAAGTAATTGGCCGAGTGGAGTATTTGATTATCATTCTCGGGCGTGGCGCCAATAATTACCTGTGTGCTTTGGCCTGCGGGCGCAAACATGGGTGCCTTTTTAAAAATCTTCTTTTCTTCGGTGCGCTGAATGATTGCCTTTTTAAGATAACCCATTGGCTTAATCATCTCCTGATGACTTTTGTCGGGCGCCAATAATTTAAGGCCTGCCTCGGTTGGCATTTCAAGATTTACGCTCAATCTATCAGCATACAATCCTGCCTCATTCATCAATTCGTCACTCGCGCCCGGAATTGATTTTAAATGAATATAACCGTTAAATTTATGTTCGGTACGTAGCTTTTTAGCAATGAGTACCAATCGCTCCATGGTATAATCAGCATCCTTAAAAATGCCCGAGCTTAAAAATAATCCCTCGATATAATTACGACGATAAAAGTTAATAGTCAGATCAACTACTTCCTGAACTGTAAAGGCAGCACGTTTAATATCATTGCTTTTGCGCGATACGCAATAAGCACAATCAAAAATACAATGGTTGGTAAGCAATATTTTTAATAAAGATACACAGCGTCCATCCTCGGTATACGAATGGCAGATACCGTTACTCGCGTTGCCTAAACCCTTATTATCATTTTTACGCTTACTTCCGCTTGATGAGCAAGACACATCATACTTGGCTGCATCGGCTAAAATATTGAGCTTTTCGGTTATCCTTTCCTCATTCATATCAATTCAAAATTACTAAAAATATTAGTAATTATTAAATTTGAAGAAAATAATTTAAGCGTTTTAGAAAGGATTTGGCAAGTAATTACTCCATGAAATTTTGGTGATGTTGCTCCGTCTCTGGCTGAATTATTACAAACCTTACCAGTTTGTACTCTACCTTTACGGTGGCTCTTATTCGATCAATAGCATCGTTCAATTCAACAGTGTTCAACTCGTTTTTAAAACTGATAATCAGCATTAGTAAAATCTCTTCAGGCGATTGATAGGTGGATAAAATGTGCATTGTTTTTTTCACCGCCGCATCCTGTTCAACCAGTCTGCAAATGTTTTTACGGGTTTCGGCAGATATCCCCTCGCCCATTAATAAACTCCTGCTTTCGCGCGCTAAAATAGCCGATACCAGTACCAACACTAGGCCAACCAAAATGGATGCAACGCCATCAAGGTAAGGCAGATCATATTTATGATTTAGCGCAGTACAAATCAATACTATGAATAAGCCTGCCACAGCCGCAGCGTCCTCAAATAAAACCAGGAATGTTGATGGATCTTTACTTTTAACAATGGCCTCCCACCATGCGGTTTCGCCGCGGGCCTGGTTAAATTGTTTGGTAGCAATAACAAGAGAAGTGCCTTCAAATAATATAGAAAGGCCCAGCACAATATAATTTATAGTAGGCCGCTCCAGAGATTCCGGATGTTGTATATGATTTATGCCTTCATAAATGGAAATGCCGCCACCCAGACCAAATATCAATATTGAAACAATGAACGACCAAAAGTAAAGCTCCTTTCCATAGCCAAAAGGGTGTGATGCGTCTGCAGGTTTTTTGCTTCGGCTTATGCCGAGCAGCAAAAGTAATTCGTTCACAGTATCCACCACCGAGTGTACACCCTCGGCCAGCATTGCCCCGCTGTTTGTGATACCCCCGGCAATAAATTTGGTGATAGCAATAAGCAAGTTTGCTATGAGGGCACTGTAAATAGAGGTTTTGGTAGATGCCATAGTTATACACTGTTAAATAAAATAATAAAAAGAATGTTTTAGCTTTAAGCCGACGATACTTTGTTATTGGCTTAAAACACACATATTAACATGGAAGACCAAATGTTATGCAAACACATGCTGGCTATTACGCAGGTAAAACTTGGCGATGAACACGTTTGCGAAGAATGCATTAAAACCGGCGATGAGTGGGTTCACCTGCGTACTTGCCAAACGTGCGGTGTAACGTTATGTTGCGATCAATCACCAAACCAACATATGACAAAGCACTACAACGCCACGCAACATCCCGTTATAGCATCTGATCAGCCGGGCGAGCGCTGGTTGTGGTGCTACCCTGATGAACTGTTTGTTGAATACTAGCTGAGCTGTAATTTTAGGATATATTTTAAACTAAAAAAACATTTTCGTTTTTGTTTAGTTGAACAATAGTCTATACAAAATTTGTGTAGTTACACTATTTTCCGCTACTCCAAAAATTTGAAAACTTTACAACGCATAGCCATAATTGGCGGTGGGCCAAGTGGCCTATTCATGTATAAAAGATTAGTCGATTCCGGCCATTCCGAAGTTACCATTGACATCTTCGAAAAAAATCAGCAACTGGGTGCCGGTATGCCCTACAGCACCGACGGTGCCAATGATGAGCATATCACAAACGTGTCTGACAACGAGATACCGGAGTTGGTAAACACCATTTCCGAATGGATTAGTTCGGTATCGAAAGACACACTTGATAAGTATAAGATTGACCCGAAAAATTTCAACGAATACAAGGTGCTGCCGCGCTTGCTTTTTGGCCAATACTTAGGCGCCCAATTTGCTTTGTTGCAAAAAGCTGCCAAAACAGCCGGTATACAAACAACGGTACATTATGGTACTACTATAGTTGATATAACCGATGATGCAAATAAAGCCACTGTTACCTTACAAAGCGAAAATGGCGAAAAATTTGAATTTGACACGGTTATTGTTTGTAGCGGGCACCGCTGGCCCAAAAAACATGAGGGCAAGGTAAAGGGCTATTTTGATTCGCCATACCCGCCGGCAAAACTGAAATTTAAGGCCAACCACCCGGTGGCTTTAAGGGGCTCGTCGCTTACTGCAATTGATGCCATACGTACAATGGCGCGAGAAAACGGATCCTTTTCGGTAAACGATAACGGCGACTTAACTTATCAACTTGCAGCAGATAGCCCCAATTTCAAAATGGTTATGCATTCGCGCAACGGTTTGCTGCCTGCTGTACGTTTCCATCTAGAGGATTCGCATTTGTCGAAAGATTCGGTACTTAGTGAAGAAGTCATTGCTTGTAATCGCGCCGAAAATGATGGATTTCTTTCTCTTGATTTTGTTTTTGAAAGAAACTTTAAAGATAGCTTTAAAGAAAAACGCCCCGAATTTTACGAGCGTATTAAAGATATGAGCATTGAGGACTTTGTAACTGCCGTTATGAAGGTGAGAGAAGGTACCGAGCCATTTAAATTGATAGAAGCAGAATATGAAGAAGCCGAAATATCTATAGAAAAACACCAATCTGTTTACTGGAAAGAAATGCTGGCCGTGCTTAGTTTCGACATGAACTACCCGGCGAAGTATTTTTCCGCCGAAGATACTTTGCGCCTTCATAAAACGCTTATGCCGCTGATATCCGTAGTGATTGCCTTTGCTCCCCAACCCTCGGTAGACGATATGATGGCACTGCATAAGGCCGGTGTTTTGGATATAATTACAGTCGGTGATGATAGCAATACAAAAGCTGTGGAAACAGGCGGCGCCATTTACGATTACACAGACGAGAAAGGCAATAAGTACTCACAGCACTACGAAACGTTTGTAGATTGTGTTGGCCAGCCACATCTTTCATACGATGATTTGCCTTACCCCGGCTTGCTGGCAAATAATACCGTAAGCCCCGCCAAAATCAAATTCAGGGATGCTGCCGAAGGATTAAATGCATTGAAAAGCGGAAAAAACAAAGTGAGTACCGACGGCCAGGGAAATTATTACCTGTCAGTACCGGGCATTACGATAAATGACGATTTCCAGGTGGTAGATAAATATGGCGCTTTTAATGACCGCGTTTACATGATGAGCGTACCTTACATAGGTGGCTATAACCCCGACTACTCGGGGCTCGATTTTTGCGAAGCAGCATCAGAACGCGTTAGTAAACGCATTTTACAGTCATAAACCATATGGATAGCATAACCCAAGCCGAGAAGCCTAAGTTATTTATGATACTTTTAGGGTCCAAATCGCCTAAACGCAATGTGGAACAGCATGATTATTTTTTTGGAATAGCCACATCGTTAAAAGAACTTGTGCCCGAAATAAAAGCCTTTTGGCCAGAAGCGGGCGCAAGCATCCATATTGATGGCTGGCGCGAAGTACACGCTGTTGATGGCCACCGAGTAGAAATTATAGCCAAGACTGGTGTTAACGAACCACCCGGCAAAAAGCTTTTTTTTGTTAACCTTGGCGGCTATACCGAAAACCGGCTTGAGGAGCAACATTATGTTATCCTTTCTGTTCAGGATGACCGTACACAAGCCGTGCAAAATGCTAAACAGACAGTATTTTTCAAGTCGGCTACAGTCAAAGGCATGAAGGGTGCCAACTCTCATATTGATGAGAAATACGGCATTGATGTGGATGATATTTACAGGATAGAAGATATTTTAAGCCCGGCACAAAAAGCCATGTATCATATAGCATTAACACCTCAAACCAATTTGCCGGAAGACAAAATAACACTCGGCTACTTCAAGTTGGATAAACTTCCGTAACGCTTTCTAATATATCTCGACTGTATTAGTTCTCAACAACCTTTGTGTTGCGGGTATCGTTTACCTAATTTCGCTGCCGTACTTATGAAAGTAATTCTTGCAGAAAAGCCATCAGTAGGCCGCGAAATAGCCAAAGTATTTGGTGCAACAACAAAAAGAGAAGGCTACATTGAAGGCAAAGGATACACATTCACCTGGGCCTTTGGCCACTTGCTGCAATTAGCCGCCCCGCAAGAATATGGTTACTACGGCTGGAATGTTCAAAACCTGCCTATGTTGCCGCCTAAATTTAAACTTTCCTTACGCAAGGTCAAAACTAAAGACGGTTTGGTTGATGATCCCGGCGCAAAAAAGCAGCTGGATATCATTAAAACACTGTTTGATGAAGCTACCGAAATCATCGTAGCAACGGATGCCGGTCGCGAAGGCGAACTGATTTTCAGGTACATTTATTATTACCTTAAATGCAAAAAGCCGTTTAAGCGCCTTTGGATTTCGTCGCAAACAGATGCCGCCATTAAAGATGGATTCAGAAATTTGAAACCCGGCACCGATTACGATACACTTTTCAACTCGGCGCACTGCCGCTCACAGTCCGACTGGCTGGTGGGTATGAACGCCACGCAGGCGCTCAGCTTATCATCGGGCACACGGTCGGTTTTATCGTTAGGCAGGGTTCAAACACCTACCCTTGCCATGATTTGTGCCCGATACCTGGAGAACAAAAACTTTGTCCCCGAAACCTTTTACCAGGTGGCAATACAGCCCGATAAGGACGGACAACTATTTAGGGCCATTTCTGATAAAAGTTTCAAGACCCGTGAAGAAGCGCAAGCCGTTTTGGAAAAGGTTGAGCCAACAGGCTTGGTTTTAAGCGTGGACGCGAAACCACGTAAAGAACCGCCCCCGCTTTTGCATGACTTAAGCAGTTTACAGCAGGAAGCAAATAAACGCAAAGGTTTCACAGCCGACCAGGCGTTGAGTTTGCTGCAAAACTTGTATGAGAGCAAATTAGTTACCTACCCACGTACAGGCAGCCGCTACATTGGCGACGATGTGTTTGCCGAAGTGCCAAACCTCATTGCCAAGTTCAACAACCACGAAACTTTTGGCAAACAAGCAAATTTGCTTACAGGCGTTAAGCTTAACAAGCGTAGTGTTAATGCAAAAAAAGTGACCGACCACCATGCAATTTTGCCTACCGGCGAGATGCCTAACCACTTAACGCCCGATTTACAGGCCATATATGATATGGTTGCGGGTCGCATGCTGGAGGCGTTTAATCAGGATTGTATCAAGGAGATCACAAAAATTGTGATACAATCGGGTGCAAAATATGTGGCAAGTGGTACCGTGATAAAAACCGCAGGATGGCGTGCTGTTTTTAACGATAAAGATGAAGAAAAAAAGGATGAAGAAAACCCAACTTTACCCAAAGTGCAACAAGGTGAAAACCTGCCGATAGTAAACAAAGCCTTGCTCGAAAAACAAACAAAGCCAAAGCCATTGTATAATGAAGCAAGTTTATTAAAAGCATTGGAGACCGCCGGCAAAGAAATTGACGATGAAGAGCTGCGCCAGGCTATGAAAGATAGCGGACTTGGCACGCCGGCAACCCGTGCAGCTATGATAGAAACACTGCTTAAGCGTAACTACATTGTTCGTGAGAAAAAAAATCTTGTACCTACTGTTACCGGCCTCGCTGTTTACGATGTGGTGAAAAACCAACAAATAGCCCAAGCCGAACTTACCGGTAACTGGGAAAAAAGGCTTGAAGAAATAAGATCAGGCGCTTCTGTAAGTGAATTTCAGGACGAAATAAAAGCCTACACAAGCACTATTACAAAAGATTTGCTGCAAGCCGGCAAGGCAATAGTTATCCCAAAGCTTAATAGATAACCTAATTTATCATGTTGGCTTGGTTGCGTACCTTTTGCGTAAAGTTGTGCATGTCGAAAGGCTTGTGTATGTGATCATCTGCACCGCAAGCTGCTGTAATTTGCTCAAGGTCGCTATTAGCCGATACCAATATCACAGGTATATGTTTAAGGCCTTCTTCGGCTTTAATATAACGGCACATCGATTGTCCGTTTTCACCTTTCAAATTTAAATCGAGCATAACCATATCCACTTCGCCGGCCAGTAACTTTTTACGCGCACGTTCCGTATCGGCAAGGCTAATTACATTAAAGCCTTCCATCTCAAGCAAAATGCTTATCATCTCTGCAATAATCGGCTCATCCTCAATTACAAGTACTCTTCTTTTCATGTAATCAACTAAAACAAATTTGAAGCCAATTGCGATAATAAGTCAACTTAACTACCTTAAATTTTCTCAACAGGTTTAAAACAATAAAAATACTGCGTTTTCATACATCCAATTGCGGGCAAAGCGGCAAAAAAAGCTATTTTGCAAGCCTTTAAGTACATTTTACTGCACACAAGTTATCATGAAAAAACAGTTACTAACTCTAACCATGCTCCTAACTGCAAGCATTGGTTTTGCGCAAACCACCAACGGAATGAAATGGTACAATCAACCCAAAAAGTGGAGCGGCGACGCTAAGGAATTAACCATGACGGTTGATCCTAAAACCGATTACTGGCGCATAACCCATTATGATTTTATTCGCGACTCGGGGCCGTTTTATTACCAGGAACTTGCCGGTAACTTTGAAGCGTCTGTAAAAGTAACAGGTAACTACGAAGAGCTATTTCACCAGGCAGGCTTAATGGTACGGATAGATAACGAGAACTGGATTAAAACAGGTATTGAGTACGTAGATGGCGTGCAGAACGTAAGCGCAGTTGTTACCCGCGGCGTGTCCGACTGGTCTGTTGTGCCACGTAATGACAGCCCGAAATCTATATGGTTAAAGCTGCTTCGCAAGGGCGACTATGTGCAGATCCAGTATTCATTTGACAACAAAGACTTTAAAATGCTGCGCCTGGCTTACTTCCCTCCAAAAGTAAACGCACAAATAGGAATGGTAGCTGCGGCACCTGGGAAAAAAAGCTTTTCTGTTGTTTTTCAAGACTTTACCGTAACGCCAATTAAGTAGATTAAGTAGATATTTCACCCTTAAAAAGGCAGACTGTAGTATAAATATCGCATTAAGAGTATTTTAATTACTTTTGCCACACAAAGAATCAATAAAATGGAAAAATTCACATCATTAAAAGAGCTTATTGCCTCTGCAGAAGCAGACGCTACAGCATTCTACGAAAAAGGAAACAAAGCAGCAGGTACACGTTTACGTAACGCTATGCAACAACTAAAAGTTGCTGCTACAGATATCCGTAAAGAAGTAACCGATATCAAAAACAAGTAATCTCGAGAAAGAAATACTGTATTTGGGAAACCCCGGTCATATTAAAATGGCCGGGGTTTTATATTTAATTACCATCAATATTAGCTGCGTCGGTAGGTTCGTTTAGTGTGTCTTTTGCAAGGGTAACCAACTCTCTTCGTTTCGACAGGCTATCAGGATAATTCGAATTCAGATATTTAATGAGGTTTTCGCGGACATAGCAACGCAAATCAAAAGCCTGCGATGAGTTACGAGCGCTTACCAAAGCACGCAGCTCAACGGTACTTTCCTTTGTATCGGTAACTTGCAGTATACCCACACGCTTATCCCATAACGGAGACAAATTTAATAACCGGGTAAGTTCATCCCGCAAAGCATCTGTAGGTACGTTATAATCTACATACAAAAACACAGTACCTAAAATTTGTGATGTAGTGCGCGTCCAATTCTGGAAAGGCTTTTCGATAAAGTAATTAATGGGCAATATGAGCCTGCGCTGATCCCAGATATTTAGCACCACATAGGTAAGTGTAATTTCCTCCACCTTGCCCCACTCCCCTTCAACCACCAGCACATCGTCAATCCTTATGGGTTGTGTAAAAGCGATCTGGAAACCGGCTAACAAATTACCAAGCGATTTTTGTGCAGCAAAACCTATTATAACACCACCTATCCCAACACCGGTAAGCAACCCTGCCCCTAGCTTGCGCACGCTATCAAAACTCAATAAAATCAGCGATAGCGTTATGATAAATATAAACACTGCGGCAACCTTACGTACAAACTGCAGCTGTGTTCTTATTTTACGCTCCTTTAAATTATCCTCTTTGTTGAGATCGTATTTGTGATAAATAAGATCCTCAAGCACGCGCATGGCACGCATGAGCAGCCTGGCAAATGATATCAGCAGGAATATACCCAACCATCGCTTTATATCATCAAGATATCGAGATTGAACTGCTACAAAGGGCAGTAACACATTGGTAAGCAGGAGCGGCACAAAATGGTTGAGCGAACTGCTTAAGTGTGTTACTATTGAGCGCAAAAACGAATACTCGTCCTCCTTTTTATTTTTATAGTAATTGAGCAGCAGCCCGGCAATATAGCGTATTACAACGCCGATTATGAGGATGAAAGCTATAATAATAAGGTTCCATGCCCAAGGCGGTAATTGTTTTGACCATGCGCCCAACAGCTCTTCCATGTTCTTTATAAAAATATGGGTTTATCAAGTTTCATGGCAATGCGGTAGGCAGCGTTCATAAGCCCAACATGGCTATATGCCTGCGGAAAGTTACCCCACTGGCTGCCTGTTTCTTCATCCACATCCTCGCTAAACAGTAACAGGTGGTTGCAGTATTTCATCAGCTTTTCAAACTCTTTGATAGCGTCATCCAAACGGCCAACGCAAGCTAAGGCTTCCACGTACCAAAATGCGCATATCAAAAACGTTGTTTTGGGTTTGCCAAAATCATCATTATGAAGATACCTGTAAAATAATCCGCCCTCAGTCTTCAGTTCCTTTTCCAATGCTATGAGGTGATCTTTTGCCTTTTGTGATTCGGGATCCAGGTAGTTCATCATTATAAGCTGCAAAGTACTTGCATCTAAATGCGGGCTGCCTGCTGCATGCGTATAGACCTTACGTTCATGATCATAACACTGTTCGATGTGCGCTGCGGCGCGTTCACGCAACGATCTTGCCTTTTGTACCAGCTGATCATTATTGATGCTTAAAGCTATCTTTTCTGCAGCATTACATCCCGCCCACTGGAAAAGGTTACTGTAGCAATGTATGTGTGCGATATTCCTGAACTCCCAAATGCCTGCATCCTTTTCGTCAATAGTGCGTTCAATTTTGTCAAGGATGGTTGCTATCCATTTATCAGAATCCTTTCGCTCTCTGAATATAAAGCGATGATCGGTATAAAGGGGAAGTAATGATATAAGTACCTGGCCGTAAATATCATTTTGTATATGCTCTGACGCCTGGTTACCTATACGTACCGGTTTGTTGCCCATGTAACCATCCAAATGATCCATGATGGTTTCCGTGAGATCCTTTTTACCGGTTATGCCATAAAGCGGCTGATACCTGAAATCGCTATCGTGAGAGAATGATATATCCGTTACATAATTAAAATACCGCTCCATTTCCTCAAAATGCCCAATATGGTTTAATGAAGTAAGTACATAAAAAGTATCGCGCAACCAGCAATACCGGTAATCCCAGTTGCGGCCGCTGCCCATAAATTCGGGAAGGCTGCTTGTACTGGCTGCTATGATGGCACCTGTATCTTCATACTGGTGTATTTTAAGTGCAAGCGCAGCCCTGATAACGTATGGTTGGTAAAATGTAGCTATTGATGAGTGTTTTATCCATAAACGCCAATACTCCTTAGTTTCGCGCAGGTATTCTTCACATAAACCAGCCAATGAGCGGTCAATCTCGGTACCGTAGGTTAAAACCAGATATTTTGTTTCGTTAAGTGCAAAGTACTGGTCTTCCAGCAAGTAAGTTGTAGGGATGTTTGATGTAAGCATCATCTTTTCATCACAACCGTGAAACTCTATAGAGCGGCTACCCTGTATTCGTTCCCACTTGCTGCGGCCATAATCGCAAACCGGATCACACTTAACCCTTATACGCGGGTTGCCCTCAAGCACATCAATTTTACGGATGAGCATCAAAGGGCGGTAATAGGTCCGGTTTTTACTGAACCTCGGAGCAAAATCTGTTATGCAGTATTTTCCCTCGGCGCAGGTAATCTCCGTACGCATTATATTGGTATTCTCGAGATAATATTGGTTTGATACAAACTCTCCGCCAGGCTTTATAGAAAACTCGCCGCCTTTGTTTTTATCCAGCAAGCCACCAAAAATAAACTGGCTATCGAAACGTGGCCAGCACATCCATTCAACATTTGTGTTCTTATCAATATGTGCCAAAAATGCACAGTTGCCTATTATACCTGTTTGATAGATGTGTTTCTCCATGTGTAAAACGTAAATTACCCTACCAACAACAATTGATTGCAATTGTTACCGAAAACTGTAATTAATTGGTTTGCCACATATCATAACTTCGTCTAAGCACATGTGGTGCTTCCCTTACCTGTTAGCCGCAATATTTTGGAAGCTTATAATCACATAAAAAAAGCACCAGCGTTACCGCTGGTGCCCTTGTATAAATTAGGAAACCTGAACCATCAACCTGCTATTGCAAGCAGGTAGCTAAGTTCGTCGTTTAGTAGTTTGCTGTTATGATAGGCACTGCCGGCAAGCCTGATGCTTTGTTTATTGTTTACGCCGTGCACATTAACACTACGCGACTCAAAATGTTGATCGTTCCGCTGTGCACCATCCAGCATGCCATAGGCATGTTCGGACACAATAAAATCATTGTCAAGTACACGTGTTTCGGCCTGTAGCCTGGCGGCGATATTTACAGGCAAACCCATTACAGAAAGATAGGCACCCTGTTCATTCTGCATCTCTTCAATTATAACGTTACCTGCATGTAAGCCAATGCCAATTTCAATTGGTTTGTTGAAACGTGCAACAGCAAAATTTGTATTGAAATATGCCAAGGCATCAAACAACATCTTAGATGCATTAAAAGCTTCAACCACTGCTGTCTGCACGCTGGTTTTCAAACCGAACACAGCATACAAACTATCGCCTGCCCTATCTATAACCCGCCCACCAAATGAATTGATGACGTTGCTGAAAAAGCCAAACAACTTTTTTACCATATGCACAACCTCGCGAGCAGGTTGAGCCTGTAGAAGACCGGTGTAGTCCCGCAAGTCGAGAAACAGGATAGCAAGGTCTTTTTCAATTATGTTGCCCTCGGCAGGGTTGTTATATTGGCATAACAGCTCGTGCTGCATGGTTCGATATGTGGTAATGGTTGTTTTCATGAGGGCCGTTGTTGTGTTTACTTGTAAGACGACCAACAAAAAGAAACATTTTAAAAAATCGAAAAATTATTTTTTTAGCAACCACTTACCAGGCTACTTATTTGTTTATTTACTTACCATCGTAAAGTTTGTAAAAGCTGCATCAAGCTTCTCATCGCCTTTAAAATGCAGGCCCACACGCGGGCTTCTGTCCCACTGCGGTAAAAAGCTAATGTCAGCTACAGTTTGCAAAGGCGTCCAATCAGTTTTGCCTTGTTTAAATAGCAACAAACACTTTTTCCCGTCAACAACTGATAATTTGAGTTTTACAGGAACCGATTTGTTGACAGGTTTAAAGGCGAGCGTATCAAACGTATTACCCTTAACCTGCCAAGCGATAATTTTATTGCCACTAATGCCTACACCCAAAGCGGCATTTGCATCCCCGTAAAACGCCAGCCCTTTTAATGCTTCGTTATAATTGTTTATTATAGTGCTTGCCTCGAAGTTGTTTGATACCGGCCTTACCGTTAACACAATCCCCGCTTTGTTGCCTGGCTTAACAGTTCCGCTCAAGTGAAGCAACCCCGCCCCTTGTTTAACAACTGGCGAAGCATTTCTGAAATCCCATTGCCAATATTTTGCTATTGCGTTGCCATTGAAATTGTCGACTAAACTTCGCTCGGCATTGCCAAGCATCTCCGTTTGAGCTTTAAAAACAGGCCAGCCATTTTCTTGCGGCCAGGTAAGCGCTGATAATAACCCCTGCCGACCGGCGAGTACGTTGCTATTTTTGTTGTAAGCATGATGCAGGTAAGCCAGTTTACCGTCACCTGTTTGTACAAAGGTGCCATGGCCCATACATTTCCAATCGTTATTTTCGGCAAGTATGGGGTTATTAGCATAAATCTCATATGGCCCGGTAAATGACTTGGCCCGCGCTACCCGTACATTGTAGCCGCATTTTATACCGCAACAATCGCCGGCCGAGTAAAACAGGTAGTAATAATCGTCGTGCTTTATAATGCTTTGCCCTTCCATCCCTATCCGTTGATCATCTTTAAGGAGAGAAAACGTCTCACCTTCCAAGCTCAAACCATCCGCAGAAAGTTTGCTACCTAATAGTTCGATCGGGCGGTTATCAAGGCCGTACGCCTTGAAGGTGATGTATAATTGGCCGCCATCATTAAATACAAAAGCATCTATAGCTTCTTTACCAAATTCGATAATAACACCATGATCTTTAAATCCCTTGTCAGGATAATTTGAGGTTGCTACGCCAATGTAAGATGTATTATCGCTTTTGCGACGGGCAGTATAATATATATAGTATGTGTCATTGATTTTATAATACTCGGGCGCCCAAAAAGAGCCGGATGTCCATGCAGGTGCTTTATCAAATACATATCCAGCTTGTTGCCAGTTTTTTAAATCACTCGAAACATAAACAGGGAAATGCGGCGCCCACTCTGACGATGTGCCCACAGCGTAGTATGTGTCCTTTACTTTAATGATGGATGGGTCGGCAAAGTCACCCGGGATAACTGCTTTGCCTTGCGCAAATAACATAGCGGGCATTGATGCCAGCGATAGAACGAAAAGCAACAGGAAGAATTTAATAAGGTTCATAGATTGCTGATTTAAGGAAAGTTTGTTTATAGCTAAGCGTCGTTTTTTAATTTACGACTGCAAACTTTTATGTTTTTCGCCCCACTTTTCGAGTTGTTTAATAATGGGTTGCAGCTCGTAGCCAATTTGAGTAAGTTCATATTCAACCCTTGGCGGCACTTCGGCATAAATTGTTCTTTTAATAATTTTATCTTCCTCAAGTTTGCGTAGTCGCAAGGTCAGCATGCGCTCCGTAATGTTTGGTAACCGGCTTTTGAGTTCACTAAACCGCAGCTTACCAGTCAATAACCAGGAGCATATAACTAATGACCATTGCCCGCCAATAATGTGGGCCGCATAAACCTCGGGGCACTCCTCGGCAAGCGCTTGCCTATTGGAAAAATTGGTTGATGCTTCTTTAATTTTAGTCATTACTTACATTTTTGATAGTACCTAACAATGGGCTGCCAATATACAAATTGCATGGGTTGGGCATTAGCTTTGCCATCAAAATTGATATGAAAACATTAATAATTGTAACGCACCCCAATTTAGAAACCTCAGTTATAAACAAACGTTGGGTGGAAGAACTGCAGAAATATCCCGATCAATACTATATACACAATCTGCATGGCACATATCCTGATGGCAAAATTGACGTGCAAAGAGAACAGGCACTGATTGAGCAATATGAAAAGATAGTTTTTCAGTTTCCATTTTACTGGTTTAGCTGCCCGGGCTTGTTAAAAACATGGTTTGACGATATTTTAACGCACGGCTGGGCCTACGGCAGCCAAAGTGGTTACAAAATGGGCGGTAAAATAATTACACTCGCAATAACGGCAGGTGTTGATGAAGAAGAATATACTGTAGATGGTAGGTACAGGTATACGGTAAACGAACTAATACGTCCTTTCAAGTTATCCTTTGAGTATATAAAAGCCGACTACCGTCCATTTTTTGCGTATTACGGACTTGACTATAAAATTGCTAAGGATGGCGTTGAAGAAAGCGTGCAGCCATACCTGGATTTTTTAAGGGCGTTATGATTATGCTTTAACCTTAGCCGGCTTGAACACACTTTTCGCGCCTGTTATCACAGCAAAGGCTATAAGGCCTGCAGCAATTCCCAACAACAGCTCTTTAATTATCGAAGGCAAATTTGGAAGTACGTGGTGCAGAAATTCGACGTTATGTGCAAAGATACCGCCCGAAACAAGAATTAGTGCAATGGTGCCTACAACCCCTAAAATTTTAATTATAACAGGCAATGCCTTTACAAGCAGATGGCCCAGGCTTGATAAAAAGCCTTTATCATTATTGCTTTTTATGAGTTTATAACCGGCATCATCCATACGCACTATTAGCGCTACTATACCATACACGCCTATGGTAGCCAGTAGCGCCACTACCGAAACAGTAATGATTTGTATGGTTAAGTTTTCTTGCGTAACGGAGCCAAGGGCTATAATTACAATCTCTACCGATAGTATAAAATCTGTTGTGATGGCCGATTTAATTTTAGCCTTTTCGGCATCTGCCTGACTGGTTTTTTCTTCAATTACCTCGCGGCCTTTTTTGGAACGATGAAACAGAAATTCAATTATCTTTTCCACTCCTTCATAAGCTAAATAAAAGCCTCCTATAATAAGCACTATATTTATGGCGGCAGGAAAAAACGAATTAAGCAACAAGGCAATAGGCACAATAATCAGTTTATTAATTAAAGAGCCTTTTGTGATTCCCCACAGTACCGGCAGCTCCCGCGAGGCCAGGAAACCTGTGGCCTTTTCTGCATTTACGGCAAGATCGTCGCCAAGTATACCTGCTGTTTTACGGGTTGCAACCTTTGCCGCTACCGAAACATCGTCCATCAAAGCGCCTATATCATCCAAAATTGCAAAAAAACCTGAAGCCATAAGAGGGTAAAATAATACAGTCGCAACATATAAATTTGCTTTCAGTTTGGCATCAACTAAATTTAATACAATAACAAAGTTTTAAGGAACATCTTTGCATTGCAATCCTGTTCCTTAATATAACCTACAATATTAAAATACTTATATATGGCAGCCATCGATACAGCCCAACGAAATCAGTCGGGACCGTTGGGAAAACGGATATTACAAGGAGCAGGTGTCGGCCTAATTATAGTGTCGACATTCTTACTACAAACAGGTGAGCCCGACCCAACCTGGAATAAATATTGGGTACTGAGGCCACTATTAGTAATGACATTTGCTGGCGCCATGAGCGGCGTTTTTTACTACCTGATGGGAAACATGCGCAGCAAAGGTGGCTGGCATACGGTTTTAGCCAATGTATTAAGCTTTGTAGTGTTTGCAATTGGCATGTGGATGGGTATGGTGCTGGGTTTTGCCGGGACGTATTGGCACTAAGTTTTTACCGAAAAAACTTACTTTACTAGTATAGAAAGAAAACGAAAGCCCTTAAATCTTAAGATTTAAGGGCTTTTGAATGGTATCAGTCGGGATGGCAGGACGATAACCTATGCTTGTAAATTCCTTATATTTAACGCGTTAATAGAAACAAATCAAAGCAGGTGTTCACTTAGGTAACTACCTCTTTTCATAATTAAAGATACACATTTAGTGATATAAAACAAAAGCATTCGCTCGTTTTTGAGCCTTTGTCCATTAGGTAGTCCTGAACGTGGCAGATAGCTCAGAAACTAAAATACTTTTTTAACGATTATTTGTCGAAGTTTGTACAAAGGATTATCATGAAACCGCTAATAAAATATCGGGGCGGCAAGTCCAAGGAATTGCCACACCTCGTCAAACATATACCGGACTTTTCCGGACGTTATATTGAGCCGTTTTTCGGCGGAGGGGCATTGTATTTTTACCTCGAACCCCAAAAAGCGATAATCAATGACATTAATAGTAGACTGATGGCATTTTACTCGATGGTCAAATCGGACTTTAAGACGTTGTCTGCCGAATTAGAATCAATCGAGCGGATTTACACAGATAATCGAAAACGGTATGAGCAATTAAAAGCTAAAAGCCCGGATAACCGTGTAAATGATGAGAATGAGGCTTTCTACTATGAGCTGAGGGATATGTATAACGAGCTAATAGATAAAAAATATTCCGATGCAGCATTGTATTTCTACATTAACAAAACAGCCTATTCTGGAATGATCCGTCATAATGCCAAAGGTGAATTTAACGTACCATATGGACGCTATGCAAACTTTAATACATCTTTAATTACCGAAGCTCATCAAAAATTACTCGGAACTACAGAAATTTTTAATAGCGATTACAAGAAGATATTTCAACTCGCTAAGAAAGATGATTTTATGTTCTTGGACCCGCCATATGATTGCATTTTTTCAGATTACGGAAACATAGAGCATAAAGACGGCTTTACAGAAAAAAACCATATTGAATTGGCCTCAGCTTACCGTAAGCTAAAATGTAAAGCACTGATGGTAATTGGCCGTACACCATTAACCGAAAAACTGTATGGCGACTTAATCATCGATGAATATGAGAAAGCTTATGCAGTCAACATTCGTAATCGCTTTAAGGCTTCAGCTTCCCACATCCTGTTGGCCAATTACAAAAGCAGCAGCGAAATGCGTTATTTAAATCCTAAACCTCAAATCGAATTGGCTTCTTAATATGGCTAGGATCGATAGTAAAGTAATCTTTCTAACCACTTCCCCCAGGACGCCATCTAAAATGATTCCCGAGATACAGCTTTTGAGCGAGCATTTCTCCGGAGTTCCCTGGAATACTGACAATCAAAGGGCGTTCATGGATTTGCTGAAAGAAGAAAACTTCTTCAGCGGGGAAGGTGCTAATGACCCTGCTTTCAGCGCACGTGACCGGATAAATCGTGGTCCTAAATCCTTGGGTTTTGTAATCTTATCGCCAGTAATCACCTTAACTCCTGCGGGACAGGAGCTCATAAATGCGGCCCGAAAAGAAGAAATATTTCTCAGACAGTTATTGAAATTTCAAGTACCATCTCCCTTCCACCGGCCAACAGTTAATTCTGCTGAGTTCTGGGTTAAACCATACCTAGAAATATTCCGTTTAATCCGTCATTTTGGTTCGCTGAAATTTGATGAGCTGGTTATTTTTGGTTTGCAGTTGGTTGACTATAGGCAGTTTGAACAAATTGTTTCGAAAATTGACGCTTTTAGGGTAGCCAAGGCACAGAATGAAGGTAACTATCGCCGCTTCAAAGCTGGATACCTCGATGCGGAACTCCGCTTAATATACGAGAACGATATCCTTGCTGGCAATACGAGGACACGAGAAACTCATGATGCTTCTGTAGCTAAATTCTTAAAAACTAAAGCAAGTAATATGCGTGATTACGCAGATGCCTGCGTTCGTTATCTTAGAGCAACTGGTTTGGTCAATATATCACATTTGGGAAAATCAGTATCCATCGTTCCTGAAAAGATTCCGGAAGTTGATTATTTTTTAGCGAATACGGACCGTGACCCGATCTTTACCGACAATGAAGCCAGTTATACCACTTATTTAGGTAATCCGCAATTACCCGTGCTCTTAACAGATAACAGGGAATTACTGTTGCGAAGACTGGCTGCAGAGTTCCCTGAACTATTGATCCCGTCAGGAGTTAACCTACCGGAACTAAAAGAGCTTTTGTCCAATGCCCGAGAATCACGAAAGGAACAGTTAATTAGCGAACAAGTATCGGCCATAAAAGATTACCGGCTTTTTGATGATATTAATACTACTTTTTCACAAATATTGGATAATGATTTATACGATACGCCTTTAATGCTTGAATGGAATACTTGGCGAGCGATGACTATGCTTGATGGAGGCAATATCAAAGCAAATTTAAAGTTTGACGACTTCGGGCAGCCCATGTCAACCGCACAAGGCAACATGGCTGATATCCAATGTGATTACGAAGATTTCGGTTTAACCGTCGAAGTAACAATGCAAAGCGGACAGCGCCAGTATGAGACTGAAGGTGAATCAGTAACTCGGCACTTAGCTAAATATAAACGGGAAACTAACAAGCCTGCATATTGCCTTTTCATTGCTCCTACAATCAATGAATCGGTGATTGCACATTTTTATGGGCTTCACCGATTAAATATTGCATATTATGGCGGAACTTCGACCATTGTACCTTTACCATTGCGGGTGTTTCTGAAAATGGTTGAGGATTCACATAATGCAGATTACGTGCCCGAACCCCGACATATTCTACGATTTTTTGAATATTCAAATGAGCTGGCGTCTGCAACGAACAGTGAGGTAGAATGGTACAATGGCGTTATGGAAGCAGCGTTGAATTGGCTTTTTCAAGAGAGATAGAACTGATTTCAAATGCGCTGGTAATAACTTCTGAATATGCTGGGCCGTAAAAATTTCCGTACTACCTAGCATTAAGCAAAGTTTTCAGATAGTCAGGTTAGCCGAGATATGGATATGCTTCAAATCAAAAATGACATCCAGAAACTCCATTCGCCTCAAGAAAGTGAGCCGCTCATAACGTAGATGAGTTCAGACTTGATGTTCCCAGTTGGAACATCAAGTTTGACTGCAAGCACTGCCTTGAGCTATCCCGATTATTAAAATGAAGTCCGACTTGCCTTCATTTATAACTTGATGTCCCAAGAAAGAACGTAATTAAAAAAGTGAATTCATTTGCCCTTCTTATGTTCGTGCGGTTTTAATGACGGTGTATTTCCCGGCGTTTGCTTGTTATCCCTTTGCCGTTGATCTGGTTTTCCAGTGGATTTAGCAATTCTTTTTGGTCCTGGCTTGATTCCCATACTTTTTTATATAAATGAATTAACTATTTGTTTTAAGAGTTCTGAACTGTCTTTTTAAAATTCGTCTATTATTTCAACTACGGCTTTTGCGTAGGGGCTTTTGTTAATCTGAATTTGCAATACGCGCCTGAAATTATTTAACTCCCGCTGCTCAATTATTTCCTGCATCGCTGTTCTTCCGGTGAAACCTTTCTGAAGTACCATTTCTATGGCATCATCAATACCCGTAAGTGTGCTTGGCATATCGTAAATAACACCGTGCGGCGCATTATTAACGTCTAAATGGAACCAAGCAGGTTGGCTTCTATATTTCGTTTTAATCTTGTTCTCGCCAAATCCATGTCTTTTATAAAAAAGAGAGGCTTTTTGCCGGATATAGCCGCTTAAATCATTTGGTATAACAACTTTCAATTTAAAATCGGTAAATATGGCGCCTTCATATTCTAAATTTTCAGCATCATGGATGCTTTCAACCATACCCTCAATAAAGTTCTTATAATAGCCAATTGCCAACGCAGTAGTTGGATAAAGGCTCAAATGGCCTAAGCGATAATGTTCATTAATTTTATGGATGAACTCGTTACAGGCGTTGTGAATAGATGTATCATCAGTCGCAATAAAACGGGGCATATAAATACCGCTAAAATCTGTTGGAAGTTTGATACCCTTTTCAACTAGTAAAAAGGACTTGTCTTTACCTAGTGCACCAAGATAAAGCGCCATCTCCAGGATAACATTGTCCCGCGGCTCGATCACAATTTTATCGTCAACTGTAAGTGTCAGATCATCAGCAGTTGCAACGAATACTCCGAAATCAAAAAATTTGACCATGCGAAGCAAGTTATCGAAAGTGCTGGTGTTAACCTCCCATACACCGTCGTCTTTCCAAAGATGACAATCGCCAACAATAGAAAGGCAATTTTTTACCTTTTCGGCGATACTGTAACCGCCAGTGGAAGAACCTATAAATATTTGGGGTTTTAAATCATTCATAATTAATAGCTTAAAAGTGTCCGTTGAAGTGTGTGGCTTTTATATAAGTCTTTTGATGCATCTTCTATGAGAGTATCAAGATCACCTTTGAGTAAAATCAGTTCGGGAACAGTGTTGTCGTCATAAAGTGGTTTTTCAACTCCGTTAGGACTTGATATCGATTTTCGATAGGTTGGGTTATCAATAAGTTTTCCCATTTGCTCGGAAACAACCCTGGCAATCCTAATCTCATCTCCAATAGTGTAGGTCAGAGGGGTATTATCGATAGCGTATACTATCGAATTTAACTGAAAGCTTTTAAGTACCTTCAATTCAACGTCCGAGTTAGCCCGGAGATTTTTTAATAATCTAACTCCCTTTCTTAGGCCATCATTAGTAGTATCTCCCTTTACATTTACGTTATGGATCGTAGCAAAAGGGAAATCCCGATGTTTGGTTTTCTTTTTAAAACTATACAGGTACACGCCGCGATAGAATTCATCTCTTAATTCCTGATATTTATCTGAATTGTACCAGTAAGCAAATACAATATCTACTTTGCGGTTTAGATGCTTGTTTTCAATGGAGATGCATTTGTCGCCGCTATCGTCAACGGTATCATACTGAAATTTCATGATAGCGGTAGCCTGCTTTCTTAGCTCCTCAATATCTGCATCGGGATCTGATTCCGTATATACATTACGGGTCGAGGTTTGAGGGTAAAAATATTTATCAATAATCGTAAGCAAATCAAAATCACTATGTACCCTTATGTTCGTGTTGGTTCTAACCGAACCTTGTGTTCTATAAGCCCTGTCAAAATGTACTTTAAGCCCTCTCTCAAGATGGCTTTGAACATTTTCAGCGGCTTGAATAGTTTTGGCGTTATATTTCGTACCTATAGGTTTCATCGATTCAAATAGGTACTTAATGTCTTGTGGGATGTCTGAAGCACTGAATGATTTCGTTAACGCGGATTCGTTCAACCCCGGATCAAATCGCCTACTTTGAAGATTGGATAGTCGTCTGTTATAATCTAGTACTGCCATAACTGTATTATTAATAATTTAAATTCTTCTATGTTCAACGTAAGGATGCTCCCATTTACCTGTGATTAAATAGAGTTCATAAAACAGGAACCATTTATGCGTCCATGGTATGATCGTATTAAACAAACGCGAATTGTCGTTCCAGCTATGATCCCTCGGATAATAAAGGCATAGACGGTTATCATCAGCATACATGTGTATTTCTTCATGATAGCAAATTTGTGGCTCCGTTACGTAAACCTTCGGGGTTTTAGCAGGATCATACACAATCTTATAATTATAAGTGATCGAGTAATTTGTCGGCTTGCAATAACCGTGAACAAAAAGAACCCCATTTATAATTTTTGACGTTAAAAAATCATAATGCTTTTTTAATAACGCGGCCTCAACGCGCAGTAAATGCGTTCCTTGAAGTCGGCGCTGTGGTATTAAAATATTAGCTGCCATAATTCCGGTTATATTGTCCTGCTACGCCGCTGGTATTGCTAAATTGCCCCGAACTAGTTAAACGAGAGGTCACACTAGCAGCGGCATAAAGGGCTTTCATTTTAGCATCCGTGTCCTCGTCCACACCATCAGGAAAACGCTGTCCAAGGTATTTTTGCCAAATGCGAGACGCCTTCAACTGGTTAGGTTTATCAAGTGCTTTCTTGGCATCATCAATAAATTTATCCAATTCAGCTCTGAATTTGGCTTTTTGATCTTCAGTAAGCTTTGCAGTCAGATCGTCATATGGCTCCACCGGCGATATACAAGAAACCCGGTAGTAATTTGCGGAACGAATGGCCTTCAACAAATTGTACAGGCATTCGTCGTCCCTATCCTCAATTCTTACATAATTATTGGTTGCCCAGACGGTGAGTGCGATACCACTTGGCATTTTAGAGGAGCATTTCGAAGCCCATCCTTTTAAGTATTTTACCATTCGGACGAGTTGGCCATCAGCGTCCTTTCGCTTTTCAAACCAGGTAATTATGTGCCATGGATCGTCTTTTATCCAACCATTATCCTTCACTGCCATGTACGCATAATCTTCGTCGGTTACCTCGTAATAAACCGGGAAATCAATATTGTAGGCGCAGCGATAAAAAACGCGTATACACTTTTTTCTGTGCTCTGCTCCATCGGCGGTATGATCATTTACTGCCTCATAGACATACCGTTGTACAGTAGTTGCGCTGACATCAGGTTTACGAGGAAGATAAACACCACGGTCCGCATCGTAGGTGCCATTTTCCTTAATGATAATGGTACGCATATTTTTGGATGCTGAACCCTGTGTATAAAACGTAGGCGTCATCCCTAGCCTTTCTTCTAATTTGGTAATAATCTTCTTTTCAAGCGTCGTCCTCGAGTTAATCATCTGCTGCATCTGCTCGTTCGATGGCGTGATGCTTTTGCCGTAATCGCAAAAGAGTCTGTTACAATTTGCCATAGTCTATATTAATTTAGAGTATTAAATGATACAATAATAAAGGCGCAGAATACAACCTATTTGTGTTTTGCTTTTTTTTGTATTTTTATAAATATTTAATATCTGAACCTTGCCAGCCAATAAAGACCTCATGGCCCGTATTCGGGTGATTAACGACTGTCTTTGCCACCGTACCAAGAAATACTGGTCAAAGCAGGATCTTGTGGATGCTATTTTAGAAGAAACTGATATTGATATTTCCACGAGCAGCATTAGTGGTGATATCGAAAAAATGAAGAACAGTCGTCAGCTCAGCTACTTTGCTCCGATTAAACACTCGAAATCACCGTTTGGCTATTATTATACGGACCCCGACTATTCGATTGATAAACTGCCGCTTAATGCTGAAGACCTTAAAGCACTTAGATTAGCTGCATCGACACTTAATCAATATCGAAATATTCCACTGCTCAACGCCTTTACCAATACTATAAACAAAATAGTCAAGTTCTCGAAACGGTCAGACCAGGGCGCTGTTTTAAATTTTATCGACTTCGAGCGGACCCCTTTTGCAAAGGGCGTGGAGTATATAGATACGATCATCGAAGCTATACAGGAAAAAAGATGTTTGCAAATCACCTACCAAAAATTCGGTCATTCGCCGGAGGTATATGACTTTCATCCTTATCTGTTAAAAGAATACCGGAACCGTTGGTATATTATTGGCAAGAATGAACAGAAAAGAGCTACAAGAACGTATGGGCTCGACAGAATCACTGCATTGGAAAAGTCAGATTGCCCTTTTCTAGATGAAGGATTAGTTGATAAAAGCTACCTCACGAATTGTATTGGCGTTGGAACCGGAAACGGCCTGGTTGAAAGAGTAGTGTTAAAGTTTGTCGAGTCCGAAGGCCATTATTTACGAAGTCAGAAAATGCATCATTCACAGAATATTCTGAAGGACGATAAAGAGGGATTGATTATTACATTAAATGTTATCATCAACTTTGAATTGGTGGGCATTATTTTGAATTACGGCGCTCACGTCACTGTGTTGGAACCGAAAAGCCTCGCTGAAAAGATTGTCGAAATCGCAAGCAACATTATTAACAATTATTCTGTAAACGCTAAATAGGTAGCGTTACAACAATTTACATTTTATGTATTACTAAATCAGCTATGAGAAAATCTGCCGGCTCTATCATTTTTTCCCCAAGTGACTTGATCACTTTCGTTGCTTCATCGTTTGCTTCGTGGATGGACCGTTATTATTTGGAGAATAGGGATCTGGTAACGCCCGACGAGGAAAGTGAGGAAACCAAGCTTATTGCTGAAACCGGTGACATACATGAACAAGCGATGCTGGCGGAGATGGAGGCTAAGGGAATACCTATTGCTAAAATTGAACGTAGCGATTTTGAAATAGCTGTTACTAACACTACAGCAGCCATAAAAAGTCGGGTGCCAATAGTTTTCCAGGCGGCGTTACAAAAAGATCAATTTGCTGGCTATGCGGATTTTTTAATTTTAAATGAAAGTGACGCCTACGAATTATGGGACACGAAATTGGCGCGTTCGCCAAAACCTTATTATGCCGTACAATTGTGCTGCTATGCTGAAATGTATGCGGCTACAACAGGAGAGTCGATGCCGGAAAAGTTCGGTATTATTTTAGGGACTGGGCAAAGGGTCGTATTCCGCACCGAGGACTTTTATCATTACTACAAACGGGTAAAGAACAATTTCCTCGAGATGCAGGAAACCTTTACCGATAACCTGAAAGATTGCCCGGAGCCTTTGGCATCAGCTGATCATGGCCGTTGGCAATCGCATGCAGATCGCTATTTCGCCAACAATGACCACTTAGTTCAGGTAGCCGGGATTACAACGGGACAAATCAAAAAATTGGCAAAAGCAGGTATCGCTACGATGAGCCAGTTAGCTGAATTTACTGGTAGCGGTATTCATAAGTTAGCCAACGACACCTTAATTAAAATAGTTGCCCAAGCACGTTTGCAATGCGGTACAAAGGCGGACCGGCAAAAAGACTCAACGGCTGATGCTCGTTACGAGTTGATCGCAAAGCCGGCAGAAGCCCTTGCTGCGTTTGGCTTGGAGTTACTTCCGCCTGCACACCCTGCCGATATTTTTTTTGATATGGAGGGATATCCGTTGACCATGGGCGGCCTCGAGTATCTTTTTGGCGCTACAACCAATGATTTTGAGTTTTTTGATTGGTGGGCGCATGACCGTGAAAGTGAAAAAGCTGCCTTTCAAGGCTTCATCGATTGGGTTTTTAAGAGATGGATCGAAAACCCTGGTATGCATATCTATCACTATGCAGCCTATGAGGAGAGTGCGTTAAGACGATTGAGCATACGGCATGATACCCGTCAGGAAGAAGTAGATGAATTATTACGTAATGACGTATTAGTTGACTTGTACAAGGTTGTTCGCCAGGGCATCCGAATCGGCGAAGCCAGCTATTCAATAAAGTCAATCGAATTATTATATAGGCCAAAGCGCACCACCGAAGTTGCAACAGCTGCCGGTTCGATCGTGCAGTATGCCCGGTGGATAGAAAGCGGGCAACCGAGGCAATGGCAGGAAAGCGATATTTTAAAAGCGATACGTGATTATAATGAAGATGACTGCCGGTCCACAGTAGAATTGTTCCGGTGGTTGACCAAATTAGCAGCAGACAACGGTATAAACTATTTACCCAAAAAGAAGAAAGAGCGAGATGAAGAACCTACCGCAGCGTCACAGGAATTAGCCGAACGACTGCAAATCGCAGACCAGCTTCGAAACAAAAATGAGCCCATTGCTACAACATTAGGAGACCTGATTGATTTCCATCGTCGGGAACAAAAGCCAGTTTGGTGGCGAATGTTCGACCGAGCTGAGGCTGAAGCCGAAGAATTGAGTGATGATCCGGCATGCATTTACGGAGTTCAAGCGATCGGTGCGCCCAAATCCGATAAACAGTCCCAAATTCAGGATTACACCTTTGAGGGTTTGCAGGAATGCAAAATGGAAGAAGGCAAACAGGTGATGTTTTGTAATGACCTTGATGCCAAATTCACGCTAATTGCAATTGACTCCAATTCCGGTCGCCTAAGTCTTAAAATTGGTAATAAAGCATTAAATGAAAAAATGAATGGGCGGTTCCCATCCGCCGGTTCAATTATCCTTAGCGAATATGTACCTGCAAAGGAAATACAGGCAGCGCTCGCCAGTATTGGCCGGGATTATTTAGCAGGAATTATTCCGGGGTCAATTTCGGCTTTATTAACAAGAGCGACACCTGTGGCAGAACTGCAAAAAGCTGGAGAAGATACTGTTTCCGCAGCAACCCGGGTAAGCCAAGAGATGAGTGCGGGTTGCTTAGTCATACAGGGGCCGCCGGGGACAGGTAAAACTTTTACGGGTTCAAATATGATCGCCAGCCTGCTTGAAGCGGGTAAAAATGTTGGTGTAGCCTCGAATAGTCATAAGGCGGTAATCAACTTATTAATTGAATGTGGTAAAATCATACGGGCAAAGGGGCACTCCTTGGCGGGCCTGAAAGCCAGCGGAGAAAGTGAAGGCGAACTTTTCAGCGACAACCCACTTATGCGTTATGTGGGCTCAAACAAGGATGCGGCAAACCAATATCGTGGGGGTCTTATAGCTGGTACGGCCTGGTTATTTAGCAGGCCGGAACTGCAAAATAAACTGGACTTCTTATTTATCGACGAAGCTGGGCAGGTATCGCTTGCTAATGCCGTCGCTATGGCGCGCAGCGCTTCCAACTTGGTTTTGCTGGGCGATCAGATGCAGCTGGAGCAGCCGCTTCAGGGAAGTCATCCCGGTGATTCAGGAATGTCCGTATTACAATATGCGCTGAAAGATGAAAAATTAAGTCTAACAGACGCTCCTGTATTCCATGCCGTAGTACCGGCGGATTACGGATTGTTTTTGGGTCAATCGAGGAGGATGCATCCCTCGGTTTGTCGTTTCATTTCCGAAAGCGTTTACGAAAACCGGCTTGGATCTCACGAAAATTGTGAACGGCAAAAAATTGACACAGACCCTTTGGCTGAGGTATCTTTACCGGAGTGCGGCGTTGCATTTATCAATGTTGAACATGACGGTAATATCCAACAAAGTGACGAGGAAGCAGTAATGGTTAGCGCTATTTTTCGATCATTAATAGGCAAGAATTACACCGCGTCCGATGGAACTACTCGACAATTGGCTTTATCAGATTTTCTCTTTATTTCACCGTACAATTCACAGGTGCGCACCTTGAAAGCAGTATTGCCGGAAGGAGCAAGAGTAGCCAGTGTGGATAAATTCCAAGGCCAAGAAGCGCCGGTATGCGTTTTATCTATGTGTTCCAGTTACGGCGAGTACGGCTCCCGCGGCTTATCATTTATACTGGATAAGAACAGGGTTAACGTAGCGGTATCAAGAGCGCAATGCCTTGCAGTTGTCGTCGGAGATGCACGAATTGCCCAAACAAACGCGGGATCGCTAAACGAAATGCGTCTATTGAACTTGTACTGCAAACTCGCGTTTTCAGGGTAGATGGATAAGGATTTAAAACAATCTTACGAAAGAATGGCTCGAACCTATAACATCTTGATAGGTTAATTTAAATTCGAGAGTGGCTAACTTTTATCGCAAAAATAAAAGGAGTACTCCTTTGCACGCGAAATTTATATTCGTAGGCACACTCCGCCCTGACGTCATATCACTAAGCATAATGTGGGGTTAACACATAATATCATTGTTCCGACTCGGATAAACTCGGAGTAAATTCCAATTCTCTTAACTCATTTTTGTATAAAACATCCTACCTCGTACATGAGGTGTGATATTTATTTATATCAGGTCAGCACCTTTGTACTTAAACAAACGCAGTGTAAATATCACTCATGTGTGCACAGGTTGTCAACTATTCTTAAAGGAAGGGTACAACTTTGTCGCGGGGGTACAACTTAAAAGTTGTACTTGTGGAGCATCTGAGAGGAATTTAGGTTTGAGTTTTATATCAGTAAATGAATAATTATGGCAGCAGAAATCATCACGAAGGAAGACTTGCAGGAGTTTGGAGAACGACTGCTGAGTCAAATGAAAGCACTGATCAGCGGCGGTTCAGGTGAGGAACCAAGAAAGTTTTTAAAGAGTTACCAGGTCAAGAACCTGCTCAAGATTTCCAGCAACACTTTACAAACGCTCAGGGATAACGGAACCATTCCGTTCACCAAGATCGGTGGTATCCTGTATTACAATTACGAGGATATCATGAAGGTTTTAAAGGGGGAAGTCAAGAGTAAACGGATCAGTTTCAGTAAATAGAAGTGTGTTCAGCGTTTAGGAGCAAGCCATGTTTTCGCTACGCTTAAACGGCTTGCTCCTTCGGAGATAAGCTAGATTTTGCACTTCGTTTAAAATCAAAGATCATGGGAAGACCGGCTTTACAGGAAGAAGATAAAAGGATCATTCAGGTCAATATACGCCTCACAAAAGAAGAGAACGAGATGATTTGCAATTATGCCCAGGCATCGGCAATGACACCAGCCAACTGGATCAGGCAGAAAGCATTTACCGGCAGGTTTCCTGCGATCAAGCTGTCGCCCATCAATGCGGCACTTTACCGGGAGCTACATAAGATCGGTGTTAACCTTAACCAGGCGGTGAAGCAATTGAACGCTGGTAGATTATCACCAGTTTTTGTAACCATACTGAGCGCTTTGATCAAAACCCAGAAGGATATACTTAACTGCTTAATGAAATGACAGCGGACCAGGTCAAAGGAAAAGGATTCAGGGGCGCATTACGCTACAACCTGCAAAAGGTTGAGCATGGTAAGGCGAAAGTCCTGGATATGACTTTTACATCGGGCAAAGAGGATTCTATCATGGGTGAAGTGGCTTTGGTCAGAATGTTAAGGCCAAACCTTCAAAAATACTTCTATCATACCTCGCTCAACTTTCCGCCAAACGAGAACCTGGGTGATGAACAAATGAACATGATTGCAAATGAATATTTGAACAACATGGGATTTGACCAGCACCAATATGCCATCTTCCGACATTACGATGCGGATCATCCGCACCTGCATATTCTGGTCAACCGTATCGGCTATGACGGGCAAGTGGTTTCTGATAGCAGGGACTACCAGCGCAGCGAGCAGGTACTCAGAAAGCTGGAGAAGCAGTATGGCTTAACAGAGGTCATTTCCAGCAGGCAGGCGCAGGAAAGAGCAATGACCAAGAATGAACTGGAGATGATGAAGCGAACGAATGTGCCGTCCTCTAAAATGCAGTTACAGGAGATCATTAAAGATGTGCTCAGCAGTAAGCCGGATACAGCACAGTTCATTCAGGCGCTGGAAGCGAAGGGAATCAACGTATTGTTTAACCAGGCCAGTACCGGTTTTGTGAGCGGTATATCCTATGGTTATGAAGGCATGCATTTCAAAGGTGCTCATTTAGGTAATGCTTATAAATGGCAGGCCATAAAAAATGCTATCAATTATGAACAAGAAAGAGATCGCACAGCAATTTACAAGGCAAATGTTAGGACAAGAGACTTCCAACAATCAGCAAGAGCCGGTGAATATGCCACAAGAGGAACAGCAACCGGAATTGACGCAGATACAAAAGTTACTGCCGGAAATAGAAAAGCTATACAGCAAGGCGCTGGAAAACTACAGGATCAGATCAGAGCAAAAGATAGCAGATACCAGCAGGCGGCTGGAACTGATGGACAGCACAGCAACCAATCTGGCGTTCCAAATCAAAAGTATCGTATACAGCGCGGAGCAGATTCACAAAGCCAACAACAAGGTGGGCAGCAGGTGGGTCGTCAGGCTTTACCTGGTAGCGATCTTGTCGGGAGTTTGCTCGGCACTGATCACCCTGCTGGTGATATATATCAAAGTGCATTGAATGAGTTCAAACGCAAACGTAAGAAGAGAAAAGGTCAAAGATTGGGTTAGTAATGGTTTTTGATCACAAAGTCCTTCTTGGCCTTTTCTTACGTTCCTCGGTACCTGGCCTAGATACCTTTTGATAAACAGGTTGTCTTTGCGGAGCAAAAGCTTTAGGTGCATAGCTTGGTTTTGCAGCGGGTTCCTCATTGATCTTAACAGTGAGCTGCTTGCCGTTCATATCTGTGCCATCCAGAGCTTCTACCGCAGCTTCGGCTCCTTGCCGGTCATTCATTTCAATAAAGGCATAGCCTTTACAAATGCGTGTTTTCTTATCACGAACGATCTTGATGGTACTGATGTCACCATGCGGTGCAAATAACTTGGCCAGTTCCAATTCGTCGATCTCAAGCGGGAAGCCGCCAACAAATAATTTAACTAATTCCATGAGTAGACTGCAAATGTAGAGATATAGAAAAATAGATTTCTGCATTTATAGAAATGAACATTTCTGTTAATGCAGAAACTTAGAAACAGAAATATGCATTTTTAATAAGTAAACTATGCAAGGCTGACCGCAAATAAAAAAGCCCCTTGCGGAGCTGATATTATTTTAAGTTTTTTAAAAGCTCGATTTTCTCTCGCTCACTCGCTAACAACTGCTCATAGAGCTTTTTATTCTCTTCGAAAACTTCTACTAGTTTGTCAATAGGGTTAAACGTTGGTTGGAAGTTAATGGCGTTTAGGGTTGACGTATCGTGACTGGTAAAAGTATTATTAATAATATTCAATACCGCATCTTCACTAAAGTTTTTGATTGCTTCTGGAGTAACTCCTAAAGCTGCAGCAATCTTATTTAACGCTAAGTCTTCTACCTCTTCGCTTTGTTCAATTTTAGAAATAGCTTGCTGGCTGATACCGAGCAACGCAGCCAGTGCTTCCTGCTTAATACCACGTAACTCACGAATCTTGCTGATCTTTCTTCCGATGTGTAAAGTCTCTGCCATGGTGTAAATGTATCAATTATTGTAAATGTACGAAACAACCGCATTATTGTAAAGTACAAATAGCTGTGGTTCGGCACGTAGGTGTTCTGCTATTTTTTTGTGTTGCCGGTCAATAAAGGCCGGTCACAATAGCATCAGTCATGGACTTAAAGCAATATGATGTACAAAACTTTTATCCTAAGTATCTTGACCAGGATGAGGTCAACGAGCCTTTAAAGGTGATCAGTGATTTCTTTTCCGCTGACTGGCTACCCGGACATTTAGAAAGCTTACTGGAATGGCGTAAGCATGTGATTGAGGAGGGTTATTACACGGATGAACACAAGAAAAGTCCAGCTGGGTTGCTGTTTACGCACCAGTTAAATGCAAGGTTAGTCGAAGCAGTTTACTTAATCAGCCGAACAAAGAGAGCATTGAAGTTGGCGAATGCCGTTCATATTAACTTTGATCTACAATTACAGCAAGAAGAACAGGATTGGCTGCATTATCCTGTTCACCTATCCTCCGCCGAACGCATTAATCCCTATTTGGCTATCGGCAATTTCTTTAAGATCTATACTGTTGGTCAATACCTTGATCTTCTTTATGAGTGGCTGGAAACTGCCCTGTCCAATCATTCAGCAGATGAGTTCTTAGACACCAGCGATGTGATCTATTTTTACG
This sequence comes from Mucilaginibacter pallidiroseus, assembly GCF_007846085.1. Taxonomy (GTDB): domain Bacteria; phylum Bacteroidota; class Bacteroidia; order Sphingobacteriales; family Sphingobacteriaceae; genus Mucilaginibacter; species Mucilaginibacter pallidiroseus. The sequence continues at coordinate 728,132 of NZ_VOEJ01000001.1, forward strand.
AGAACATGCAAAAGCTTTACGAAGCCGCATGGGTCATCAAGCAGCGGGAGGTCGAACCAACGTTAAAGAAGAGCGTAGATGGATCTGGTGAGTTAGCATCTACGCAGGTAAAGCGGTATCCTGTAAGATTGCCATTAATGAATTTCAATTGCAGGTTTAATGAAGCAATTACCACCGCTGAACAGCTTGGCCTAAGCCAGTTGGTAGAGATCATACTAAAGGAGATTGAGCCTGTATTAATGATTATTCACCTTGGGACACATCCTGATCCTGACACGTTCTATCTGCTAATTATCACTAAGGAGCAAGACAAAACATCGGAACATCAACTCTTAGATAAGATCGAGAAGAAATGCGGTCATCTGATCAATGTTTGCGCGATCGTTCATAAGTCAGACGCTTTTCTTAGGGCGCTCAAAGAAGGGAGTCGCTTTTTTATCAATGCTTTACGGAAAGACAAAATAGCTTACCAGTCATCTAAATTGGAGTTACCCGAACTGCGGAATCCAGATGAAATACATATAAAAAACCAGGTAGAAGCTATATGGAACCGTTGGGGTAAGCAAGGTAAAGACTTTCTGGATACGTCCCTAAGCTGCTTTAATGAAGGCAATTACAATTTAGCTGTGTTCCTGATGCATCAGGCTGTAGAAAGCACTTTAAGCGCTATCATAAGGGTCAACTTGGGTTACCGGCTCTCCATTCATAATCTGGCCAGGCAGCTAAGGATAACGTTGATCTTCACTGATGACTTGAAAAATGTATTTGACTTTAGTGTAATTGAGGATGTACAGCTTTTTGAGCTTTTACAAACGGCCTATTCCGCAGCAAGGTATAAAGACGACTTTTACGTTGATAAAGATATAGTGAAGGCGTTATCAGACAAAGTGTGCAAGCTGTTCATAACTGCTGAAGGAATGTATCACCAGATAAAAGAGCAAATGATAGATTAGCCCTTGCAGAAAGGCAGACCGTTGCATTTCACCACACGCTATCGCTCCGGGTTCCACTACACCGACAGCCTTTCTGCCGCACAGTCAATACTATGGCTCGCTATCTCTCACCATAGACTTGCCTTTTCCCCCACAAAGTAATTGACCCCTGTACCGCCATCACAAAATTAGCGCCGCAGGAAAACTGTCAAGGGTGTATGAACGCTGCACTTAATGGCTTTCATTGGCAGCAGCGCCCTTGACAGTCTTCCTGCTTACTGCTGCCGGTTGTTTAAGCGATACAATGGGATGGAGTGTTTGATATTAATTTTAAATAGTAGAATTTCTTCCAAGTCGCTCATAGAATTATCTCAGTGAATAAAATTTGCGAGTTCAAAAATTAAGGGTAGGATGCCTCCATAAATCTCTTATTCGAACTTTAAGCTTTGTCGGGGTCCCAATAATGTTTAGCAAATGCCACTATGTACGATTGTCTAAGCGATATTTGCTCCTTTCCCCAAGAGCCCTTAAAGTCTTCTAATAACTGGCGTGAGATAAGAGTTGAATATGTAGAGCGATTACCAGGTAGATTATTGCTGTCACTTGCGTTACGTCCTCTAGTTGATAAAACTAGATTTCCAATATTATTTAAGTATTTATCTTTAAACTCTTGTTCATACTCAATCTCGTATGGATTTCGAGGCATCCAATGATCAAGCGTGTTCTCTAGTTTGGGAGTGCCATATAAATTCTTAAATTCGGGAAATAGCATGTAAGGTTCACGAACACCATCTCTCAACGAATTTTCGTATTTCCAAAGTAAATATCTTGTAAGCCCCGTGTAGTGATTATCACCATCTAACCTTCTGTTAAAATCAGCCTCAAAGCTCCAATACGGTTGGAAACCAAACTTTGCATGATTCCACAACTGTTTTATTAATTCTCTGATGTCGTTGCCTTGATAACGATTCGCGATTGTTGGAAGCGAATTAGTATAATAACTTCCTGTTGTGTATTTTAATCGAAATAGTATTATCTCAATTAAGCGCAATACCTTCTCCATTTGCGGATCATTCTCATGATAATGAAAAAGCTTAAGTAATAGTGGAAAGCAACTCGCTTGATCAAGGAATAGAATATCTCCTACAAAGCTATAGGTTTTTCTTTTGGCTTGTATAGAAATAGCAAACTCGAAAGAGCGCTTTAATTCAACAACAAAATTTTTTATCCATTTTTGAATTGCTTCTGATTTAAGCTTCGAAATCGAGTTTTTTATTCTGTCAATCGCTGTATCTCCGTAAGGTAGAAAAGCAGTTGTATGATAGCCGAGTACTTGATCCTCAGTTGCAATCTTTATTTTTTCTATTGCACGATAGACATGCTCGAATTCTTTCTCAATGAATCCAATAGTTTCATTTGGATCTGTGTCCGTATTCTTACAACTTAGAAAAATTTGCAACATTAAGAAAGCCTTCAGTTTTTCTAAATTGGTTAAGCCTTTACCTCTGTCATTCTGGAATGTGAATATTTGTGTAGCTTCTGCTTTATCGTTAACAATATCAGTTGTAATTTTAGCATTCTCAATAAGTTCTTTCCATTTTATTACTTCATGCAGCGGTGATATACTTATCTGTTCAGAAAAGTAATCAAAAGCCTCTTTTATCCTTTGGCGTGATCTAGTATCAACTTTATCTTGCCTATTTTCTATAACTAGGTTAATAAAGAAATTGTTATCGTAAGCGACTGTATGAAATTTTTGTTGATCATCACTACTTATTAGATATTCCTGCCTTAGATTAAATGAATCACGTTGATGTTCTGAAAGCTTTGACAACACCTGATAAATAGCACTCAAAAAGATAATTGCTGTTGTCATGCGTTGCTGACCATCAATAACCCAAAATTTATTTGGCTTTACCTCATCTCTTTCAAAAAGAAAATGACCATAATGATATTGTTCGACACTATCTGGGTGATCTTTAAGGTCAGATAAAAATTGGGCAACCTGCCTTTCCTTTTCCCATGAATATGCACGTTGATACGTTGGGACAGCGAATGTATGTTTTCGGGGGCTAAAAATATTATTAATTGTGGTACGGTATTCCATTGCTATATGCAAGGTTAATTTAATATTGATGTGATAATAATAAAAACGACTAATCCACTAAAATTGGCTACTGATCGTGTAAGCAATTAATATGTCTCTTACTAGGTGAGATTTATTTAACACTCATAAAACCTTCATAGTCAATGCTTGGATAAAAGTGTGATAATTTAAACCCTTTTATAGCCTCATCGTTAGGGATATTTTTTATAAGTGCATAGTCAGTTACCAGTTGTTGTCTTCTTTCAACCGCCATTCCTGTCTTTTTTTCCTCCAATTCCCATACACGACCTAATTGGGACAGACTATTTAAAAAGAAGATGATTTGTTCATCTGTGGAAAGCTGTCCTCTCAAATGGCGGATATAATTTCGCTGATCAATGCCAGAAATATCGGGCTGGTCATTGATAAACGATACTGTTTGATATAGATGTCTAAAGTAATGTCCCAACCTGAATTGATGTCCGCCATAGTACTTGTCATAATCATCCGGGTAAAAAGTAGCTTTACTTTGGATATTGACATCTTTTTCACTAGTCACTTTAACTTTCTTATTTGTAGATGTTAGATTTCGCTTTAACAAAATTTCTTCAAATCGCTGGCGTTTATTAGTTAAACTGTTGATAGCCCACCAATTCACATAAAAGTCTGATTCTACCTTGGGTTTTAGAGCCGCATACTTGAGAACATCTACTAAAAAGAGTTCTTTGTATTTATTTTTAGTTAGATTTAAGATGGTTTCCCGACCCTCGATTCCTACCCCAAAAAAGATCATTAAATATAAAATATCAGCTTTGGCTAGTATAAGAAGGTCGATATTTCGATCTACCACCGTAGAATTTTTTATCAAGCGAAGTCGGTATGTATCCTCATAAACATCAGTGATTTTTTTATCAATAAAAAAATGTTCGATTTCGTCTTGAAGCTCTTTAAACTGTGTTTTGAAGACTTGGAAAATCTTTCTTTGAGTGACACGGTCTTTTATTGGTTCAGGCATCGGTAGGTCTCTATTAACAACCTTTTTTCTGTAATAGTAAGTGAAAGATAATTCGGCTACATTATCACGATGAAGGCCTATTAGTTCAAAGAAGCGTCCCTCAATTTTCTCATGAGCAAAAGCATCCCTTTGAACAGCATTCGATTCTCGTTGTTTAGAGAAGGACAGAAACAGATAAATGAAGCCAGCTGCGGCGGCGAAGAATCCACCTATACCATTGGTGAAATCTCCCTTTGTACCCTGTATCGCCCAATAATTTTTATCAGATTCTTCATTATCAGTGGATTTATCCTGTTTAAATGTACTGGAATCTTTAAATGGTGCCCCTTTTGTTGGCACATGTAATTGCACTTTTTGTTTCAAAGGAGATGAGCAATAAACAAAAACGATCCAAATAATTCCCCAAGCCAACATTAGAGATGCAATTGATTGAAGAAAGACCTCCCAACCTCTACTGATAAAGGTTCTAGTTTGCGAGATTTGATCAGAATTCATTTTTAAAAAAGGTTTAGAAACAATTGGCAAGATAACGATTTTATCAAAATCCAATTCGCTTTCTATTCTTTGCAGCCCATTGTTGGGATTCGATTTTGTGCCATTATTTGTCCAAATAGCAAAGGACTATCTCCATGTTTTTCCCATAATTAAAAAGTTCGCTCCTGATCTTTTCGATTTCCAAACGTATCTCTGTGGTATCAGTTAAAATTATCTGACATGCACAAAAATTCGCATGATACGTATACTACCTGGATGGCGGTGGAACTATTTAACACATTTGAAAGCATGCATATACCCAGCTCTGTAAAGGCCATAAGGCATAATTAATATTTTGCCCCTGTTTCAAGGTGCCAATTTGGCTCCTTGAAATCTGATACTCTGCAGGGATAATTGGAACATATAATCCGCCACTGGGAATCGCTCAATATTCCTTCTTACCTGGCGCTTAAGGTGCTTGGTTTCCACTTTGTATAGCTCTGCAAAATCCTGATCCAGTCTTCTTTTTGACCCAAACGAAACATATTTTACTTGGAGTAATTTCGTCCGTTATTTTTGCTTCGTTTGCATGATGTTCAATAAAGGTTATCACTAATTGTGAAAACAATAAGATAGTTATAATATATACTGGAAAGACCGTCGATTAAATCTGCTTTAAGGTCACAATTTGTGACCTTAAAGCCCATCAGGAACGATTAGCTGAAATCGATCATTCCCTTTTAAAGTTTTGTTCAACAAACATTTAAGCAACAGACAGTCCTTTGAGCTTTCCTTTCAACGCTGCCATATCCTCGCTCACTTTTCTTTCGATAACCTTCGCGTAGACTTGTGTCGAACGCATCGACGTATGACCAAGAAGCTTGCTCACCGTTTCTATTGGCACTCCGTTCACAAGTGTTACAGTGGTGGCGAAGGTATGCCTTGCCATATGGAAGGTGAGGACTTTATTTATCCCACATAGTTCAGCAAGTTCCTTGAGGTAGCTATTCATTTTTTGGTTGGATAATCTGGGAAAGATCGTTCCGTTCGCAGCTGCTCTTACGTTTCCTTTGTACTTATTCAATAACCTTTCCGGTTCATTGAGTACCGGAACATTGACCGGTATAGTGGTTTTCTGACGACAGGTCTTGATCCATAGACCGCCGTCCTGACCTTTGACCAAGTTGCCTGGCGTAAGCTCCATCACATCAACAAAAGCAAGCCCGGTATAACAAGCAAATACGAATATGTCTCTAACGACGCTCAGCCTGGGTAGTAGCAGATGTTTTTGTTCTAGTGCAGCCAGCTCGTCAGACGTTAAAAAATCTTTCTCCACGCGATCAAATTTCAATTGATACTTTTCAAACGGATCACGGTATAACCACTCGATCCGGCAAGCTAAATTGATCATCTTTTTAAATCGCTCGAGATGTTTCATAATGCCGTTGGTCGTTAGTGGCTTCTGGTGGTCAAGTGGCTGATGGTTGCGCAGAAATACCTCAAAGTCTTGGATGAACTTGTAATTAAGCTCTGATAGAAAAAATGATCTTCTCTTTAACTTATTGCTTACAAACTCCCGCAAATACTTTTGGGTAGTATAATAATTTTTCATGGTCGCTGGTGCAAGTATCCCTTTGGAGGTTTCATTATGATACTCGGCAACTTCTTCCAGGGTATGTTCGTCGTCACCGCTTTTAAGAAAAGCGTTCTTAACCGCATCGGCACTGATCACACGCCGTTTGAGTTGTAACTCGCGGTAACATTCTCCCAATACCTGCCTTACCTCTTCCAGGTAAATGTTGAGTTCCCTGCCTTCAGCGGTCGTAGTCTTACCCATACCTTTCCGAACGTCCCAGCACCTTGTCGCAACGCTCTGTTTGAGTGCCAGCATGGCTTTCTCTCCATTGACCTTGATTGCCGCATAGACCGGCGCTTTTCCCTCTTTTCCTTTTTCTGTCCTCAAATTGAAGTGGACACTGAATGTGTTGATCGTTTTCATAACATTGATCTAATTAAACCATTTGCATTTATTAGGTATTAAATCATACCAAATGGCATCAAAAGATCAGCTCAAATCAGCGCAAAACAACGCAAGTTCGTTGCCTTGTAACGTATTGTTATACAGTGATTTAAACCACTTTTGAATACCTCAAAAGTATGAAACGAAAAGAGGTGTTCAGTTAGGTGACGGATAACTTGCGATGATTTGATATCATTTGCGTTGGCAGGAAAACAAAAAAGCCTGTAAATCAATGATTTACAGGCTTTCCATATCGTTTGATATGTGGTATCGTCGGGATGGCAGGATTCGAACCTGCGGCCTCCACATCCCAAATGTGGCGCGATACCGGGCTACGCTACATCCCGATTGGGGTTGCAAAAGTAGACTTTAATTTAATATTTCAAAATTTTTAATTGCAAAAAACTTAATGGTTGCCAAATAGCTGCAACATATTAGCCAATGCAGCCCGAGCATGCATACGCTCGCCATTCTCTAATGACTCTTTTGCCGCAAGAGCAGCGCGTCGGCGCATTTGCTCCTCATAGGCAGTGATGGCTTCTTGCTGAGTTTGATAAGCATCACTTGTTAAAGCATTGCATAGCTCTAAAGCATCAAGCATTGCCATATTTGCGCCCTCGCCTGCAAACGGTGGCATTACGTGGGCCGCATCGCCAAGCATGGTAAGGTTAGGGAGTGCCTGCCAAGATTGAGTTAACGGCATGCAATTTATTACACGCGGTACAAAGGGCGTTTCTGCGCCAACAAATAGTTCCTGCCAAATGTCGGCCCAACCTGCATATTCTCGCTTAAACCAATTTAATACCGACTCGTGATCGTTATAATCCAGTCCGTTTGATGCACCCCAATCTTCCGGTACCCGCAGGCTTGCGTAAAAACCGAGGTCGCCGTTACCTTTTTGGCCAAGCAAAAGGTTTTTACCTTTACCAAAAGCCATTATTTTGCCACCCTTAATCAGCGCATTCACTCGCGGTGCGCGTAACGCCGCGTCTGGCACATTGCCTTCTAACATGGTAATTCCGGTATAAAACGGCTTAATATCTGTAATGTAAGGCCTTATTTTGGAGTTGGCACCGTCGGCAGCCACAACAACATCCGCATAGGCAGATGTACCGTTTTTAAAATGCAATTGCCAGCCCTCACCCATTTTTTTCATCTGCATAAAGTGACTGTTCCATACAACTGTGCCTGGTTGCAATGATTCTAATAAAATCTTCCTTAGCGTTCCGCGATCTATTTCCGGCCGGAAATGTGGATGACCGAAATTTTCTTCAGGTTTGTTGTGGTCACTAAAAAAGATTTTGGCTTGTTCGTTTACAATCAGCTTCCTGTCGGCACCAGGCATAAAGTTCTGCTTAAAGGCATCCAGCAGTTTTGCCTGGCGCAGAGCCGCCATGCCCGATTGTTCATGCATATCTAACGGCGAGCCCTGTACCCGCGCGTTTTTGTCAGCGTCGCGCTCGTATAGCTTGACATTGATGTTTTGGATTTGTAAAAGTCTTGCTAAGGTTAGCCCGCCGGGGCCGCCGCCTATAATACCTACTGTTTTATTTTGTAATAGCATACCGTAAAAATTAATACGGCACAAAACTATTCGCCCTTTAAAACGGATAATAGTAGAAATCGGTCGTTTTTGTTCTTTGATAACTCCTTGGGAACAACGCCGGCGAATCGCTTAATCTCTTTAATAAAGTAAGCCTGATCTGTAAAATTGTATTGTGGATACAATTTTCCTTGAGCTATATGGCCCAATGATGCCCTGAAGCGTAAGATATTGCAATAAGCTTTTGGCGATAAACCAAACTGTTGATTAAAATAACGGCTCATTTGCCGGCTGCTCCACCCTGTTTGGTCGGCAAGTGCACTTACGGTTAAATCCCCGTTTGATGTATAAATCAAGTCGAACAGTTTTGTTTTCCTGTTATCAACGCTTGTTGGGATAAGCGCTTTTACACTCTCTGTAACCCTGTTGTAAAACGCATCGAAATCATCCAGAATATCTTTGTCAAAATTCCAAAAGTCATTAATCAGATTTTTTGCGCTATTTAAAATATCGGCAACTGATGTTTTCAAGATATACTCTGCTGCTAGCGGCCTAAAACTTACTACAAAGGCGTTGGTGCCAGGCGGAATAAAGCGTTGCTCGGGCGCGGTTTCCAATCCAATAAGCGTTACCTGGAAATCTTCAATCCCGGGTTTCCAGAAAAACAGATCGATTCGGCCGTCGGGCAGTACCACAACTTCTTTCGCCTCAGCACCTTGATTGTGAAACATACCAATGCTTTCCACAAAAGCAGAAATTTCCGGCTCAGGCTTTAAAAATTTAAGAGTAAAATGGTTCTCCATACCAGCAGCTAACACAATGTAGGTTAAAAGTACCGGTTATATTGTCGAAGTTAAACAGAAAACATTTTTAAAAAGAAAACCCCGACTTACGTCAGGGTTTTAAAATCCGGTGTCGGGATGGCAGGATTCGAACCTGCGGCCTCCACATCCCAAATGTGGCGCGATACCGGGCTACGCTACATCCCGTTTGGGATTGCAAAGGTAGCTTTTTATACTGCCTTAGCAAATTTTTTTTGAAAGAATTTAAACAACAAATTATAACCTATTCATTAGCAGAAAATTAATATTGACTTAAAATCTCAAAGGCTTTCACGTCCAAATGAGTCGATATCTATTTGACATTATAGCGATATACCTTGTGTGCAAGCCGACCTTCTGCATCAAGCCCTTCTATAGTTACCCTGTATGTTCCAGGCTCATCGGCAGTATAAAATGAAACTTTGGCTTTTCCCTCAGCATCACTGTTTACACCAGGGTTCCAATAGATTGTAGATCTCAAATCGGGATTATTTGACTTAATACTCTTAGTTTCGTAAACTGGACTATAAAACTCTTTATCGGGAACATTGCCATCTACCACAATGCTATTTATATTAGTTGAACGTGAATAGTTTTTGACGCCACCCTTTTTGGTTGTTATTTCTATCACTCCCCAATAACCTTCATTACCATATATAGCAGTGGCCGGACCTGGTAAAAATATTTCGACGCCTTCCACCACCGACGGCTGCAAATCTAAAATCACACTTTGATCTACCGCCATGCCATTAAGCCTTACCAACATAGGCGAGCGATTAGGTCTTGTTAACGATACAACTCTTCCAACGCTGTAAACGGATCTGTCACGAACTTCAACGCCGGGTTTATTATAAAATATTTCCCACAAATTTTGGTATTTCTCTACTTCCTCACTTTTTAAAACGATGTTGGCATTGCCAGTACCTAGTTTTGCTGACTCTGGGATTGTATACCTGTCAACTTTTTTATCTTTAACTTTTACCTCGTTCAACATGATTGTATGGCCGGGCAAACCGTCTGGCATCAAATTGAAACGCTTTTCTGTTGATTGCAGATACACCAACAAACCTTTTGTAGAAAAATCATTAATAATGGGTGTTGATGTATAATTGCGCTTAGGTGGAACATCGAAAACAATTTTGGCATTTACGTTTCCATTAGCTTTTTCAGCCTTAACAAGAAATTTAGCGGTATTCTGTATTTGAATATTTTTAAAAATAAATCTTCCGCTCGCATCTGCAACAGTATCAAGGGTAACTACGCCATTTTCTGTTGTCGCATATATCGAAACCTTACTGTTAGGCAAAGGCTTGTTTGTTAAACTTAATACCTGGCCACTAACGCTTATACCCCCTTTGGCATCATAAGGTGATGGTGATTGTTTTCCGGAAACCGCATCTGTCCACTTGAAACGTCGCCAGCCTTGCGTAAGTAATAAATTATCTAAATGTACATACCTATCTTTATTGTCGGTGTTAAAATAATAGTTTGGGGCCTCTATGTATCCATGCAAGTCAGACGTTAATAGCAAATTTGATAGAATCGTGGTTTCAGCGTCCTCATCTATGCCAACTTTATTTTCGTCGGTAACCGAGATTGAAAAGTTACCCTGTACAGGCGATTTATCATCATCAGTCGCAGACACGGTCAAATCAACTTTCTCGCGCTTGTTATATATCTGTTTATCACTGCTTATTGTTAAATTTATCTGATCGTCATGATGGATATATGAAAGCCTTTCGGCGAGAGGGATTGAGGATGATGACAAAAGTGTAAACTGAACTATACCAGTGTTGAACTTTGCATTTGATATTTTAACAGCTGATGAATTTACACCCTTTTTTAATCTCCCGGAAAACATCACAATACTATTTTGAAGTGCCACAATTGCAAGTTCATCATTTGAAGGCGTTCCCTTGCCTGCTTGTACAGCTACAGTTAGGCTATCGTCAGATATTCCGTTGACACTTAACACATATCCTGTATTTTCTACTTTAGGTAAGGTGTATTTGTTTACTGCGCCGGCTGCATCAGTTATTACTGCAGTATACACGTCGCCAGCGGTGGGCTGTAGTGCAAATGCCCCCATACCTGCATGGCTGCTCTTAAAATCAAAAAGCTTTTTATTGCTCTGATTTATAATGAAGCCTTTTAAATCTATGCCAAAACCATCCGGCCCTAGTGCCTTAAAACCTACTTTTGATCTTACTCCTGCAACAAGTTTTCCGCTTTCCGGGAAAAATTGCACATCGGGTTTTGCTTTTTTATTATATACACTAATTATTCTTTTGGAGACGCTTCTATCATTTTGGGGGATATCTAGTTCCAAAAATACAGGCCCGCTCTCGGCAAAATTGCTTGCCATATTATGTGTAACAATTAACTTACCATCCTGGTTAGTAACAGCCTTGCCATCCGTTAAGCTTTTATTATTTTGAATGATTTTGTAGTCGACAGCTGTACCTGCTAACTTTTTGTCAGTTAAAGGATTATATATATCGATGTTCGCCGTCATCTTTGATCCTTCGAAATCAATCTGATCCTTTAAAAACAGGCTGGTAGATGTTCGGGCATCGGCAATTAACAAATCTTTGGTAAAATAAAAGTCACTGTCAAAGTTCTGCATCAATGATGAGTAAGCAATTAATTTATAATGCCCCGAATTAATCAATGAATCTGTAAGTGTAAAACTGCCATCAGCCGTACCATTCTCTACAGGCACAACAACCGTTTTTCTTACGGAGTCACTTTCGTCAAGCAACGAAACGAATATGGTATTGCTTAAAGGCGAGGGTTGATTGTCATCTGCTTTAACCATATATGCTTTAAACCAAACATCATCCCCTATACTGTAATATGGCTTATCTAACTGAATGTATACTTTTTCCTGTGGATTTTTACTTGCATATTGCTCCAGTTTTCCTAACAAAGCCTCAAGCCAGTCGGTGGTGGTAAATGAAACCGCTAACAATGCAATTAGTAGAATAGACAAAAGGTATAAAGCTTTCTTCATAAGGCAGGCATTTGAAGTTCAATATAGTCAAAATTGACCTTTATGAAACTTTAGCCTGTAAAATAAATTAGCTCCTTTTTATGTAACGATGTACAAATTTTTAAGGTGCTTTACAGATGCAACAATCATTTTGCACAAAGCATCGGGATCAATATCTTCCAATTTTTTAATATAGATGCAAGCTACTGCCGCCCTATGCTTGCCGAGTTGCTGAAGCAACTGTTGCTTTTCTTCGAACTCTGCCGACAAGTAAATTAAAAATTCTTTTGCTCTTGGCGAAAAAGCTGCTAATGGTGCGTCGCCTTCATGGCCACTGGCGTACTTGTAATGATAGCTGCCAAATCCAATTGTATTAGGCCCCCATAATTTAGGCTCAAAACCGGTTTCCTGTTGCATAATCTGCACTAACTTTAAACTGTCGCCACGTTTTGTACTGTCGGCAATGCTGTCTAAAAAGGCTTCAACGCTGTTTTCAGTTTCAGTGGTTTTATTCTTAGTCATATACACTCAGCTGTTTTTTGATTAAAGATATCATTTATTGAACTTGATATAGATAACTTTGGCTTATCATCATTAAACTATGGAAATAGGCATCAGCACATTTGGGGAAGTGCAACCGGCAAATACGCCAGGCAACGATAAACTGGCACATATACGTGTGCAGCAATTGCTGGAAGAAGTGAAACTGGCAGATGAGGTAGGGCTTGATGTGTTTGCCTTTGGCGAGCATCATCGCCCCGATTTCGTGATTTCGTCGCCCGAAATATTCATGGCTGCGGCGGGGGCTATCACTAAAAATATAAAGCTTTCAAGCTCGGTTACCGTACTCAGCTCGGCCGATCCCGTACGCACCTTCCAAGCTTTTGCCACTGCCGACCTGATATCTGGCGGGCGCGCGGAAATGATTGCGGGCCGTGGATCATTTATCGAATCATACCCTTTATTTGGTTACAATTTAAATGATTACGACCAATTATTTGAAGAAAAACTTGACTTGCTGATGCAGATCAATAAGTCTATCAACGTAAATTGGCAGGGTAACTTCCGTGCACCAATACGTAACCAGGGCGTTTACCCACGGCCTGTACAGGAGCAAATACCTGTTTGGTTGGGTGTAGGCGGCACACCGGCATCAGCCATTAGGGCCGGCCGTTTGGGTCTGCCAATGATGATAGCCATATTGGGCAGCGCACCAAGGCATTTTATACCCTTTGTGGAACTTTACCGCGAAGCTGCAGAAAAAGCAGGCCACGATATATCAAAACTGCAGTTGGGCATATCATCACAAACACTTGTTGCAGGTACAAATAGTGAAGCTGTAAGTGCATTTTACCCATCGTACGAGGCTTTAATGAACCGCGTGGGGCGCGACAGGGGCTGGTCGCCGATGTCGAGGGAACAGTTTGAATATTTGAGGCAAGACGGCCCGCTTGTGGTGGGCGATGCGCAGCTTGCTATCGACAAGATAATGCAGCAATATGAGCTTTTCGGCAACACGCGTTTCCTGGCACAACTGGTTACAGGCCACACGCCACACGCAAAAATACTCAAGGCAATTGAGCTGTTAGGAACTGAAGTGGCCCCTGTAGTGCGCCGCGAAACAGCATCGAAGATATTATAAGCTCCTTTAAACGGCTAATTAGCTGATGACATAGATGGGGGTGCGTCGCCAGGTTTACTGCCCCAGTTGGTATTAGGTTGCGGGCCCATTATTAATATCAAGCTACCTCCTTTAACCAAATCCTGATGGTAAAACCAAGGCTTATTAAGCGGTTTGTCATTTAGGGTGGCTGATTGTATATAGCGGTTTACGTCCGATGTGTTGCGAGCTTCGATGATAAAAGTTTTCCCTTTATAGTATTGTTGATTAAGGTTAATGGTTACCTTATTAAAAAGCGGACTGCCAATTTCATAAAACGGCTTGGTTGACGCGCCGCCATCGGTTTCAAACAAGCCCATAGCCGCCATAACAAACCAGGCACCCATCTGGCCTTCGTCCTCATCGCCAAGCCAACCCTTGTAAGGCGTTGCACCGTAATACTTATTCATGATCTCACGAGTCCATTTCTGTGTAAGCCATGGCTTGCCCGAGTAATTAAAAAGCCACGAAGCCTGCATATTTGGCTGGTTGCCATGATTAATAGGCACAAGATCGTAAAGATCGCCTTCGGCATTAAAATCATACCTGGCCGATTTTATAAATCCTTCGTTAAGGCGGTTATTAAATTCATCCTTCCCCATCAGGTTAATAATACCCTGCACATCATGCGGATTAAAAAAGCTGTATTGCCAGGCATTACCTTCCAGATAACCCGAACCGTTAAAGCTGGTGCAGCAATAAGGTGTCCAGTCCTTTACCCAACTGCCATCCCGATTCTTCATACGCACATACTTCACTTTCGGGTCCCAAATGTTACGGTAATTGCCCGCCCGTTTCATAAAAGTATTATACTCAACGGTTTTACCAAGCGCTTTAGCCATTTGCGCTACGCACCAGTCATCGTATGCATACTCCAACGTGTTTGATACCTGTCCTTCATCATTTGGCACATAGCCAAGCTCCAGGTACGATTTATAAAACTTATTGCCTGCAATTCCTCCTTCAGGCGTCTTAACGCCGGGTGTTGTTTGCTGATGCAGCATTGCATCCAAAGCCAGGTTGGCATCAAAATCGCGGATACCTTTTTGATATGTACTGGCGATTAATGAAATTTCATGCGATGCTTCCATTATACCGGAATATTCAATCCCGGCCGGGCCCTTGGGCAGCCACCCTCCTGCCTTGTAAATCTCTAAAAGCGACTTACTCCAGTTACTGGCGATATCGGGGTTCACTAATGTCCAAAGCTGGTTTAGATTCCAGAAGGTGTTCCATAAAGCATCCGAGCCAAGGATAGGATAACGCGGGTCTGTTTGGCGCTCCTTTTCATTAGGGTCAATCCATTTACCATTTACATCGCTCCATGTAGTGCGTGCTACGTACGAGCGGTAAAGGTTGGTGTAAAATTTCTTTTTGTTGATTTCGCTATTGTCCTCAACTTTAATTTTGCTTAGCAGGTTGTTCCATATTGTACGCGCATTGTTATGCACGGCCTCAAAGCTCCATTTAAAGGGATCCATTTCGGTAGTGAGATTCAGCTTTGCCTGGTCAATGCTAACCAACGAAATAGCAGTTTGCATTTGTATAACATCTCCTGCCTGGGTTTTAAAATCTGCATAGGCACCCATGCTGCCCTTACCTGCAACCTTAGTAACATTTTTGATCTGTTTATTTCCTATCCAACCACCAAACCCTTGTATGGGCCTGTCAAAGCGGATTACAAAATACACTGTGTACTCGTTCCAACCACTTTTTTGTTTGGAGTAGCCATCTATTTGGGTATCACTTACTTTGGTAAATATTGCGTCCAATATTTCAGCAGTGTCCTCAAAAGGGATATCTAAATCAAATAAAATGTGCGCATCCTCGGCTTTTGGATAAGTAAACCTGAAGAAGCCAGAGCGTGTTGTAGTTGTTATTTCTGTAGTGATATCGCCATTCATGAGCTTAACGGCATAATAACCAGGGCTTGCCTTTTCAGTCTCTTTATACACGCGCGACCGATAACCGGTTGTCCAGCCTGTGGTAGGGCCATCTGCAGGCCCGCGGCGGGTATTCAAAACGCCTACTGTTGGCATTACAGATAAACCTGCCATTGTCCACGAGTGGATATGGCTAAACCCGCCAACGTTATTGAGTGTGTATTCGTAACCTGACTTCCAAACACCACCCTGATTATCGGGAGCAAGTTGCACCATTCCGAAAGGCATTGTTGCACCAGGGTTGAGCATCCATCTCGATTCCGAAGTGCCCAAAAGCGGATCGGCATAGTCAACGGGTTGTTTAGTTGGTTTTTGCGCGCTTGACACAACAGCGATCGCCGATAAACTCGCGGCAAGCAAAACTGTTTTAATAAAACTCATCATAGGCTAAGCATGAATGTATTATGTAGGCGCAAATTGATATTAACAGCGTAGTAGTGCTGGCATTAGGTTTGTTATTGGCTTACAATATGTACAAACTTATGAACATATTTATGCTTAAAGAAGAAATTTGATACATTTTGTTCTAGCCGCTAAGGCATGCTCCCTGACTTTAAAGCCCGGTTACTCCCAAAACGTAATAAAGATGGCCAACGAGAAGTTTTACGTTCACCAGTTTTATCAGAAAATCATTTGTTTTTTACAAAGCCCTTGTTGTAAGCTTTATTGTATTTATAAATCCACTTTTGAAGTTTCCAGGTTAGGAAAGACGTGCCCGTACCGACAATAATGCCGCCTAATACGTCGCCCGGATAATGCGCTCCACGATACATGCGGGAGTATGCTGTTGCTCCAGCAAAAGCAAAAGATGGTGCGATAACGTACCATTTGGAATATGACAAACTTAGCGAGGTTGCTAAAGAAAACGTAGCAGAAGTGTGGCCCGACGGAAAAGAATAGCCACCTGCATTGCCCTGCTGAAATATCATGCCCTGGTTTGCCATAAATGGACGCTGCCTTTGTATGGTGCTTTTCACACCTTGAGTGATAAGTCCGGTGGCCAATAAAGCTACGCCTGTGTTAACGGCGTTGCGCTTCAGTAAAGGATCGTGCTCAATTATACCAACCGCCATCATGGCAAATGGCGCGGCAACGGCTACCTGAACGGCGTTATTCGAAACAAAGCCCCATGTGCTGCTATACCCGCCATTCGGGTTTATTTTTGATAGTAACTTTGCATCAAAGTTTTGGGCAATAGTTGTAGATGCCGATAGGGTCAGCATCAAGATCAGCAACTTAAACTTCATTAATAGGTATAAGTGGTTCAACAAGGTAATTCAACAGCACAATATCACAATAAGATCAAGGTTGGCAATTAAACTCTATTTAATGGGATTTATTTTATTTAACAGAAAGTAATTTAGTTAAAACGCCTTCCCTTGAGCCGAATTGATAAAAGCGCTATATTGAGCATACCATGAATTATATTGATTTAGTACTGGTGGCTATTTTGGCCTATTCAGTTTGGGAAGGCTACAAGCAGGGCTTTATCCTGGCTGCACTATCCCTTATTTCGTGGACGGGTGCCCTTGCCATAGCTTTTTTAACACATGGTTGGCTTAAAATAAATGCACTTGGTGTTTGGGCATTGCCGGTAGCTTTTGTAATGGCTACTATAATTGCGAAATCATTACTGCAATATGTCACTAACCTTATACTCGACCGTGTGCCTGACAGTTTACATGATAACAAAATTAACAAGGCAGCTGGCGTTATACCAGGATGTGTAAATGGAACCATATGGCTGACATTGTTGGGAAGCCTTTTCACCCTCATCCCGTTCACGCACGGCGCATCTGTAGAAGTGCGCGAAAGCCGCCTTGCGGGTAAAGCGGGTATGGGCATTGCATGGTTAGAAGGGAAAATCGAGCCTGTATTCCGTGCAGCGGTAAATGCCAGCCTGCCAAAAACTAATGCAGTGATCAGCAGCGATGAACCTGTAAAATTACCTTTTAAAGTAGCAGCCCCTACGGCACGGCCCGATCTTGAGAGGGAAATGCTTACTATCTTGAATGCCGAACGAAAGAAAAATAGATTGAGACCGCTTAGCATCGATAAAAGTATTGTACAAGTGGCACGCCTTCATTCGGCCGATATGTTCAAGCAAAGCTACTTTTCACACTACAGCCCTGATGGCGGTAATCCCTATAATCGTATGCGGAATGGAAACGTTGTATTTGCTGCAATGGGTGAAAATATTGCTATTGCGCAAACCATACAAATAGCGCATCAAGGACTTATAGATTCGCCAACTCACAGAGCGAACATTTTAAACCCAAACTTCGGTCGGGTTGGCATTGGCATAATGGACGGTGGCATTTATGGCCTAATGATCACGCAAAATTTTGCCGACTAGACAAAGAAGTTTTTAAAGGCTAAATTATGGCGTTCTTTTGAGCGCAGGCAAAAAGTTACTATCCAATTAAACAATAAAGAATTTGCAAAGATCAGCCCGATCAACACAAAATTACCCAAGCCACTAAAAATAAGCGCTACACCAATAGCCATAATATTTATGATCACCAATATAATAGTGGTTTGCAGGTGGCTGTAACCTAGGCGGAGCATACGATGATGTATGTGATTTCTGTCTGCAGCAAATGGCGACAGGCCTTTCAGGATACGTAGGGTAAATACGCGCAGAGTATCAAATATCGGCCCTATCAGTATGGCAAAAGCCAAAGCAGGTGCCGAATAAATAGCGGGGTTGCTTGAGGGCGTAACCTTATTGAGTTCTATAAACTTTATAGCCATAACAGCTGATATCAGGCCAATGAGCAATGATCCTGTATCGCCCATGAATATCTTAGCGGGGGTAAAATTAAAACGAAGAAAACCGGCAACTGCCCCCACAAGCGCCAGTGATACGGCAGCAAGCTCATAATGGTTTGAAAGTATAAACAACACAGCAAGCGTGGCGTGCACTACAACACACGTTGTTCCGGCAAGTCCGTCTATACCGTCAATAAGGTTAAAAGCATTTATAAGCAGCATTATCATCAATACAGACAATACTACGCTTGGCACGTAAGGCAAATCATAAATATTAAAAACGCCATACATACTGGTTAACCGGATATCACCAAGTATTACGAGTATTAAACCTACAATAAACTGGATAAAGAATTTTGTGCTTGAATTGACACCTGAAAGATCGTCCTTTATGCCCATAGCAAACAGGATAATAGCAGCAGTAAGCAAATAGCTTATAGGCAGCGTCTTATCAATCATGCTGAACAGTAATATGGTAAGGGTAAAGCTTACAAATATGGCAACACCACCCAGACGGGGAATGCCATGGTCATGCTGTTTGCGAAAGTGGCCAACATCATCGTACAAATGCCTTGTACGCGCAACATGTAATATGGAAGGAATAATAAAAAGTGTTATCAGGCCCGAAAACACTATTATTAAAAAATAATACAGAAAGTAATATGTACTTAAGTATTCGGGCATCAATGCAGTTAAAATAGTTATCTAAATTATCTGAGGGGTGTTACAAATATAATAAATATAATTAATCCTAAAGAAACTGTTTTAGTTTACGCAAGGGCTTCATCAACAATGAAATATAAGGCATTTTAATGCCGTTATGGCGCATTGCCCGCAAATCGTGACGTAACGAGTTTAGCCTGTTTTGCAGGCTGCTGTTACTAACCCCGCCAACCGTCATTTTTACAAGTATTCGCTCTATATAAACCAGCTTTATCTTATTTATATGTATGAAACGCAGCATCAATTCATAATCTGCAGCGGTACCATAATTTAGGCTGTAATGATTCAGGGTTCTATACAGTTCCCTTTTGCAATAGAAGGTAGGGTGTGGTGGCATCCACCCATAATTAAATAATCCATGTGTATATCTGCCTGCACACCATTTACGCACTACTTTGTCCGTCTCATCTATGTAATCAAGGTCGGCGTACACCGCATCTATTGTACCGGTAGTGAACGCTTGGGCAATTTCGCTCAGGACACTTTCATCAGCATAAAAATCGTCGGCATTCAGCATCCCAATTACGTCGCCCGTGGCAAGTGCTATACCTTTATTCATAGCATCATACAACCCATTATCAGGTTCAGATATAAGCACATCTATCCTATCGCGATACTGTTCAAAAATCAGGGCCGAGTCATCTGTTGAACCACCATCTATTAATATATATTCAATATTGTCATACTGTTGGCTAAGTACAGAATTAATACAACGCTCAAGCGTTTTTGATGCATTGAAGGCGACGGTGATAACAGTTAATTTAGGGTAAGGCACGTACTGGTAGCTATTTTTTGCGCAAATTATGTAAATTTGATCGTGCTGCCTATTCTTTATTAACATACGGCAGATATTATATATGTGTAAATTATTACTCCTTGGTTTTATCGCAATAGTTACTTTTTTAACTTCATGCTCTACGCAGCAAAATCAATTGCTTTTTCAACAAAAAACAGCCAAGGTTGACACTGTTGGTACAGCCAATTCAGATATCCCGCTTTCAAGCTACCGCATAAAACCGCAGGATATGCTGCAAATACGCAATCTGCAAAGCTTAAAATACATTGTAGATGAGGTGCCGGGCAGTGCATCGGGTACAGGTAGCGCCGGAGGTGCTGGTTCTGCAAATAACGGGCAAACCTATCAGGTAGAACAAGACGGAACTGTTACACTGCCCGTTATTGGCCATGTAAAGGTTGCTAACCTTACACGTATTGAAGCTACAAAAGTAATTGAAGACCTCTATCGTAAAAGCCTGCTTAAAGATCCTATAATCGATCTGAAAGTTGTTAATTTAAAAGTTACTGTTTTGGGCGATATAGCCAGCCAAGGTAACTTCATGCTCGAGAAAGATAATGTTACGCTCGTTGAAATAATTGGACAAGCCGGCGGCTTGATGCCAACCGCCAATGAAAAGAATGTAAAAATTATAAGAGGCGGCAGAGTAAAAACCGTTACCACAATAGACTTGAGCGACATCAATTCATTATCGGACCCAAAAGCGATTTTGCAAAGCGGCGACATTATTTACATTGCCAAAAACAAACGCGCTGTTAGGAATGAAAACCTGCAAAACTTTTCGCTTATTGCACAGCCAGCGTTGTTACTCATCAACACAGCCTTGCTGATATTTAACCTAGCTAAGTAATAGTTGGCGGGTATGCATTACTTGTCCCTAACTAACCGTCAATATTGATTGTATGAGCCAAACCGACTTGTCGTTATACAATAATCACCCCTACCAGCCCGGCGCTGGCTGGGTTAAGCGGACACTTTGGTTTTACATCAATGCCATTATCTTTAAATCATACTTATTGCCGATAAACCAAATTAAAATCTTTTTATTGAGAGCCTTTGGTGCAAAGATTGGAACCGGAGTTGTCATAAAACCAAACGTAAACATCAAATATCCTTGGCATTTAACAGTTGATAATAATACCTGGATTGGTGAAGGCGTTTGGATTGATAACCTTGTGATGGTAACTATTGGTAGCAACGTATGCCTTTCGCAAGGGGCTATTTTACAAACTGGCAATCATAATTATAAAAAATCTTCGTTCGATCTGATCACCGGCAGCATCGTATTAAAGGACGGAGTTTGGGTAGGCTGCGGCGCAACTGTAAGCGCCGGCGTCACCGCAGGCAGCCATTCGGTGCTTACTACGGGCTCCATAGCAAATAAAAACCTTAACGAATATTTTATTTACCAGGGAAACCCCGCAGTTGCTGTCAGGAAGAGGGAAATAGCTGCTGTCTAATTTTATATTATGCTGATTAAAAAAGCATTATTGCCAAGTATCTTAACAAGTGTTATATTATTGGTCCTGTTAATTACAGGAGTGCTCCTCTTCATAAATGCGCCTGCTGTATTCCCAGACCCGTCATGGGGGTTGCAGGTTATGAAAAGCATGCAACGGGGCTATGGGTTTAATAATCTTGTACTGCCCGCCCACGAAAATATTGCAACCAATGCGTCCGAATTTCTTACTTGGTGGTCACCTGGGCAGTATCTGTTGCCTTACTTGTTTACAACTGTATTCAAATTAAAGCTTGCCCATGCCATCGCCGCTACAATCCTGCTATGCCAGGCCGTAGGTTTGGTTGGCTTTTATCGCTTTTTTACAAAGGCAGGCTTCAATCAAAATATTGCGCTAATGAGCCTGCTATTTATAGTTGCACAACAGGCTTTTTTCGGTTCATTTATATTTTACACCGGCGGCGAAATACTGCTTTTTGCTTTTTGCGGATGGTTTTTATATGGCTGCCTTAGCTTTAGCAAGCCTGGTGTAACATTGGCAATATTTGTTTTTGCTTGCGGCTTATTAGGCTTCGTTTGCAAATCATCATTTATATGGATGTATGCTGCGGGCTTGCTTTCTGTTTGGATAATCTTGTCAAACAACACAAAAAAGGTTGTTACCTGGCTCACCAATGGCATTTGGATTGGTATCCCGGCGGTAGCTTCGGTGCTGTGCATTTTCTTTTTCTTCTTGTCGAAAGGTTCAAGCCCGGTGACTGAAAAGTCTGAAATGCCGTTAACTGTAAATGCGGTTACTTATCCGCTGGCCTCGCCGTTGTTGTCAGGCTTTTCTGCGGATGATCTGGCAAACGGGCTCGTAGAACACAATAACAAGGTTTTGTTTAGCCCTGATACAGCTACGGTAATTGTTGCGGTGCTTGCAGTATTAAGCCTTGCGCTGATTTATGCTATCGTGAAAGCGGTAAATAATTCAAAATATAAGGTAGTCCTTTTAAGTATTTATGCTATAAGTATCTTATTCTTCGGCACTTCATATTTACGTTCCTTAAATATTTCTTACGAGAGCAGGCATTTCAGGAATATCGGACTTCTTGTAACGCCGGGCCTCATTTACGTTGTTTTGAACACAGGAAAGGTGGCTTACAAATATGCATTTGTTGGGATTGCGTCTGTCATCTTATTTTTTAGCGTGCGGTTTTACATACTGTCGTCAGTTGCATTAAATACGGAAGTTGCCCGTGGCGCAACCGGCATCGCGCATCAGTTTGCCGATCAGCCGTCTGTCGACTATATCGGTATGCTCGACCGGAAAAGCAGCAACGCCACGTTCGTTTTTTTCAGCCCCGATTTGCCACTTGAAATACAGCATAACCGTGCCATAACAATGGACCCAATCAACGGCGATATGAGCTTTGATCTTGATGCCTCCGTGTATAAGGGACACGCCGGGCCACTATATATTTTGATGCCGCATAACTACATCGGTATACGGGCCAGCATGATTTTAAAATGTTTCCCCGGCTACAAAGGGTTTTCGCTCAAAGAACTTAGTGACGATTACGTATTGTATTACGCTATAGAAGCGCGTTAGCGCACATAGTAAATTTTCTGCCCCTTTTATATGTTGTTTACAAAAACATAATGTACAACACATACGTATTGTATGGTAATTGCCCCTGCTACCATATTTATGACAAAAAATTTCCTACTTGTAGTTTTATGTTTAGTGTGCACAAGTGCATTCAGCCAAAATGCGTCTACCATTATACCGGATAACAATACGGTTAAAGATACTTCCCGACAAACTGATTTAATAGATATAGCTAACCGTCTTTTTAGTTTTAAAGAGCAAAAGATTCGTCAGGAAAAAGATAAGAAGGTTTATTTTTCTATCCTTCCCGTAAGTTCGGCCGTACCCGGCGGTGCGGGCAGAGCGCTAATAACAAGTACCACGGCAGGTATTTACCTCGGTCCGCGCAAAACAACCAACATTTCAAGTGCTACCTTTGCGCCCTACCTTAACTTCAAGGGCCGGTATGGGCTTCCTTTGCGCACCAGCATCTGGTTTCCAAACAACGAGTGGACGATACAGGGAGATACGCGTTTTTTAGTTTATCCGCAATATACATGGGGACTGGGAAACAATCGTCCAAAAGATCCGCGTGTAACTGTCGATTACCAATATATCAGATTTTATCAAAGCGCCTTAAAACGTATTACCCCATACTTTTTTGCAGGCCTTGGCTACAATCTTGATTATCGCATAAATATAAAAAGTGAGGACCCGGCAGTTTCCCTGCCCGAGTTTACCAATTATCCTTACGGCACGTCAGGCAATTCATTTTCATCGGGACTTAGCTTAAATTTATTGTACGATACACGGAATAGTAACAACTCTATAAACCCGCTACCGGGGGCTTATGCTAACTTTGTGTATCGCGTAAATCCTAAAATTCTGGGCAGCCAAAGCAACTGGCAATCCGTTTACTTCGACGTGCGTAAATACATTGGCTTAAATCCTGAAAAGCCCAATCAACAAAATACGTTGGCGATATGGACATATTTGTGGCGTGCACTAGGCAAAAATACGCCGTATCTCGATTTGCCAAGCATCGGCTGGGATCCTAACAACCGTTCTGGCCGTGGTATCGATCAAAACCGCTATAGAGGCCAAACGCTATTTTATGTCGAAACAGAGTATCGCCGCGATATTACCGAAAATGGCTTGCTGGGTTTTGTGTTATTTACCAATATCAATACTGTAAGTGGTTCGGGCGATATTTTCCGCTCATGGCACCCTGCCGCAGGTACCGGCCTTCGTGTGAAATTTAACAAAGGGTCAAATACCAACATCGGCATTGATTACGGTGTAAGCAAAGGTTACAGCTCAATCAACTTTAGTTTGGGCGAAGCGTTTTAAAGATGTACATACGTTCTGCTAACTGCCGTATTAACGCTTGCTTATAAAATCTGCAGGTATAAGCGCTTCATCTAATTTAGCACCGAATACATTTGACGACCAGCCAATTGGCTGCGGTGTGCCAGGTGCAAGCCAGCTATTGTTTTGGTTGCCGCTCTTGTTAAAAAACAAAACTCGATTATCACTTACTGTGTGGGTAGAAGTTTTAGCGGGACTATTTACATACAAGCCAACGTTGGTAAACTGCCGAGCTTTGCCATAAATAGTATTTGCTATGATGCTTATATGGCTGCCACCGGCAATTGCCATGCCGTACTGGCCGGGATTGACAAGCACGTTATTTTTGGCCCTAATACACTGGCCGCCACCATCACCTAACATAATACCGCCACCACTTGCGCTGGGACCTCCTCCGCGTATTAGGTTGCGCTCAACTCGGATGGGGTTACACAAGGTACCACTGCTTTGATAGATACTTATGGCATCTTCAGGGTAACTTTTACCCAATACATTTTCGCACTTGTTATGACTGATTAGGCAACCTGGGCCTGTTACATTATTAAATTGAACAAATTGCCCCCGCGGGAACGGCCCTTTCATATTAAGGAAAATATTGTTGGTTACCACAATACCGCCAACACACTTGTCGGCGTATACACCTGTGCTTACTTCCGATATATAATTACTATCAATGGTGATATTATGGCAGTTATACAACTCGATGCCTACATTGGCTGACTTCGTAAGTCTATTGCCCACAATGCGTATGTTATAGCAATTGATGAGGTGAATGGCAGGCAATTTACCGCCGCTGATTTCTTTACCTGAAATTATTACATCGTGCGCACCTTGCAGCAAAACTGGTTTGGATGTTTTGAGTATGAGCGGGGTCTTGATTTGCGTAGTGCCCCTACCCGATTTAGGACCAGCGGCGTTGCAACTTAAAAACAACAAAAGATAGATAGTGATTAGCCGCATAAGCGATTATAGCCAACGGCCAATAATTATACCCGCAATAAAAAGTAAAATTGCTGCCCCCGCAACCAAATAGACGCGGATTTGCATTTTACTCAACTCTTTTTGCAGATCGGCTATTCGGGATTTATTTGAAAGCTTTTCATTTTGCAGTTTCATATTTTGTTGCTGCAACTTGGCAAGTGTGCCGCCAACTACCACCGTTTTTTGCTGCTCCAATTGATAGCGCTTGGTAAAACCACCATCTTTTAAAAACTTTTCGCCTTTTGGTTTGAGTATCAGCAGTTCGGGCAATTCGTAATTACCGTGCTTGCCGGATGACGTTATAAAGCCCTCGCGCATTAGGGCCTGTACCATTGCAAAAGCTGTAGCTTCGTCCTGATCAAACAGGTCCATAATCTGAAGCCGCGTTAAACTATCCGGAACACCGAAAGCCTGCAGCAGCGCATCAAGCATTTCGCATTCATATTCGTTCAAGTCTGTCATTGTTACAAATTTAACAATTGTTGCGCTATCACACTCATCCTTAAAAACATGCAATTATCAAATTTTTGAACACCATTCTCAAGTTTCTTTACCTAACCGGCAAAACTTCCCGAACGCCGCTTTCACCAGCAATAATTGCTTTGTTTGCTATTTGGTAAAAAAGTGAATGGTCAACAACCCCGGGAATCATCTTAATCTGGGTATTAAGTACGCCGGGCGACGGCATTTCTGCAAAATAGACATCAACAAGCATGTTGCCATTATCAGATATCAGCGCACCATCTTTTTGCGTGCTCATACGCTGTGCAATTTTCGCAGATGGGTACAAGTCATGCAGCTCTCGTAAAACTATCTGCAAGGCTTGTGGTAAAATTTCTATAACCAGCGGATATGCATTGGTAAGCGTGGGCACACGCTTAGCATCGTCGCCCAATAACACGAAGTTGCTTGCTACCGATGCCAGGATCTTCTCTGTTGTATGGATGCCGCCTCCGCTTTTAAGCGCATTAAGTTCCGCATCAAACTGATCGCAACCATCAAAATACCAGTCCAACTTGTCAATTAACGCAGGTACCTGCACCTTTAAACCATGGCTCAACAATAATTGGTTAGTTTTAAAAGATGATGATGTAACGGTGAGCGATGCAGCAAGTTGATTGTCTGCCGCAAGTGCCTGCACCAGGTACGCAATTGTACTGCCCGCACCCAGGCCAATGTATTGATAAGGAGCGATCAGTTTTAAAGCAGCCTTTGCCGCCTCCAGTTTGTAATCTGCCATGCAGCTAATATAATAGTCTGCCATTAAGATCTGTTACAAGGGTACATCAAATAATTTAGATGGACACAATCATCACAAATGTTGCCTAATCATGCCAACCATCTTGCTTAATGCTGCTACTTTACGATATAACTTACAAATGCAAGATGTCGGCTATCGGGCGCCCAAGAGTTAACATTTATGGTACCTTGTCCGCCAAAAAACACCGGCGTTATATCTTTAATAGCCTTGGTAACCGGGTTTAGTAATCGCAACTTAACATTCTTACCGAATAAATGATTTTGCTTTTCGTCCGAGGTGTAGGCTATATAAACAATTGACTTACCATCCGGCGAAGGATGCGGAAACCAATTGGAATTTTCATCAAAGGTAAGTTGCTCCGGCTTCCTACCATCGGCCAACATGCGCCAAACTTGCATATGCCCGGTACGGTACGAGTTAAAATATATAAACTTTCCATCGGGCGAGTAATCTGGGCCGTCGTCTAAACCTTCGGCGGTTGTGATCCTCGTTTCTTTCCCACCTTTGGTATTGATGGTGTAGATATCATAATTGCCGTTGCGTTCGGCGCAATAGGCTAACGTTTTGCCATCGGCACTCCAGCCGTGCCAATACGATGGTACGCCTGGCGTAATGCGTCTTGGTTGACCGCCCTTAACAGGTAAAATGTACACCGCAGACTTATATCCTTTGCGCGACGTGTCGTTCCGTGCGTTATGGCTTATTGCCAGCCATTTTTTATCGGGCGATAAACCGTGGTCGTTATTGCATTCGTTAGCAAAGCCCGTGTTAATTTCTGTTAGTTGCTTAGAGGCAATATCCAGCTGATAAAGTTTACCCTTACTATTTACAATCAGGTAATTATCAGGATGCCAGTTGGGCGCTTCAATATGCTGCTTTAACGAAAGCAAGGTATCTATTTTTCCAGTTTCAACATCCAGTAACTGAATAACGCTCGTGGTATCGGGCTTGCTTCGTGCAGATAACATCTCAGGACATACAAAATAAATCAGCACGACAAGTGTCGGCTTAAGTAAAGTTAGCTTCCGCATGGTTTATGGAATTGGTTGTTAAAGCTAATTAATTATCTATGCTGATGCAATTGATAATGAGAGAATTTGGACGGAGCATCGTCTTGCCTGGGTCGGCTTATCAGCATTAAAACATGTCGATTTATACTGAAGTATTGATTAAATGTAAAAGGGCGGTGACTTAGTTAGCCATCGCCCTTCCAAATTCAAAGACTTTGCCGATTAGTCGTTGATATCTTTGATGTGCAGGTAATTTGATTTTACAGTGTCAAGCACTTCTTCAAACTTTCCGCCAAGCATTAATTTAGTCATAGACACAGCCATACCCTTAACCATTTTAAATTCAATTTTTGGCGGCATAGCCAATGCATTAGGGTCCGTAAAAACGTTTACTAATATGGGGCCGTTGTAAGCAAAGGCCTCAGCCAGCGACTCGTCAAGCTTTTCAGGATCATTAATGGTTATGCCTCTAATGCCGGTGGCCTGCGCTATCATCGCAAAGTCGGGGTTTACCATATCAGTTTCATGATCCGGCAAGCCGGCAACCTGCATTTCTAACTTTACCATTCCTAACGAGCGGTTGTTGAATACTATTATTTTAACCGGTAAATTGTATTGTTTTATGGTAGCCAAATCGCCAAGGAGCATAGATATACCACCATCGCCGCACATGGCCACCACCTGCCTGCCCGGCAAAGCCAGCGAAGCACCTATTGCCTGTGGTAACGCGTTAGCCATTGAACCGTGTACAAAAGAGCCAAGCATGCGCCTTTGCCCCGTAGCGCGTATGTAACGCGCACCCCAAACACAGCACATACCGGTATCAACCGTAAAAATTGCATCGTTAGTTGCCAGTTTATCAAGTTCAAACGCTACCGCTTCCGGGTGTATCATATCAACTTTACCCTTGTCTTCAACATAGCTTAGCAAGTGCTCTTTCACCTTATCATACACATGCAATTGCGCATTTAAAAAGCTGTCGTCTTTTTTCTCGTTCAACAATGGCAGCAGTGCAGTCACTGTACTTTTGATATCGCCGTATAGCGCCATGTTTAATTTCGCCCTGCGGCCAAGTTTCTCGGGATTGATATCAACCTGAACAATAATTTTGTCAGTAGGCATAAATGGCACATACGGGAAATCAGTACCCAGCAATACCACTACGTCACTTTCATGCATGCTATGATAAGCAGATGGTAATCCTAAAAGGCCTGTCATGCCCACTTCATACGGATTATCATACTGGATACTCATTTTACCCCTGTACGAGTACCCTACCGGTGCCTTTATTTTTGCGGCTAACGCTACAATTTCGTCATGCGCATCGGCAGCGCCTATCCCGCAAAAAATACAGATTTTGGCATTACTGTTTATAAGCGCAGCCAACTGGCTCAGCTCTGTCATGTGCGGCACAATATTAGCCTTAGGGAAGTAATTAGCGTCGGACGACTTGTTCTCTACTGCGTCCATGGCACTTACGTCGCCTGGAAGCCCAAGTACAGCTACGCCGCGTTTGTACAACGCGTGTTGTATTGCAGCCTGCGTCATTCTTGCTAATTGTGCCGGAGAGGCTGCAATTTGATTGTAGTGACTGCAATCCTCAAAAAGTTTTATAGTGTTAGTTTCCTGGAAATAGTCGCTGCCAAACTCTGTGGTGGCACATGTCGAGGCTATGGCCAACACCGGCGTCCCTGAGCGATGTGCATCGTACAAACCGTTTATCAGGTGTACGTGTCCAGGCCCACTACTACCGGCGCAACACGCCAGGCCTGTCAGCTCACTCTCGGCGGCCGCCGCGAAGGCACCGGCTTCTTCATGCCGCACATGTATCCATTGAATGCCCGGCGTTGAATGCACAGCGTCATTTAACTCGTTAAGGCTATCGCCGGTTACTGCATAAACACGTTTTATTCCTGCTGCCACCAGCATATCTACCAATTGCTTTGCTACGTTTTTTGACATTTTGTATCGTTTTATAATTAACTTAACGGGTCGCGGCCCCGCATGTTTGCGCCTATCTTTATCAATAGGCAATCCACTCAACAAAACTCTAAAAATCAGCTATTTGCAACACTTGGGAAATGCTATAAGTGACTATATATCGCTAATTTACTACCCTACTCATTTTTGTATTAAAGATTCATCAGAAAAAGCTGTTCTAAATATGAAAACAATGCTTCTATACGGTACAGGCTTATAATATGATGTACTGCAGTTACCACTTTAGGTAGGGTTCTTTCTAGCCGTTTTCACTTCTTGAATTTACCAGTCAACGACATTATTTAATTTCTAAATAAATATTTTCCTTTTAAAACAATTTTGAGAATACGTGCATTATAAATGCATGACAAAAATATATCCCGGAAAACCCTATCCGCTTGGGGCAACCTGGGACGGAAACGGCGTTAACTTCGCACTATACTCCGAAAATGCTACCCGTGTTGAACTTTGTTTTTTTGATTCGGACCCCGACAGTAAAGAACCTGAGGTAAGAATAAATTTAACCGAACGTATACACCAGATATGGCATTGCTACTTGCCAGAAGCCCGTCCGGGGCAATACTATGGCTACCGTGTATACGGCCCATATGAGCCGCAAAACGGGTACAGGTTTAACGGCAATAAATTATTGATTGACCCTTATGCAAAAGCAATCTCTGGAACAATCAACTGGCACGATTCGCTGTTCGCCTACAAAATTGGCGACCCTGCGCTTGACCTAAGCTTTAGCGAATTAGACAGTTCGCCCTACATGCCAAAATCTGTAATTGTAGATTCTGCTTTTGATTGGGGTGATGACAAGCCGCCCCGTACTCCCTACCATCAGTCGGTAATTTATGAAACGCATGTTAAGGGTTTCACACAATTACATCCCGACATTCCGGAAGATATCCGGGGAACATACGCAGCTATTGGTCACCCTGCCTGTATCGAGCATTTAACAAACTTGGGTATAACTGCAGTTGAGCTATTGCCGGTACATCATTTTGTAGCCGACAGACACCTGGTAGAAAAAGGGCTTACAAATTATTGGGGGTATAATACCGTAGGTTTTTTTGCGCCCGATATACGTTATGCCGGCAATGTAGACAAAGGCCAACAGGTGCAGGAATTTAAGCAAATGGTAAAAAACCTGCACGCGGCCGGTATTGAAGTGATCCTTGATGTGGTTTATAATCACACAGGCGAAGGCAACCATATGGGCCCGACATTGTCTTTAAAAGGGATTGACAACTCGGCTTATTATCGGCTGGTTGATAACGATAACCGGTACTACATGGATTACACAGGCACGGGCAATACGCTGAACGCCATGCTACCAAATGTGCTACGTTACATTATGGATAGCTTACGTTACTGGATTACAGAAATGCACGTGGATGGTTTCAGGTTTGATTTAGCCGCTACACTTGCCCGCGAGTTGCATGAGGTAAACAGGTTGAGTGGCTTTTTTGATATCATTTATCAGGATCCCATTATATCGCAGGTGAAGCTGATTGCCGAACCATGGGATGTGGGTGAAGGTGGTTACCAGGTAGGCAACTTTCCGCCGGGATGGGGTGAGTGGAACGGCAGGTTCAGAGATTGTATCCGCGATTATTGGATTGGTGCCGATAGCATGCTTGGTGAGTTTGGGCAGCGTTTTACCGGCAGCCCAGATCTTTACCAGGAGGAATTCCGTAAACCAACGGCCAGCATTAACTTTATAACTGCTCATGATGGCTTTACACTGAACGACCTGGTATCGTACAATGAAAAACATAATGAAGCTAACGGTGAAGGAAACAATGATGGTGAAAGCCATAACAGTTCCTGGAACTGCGGCGTTGAAGGCCCTACTGATGACCCGGAAATTATAAAGCTTCGAAACAGGCAAAAGCGCAACCTTTTGGCAACGCTTTTTCTATCGCAGGGGGTACCTATGTTGGTCGCCGGCGATGAATTTGGGCGCACGCAGCAGGGTAACAATAATGCCTATTGCCAGGACAATGAAATATCCTGGCTCAATTGGAACAACGCTGATGAGCAATTACTTTCATTTACAAGCAAATTAATAACGCTGAGAAAAAATCACCCGATTTTCCGCCGCCGAAGGTGGTTTAAGGGTAAGCCTGTTAAGGGTAAAGGCCCGGGAGACATTGCCTGGTTTTTACCGGAGGGGACCGAAATGGAAGACCACCATTGGGATCATGACTTTGCACGCTCGTTAGGCATTTACTTAAACGGACTTGGCTTGCATGCAAGCGACCAACAGGGTGTGCCCATTAAAGACGACAACTTTTACATCATGTTTAATGCGCATTACGAACCTATCAGCTACACTCTTCCGGGCTTTCTAAGCGCGAAAGACTGGCAAATTGTATTAGATACAAGTAATGATGAAATTGAGGAACAAAACTTGCATACCGGCAATAGTATTATTGTTGAAGGTCGATCGGTAATGGTGTTATGCAATAAAATTATTTATGGATAATTCTTACAAAAACAAATTGGTACCCGGAGTTACATTTTCACAAAACGGCGAAGCGCAAATTGTGCTTTGGGCCCCAAAAGCAGAAGACGTATCTATTAAGATAGATGAAGAGGGTGGTATTTCTTTGAATAAAGCTGACAAAGGCTACTGGACGCTTAACACTTCAAAACTTAAGCCGCTTGATAAGTATAAATTCATTTTAAATGGCACCGATGAACTGCCCGATCCTGCTTCAAGATCTCAGCCGGACGGTGTGCATGGCCCATCGCAGGCAATAGATTTGGCAGCATACCGCAAGGAAGCAGCAGATTGGAACAATTTGCCGCTGACGGACTACATCATTTATGAACTACACACGGGAACATTTACGCCCGATGGCACATTCGCCGATATTGAAAATAAGCTGCCGTATTTAAAGGAATTAGGCATAACAGCCATCGAGATTATGCCGGTGGCGCAGTTTCCAGGCGAACGTAATTGGGGCTATGATGGCGTGTTTCCCTACGCTGTGCAAAACTCCTACGGCGGCCCGGAAGCACTGTTTAATTTGGTTAACGCTTGTCATCAGCATGGCCTCGCGGTAATTCTGGATGTAGTGTACAATCATGTTGGCCCTGAAGGAAACTATTTTAACGAGTTCGGCCCATACTTTACCCAGAAATATAATACACCGTGGGGCAATGCGGTAAACTTTGATGACGCCGGTTGCGACGAGGTTCGCAATTACTTTGTGCAAAACGTATTGATGTGGTTTCGCGATTTTGGCATTGATGCATTACGCTTAGATGCTGTACACGCCATTAAAGATTTCAGCCCAAAGCACATTCTGCAGGAAATGCGCGAAGCTGTTGACGAGCTAATGTCTAAAACCGGAAAAACCCACTATTTGATTATTGAATTTGACTTAAACGACAAACGCTTTATCGACCCGATAGATAACCATGGCTTTGGTATGCATGCACAATGGATAGATGAGTTTCACCACGCTTTGCGTGTTACGGTCGGCGGCGACAGAAACGGTTATTATTCGGATTTTAACGGTCTG
This sequence comes from Mucilaginibacter pallidiroseus, assembly GCF_007846085.1. Lineage (GTDB taxonomy): Bacteria > Bacteroidota > Bacteroidia > Sphingobacteriales > Sphingobacteriaceae > Mucilaginibacter > Mucilaginibacter pallidiroseus. Next base: position 761,080 of record NZ_VOEJ01000001.1, read on the forward strand.
CAGCACCTGGCTAAGGCTTATAAGGATGCCTATGTGTACGATGGCGTCTATTCGCCAAAAAGACAAAAAACTTTTGGAACGAAAACAAATAATCCCGGCTGGCAATTTGTGGCTTTCTCACAAAACCATGATCATGTAGGTAACCGCATGCTGGGCGAACGCAGCAGTACCCTATTTAGCTTCGAGATGCAGAAGCTTATGGCGGCGGCAGTAATGGTTAGCCCCTATTTGCCAATGCTATTTATGGGCGAAGAATACAGCGAGCAAAAACCTTTCTTATATTTTGTAAGCCATACCGATAAGGAACTCATCGAGGCGGTACGCAAAGGGCGAAAGGATGAATTTAAGGCCTTTCATAGCGAGGGTGAAGCACCTGACCCGCAAGCCGAGGATACTTTCGAACAATCGAAACTCAATTGGGATAGCCTGAATGGTATACACCACCAAACTATGCTGGGCTACTACAAGCAACTCATCCAACTACGGAAAAGTATACCAGCACTGCACGGCTATAATCGCGAAAACCTGGCTGTTGAGTTCGATGAAAGTGCGCAAACGCTACGTCTGTATCGTTGGGAAGGACAAAATCAGGTTTATTGCTACATGAACTTTTCGGATGAAGCGCAATCATTTGTGCCACCCGAGGGCAACTTTACTATTGCGCTGAACTCTTCGTCAACAAATTCCCAATCAGAGAATCAACTACAACCACAATCAGTTATCATATATACCAACTAATATGTTTAATCCGGTTTCTACCTATCGCATACAGTTTCATAAAGATTTTACATTTGATCACCTTGAACAGATTATTCCTTATTTGGCAGATCTTGGTATTAAAACGCTGTATGCTTCTCCTATTTTCAGCGCGGTACCTGGTAGCAATCACGGATATGATGGCACCGACCCGCTAACTATTAACCCTGAAATTGGAACGTTGGAACAGCTAAAAGCCATAAGCAAAAAATTAAAAGGCTTTGGCATGAGCTGGTTACAGGATATTGTACCTAACCACATGGCTTTCCATCATAATAACCACTGGTTGATGGATTTGCTTAGAAACGGACCGGCATCGCCTTACCGTAACTACTTTGACCAAAGCCTTGCTGATGGTTCCTTTTTTAAAGGGCCTATCATGGTTCCATTTTTAGGCAGTAGCCTCGATGATGTTGTTGAACAAGGCGACCTTAAAGTTGTGCATCAAGATAATGAGTTTTGGTTTGCTTATGCCGACCAGCTATGGCCGATTAATGAAGCCTCAACTGTTGACCTGGATGTGTCAGCTTTAGAGACTATCAACCATGACAAAGAAAAATTAAAAGCCATCGCAAACCAGCAATATTACAGGCTTTGCAGTTGGGAAGAAACTGACAATACTATAAATTTCCGCCGGTTTTTTACGGTGAACAGTCTTATCTGCATCAACATTCAGCACAAAGAAGTATTTGACCATTATCACCAGTTAATAGCTTCGTTGCTTAAAGAAGATATCATCCAAGGCTTACGTATTGATCATATCGACGGTTTATACGATCCTGATCAATACCTTAAACGCCTGCGAGAACTGGCCGGCCCCGACACGTATATTATTGCTGAGAAGATATTAGAACAGGGTGAGCAGTTGCCCAATTGGCCCATACAGGGCACCACGGGTTATGATTTTTTGGCACATGTAAACAACTTGTTTACAAACCCGGATACCGAAAAAACATTGACTAAATTTTACCAGGAACTCACCGGCGACAAACAATCGGTTGAAAACCAGGTGCCGCTGAAAAAAAATCTCATTCTCACCACTCACATGAATGGAGAGCTCAATAATTTAACTAATTATTTTATTGAACTAAATTTGGGTAAGGCAGATGATTTTAAAGCTATTAAGGAAGATATTGCCCGTTTATTGGTGAGCTTCCCGGTTTATAGATTTTATGGAAACAGCTGGCCTCTTGACCCTGACGAGCAAAAAAAACTGGCAGATATTATAGAAGATATTAAGGCAACTAACCTTGCCCCACTTATTAATGCTGACAGCGCCGATGAAAACATCGTAAACTTTTACAGGCGCTGCATGCAATTTAGCGGGCCGTTGATGGCTAAAGGCGTTGAAGATACGCTGATGTATACATATAACCGCTTTGTTGGGCACAATGAGGTTGGTGATTCTCCGGACGCGTTTGGGCTTAAAGTTAAAGACTTCCATACGCTTATGCAGGAACGCCAGGCAAAATGGCCATTGGCACTAAATGCTACAGCCACCCATGATACAAAACACGGAGAAGGTGCACGCGCCCGGCTAAACGTTCTAAGTACAATAGCCGCAGAATGGAAAGCCAAGGTTACAGAGTGGCGCGAGCTTAATGCGCCAGCGATACAAGATAACCAACCGGATGCGAACGATGAATACTTTATTTATCAAACGCTCATTGGCTCATACCCAATGCCGGGCCAACCTGAAGATGATTTTAAGCAACGGCTGACAGACTATTTGCAAAAAGCCCTTCGAGAGGCAAAAAGATTTACCAATTGGACGGCACCTAACGAGGATTACGAGAAGGCTACGATAGATTTTGCCTTAAGCTTATTGGACGCTGACAAACTATTTTGGCAAAGCTTCACGGATTTTCATAAAAAAGTTTGCCGACTGGGTGTGGTAAATTCGCTTGCGCAGCTAACATTAAAGCTAACCTGCCCGGGTGTACCGGATATATACCAAGGTTGCGAACTTTGGGATTTAAGTATGGTTGATCCAGACAACCGTCGCCCGGTTGATTATGAGTTGCGCCGAAAGTGTCTTGGCGACAAAGACACCGATTTGGGCGAACTTTGGGAAACTCCTTTTAATGGCGCCATCAAAGCACGACTGGCCCAGTCTTTACTAAGCTTAAGGGCAAGCCATAGCGAAGTTTTTGCAAAGGGCGATTACATACCGCTTGAGTTAACAGGTAAACATGCTGATGATGCTATAGCGTTTGCACGGGTATATAATAACGAATGGATTGTAACGGTTGTACCAACACGCGCAGAAACTGATCTGAAAAACACATATGTAAACTTCCCAGCAACCGCCCCAGTAGCATACATCAATACCTTAACAGATGTTAAAGGTGTTGCAGGTAGTGAACTAGAGATCAGTACAATATTGAAAGACATGCCGGTTGCAGTATTGCGCCTTTCCAATTCTGATAATAAACGAAGTGCAGGTGTTTTGCTGCATATTACATCATTGCCTTCTAAATTTGGCATTGGTGATTTTGGCACCGAGGCCAGGCAATTTGCCGATTTACTTAGTAAAAGTTACCAGCGTTGCTGGCAAATATTGCCGTTAAATGCCGTAAGTGCGACCGATAGCTTTTCGCCCTACAGCGCTATATCAAGCCAGGCAGGTAACGTAATGTTGATAAGCCCTGCCCTGTTAGTTGAAGAGGGATTGCTAACCACTACCGATCTAAGTGTGGTTGAAACCCAGATTAGCGGCTTTGTTGACTTTGACACGGCCGAAAGTATAAAGCAAACCTTGCTTGACAGAGCATGGGACGTTTACAGCAACCATCCAACCGAAGCGTTAAAAAATGAATTTGATTTATTTTGCAGCCGTGAATGCGATTGGTTAGATGATTATGCGCTTTACAGCGTCTTAAAGCGTATCCATGATCAAGCGCCATGGCATAGCTGGCCCGATGTTTACAAACTGCGTGAAAAAAATGCCCTTACCGAACTAATTGAGCATCATTCGCAGGAACTTGAAAAGGTTAAATGGCTGCAATTTATTTTCACAAAGCAGTGGAACAACCTAAAACAGTACTGCAACAAACAAGGCATTGAAATATTAGGAGATCTGCCTATTTATATCAGTTACGATTCGGCAGATGTTTGGGCGATGCCTCAGTTGTTTGAGTTGGATGAAAACTTTGATATGGTAAATGTATCCGGCGTGCCGCCCGATTATTTTAATGAAGAAGGTCAGCGCTGGGGGATGCCTGTTTATAATTGGGATAAGCATAAAGCCGATGGTTACAACTGGTGGATAAAAAGGATAAGCAAAAACCTGGATTGGTATGACTTGCTTAGGCTTGATCATTTCCGGGCATTTGCCGCCTATTGGGCAGTCCCTGCAAACGAGCAAACTGCTATTAATGGCAAGTGGGTTACAGCGCCAGGGCAGGATTTTTTTGAAAAACTAAGTGAAGCATTCCCAAAGCTGCCTCTAATAGCTGAAGACCTCGGCGAAATTGATGATGAAGTAATAGAACTGAAAGATAGCTATAACCTGCCCGGCATGAAGGTTTTACAGTTTGCATTTGGTGATGATATTGCAACGTCCGGCCATGTACCACACCATCATCAGGCGAATTATATAGTTTACACCGGCACCCATGATAACAATACCACACTCGGCTGGTTTAGGCAAGATGCCGATAAGGTGACGGCTAAAAATTTGAAAAAATATCTTGGCGTGGATGTAAATGAGAAAAACATAGTCAAGACCATGATAAGGGCAGCGATGGCTTCTGTTTGTGACCGGGCTGTTATACCAATGCAGGATTGGCTTGAACTGGATGAGACAAGCAGAATGAATACTCCAGCCGGTAATGGATCCAACTGGACATGGCAACTTACCGATGAACAACTTGCAGAAATGCCTGTTAAAAAGATGAGAAAGTGGACGCTGCAATTTGACCGTGTCTAATTTGTTAACATATAGCAGGTAAGTGGCATTTGTCGCCTGTTATGAGAGAATAAACAAACAATACATCTCCCATCACATGTTTTGACATGGGAGACGTATTGTTCAGGGTGCGCTGTCATCACTCAATTCGCTGATAAGCATATCCGCAGTGGCGTGTATGGTTTTCCGGATTATATCCTCACAACTACCTTCAAATACTTTTCTGAAACTTGCGGGCTTGTCGTTTATCAATGCAAATACAAACATAGTACCTACAGGCTTTTCTTCGGTTTCGCTACCGCCAGGCGTAGTTAGGCCGGTCACTGTAACATAAATATCTGCATTAATCAGTTCTGAAAGGCGATGTGCCATCTCGCTGGTAACCTCCATAGATTCGGGCGTAAAGTCATCTATAAGGCTTTGCGGCACTTTCAATAACGATACTTTTAACGAGGCATCGTAACAGGCAATGCCGCCTATAAGCACCTTTCCGGAATACGGTGTCAATGCAAATTCCGAACATAACCAGCCGGCGGTAGCACTCTCTGCAAAGGCTATCGTTAAACCTTTATTGGCCATTAATTCTGCACACTCATCTATCCTGCTATCAGCCATTTTATTATTCAATTGGTGTTTTACAAAAATAAATTCAATCTGATTTACTTCTTCGAACTTGGCAATATTGCCAGCAAAGCCAATGAGGCAACGCCTAATAACCCTGCCGCTATATACTTGCGATGGGCCTTTGGTTTACCTGGGTAACCAAACCGGCCATGGGTGCTCATCCCGTAATCAACTGTATTAAAAATATTACCGTCGGTTAATTCAATAGGCGCAGCTGTCTTAAAATAACCGCGCATAAATAGGCCTGTCAACTTAGTCATTAATTCGGGCATCAAAGCATGTCCGGCCTTGAGCAATAAAGATGCACTACCTACATAAGTATTAGCTGATGGGTTGGCAGCCACCTTAATCATAGCCTCCGCAAGCCTGTTTGGATCATACACCGGCGGAGCCGGCTTTAGCGCTTTACCTGTGTAATTAGCCGCGTGTTCAATCCCCGGAGTGTCCAAAAATGCAGGGAACAGATCACACACATATATCGATTTCCAACCTGCAAGTTCTCCTTTCAATGCTTCCGAAAAGCCTCGCAGCGCAAACTTACTGGCCGTGTAACCGGCACCGTGCGGTACAGGTAAAAAGCCGCCTATTGAAATATTATTAATAATTGTACCGTAGCCCTGTTTTTTGTAGATGGGTAAAATGGCATGGGCGCCATTCATATATCCCAATAAATTGATCTCAATAACTTGTTTGTGCACGGCCATCGGCGTTTTGTCGAAGTCGCCCGCAGCCAAAACACCGGCATTATTTATCCATACATCAACTTTGCCTTGCCAATTATCAGCAGCATTAGCTAATGCGATCATTGCTTTAGCGTCGGTTACATCTGTGGGAACAACCAAGACATTTGCCCCTAATTCGCGACATTCTTCAGCTACTTCATTCAACGCTGCTTCATTGCGGGATGCCAACACCAACCATGCACCTTGCTGCGCAAATTGGTATGCAGCCGCTCTGCCTGCGCCACTTGAAGCGCCTGTTATCACTATGGTTTTGCCATTTAGCTTGTCAAATAAATTCATATTCTAATAACCGCTTTTAAAAACTTCTGTTTTATAATAAAGGGCTGCAACGCGGCAGCCCTTCAATAACAGATATAGCCGGGTGTTTATTTATCCGCCGGCTTTTGTTGTTCATTCATCATATGGGCGGCTGCACTATCAGGTATCACATTACTCATACCTATCTGAACCTTATTTTTGAAGCCGGATATTATACGGTCCTCGCCAGACATCAACGCTTCGTATCCATCCTTGGCTACATCCGCGGGATCGGCCATTGCTTCCGGATCTTGCACTACTTTACTATCATTCATCTCCGCCTTATTAAAAAAATCGGTGTCGGTAACACCCGGCATCAATGACGTAAGCGTAACACCCGAATCTTTTAATTCTTCCCTGATTGCCGAGGTAAATGACAGCACAAAGGCCTTTGTTCCATGGTAAACGGCTTGCCAAGGACCTGGAACCTTACCGGCAATTGAGCCAAGATTAAGTATTTTACCGTCGCCGCGGGCAGCCATTTGCTTCACAAAGTGCTTGGTTAGTATCACCGTTGCGCCAATGTTTAAATTGATGATATTGAGCTCTTTCTCAAGGTCGTTGTCTTTGAACAAGCCATAGGCGCCCTGGCCTGCATTGTTAACCAATACATCAACCTGCTGGTTAACATCGGCGCACAAGGCTTTCACTTGTTCCAGATCGGACAAATCCTTGGCTATCGTAGTTACATTTACGCCGGTTTGATTGAGTTCCGCAGCGGTGGCATCAAGCTCGGCCTGATCGCGCGCCACAATTATTAAATTGTATTTATTAGCAGCGAAAAGTTTTGCCAACTCTTTACCTATCCCGCTGGTTGCCCCGGTTATAAGGGCTGTTTTGTTAGTTTCCATAGTTGATGTTTTATTTGTTTGACGAAAGCTTTCAGTTTAATTACTATGACTTCTTAAAAAAGCGTTTATAATAGATTGATTTCATTAAAATATAATGCTTACTCGGCGGGTTTGAACACAGCCTCCTGCAATGGGAATGAAATAGAAGGCTTTTTGGTTGGGTCGGCCAATTCGTTTAATTTTGAGTTGAGCACAAAAATTTTCCCATCGGCCATAGTGGCTGTACTTGGTTGTTGAAAACGATCTGTAGCTGCGGTAGCGGCTTTAATTTTCGCTGTCTGCCAATTATCTATGCTATAGATCTGAAAAATCTTATCCACACCCTTATTCTGTACTAATACAATTGTGTTATTATCCTGTAGTAACATACCGTCAGCTCCGGGCAAAAACTGGTCAATTTTAACCTTGTTAATCGCCTTAGCATTCTTGATATCTACTTTATATATAGCGCCAGCACGCCCATCAGCAACTAGCAAAAAACCTGCAGGGTTGTAAACTATGCCATTCAGCCCTATATCTTCGCCTTTCCACAAGTCGCTTTGTGCTAATACGCTTGCTTTGCCGTTTGCATCAACTTTGTATATTACAGGCGAAAAGCTGTCGGTTACATAAGCGTTACCCGCCTCGTCAAGCGTTAAATCATTGATGAAGTGTTTGCCGTTGTAAAGTTTTGCTAAATCAATGTCAGCCACTTTTTTACCAGTTTTAGTATCCAAAGCAATTAAGCGGCCCAATTTTTTAAAAGTAGATGAGTCGGAATATTGGCTATAATTAGCATCGCTCACGCAAACCCATAAGCGGTTCCGCTTTGCGTCTACCTTCATGCCATAGGTAGATCGCATGCTCTTATCCTGATAAAATTTTGTGTATTTACCTTGCTTATCAACCGTACCTATTGTACCGTCAACTACCGAGCTTACAAAAAACTTGGCCTGCGCAGCATCATATACAGTGCCTTCGGGGTACAAGCCTTTTACTTTAATATCTATTCTTGGTGTTTGTGCTGTTGCAAATTTTGATAATCCCGTTAACAAAATAGCAGCTATGTATCTTTTTGCTTTCATGACTATTTGTTTGATGCTAGTTTGTAAATGTTACCATTCTCATCGTCAGACACGTAGATATCTCCTTTACCTGTAATTAACAGGCCGGCCGGTCGACCAAAGCGGCTCTTTCCGCCATCGGTTAAAAAGCCTGAAAAAAAATCGTGCACGGATACCGGTTTACCATCAACAAAGTGAATGCGCTGCACCTTATAACCCTCCGGATTTTTGCGGTTCCATGAACCGTGCCACGCTACAATTGCATCGTTTTTAAATTCCGTAGGTATGCCCGGTTTGTCCCCTAAAAATCTAAAGTCGATAGGTGCTGCATGCGCCGGGAATTCCATAACCGATGGAACAGTTGTTTTAGCGTAGGCCGCTTTAGTACTGCCGGGCGGCTCTTCACGTGTTGGGTCAACCTGCTGTTTGCCAAAAACCAATGGCCAGCCGTAATCGCCGCCATCTACAATTTTGTTAAGTTCTTCGGGTGGTATTTCGTCGCCTCTCCAGTCGGTGCCGTTGTCGCAACCCCATATCTCACCTGTTTGTGGCTGCCAATCAAAACCTATGGTGTTGCGCAAACCCCTCGCAAAAATGCGGCGGCCGGTGCCGTCGGCGTTCATAACCAACATCGTTGCGTGCTGCTTATTGGTTTCACCGCAATCATTACAATCGCTGCCAACAGTCATGTAAAGTTTATCATCCTTACCAAAACTAATCATGCGGTTGTTATGCTGTCCGCCGTCAGGCAAATCAGTAAGCAAGGTAGCGGTATCGGTAAGCATTCCATCATTAGCAATTTTAGCCCGCTTAAGTAATTTGCTCGACACCAGATAAAGCCAGCCATCATGTATGGTAATGCCATGTACATCATTAAACTGTGTCCAAACGGGTTTAAGTGTTTCAAACTTGCCGTCTTTGTCCTCATCGGTAAGCAATAGCACGTCACCTACGTCGCGTCGCGTAACATAAAGTCCTCCGTTATCATTAATTGCCATAATACGAGGCTTGCCCAGTCCAGATGCGGCCACAGTAACTTTCATGCCAGCCGGAACTGTCAATTTATTTACCATTGCCGTTTTAAAGTCAACGTGCGCAGGATAGCTGGTGTTAACCGTTGCCGTAAAAGGTGTTTCGGATGGTAAGCCTTTTTGAGCTGATGCATTTAAGCTGCCAAACATGATCGGAAATAACAGCAGCCAGGGTCGAGATTTAATTTTGTGTAACATCATAAATAATAGTGACGGTAGATTGGTAAGTCATGGTGATAACATCAGCCGTTAAATTATAGTTTTAAAAAAATATTTTAACTGGTAAAACCATGTGACTTAATTGATTTTTGCCTAATGAAGCTTGCTAAACAGGCGGTAACAGAAGTTTTTGGCTTAATTGTCGCTGATTAAGCAGATGTCGTCTCAGCGTTCATCATTAATTCGATAAATAAAAATATTTCCTAAAACTATAACATCAATACTGATGTTTATATGGTGTTGCGTAATTAATACACTATCAATTTACACCTCTGCAGATCCGACGCAACAGAGTTAGAATTTTATCATCTACTTAAAAACCTATCCATCTGATGTATACCTTAGGGATTAACGCGGCCTTTCATGACTCGGCTGCATGCATTGTTAAAGACGGTATATTGCTTGCCGCAACAGAAGAAGAACGCTTCACTCACTTCAAACACGGTAAACGGCCGGTCCCGTTCTCCACCTGGGAACTCCCCTTTCACGCAATTGATTACTGCCTGAAGGTTGCAGGTATCCACATAAATGAAATAGATAACATTGCCTACTCATTCGACCCATATTTACTTATTGGCGAAAACTATCGCGGAAAGGAAACTATCGAGATTCCGTTTGAGGAAGGCCGCTCACATTTAAATGATGATTTCTGCAACCCTTGGGAACCCCTGTTTTTATCATCTATAGTTAATGCGCCGGGGCAGCTAAGAGATGGTTGGCCACATCATTTGCAGCAACGCTTCTTTGGCTGTAACATAGGCCGCGAAAAATGGCACTTTGTAGAACACCACATAGCCCATGCCGCCAGCGCATTCAATTGCTCGCCGTTCAAAACTGCTGCTGTTATGACAGTTGACGGCCGCGGAGAGCAGGCGACTACTACGTACAACGTTGGCACAGGGCAACAATTAAACCGCATTGGCCAGGTTAACTTGCCCCATTCTTTAGGCTTGCTTTATGAAGATGTAACAACACATTTGGGCTTTCTTCACTCGTCTGACGAGTATAAGGTAATGGCCCTGGCATCGTATGGGAAACCCGAATTTGTGAAAGATTTTAGGGAAATTGTGCAAATAGGGAGCAATGGCCAATACACTATAAATAACCAAAACTTAACCGGCCGCTTCGGGCCAAAACGTCTACGACATGAAGAGTTTACAGCTTTCCATTTCAACATAGCACATTCTATGCAATTGGTGTTGGAAGAAGCGATGCTTGAACTTACCGGCTGGCTGCAACAACAAACCGGCGAAGAAAACCTGTGCCTTGCCGGCGGTGTGGCTTTAAACTGTGTTGCCAATGCCCGTATACGCGATAGAGGTCTGTTTAAAAACATTTGGGTACAACCTGCCTCTGGTGATGACGGTACTGCTTTGGGTGCAGCCCTGTGGATTGATGCGCAACAGCGAAAAAGCAACGAGAAAACCTTTGTAATGGATCATTGCTACTGGGGGCCGCAATATACTGATGCAGAGATTGAAAAGCAACTAAAGCTTTGGAAAGTACATTACCGCAAACTGGAAAACATCGCCGAAGAAACTGCAGACATTTTAGCGCAAGACAAAATTATAGGCTGGTATCAGGGCCGCATGGAATTTGGGCCGAGGGCCTTGGGTAGTCGCTCCATCCTGGCATCGCCAATTAACCCGGCTATGCAAGCGCGTTTAAATGAGGTTAAGGATCGCGAAGACTTTAGGCCGGTTGCTCCTGTTGTATTGCAGGAAAAAGCAAGTGACTGGTTTAATAATGCGGAGTACTCCCCTTTCATGCTATTCATTTATGATGTAAAGGAAGATAAGGCTGACAAGATACCAGCTGTTAGACACACAGATGGTACTGCCCGCATCCAGACAATAAACGAGCAACAGCACAAAGACTACTATGATCTGCTTAAAGCCTTTGAAAATAAAACCGGCGTGCCTGTGCTTGTAAATACATCTTTTAATACACTGGGTAAGCCAATTGTTTGCACGCCGAGGGATGCAGTTGAATGCTTTTGGTCGTCGCCATTTGACGCGTTAGTAATTGGATCATTTGTAATTGAAAAGGAAACCGGAAATGATAACCGCATCTATAGTGGTACCAACCTACAAGAGGCCGAAACTGCTAATTAATTGTTTAAAAGCACTACTGGCGCAAAGCTTTGATAGAAGCAATTATGAAATAATAGTGGTAAGCGATGGCCCGGATAGGGATACGGAGCAAATATTTCAGGATTTTGCAGGATATGATTATCCTGCTCTGAGATATTTGCCATTACCCAAAAAGATGGGCCCTGCTGCTGCACGCAATTTTGGATGGCAAAACGCAAAGGGTACAATAATAGCTTTTACAGATGACGACTGCCTGCCTCACGCACATTGGCTAAGGGAAATTGTAAATAATTGCAACCCTAACCTGGATCAGGTGGTTACGGGCAGAGTGATTGTACCGATAAGTAAAAGGCCTACCGACTATGAGCTTAATACATCGCACTTGCAAACTGCCGACTTTATAACGGCTAATTGCGCCTGTACAAAAAAGGCCTTGATAAAGGCAGGCGGCTTCGACGAACAATTTAGCATGGCATGGCGCGAAGACAGTGATTTGGAATTTAAGTTTATCAACAACAACATACCAATAACAAAGGTAGAGACGGCCATTGTAACGCACCCTGTTCGGAAGTCGGCTTGGGGTGTGAGTATAAAAGAGCAAAAGAAAACGCAATACGATGCTTTGCTCTATAAAAAACACCCCGCTCTGTTTCGAAAAAAAATAAGCGCCCGGTCGCCTATATTATATTATGCTATCATATTATCCTTCCTCACAATGCTTATCGGCGTTGTTATAGGGCATAACCAATTGGCAAGTATAGGCTTGGCGTTTTGGGCAGCACTTACCGGGTATTTTATATTTAAGCGCCTTTATTCAACTAAACTTAGTTTAAATCATATTTCAGAAATGATTGTTACCTCTGCAGTAATTCCATTTGTTTCCATTTTTTGGCAATGGTATGGCGCTGCTAAATACCATGTATTATACATTTAATAATGAAACTTCCACCGTCCGAAATTAAGAAGATCGCCGTTTTCCGTGCCCTGCAACTGGGCGATATGCTATGCATTATTCCGGCTATTAAAGCGTTAAGGAATGCTTATCCTGATGCAAATATTGTTCTGCTTGGGCTGCCCTGGGGCAAATCCTTTACAGAAAGGTTCAACACTTATTTCGACGGCTTTATACATTTTCCGGGCTATCCGGGCTTGCCCGAACAGGAACTTAATCCGAAAGACTTCACTGCTTTTTTGAAGCGCATTCAGGATGAGGAGTTTGATTTGGTTTTGCAGATGCAAGGCAATGGCTCGATAATCAATCCTATGATAGAGTTGTTTGGTGCAAAATATACAGCCGGCTACACCACTCAGGGGCATTACGCACCAGATAGCGGCTTATTTATGCAATACCCCAATGAAGGACATGAAATTGACAGGCATATAAAGTTGATGGAGTTTTTGGGCATCGAATCTCAGGGGAACGATCTTGAGTATCCGCTGACAACTGCAGATTATAATGCGCTTGATGAATTGCACCTCGACATTGAACCGAAAGGGTATGTATGCGTTCATCCAGGCTCACGAGGATCATGGAGGCAATGGCCTGTGCAATACTTCGCCGCCCTTGCAGATTACTGCATTGAACAAGGACTTAAGGTAGTACTTACAGGTATACCTCAGGAGGCCGAGATTATTGATGCCGTTATTGGTCATATGCGACACGAGCCCATTAATACCGTGGGCAAAACATCTATGGGTGCAGTAGCTGTTTTGATACAGAATGCTGCCATGTTAATATCAAACTGTACAGGTGTATCACATATCGCTTCAGCATTTAAAACGCCAAGTATTGTAATTAGTATGGATGGGGAGCCACATAGATGGGGACCATTAGATACCCGGGTGCATCGCACCATCAACTGGTTGCAATCGCCCGATTTCCACTCCGTGTTCCGCGAAACTGTTGAACTTGTTAGCCTGGCAAGTTAAGTAGATCACTGATTGCGTTAACAACGCCTTCTGGCCGGGGCGGAGGAATCAACTCCTGATACAGCTTACCGTTAACGTAAGCTATAATCTCATTTCGGCTGCGTAAAGCTGGTGGGACAGAAAACTCAAATACCCTGTTAGGTATGTTCCAAGGTGTATGCTGAGGGTTGGTTTGTGCATAAAGAGCTACAACCGGCGTGCCCACGGCTGCTGCAATGTGCAGTGTACCTGTATTTACACAAACCACCAAGGCAGCTTGTTTAATTAAGCAAGCAAATTGAGCAACGTCGAAACATCCGGCGACAGAAAAGCAGTCCACCCCTGCTTTCGCAGCTAACCCTTTTGCAAGTTCGCTTTCGGATTGCGAGCCGGTAAACAATACCTGGAAACCTTTTTCTACTGTTAACTTTGCAACATCGACCCACTTTTCCTTTGGGTATTCACGTTTTTCTTCACTTACACCGGCGTGTAATATAAGCCAGGGCTTATTGATGTCGACACCGTTGCTAACAAGGGTTGCTTCAACATTTGGCCACAAATCTTCATCAACTTGTAATTGCAGGTCTTCTTCTGTCGTTGTAGCGCCAACAGCGGCAACAAGATCCAGATCGCGGCGTACCTGATGTTTGATTAAGGAATAAGGTTCGATATCTGGCACCCAATCAGTTAGCAAACCGTAAGGGTTTTCCCGGCAATAAGCTAACACTTTAGGAATGCCTGCCATAAAGACCAGCATAGCTGTGGGTAATGGATTTTGGCTGTAGACCGTAAAAATTATAGCTGCATCAAACTCACGTAATTTGATTTCTTCAACCACCCTATTGATGCTTTCGGCGTCCGGCGATTCCTTTGATTTCACCCACGGAAGATCATATATGATATGGTCATCAATTTCAGGCATCAACCTGATTACGCCCTTAGCCATTGACGATGTAAGAACGGTTACCTTCGCACCGAAACTTTGTCTAAGTGCCCGTATGGCCGGGCCGGTCATGATCAGGTCGCCCATATTATCCGGGCGGATACATAATATATTTTTACAGTCTTTCCAGCTCATTAATTTGCAGCTAATATTCTCTGCGCGGCTTGATTTATATTTTCACAGATGTATGTCGGCTTCCTAAAGTCACCTTCCAGCCATTCGGTTTCGTTGCCGTTATTAATTAATACGGTTTTGCATCCGGCCCGGTTGCCTGCCTCAACATCATTCAAAATATCACCTATCATCCACGATGATGATAAGTCGACATTAAGGTCTGTCGCAGCCTTCAACAACATTCCCGGCTTTGGCTTTCGGCAATCACAATCAATATTAAAACCGCCTTGGTCACCTTCCGGGTGATGCGGGCAGTAATAAAATGCGGCCAAATCAAGCCCCTCATTGTTAAGCAAACTCTGTAGCTTAGTTTCTACGTCGGCCAGTTTGCCTCCTTCGAAAAGCCCCCGTGCAACTCCCGATTGATTAGAGATAACAGCTAACAGATAACCCTGCGCAGCAAGCTGTTTTAAGCCTTCGATAGCATTAGTTTCCAGTGTAATTAATTCAGGGTTTACGTTATACGGTATATCAGGGATAAGTGTGCCGTCCTTATCTAAAAAAATAGCTTTCGTCATTAAGCAGCCTTGTATTTGTTTAAGCTGATGTTTGAATTGATTGCAACCGGTTGCAAACGCATATACAAATTATTTACCTGCGACGACACTTTTGCCCAGGTAAATTGGCTGTTAACCCGCTTAATAGCATTCTCTCCCATTTGCTCAAGCAACGCGGGATCTTCAAATAATTCAGCAACCTTATCTGCCAGCATTTTTGGGTTATGCGGATCCACAAGTGCGCCCGTCTGGCCGTCGGCCACGCTGTATTTAATGCCGCCAACGTTAGAGCCTATCACCGGCGTACCGCAGGCCATGGCTTCCAACGGCGTAATGCCAAAAGGCTCATACCATGGCGTGGTTATAAAAATGTCCGCAGCCGAATAATAGAACTTGAGTTTATCCCGATTTTTCCGGCCTGCAAAAATAATATTGTCTACAACATTATGTTCGCGGGCAATGGTGAGTAAACGTGCATATTCGGGGCAAGTGCCTTCCTCCAGTTCTTCGCATTCGCCCCCAACAATCAATAGCTTAATTGTCTGTCCTGCAGCTTTCAGATAGCCAAGGGCACGTATTACATTGTCAACACCCTTACGCGGCACCATACGCCCAAGTTGTAAAATAATCTGCTCATGTTGCGGCAGGCCCAACAATTTGCGCGCAGCCTGCTTATCCATCGGTTTAAACTCGGTTGCACTAAAGCCGCATGGTATAATGGTGATTTTTTCTGACGGGGCATTGTAAAGCTCCATCAAATCAGTTTTATCCTGCGGGCATTCAGCAATAATATAATCTGCTTGTTTAACAGCTTCAGTTTCAATAGCGAGCCTTTCCATCGGGAAATTGTCATTACCACCCTGATGCGCTCTGCGTACGTAGCCAAGCGCATGAAAGGTAACAACAAATGGAATGCCTAACACCTGTTTTATACCCATAGCAACAAGGGCCGACATAAAAAAGTTGGCGTGTACCAACGAGTAGTCGAAGCGTTGCTCGTTAATGAACCTTAACATGTTGCTTTTAAATTCATCCATGTATTGCAAAAGCTCTTCTTTGGCAATAACATCTGCTGGGCCGGCACCAATGTGAATAACGCGCACTCCGGGCAACCAATTTACAATATCCTTTTGCGATACACTTTCGCGCCTGGTAAAAACGTCTACCAGGTACCCATCATTAGCCAAATGTTTAGCCAACTGCGCAACATACACATTTTGGCCACCAGTATCAACACCACCAAGATCAGCAAGGGGCGATGCATGTTCGCTTATGAAAGCGATATGTTTAAGCTGATTCTTCATAATATTACACCGCTAAGTTTAAAGTAGATGCCTGACTTGATTTGCTAACCACTTCCTCAAATAGTGATTCCCAATCCCGTGCAAATCTTTCTATCCCAAAACGCTTTAACGCAAGCTCACGACCATTAGCTCCTATCTCACGAGCCAGTTCGGGGTTGCTCAATAGCAAATTCATCTTATCTACGAGGTAGTTAATATCCGTGTGGATGAAGCCCGAGTATCCATTATCTATAACAGCAGATAATTCTGTTGTGGCAAGCCCAACAACCGGTATGCCCATCATCAAGGCTTCGCAAATGGCAAGGCCAAGACTGGTATATCTGATAGGGTTAAAGAAAAACCTGTAGCGGCTCTGAAACTCCGGCAACTGCGGATGCAAAACTTCGCCCAGGCCAAGATCACCGGTACCCATCCCAACCAAATCAAGCGGCACTTGCTCCTTTGCTTCCAAAAAAACATCAAGGCCAAGCAATCTTCCACGGCTGGGTAAGTTATTGATTACAACAATGCCCTTATTTAATTCGCCCGAGTACATTATGCCGCTATCGGTAACGCCGTGTTCAATTACTCTGGTAGGTGTGTTGTTATTGTCCCACATCAACTTGTTAAAATGTGTAACGTGAACAAGCGTTACATCAGGCGTATCTAATATGTGTTTGGTATCGGTAGGGTGCTGCCGGGGTGGGTCGTGCTCAATATATACTTTTGGCAACCGGCGTTGCTCTTCAGAAAGTATCGCAAACTGATCGGTAAGATAGTTATTGTTGGTTTGAAAGAGAATTACATCAAATTCATGATTTTTCACTTCTGCCGCAGGAACTTCAATTACATTATCAGCAAACGGAAAGGTTTCGCCACGCCCGTAGTATCCTTCGGTTTTTTCGGGCGTGGTAGGTATGTAGATGTCGTAATTCCCTTGAGATAGATAATATAAATAACTGCCGTGAATGTGCCAGGTAAAAATCTTCAATCTGTTTTTCATGCTTGGTGTGATGGTATAAAGTATCCATGAAAGACAACAACAGCGCCAAACAAAATTTAATTAGGAATACAATAAGTTTATTAATAAATAATTCAAGAGTTATAATTTAATCTTGCTTAAAACCGCCAAAGATGTAACGTTTCCATAACAACTGAACTTTTTGGTACGGACGTATCAAATTTTCGAATGTATGTTAATGTTAACATCTATATGCAATATTGACTTAAATACCATTCAAACGGCATTTTTTGAATTTTATAAAGCAGTCAGTAGAAATAAAACCAAAACGCTTCCCCAAATTGTGCAACTTGTTCCGCTTCCACAGTCCACACCACTCATAAAATTATAGTTAATTTTATTTTTCTTTAAACTTAAATAACTGAAAATCAACAACATATATATAACTCATAAATTAGTAAGCATCTGGCGGACAATTTGCAAATACGTGCGCAGGTGAAAGCCTACCCTAATTGATTGATTATTTTTTTAAACGAAAGCGATAACCTGCTTGGTTACTTGTGGTTATGAATTTACGACCCTCAGAAAAAATTTCTGTTACTGAATTAAACCGTGGCCTTAATTATGTAATTGCCGACGGCCTTTCGGCCGAAGCCATGGTTGTTTTTACAAGCGGCACCTTCTTAACCGCAATGGCTATCCACATGGGCGCTACAAACTTTCAGCTGGGTTTGTTGGCCGCGTTGCCAACATTCACTACCATTTTCCAGTTAGCCTCCATATGGTTGGTTCAAAGGTGGAACAATCGTAAAGCCATAACCTCCTTATTCAACTTGCTTGCGCGTTTCCCGCTTATTGCCATCGGCGTTATGCCATTGATGTTTAGGGGCACTACAACCATACAGGTATTACTTGTATTACTATTCTTCCAACACATTTTTGGAGATATTGCGGGCGCTAGTTGGAACTCGTGGATGAAGGATCTGATACCGGGCGAGCGGCTTGGCGCATTTTTTAGCAAACGCAGCCGGATGGCACAAACACTTAATGTAACGCTTAGCCTTGCAACAGCAATGGGGATAGACTACGTTAAAGCCCACTACCCGGCTCACGAAATTACGGCCTATACTACCCTGTTCCTTGCCGGCGGTGCGTTGGGTATGATAAGCGTATTTTTGCTATTGCGTACACCTGAGCCCAAACCAACTCCAATGGATGACAAAGTATTAAAGCTTTTTGGCCGCTCACTAAAGGACAACAACTTTAGAAATTTGCTAGCCTTCAATTCGCTTTGGGCATTTGCACTTAATCTGGCTACACCTTTTTTTGCAGTATTCATGCTTAAAACCATTGGTTTGCCGTTATCATACGTAATTGGTCTTGGCATTTTAAGCCAGCTAAGCAGCATTGCTTTTATCAAGCTGTGGGGAGCTTATTCGGACAGGTTTAGCAACAAAACTATTATAAACATATGTGCACCGCTTTACATAACATGCATTGTTGCTTTTGCCTTTACAGCAATGCCTGCGTCTAAACTAACTGCCATTATTTTGTTGGGATGTATACACGTAGTAACCGGACTATCAACCGCAGGAATAAACTTGGCGCTTAGCAATATCGGCATGAAACTGGCTCCAAAAAATGAGGCTATTGTTTATATATCTGCCAAGAATATGTTTGTGGCATTCTTTTCAACTATTGCGCCCATGGTTGGTGGCCTGCTGGCCGATTTTTTTGCAGGACACCATATAAGTTACCAAATTAGTTTTGCGGGCACCACATACACTATTATAGATCTGCAGGGGTGGAATTACTTTTTCATAATTGGCGGCACCCTTGCCTTTGCGTCTTTGCAATTGTTAAGTAAAGTAAAAGAGGTGGGTGAAATCAAGAGTAAGAAAGTAAAGATGCACATGCGCGCCGCATTGCGTAACAAGCTGAGGTCAAATATTGGGCGTGAGTTTACCGATAACCTATACGCACCGTCAATAGCCGTACGCAAAAATGTTTCACGCTTAATTAAAAAGACGCAATTATCGCCTCCGAAGTAGGATGATAATTTAAATCTTGTAGTCAAGCGTTCTTAAATACAAGAAACTAATTTTATCAAACAGAAACATCCGCGATTCGTTCAAATTAAAGTTTAACGACCACACACAAGCGGATATGAATCTTGATAACACAGACAAGGACAAAGAAAACCTCTCGAGGAAAGAATTTTTGGCAATCACCGGCAGATCGGTAGCCGTTGGCGCAGCCGGCACTTTAAGCCTTGCGGGGCTATTGCAGAACGATGCGTTTGGACAAACCTCCAACAAAGCCATGTCGCCTCCGGCCGCCATCCCGCCAGGAGACGAGGAGCCGATAGTTTTAGAAGCCTGGAAATCTGATGTTGATCAGCAGTCGGGGCCTACCCCAACCCCATTGCCGCCTGACAGGCGCGTAAGATATGCCGTTGTAGGCTTGGGGCATTTAGCTCTCGAAGAAATCATACCCGCTTTGTTCGCCTGTAAAAAATCAAAACTGACTGCGCTGGTAAGTGATAGTCCCGAAAAGATGCAAAAAGTTGCAAGACAGTACGGCATTAAAGCCGAAAATTGTTACACGTACCAAACTTACGACAAGCTCAAGGATAACATGGAAGTAGATGTGATTTACATTGTGCTTCCAAATTCGTTGCATAAAGAATATGTTATTCGTGGTGCGAAAGCCGGCAAGCACATCTTGTGTGAAAAGCCGATGGCCATCTCGGCAAAGGAATGCGAAGAGATGATTGCCGCTTGCAACAAAGCCAATGTTAAACTCATGGTTGCCTATCGCATACAGTACCAGCCGCATAACCGCAAGCTTCGGGATTTGGTTAAAGACAAAACCTTTGGAGTACCAAAATTTGTTGAAGCCTGCAATTCGCAAAGCAGCGCCAACCCGGCACACTGGCGCCATAAAATTGCCTTAGCCGGGGGTGGCGCCCTGCCAGATATAGGTTTATACTGCTTAAACACTACGAGGTTTATTTTAGGCGAAGAACCAACCGAGGTATTTGCCTATCAATACAGCACTCCGGGCAACCCGCTGTTTACCGAGGTGGAGGAGTTAGTATCGTGGCAGATGCGTTTTCCAAGCGGAGTAATTGCAAATTGCTCTACAGATTATAACGTGCACGAAAGCCGCCGTTATAGAGTGATGTGCGACAGAGGTTGGCTTAACATGGATAAGGCATATGCTTATAAGGGCCAAAAGCTTACCACTGCAAAGGCGGATGGTAAGATGGAAAAACAAGAGGAGATTGGCTTAGCGGAGATAAATCAATTTGGTGCCGAAATGGATCACTTTTCCGAGTGCATTTTAAAAAATAAGCGCCCGTTTACTCCTGGCGAAGAAGGCTTGCAGGATCATATAATTATGGAAGCCATTTATAAATCTGCGAAAGAAGGCAAACCGGCAAAAATCGTCAAGCGCGCTGATGCAAATACCCATGGCCCGGAACCGGTAGTAACTTAACATTTACTTATATTTTGCAGATCTGAATTAAGTGACAATTTATAACGAATTTATGAAAACAATATCTCCACATTCTGGTTTGTATGCTGTCAGTTAATGAACTGGCGTTATATACTTACTTGACCGTTTGCCTTTCATGACTACCGATCCTAAGAAAATAATTCTTTTTGACGATGATGAAGATATAATTTCGATATGCTCATATATACTGGAAGAGGATGGCTGGGAAGTCCATTCGTTTACGGATTGTAACGACGTTGCCGAACGTGTAAGCAGTATTAAGCCTAACGTAATATTAATGGATAATTGGATTCCTGATTCTGGCGGTATAGCAGCAACGCAGATCTTGAAAAACGATCCCGACTTAAAATCTATCCCTGTGGTATATTTTTCGGCCAATAGCGATATCCAAACATTAGCTAAACAAGCCGGAGCCAACACTTATTTGGCCAAGCCATTTGATTTGGATGATTTGCAACAAACCGTTTCTGCCTATTTGTAGTTTGAAGTAATTGGCTCACGAAAAAATCTCACAATAAACGGTTATACAACCAAACAATTAATTTTAAGATGCCTTTTTATAAAAAAGGGAGTAGCGCGTTTTGGAAAAACATATTTTAATATTTGAAGACAACCTTGATATTCTTGATGTACTCAAGCAAATTTTTACAGATGAGGGCTACCAGGTTACAGGACTTACAGCAATTGATGATGCCATAAAAACGGTATCCGCACACAAACCCGACCTGGTTATCACTGATTATATATTGGATGGAATAAATGGCGGCGAATATTGCCACCAGATAAAAACTAATAGTGCTACCTCTCATATACCGGTTATGATATTATCCGGCTACTCGGTACTGTTAGATTCTTTGGGTGATTACGGCGCAGACGCAATTGTATCTAAACCCTTTGATGTGCAGGACTTACTAAACAAGGTGCAGGAATTGCTTAACGGGCAACTGAGTGCCCGCTGATTTTTTTAAATGCTTGTTATTCTTATAAGGGGATTGTGAACCAAAAGGTGCTCCCCTGGCCTACTCTGCTATCAACACCTATTTTACCGTTATGGCGCTTTATAATTTCTGCCGAAATATAAAGGCCTAAGCCTAAACCCGAAAAATGGGTAGACGACTCCTGCACACGGAAGAAGCGGTCGAACAAAAATCCCTTTTTACTATCTGGGATACCTATGCCAAAGTCCTGCACGGTAATTTTTAGTTCCTTGTCTACAATGTTACAAGTAATTTTTACTTTGTTTGCCTCTGGTGAATACTTAATTGCATTAGTAAGGAAATTGATAACTACCTGTTCCAGTCGTACGCGGTCTGCACTTACCATCGTTTCACAATCAACACCCAAAACCAATTCATGCGAGTTTTCTTGCGCCATTACTTCGTCAATACATTCCCTAACCATTGCATGTGCATCAAAGGTTGTGTAGTTAAGAAGCATCTTACCCTCTTGTATCTTAGTCACATCCAGAAGGTCATTCAGTAATATTGTAAGTTTGCCGGTTTGCTTATTGGCCTTATCAATAAAAGCAACCATTGGGTCGTTTTCCTTCCTCTTACGGGCCATGCGCTCCAATATCTGTAATGATCCTTTTATACTGGTAACAGGCGTTTTAAGTTCATGGCTTGCAATGCTCATAAACTCGTCTTTCTTCTGCATAAGCTCATCCTGCTGCTTTACTATTAAGTCCTGCAGTTCGGTACGTCGCTTTTCGGCCTCCTTTTGCTTAGATATATCTATAATATAGCTAACAGATGTTTTTTCGCCGTCCTGCTCCAAAAGTGCCGAGCCCATCAAGACCCAAATATAGGAGCCATCTTTTTTGATGTACTGCTTTTCAAATGGTGGGCATATTCCGTTTTGCTCCAGCTGGTCAACAGCCCAGAAACTTATTTCATGATACTCTGGCGGTGTTATGTTCAGCCAGTTCATACCCATGACTGCGGGGTCATTTTCCTCATAGCCCAACATATTTAAAAAGGCAGAATTTGCCTCTAAAATCTCTCCGTCGAGCCGCGCAAAAAGCATCCCGATCATATTGGACTCAAACACTTTTTTAAACTTGCTTTCGCTGTCGGTAAGGCGCTTTTCAGTTTCTATTAGCCTGGTTATGTCTACAACCGAGCCCACAAGGCGGTAAGGTGTCTTAAATTCATCTTCAAGCACGCTGCCGCGGTCAAGTATTACAGCGAAAGAGCCATCGGCTTTTTCAAAACGATACTCGGCCGACCATTGCATGATGTGGTGGTTAATGGCATGGTATACACTATCCTCTACCCTTTTTCTGTCATCCGGATGGATCTTGTCTATCCAGAAACCAATGCGGTTGGTTTCTTCATTTCGTGGATAGCCAAACATGGTGGTAAAGTTTTCGCTTCGCCACATGGTATTGTTTACCAGGTTCCAATCCCATATAGTATCATTAGTAGCCTGCGACACCAGCTTAAACCGCTCCTCACTTTCAGAAAGTTTGCGGGTGCGCTCATAAATCTTGTCCTCCAATTGATGATTTAAATTGCGCAGACCCTCACGGGCAGTAATCAGTTCGTGATAATTTTTACGCAGCTTCTGCTCGGCGGCGTGTCTTTCACTTACATCGGTAAGACTTACAATAAAGCCATCGTTCATCTTAGCAATAATCACGTGGTACCACAAATTATCGCCATCCTGTATCTCCGTTTGCAATGGCTTTCCGCTTTCAACCACCTTAATAAGTTTGTCGATGCTTACAGTTTTAATAAGTTGCGGAAACTCCCTGATGGATGGATGTGCCTCCATCTCGTCGTTAGTTTTATGGAATACGGCAGCAGCTGCATGGTTATAAGCAAGGCATTTGAAATCAGCAGCTTTATAATCATGTGTCTTGCTTTTCCTAAATGCCAATATAGCAGCGGTACTGGCGTTAAATACACCCGAAATCATGTTATTGAGCTCGGTAATCTTGGTAACATCTACAAATGATATTACTACCCCGTCGCGTTGCTTGTCCTTTTTTACGTAAGGCATTATACGCATCAGGTTATTAGTACCGTTCTTAAGCTGAATTTCCTTTTCAACTACTTTATCCTTAGCCAAAACGGTGTGGATATCGTTGATCAAGTCATCATAGACAAGGTTACTGGAAATGTGATTTATTGGCCGGCCTATATCAGCCTCAATCAGGTTAATCATTTTTATAGCGGCCGGGTTAAACTTGCGAATGTGCAAATTGGCATCTATAAACACCTGGCCGATGTCCGTGCTTTTGAAGTAATTGTCTAAATCGTCGTTTAGTTCGACAAGCTCACGAATTTTGAGCTGGTGCTCCGTATTTAAGGTATGTAATTCCTCATTGAGGGATTGCAGTTCCTCATTCCCCGATTGCAATTCCTCATTAGCAGACAGCAGCTCCTCATTGCTTGATTGCAGTTCCTCATTGGTGGTTTCCATTTCCTCAACGGCCATCTGCAAATTAATACGGGTTTCGCTCAGCTCCGCCTCCATCTCCATCAGGTACTCTTGTTGCGGGGCGCCATCCACCGGTGGCAAAACAATACCTTCTTTTGCAAAAACATCTACCTTCACCTCGGCAAACATCAATAGCGTGTATCCATTTGGTGAGCGGCTATCAGGTGGCTTAACGGTAATTTGTAATTGTAAGTCGTTGTCGCCCTTTTTAATACGGACTTTATTTAAATGAACTTTTTGATGTTCTTTCCAGGCTCTCCGTATAGCTGCATTAAGCGCGATAGAAACGTCGCGGCTCACCATGCTCAGTACGTTAAGTTCGAGCTTTTTTTCGGGCAGTTCCAGAAAACGCCTAAAATCACCTATAGTTTCTTTTATAATGTATCCCCTATCTATAAATATACCAACGGGGCCAAATTCCTCCATCACGAGGGATTTAAACTCCTCCTCGATGCTTTTGGTTGTGTCAATCGGTTTTACGGGAATCCTGTTATCTGTGTATTTTAGGTTTGTAGTAGCCGCAGTGTATGTGTGATGCAAACCATAGCTAACCGTGCCCGACTTTTGGTAAATTTTCCACTTACTGCTTATTTCCGTCACGCCTTCCCTGATACTGGCCGCGTTTTCGCTCGATCCTAAAAACAGGAAACCGTGTTTATTAAGTGAATAATGAAAAGTAGCAATTACTTTTTCCTGCAGTAGCGTATTCATGTAGATGAGCATGTTACGGCAGGTAACCAAATCATTTTTTATAAAAGGCGGCGATTTGATAACATTATGCCTCGCAAAAACAATTTGCTTACGTACAGACGGGATTACCGAATACCTGTTGCCCTCCTTTATAAAATACTTTTTTAAAATGTCGGCAGGTATTTCTTTGGCAACGCTAAGTGGGTAACTGTTCTTTGCAGCAATCTCAATGCTCGACTCGTCAACATCGGTCGCAAAAATTTTCACTTCCAGATGTTTGCCTATTTTAGCCAGATGATCGTTGATGAGTACAGCAATGGTGTAAGCCTCTTCTCCGGTGCTGCATGCACAAACCCAAACTTTAAGTATTTCGCCTTCTTGCTTAAACTTAACAATGGTGGGTATAATGTCCTTTGCTAATATATCGAACGCCGGCTTATCTCTGAAAAACTTGGTAACGCCTATTAAAAAGTCCTTGGCCAAAAGTTTTACTTCCGCCGCGTCCTTTCTTAGCAATTCAATATAATCGTTTAGCGTCTTTATTTCATTGGTGGCCATGCGCCGGGCAATGCGCCGCAAAATGGTAGGTGTTTTATAAAGGTTAAAATCCTGACCGCTGCTTCGGTGTACCAGCTCAAACAATTCATCTAATAGCTGGTCGTCAAAATCTTGTCTATCTAATGATGGCACACGGCTTTGATTTACGTAGTTGTAAATCTCGACATGCATTTTTGATGGCGGAAGCACAAAATCGGCATTGCCGGATGTGATGGCACTGTTTGGCATGCCATCAAACTTTGCAGATGATGGGTCCTGTACAATAACCATCCCGCCAAATTCCTTAATCGCCTCCACGCCTTTGGTGCCGTCGGTACCGGTGCCCGATAAAATGATAGCTATTGCTTTTTCCTTTTTATCCTTGGCAAGGGTAAATAAAAAGGTATCTATTGCGGTATTGGGTAACTTGTCTTTAAGCTTGTCTGCCAAACGCAGTTTATGACCTTTAATGGTCATTAATTTTTTATTGGGGATGATATAAACACAATCCCTTTGCAATGTCATATCATTGGTAGCCTCAAACACTTTCATGTGGGTGTGTTTGGAAACCAACTCAACCAACAAGCTTTTATAATCTGGCGATAAGTGCTGTATAACCACAAATGTAAAACCCGAATTGCCGGGCATGTGGTCAAAAAAATCATGAATAGCCTCAAGGCCACCGGCAGACGCACCAATAGCAATGATGTAACGATCAAGCGGTTTTGATTCAGGAAAGGTGAGTTGCTTTGATTTTGCCACGCCGTTGTTAATTACACTAAAGCCTGTTTTGTTTTAAATTCATAAATAAAACTGCGTAACACATCGGCAACACGCATTTCTTGCGGCGTCCAGGCGTTAGAGGTATGGTGCACCTGTTCTTGCCATATTTTAAAGGAATTGCGCGGATGATAATTTTTACCATCAGCCTCAAAATTAATAGCCTGGTTAGGGTTACCACCCCATTTAATTTCCTTTACAACTTCAGGCCGGAAACAAATCACGAAATCGCCTTTAGCAAAATCAACAGGCAGTACAAGCACGCCACTTGCTACACCCGCCACCGAAGCAGCATCTTCATACACCTGCGGCAAGTGGTCTGTAGCATAAACGGTTTTGACCACTTTACTTTGCAGCCATAAAACCATGTCGCCAATAAAATCCTTGTCGGGAACAACTCCGTTGGTGTAAGTAGTTCCGTTTAATATAGCAACAACGCCCGTAGAATCGAATAAATTGGCCAGGCCTTTGCCCTCCGTTGGAAAAAGGCCGTCAATAAGGTCGTTTTTTGAATAAACCTGTGCAATCAAGTCTGTTTGCTCTCGCTGTAGTTTAGTCTCCTCCTCAAATCTTTCCTTATAAAGTATGGATGTAATTTTATTGGATATTACCGATGATAATAACTCACAAACTGCGCAAAGCTCAAAACTTAAGTAATGCGGCGTTAAGTGATGACAAGCTATTAAGCCCCATAGCTGCCCCTGGTACACTACCCTTATTGACATGGACGCTTGCACATTCATATTCTTTAAATACTCAAGATGTACTGCAGCAACCCCGCGTAAGTTGCAGTCAGACAGGTCAATAAAGCTTTGCGTAACGGGATTTATCACCGGATACAACCGAACAGGTTGGTATTCCCGGTCGGGTATTAGCCGGTATGGATTTTTCAAGTACAGCTCCCTTGCCTGCTTTGGTACATCAGAAGCAGGAAAAGTATGGCCCATGTAATGCTCAAGCTCGTCGTCTACCTTGTCTTCTGCAATAACGGTACCATTCCATTCGTTGTCAAAACGGTACATCATCACACCATCAAAGCCGGTAACCTTTCTTAATTCGCTGATAGCAACACGGCTAACTTCTTCAACTGAAGTGGCGTGTTCAATGGCCGCAATGGCATATCGCACTTCGCCAAACACGTTAACAAAGCTACGTTCAGACGCTGCCGCCCTGTTCTCAATTTCCAGTATAAGATACGCTTCTTTTAAATGAAGCAGAGCCGGCAGTTTCTCATTATTGATGGTAAGCGTAGCGGGAATTTTTTCTTTGCTAAGCCCGTTGTAACTGCGCAGTAATTCCTGTAGGTTTTCGGTGTCGGTAAATTTGGATATCGATTGACCGATTATTTGGGGTAAATCTGTATTAAATAGGTTAGCCACATTTTCACTTACCTGTAGGATGTTCAGATCTGCTTTATTCACTATGAGCAGGTAACCGTATGATTGCACTACGTTGATGTGATGCAGTGGTAGGCTTCCGCAAAATTCCGAATCAAAGTTTTTGTTTTTAACCATTAAGTTGGCAATATTTTCTCAATCCGATAGCACAAATCCAATGAATTAACAAAGTGCAAATAGCGAATTAAATTAACGATAGATAGTTTGCTAAAATAGAGTTTTCTCGCGTAGAAACAATTCCCAATACACAACTATTCGGAGTTAAGATAAAAAAGCATTAAGGGTGCCCGAAAAATTTTATCACAAGAATAGAACATTCATTTTTATTAAATAATTAAACCATTAAGAAAACTATCTATGATTGCTGCTGTATTAAAAATGGCTTTGTTATAAAGCCTTACAACTACAGTGAAAAAGGAAGAGATACATCTTGATGACTGGCAACGCATTTTATTCGGTGTGGCACCTCCCGAATTTTTAGTTGAAGTACTTATAAGGACTGTTATAACCTACCTTATACTGCTTGTAATTGTACGCTGGCTTGGCAAACGCATGAGCGGCCAACTTACCATTATGGAAATGGCTGTTATGTTAACCTTAGGTGCCATAGTATCTGTAGCCATGCAGGTGCCAGACAGGGGTATTTTGCTTAGTGCCGTGGTGTTGCTTTGTACACTGGCATTTCAGCGTGGACTCGGCTGGTTGGGATATAAAAATAATGTTATCGAAAACATTACGCAGGGTACCTTAAACATATTAGTAATTGACGGTAAACTGCAATTGAATGAAATGGAAAAGTGCCGCATATCCAAACAACAACTATTTGCACATCTGCGGAGCAAAGAAATTTACCAATTAGGTAAAGTGAAACGTGTTTACCTGGAAGCGGGCGGATTGTTCAGCATTTTCCCGGCATCACCGCCGCAGCCAGGCTTATCACTGCTACCGCCTGATGATACTGAATTGATGGAGGCCTTGCCAAAAGAAGTACTTGTGGCCTGTATAAACTGTGGATATGTACAAGCGTCTGAAGACAAAAAAAATTGCCATGACTGTGGCCAAAACAATTGGATACCAGCAATTAACTGAGAATGAAACCAGAGGATATTAAGTTTGGCGATTTACAGCGAATGTTCATTGGAGAGGTGCCCGGTGCTTTCTTTATTGAATTGATTATACGTGCACTAATTATCTACCTGATATTAATGGTAGCCATGCGCAGTATGGGCAAAAGGATGTCGTCACAATTAAGCCGTAATGAATTGGCAGCAATGGTATCACTTGCCGCAGCTATTGGTGTGCCCATGATGGCGCCAGACAGGGGCATATTACCGGCCATTGTTATAGCCTTTGTATTGGTTGCCATTCAGCGCACTATTGCGAAAGCGGCCTCAAAAAATCAAAGCTTCGAACGCCTTACGCAGGGAAACATTAGCACACTAATTAAAGATTCCGTAATTGAGGTGAAAGCATTGGAAGCTGTTGGCCTGTCTCGAGAGCGCCTTTTTGCCGAGTTAAGATGTAATAGTATTGCACACCTTGGAGAAGTTAAGCGGGTTTACATTGAAGCGAACGGCGCCTTTAGCGTTATTAAAACAGATGACGTAAAAAGCGGACTTTCCATTATCCCAAAAATTGATAAAAGCTTTTTGGCTGCGTATAGTCATGACGATAAACAAGTTTGTTGTTTTTGCGGCTATACAGCTATACAACATATTAATGACACTGATTTAAACAAGTGCCCCAACTGCCAAAAAACAGAATGGACGGCGGCAGTACAATTGAATTAATTGATGCTTTCAAAAAAGTTAAATACCATGCCCACAGGCCTTGCAAGCAGATTGTTATTATTTTTAATTGCTGTGCTTATAGCATCAGCGTGCAAAAAATCGCCGGCTGGTTATGATAACAGCAAGCCTGCATGGTATAAGCAAGCCATAATTTATAACCTGGATGTAAAGGTATTTAAAGATAGCGACGGCGACGGGCTTGGCGACTTTAACGGATTGACATCTAAATTGGATTACTTGCTTTCTCTCGGCGTAAATACTATCTGGCTTGCCCCTTTCCAGCCCTCGCCCTGGGAAGATGACGGTTATGATATTACCGACTACATGGTTGTTGACCAGCGCCTTGGCAGCGAGCAGGATTTTAAGAATTTTATAAAGGCTGCAAAGGCGAAACACATAAGGGTAATTATGGATATGGTGCTTAACCATACATCAAGCAGGCATCCGTGGTTCCTGGCGAGTAAAGATTCGAGCAGTGTAAAACGCAACTGGTACCTATGGAGTAGGCAACGCCCTAAAGATTGGGACAAAGGTATGGGCTTTCCCGAGGTAGAAAAGGAAAGCTGGCGGTTTGACAGCGCCGCTGACGCTTATTACTTTCACCGGTTTTACCGCTTTGAACCCGACCTGAATTTCCAAAACCCTGCATTAATGCAGGAGTCGAAACGTATTCTTGACCACTGGCTCTCGCTCGGACTGGATGGCTTCAGGTTTGATGCCGTACCGTTTATTATTGATGATCCGAGAAAGTCCAGCGAAAAGCCCGATCATGATTTTACCTTACTGCATCAGTTGGCGGGTTATATCAAGGTTAAAAATCCGCAGGCCTTGATATTAGGGGAAGCCAATATATCACCCGAGGAAAACAGGGACTATTTTTCGAAGAACAATGACGGACTTGATATGATGTTGAATTTTGAGGTAAACGAGTATACCTTCCTGGCATTGGCAACCGGCAAAACAAAGGAACTAAAAAAAGCACTTGAAGTAACCGCAAAGAAACCAGCGTCCGATCAGTGGGCCGTATTTCTGCGGAACCATGATGAGGTTGACCTGGGTAAATTGAACAAGAAAGATTTTGAACTGGTTAATCAAAAAATGGGTCCCGACTCAAATATGCAGCTTTACGGACGGGGCATTCGCAGGCGTTTGGCACCTATGCTAAATAATAACCAACAACGCTTACAACTTGCCTATAGCTTGCTTTATGCCTTGCCCGGCACACCAATTTTGCGCTATGGCGAAGAGATAGGCATGGGCGATGATTTGCATTTGTTTGAACGCCTTGCTGTGCGTACACCTATGCAATGGGATAGCAGTGCCAATGCGGGATTTTCAAAGGCTAAAAAGACCTTCCGGCCAGTTATTGATACAGGCTTATATAGTTATAAAGCTGTAAGTGTACAAAAGCAATCCCAGCAATACTTATCGCTGCTAAACTACATACGCAGGCTATCATCACTACGCAAGCAATATCAATTAGCAGGAAAAGGTCAATGGAAACTTTTGGAAACCAATACAGACAATGTGTTGTGCCTTCTACATGAGGATGGCAAAGGCCCGATACTCACAGTATTCAATTTTGCCGAAAGGCCTTTAACAGCTGAGATTAAAACGGACTTATCCGGATCGGCAGATAAAGAGCTGCTTACCGGCCAGGCAAGTAAATTAAGTATAACAAATGGCAAATTAACTATTCCGCTTACCGGCTACGGCGCGCAATGGTTGCTTTGGCATGTAAACAATTAATACTTTTTGCGATGAACAGATTAGGAAGAATTGCTGCAACAGATTTTATGGGTACAAATATCATGACCCTATCAAGCGAGCTGATGTCATTATTAGCAGGCGAAAATTTTAGTGAGCCCGATCATTTAGAAACCATGATAAGTCGCCTTGCCCCCGCTTTAAGTAAGCATAGCAAAAAAATTGCCGCTTGGGGGGCGCATTATGCAATGGGCTTTATCTTCGCCGCTATTTATGTTGAGCTGTGGGAGACCGGAAAAATCAAGCGAAACATCAGAAACGGCCTGGTATTGGGAGTAATAAGTGGAGTTGCCGGGTTTTTAATTTGGAAGGGTACTTTTAAAGCGCACCCCCTGCCGCCGTGGTTAAATTACACCCATTACTATTGGCAGCGTATACCTGCACACGTTGTGTTTTCGTTGGCTGCTACTATCACACATAGATTATTATACAGCGACAAAAAGCATTCTGGTACGTTGTAAAACAGGTAAATAAATTAACCAAATGTTAAATGGAACAGAAGTTGATACCTGCTATATAAAACATATACCTATGGCAACGAAAGAAAAAAAAGACCCGTGCTGGTCGGGCTACAAAAAAGAAGGAACAAAAAAGAAAGACGGCAAAACCGTACCGAACTGTGTTAAAAGTTCTTCTAAAAAAAGTTAATAGTAGCTTCTTTTAAAACTAGAGCAAATGGTAGCAGACACTTTACACCCCTGCTACCATTTGCTATCAAATTGCTTGTCTCGCACCATCATTAGTTTTGTAACACCTACAAAACATGACACTACCCTCACCAACATCAGGTCAATAGATATTTGAGTAATTAAGTGCGCATAACGGAAAAATAGTTATTTGATATTATCAAATGAGTTGCCTTATTTCGTTAGTTGTTTTACAACGGTTGTTGTTCCCACTTATGCGTAAAGCCATCCACTTTTTATTTTGCTTTTTACTGTCCATTAATATACTCTCAGCTGCAGATATTAAAAGCATAGGCGTGCCTTACGTTCAAAACTACACCAAGGCGCAATACCAGGCGGGAAATCAAAATTGGGCCATTACACGCGATGAACGAGGCATAATGTATTTTGGCAACGCCGAGGGGCTGCTGGCTTATGATGGAAGTTACTTTCAATTACATACAATGCCCAACGGGCAAATTGTGCGGTCGGTAGCTGCTGACGGCAAGGGCAAAATATACACCGGCAGTTTCGGCGAGTTTGGATATTGGGAAACCGATAAGCTTGGTTTTCTACGATATCATTCCCTCGTAGCTTTAGTTAATTCCACAGACTTAGCAAAAGAAGAAATTTGGAAAATATACGTTGATAACGACAGGGTTATCTTTCAATCTTTCGGTTCTATACTTATCTATTCCAAGGGCCATGTAAAAGTTATTAAGGGTGCTAAGCCTTTTCTGTTCTTGTTAAAAAGCAACAACCGTTATTTTGTTGAACAGGTAGACGCCGGGTTATTTGAACTAAAGAACAACAAACTCGAGCTGTTGCCCGGCAGCAGTATATTGGGCAATAGCGGCGTGCTTTCGGTATTGCCGTTTACTAACAACCAGTTCCTCATCGGTACGGCAAAAAATGGTTTGTTTATTTATGACGGGGCAATTATTAAACCCTGGAACAACCAAGCCAACGATTTCTTAAAAACCTTTCAACTAAATAATGGCGCCGCCATATCGGGTAAATACTTTGCTTACGGCACCATACTGAACGGTGTGTTTATTATAGATGCTGCCGGCAATATTGTGCAACACATTAATAAAGCCAGCGGCTTACAAAATAATACCGTACTGAGCCTGTACACAGACGCCGAGCAAAACCTATGGACCGGCCTTGACAACGGAATTGACAGGATTGAACTAAACTCCCCACTTTATTTTTACTTCGATAAAACGGGCAGATTTGGTACAGTTTATAGCAGTATAATTTTTAATGGAAAGATATACTTAGGTACCAACCAAGGCTTATTTTACAGTGAATGGACGCACCAAAGTACTGGTCGGTCCCTTCAAACATTTGACTTTAAATTGATCCCCGGTTCTCAAGGACAGGTATGGGATTTATCGCTGCAAGACGGACGTTTGCTTTGCGGCCATAATAACGGCACGTATCAGGTAAATAGCGGTTCGATAAACAAGATATCTGCTCAAAGCGGGGGATGGATCATAAAAAAACTTAATGACGACAAACTGATCCAGGGCACTTATACGGGCTTGGTTATATACCGTAAAGATGCCGGTGGTAATTGGGTGTTTAGCCATAAAATACAGGGATTTAATGAGCCGTCGCGCTATGTAGAGCAGGACAGTAAGGGTCAGATTTGGGTTAGCCATGCTTACAAAGGAATATATCAACTTACGCTGAGTGAGGATTTGCAAAGAGTAATCAAGACCAAATACTACGACCAAAACCAAGGCTTGCCGGGAAGCTATAACATTGGCGTATTTAACCTGGATAACCGGATTGTATTTTCGTCAGATGCCGGATTTTATATCTATGATGACATAGCCGATCGCTTTGAAAAGTATACGCAACTCAACAAAAAACTCGGGAGCTTTGCATCATCCGGCAAGGTCATACCTGCAATAGCGAAAAAATACTGGTTTATAAATAAAGGCCGGGTATCGCTGGCAGATCTATCCGTTTCGGGAAAGTTAAGTATCGACTCTAACAGGTTCAGTATTCTGAACGGGCAAATGGTGCAGCATTATGAAAATATAAGCCTCATTAATAATTCCATCTACCTCATTAGCGTTGATGATGGCTTTGTGATACTAAATGATGAAGACATAAGGAACAAGATTAATATAAAGGTTCCTCAGGTGCTTATCAGGAAAGTCGAAAACATCACCGACAAAGCACAGATGATAGCTGCGGATGCTGGCATTGAGCAAGAGTTGGAGCTACCCTATTCCCAAAACAACATTCGCATATCTTTTACCCTACCTTATTACCGACAGGCTAAGGTTAAGTTTCAATACTTCCTCGAGGGGTATTCGAAACAGTGGTCTGACTGGACAGCGCAGAGCGTAAAGGATTTTACCAACTTAAATAACAGACATTATGAGTTTAGGGTGCGTGCCAAAATCAATGATGAGGCCATATCAAAAATAACAACATTAAAGTTCGAGATATTGCCCCCTTGGTATTTAAG
This sequence comes from Mucilaginibacter pallidiroseus, assembly GCF_007846085.1. Classification (GTDB taxonomy): domain Bacteria; phylum Bacteroidota; class Bacteroidia; order Sphingobacteriales; family Sphingobacteriaceae; genus Mucilaginibacter; species Mucilaginibacter pallidiroseus. Next base: position 795,493 of record NZ_VOEJ01000001.1, read on the forward strand.
TAGGGTTGCAATGATTTTTTATGTTGTTCTTATAGTACTTGGGTATTATGCTATCAGATACTATTATAGGTTTAAGCTGAGCGAACATCAGCTGCAGATACAAGGCCAGTTACAGCGTGAAAAAGAAGATTTTTTACAACGGGAGGCCTTAGCTAATGAACAGCACCGCATTACAATAAAGAATGAACAATTGCAGGCCGACCTGGAGAGCAAAAACAGAGAATTGGCAAACTCTGCAATGAACATAGTTTACAAGAATGAGCTGTTGCAAAAGATTAGTGATGAGATAAGGAAGTTTAAGGACAGTGTAGGTAAAAGTTTGTCCGACGATCAGCTTAAGAAAATCAACAAGGTTATTGAAGAAGGTATGACAGATGAACGGGACTGGAATATTTTTGAAACCAGTTTTAACGAAGCCCATGAAAACTTCTTCAAAAAATTAAAACACGATTACCCGGAGCTCGTCCCGAACGATTTAAAACTGTGCGCTTATCTGCGCATGAATATGAGCAGTAAAGAAATGGCCTCATTATTGAACATATCTTTAAGAGGTGTCGAGATAAGGCGTTACAGACTGCGTAAAAAGCTGAATTTACACCATGATAAGAACCTAACCGAGTTTCTCATGGAGGTATAACACTACATCATTACCTCTCAAACGTGATGTTTTTAGCCCGTTACTAAAGTAGCTAGCTGTAGTATGTACATGTTACACACCAATCACGTCAAATATTTATAAACCAGTAATTTACGTTATACATTATTAAATCAAGAGCAGGTAAAATTGCACTGATGTATTAATGTAGAGTTGCTTTTTTTGCGTATACAGTAATATCTCCTCAATTTCGACCCTACAAAAACCAATTAGTCCCAGTACTTAAAACCAATTACTAACCACTATGAAGAGAATTTACAAAATCTCAGGGTTACTGCTATTGTTTACTTTTTTGTCTAACCTTGTTTTTGCGCAAAACGTTGCTGTAAAAGGTAAAGTTACCGATGCCAAAACAGGCGAAGCCCTCATTGGCGTTTCGGTAGGGATACAAGGTACTACAACCGGTGGCCAAACCGATGCCAACGGTGCTTTTTCTATAAGCGCCCCGGCAAATGCAGTATTACAATTTTCCTATTTAGGATACACTACACAGTCGGTACCTGTTTCGGGCCGTACAACAATTGATGTTAAACTTGGCATGAGCGCCAACGAGCTGCAACAGGTTGTTGTAGTTGGTTACGGCACGCAACGAAAACTTGATGTAACAGGTTCGGTTGCGTCTGTAAAAGGCGAAGATATCTCAAAACAGGCATCAACTAATGCAATAAGCTCATTGCAGGGTAAAGTAGCAGGTGTACAAATCACCAATAACGGCTCGCCGGGTGCCTCGCCGGAAATTCGAATACGTGGTTTAGGTACCGTGTATGGTAACGCTAACCCACTTTACGTTGTTGATGGTGTTTGGTTTGATGACATCAGCTTCCTTAACCCCAATGACATCGAAAACATGAGCATCCTTAAAGACGCTTCAAGCGAATCTATCTACGGTGTGCGTGCAGCAAACGGTGTTGTATTGGTAACCACCAAAAAAGGTAAAGGTGCACCATCAATTAACTACAGTGCCTATGCGGGCTGGCAAAAAGTAACCAACCAGCCAAAGCTGGCAAATGGTACCGAATATGCTACGCTGATAAATGAAATGAACCAGATTCAGTTTCCTAATGATCCGCTTACGTTTGCCGATCCTGCAAAATTTGGTAACGGTACCGAGTGGCTTAACGTAGTACTACGCAATGCATTCACCATGAAGCATGACGTTACTGTTAGCGGTAGTACTGATAAATCATCGTACAATTTCTCTGCTGGTTATTTAAAACAGCAAGGCGTAGTAACGGGTAACGATTATGACCGTATCACTGCTCACTTACAACAGGATATACAGGCAACCAACTTCCTGAAGTTAGGATATAACGCCGTATTACAAGGCAGCAACTCTAAAGATGCTCCCGGAGCTGTCATATACAAAGCGTTTACCGCTGCACCTATCGTACCGGTATATTATGCTGATGGTACTTACGGCGACCCAAGCGACTTCCCTATTGGTAATGCTACAAACAACCCTAAGGCGCAGTTAGACTTTTTTAACCAAAAATCGAAAAACTACCGCCTTACCGGTAATATTTATGCCGACGTCAAGTTTGCCAAATATTTAACCTTTCATACCAGCTTTGGCGGCGAGTTTGGCCAGGCCGAAGTGTTAGGTTACAACCCTGTTTACAGGGCAACAGCATCACAGTTTAATGACAATAGCGATTTAAATGTTTCACGGTCTGAGGTGAGGAACTGGATCTGGGAAAACACCCTGACTTTTGACAGGACTTTCAAAGACCATCACCTAACTGTTTTGGCTGGTCAGTCTTCACAACGTTATAAATCTTATAACATCAGCGCTACGGCTCAAAATGTTCCATACACCAGTGACGGTGACCTTTACTTAACACTGGGCTCAAACGATACCAATTTCCCGAGATCAATTACGGATGGCGGATCGTTAGCAACTTACGAGTCATATTTCGGCCGTGTAAACTATTCATTTAAAGACAGGTACTTGCTAAACGCTTCTTTCCGTGCCGATGGTTCGTCTAAATTTATAGGCAACCAACGTTGGGGTTACTTCCCATCTGTAGGTGCAGGCTGGGTTGTAAGCAACGAAGAGTTTATGAAAGATCAGCATATCTTTGATAATTTAAAAATCAGGGGTAGCTGGGGTAAAATCGGTAACGCATCAGTACCGGCAAACCTTTCTGTGCTTACAGTTAATAACGGCGGCAACTTTACCGCAATTTACAATGGCCAGCCGGCAACGGGAGCAAACATTACTACGATTGTTCCCCCACTAACCTACTGGGAACGTGGCGTCGGTACCGACGTAGGCGTCGAAATGGCTTTCTTAGGTAATCGCTTGACATTTGAGGCCGATTACTACCAAAAGAAAACTGAACAAGCCATATTTGCTATCCCAATTTTAGGCTCATTGGGAACAAGTGCAGGTACCATTATTGGTAACCAGGCCACGTTCCAGAACCAGGGTTTTGAATTTGCTGCCGGATGGCGCGGTAAAGTAGGAAGCGATCTCTCATACACCATTAACGGTAACTTCAGTATCAACAATAACAAAGTACTATCAACGGTAACCGGCGCAAACCCAATATATGGTGGTGGTGCTGCTGCAACAGGTGGCCAATTAAGTACCCGGACTATTCTTGGACAGCCTATTGGGCAGTTTTATGGTTTAGTAGTTGACGGAATATTCCAGAATGCAGCACAGGTGGCAGCTTCCAAACAGACAGATGCAAGCCCGGGCGATTTTATATACAAAGATCTTAACAACGATGGTGTAATTGACGCTAAAGACCGCACTGTTATTGGTAACCCTAACCCTAAATACCTTTATGGTTTAAACACAACCTTTAACTACAAGGAGTTCGATTTAACTATCGATTTACAGGGCGTAGCCGGTGTTGACGTGTACAATGCTAATAAAGGCTTACGTTACGGGTCAGAAAACTTCACTAAAGACTTTTTTGATAACCGCTGGCATGGCGAGGGTACGTCAAACACCTACCCTTCTGCAAACATTGGCGGTGGTAACAACTATAAACCAAACTCATTTTTTGTTGAAAGTGGCGCATATTTTAGGATCCGTAACCTGCAGTTAGGTTATAGCTTGCCAAATGCGGTAGCCAACAAGCTGTTTATGAAACGTGTTAGGGTATTTGCCAGCGCACAAAACATCTACAACTCTTTCAGCTACAAAGGCTTTAACCCCGAAGTTGGCGGCTCGCCAACCAATGCCGGTATCGACAATGGTGCTTACCCGCTGTACGCAACTTACAACTTTGGTGTAAACGTTACTTTTTAACAAATAAAAATACTCTCGATCATGTTTAATAAAAACTATAAATACGCATTTGTTATAAGTACATGTGCGGTGTTGATGATCACGCAGGGCTGTAAAAAAAGCTTTTTGGATGTGCCGCCACAGGCACAGCAACCCAGCGAAGAATTCTTTAAAACACAAGACGACGCTACTAAAGCGGTAAACTCTATATACGGTAATTTACGCGAGTGGAAACAAACAGCTTTTGCGCCAATGGCGGTTGAAAGCTTAGGGTCTGACGAAACAGAAAAAGGCAGCACCCCAGGCGATGCAAGCTTCATGAATGCATATGACAACTTTACCGTTACCGCAACCGATGGCCAGCTACAGGACTTCTGGAACGGACAATATCAAAGCATAAACCTATGTAACCAGGTGCTTGATAATGTGCCAAACATTACCATGGATGCCAATCTCAAAAACCGCTACCTGGCTGAGGCCAAATTTGTACGGGCCTACAATTATTTCAGATTAGTGCGTGCTTTTGGTGATGTGGTACTTCGCGAACATGTGGCCAAAGATGCCAGCGAGTACAACTTGCCGCGTACAGCCAAAGCACAGGTATGGGCCTTTATTGAAAAAGACCTAACCGAGGCAGCAGCAGTATTACCGCAAAGCTACGGCTCAAACGATGTTGGCCGTGCTACTAAAGGTGCAGCATTGTCGTTACATGCAAAAGTGGCCATGTACCAACAAAAATGGGCTGATGTATTGACTTACACCAACCAGGTTATGGGCATGGGTTATTCACTTTTTCCTGATTTCGAAAAATCTTTCAGGATAGCTAATGAAAACAATTCGGAGTCGGTGTTTGAAATTCAATGCCAAAACCTGGCAGCTATTCCGGGTGCATCAACAAGCCAGTATTCGCAAATTCAGGGTGTGCCGGGCAACCTAAATTTAGGATGGGGCTTTAATGTACCTACGGATGCCTTGGTAGCAGCTTTTGAACCTGGCGATCCGCGTATGGATGCCACAATTATTTTCCGTGGCGAAACCACTCCACAAGGAGATGTAATTGAGCTGACCGGGCCAAACCCAAGGTACAACCAAAAATCATACGTACCTAAAAGCGTTCCGTTTACATCAAATCAAGGTGAAGATCAAAATGTGCGTGTTATCCGTTTTGCCGAGGTTTTACTGATGAACGCCGAAGCTGCTAATGAAACCGGTAACCCGACTCTTGCGCTTGCATCCCTTGAGCGTGTTAGGGCGCGTGCACGTGGCAACAATGCAAATATATTACCTCGTGTTACGGTAACAGATCAAACTGCTTTACGTAATGCTATCTGGCATGAACGCCAGGTGGAACTGGCAATGGAGTTTGACCGTTATTTCGACGTAATTCGTCAGGGCCGTGCAGCAGCCGTATTTGGCCCTAAAGGCTGGAAGGCCAACAAAAACGAAGTTTGGCCTATCCCGCAAAACGAGATCGACCTTTCTGCAGGAGTATTAACACAAAACGCCGGTTACTAATAATTTACATTGATCATCATGAGAAAATTACACATACAATTGATGGCCCTTGCGCTTATTGGAGCCGGGGTATCATCATGCCAAAAAAAGTTCGACGCTTCATCATATGCGCCACCGCTTGATATTGGCGGTTATACCAGCGCCGCAGGCGTAGCAACATCGAACTTGGTGGCACACTGGTCGTTCGATAATAATTTGATTGACAGCGTATCAAAAAATACCGGTACGGCTACAGGCACAACCTTCAACGCCGGTGTAAAGGGTGCCGCACTACAGGGCGCAAACAATGCATGGGTCTTAACAGATCCGTCAACCGCGGTTAGCGGTTTAAAAAGCTTTACGCTTACCGAGTGGGTTAACACACCTCCACCATCTACAGGGGTTATCGGCCTGTTTAGCTTGGTTAACACCACACAGTTTTGGGGTAATCTTGAAATTTTTATCGAGAACGGCAGTACCAATGATAATGGTAAGCTAAGAATACACATGTTTAACGGTACCGATGACAAAACGTATTCTGTTGACGGCATTACAAACCTGTTTGACAAGTTTGTTAACATTGGTGTGTCGTACGATCAAGCATCAGGTGTTTGCAAACTTTACGTGAATGGCTCAAGGGTTAACCAGGGTACTGTTGGCGGTTTAACCGGTCCGTTAAACTTTAAGAATACGGGTAAAATTGTATTTGGCTGCGTGCAGTTCATGACCAGCCCGAGCCAAACCACATCGCACGGTGCCGAACCATGGGCAAGTTACCTTACCGGAAAGCTTGACGAGATAAGGATATACGACAAGGCACTTACCGACCTTGAAGTAAGCGCAATTGTGAAACTCGAAGGCAGAGGAAAATAACCTGTAAAATAAAATGGGTTGCCCGGGCTTACCAGGCAACCCATTTTTATGGCTGCGTACTACACCGGGCGAAGCCAAAAGCCATAATAAAATGAATAAATTTAACATATACATCGGCCTGTGTCTGTTGCTTACCTTGTTTGCCTGTAGTAAAGGCAGCACCCCTGCACCCACCGGGCCGGTAACACCTGCTCCAGTACCCGGTTCTTTTAGTTTTAACGCCTTAAAGGTAAACGGAACATTTAACGGGTTTAATTATGTGAACGTTAACAACACGCCTGTTATAAAGCTTTCGTTCTCCACTGTTTTGGATCGCAACTCAGTAGCGGGTGCCGTCACATTAAAAAACAAAGCAGGTGCAGCGGTAAATTTTACGACGGCTTATGAAAATGGAGATAGTTCGGTGGTAATTACACCAACGCTTGATTATATTACCAAGTACTCGGTTGATGTGAATACCGGCCTCAAATCAAAATCAGGTGGCGACTTGCAGTCGGCATTAAACGTGCAGCTAACTACAGCTATAAACCCAGCAGATAAATTTCCGATCATCAGCGATAACGAATTGCTTGATCTTATACAGAAACAAACCCTTAAATACTTTTATGATTTTGGGCACCCCACAAGCGGCTTAGCACGCGAGCGCAATACCTCCGGCGATATCGTTACTACCGGTGGATCCGGCTTTGGTATCATGGCGATTGTAGCGGGTATAAACCGAGGTTTCATCAGTCGCGCCGACGGCCTTGCGCGTTTGCAGAAAATGGTTGGCTTTTTAAAAAACAACGCAGCTAAGTTTCATGGCGCTTTCCCGCATTGGCTAAACGGTGCCACGGGTGCGGTACAACCATTCAGTACGCTTGATAATGGCGCTGACTTAATAGAAACTTCTTTTTTAATGCAAGGCCTGCTTACGGCACGTCAGTATTTTAACGGGCAGGGAGCAGATGAAACAGCGCTTCGTGCAGACATCAACACACTTTGGAATGGTGTTGAATGGGACTGGTTCAGGCAAAATGGGCAAAATACGCTTTACTGGCATTGGAGCCCTAATAATGCCTGGGCAATAAACATGAAAATAACCGGCTGGAACGAAGGCTTAATTGCCTACGTGCTTGGCGCTTCATCAAATACACACGCTATCCCTAAGGCTGTTTATGATAACGGCTGGGCGGGCAACGGTAGCATGCGTAATGGTGCCTCATACTATGGCATACCCCTTCCACTTGGCCCGCCACAGGGCGGTCCGCTATTCTTTGCACATTATTCGTTCTTGGGTATCAATCCCAATGGGCTGAGCGACGCATACGCCGATTATGGCGTACAAAACAAAGCGCACAGCCTAATTAATTATAACTATTGCGTAGCCAATCCAAACAATAAAAATGGCTACGGTGCATCATGCTGGGGGCTTACCGCAAGTGATATCGAAAACGGTTACACAGCCAGTTCCCCAACCAATGATGTTGGCGTAATTGCTCCCACCGCAGCTATTGCATCTTTACCTTACACCCCTACCGAATCAATGGCAGCATTGCGCTTTTTTTACTATAAACTTGGCGACAAAATGTGGGGCCAATATGGTTTTTATGATGCCTTCAATTTAACCGACCCATGGTTTGCAACTTCAACGCTGGCTATTGACCAGGGGCCGCAAATAGTAATGATTGAGAATTACCGCAGCGGCCTGCTATGGAACCTTTTTATGAGCTGCCCGGAAATAAAAACAGGCATGAAAAACCTCGGCTTCAACAGCCCAAACCTGTAATAATAAAAATGAAAAAACTACTGATACTTACCTTAACATCACTTATTGGCTATATTGGCTTTGCACAAAAGGCCGCAAAAAATACCCACGTTATAAAACCCGTTGGTATCATCAAAAATCTGACTGATAGCGCCCTGCTTGACGTGGTTCAAAAGCAAACCTTCCGCTACTTTTGGGATTTTGGGCATCCGGTAAGCGGACTGGCCCGCGAGCGCAGCAACACCTCTTTTGACTATGGCAACGAAGTGGTTACAACAGGCGGCTCAGGCTTTGGCATTATGGCACTCATAGCAGCAGACAGCCGCAGATTTATACCGCATGATAAAGCAGTAGACCGTATGGTGAAGATGGTTAATTTTTTGTACAAAGCTGATGCCTACCACGGCGTATTTCCCCATTGGCTAAATGGCGAAACAGGGAAAACCATTCGCTTTGGCCGTAAAGATGATGGTGGCGACCTGGTTGAAACTGCCTATCTTTTCCAGGGCCTTTTATGCGCCAAACAATACTTCAAGGCCGATACACCGAAAGAGCGCCGCATACGCGACGTGATCAGCTGGCTATGGAACGAAATTGAATGGGATTTTTATACACGCGATGGTCGTGATAACCTCTACTGGCACTGGAGCCCGAACAACGGCTGGGCCATGAACTTTCCCATTCGCGGATTTAATGAGTGCCTGATAACGTATATTCTTGCCGCATCCGCCGACCGTTATCCTGTTTCGGCTTCAGTGTACCATCGCGGGTGGGCCCAAAGCGATTTCTTTAAAAACGGTAATACCTATTATGGCTATAAGCTGCCTCTGGGTTTTGCTTACGGTGGTCCGCTGTTCTTCTCACAATATTCCTTCCTTGGCTTAAACCCTAAGGGACTTACAGACCGCTATGCTGATTACTGGGAACAAAACCGAAATCATACCCTAATTAACAGGGCTTATTGCCTGGATAACCCTAAAAAGTTTAAAGGCTATGGCGAAAACTGTTGGGGATTAACAGCAAGCGACAATTACGAAGGTTATAATGCCCATGCTCCCGATAATGATTTAGGTGTTATCACGCCTACTGCTGCTATATCAGCTTTCCCTTATACGCCTGAATATTCTATGAAAGCCCTTCGCCATTTTTATTATGATCTTGGCGACAAGATATGGGGCGAATATGGTTTTACCGATGCCTTTAGCGAAACCAAAAACTGGTATGCAAAATCATACCTTGCAATTGACCAGGGGCCCGAAATTGTGATGATTGAAAACTATCGCAGCGGCCTTTTATGGAATTTATTTATGAGCTGCCCCGAAATACAACGCGGCCTCAAAAAACTTGATTTTAAAAGCCCGGCATTGGCAAAAAATTAATGTGCATTAAGATCTAATATTTTTAGTCAATGGTACCTTAAATTCTTGTCAGCGCATCTTCCTAATATGGAGGATGCGCTGTTTTTTATATGCAACAAGATTATCATCTTCGCAGGTACCACATAAAAAGTTTTGTGGCAATCTCTGCTCCTGATTGAAATCTGTCCAGTTGTTAAATGCGACTTTCTGTCAAGCATGTTAAAGACAGAATATCAATTTCATCTGCATTAAACCAATAATTTAATCAGCAATTTTACTATTAATTACATTGTTTTAGCGTTAAGGAAACAAAAAGTAATTTGTTAAAGATGGCTAAACAAAAAACTAAAATGTAAGTTGATGATACTGGTCACTTTAATTTTATGTGATCGTATATAATGAACGACAACCAATTTGGCGAGCTAATAACCGGTACTGGGTCTACTGAAAGTTTGGAGCTGCTTAAAGCAGCATTAGATTCAAGTGTGTCGGGTATAATCATTACAGATAACCGCCTGCCCGACAATCCAATAGTTTACTGCAACGCATCTTTCGAACGAATTTCTGGCTACAGCAGGCCTGAAATTATTGGCCACAACTGCCGCTTTTTACAGGCAAGAGATCGGAAACAACCCGAACGCCAAATGCTAAAGGAGGCTATTGTCGAAGGAAAAACTGTGAATGTTGAGATCAGGAATTATACGAAAGACGGCACCCTTTTCTGGAACGAACTATATGTATCCCCGATAAAAAATGCTGAAGGGCAGGTAACACATTTTGTGGGCGTTCAGCATGATGTTACCAGACGTAAAAACGCCGAGCATACCCTGCGCAACGAACGCGAGCTTATCGAACAAACCGTAAAGCAACGCACCCTTTCGCTTGAGCAAACACGCGAATACCTCGAAAGTATTATACAAACCGTTAGGGAAAGCTTACTGGTATTGGACGCTGAGTTTCGGGTAATGACAGCAAATCAGCACTTTCTTAAGACGTTTAAAGTTGATAGATCGGAAACTATAGGCCAGAACTTATTTAACCTTGGAAACGGGCAGTGGGATATTGACCGTTTAAAAGAGCTGCTTAATGATATATTACCTACAAATAATCCTGTACTGGACTTTGAGGTAGAGCATGATTTCCCTCATATCGGCAGGAAGCTGATGCTGCTGAATGCCTACCGTATAGAGCTTGAAGGCGAGTTTAAAGACAGGATACTATTATCTATTGAAGACATTACCGAACGCCGGGCAATAGAAGTAAGAAAAGATGATTTCCTTTCTGTTGCCAGCCATGAATTAAAAACGCCGTTAACTACCGTAAAAGGATACGTTCAGGTTATAAACCATATGCTGAGCGAGCAAAGCGGCGATAAGTTAAAGGAAATAGTTGGCAAAACAAGTACGCAGATTGACCGTCTGAACAAGTTGATTGCCGAACTGCTTGACGTATCAAAAATACAATCGGGTAACCTGGAGATACACCGTGATGTCTTTGATTTTGACAAGATGGTTAAAGAGGTTATTGAAAACATCCAATCGGTATCGCCAAACCATACTATAAAGCTTTCCGGCGCAACAAATGTGACGTATAGCGGCGACGAATCGCAGCTTACGCAGGTAATTAGTAACCTGTTATCTAACGCAATTAAATACTCGCCAGATCATCAGGAAATATCGGTTTACCTGTCGGTAATAAGCGGTTACCTTAAATTTTCGGTTAGCGACCAGGGTTTGGGAATAAACCAAAATGACCAGGCAAAAATCTTCGAACGATTTTACAGGGTAAGCAACATACAAAAGAAATATCCGGGCATGGGTATAGGCTTATACGTATGCGAACAAATTATTAAACAACATAAAGGCGATTTATGGGTGGACAGCGAAGAAAATAAAGGTTCCACATTCAGCTTTACTTTGCCCCTACTAAACGATGAATCAAAATAATGGATAAGAAAAAAATTCTTATTTGTGACGACGATGCGGGCATTGTCGATATGGCTCAGCTGATACTTGAGATGAATGATTTTGAGGCAATAGGCGAAACCAACAGCTTAAAATTATACGACAGGATCAAGACCGAACATCCGGATCTGATCATAATTGACCTGTGGATGCCTGTATTATCCGGCGATCAGATACTTAAAAGACTGAAGAGTGATGAACACTTTAAGTCGATACCTGTAATGGCCATTTCGGCCAGTAATGATGGTTACCAGATAGCTATGCAGGCAGGCGCAAACAGGTTTATAAGTAAGCCTTTTGAAATGGATGAGTTTGTGAAAGCTGCGCATGAGATGGTTGCGCATTGATAGAGCAAGCCTGTATTTATATTTTGAGCGTTTAAAACCAGTTGAGCAGCGCGCTGTTTAATTTACAAATCCTGGTTTTGCGCATTCTAAAGTTACACATACACCATTTAATTATTTTAGGCTTTGCATTAGCGAAAGTGTTACTGCATTTTGCAGCAAACGCCAACTATGGTGTCCATGCAGACGAGCTATACTATATTGCCATGGCTGAACACCTGCAATGGGGCTATTATGACAATGGCCCTTTTATTGTGTGGATGGTAAAGCTATCGGCCATGCTATTTGGCTCATCTACTTTTGCCTGGCGGGTTTTACCTACGCTGATATCTGCAGCTACCATCGTGCTTACAGGGCAGCTTACCAAACGCCTGGGCGGCAATACATTTGCCATCGTCGTCTCCTGTACAGCTATGCTTTGTTCGCCGGCATTTACTGCCATGGGTTACCTGCTGCAACCCGCCGCTTTTGACCAGTTTTTTTGGACAGCAATTGCATTTTGTATGGTATATTACACCACAAGCAAACGTCCTGTATACTTGTATGCATTTGCCATCTCACTGAGTTTGGGTGTGCTAAACAAACTGTCCATATTGTTATATGCCTGCGTGTGGTTATTCAATGTTAAAATTAATAGGCAAAACATTTGGTCTGTCATCCTTTCCGGCGGAATATTCATAATCGTTTTGTCACCATACCTCTTTTGGCAATACCAAAACGGATTCCCTGTTCTTCAGTACATGCGCGTAGTAACAAACAGGCATGTTTATCTAGGTGCGGGCGACTATCTTTTTCAACTACTGTTTTTCCATGGTGCCGCAATGGCTGTATGGCTTGCCGGACTGGCTTTTATATTAACCGACAAAGGCGCATTCCGCAGTTACCGTAATGTAGGTATAGGCTTTTTAGTACTGGTGCTTGCAATATTTGTGATGAATGGTAAACTATATTACCTGCTCGGTGCTTTTCCCCTACTTATGGCCGCAGGCGGTATTTGTTGGGAAAAAATGCTCGGGCGTGCAGCCGTTTCAAAGTTTATACTTGTAGGTGGTTTGGCAGTTATTGCTATTATAGCCATGCCGGTTGTACTCCCTATTTTGCCTTACGCAACCATGTGCAGATACGTTTCGCTAATGAAAATGTATGCGAAGATAGATCAGCCGCTTAGATGGGACGATGGGCGCGTACACGATGTACCACAATACTTCGCTGATATGAGAGGTTGGCAAGAGCTGGCTAAAAATATACAGAGCGCATGTAAAGGATCACTAACGGTTTATACTAAAAACTATGCAGCTGCAGGGGCGCTATCATATTATCAAACTGGTGCCTGCATCACGGTGGCTGCAGATAATAGCAGTTTCATGGAATGGGCACCTAACAACTTGCCCGATATTTTTTTTTACGTTACTGATGAAGATGATAAAAAAGTTTTAGCGTACGCTGCTCAAGTTGCGTTTATGGGCCGGGTTAATGACAAGCTTACCGCTGCTCACCAACTTAAAGTATTTCATTTAAAACAACCTACGCTATCATTTCGCGAAAGCTATCAAGCAAACCGTAATTTGATACAAGGATCCGTAAAACCGTACATATCAGTTCTGCCAAAATCAGATCATTTGAACGATATTAAGGCTCTATAAGAATTGTTGCGTTACGGCGCGGTCTTACTGTTCCATGTTTCATCTGCAGCACTGTAAATTTGTGCACGCTACTATATAAATTTAAAAGCTGGCAGATAATTGATAGGGATTGAGCATAATTCATTCTGCGGCAGGTTCAACACCGTCATCATTACCATTTTCATCTTCTAATGGCGTGTTGCCATACCCATTGTTTTGCTGCATGCCTGTTGCTTTACCTGCATCGTTTGCGTCAACAGCATTTGTAACATCCTGCTCGTAAGCTTGCTTGTTGTTGCCTTCACCGGCCACTGCGTTTTCTCCCTTATTTTCCATAATTGTCAAATGTTAATCGACCCAACGTCTTTGCCGAATCGTTAAATGAATAACAAATCCGCAATCATTTGTTTCTTATTAAATTAATAATTTAACCAGAAACAAACAACATAAACAACTAAACGTTGTAAAACTACAATTATCAATAAGGCAGTTTCTATAGGCTTATTCTATGATAAGTCACCGATAGGTGATCAAGGCAGTATGAGTTGGAAATAACTCATACAATAAGCCCATAATACTTGCTGTAGCAGTTATTAATTTTTAAGGAATTAATTATGTAAACCAAACCCGGGCTACAAACGGAAAATTGCAGCCAACCGTCAACTAAAAATTAACCAAATTATATATATGTCAACCGGAACTTCTATTTGGGCAGCAGCAGCTGCTAACCACCTGGCTGATGCGCAAATTAAACCATTACACCAGCATAACACGCCTGGGTTTAACTTCGAAGTTGTTGAGCTTAACGACTCTTTATGGGTTACAGCTCAATTAACAAAAAAGTCAAAAATTGCCTTCAGAACAGCTTATTCACCTGATGGATATTTGAACATTGATGTTACCGAGAACCAAGACGGCCTAATTATTAATCTTAAAGGGCTCACGGGAAATTATAATGTTTTGATAAGCTGGCCGGTTAATAATGAGTCGATATTACATTACACCGTTAAATACAAACCGGCCAACGATACCTTTATACCGTTTTGGCCAAGAGACATTGTTATTATAGGAGATAAAGGCAACGTAAATGAAACAACAGGAGAAATACACGTTTCGCAAACGGGTGGCAGGTCAGGCCTGATCTATGCTTCATTTAAACAGCCTAAAGCAGGTTCGTTTTTATATTTTCAAAACCTAACAGCGCTCGAGACCTATAACGTTGATACCGAAACACCGGCAACAGATGTTGTAGGCGGGCAGTGGCCGGAACTGGGTTTGAGTTTGCCGCCTGCTATAAACAAACCGCTGCAAGCCGGCAAGGAATATACACTATCTGACGCATTTGTTTTGTTGAGTGATAAAGCGCCATCCAATCAGTTCGAGCTTTCCAAAAACTTCCTTGACGCAATTGCAGATTTATATTTATTGATACCTAAACCGGATACAAAATATCACGACTATCCCGGCATATTACAAAATGCTATAAACGATCTGCAAAACAATAAAGGATGCTGGTCGCACCGCAGTGGTCATCCATACATTAACGCATACGTATGTGACTACAATACACCGCCCGAAATTATGGTGCAGCTGGCTGTATTGTTGCCGATTACAGAATATACGGAATGGAGCGGAATTAAAAGCCAGATGGAAACCAATATTAAAGATGCCCTACCCGCTTTTTATGATAAAAAAATTGGTACAGTAATGCGTTGGCTGCCATCTGAAGAGCACATGCTTGACGAGTCGGAAGAGCAAAAAGTACCGCTCGTTATGGACGCCTGGTATCTTCATCATCCCTTACTAAACTTGGCACGCTTAGCCTCTGCAGGCGATAAATTAGCTAAAGATTTATTGCTTAAATCGGTTGATTATGCAATTAAAGTTGCGCATCACTTTAACTATGTGTGGCCTGTATTTTATAAGATGGACACGCTTGAGGTGATAAAGGCTGAAGCAAAGGAGGGCGCGGGCGGCGAAAAAGACGTTGCGGGAATTTACGCACACGTAATGTTGCAAATTTGGGAACTAACCGGCGACAAAAAATATTTTCATGAGGCCGAGAAAGCGGCAGAGTCCATGTTACAGCATGGTTTTGATGTTTTTTATCAGGCTAACAATACCATGTTTGGTGCAAAGGCCATGATGCTGCTGTACCGCGAAACAAAAAAGGAAATCTACCGTGACCTGAGCTACTTATTCTTGGCCAATATTTTTAAAAATATTGCACTCTGGGAATGTAATTATGGCTACGGGCAGTATTTTCCAAGCTTTTTCAAACTGTATCCGCTTAGCGATGCGCCTTATGTTGCCGTGTACGAGGAACAGGAAGCTTACTCCGGCGTACATGAGTATTTGAGCTATGCCGAGGGTTTAGATATCTTGCCATCAGTCTCCTTGCTGTTAGCCGAATTTGTAAAATATATGGTTGGGCGCGCGGTCTACTATTATCCGCCTATGCTACCTAAAGAAATGCTTTCTACCGAAGTTAAAACAGGTGAGCTTGACCCTGATCTATGGATTGCTTTGGAAGATATTCACGACGGTTGGGAGCAATCCGGATCGGTTGGGCAGGAAGTATATGGCGCCGGCTTAGCTTTTGGCATTGTGCCGCGTCAATACATCAATGTAAAAGATGAAAATTGCCTTGTTTTTATAGATTATCCAATATCAGACAAAACCGAAAAAAAATCATCGGTAAGCTTTAAAGTGCTTGGCGATAAGCAGCTTACTTGCCGCATATGTATTGTACCTAAAGATGAAAGCAGACTGCCGAAATTTACCGTAGAGGTGGAAAATGAGGAAGACCAGGGGGTTATTAACAAAGCGAACAGAAATAAAAAGGGCTTTGAATACATGATACATGGCGACCAAAAGGTAACAATATCATGGCACTCAAACTAAGGCATATTATGCAAGAGCGTTATTCTCCGCTCAAAACATTAATAAACAACACACTTAACTAAAATGAACATTATGAAAAAGCACATCTGGATACTTGGTATTGCAGCAAGTATAAGCTTAATGGCATGCAAGGGCAACGGAAGCACCGGTGCATCTGATGAAAAGCCGGGATCGGACACAATTGACCTAAACGACGGGACAGGCGCTCCCGGCTCGGGCACAGGGTCGGCAGGCGCCGGCACGGTTGGCGACACAACATTTACCCAACAGGATACTACAAACGGCGCGCCTGCGCCAAAAGCTCCGGATACTTCATCGAGACGATAATTTTAAAACATAGCCGGCTTAAACCGGCTATGTTTTTTCGCATTAAAGCTTGACGTTGCCAGCCTTTTATTGCTGAGCATATAATTAATCGCCGTAGGTATAATATATTATAATTTTACCTTGGCCCCCAAGCAGCGTTTGGGTAATGGGTTGATTACTTTTGTTATAGGTGTAGGTGTAGTTGAGGGTGGTAACGGTGTTAACAACGTAATCTCTATGAATTGCTTTCACAATATTCGCCTTGCTATAAGCAAGTGAAGAATATAAATAACCGTACTGTTTGTAGTATGGGTTCAGCCGGTCATCATATTGGTAGGTATCACTACTCAGCAGTGTGCCTGTTGAATTATATGTTTTAGTCTCGGTAATATTGCTATTAGCGAAAGTATATACGGTGTTATTACCTGTCTGCCCGTTACTATTAATGGTTATAACTTTTGCCAACAAGTCGTTTTCATATACAAAATTCAATTCAAAGTTTAGCTCCGTATTTTGGTACTTATCGTAGTCAATGTAACGCATCTTTGAGACCCAACCATTGGAATGACTGTAATTTATTCTACTAAGCTTTCTTTCATCGTTCAAAACTTCTGAGGCATGCAACTGCCCATCCTTATGAATGTATTGCTGATAAAGTTCTGATCCGGCAGTTTCGTCTTTGATGGTTTCTAAATAAAGTTGGCCTTTATCATTATACGCATAACTGGTTAATATACTGTGGCCGTTGTCATTAATAGTGCGTGTGCTTGATAAGCGTTGTGTAATTTCAGGTTTAATAACGGGCTCGCCTTTTTTACAAGAAAATAAAATAAAAGGCAGGAGGTACAAAAATAATCTTGGGTGCATAAAGTCATTGTTTTGCTAACAAGACTAAATAGATCACAAAACGTTACCATGAATGCCTGATATTTTATTTGCCTGATTGATATAAAAGTTTTAGATATATATCCTGGGTTACTCAGTTTGCTACTAAATTTCTTTTGAATTGTACAGGGCTTAAGCCCACCTCGCGTTTAAATAGTCTCGAAAAATAAGGCAAATTTTCGAAGCCGAGTTGGTAGGCTACTTCGGCAATGTTATTGTTTGTGCCTTTTAACAAGTTTTTTGCTTCGGATACCAAAAACAGGTGAATGAGCTCGATAGCGGTTTTACCTGTTTCCTGTTTTAGCAGGTCGCTAAGATAGCCTGGTGAAATGTTTAGCTGGGTAGCCATCTGTTTTACCGAAGGCAACCCTTTCTCCTGCAGCCATCCTTTATCAAAATAGGCTGTTAACACATCGTTGAATTTCGACACTGTATTGCCTGATAGGTTTTGTCGATTAATAAACTGACGTTTATAAAAGCGTTGCGAATATTTTAAAATCGTATCCACGTGACCAAGAATAATGTCGCGGCTGTACTCGTCGTGGTTGTTATTATACTCCGCTTCTATTTTGCGATATAGGTCCCACATGGTTTGCTCTTCATCAGGCGACAGGTGCAAAGCCTCGTTGGCATCGTACTCAAAAAAACCGTATTTTTTGATATCGTTGTGCAAACCGTGTCCCGTTAAATAATCTTCGTGAATGAAGATCAAAAAGCCATTTTCCTCAAACTCCAGCTTGTTTAAAGCCAACGCCTGCCGCGGCTTAATAAACGACATAGAGCCGTTATCATGATCATAACGCGTGCGTCCGTACATAAACATGCCTGAAATGAACTTTTTAAAGCCTATCATGTAGAAATCGCCGGTGAACTCTTCCGAGCCTAGCGAACATACTTTATTGCATTCCACGATATTCATCAAAGGGATGCGCGGTGCAGGTGTGCCCGCCACACGGCTAAGTTCGATAAGGCTTTTATAGTGTTTCATGACAAAATAAAATTAGTCTTAAATATCAGATACAAGGTCACGCAAGTATAATAAAGCAGAAGCGCCGTGTACGGCACCTCCGCTTTATAAATAATCCTAATTTATTTACCGTGTGCAGCAACAGCAACATCGTTCCAGGCTTCCCACGTAGCAAGCCTATCGGCATATACTTGTTTAACCCATGGCAGGGCCACCTTACCTAAAAACAAGCGCAAAGGTGGGTTTTCTGCATCAATTAATTTAAGAACAGCATCAATCGTAGCTTCGGGGATACCAAAAGCATCATCTGTGGTACCAGCCTGAAAAGCTTTCCTTACCGGCTCGTAGGCATCAATTGGTGTTGTACCAGCGGCAGATGCGCCAGCCCAATCCGTAGCAAAGCCGTTTGGCTCTACAAGTGTTACCTTGATGCCAAAATCTTTCACCTCGCTTGCCAAAGTCTCGCTTAAACCCTCAACCGCAAATTTAGATGCATTGTAAATGCCCAAAGTTGGTAAAGTAGCTACGCCTAATACACTTGAAACCTGCACAATGTGCCCATGGCCTTGTTTACGCATCAAAGGTAAAATTGCCTGGGTAACCCACAGCAGGCCAAATACATTTGTCTCTATCTGTGCCCTTGCTTCGGCTTCGCTGGTTTCTTCAATAGCACCGAAAAGGCCATAACCTGCATTGTTAATTAATACATCAATAGTATCGAATTTTTGTGAAGCTTTTTCAATAGCAGCAAAAACGTCTGCCCTATTGTTTACATCGAGCTGCAAGGCTAATAATTTGTCGCCGTAAACGGCTTTCAAGTCATTAAGTGTATTTATATCACGCGCTGTAGCTATAACGTTATCACCTCGTTTTAAAAATGCTTCTGCCCATAGTTTACCAAAACCGCGCGAAGCTCCTGTTATAAAAATTGTCTTTGCCATTTTCTTTTTAATTATTTGTTGACCCAAAAGTCGGCGTAATCATGAAAAGTGATTTGCACAAAACAAGGCAATGCAGATACATTTTAAGGAAAACAGCTACCGGCTGTACGAATACATTTAAGGACGCAAAGATTTAGTATGGAGCTGATCTGTAATTGTATTTAAAACTTAGGCTGAAGAGTAAGTTTATCTATCGTGTATCAAATAGTCAGATTGCGGCGGTTGGCAGGACTTACCCTTCGTGAATGCATGGAAAAAATGAGTTCTTATAACTGACTTACTCATTAAAAACTCCTATAAATAAAAAAAGCCCTTAAATCGTGGATTTAAGGGCTTTTACTGTGTTGGATATTGTTTCCGCGGTGAAGGAGGGATTCGAACCCTCGGTACAGTTTCCCGTACGTCAGTTTAGCAAACTGATCCTTTCGGCCTCTCAGGCACCTCACCGTTATTTTAAAGAATATCCCTTTTTTCAGGGACTGCAAATATAGCAATTAGGTTAATGTGTCAAAAAAAATATTCAGATTTTTAATAATCAATTCGCACGTGATAGATGCTCATAAGCATGCGTTTGAATATATCTTTAATGGTTTCCAAATCCTTTAATGTTATATCACTGTCTTTCAATTGGTTTTGATCGAGTTTGTATTTTACTATACGGTCAACCATAATACTTATCGATTCAGCATCGGGTTCTTTTAAGGCTCTTGATGCCGCCTCTATTGAATCGGCAAGCATTAAAACGCCGCATTCTTTTGAAAAAGGTATGGGTCCGGGATACCTGAAAATATTCTCGTCAATGAATTTCTCGGGAAAGTTCTTTAAAAACGATTGGTAAAAATAATCTACACGAGTATTTCCATGATGTGTGCGGATAAAGTCGATCACAATCTCGGGCAGGTTGGCCTTACGGGCCATTTCAATCCCCTTGCTTACGTGCCTTATAATAATTTGCGCACTTTCTTCGTACGGCAGCTTATCATGAGGATTAAATCCAGACGACTGGTTCTCGATAAAAAATCTTGGATTTTCCATCTTACCAATATCATGATATAAGGCCCCTGCCCTAACCAACAATGCATTGCCCCCAATAGCGTAGATAGCATTCTCGGCAAGGTTGGCTACCTGCAAGGAATGCTGAAACGTGCCTGGCGCACTAAAGGCCATTTCGCGCAGCAAAGGCGAATTTGTGTTTGTAAGTTCGATTAATGTGATGTCTGACGTTATAGCAAAAACCTTTTCAAATGCGTAGATCAACGGGTAGGCCAGCAAGGTGAGCAACACGCTTACGGCGAAAGGAATAAACTCTGTCCAATCTATTGTGGTAAATGAACCCTCACGTATAAGGGAGATGCCCAAAAAAGCCACGAAATACATCAGCGTTATCAGCAATGCCGACGTTAAAAACTGCTCGCGGCGTATCAGGTTCTTGATGCTGTAAATAGCCACCATACCGGCTGTAAGTTGGTAAAAGGCAAACTCAAAGCTGTTGGGCACAAAAAAACCGGCAACAAGCACAACCAGTAAGTGAATGTTAAGCGCCAAACGCGTATCAAACAATATCCTGATAATGATAGGTACAATACAATAAGGTATAAAGTACAGGTTTGGCAACTGCATTTTAAGCGCCAGCGATAGCGTAGCTAACATGGCTGTAACTACAAGCAGTATCAGACCAACCAAGCGGTTATCCCTGTAAATGTCTTTACGGAAAAGGTAAAGAAAAACCATAAGCAACAACGTGGTAATGCCTACCAATAAAAATTGCCCAAGCAAAACCAGCTTACGATCGCCGTTTATACGCGCATTATCTTCAAAGGCCTTTTTATATGACGACAGCTTTTGGTAAGCCTCGTCATTTACAACTGAACCTTTGCTTATAATGGTTTCGCCTTTTTGTACCATACCGCGCGTAATCGATAGGTTCTCTGTAACTTCTCTTTCAAGCCGGGCGGTAAGCTTGGCATCATAAGCAAGGTTAGTTTGCAGCCTGTCTTGTATAAGATTCAACAAAAACGCCTTATCAAGGCCGGGCGATTTAGAAATTTCACTATCACAATAAGCAATGGCCGTTTCACGGGTAAACAGGTCGGCCGTATTCTTTTCTGTTAATACATTATTGTTTAAAACGGCAAGGTCATACCCTACCCCGTTTTGGCCATAACGGGCATTTAGCTTTAACACCCCCCTATTGTAAACGTAGGTAAGCAAATCTGCTCCGGTGCTTATATACTTCGGTTTAAGCTTATCATTTATACCGGCGTTATGCCACTTTATTTCAAGGTCGCTTTTAAAACCTTCTACCTGATCGGCAGTCATGGCATCATTACGCTGGTATATAGGTGTAACAGTTGCTAAAGCCGCCTTGCGGTCGGCCTCTATCTCAGCATTACTTTTTAAGATGGCAAAATTATAGGGCGATACAAGGTCGCGCTGGTTCCATATCCGCCCCTTTTCGTACTCATAACCAAATTTGGCCTGTTTTGGCAAAGCATATACAATAAGTATAATGCTCATCAGGGTCATAACAAACTTTAGGTTTAAGGCGTATTTGCGCAATAATGCCTTTTGCCGCGATGATGATAATTTTGCCATACGTACGTTTAACCTATCAAAAATAGTATAAGTTTCGGTTTTATGTATTTTTTCTTGCTTTTGTCAATACAAAGTTGATATCTTTATGATATCAAATTAAATCAATTTAAACCATGAATAACGAAAAAATCACAACAGCTCCATCGGGTTATCTCGCATTTGTTTTAGTGCTTGTTTTAATAGCAGTAGCGGCCTTGTGCTTTTACGGGCAATATCCTGTTGCAGGTGTAATTATAACTATTGTAAACTTTGTATTTATACTGCCGGGGTTGGCCATTGTAAACCCAAACGAATCAAAAGTGCTTACGCTGTTTGGTAAATACCAGGGAACGGTAAAGCAGGACGGCTTTTTTTGGGTAAACCCCTTTACCGTTAAGCGCAAAGTTTCATTAAAAGCATATAACCTGAACGGGCAGCAGTTAAAGGTGAATGACAGCGTAGGTAACCCTATCGAAATTGCCGCAGTAATTGTTTGGCAGGTAAAGGATACCGCCAAGGCAGTTTTTGCGGTAGAAAATTACCTACAGTATGTAAACATACAGAGTGAGGCTGCCGTAAGGCATCTGGCTAACTCATTCCCCTACGATCATATTGAAGATGAAAATGCAAGCATAACGCTTCGCGGCGGCGCCGAACAGGTAAGCATGATCCTGGAAAAAGAGTTGAACGAAAGGCTTGAACGTGCCGGCATCGAAGTTTTAGAAGCCCGTATCTCACACCTGGCTTACGCGCCGGAAATTGCCCACGCCATGCTGCAACGTCAACAGGCAGCTGCAATTATATCGGCACGCAGGCTGATTGTTGAAGGTGCAGTTGGCATGGTAGAAATGGCTCTTAACAAAATGGAGGAAAAAAATATCATTGAGCTTGATGAAGAACGCAAAGCAGCAATGGTAAGCAATCTGCTTGTTGTTTTATGCGGAGACAGGAGCGTGAACCCTGTGGTTAATGCAGGTACACTTTATCATTAACATGTATGGACTATTACAGAGAGTTTAGCCAGGTACGCACAAACGAATTATCAATAGTAAGGCATAAGTTTTTTATGCCCTACTACGAGCTTACCGACGGACAGTTTGTATATGGCAAACTCAGCTATAAAAATAATTTTAAGCGCTACGCCATTATTGAAACGGCACAAGGCAGCTGGACCATTAAACAAAAAGGGTGGTTTAAGCGAGCGCTTTTAATTAATGAGGGCGACGATCATACAATAGGAACGCTTAATCCCGCTACCTGGAAAAGAGATATGGCTTTGGCAATGAATAACGGCTTTGAAGCTAACTATGAATACAAAAAGGTTTTTTCCAAATCCTTTTCGCTAACAAGTACAGCTCATGGCGACATCCTAGAGCTTACACAGCACGCCTTTAAAATTAAGCAGCCTTACACCGTAAATTTCCAGCAAGCGTTAAACATAGATGGTATACCGCCTATACCCCTACTCACTTTAATAGGGTTGCACATTGTTTTACTAAGGGCACAGCAGGCGGCGGCACATTAATTATGGCAGAAAAGAAGGCATTTGTTTTACGTATCAATCCCGAAATGCTCAAGGAAATTGAGTGTTGGGCAACGGATGAATTCAGAAGCACCAACGGGCAAATTGAATATTTGCTGCAGGAAGCTTTGAAGAGCCGCAAAAAAGCCTCGCGCAAGAAAAAACAAAGCGAAGAGTAATGACTTTTGCCCTGTCAATTATTATGCATGCATAATAATTGACAGGGCATTTTAAATTGTATAGCTTTGCTTTTACCAATTATCAATTTCCCAAAAATGAAAGAAGTTTATATAGTGTCGGCAACCCGTACACCTATAGGTAGCTTTGGCGGAAGCCTTGCCTCTCTCACCGCTACACGGTTAGGCGCTGTTGTTATCAAATCGGCAGTGGAAAAAGCGGGCCTTAAGCCTGATGACATTCAGGAAGTATTTATGGGCAATGTGCTGTCGGCCAATTTGGGCCAGGCTCCTGCAACCCAGGCGACTATATACGCTGGCCTGCCTAGTATCCCTGCAACTACTGTCAACAAAGTTTGCGCATCGGGCATGAAAGCTATAATGCTGGCGGCCCAAAGCATTGCCAACGGCGATAACGACATTGTGTTGGCCGGCGGTATGGAAAGTATGAGCAATGTACCTTATTACTTAGACAAAGCGCGCAACGGCTATCGTTTGGGCAACGGGCAAATTATTGACGGGCTTGTTAAAGATGGCCTTTGGGATGTTTATAATGATTATCACATGGGGTCGGCAGCGGAGCTTTGTGCGGTTGATTGCAATGTAAGCCGCGAAGAGCAGGATAACTTTGCGATCGAATCATACAACCGAGCGCTCGCATCGCAAAGCAGTGGTAAATTTAAAGACGAGATAACCCCAGTCGAACTTAAAGATAAAAAAGGCGACGTTACGCTATTCGAGAACGACGAAGAACCAAAGACGGTAAAATTCGACAAGATCCCAACCCTGAAACCGGTATTTAAAAAAGACGGTACCGTAACCGCTGCAAATGCATCAACATTAAATGATGGTGCCGCTGCCCTGGTTTTAATGAGTAAGGAAAAGGCCGACGAAATGGGCATCAAGCCGTTGGCTAAAATAATCTCCTATGCTGATGCCCAGCAAGCGCCCGAATATTTTACAACTGCACCATCTAAAGCCATTCCCCTTGCACTGCATAAAGCCGTGGTTACTATTAATGATATTGACTTTTTTGAAATCAACGAAGCGTTCTCGGTAGTGGCGGTAGCTAACACTAACCTGTTAAAGCTTGATCCCGCGAAAGTAAATGTAAATGGCGGTGCGGTAGCTATCGGGCATCCCCTTGGTGCGTCGGGCGCCCGCATTATCGTGACACTCATTAATGTGCTGCAGCAAAATGGCGGCAAGTTAGGTGCGGCAGGCATATGCAACGGTGGTGGTGGTGCAAGCGCCATGGTTATCCAAAATATGGCTTTGTAATATTAGTTAGCAATAAGTATTTTAAATTACCGTATTTAGCATTAATGACACGTTTCTTTTTTGCGCTTGCGCTTTTATTAAGCCCGTTTATTTCCTTCGCCCAGCAAGGTAAAGATCTGCAAAACCTGCGGGTTTATCATGATAGCCTTACATCACTAGGAAAAAAGTTTATAAACAGCCCTGACGACATCGAGCGCAAAAACGCCAACTATAAGTTTATTACCACGCTTGTTAGCGCCTTGCGGGTACCAAACTCATTCAATTTTGGTTTCGACTCGGTTAAAAGCATTAGCATCATCAACGCACCCGATAACCGTTTCCGTATTTTTAGCTGGCACGTTATGAACCAGGATGGCAGTTACCGTTATTACGGCACTATCCAGATGAACACAGGTGGCAAGCTGCAAATGTACCCGCTTGAAGACAACTCACCATTTATAAAACATCCCGAGGATTCGGTTACCGATACCCGCCACTGGTACGGTGCGCAATACTATAAAATTATACGCACCAGCGCCGACAGGCCTTATTACGTAATGCTTGGCTGGAAGGGTAACAATGTAAAATCTACCAAAAAGGTGATCGAGGTACTGTCGTTCAATCGCGATAATCAGCCCGTGTTCGGCGCACCGGTGTTTGACGGCGGCATCGTAAAAAACCGTAAGCGTGTGGTTTTTGAGTACACCCGCCAGGCATCAATGCTATTAAGATATGTGCCGGATGAGCAACTAATTGTTTTTGACCATCTGGCCCCTCCTGATGACAAAATGAAAGACCGCCCCGAGACCTTCGGACCTGACCTAAGCTATGACGGTTACCGCATGACAAACGGCCGCTGGAAGTTTACCGAGAATCTGGATATGCGCAACATTCCGCAAGCCAACGATAACGAATTAACCGACCCCAAGATACAGGCTCGTGCAGATAGAAAGTCAGTGCCGGTACGCTCAAAAAATTAAACACACTTTACAACTCAACTTACCCAAACAATACCCGACTGTCATGTAATATTCTCGGTATAAAATTCGGGATTGGCATATTTATACTATTTTAGGCAAAATTTTAATATCGATTTATGGCGAAAGATTTAGAGATTGAGAGACCCAAAGGCAAAATTCCACGAAGTGTTCCATTCATTATAGGAAACGAATTTTCGGAACGTTTCAGCTTTTACGGGATGAAGAGTATCCTGGCTATTTTCCTTGTAAACCAATTTTTCAATCCATCACATAACCCGGCGCTTACAACCACTGCCGAGGCGCAATCAAACTACTACAACCACCTTTTCTCAACCCTTGTGTATTTTACTCCACTTGTTGGCGCTGTACTTGCCGATTGGTTTTTTGGTAAATACAGGCTAATACTTTTCGGGTCGATCATCTACACATTCGGACACTTTATTCTGTCGATGTTTGATACGTCGCTTAACGGTTTCGTTGCTGGCCTGGTAGTTATAGCTATCGCTGCGGGCGGTATTAAATCGTGCGTTTCGGCAAACGTTGGTGACCAGTTCGATCATAGCAATCAGCATTTAATGAGCAAAATTTATAGCTGGTTTTACTTCAGTATCAATGCAGGTTCAACAGTAAGTATATTGCTTATCCCTTACCTGTACGAGCATTTTGGCGCAGCAGTAGCTTTTGGTGTACCCGGCGTTTTAATGGCTTTAGCCACCGTTATATTTTTTAGCGGGCGCAAACAATATGTTAAGGTGCCACCAAGCGGCGTAAAAAAGCAAAACTTTATAACAGTAAGCGCTTACATGATAGGCCAGCTTTTTTCTAAAAAAGCCCCTACCAAAACCGCTTGGCAAAATACCGAAGTTAAATACGGTGCCGAAAAAACGGAGGCTATCCGCGCTATATGGTCGGTAATGGCGGTGTTTGCCTTTATACCAATTTTTTGGGGAATGTGGGACATGAACAGCTCTGAATGGGCCTTGCAGGCAGATAAACTTAATTTGGATTTAGGGGCGTTATTTGGGCACCTCCATATCCTGCCATCACAGGTACAATTTGTTAACGCATTGTTTTTATTGATTTTGATACCTGTTTTCAATTACGGCATTTACCCGTTGGTAGAGAAAATCGGCATCAAACTTACTCCGCTCAGAAAAATCGGCGCGGGGTTATTTATTACCGGCTTTAGCTTTGTAATTATAGCACTTATTCAGATAGGTTTACAAAACGGACACCAGCCTTCTATCTGGTGGCAAATACTAGCCTTTGTTGTACTTTCTGCAGGTGAGGTTATGGTATCTATTACCGGCCTTGAATACGCCTATACACAATCGCCGCCATCAATGAAAAGTACCATGACCGGCCTGTGGTATTTTACTTATTCGGTAGGTACTTTCTTTACCACGCTTATCAGTAAAAACATTGCCAACAAGGGTGTATTTTCATATTTCGAGGGCGATAAATATTTTTGGCTGTTCGTGGGTATCATGGCTTTCTTTGTTGTGTTATTCATCATCGTAAGCCCGTACATTAAAGAGAAAAGCTTTCTTGTTGATGATACGCTGGCAAAAGGCCTAAACATTAAAGGCGATCATACTAACGAAATCCATCCAGACAATCCTATAGTATAAAGCTGTACTACAGCGCAGTATAGTAAAATACTCGTCACAAAACAGGGAAGCTCACCACTTTCCTGTTTTTTTATTTTAAAGCATTTTAAAATAAGGCTATTTTCGCAGCGTTACATTATACCCGGATTTCAAACATTTGCCCTTAAGTGCCCGATAGCATAGTAATTATACCCACTTACAACGAAAAGGAAAACATCGAGCGGATGATTCACAAAGTGATGTCGCTGCCGCACGATTTTCATTTGCTCATTATTGACGATGGTTCACCGGATGGCACAGGCAACATTGTCAAGCGCCTGCAGCCCGACTATCCTCAAAAGCTTTTTTTAGTTGAGCGTTCAGGAAAACTTGGGCTGGGTACAGCCTATATACATGGCTTTAAGTGGGCTATTGAGCGCCATTATGATTTTATATTTGAAATGGATGCTGATTTCTCCCACAACCCTGATGACCTGCTTCGCCTGCGCCAGGCCTGCATAGATGGTGCCGATGCCTCGATAGGCTCGCGTTACATCAAAGGTGTTAATGTGGTAAACTGGCCAATGAGCCGTGTATTGATGAGTTACTTTGCCTCGGTTTACGTGAGGTTTATTACAGGTATCACAACACAGGACTCGACAGCCGGCTTCATGTGCTACAAGCGTAAAGTGCTCGAAACCATTAATCTTGACAAAATTAAGTTTGTAGGATACGCTTTCCAGATCGAGATGAAATACACCAGTATCAAACACGGCTTTTTGGTAAAGGAAATCCCAATCATTTTCACCGACCGCACTGTTGGCACCTCAAAAATGTCTAAAGGTATCTTTAAAGAAGCCATATTTGGGGTAATCCAAATGAAAATCAATAGCATTTTCAGGAAGTATCCGGAGCGGTGATTTCAAGTCCGCAGTCGGTAAGGAGTCTAGATCTTCTTCAACATATGTTCGTCTTTCGGACTTTCTGACGTCCAGACTTTCCGACTACCGAAAAAAATACTAATTTCGTTGGCAATGAACGAGCATCTTGATCCCGAAAGCGAACGCCTCACCCCTGCCGAACGTGATATTGAAAAGGTATTGCGCCCCCAGGCTTTCGAAGACTTTACCGGTCAGCATAAAATACTCGATAACATCAGGATATTTGTGCAGGCAGCCAAATTGCGCGGCGAAGCCTTGGATCATGTGCTATTGCATGGCCCTCCAGGCTTAGGAAAAACCACTCTATCGCATATTATTGCTAATGAGATGGGCGCCGGTATTAAAATTACATCCGGCCCGGTACTCGATAAACCAGGTGACCTTGCCGGCCTGCTTACCAACCTGGAAAGTGGAGATATACTTTTTATAGACGAGATACACCGCTTAAGCCCATTGGTTGAAGAGTACCTATACTCGGCTATGGAGGACTTTAAAATTGATATTATGCTGGAAAGCGGACCAAATGCACGCTCAGTACAAATATCATTAAACCCGTTTACCCTTGTTGGCGCAACAACGCGTAGCGGCTTACTTACTGCTCCGCTTCGTGCGCGTTTCGGTATCAACGCAAGGCTTGAGTATTACGACGCCAAATTACTTACCACTATAGTGCTACGATCTGCTGCCATATTGCGCACGCCTATCAGTGATGAAGGCGCGTTTGAAATTGCCCGCCGCAGCCGTGGCACGCCACGTATTGCGAATGCCCTGTTGCGCCGCACACGCGACTTTGCGCAGATAAAAGGCAATGGCTACATTGATACTGCCATTTCGCAATATGCACTAAACGCCCTAAATGTAGATGAACACGGGCTCGATGAAATGGACAATAAGATCCTGGCTACGATTATCGATAAGTTTAAGGGCGGGCCAGTTGGTTTGAAAACCATTGCCACAGCCGTTGGCGAAGAGGAAGGCACACTTGAAGAAGTGTACGAGCCATTCCTGATACAGGAGGGCTTTTTGATGCGTACATCCCGAGGTCGTGAAGTTACCGAGTATGCTTACAGACACCTCGGTAGGATCAAATTGGGCGGCAACCCCTCATTGTTTTAAAAGCAAATGAGAATACTTTAGTTAATACATATCAGGTATATGTTTAATTTACAAGCATTTACAAATGTGTAAATATTACACAACGCGAAATTTTTTTAACATTTGGGCATAATTAGGTTGCACCTGCTGATTTTTTTTCGGTAATTGGCTGCACCAAATTATACCTATGTCTGAACTGGAAGTACTTACTGAAAGGGAACTGCTCGACAAAGTAGCCCTTGGGGATGAACACGCATTTAGCGTGCTTTTCCGCAACTACAGCCAGCAATTGGGTAACCATATTTACCGTATTACCGAGTCGATGGAGCTTGCGGAAGAGATAGTGTCGGACGTGTTCATGAAGATTTGGATGAACCGCGAAACACTCGATACTGTACTCAGCTTTAAAGCCTTTTTATACGTTTCTTCCAAAAATCACGCGCTTAACTGCCTGCGCAAAGTTGCCAAAGAACGCGCCTTTCAAGTATCTATAGATGAAAGCTCGGTTGTTTTTGAAGTTGCAGATATAAACGAGCCCAACAACTACTACGCGCTAATTGATGAAGCTATTAACCATTTGCCGCCACAACAACAGAAAGCTTACCTGCTAAGCAGGCACGACAGGCTTAAGTATGACGAGATCGCACGTAAAATGGGCCTTTCGCGTGAGACGGTTAAAAAATATATTCAAGCATCTACCCTGTCAATCACCAATTTTATACAGGCAAATATCGATGTAATCATGATGGTGTTACTGACCTCATTATTTTTTTAAATTTTTTCAGAACCGCATACCCCCTTTTTAACGGGTTGTTGTGTCTTACAATAAAAGGGGCATCCCTAAGCCTCTCATCTACCAATACCAATTATCGAAAAAACACTTACTTAACTGATGAATACATCCAGGCAAAGGTTGCTATACCTTTTTGAACGCTATTACAGCAAAACCGCTACGCCGCAAGAGCGCGACGAGCTATTTACTGTAATAAATGCAGGAGCTAACGACCATGACCTGGCCGATGCGCTTCGCCGTGCCTGGGATGAGCTGACAGCGAGTGCGCCCATTTTCGATGAATCGAAGATGGAAAGCATTCTCAACAACATATTAAATGATGGCCGCAATACAAGGCCGAATAAAAAAAATAGCAGCCTTTATTTATGGGCCAGATTTGCCATGGCTGCAACGTTGTTACTGTTTGCCGGCGCCGGTTTGTATACCTACCTAAGCAAACAACCCACTGTAAGGCAAAAAAAAATTACAAAGGTGCAGCCCCGCCCTAAAAATGATGCGCTGCCCGGTGGCACTAAAGCATTGCTTACGTTGGCCAACGGGCAAACCATTGTTTTGGACAATGCGCAGAACGGCACGCTGGCCAAACAGGGCTCAACTATTATTAAGAAAACGGAAGCCGGCAGGCTGGTTTATAACGCAGCGGCCAAGGCAGATGCCAGTGCAGCAATCTCAATAAATACCATAGCCACTCCACGCGGCGGCGAATACCAGGTAATATTGCCCGACGATACCAAAGTTTGGCTGAATGCAGCTTCATCAATAAGCTTCCCTACCCGTTTTACGGGCAAAACCCGCGATGTTGAAATTACCGGCGAGGCTTATTTTGAAGTGACCAAGAATGCTGCTATGCCCTTTCATGTAAAAACTTATCGTGGCGTTATTGAGGTATTGGGTACTCATTTTAACGTAATGGCCTACAACGACGAAAAGTTAATGAAAACAACGCTGCTTGAAGGTGCCGTGAATGTAAGGCTGGGCAATGTGGTTAGTAAACTTAAACCCGGCCAGCAGGCGCAAATAGACGTAAGCGGAAATACTAATGTGATAAACGATGTGGACTTAGAAGATGAAATAGCCTGGAAGAACGGCATATTTCAATTTAGGGATGCAGGCCTTGCGCAGATATTACGCCAGGCCTCAAGGTGGTATGACGTTGATGTTGTTTATAAAGGTAATATCCCGCAACGTGAATTTAACGGAAGATTATCGCGCAAGGTAAAAGCGTCTGAGCTTTTAAAAATGCTTGAGTATACAGGTGTAAACGTTTCCATTCAGGGCAAAAAGCTTATTGTTAATTAGCCAAAAAAATCAAATCAATATAAACGATAGAAAACAAATAATTATGACGAAACCAATACGCCCCCCAAGTTAACCCCGACTGGCGAACCCACTGTAAAATGCAATTCGACAGGCATGTTGCAGGTCATAAAAAAACCGGAGAGTGTTTCGACCCACCCCCCGGCAACAATTCGGGTTCCCCAAGTATTACAATCGACGAATTGAAACTTAATGTTTAACCCAAACACAACAAACTTATGAATTTTAATTCTAAGGCCACGCCCTGGGCGTGGTCTAAACTTTCCAAAATTATTTTGGTTATGAAATTCACTGCCATTATAATAATTGCAGCCCTTACCAATGTCTATGCAAAAAGCTACAGCCAGATAGTAACCTTAAAGGAAAAGAAATCGAGCGTGGAAAAAATACTGCGCCAGATTGAAAAACAAACAGGTTATCATTTCATGTATGATAAGCAGGATGTTGCAAAAGCAGGCGCAATAGACATCGAAGTAAATAACGTTACCATTAGCCAGGCGCTTGATCGTGCATTTGCTAATCAGCCGCTTACCTACAAAATCTTCGAAGAAACTATTGTTGTTAAAAAGAAAGACGAAGCCAAACCGGCTGTTTTTGCAGCTATTGACGTAACCGGTACCGTGCGTGACGCAGCAGGCCCACTGCCCGGCGTAACCGTTAAGTTAAAAGGTACTGATTTAGGCACCCAAACCGATGCCAATGGCAAATACAAGTTATCCGTTCCAGATGGCAACGGCACTTTGGTATTTAGCTTTATAGGTTTTACATCGCAGGAAATTGCCATAAGCAACCGCGCTACAATTGATGTTACGATGGCAGAAGTGCCAAAAGCATTAAGCGAGGTTGTGGTTGTAGGTTATGGTACCCAAAAACGTGTCGACTTAACAGGTTCTGTTGGTAGCGTTGGCTCCAAACAATTGCAGGAACGCCCGCAAACCAACCTTGAGCAGGAACTTGCCGGTAAACTTGCCGGTGTAAACGTTTCAAGCAACTCGGGCGAGCCGGGTGGTAGTACAAAAATTCGTATCCGTGGTTATAGTTCCATCAACACCAATACCGACCCGCTTTATGTTGTGGATGGTATAGTGTGGACAGAAGGTGGTAACTCCATAAACCCGAATGACGTTGCCTCTATCGACGTATTAAAAGATGCATCATCAACCGCTATTTATGGTACACGTGGCGCAAATGGTGTAATTTTGATCACCACCAAACGTGGTGCAAAAAACCGCCCGAGCACGGTAAGCTACGATGGTTATGTGAGCGTAAGCAACATGGCAAAAAAACTGGCTGTATTAAACTCGGCCCAATTTTTAGCATTGGAAGACAAAGCTTACGCAAACATCCAGAAATATGACCCAACTGGTTGGGCAAGCGGTAAATATGTTGATGACGATCCGGTTAAGATCCGTACAGCGCTAATAGGCAAACTATTTGACTCAAACCTTAACCCATTATATGACACCGACTGGCAAAAGGAAACTACCCGTTCGGCCATCAGCCAAAACCATAACGTGTCGGTAACCGGTGGTGCCGAAAATATCAACTACGGTTTGTTCCTAAACTATGCCGACGACCAGGGTATTATCCTTAACAGCTACCTTAAACGCTACAATGCGCGGTTAACGGTAGACAACCAGGTAAAACCATGGTTAAAAATTGGTGCTACATTAAACTACAATGCCCAAGATCAGCGTGCAGGTAATTATGGCACTGGTGGTAACAACATCCCTCGTGGTTTGATCGAGATGATCCCTATCATACCTATCCAGTATCCTGACGGCACTTACGGCAAACGTACCGACTATCCTAACATGGAGGGCGGCGATAACCCTGTTGCACAAACAAGAGAGATACAGGAGCTTGCACGCACCCGCGTATTTAATGGTAACGGTTACGCTGCTATCAACATCTTAAAAAATCTGGAGTTCCGCACGGTATTGGGCGTAACTACTGCTGCTAACTACATACCGCGCTTTGCGAGCGGCCTTGTAGGCGGCCCAACAGCCGATCAATCGTACAGCTCAGCATCTATTGATGAGTATAACCGTACTTTTTATCAATGGCAAAATTACTTTACCTACAACACCAAGTTTGGTAAAGACCATACTTTGAATGTTGTTTTAGGTACAGAGCGTCAAAACTTCCAGCAACTAAGATTGTACGGATCAACCAGGGGCTTGTCTGACAACTTTTATCAATACTATAACTTAGGTGCAGGCGCAATACCGGGTATACCCACTTCAGATTACACCGCATGGCAAATGCAATCGTTTTACGGTAGGGTTAACTACAACCTGATGGAGAAATACTTGTTTACCGTAACCGGCCGTGCTGATGGTTCATCGAGATTTGGTCAAAACTCTAAATACGGTTTCTTCCCGTCGGCGGCTTTTGCATGGCGCGTATCACAAGAAGAATTTTTGAAAGACAATAAAACCATTTCCGACCTTAAATTTAGGTTGAGCTACGGTTTATCAGGTAACTCGGAAATAGGCCAGTACCGCTCATTAGCAAACATCAATACAAGCAATTACGTGTTTGGTGGTGCACAGGCAATAGGTACAACATTAACCAGCATTGGTAACCCTGAATTGCAATGGGAAAAAACAGCGGAGTACAACGTTGGTGTATCATTCGGCTTATTCGACAACCGTGTTACCTTGGATGCCGACGCTTATTTGAAAAAAACACAGGCATTATTACTTAACGCTCCCCTACCGCAAACAAGTGGTTTTAGCAGCGTGTTCAGAAACACCGGTAAATTGCAAAATAAAGGTATTGAGTTAACCTTAAATACCGTAAACGTCAGAAGCAAAGACTTCACTTGGAATACATCATTCAACATTTCCTTCCTGAGCAACAAGATCCTTGCGCTGGGAGCATCTAATGATGATATCTTCCTCGACCCTACATTCCTATCTCAATTTAATTTAATGCGTGTTGGTTTGCCTGCAGGTAGCTTTTACGGCTACAAGGTTCTGGGTACCTGGGGTACTGCTGAAGCAACACAAGCAGCTTCATACGGTTTATTGCCGGGCGACCTAAAAATTCAGGATACCAATGGCGATGGCCGCGTTACATCGGCAGATAAAGTTGTATTGGGTAAATCAATCCCTGACGGTTATGGAACCTTTACCAACAACTTTACTTACAAATCATTTGATCTTGGTGTGGAGTTACAGTTTAACTACGGTAACCAGATTATGAACCTTACCAAACACTCTGGCGAAGACCGTACCGGCCAGGCAAACAGCTATGCAACTGTATTGAATGCATGGACGCCTGATAACCAAAATACCTCAATTGCCGAAACCAGGCCTGCTTATGTTCGCTACCAAACTGAGATCTATTCTACCAAGGTTGAGAGCGGAAACTTTATTCGTGGCCGTGCGGTAACGTTGGGTTATACCTTTAATAAATCTGTTTTAGATAAAATCAAACTAACCAGACTAAGGGTTTATGCGCAGGCACAAAACCTTTTTGTGATAACCAAATACACCGGTTACGATCCTGAAGTATCTACCTATAATGGTAACCCTAATTTTAACCAGGGTGCATCAAGCAACTTTACGCAAAACATTCAATTTTATGATTATCCGAAACCAAGGGTATTTGTGCTTGGTGTAAATGCAAGTTTCTAAACCATTAAAAGTTAAAAACATCATGAAATTAAATAGAAAAATATATAGTATAGCCTTGTTAGGAGCCCTCACAATTGGAACTACAGGCTGCAAAAAATATCTGGACGAAAAAAACAACAGCAATTTTGATAAAGGCAACTATTTTCAAAATGCAGGCCAGGCACAAACCTTTGTAAACGGTATTTACACATCGCTTTACATGTTTCAAAACGGTGACGCATACGGTGAGAGTCCCTTTATAACGATGGAACTGTTTGCCGGCCACGCTACTTCGTTAGGGCAAAGCGTTAACAACGGAAACGTTATAAACCAGCGTACCGATGCTGTTAACCCTGGCTTTGAAACGGTTTGGCGCAGCAGCTACAACGCTATCGCCAATGCCAACCTTGCTATTGCACGTATACCGGGTATTACCATGGATGAAACTCTTAAAAAGAACTTGTTAGGACAAGCCTATTTTTTAAGAGCATTCTTCTACTATCACCTGGTAAGGTTATACGGAGATGTGCCATTGGTTACCGAGCCTGTTGAAGTAACCAGCCCCAACCTGTACCCATCGCGCTCGCCTGTTGCAGATATTTATGCCCTGATAGTAAGTGACCTGGAAGCAGCAAAAGCATCAGGCCTGCCAACTACCGATCAAACAGGTAAGGTATCATTGGGTGCAGTTAAAACGTTATTGTCAAGTGTATACCTGACCATGGCAGGATATCCTTTGCAAAAAACAGAAAACTATGCCAAGGCGGCTGCCGAGGTGGTAGATGTATTGCCAAACTACACACTGTTTACCGATTATGCTTTCCTGCACGACAACGCTAACAAAAACCGTGGCGAGCTTATATTCCAGGCCAACTACCTTGTGGGCATCAGGGATAATGCAATACCACAGCTTACTATTCCTTTTAACCAGCCAATTGGTGCATACGGCGATAAATTGGGAGCAATGATACCAACAAACGAGTTTTTTAACAGCTACGAAGCCGGTGACAAACGTACCGAGGAACGCCAGTTTTATTACTCAAGCTATCCGCAATATGGTAATCCAGCAAACGTCATCAATTTTGGTGTACATGCCTTATACAAATACTTTCATGTTGAGAGCGCGGCAAGCAGCGGCATAAGCGATGAGAACTGGACGTTTTTGCGCCTGCCCGAAGCACAGCTGATTTATGCTGAGGCAACTAACGAAGTTAGCGGCCCCACTACCGAAGCTTACGCAGCAGTAAACGCTATAAGGAAACGTGCAAACCTGGCTCCGCTGAGCGGCCTTACAAAAGATCAGTTCCGCATTGCTATCTGGAAAGAACGCTATCACGAGTTGGCTTACGAAAATAAAGCTTATTTTGATATACAACGTACTCACCAGGTGTACGATGTAAAGGCTAACACTTTCGGCCCTGCAACATCAACACCGAATGAGCAGAATGTAACCTTTAGGGAGCAGTATTACCTGTGGCCAATACCGCAGCGTGAAATTGCAACCAACGCCAACCTCACTCAAAACCCCGGTTGGTAACAAATACAATATAAAAGACTGGCGATACCCGCCAGTCTTTTATATTTACGGCGGTTTACATTTATTCACATCTAAGCAAGCTTTTCTTTAAACATGAAAAAAGGATTACTCTTTTTAAGTACTGTACTTTGTTCTGCTTCTTTATTTGCGCAACAGGTTAGTAAAGTTACCGACCCTGTTGAGTGGATTAACCCTTTAATGGGTACCCAATCAAAATACGACCTCAGTAATGGCAACACCTACCCCGCTGTAGCTGTACCATGGGGTATGAACTTCTGGACACCGCAAACCGGCAAAATGGGCGACGGATGGCAATATACCTATGACGCTTACAAAATAAACGGCTTTAAGCAAACACACCAGCCATCACCATGGATGAACGATTATGGCCAGTTTGCAATAATGCCCGTAACAGGCAAGGTGAAAGTCGCCCAAAAAGGTCGCGAAAGCTGGTTCTCTCACAAAGCCGAGATATCAAAGCCATACTACTACAGCGTTTACCTGGCCGATCATGATGTAACTACCGAGATCACCCCGACAGAACGCGCTGCACAATTTAGATTTACCTACCCACAGACGGACAGCTCACACATTATTGTAGATGCATTTGACAGGGGTTCTTACATTAAAGTTATTCCCGGCGAGCGCAAAATAGTAGGTTACACTACCAAAGTGGCACGCGGACCTTTAAAGAATTTCAAGAACTGGTTTGTGATTTATGTAGATAAGCCTATTGCGTCGTCACAAACCTATAATGATACTGTTGCCACGGGCAAGCAGGAACTTGATGCTAAACACGTAATGGCCGTTGTAAGCTTCAAAACCAAAAAGGGCGAAAAGGTTAATATGCGCGTAGCATCTTCATTCATCAGCCTTGAGCAAGCCGAACTTAACCTGCAACGCGAAATAGGCAGCAAAACTTTTGATGCCGTTAAAGCCGAAGCTAAAACTACCTGGAACGAAACTCTTAGTCGCCTGGCAGTTGAAGGCGGAAGCACAGACCAGGTGCGTACATTTTACTCCTGCCTTTACCGTATGCTGTTTTTCCCGAACAAAATGTACGAGATAAATAAAGAAGGCAAGGTAATGCACTACAGCGCACAAAACGGACAGATTTTGCCTGGTTATAAGTTTGCAGGTACCGGTTTCTGGGATACTTTTAGGGCGTTGTATCCATTCCTCAACCTTGTTTATCCGTCAATAAACAAAGAGATGCAGGAAGGCCTTATCAATGATTATAAAGAAGGTGGTTGGCTACCCGAGTGGAGCAGCCCGGGCTACAGCGATGTAATGGTTGGTAACAACTCGGCGTCGGTTGTATCTGATGCTTACATAAAAGGTATCCGTGGTTATGATATCTATAAATTATGGGAAGCTGTGGTACACGGCGCAAATAACGACGGGCCAAATGCTACCGGCCGCGACGGCGTTGAATATTACAACAAGCTTGGTTACGTACCTTATGACGTTAAAATAAACGAAAACGCCGCGCGTACTTTAGAATATGCGTATGATGATTTTGCCATTTATCAGTTGGGCCGCGCGTTAGGCAAACCGAAGTCTGAGACTGACATTTTCAAACAACGCAGCATGAATTATAAAAACCTTTTTGATAAGGAGTACAACATGATGCGCGGTAAAAACAAGGACGGTAAATTCCAAAGCCCATTTAATCCGCTTAAATGGGGTGATGCCTTTACCGAAGGCAACAGCTGGCATTATACCTGGAGCGTTTTTCATGACGTACAAGGACTTGTTGACCTGATGGGTGGCAAGCAACGCTTTGTTGCCAAGTTGGACTCAGTATTTACCTTGCCGCCAATATTTGATGATAGCTACTACGGTGAAGTGATACATGAGATCCGCGAAATGCAGATTGCAGATATGGGCCAATACGCGCATGGAAATCAGCCTATTCAACACATGATATATCTTTACAATTACGCAGGCGAGCCATGGAAAACTCAGCTGCATGTGCGTGATGTAATGAACAAGCTATACAAAGCTACACCTGATGGTTATTGCGGTGATGAAGACAACGGCCAGACATCAGCCTGGTACATCTTCTCATCAATGGGCTTCTACCCAGTTTGCCCCGCTACAGACCAGTATGTATTGGGTGCACCGCTATTTAGAAAAGTTACGCTTACATTGGAAAATGGCAAACAGGTTGTTATAAATGCTGCTAATAATAGCGATGCAAACCGTTATGTTAACCAGCTATCTGTTAACGGAAAGCCATATGGTGTAAACTGGTTAAGCCACAAAGCGCTGCAACAAGGCGCGACGCTTAATTTCCAAATGTCGGCAGCACCTAATAAAACAAGGGGTACAAAAACAACAGATGTACCTTATTCTTTATCTACCGAAAAGTAAACGAAACTATGAAAGCTGTAAGATTTTTAATTTGCCTAATATTTGTAACAGGTTTATTTAAATCGATCGCCTTTTCACAACAAACACCAGTTAAAACAGCGCCTGCAACAACAGCAGCCGCTGTTGCTGTTTTGCCCCCTGCCCCGGCCTTGCTAAGCACGCTGAAGTTAGGGATTGCCGGCTTGTCGCATGATCATGTACACAATATCCTGAACGACTATAAAGCCGGTAAAGTAGTTATAGTTGGCATAGCCGAGGCTGATAAGCAACTCCGTGACCGCTATCAGCAACAATATCAGTTGCCTGATTCCTTATTTTTTGATGACCTTAAAAAGCTGGCTGTTACAAAAAAGCCAGACGCTGTATTGGGCTTTAACCCGGTGGCAAAACATATTGATGTAGTTGAAACCTGCGCCCCTTTAGGGATATCGGTAATGGTTGAAAAACCTTTAGCTGCTACACTTGCCCAGGCTCGCCGTATGGAGTTTTTAGCACTTAAATACTACGTTAAAGTCTTAACAAACTACGAAACTACCTGGTATCCGTCATATCAGTACGTGTACAACATGACCAGTAAAGATAGCATTGGGCAGATCCGTAAAATGGTGGTACATGATGGACACGAAGGGCCGAAAGAGATTGGATGCAGCAAAGAGTTTGTAAGCTGGCTTACGGACCCTGAACTAAACGGCGGCGGGGCCCTTATTGACTTTGGCTGCTACGGTGCCGATTTGATGACCTGGTTGATGAACGGACAAAAGCCCATTGCGGTCACCGCGATTGCTAAGCACTACAAACCTCAAACCTATCCGAAAGTTGAGGATGATGTAAATATTTTAGTGGAATATCCCACTGCCACTGGCATCATTGAAGCATCATGGAACTGGCCGTTTTCAATAAAAGATCTTGAAGTTTTTGGCGACGAAGGATATATGCATGCTGTTGATCCAAACTATGTATATACCCGCGCCGGTAAAAAAAATACAGGTGGTAATGCCCCACCGCTTGAGGCAAATCAAAACCACCCTATAAGCTATTTGCAACGGGTGCTGCAAAACAGGCTGCTCGGGCTTACAGATAGGTCTTCATTAAAATACAATATTATTGTAATGCAGATACTGGATGCTTCCAAACGATCAATAGCTGAAGGCAAAAGGATTGCCCTTTAGTATCCACTTTAAAACATGCGAAAGGCCCCAAACACATTGGGGCCTTTCTGTTTGGGACCAAACATTACACGTTGTATTATTTATTAACAGTTAATACGCGGATATATAATTATAGTATTTTAGCACCCAAATTTTATCTACTATTATGCTAAAGCAATTTTCTGCACTACTACCCCTATGCTTTTTAGGCATGGTTGCCTGCCAGTCAAAACCGGCCCCCGCCGATAAAAAAGCTGCCGATACAGCCGCGACCGAAAAAACAGCCGATGCTCCTGCAGAGGGGGCAAAGGTGGCAACCGGCCCAATTGATAAAGCTGCAATAATGGCCCGTAAACAAGTGCCTGTTGTATGCTATCACCAAATACGAGACTGGCGCCCGAAAGACTCGAAAGGTGCTAAAGACTATATAGTACAGATAGCAGCTTTTAAAGAGCACATGAAGATGCTGGCAGACAGCGGTTACCACACCATCCTGCCCGATCAATTGTATAATTACCTGGTAAACGGTGCAGCCCTGCCAAAAAAACCAATAATGCTTACGTTTGATGATACCGACCTTGACCAGTATACCATAGCCGCGCCCGAGATGAAAAAGTACGGCTTTAAAGGTGTATTTTTTATAATGACGGTATCTATTGGCAGGCCAAACTACATGAACAAGGAGCAAATTAAGCAACTATCAGATGCTGGCCATGTTATAGGCTCACATACATGGGATCACCACAACTTTAAAAAATTTACCGGTAAAGATTGGGAAACACAGATAGATAAACCAACCAAGAAATTGGAAGAAATAACAGGCAAAAAAATCACCTGGTTTGCATACCCATTCGGCTTATGGAACGCTCAGGGCATACCTGAATTAAAGAAGCGTGGCTTCATTGGCGCTTTCCAACTGGCCGAAAAGCGCGATCCTAACGAGCCTTTGTTCACCATCCGAAGAATATTAGACAGCGGTTACTGGAGCACAAAAACATTTGGCAACAACGTTCGCAGTAGCTTTTAATCTTACTTAAATAAAATGTAAACCCTCTTTTGTAACAACATCAGGGGGTTTATTTTTGCAATCACTATATTTAAACCATGATAGCCAACCTTCGCTTAATTACTTGCACCACTGCTTTTGCCTTAGCACTTGCCGCCTGTGATACTAAAAAAACTGAACCGGCTCCAAGCCCTGCCGAAAGCAACGCAAAATTAATAAAGGAGCATTTTCAATTACTAAACGAGCACGAGCTAAAACCATTGATTGCTCAATATGACACGAAAGCAGTAATTGTAACGAGCGATTACCCCGGCGAGCTGCATGGCCAGCCCGGTGCCGACCAGGTATTTCATCAAACTTTTTACGTATCGCCTGATGCAAAGTACCTTGTGGGCAATACGATTATTAATGATACCGTTGCTGTAGTGGAATATGATGTGATCGGCCTTCGCGAGGGGCACGACAGCCCAATACGCTATGATGTGCGAAATTGCAGCGTATTCAAAATCAAGGATAACAAGATAATCAGCGAGGCTACCTACGTCAACAGTAAGCTATACAACGCCAAGTAATATACATGCCGCTACAACGACTTTATTTGAAGCAGATATTTTTTTTAATTACGGCCACAGTTTTGCTATCGGCTTGTCATTCGCGCAAACTAACACAACGCCCTACTGCCGATGCGGTGAACGATATGCTGGCCAAACAGCGCGGCCCGTATGTGATGGTAAAACCGGATAAGGAGATTGCCGACAAGTATGCTACAATAATGCAGGTTAAACGCAACGATATACAAAACGGCAGGTTATATACTTTTATTGAAGAATGGCTGGGCGTGCCTTATCGCTTTGGCGGCATGGATAAGGAAGGCGTGGATTGTTCTGGCCTGGTATCTTTACTGCAGCTACAGGTTTATGACCAACCCGTACCACGCACAACGGCCCAGCAGGCCAACGCGGTTAAACGAAAATACGAGGACGAACTGAAAGAAGGCGACCTTGTTTTTTTTGACTTCGACGGCAGGCAGTTTAGCCATGTGGGTGTTTACCTGCAAAACGGTTACATTGTACATGCAAGCACCCGCAAGGGCGTTATAGTAGTGCGCCTTCATGACCGCGGCATATATCAGTACTTTTCAAGGGCCGGATCCGTAACTGATCACTCTACAACAAATTAAACCAACCCTTAATTAGCTTTTAGCTACCTTATTTGATAATTTTGCACAATGTCAAAACCCAAAGCCGACTACTCTTTCTGGACCAAGTATAAGCGTTTTGCAGGTAACGAAATACTGCTTTATCTCATCATGATAGTCGGCATTATACTCGGTATTATAATCTTTAGTTGAGCTATAGCTTTATCAGCGTTGCATTATAATTATCAGCATCTACAGCTGCTTGGTAAAAATCAACCAAATCCCGGTATAACTCTTTTTTGTAAGTTCCATCGATAACCTGCATGTAACGTTTGTAGGTAAGTTTGTTGCCGTTAATAGTCATACTGGCCCTAAACTTCCCAAAAGGTTTATCAATGTTCACGTTCAGCAGATTATGGTCACTCTTGTAGTTTGCAGGCAGTATGTATACAAGTTCATCCTCGTCGGTATAACCTGTTGTTATACAAACATTAGTTGCCCTGTTCCTAACATCGCGTGGTGCCCTGTTAATGCGGTTTACAGGATTTATTGAAAAATACAATTTTCCGTTATCAGTGCTTGCAAAGTTAACCGCCTCAATTTTTAAATTTTCTGTGGTGGCAGGAGCATCACCTTTGTCCTGCTTGATATCAAAACCCTGCACATATAAGTTGCTGATATTGCTGTAACGCTTTTGCAATAGTTTTGCCTGCTCTCCCGTTGTTTCACCAATTA
This sequence comes from Mucilaginibacter pallidiroseus, assembly GCF_007846085.1. Lineage (GTDB taxonomy): Bacteria > Bacteroidota > Bacteroidia > Sphingobacteriales > Sphingobacteriaceae > Mucilaginibacter > Mucilaginibacter pallidiroseus. The sequence goes on from NZ_VOEJ01000001.1 coordinate 838,604, forward strand.
AGCCTTCGTCGTTATCATATTGCAAACCATTAAGTGTGGTAGTCAAATTCCCCCTTAAAACGCCCGCACTGTCAATAGCAAATAAACCTTTTGCAACCTGCAGGTTTGTTGCAGCGTTATACTTAGGAGTACGCATTAGCTTACCACCCTCGGGCGTGCAGGCAAGTACTAACCTATCCGCCGTAAAGCTGCCCAAATAACCAAATGGCATTTTCTGGCTTGTACAGTCAACCCAAGCTGTATCATTTTTTAGCGGAATACATAGTATAGCGTGATCTGCCTGGCTCATACTGGCAAAATCAGTAAGCAGACTTACCTTTTCATCGCCAGACTTTACAATGCAGTAGTAAGAAGGAATATCGGCAACCTTCAATAAGGCCGCCGTGTAATTTACAAGCGCCTTGCAATCGCCGTAATTGAGCTTATCTACATCTGATGCTAAAAATGGCTGATAGCCGCCTACCCCAACCTGCACACTTATATAATGCGTTTTCTGCTGCATGTATTCGTAGATCTTCCTGGCTTTAAGGCGCTCATCGGTGATATTCTCAGTCAAGGCTTTTATTGCAGATGTTGTTTCGGGAGAAATGCGGTCGCGTCCTGCAAGTAATTTAGTATTTACAAAGCGGCCCATGCCGTTCCAATCCGAAAAACCGCCTCTTATATTTCCATATAAAAATTCATTCGGTGCGAGTAAAAGTCTTGGTAGGTATTCGCGCCAATTTGGGCTGTAAGGCTCATCCTTCAGTGCTTTTGAGTCGTTTATCTGCCATGTGGTAAGTTTAAAACCTTTGTCATCTGTAATGATAACCGGCTTTTCGGCGAGATTTATTTGCTTGTAACGTATGGTCAGGTCTGGCTTGTGTATTAGCGTAAAACTGCTTTTTTCAACTGCCTGGTTAACGGACTCCACCGGCAGCCAGCTGCGCAAGTTTATCGATTCGCGATAGCTCACTTCATACTCGTATTCAACCGTATATGGGTATCCAGCGTTTACAGGCTCATAATGCTTAATCCTGTTATCTTCAAATAATGATGAGTTACTTATTGCTGCGTAATCCTTAAATTCCTTAAGTGTAAATTTATTAGTTTGTTGACCAAACTCATTAAATACAAAACCCCTAACATATTTAACAGATGTTCTTTTATCGTAACCGATATCTATTTGCGCTGCGTCATCGCCGTTTTTATTAAATACAGTTACCGCTTTTTTAAGGTGGTAAACAACATTGTCAAGATCAAGCACCTTATATGTTACCTCCTCGTTGCGTATAACGGAACTGGCATATGGTAACAAGTCTTTAGGCACTGAACTCACGGCATAATTTTGTTGGGCAACGGCGCTAAAACCAACTAACGCAAATACTGATGCCAAAAAAAACTTCATCATTTCTTTTTAAATACTATTTCGCCTTTTTGAGCAGTTATAATGCGGTTGTACATCTCTTTCAAATACGGATACTCTTCGGGGTAATAAATTGATTTATTGAATTGCATTATGTTTGAAAAGGTAAATTTGTTGCCATTACCTGCAAAATTGGTAATATATAGGCCACCTTTGTTAGGTAAACCAAGCGACAGATCAGTTGGTGACGATTCTATCACATAACCATCCGGCAGGCTCACGTTGATCACCACTCTCCTATCAGTAGGCATGCCCCAATCAACCGGGTAGTTCCTGTCATCTAACTTGAAAGGATTACTTGCCAACCTGTCGAATATATAAGGGTTTAATGATAGCCTGTTATGATTGAGGTTGTCAAAGGCATCTATCTCGATATCGTATTGCTCAACCAGCGTTTTATCAAGACTGTCAATATTATTAACCGCGGCCTTAACAATTTTAATCTTGTTTAATCGCTCGTCCAGGTTCTCGATATACTCGTCAGTCGTATTAAATTTTTTGATCGCCTTACGCTTTTCGTACCCATCAAATCCTGACGAATACATGGTTACTGTGCCGGTTAGTTTTCCATTGGGCTGCAAAGTAAGATTGAACGATGTTGTAGAAGACTTACGTTGATTTGTCTGAATTTTTGCCCAATAGGAAGGCCTGTCAGGGTGCATAATACGTCCCTCGTCATTTATTGCACGCAAGGGTAACATTCCAAAGGACATTAGCGGGTCTGTTGCATCAAGCAGGAACGTATCCTTTTCAACAATTGCACGCGCTATAACGTAATTAAAATCTGTTTCCACAGGATATAGCTTATTTATCAACCCATTTACCCTGGTTGACAATAACATTGGCTCAACTGTAACGCCGGCTGTATTCAGGGCATTTATAAGCGCCAGGTTAATATCGGCTACGTTACCGGAATGCTTGTCCAATGCCTTTTTTATGCCATCGTCACTTCCACGCGAGTTCATGTCGTTCCACTTGATATTGCTTTGAATAAAAGCATAAACAGCTTTGGCCTTGTCAATTTGTGTTTGCTTACCTGCAAGTAAAGGTGTTAGCTGCTCTTTAAATATATCCTTTCGCCGTATTTGTGAACCAAAGTAATCTGCCTTTTTAAGGTTGTAATCAACATCCCGCCAGTCTCTTGCTACCTTGATCTTTACGCCCGTATACGGGTTGGTATATTCAGAAAGTGTAAAACTGATATTTGAAATATAATTTCTGGGTGCGGTCATATAATCCTCTTCAATAAAGGCAGGAATATTGTCGATACCAAATGTTAAGTATGAACAATCGCAACTGGCTCCGTGCGAGGTAAAGCATGCCCTCTCAACTTTGGATTCGTTTCTGGTTAACTTTAAAAAGCCCTTTAATGCAGCATTGTATGACCAAAATGCCGGGATGTGAACTTCATATTGAGACCGTACCTTTGGAATATCGTCCTGAAAATTCCATGATGGGAACTTGCTAAAATATGGGGTTAAATGCCTGTACGAATATTCGATTACGCAGCCGGCACGCAAATTAGGTATAGCGAAGCGCACTTCGCTCCAGTATTTGTTTTCTTTTACGCGTACAATCTTACCGGGGTCAAGCTCAGCCTGCTTAACGCTTCCCTGTTCATCTTTGTAAGTAATTATAGCCTTGATTTCCTCAACATCTTCCGAATCATCACTTTCTGTGTAGAATGGAATTGCAACCGTACCCTTCTCAAAACCCTTGTTATCAAAAATTTTGATTTTGACATGGTAATCAAAAATCACTTTAATTCTGTCGTTCGACGTTACGTCAAGGCGGGTTTCTCCAAATTCGTTCAGCACAACAGCATGTGCCGATGTATCATTGTTATACCTCGGCATATTAAGTTCTTCAACTGTAAACTGGCCATAAGGAAATTTTTGAGCGTTAGAAATAGCTGCACAGGAAAGTGCAATTAACAGCAATAGTAAGCGTTTAATCATATAATTGTGACCTTAATTAGGAGGTTTAAATTTATACAATCTCTTTAATTTAAAGAAAAAAAATAATACTTAAACTATTTGATAATTTGCCCACCTTTGCACTCTGATCATACAAAATGAAACTTATTTTAAAGCGCCCTCTTGCATTTTTCGACCTTGAAACTACCGGTACAAATATTGGTTCGGACAGGATAGTTGAAATATCTGTTATAAAACTGCACCCGGATGGTACCGATGAGGCTAAAACGCTTCGCGTTAACCCAGGCATGCCTATTCCGCTCGAATCATCATTAGTGCATGGCATTTATGAAGAGCACGTGCAAAACGAAAAGAGTTTTAAGGAGATTGCAGAAGAAATTGCAGCATTTATTGGCGATGCCGACCTGGCGGGGTACAATTCCAACAAGTTTGATATACCCATGCTAATGGAAGAGTTTTTACGCGCAGGCGTAAACTTTGATTTGGAGAGCAGGCATTTTGTGGATGTGCAGAACATTTTTCATCAGATGGAACAGCGTACATTAAAAGCTGCATATCAGTTTTATTGCGATAAACAAATTATAAACGCGCACTCGGCCGAGGCAGACACCAGGGCAACTATGGAAGTGTTGCTTGCCCAAATTGAGCGTTATGCCGAAACTGAATGGGAAGATAAAAAAGGTAACAGAAGCATACCTGTGGTAGGCGATGTAGAAGCGCTACATAAATTTACCAACCTTAGCCGCCCCGTAGATTTTGCAGGCAGAATGGTTTATAATGAGGATGGTGAAGAGTGCATTAACTTTGGCAAGCACAAAGGCAAACGCGTAGAAGATGTTTTAAATGCAGAGCCAAGCTATTACTCGTGGATGATGCAGGGTGATTTCCCCCTATATACCAAACGCAAGCTTGACGAAATTTACAAACGCTGGAATGCGAAGAAAAATGCGGAACGCCAGCAAAATCGTGCTGCACAACCACAGCAAGCGCCTAAACCCACGTTAAATAACAATGCGCCCAAAAGTAGCCCGCAAATAAATAACCAACCAAATAAACCTTTTAAAAAGAAGGAAGAACCTGCTAAGCCCGTTGATGGCGACATGCTACAGCAACTGGCAATGAAGTTTGGCAAAATATAAAAGACTTTTTAGCTTCATAAGAGCAGGCGATATGTAAATGTCACCTGCTTTTTTTATTTACGACGTATGAAGTAAATCAATTTATTGGTTTCAAAAAATCTATATTCCTTTTCAACCCCTCCAGTTTGGTACGTTTAACTGCCGAGTTTTTAAATACCTTCTTGAATACATCATCAGTTATTTCTTCCCAATCTGCACGCTTTATACCATGCAATTCGGGATGAGGCTTAAATGCAGGTTCCTGGTGCAAAACCGAAAAACGATTCCAGGGGCAAACGTCCTGGCAAATATCACAGCCAAACATCCAGTTATCCATTTTGCCCTTAAATTCCTGTGGAATCTCGTTCTTCAGCTCGATGGTAAGGTATGATATGCAGCGGCTGCCGTCAACAATGTACGGGCCAACAATAGCATTTGTAGGGCAAGCATCGATGCAACGGGTACAACTGCCACAGTGGTCGGCAGTCGGTTCGATATCATATTCAAGCTCTATATCAACTATCAACTCGGCCAGGAAAAAGAACGAACCTGTTTTTTTACTGATGAGGTTGGCGTTTTTGCCTATCCAACCTAATCCCGCTTTTTTCGCCCAAGCTTTGTCAAGCACCGGTGCCGAATCCACAAAAGCACGGCCGCCCACCTCACCTATCTGCTCATTAATAACATCTAGTAACTGCTTTAACTTGTCTTTAATAACAAAGTGATAATCAGCACCATATGCATACTTAGATATTTTTGGCGCCGATGGATCAAGCTGTAGCTGATCGTTATAGTAATTTAATCCAACGGATATAACCGACTTCGCTCCATCTACCAGCAAACGCGGATCGAGGCGCTTATCAAAGTGGTTTTCCATGTAGCGCATTTCACCATGCATGTTTTTATTTAGCCAGCTCTCCAGCCTTGGTGCCTCCTCTTCTAAAAAGCCAGCCTGCGATATTCCACAAAACAAAAACCCAAGTTTTTGGGCTTCATTTTTTATAAACTGAGAATATGCCAAACGGTTAACTTGCATTGCTGACACAAAGATAACGATATGCGATTTGTTTTAAGTACAGGCCTCAGTACCCTCTGTGCACCGGAGACGTAATTTTATATAAAATACTACGGTAACTATAATTGGTACGGTTTTTTAGGTTATACTGTAAACTAACAATATGCTACAGTTCATTAAAGATTTACCACAACACGTTGTGGGTATACATGCTACCGGCGAAGTTACCAAGCAAGATATGGAGTCTGTTTTGCTGCCTAAGATTGACGAGTTAGTAGCCCGACAAGGTGAAATAAACTACCTGCTTGTTTTGGAAACTGACGTACAAAACTGGACCGCCGGTGCCTGGTGGGACGATGTAAAGATGGGCTTAAAGAACTTTACCAAGTGGAACAGGATTGCTGTTGTGAGCGACCAAAAAGGTGTGCAATGGTTTTCGGACGCATTCCGCTTATTTGTTCCCGGTAAATCAAAGGGCTTTGCAATTGCAGAGCTTAATGAGGCCATTGCATTTGTTAGCGCAGCAGATTAATCATTTTACACACATCTAAACATATACTACCATGGAAAACAAACCAGAAGGATTTGACAGAGCCAACAACCAGGGCCAAAATCTCGATACAGCCGGAAATATTGCAAACGTTAATAATGATACGTTAAAACAGGAAGATAACGACCTGGCTAAAGAGATACCAACCGTAACACCGGAAACAGTTGCCAATGGTGTTGCCGACGATGGCTCGGAAAACAACGAACAGGAAGAAACGCCGAACGATACACCAGAATTAGAAAACCCAACAAATCAATCATCGTCCAACAAAGGGCAAGGCCCGGGTGGCGAAAATTTATGATAGTCTGTAAAAGCCCCTTATGGGGCTTTTTTTTTGCCCGCCTGACAAATCTCCTGTCGCCGTAGCATCATTTTAACTAAGGTTAAAAATAACATGAATTGTATTATCGAAATTTGATGCTGTAACATTTCATAATTGAAGCATCAATCAATGACAGCGAAGTTTGATATCCTTTATGACCACCTCAAAGGTTTTGCCCAATTAACAGATAACGATATTGTTGAAAGCCAGCCTTACTGGAAAGCACGGCGAATGAAAAAAGGCGACTTTTTTAACATGCAAAGTATGGTTTGTAACGATCTTGGCTTGGTAGTTAAGGGCATATTCCGGATTTACTACCGCGATGAACAAAGTGGCGAAGAAAAAAATGTATTCTTCTTTACTGAAAACCAATTCGTAGTATCTTTTAGGAGTTTTATAGCCCGTTTCCCTTGTCATTATTTTATCGAAGCAATGGAGGACTGCGAAATCTTCTTTATCTCCCATGCTGATTTAACGGGACTATACGATGCTAATAAAAGCTGGGCGAAATTTGGCAGGCTGCTTGCCGAACTATTTTTTGCCTACTCACAATCGCGTGCCGAAGAACTCTTATTCTTTTCCCATGAGGAGCGTTATTTAAGGTTGCTTGATAAGCATCCCAATATCATTGAACGTATCCCAGCGTATCATATATCGTCTTATCTGGGCATCACTAACCCGTCGTTGAGCAGAATACGAAAGCGAATACAACGATAATTTGGGATAGACAATTTTTTGTAAATTCCCTATCCCAACACCTACTAATTATTTGCAGTGGTTTTAGCAGCGCTTTTGTTTAGACGAAAAGCCGATAATAAGTAATAAAATGCCCCAAATGCTGCGTACCCCGCAAGGCTGCCAATACCTTTCGTCGGGTCGTTGGCGAGCACTATAAAAGACGTTCCGCCCAGCATTGACTGGCCGCCGCTGATTATCATGGGCCACTGCCCACCCAATATTTTTTTGCGGTTTAAACCCAATATAAGTTGGATAAGTCCCGTTAATATCGCCCAGGCTCCAAAGACAATTAACGCTTGCGGAACGCCGGTTTGCAGCGCAATGGCAACAGCTATAGTTGTAATTGTGCTTATGGCAACATTAATATATTGCGGCGTCTTAGAAAGAGCATTTGGGTTAGCGCGAATATCCAGAAATGTACCTACTATATCCCATGCCGGATAAATGATTAGTAAAATGCTCGCGAAACCGGGTGATGTTTTGCTGAACAAGGCCACGAGGATTACCCACGTTATAGAGAAGGCAGCCCTAATGAAGTACAGATTGCGTAGTGAGTTTGCGGTTGCAGCGGTTGGCCCTGATATGGCCGTGTTCGACTTATAAGTTGATTCCATGATTTAAAATCTTAAGTGATTTGATAGATCAAATATCAGCCGCAAAAAACGAATGGTTTTTCACTTAAGTTAAAATAATGGAAAATAGATGCAAATTATTTCAGATCATCAATGTAATTCACTAATTACTTCAATCAGCTCTTAATAACCCGCTGTATTTCATCCAATTTCATCAAAGCCTCTACCGGGGTAAGGGTATTTACATCAAGGTTATTAAGGGTATCGCGAATTTTCACAAGCACCGGGTCGTCTATAGAGAACATCTGCATTTGCACTGCTTGCTTCTGCACTTTACGAATGCTCTCTTTGATGTGCTCGCCACCGGTACGTTCATTTTCGAGCTTCTTGAGTATTTCATTAGCGCGCGACAATACTTTTCCCGGCATACCCGCCAGTTTAGCCACATGGATACCAAAGCTATGCTCGCTTCCGCCAGGTACTAGTTTGCGTAAGAAGATGATTTGCTGGCCCACTTCCTTTACCGACACGTTATAATTTTTGATCCTGTTGAAGCTGTTGCTCAACTCATTCAGTTCGTGGTAATGCGTAGCGAACAATGTTTTTGCCCGTGCCGATGGATGGTTATGCAAATACTCGGCAATAGCCCAGGCAATGGAAATACCATCGTAGGTTGATGTACCGCGGCCAATTTCATCAAGCAGTATAAGGCTGCGATCGCTTAGGTTATTGAGGATGCTGGCGGTTTCGTTCATCTCCACCATAAATGTGGATTCACCAGAAGATAAGTTGTCAGACGCTCCTACCCTTGTGAAAATCTTATCTACCAGGCCAACAGACACAGCCTTAGCCGGCACAAAACAACCCATCTGGGCCATCAGCACAATTAAACCTGTTTGCCTTAACAGCGCCGACTTACCCGCCATATTGGGCCCTGTTATAATGATGATCTGCTGCGAATCCGAGTCCAGGAACACATCATTTGTAATGTATTCCTCGCCTATAGGCAGGTTTTTTTCAATAACGGGGTGGCGGCCGCCTTTAATGTCCAGCACACGGCTGTCGTTCACATCAGGCTTAACATAGTAATTTTTAATAGATATGGTAGCAAAGTTAAGCAGCACATCAAGGCGTGCAATAAGGTTTGCATTAAGCTGTACAGGCTTTATATATTCGGCCAGCGCATACAGCAGATCGTTATACAGCTTGGTCTCAAGCGCAAGAATCTTTTCCTCGGCACCTAAAATTTGTTCCTCATATTCTTTTAGCTCAGGCGTTATGTAACGCTCGGCGTTTACCAGCGTTTGCTTACGTATCCACTCGGTAGGCACCTTGTCACGATGGCTATGCGTTACCTCAAGGTAGTAACCAAACACGTTATTGAACGATACTTTAAGCGACGGTATTCCCGTTAATTCAGCTTCCCGTTTTTGTATCTCAAGCAAATAGCCTTTACCGCCAAAAGCAATTTTACGCAGCCTGTCCAACTCCTCGTTAATGCCATCATTTATTACCGAACCTTTTGCCATTAAAATAGGCGGTTCCGGGTGCAGCTCACGGGTAATACGCTCGCAGATAGATACGCAAGGGTTAAGCTGGTCACCTATAGCTTTAAGTGGCTCACTATTGCTTTCCGAGGCAATCTTTTTTATGTTTTCAGTAGCTATAAGCGCTTTTCTTAATTGTGCTACTTCACGCGGATTAGCGCGCTGTAAGCCTATCTTTGAGATCAGTCTTTCCAGGTCCCCTATCTGCCTCAGATGGTTTTGGAGGGTTTCGCGTAATTCCTCTTCGGCTATCAGGTATTCAACCACACCAAGCCGATCTTTAATGGGCTTAATTTCCTTCAAAGGCATTACTATCCAGCGGCGCAGCATACGTGCCCCCATTGGTGAGCATGTTTGGTCTAACACATCTACAAGTGTCAACGCGTTTTCATTTGCCGAGCCAACCAGTTCCAGGTTGCGTATGCTAAACCTGTCGAGCCATAAATACCTATCCTCTTCAATCCTGCCAATGGCAGATATATGCTGCAGGTTACGGTGCTCAGTTTCATTAAGGTAGTGGAGTGCTACGCCGGCAGCCACAATACCCAGGTTTAGTTTGTCAATACCAAAACCCTTAAGCGACTTTACACCGAAGTGTTTAAGTAACGTCTCGGTAGCGTAATCGCCGCTATAAGGCCATTCATCCAGCGTATAGGTGTAAAATCTGTCACCAAACGATTCCTTAAAGTCCGAGTGACGGCTCTTGGGGAAAATAACTTCGCTGGGCGAATAGCTTTGCAATAATTTATCTATATAAGAATGGCTTCCCTGCGCCGTCAGGAACTCACCTGTGGAAATATCTATTAAGGCAATGCCTATGCTATTCTTTTCAAAATAAAGCGAGGCAAGGTAATTATTACTTTTTTGCTGTAAGATATTGTCGCTCACGGCAACACCGGGTGTAACTAACTCCGTGACACCACGTTTCACGATACCCTTTACAGATTTCGGATCTTCAAGCTGATCGCAAATTGCAACCCGTTGACCAGCGCGAACCAGTTTTGAGAGATAGGTTTCTAACGAGTGATGCGGAAAACCGGCCAACTCGATATAAGCGGCGGCTCCGTTGGCCCAGCGTGTAAGCACTATGCCCAAAATACCGGAAGCCTTTACAGCATCCTGTCCAAAAGTTTCGTAAAAATCGCCAACTCGAAAAAGCAGTAAAGCACCGGGGTACTTAGCCTTAATGGCATTGTACTGCTGCATTAAAGGGGTTTCTTTGGTTTCGCTTTTAGCCAAGGGATGTAGTATAAATAATAATCTGCTAATTTAATTTATTGCCTGCGCTTTACCTGCATTGTGGAAAAGTAAGGCAGTGTGGAATTATTGAGCCTGTATGGCCGTCCCGCACGCAAGTTGTAATAGCGGCTAAAAAAGCAACTGCTGATCGTCATAATTCAATGACAGGTCGTTGGTAAGTTTTTCTTTTGTGGGACGCAAGGTTGTAAAGTAGGCTATAATAGCTATAGCGATTGCCAGGAATAAAAAGTTGCCCGTTAAGAAATATACAGTTGTTGCAAAAAGCGCCGGCCCCTCTAAAAATGCATAACGCATTATTAAAGCGGTTTGGTAGATAACGAGTTTGCCCTGCGCACTTGGCTGCCGCTGGGCTTGTGGCAACGCTTTGCCAAATAAAAAATAACTTGCAAACGCACCCATAATAGCCACAACGGGAACTATAAATGCAAATACATCGTCCTTATCAAATTTCACTGCTGTACTTTGCTTTAGAAAAAACACTATGGCGACATACAATACCATCCCGGCTAATAGAGCCAGATGGATTATCTGTATTGTTTTAAGTTTAGGCGAACGGCTTTGCTGTTGCATAATTGTTAAAGGTTAGCTGCCAGCAAAATTACGCATTTCCATTTGCTCAGACCATGTAAGCCCGCCGTCTAATTCAATTCTGCTAAATTCAATATGAATTACCTTGCGTGGCTTACTATTTACCGTTCTGTTTGATGCATGCATCAGCAAAGGGCGCATAATCATGATACCGCCAGCCATTACGGGGCATATCATCTCGCTCTCGACTGACCAATCAATGCTATCCGGCCGATAAACAGATTTGAGATGAGAACCCGGTAGCACTTTTAAAGCGCCGTTACCTTCATCAGCATCATCGAGATGAATACGAATAGTAAAGTTATCTTTAAGTATATTTAAAGGTGGCTGTACCGCAAATTGGTTTTGCTTCACGGTCCAGGGGCCGTAGCCTGCCACATTTTTACGTTTGGCTACAGAAATAGTAAGATCCTGATGCCATGCAACAAACCAATTTGACTGGGGCGGTTTATCAAAATAAATTGACTTAACAACAAAATAACCGCTCCCAAAAATCGCCTCAATTAGTTGCGTAAACTTACTGCTAAAAATGCTTTTGCAAGCGGTCGGCACTTCCTTCAAAAATTGCCGTATCGCAAACAGATCATCAGTTTTGCGAAAGGTAGATTTACTGCAATCGGTCTCTTTAATTGCCTTTTCAATTTCGCTTATTTGATTAGCCGTAAAAACGTTGTTTATAACCGCAAAGCCTTTAGCAGCTATATCATGGCCATGGTTTACATTCACCTTAAACATTTAAATTTTCATGTGTTCTTAAAAGTGTCTTTCCTATCCAAATGACACTTTTGGATAGGAAATAAAATCAAATAAAAAACCCCGGACGATACCGGGGCTAAGCATATTATTTATCGGATTATACCGCTTTGACTTCTTTGTTTCTCCTGAAGATCGACATCAGGAAGCCAAGCACCATAATGATTGTACCTGCCCACAAGAAGTTGATGTAAGGGAACGATAAAGCTTTCATTACAATGTACTTTTTCTCGCTTTCCTTTTGCTGGTAAACGGTTATTTCTACCTTGCCTTTCTCAGGCAATATTTTGGTAAATCGTAACTTTAAACCGGCATCTTCCAGTTTTTTTCCAAAGTCGAACACGCTTTTGCCTTTGATAAGGTATACAGGTTCGCTGTTGTACTTGCGGCCATTAGTGGTTATCTCTAATTGCGCGCCTACTGCCACGTCCTTATCGGTAAGCGGGATACTTTGGATCTTTGCACTTTTGTTCAACCCTTTAAGTACAATAATACCATCGCGGTAACGCATGGTATCGCCTACGGCTATTTCATGCGCAATAGGTGCATCATACTTCTTGTCATCATCCGCCGGGCCATGCTGGTCGGCATCCGGGTTTGCCTGCTCACTGCTAATCACATTGGTCATGGTGATATGCGTGTACAAGTCATGAAAAAGGTAGTGCTTGGTATCTGGGGATGATGACATGCCACCTTGCGACTGGATTACATTTGGCCTTAATACAAATTGTTCTGTTACTTTGTTACCCTCGACACGTTGGTAATTGATATTAAACAAATGCTGTGCACCTTCAATGGTATCACCTGTAAACGTTACGGTGTATTGGCCCATTTTTACAGGTTCGTTTTTGTAAAGCAATATGTTTTCGCGCGGGTCTTCATCTTTAGCAAACTCTTCGTTATAACGTTCGCCGGTATTGTTGATGGATACCACGCTGCGTGCGCCAGCAGCTATAAGGGCACCTACCAGTATCAAACCAAAACCAATATGCCCAACTGCCGATCCGGCAAGCTTAAAGCTGCCTTTTAATGCATCCGCAAGAATTTTTGCGTTTGCTACAACAGAATATATCGAGCAGAACATCAGTAATACAAATACCAGGTGCAGTTTATAAATTCCCGTTACGTAAACTACCAATGCCGTAATTAAAGCAGAAAAAATCAGATAGATAACTGTGCTTATGAAAAAGCGCTGCACATCTGTCTTTTTATATTTCAGGAATTGGGTAAAACCACTTAGCAAGGCAATAACTACTGCAAAAGATGCTTGGATAACGTTATAGTGTTTAACGGGCTCGGTAGGTGGCGCAAGCTTTGTTCCGAACATAGCATTCCATACCGGCACTGATGTTACAATGATGAGGTGGAAGCATGACAAGCATAAAAATACCGCACCAACAAACATCCAAAACTCCCGCGAATATGTTTCCTCGTCCTTTTTGGTGATCGGCATTTCTTTCCAGCGCGTTACCAATAGGTAAACTGTAATCACGAAAAATATGGACAAGCCTGCAACCAGTTGCCAAAATAAACCAAGATCTGTAAAGGCATGTACCGACGTTTCGCCTAATACGCCGCTTCGGGCAAGAAAGGATGAATACCAAACCAGTACAAAGCTCATTAACGTTAAAAACGTTGCTGTAAAATATGAGTGCCCGGTATTTTTAAATACGATAAGCACATGTACACCTGCCACCAGGAATAACCACGGAAATATAGAAGCGTTCTCTACTGGATCCCAAGCCCAGAAACCACCAAAGTTAAGCGACTCATAAGCCCAAAACGCACCCATGATAACGCCTGTACCCAACACCATGCAACCAAACAAAGCGTAAGGAATAGCAGGCACCACCCACTCTTTAAAACGCCTAACCCACAGGCCGGCTACAGCGTAGGCAAAAGGAATAACAAGCGACGCGATACCCAGGAACAGCACCGGCGGGTGGATAATCATCCAATAGTTTTGCAGTGAGGGATTCATGCCCTTACCGTCCTTTATAAAATCAAGGTAGTTAGGATTTTGGAAGATGGGCGCTTCCATAGCATTGCGCAAAAGCAAAAACGGTGAGCTGCCGATATGCATACTGCCAATTTGCAGGCCCAATATCATGGTGCCCAATACAACCTGTGATAGCGCAAGCGTAGTCATTACCGGTTTCTCCCATGATTTGGCTTTCCAGATAAGGATATTACCTAAAACTGCTTCCCAAAACATCCATAGCAAAAAGCCACCCTCCTGCCCGTTCCAGAAACCTGATACGATGTAATATGATGGCAAGGTGCGTGACGTGTACGACCAGGCGTAGTGATACTCAAAATAATGGCTGTACAAAATGTTGAATAAACAAACACCCATGCCTATAATTGAGAAGGTATTTAACCAATAGCCAATGCGGCCAAGTCGTAACCACCAGTTGTCGGCTTTATCGGCAGTTGTGGTGGCAAAAAAATATGATATAAATGATAGTAACGCCGAACCAAAAGCCAGGACGATAAAAAATTGGCCAATACTACCCGGTAAAAGGTGTTCGCCTTTAAAAACTGTATCCATTAAATTTAATTATAGGCTCGCGCTTTTGGTAGCGTTTGCTTCGGTAACGTTTAACTTCTCGTTATACTTTGAAGGGCACTTCATCAATATTTTTGAAGCATAAAACTCCTGCCCCTTCATTTTACCGGTTAAAACAATTTGTTCCGAACGCTCAAAATCCTGCGGTTTGGTACCGGCAAAAACCACCTTACATTCTTCGCCCTTATTATCTTTCACATAAAAAGAAAAGTAATTGGCATCCTTGGTGGCATCATAAAACAACTCTTTGCCTTTGTTAAGTTTACCAACCACGTGCAACTCGCTGCTGGTTTGGCGGGCGTCTTTAAATGACCCGTATGTGCTTGTATTTGAATAGGTGCTGATGATTACCGCGATAGCTATTGCAATAATTACAATCCCAAAAATTGAACTTTTTTTCATTGATCGTATTTGTCCCTTTTATTCGTAATGCAAAAATACAAAACGTGTAGCTAAATATGTTTATTACAAAGGATATATGTTATTTAGAATTATTATCGATAGTAATAGCAATCATATAATATTTCAATTAATAAAAAAGCGCCTCTTACGAAGCGCTTTTTCAAATTTATAACATGGGTTGCTTAGCTATCGATCACGGCCACACACCAAGATTTTGGTATGATACAGCAATCTTATTTATTGCGCCCACCATAGCCGCATTACGCAGCGTTTCCACTTTCGGGTTGTTCTTTAAAATCTCGCGGATCTCGTGGTAAGAGCGGATCATGGTATCTTCCAAACCTGAATTTACCAACTCCAGCTCCGACGCACCTTTCACGATAGTTGCACGTTGTATTGGTGTAAGTGCAATACCGGTGATACCTTCTACCATGTTTACCAGGTTCAGGTTTGAGTTTTCCTCAAAACGGCGGTTCATACGGCCAAATGCAACATGGCTTAAGTTTTTTAACCACTCAAAGTATGATACGGTTACACCACCGGCGTTTGCATACATATCCGGAATGATGATACCACCATTGCTATAAAAAATAGCTTCGGCTTCCGGTGACGTCGGTCCGTTTGCACCTTCAGCAATGATCTTTGCTTTGATGTTTACTACATTTTCTGCAGTGATCTGGTTCTCTAAAGCAGCAGGTACAAGGATATCACATGGCTGCTCAAGGCCGTCCATCGTGTTTGCAAACTCCTGCTTAGCGCCGGCATAACCTAAAATAGAACCAGTTTCTTTACGATGCTGAAATACAGCATCAACATCCAAACCATCCTCGTTGTAAATAGCACCTTCAAACTCGCAGATACCTACGATCAACGCGCCAAACTCCGACAAGAATTTAGCCGAGTAAAAGCCCACGTTACCCAAACCCTGTACAATGATTTTTTTACCAGAAAGGCCGGTTGTTAAACCAAGCTTCTGCATGTCTTCGGCAACACCTACACATTCGCGCACGGCGATTGCCACGCCACGGCCGGTAGCTTCGCGGCGGCCTGCAATACCGTGTAATGCAATCGGTTTACCGGTAACAGCGCCAAGTGCATCTAACTGACCTGGGTTCATGGTTGCGTAAGTGTCGGCTATCCAGCTCATTTCACGCTCGCCCGATCCGTAATCCGGTGCAGGTACGTCAATGCTTGGGCCTATAAAATTCTTTTTGATCAACTCCACAGTGTAACGGCGGGTAATGTTTTCCAACTCGCCCACGGTGTAGTTTTTAGGGTTTATCTTAATACCACCCTTTGCACCTCCAAACGGTACGTTAACAATGGCACACTTATATGTCATCAGGGCAGCAAGTGCCATAACTTCATCCTCGTTAACCATTTCGCTGTAGCGGATACCGCCTTTGGTTGGCGACTGGTGGTGAGAGTGTTCTACACGCCATGCGTCAATTACTTCGAACCCGTTGCCTTTGCGAATAGGGAAACGGAAACGGTAAACGCTATTGCATGATTTAATTTGGTCTAACAAGCCAGCATCGTGCTTGGTAAATTGCGCTGCATGATCAAAGTTTTTGCAAACATCCCCAAAGAAATGGGTATCCTGATTTGCAGTAGGATTATTGATATTCATAATTTAGTATTGGTAAATAATTAATCTCCTAAAAAGGAGTGCAAATTTGGTACATTTTTTATCAATAATGCAAATATTAGTTAAGTCGCAAGCAAGTATGTGTTAACAATAAAACACATTGTGCTGTTTAAACAATGGCAAGGCCCTTTTGCTTTCTTAATTTTCCTTTTCCAACTTACGCAGACGGCGATCTATAGCAAAGAGCGCAACCGCAAGGCCAATAAAAACGATTGCTATAGTTGTAATTACAACGTAGATCTTGCCGGAGCTGCGCAATACATCGGCCATCTCAACATTGCCGGTATCCTGTGCATTTACGGTAATAAAACAAAGCAGCATGGCCGCCAAAAAAAATATCTTCTTCATGTTAGTTGATGTCATGACGTTTGTTTTCAATTAAGCGTATACGGTAACGAATACTGGCAATCCAAACAGCCAGTAAACTCCAACCAATAAACGCAGGGTATAAAACTACGCGCATGTGGCTGTCAAGGTCATATTTATTAAAGCCGGGGTTACCACCTGCCCCACCAGGGTGTAATGAATCGGTAAGGCGTGGCAATACAAACAGTAATACAATCATAATCGGGAAAGCGAAAATGTTGTAAATGGCAGATATTTTGGCGCGTTTTTGTTCTTCATCTATTGAATTACGCAGCACCAGGTAAGCGCAATACAGCAAAAACGCAATTGCCGCACTATTCTGTTTGGGGTCATTACTCCAATACTCGCCCCATGTATACTTGGCCCATATCATCCCGGTTATTAAACCAAGCACATAAAATATCATCCCGGTATTAACGCACTCTACAGATGCAAGGTCATCCTCTTCGCGGCCGCCAGCCAGGTAACGTATGCTGAAAAAGACAGACAGTACCAACGCCGAAAGCATAGCCATCCACATAGGTACGTGGAAATATAGATTGCGGATAGTTTCGTGCAGGATGTCTAATCGAGGAACCCTGAATTGCAAGCCGGCAATCAATGTGTAAAAAATCAACACAACAGCCAAAACTTTCCACCAGGTTTGATATATAAACTTCATTTGGAGAATTATGCGGCAAATGTAACAATTGCTGTGCTGAGTTAAGCAATCGCGTACATTATTGTTATTGTTGCAGCCTTTGCCCGCCTATGTTAAATACTTGCTTATTGTAAACTTAAATGATTATAAGTTTGATAGATAAACGCATTTATAAGGTTATATCAACAGCGATCAACCGATCAATCAACTTACGCCAATTTAGATTTTACAACGGAATGACGTTGCTACAGTATCTATTCGCTTACAATTTTAGCGGGACCAACGGGTTCGTAATCTACAGGCAGCATGTCTGCAAGTTTGGCCTTTGACCATGTCCCCTCAAACAACGGACTATCTGATACAACCGTGCCATTCATATCGAAAACGAAGTATGGACTGTAAAGGGTAACTACGCTTGTTTCATAATTGGGCATATCCAACGGGCGGTACACATCTTTAAAATAGGTTTCCTCACGCTTTTTTACATAAGTGACGTAAAGGTAATTTGGAAAAGTAACTGCAAAAAGCCCTTCCTGGGGTGTGCGCCTTAATACATCTGCCGCTTTCAGCGCGGGGCGCATAACATTTTCATTCGCCCACTTTGGCACATCGGATTGCCTTGCCCAATAATTCATCGAGTCGCGGTTTATGTTGGTATAACGCTTTAACTTTTGTTGTATCAACGGCTCGGGATAACGGTTGGGGTTAAGGTTGCGGCTAAAATTATATATTACAAACCCCTCCTGCTCCAACTGATTTTTATATAGTGCCCTTAAAAAATGCTGCCGCGACCCATAGTAAGCTTCGTCACGCTTTTCCTGCCACTTTTTTTTCTGCTCGGCACTGCCCGGCAGATCCTCAAACAAGGCCTTGCCCCCATACATAATTACATGAGTAAAATTACTGCTGCTAAATGCCTTCAATAAAAACTTGGTGCGGTAGCCCAAAGCGCGGTTCTCAACAACTAAAAATTCATCGGCCGATGCTTCAAGCGTTTGCGTTTTCCGGTAATATATCAAATCCAGTATGCGTGGATTTATCACTTTGCACTGCTTGGCATTACCTTCAACACCAATAAATTCCTTTTTAAACTGTTCGTAGTTTTTCTTCCAGTCGGCGTTGCTGATGATAGTCACCGCTTTCATCATCATCACCTTTTGGGTTAGTTGGATGCTTAAATCAACGCCCTTTGAACCTACCAATACCTTTTGGTTATAATCTTCGTAGCCAAGTGTTGTTACCACAAGGTCGTATTGGCCGGGCTTAACTCCACGCAGGGTAAATGTACCATCATCTGCGGTTGCGGTACCAAATGTTGCGTTATTCAAAAATACACTGGCACGCGCTACCGGGTTGTTTGTACCGGCCATAATAACTTTACCGGTAATTACTCCGCTTTGCGCCACTGCAAGAATAGGCAGGGCAAGCAAACAAACAAAAATCCACAGGGCACGCATTAATATTAACTGGGGTTTAAGCCACTAAATTCCGAAAATTTTATGAAGTGATGATGAAATTGCCTGTAACAATTTAAGGGCTTTGCTCTTATATCAATCTCTCCATAAATATGGGAAAAGCAAAAGCGACAAGGCGATTACTATCGCATTGATAGCCAATAAGATGCCTACGTTACCATACCCAAGGCTGCGGTCTATCCCATCCATGGCAGACTTGCTTACTTTAACCAGTAATAAAATCACAGGGATAATCACCGGAAAGCTTAATATTGCCATAAGGGTGCCATTGTTGCCTGCTTTAGAAGCAATGGCCGAAATCATGGTAAATACTGTAGAAAAACTGGTGCTGCCAAGCAAAACAATAAAAAGGTAGTACAGCAAATCGTTTACATTATTTGGAAAGAAGAGCGTATAAACGGTAAAAGCCAACACACTAAGCAAGCCCATCAATAAGGCATTGTAAATGATTTTTGAAAGGATAATGGCTTGTGGGTGAGCAATGCAATAATAGTATAGCAAACGGCTCTTGCTCTCCTGCATAAAGCTTTTTGCAATAGCGTTCACTGATGCAAACAGCATAATGATCCAAAAAAGTATGTTCCAAACAATGGAATACCCGGAGCTTTCTTTAAAACCAGGATTTAGATTAAAAGAAATATAACACACGAAAACGGTAGATACGATGTAGAGCAATACCCCGTTGAATGCATATTTCGATCGCCACTCGAGCAATATTTCCTTTTTTAACAGCTCGATGGTTTGCCCCGCCAGTTTCATGCTGCAAAGAACGTGAAATAAAAAAGTAAAACCCAAAAGTTTAAATATTCTTCAATTGAATTTTAACTTAGCAGCATGAAAAAACTGGCGCTGGCAAATAAGTGGATTTTGGTTACAGGTGCATCATCGGGCCTGGGCAAGGAAATGGCGAGGCAGCTGGCCCACAACTTTAAAGCAAACCTTATTATAGCAGCACGCCGGGCCGACAAGCTGAACGAGCTAAAGACAGAATTAGAGTCGGCCGCCGGTGTAAAAGTAAAAGTGATAGTGGCCGATCTGTCAAAAACGGAAGACACGGACCGCCTTGTTGCCGATAGCATTGCCGACGGTGATTTATACGGCGCCATTTTAAACGCAGGCGTTACCTTTTTTGGCCGCCATAGCCAATTGCCCTGGGCCGATTTTGAGAATATTCTCAACACCAACGTTAAGGGTGTAGTACGCATGACTAATGCACTTGTAAGTTATTTCGACAAGCCTGGTACCGAGGGAGCATTGATGCTTGTATCCAGCATGGCAGGATATTTCCCTGTTCCTTATCAGGCAGCATACTCTGGAAGTAAGGCGTTTATCACGGCTTTTGGTAGTGCACTGCACTATGAAGTTAAGAATCCGACTTTTTCAATAACTGTATTTGCTCCCGGCGGCATCGCTACCGAAATGACGGAAGGTAAAAGTTTCAACGATTTAAAGGGTTGGCTGATGCCTGTAAAGCAGGCTGCTAAAGAAGCTATACATGCATTTGTAGCTCGAAAATTCAACTATATGCCCGGTTTAATGAACCGCATTGGTGCGGTGTTTATGAACTTTTTACCGAAGAGCTTTCTTACAGGTAATATGGCCAGAGTATATGCAAAAGCATTACTTAACGCTGAAAAAGAATAAGGCTATGGAATGCTATTACAAATCGCCGATTGGCATTGTGCATATTATTGCTGATAACGAAGATCGCATAAGCCGAATTGCTGTGCTGGATGATGAGCTTGACGAAACAGCTCCTGCTACCCCGGCTTTACAAATGGCCGTTGAGCAATTAAAAGAATATTTTGCAGGTAAGCGTGTAAACTTCGACTTGCCCTTGCAGCAACCGGGCTCGGCCTTCCAACAGCGCGTTTGGCAGCAGTTAATGGCTATTAAATATGGTACGACGATTACCTACACTCAACAATCAAAATTGATGAATGATCCGCTGGCCGTACGCGCCATAGCAGCGGCAAATGGGAAAAACAACTTATGGATAGTTGTGCCTTGCCACCGCGTAATAGGCAGCGATGGCAGTTTAACCGGTTACGCAGGCGGTGTTTGGCGCAAGCGCTGGCTGATCGATCACGAAGCAAAAGTGGCCGGCGTTGGGCAAGCCACTCTGTTTTAATTCTCGCTTATTTCTTAATTAACTGCGTCATTTTTTCATGCAATTGATGCGGCTCAAAAGGCTTGGCTAGCACATCATTCATGCCCGATGCAATTGCCTCACGATGCTCGTCCTCAAACGCAGCAGCAGATAAAGATATGATTGGGATACTGCGCTTAGGCTCCTCAAAATCAAGCCGTATGGCACGTGCAGCCTGGTAACCGTTTTGGCCGGGCATATGGGTATCCATCAAAATCAAATCAAAATCCTTCTCTTTTAAACGCTCCAACGCACTATTGCCGTTATCGGCAACTTCAACCTTCACGTTCCAGTCCTTCAGCATTTTTTGCAGCATAAACTGGTTTATCATATTGTCTTCGGCAACAAGCACACTCACATTCTCGAAAGGCTCCAAGACTTTGCCAACTTTTGCTGATACCTTCTCGGCTTTATCGGTAGCAATGTCAAACCAATTTGTAAAACCAAATTCGCTGCCTTTACCTACCTCACTGCTTACACTAAGTTCGCCACCTGTAAGTTCAACCAATTTTTTAACGATAGTTAACCCAAGGCCTGTGCCTCCATATTTACTTGCGGTGTCGTCTTCTGCCTGCTCAAAAGACTCAAATATCCGTGAAAGTTTATCGGCTGGTATGCCAATCCCGCTATCTTCAACACAAAAGCGAATTTTTACCTTATCGGCTTGCTGTGCTAACACGTCAACCTTAAGATTTACCTTGCCGTGCGCCGTAAACTTGATTGCGTTGCTTAGCAAATTCATCAGAATTTGGTTCAGACGCAACGAGTCAACCATAATCATTTCGGGCAGGCGCTCGTCAAACTCGTTTGTAAACTGGATATCCTTCTCGTCGGCGTTAAACTTGAGCAGATGATATACGGTATTAATGATCTCGCGAATATTATTGGGCGAATTAACGATTTTAAATTTGCCTGCCTCAATTTTTGAGATATCAAGCACATCATTTATAACACCAAGCAGTGATTTGGACGACGACTCAAGCATATCAATCAAATTAATCTGCTGCTCGTCTACGTCCGATTTACGCAACATATTGGTAAGTCCAATAATGCCATTTACCGGCGTACGCAATTCGTGACTCATATTGGCGAGGAAAGTTTCCTTTACTTTGCGTCCATACTCGGCAGCCTCTTTAGATTTGATCAATTGCTGCTGATAACTCTTTTGGGGAGAAATGTCGCTTATATTTACAAAGATGGTTTTGTTACGGTATGATGCACGGCACTCAGTCCAAATAGTTCGCTTATCAAACGTATTAAACTGCGATTCAAACTTTGCATACGACAAATTATCTTTTATAATACCACCGAGCTTTTGGCGCAGGTTGTCTTGCTCAGTTTCAATAGCCAAATCAACAAGGCTTTTATTAAGCATCTCCTGAGGTGTAAAACCTAATATTTGCTCAACAGCAGGGTTTATCGTTCTAATCCGCAAACTTGCGGCATCAACCGAGCAAATAATGTCGGCACTGTTTTTTACCACAATGGCATAGGCCTGCAACTCTTCGTTCTTTTCCAGGATCATCATCTGTTGCCTGGCAAGCTGGACAAATGAATCTACCTTAGCCGATGTAATATAGGGATCGAGCGGCTTATACAAGTAATCTACCGCACCGGTACCCAATCCTTTTACAGCGTATTTGCTTTCTTTGGAAATTGCCGTAACAAATATTACCAGGATATCCTTTGTGCGAGGGTTCGATTTCAACATCTCCACTAACTCAAAGCCATCCATTTCCGGCATTTGCACATCTACCAGTGCAATCTGAATAGGATTTTCCCAGGCTATACGCAAGGCATCGTTTGGCGATGTAGTGGTGAATAACTTAATATCGTTACGCTCTAAAAGAGCTTCAAGAGCTATTATATTTTCCTCGCGGTCGTCAACTATAAGGATATTTATCGGAGTCATCTATTGTATCTCGGGTCAGGTATTGCTCTGTATCAGTGAAAAAATATCTGTTGAGGTTAACACGTATTTAGCAGCGTTCAAATTAATAGCAGCCTTGGGCATATCGGCCATTTCAGCATCCTCCGGGCTCTGTGCAATGGTTAAAGAACCCGCATTGCGCAATTGCAACAAGCCCTCGGCTCCATCTTGGTTTGCGCCTGAAAGCAGTATTGCCGTACATTTATCTTTGTATACATCGGCAGCGCTCTCAAAAGTTACATCTATCGATGGCTTTGAGTACCAAACCGCATCAGACACGTCAAGGCTAAAATGCCCGTTTGCCTCTATAAGCGAATGATAATTTGGCGGTGCGATGTAAATTGCATTACCCCTAATTTCTTCCTTGTCGCTAATCTCAACCAACAACATACGGCTGTTCTCAGCAAACAGTTTTTCTATTTCGCTAAAAAAGTTCTTTTTTCGGTGCATGACAATGATCACCGTTTTGTTAAGATCGTGCGGAAACGATTTAACCATGCGAAAAATGATTTTAAACGAACCTGCCGATCCGCCAATGAGCAGAACGGACGAGCGCTGCCACTGTTCGATTATCTCGCTGTTAAGAGCCAATTTTTTGGTATATATTTTCTTTCTGATTGATAGCCTTAAACTTTTTACGAAAAGCGTCGGACCGGATGGTTTCTTTGTTACCTAAACACAGGTAGCCAAGGGGGCACAAGCTACGGTAAAATAAATCAAGTATACGCTCCTGTAGCTCGGTTTCAAAGTAAATAAAAACGTTGCGGCAGGTAATCATCTGAAACTCATTGAACACGGTATCAGATATCAGATTGTGTACCGAAAACAAGGTATTTTGCTTAAGTTCGCTATGCACTGCAGCGGCATCATACATAATTGTAAAATGATCTGTAATAGAACCGGGCAAGCCGGTCATCGTATAGTTTTCGGCATAGCTTTTTATTTTACGTAGGCTGTAAATGCCTTTTCGAGCCTCTTTTAAAACCTCTGTGTTAATATCAGTACCATATATAAATGACCGCTGACTCAAATTAGCTTCATTTAAAAGTATAGCCAATGAGTAAGCTTCCTCTCCCGATGAGCAGCCTGCGCACCAAACTTTTACATGTTGATAGGTTGATAAATATGGCAGCACCTGACTATTCAGCGCCTTATAGTAGGCCGGGTCGCGAAACATTTCGGTAACATTTACCGTAATTTCTTCCAAAAACTCCTGGAAAAAATCGGTACTGTTTACAAGCATATGTTTCAGGTCATAAAAGCTTATCTTTTTTAGCATCACTATACGTTCCATCCTTCTCTTTAAGGATGCCTTTGTATAGTCACCAAAGTCAAAGCCGTGTATGCGCTTTACAATATCAATAATTTCCAGTATCTCTCCGGAACTCAAGGTTTCTTTAGATGTTGTCCCCATTTATAATCAGCTATCCAACCACAACTGCATCAGCGCAATTAACCTGTCAATATCAACAGGCTTGGTTATATAATCATTGGCGCCCGCAGCAATGCATTTCTCCCTGTCATCTTTCATTGCCTTGGCAGTTAAAGCAATAACCGGAAGTTTTGCCCATTTGTTTTGCTTGCGTATATGCCGGGTAGCTTCGTAACCGTCCATTTTAGGCATCATTATATCCATCAACACAATGTCTATATCGCTTACCTCTTCGAGTTTTTGTATAGCTTCTTCGCCATCATTGGCAATAACAACGTTCAGGTCGTAGCTCTCAAGCGCACTGCTCAGAGCGAAAATATTACGCATATCATCATCAACAACAAGTACTTTTTTGCCTTTAATAGCATCTTTACCCTTGTTAATAGTTTTTGATTTTGCTGTGTTACCAGGGCTTGAAGCCTGGGGCGCAGTTTCGCTTATTTTATTTAAGAACAGGTTTACTTCATCAATCAGCCTGTCAGACGATTTGCTGGTTTTAACCACCATTGCATTAGCGTAGTGCATAAGCCTGTTAACAGATGTTTTGTCAAGCTCCATTGCCGTATTGATGATTACCGGCAACGACGCAAACTTGTCAACCTCTTTAATTTTATCAAGCAAATCAAGGCCTGATATATCCGGAAGGTTGAGATCAAGTATTACACACTGGTACTCGTTCTCGTGCAACATCCTGAAAGCCGATTCGCCATCGAAGGCCTGGTCAACAGTGATGTTTTGGCTTTGCATCAGATCCTTAAGCGCCTGACTTTGCGCTTTATGATCTTCAACTAAAAGTATTTGCTTAAACTTGGTACCGCTGTTGGCCATAATATCGCCGAATAGTTTATCGAGCGTTTCGGTATTTACTGGTTTTTTAAGGAAGCTGATAGCGCCCTCCTTACGTACACGATTAGCTGCCGCCTCCCCTGCCGACATCAGGTGCACCGGGATATGCATTGTTTCCTCATCCTGCTTCAGTTCCTTTAATATTTGCCAGCCGTCCTTACCAGGTAGCATAATATCAAGGATCACGGCATCAGGCTGTTGTTCTTTAACAATTTCCACGGCGTTGGTGCCCTCATTCACCATTACCGACGTATAGCCATGGTCGCGGGCATAATCTTCCAATATGGATGCAAAGTTTTTATCGTCTTCAACAATAACAACTAATGGGTCGCGGTCTGGCGTGCTTGGGCGTTGTTTGGCAGCTGTGCCCAGGAAGGTAGCCGTAGGTGTAAAACTTTCTACTGTTGGCACCACATCATCTGTTACTGTCTTTTTAGCTTCATATGGCAGTGTAAGCGTAAACTCGCTGCCTATTCCCGGCTCGCTAGATAGCGTAATATCGCCGCCGAGTAAACTGGCCAGTTCGCGGCTTATAGAAAGGCCCAAACCTGTACCACCATACTTACGGCTTGTTGATCCATCAGCCTGCTGGAATGCCTCGAAAATTAGTTTTTGTTTCTCGGCAGGGATACCTATACCGGAATCTTTAATGCTAAAGCTAACTGTATTTTCGCGCGAGCCGGGTTTAGCGGTAATACTGATGCTACCGTTTTCCGGCGTAAATTTAAACGCGTTTGACAACAGGTTTTTAATTACCTGCTCAACCCTCACCTTATCCGTATAAATAGTAAGCGGAGTGTCTAAGGCTTTTGTTTGGTAATTTATTTTTTTGTTGATAGCAAACTCGGCAAACAGCGATTGCATATCGCCAAGTATTTCGGATATGCGCACATCTTCGTTCTGCATTTCCAGCTTGCCCGATTCAATTTTTGACAGATCGAGGATATCATTTATCAGCGTAAGCAAATCGTTACCGGCATTAAAAATAACGCTGGCATATTTGATCTGATCATCAGACAAGTTAGCCGGCTTGTTATCTTTTAAGATACGAGCAAGCACCAGGATACTGTTAAGTGGTGTGCGCAATTCATGGCTCATGTTAGCCAAAAATTCGGACTTGTAACGGCCTGTGGTTTCCAGTTCGCTTGCCTTCTGCGTTATAGACTGGCGGGCCTCTTCAATGGCTTGGTTTTTCTCTTCCAGCAAACTGGCTTTCTCTTCCAGTTCGGCGTTTATTGTCCTAAGTTCCTCCTGCTGAACGCGCAATTCCTCTTCCGATGCCTGCAACATTTCTGTTTTGTTCATCAGCTCTTCGTTGGTTACACGCATTTCTTCCTGCTGTGCTTCCAGCTCCTCGGCTTGCTGTTGCGTCTCCTCGAACAAGTCATGCATTATGGTGCGCGCCTGTGCGGTGTTTACAGCTATGGCTACGTCATTTGATACAAGCAGCACATATTCTTTAACAGCTTCATGCACCTCATCGCGGTAGCCCACCTCAATAACACCTTTAAGCTTTTTATCGAAGAAAAACGGCACTATAAAAGTCTCCACCAATTCATCTTGCAGTATAGATGTGTCAAGAGTTAGCTTATCGTTTAGTTTACCTTTAACAACTGCCGAGCGCTCGTCTTTTGCAGCCTGCCCTACCCAACCTTCAGATATGCGGATATGTTGTTTTAATGCTGATGGATCGCTAAATGCGTAAGAAGCATACAGATCCAACCTTGACTCGGCCTCATCAAATAGATACAAAGTGCCTGTAAGCGCTTGGGTGTAGTGGCAAATTTCGTTTAAAATATTGGCAGACAGTTCTTTTTCGCTCTGCTGCCCCTGCATTTTCTCATTAAGATTACCCGTGCCGGTTAGCAACCAGTTTTTAGCGCGATTTTCATCCAACACTTTCTCAAGTTCCAGGTTAGCAACGCGCACTTCTTCTTCTACCTTCTTTTGCCTTGCAAATGTTCCCTGTATGTAATAGAACATGATGATAATTATCACCAGGAAAATCAAGGAACCGGTAACGATAATGATCATTGCCTGCCTCGAAGCTTTTTCTGAAGCAGACTTACGCTCAGCAAGCAAGCGCGTTTCATCGTCAATAACACGACGGTTAATTTCGCGTATGCTATCCATATTGCCCTTGCCGTTAAGGAACATGTGGTTGGCAACCATATATTCAAGGCCCTTTTGCTCGCGGGTATCAATATTTAAACGGAGCAAATCGAGCTGCCGGTTTACAATAAGCTTAAGCGAATCCACACGTTTGGCTTGCACCTCGTTGTCGCTTGTCAGGTTGGTAAGTGTCGAAAGATTTTCGGCTATCTTAGGCACAGCCTCGTTGTATGGATCTAAAAAGGTTTTATTAGCTGTCGCGCCATAACCACGCATACCAGTTTCGCCATCAATTAACGACTGAAGCAAGTTGTTAGATGTTTTGATTACCTTTTGTGTATGATCTACCCAAACGGTATCCTCTTCCAACTGGTGTATACTTGTATAAGAGAGTATGCCAACAAGTAGCACAAGTAAAATTGATACGGCAAAGCCTAACATTACCTGCGTACGAAAGGAAAATTTCTTCATAGAGAAAGAAGTGATGTTGATTTGCTACAAATATGTTTAAAAAAACTTATTTGTATATTATTAAACAAACGGGAAGTAAGATAATTATTGGGAAATAACGATGCTGCTTTTTTTGGTGAACGCAGCGCCAATGGCCGATATCGCGGCACCTGCAAATAGCACATACCAGCCCCATTTAAATGCAATTTGCTTTATCATAAATGCATTAATGCCTTTAAACGGAATAAAACTAAATGCAGACTTGATCTTAAAGATAGCAGCAATATATAACAACACAACCAAACCAAGGGATACATAGGCTGCTATGCGCGCAACTTTTACCTGGTTTAAAAATGCACTTAAAATACCAATAACTGCTACTAATAGCAACACCATACCGTACGGCTGATTAAGCCCGTAAACGTTCCAGTTAAACAAGTGCAAGGGGCGCAATAGCGGGCAAAACGTACCCGCTATTAAAATGATAAATCCTAAAATGGTAAGTAACGATGCGGGGCGCATGTGTTATTGTTTAATCTCCATTTTGTCGGCGAAGTGGGCGCAATAATCGCGAAGATCTTCTACGATATTTTTTTCACCCGTGGCACGTAAAAAGGTATCGCCCATGGTTTGCAGCGTTTCATAGAAAAAGCGTTTCATTTCATCTACGGGCATTTCCTTTGTCCAGAGGTCAATCTTCAGGGTATTTTTATAGCTCTGATCCCACAAAGACAGCATCATAGCTTTAACAGGCAAAGCTTCTTTATTGGCAGAATCTGTTGATTCCCACATGATGGTTTCAGGTACGTTATTATCGTCTAATTGTATGGTCAGCTTAATTTCAGCAGTCTTCATTTAAATTATTTAACAAGTAAAAATATTATAGCTACCAAAGTTATAAAGCTTAACTCTACAATCCATAGGTTTTTGGTTATCCTGAAGAAATTACGGAATATAAGGTCGAGAAATGACACTACTAAAGCAAACAGCACAAATATCAGTGCTATGGTTCCGCTCCAGTGCTCATACGGTGTCCCCGTTATTTTAGCGCCATTAGTAAAAATATACCCGGCCAAAATCAATAATGCAGCTGTTGCCACGTTTAAGGGGCTTAACCGAAATTTACGCGCCTGATCAGCGCTTTCTACCTGATCGTTTATTTGATCCATGCTTAAATGGTTTTGCATTACTTGGTGTTCTTTTGGCGCGCTCGGCAGCAAATTTCTTTTTTTGCGCCAATGATTTCTTTTCGTGGAAGGCACCCTTAAAATCCGGGTTTTCTTTACGTTTTTGTAGATCTATCTCGCGGTTTTGATCCTGGCGCTCCTGGTAAGGTGTCTCTTCAATAAAAACAGCTTCGGGTATTGCACATACCGGAATGGTTTGCCGTATCAGCTTTTGAATTTTGCCAATGTAGTATTCTTCCGAAGGTGCGCAAAAGGTAATAGCCACGCCTGAGTTGTATGCCCTGCCGGTACGACCGATGCGGTGCACGTAATCCTCAATTACTACCGGCACATCAAAATTAATTACATGGCTCACATCGCTTACGTCGATACCGCGCGATGCGACATCGGTAGCTACCAATATTTTCACCTCATCGTTTTTAAACGAGTTGATAGAGTTAATACGGGTATTTTGCCCTTTATTGGCGTGTAGCACCTTTACTTCCGCTTCGCCGTACTTACGCGTCAAAAACTTGTATACGTCCTCGGCGGCTGTGCGGGTTTTGCAGAATATGATCAGTTTTTTGATCTCACCTTCCTGATCAAGTAAAGTTTTGAGGAGATTGATCTTTGTTTTAACGTTTGGCACATGGTACAACTGCTGGGTAACTGTTTCGGCCGTAGTGGCCTGCGGAGTTACCTCAATAACTGTAGGAAATTCAAGGAAGTTCCCTGCAAGGCTGTGTACCTTTTCGCTCATAGTAGCCGAAAATAGCAGGTTTTGCCTTTTCACCGGCACTATTTCCAGTATCCTGTTTATCTGGGGCATAAAGCCCATGTCCATCATCTTATCTGCCTCGTCGAGCACAAGCGTGGTGATAGTTTTGGTAACGATATGGCCTGCAAGGTAAATGTCCAGGAAACGACCGGGAGTGGCAACTATTATGTCTATGCCTTTACTAATCTGCTCAATCTGCGTTTTGGGGCCGAGGCCACCATAAAGCACAATTACACGCAGATCCGTATTTACGGCGAAGGTTTTGATGTTCTCTTCTATCTGCATGGCCAGTTCACGGGTTGGCGATACAATAAGTGCGCGTGGATTTTCGCCCTGCGCATACTTGAGCTTCATGAGCAACGGCAGCACGTAAGCAGCTGTTTTGCCGGTACCTGTTTGGGCAATGCCCATTACATCCTGCCCGTTCAATATAGGCGGTATGGCCTTTTGTTGTATGGGTGTAGGTGTAGTGTAACCGGCATCGGCTACTGCACTCAAAATCTGCTTGTTAAACTTAAAATCCTCGAACGTAGCTGCTGCCATAGCGGCAAAGATAAGCTTTTTTGATTTTACCCTGTTTTATTATGCCCGAGCCGCTTCGCGAGAGTCTTTTATAATAAGCTCACGATGTGCATTTCCCCATTTTGCTAGGTCATGAATAAGGTGTTGTAACGACCAGCCGTAATCCGTTAAGTTATAGTGCACAGTTACAGGTTGCGTATCCAAAACAGTGCGTTTAATCAACTTATTTTGCTCCAAATCTTTTAGCTCCCTGCTCAATTGCTTGTTTGATATGCCCTCAACATCCTTTAAAACGTCGGAAAACCGGCGCTGGTTATAATAGCATATTGATGAGATGATGGAGATTTTCCATTTCCCGCTTAAAACATCCATGGCATCATGAATAGCGCGGATGTCTTTTTTAATGCATGCGTTTTCTTCTGTCATATGTTACGTAGTTACTCAAATGTCACTGTTACTTTTAGTCACAAAGTTGCATAAATAAACTTACATACTCTATGTTTGCTTTAAATATCTAAAGAATAACAAAATGAACTTCGAGAACAAAAATGTAATTATAACCGGTGGAAGCACCGGTATTGGTTTGGCAACCGCTAAAGCTTTTATTGATAAAGGCGCAAACGTTTGGATTACCAGCAGAAGTGCTGCCAACTTGCAAAAAGCAGCTGACGAGATAAACAGCCCGAATTTAAAAACCATAGTGTCTGACACATCAAACCTGGACGGTATTGCGGTTTTGGTAAACGAGGTTGCCGATAGTGGCAGCAAAGTGGATGTGCTATTCCTAAATGCGGGGATCGCCGTGTTTGCCCCTATTGAGCAGGTAACAGAGGCAGATTTTGATGCGCAGTTTAACACCAATGTTAAAGGACACTTTTTTACGCTCCAAAAACTAATTCCACATTTGGCAGATGGCTCTTCGGTGATATTTACCTCATCAGTAGTTGCCACAAGTGCAGGTATTGCAGGCAGTGTGTATTCGGCTACAAAAGGGGCCCTGAATAAGGTAGCACAGATTGCGGCAAATGAATTGGCCGATAGAAAGATCCGTGTTAACCTGATTAGCCCTGGCCCTATTAAAACTCCGGGATTTGACTCGGTAGTAAGTGCCGACGTTTTAGAGGCCCTAACCACATCGACCGCCCTTCAACGCATAGGCTCGGTAGAAGAAATTGCCGGAACCGTATTGTTCCTCGCTTCGGACGCAGCAAGCTACATCAGCGGAACCGAAATTATTGTGGACGGTGGTTATCTTAACTACCGTATGAAATAATTTAAGCAATTTCATCAATATGAGAAAAGCCGTGACACCCGTTCACGGCTTTTCTTATTTACGTAGATGATGTTACAATTTGCAAAAACAACCCGTTATGCAAACGATAACAAACGCATATATTAGCGGCAAAACAACCTTATATGAAGAAACTTTTACTTGCACTACTTTCTATAACCCTAGCAATTACCGCATCTGCACAAACCGGCAAAGGGCAAAAATTTGTTGGCGGCAGCTTTTATCTTAACTACGATGAAGCCGGCACGGTTAGCTATTACAACTACGCAACAGGCAGTACAACCTACTCTCAAACCAACGTACTGAACCTTAACATAAGCCCGGAGATTGGTTTGTTTTTAACCGATAAACTTGCAGTTAGCATTCAGCCCGGCTATTCAAGGGTATCGGGTACCGAAACCTCCGCATTTTACTCGAGTGTAAACAGCGCCCAAAATTATGTTTATACACGCGATTACCATACCGACTATGCCGGGCTATCCGTAAACTTTCGCTACTATTGGATGCTGAGCAACAAGTTTGGTATTTATCCGCAGGCAGGCATCAGCACATCACACGTGATAAACGATTTTAAACAAGGCGGTCTTGCAATTGGCGGCGGCCCCAACGTTGTATTTTTTCCGACGGAATCTATCGGCTTAAACATGGGTTTTGGCGCAATTAATTATCGCTATAACTACACCACCCATACAAGCAATTTTACCACAAGCCTTAACAACAACTTCACGTTCGGCATCAATTACTATTGGTAGTTGGTCAGAGTCAAGACAACAGAGTCAAGAATTAAGACTTTTAAACCAGGGCTTTTGATTCCAACATCTTGACTCTTACCTCTTGATTCTTGTTCCCCTTTCATGGGGTTAGGGGCTCGTCTTGCTCTTTTTTATATATTTGCTTCATGGCATCTATTCTTATAAAAGCAGCAACCATAGTTAACGAAGGCAAGCAATTTACGGGCGATGTGCTGGTAAAAGACGGTTTGATAGACCGCATTGACACCACTATTGATGCGATTGCTGATAAGGAAATAAATGCCGAAGGCCTGCACTTGTTTCCGGGTTGTATTGATGACCAGGTACATTTTCGTGAGCCGGGTTTAACTTATAAAGGAGAGATCTACACAGAGTCGCGCGCGGCAGTAGCGGGTGGAATAACGTCTTTTATGGAAATGCCAAATACGGTACCTAACACGCTTACCCAACAGTTGTTGCAGGACAAGTATGACATAGCGGCAAAGAACTCGCCTGCCAACTACTCGTTTTTCATGGGTGCATCAAACGACAACCTTGACGAAGTACTACGTACCGATACTAAAAACGTGTGCGGCATTAAAGTTTTTATGGGCTCATCAACCGGGAATATGTTGGTTGATAACCCTACAACGCTCGAGCACTTGTTTGCCAACTCGCCTATGCTGATTGCTACCCATTGCGAAGATGAGGCAACCATAAAAAGCAACCTGGCCCATTACAAGCAGCTACTTGGCGAGAATATCCCCATTAAGTTGCATCCCAAAATACGCAGTGCCGAGGCTTGTTACCTGTCATCATCCATGGCGGTTGAGCTTGCCAAAAAACACAATACACGCCTGCACATTCTGCATATATCTACAGGTCGCGAAACACATTTGTTCAGCAATGATATCCCGCTGGCCGACAAACGAATAACTGCCGAAGCCTGCATACATCATTTATGGTTTAGTGATGAAGATTACGCCGAAAAAGGCAATCTTATTAAATGGAACCCGGCCGTGAAAACAGCCGAAGATCGCGAGGCCATTTTAGCCGCCGTTCTTGATGGCCGAATAGATGTAATTGCAACCGACCATGCCCCGCACACTGCCGAAGAGAAAGCTCAACCATATCTACAAGCCCCAAGCGGCGGTCCGTTGGTACAGCACGCATTGGTGGCTATGCTTGAATTATATCACCAAGGCAAAATAACGTTGGAGCAGATTGCCGAAAAAATGGCGCACAACGTTGCCACCATATTTCAGATAGAAAAACGGGGCTTTATACGCGAAGGCTACCATGCCGATCTGGTATTGGCCAACCTTAACAGCAGCTGGCAGGTAAACAAAGGCAACATCTTTTATAAATGCGGTTGGTCGCCGTTTGAAGGTAATAGCTTTAAGTCGAAAATAGTAAGCACCATTATATCAGGTAATTTAGCCTTCGAAAATGGTACTTTTGTAAGTGATAAAAGCGGGCAAAGAATGACCTTTGCCCGCTAAGTATTAGCTGGGCAGTTCAATAAGTTTTTTCATCGCGTCCATCAGCATTTGCCAATTTTGCTCTGAGTGCTGTTTGGCTGCCTCATCTTTAATATTATCCTGCGTTATGGTTAATACGGTTACACCATCTTTTGCGTCAAGATCGTAACTTATGGTCGCATAGTTTTCCGGCGTTTCTTCGGTACCGCTCATGCTGCTCCAATAGGTGTAAGAAAGGTACTTTTCGGGTTCAATTTCCTTAATAATACCTTTATCCTCGTAAGATGTCCCGTCCCACTCACCGCTAAAGGTAATCGGGCTGCCAACCCTCCAGTCGGATTTTAAATTAGTGCCAAAAAAATAATCTTTTACCATTGCCGGGTCGGTAAGCCCGCGCCAAACCTGTGCCGCGGTAGCGTTAAAAGTTACTTCTGTTTTTAGTGATAGTCCGTTCATGATTTGCTTGTTAGGTGCTTTTGTTTAACAACAAAACAAGCTTTTAGATTGACAACAGTATGTCAGCAGGGTTATTTAATCGGAATTTCTTTCAAACGTTGCTTGGGAAAGTGCCTTTACACGCTCCTTAAGCTGCGTTGGGCTTACAATACGGGCCATATCACCAAACGTAATGTACCAACGTGCAAAACCTTCAATAGACATAGCCAGGAAAGTCATTTCGGTCCTTTCACCCTCACTCCTTTCAGACACAAAACCCTGGTAATACTTTTGTTCGCTTATAAAACGTAACACTTCGTTTTCCACCTGTATAATAATGGTTTCCAAATGTTTTTCATGTGCCGTTTGGTCAATGTAAGCCTTTAAGGTAGGGTGTTTGCCGGCAAAAGTTTCATTTAATTGATGCAGGCTCCGTATCCTGTCGCACCTGAAATCCCGGTAATCGTTACGCATCTGGCAGTAGGCTATCAGGTGCCAGTAACTATCAAGGTAAAATATGCCAACCGGCTCAATTTTGCGGCGTGTAAGCTGTTGTGTGTAGCCTGCAGTATACTCGATCTCCAATATATTTTTGGCCGCGATGGCGTTTAAAATATGCTGAATATGATCGTTATTATTAACGGCACTTTGCGTGCGGCTCTTTAATACGGCAATATTCTCATCCATGTTTTCGAGTAAATCCTTCTCGGCAGATTTCAGGATTGCCCGTATTTTATACATGGCCGATTTATGCTGCGCCGATGTTGATGCATCAGTAAGCTTCTCAACAAATTTTTCGGCAGTTAAAAAAGCAGTAGCTTCTTCGCGCGTAAACATAATCGGCGGAAGCCTGTAACCGTCCATTATCGAGTAGCCTACCCCGGCTTCACCAATAATAGGTATGCCCGCTTCTTCCAGCGTTTTTACATCCCTGTAAACTGTACGCAGGCTGATGTCGAACCTGGCGGCAATATCGCTTGCCTTTACTACCCTGCGCGATTGCAGTTGTATTAAGATAGCAGATATACGATCGATACGGTTCACGTCCCAAAGAAACTAAAAAACAAATGCTTTATTAAAACGATTATAACTTTAAATGGAAGCACGCGAGAACGACAAGATCATCACTTTTGAGCAATACTACGATCCTATGCTGGCACACATCATCCGTACAAGGTTGGAAGATAATGGCATACCCTGCTTTATTGCCGATGAAAATACACTCGCTGCAAACCCAATTTACAACCAGGCGGTAGGCGGTATAAAGCTTAAAATTTTTGAGCGTGACTTGGCCCGCTGCCGTGAAATACTTGCCGAAACAGGCGACATGCATCTGCAGGATCATCATGAAGTAGATGATGAAACTAACACAGTTGTTACCTGCCCCTACTGCTCGTCAACCAATGTAAAATTCATGCCCGGCCGTAATGAGAAGCAAGGGTGGTTAAGCTCAATATTACCCAACATCCTCCCATCATACACAACTAAAGATTGGCATTGCTATAATTGCACAAGGGATTTTGAATAACTCTTCATTTTAGCTATAATTATCCCCTACTGTAAGCCTTTGTATCAGTTTTGATACAATTGAAGCTTGCTGTTACCGGCTTGCTATATTAGTTGGATTTTTATCAAGCCCCTTATACTCCTTGTATGTTTAACCGTCGTAAATTCATTAAATTATCCGCTGCTGGCGCATCTCTGGCCACGCTTTCAAAATATGTTGTAGCTAAGCCATTACCTGTTGCAGGTAAGTTACCGATAGTTATATCAACCTGGGACTTTGGCGTTGCAGCCAATAAAGAAGCGTGGAAAACGCTGGAAAAAGGCGGCCGTGCGCTTGATGCTGTTGAAGCCGGTGTACGCATACCCGAAGCGGACATGAAAAATCACACAGTTGGCCGTGCCGGGTATCCGGATCGAGACGGTCGTGTTACACTTGATGCCTGCATCATGGACGAATTTGGCAATTGCGGCTCGGTTGCAGCGATGGAAAACATAGCCCACCCTATATCTGTAGCCCGCTTAGTTATGGAAAAAACGCCACATGTGATGCTTGTAGGCGATGGGGCAACACAATTTGCTGTTGAGCAGGGCATGAAGCGCGAAAAGCTCCTGACGCCAGAGTCATACAAGGAGTGGCAAAAGTGGCTGCGTAAGGCCGAGTACTCCCCTGTCATGAATATCGAAAATCAGCAAAAACGCCCGGGTGGAAAATACAACCACGATACCATAGGCATGCTGGCTATAGACTCAAAAGGAAATATAAGCGGCGCTTGCACCACAAGCGGCATGGCATTTAAAATGCACGGACGTGTTGGCGACAGCCCTATTATTGGGGCGGGCTTATATGTTGACAACGAAGTTGGGGGGGCTACATCAACCGGTGTTGGCGAAGAGGTAATACGCAACGTTGGTAGCTTTTTAGTGGTAGAGCTGATGCGCCAGGGCCTATCGCCCGAGGATGCATGCCGCGAAGCTGTAAACCGTATTATTAAAAAGAAACCGGAAATTGCGAAGAAGATTCAGGTTGGCTTTTTGGCTATCAATAAAAAGGGCGAATATGGTGCTTACGCCTTGCAGGAAGGTTTTTCTTACGCGGTTTGCGATGCCAAACAACAGGATCTGCTCATACCGGGCAAATCTGCTTACAAGGACGAGAAAAAAGACAAGTAAATAACTTATTGGCTATTTTTGGCGCTTAACTATTCACTATAAATGGCTGCTGCAGGCAAAAATTCTAATCCGGTTATACTCGAAGTATGTGCAAATTCTTTAACGTCGGCCCTTGCCGCCCAGGATGGTGGGGCAGCGCGCGTTGAGTTTTGTGAGAACCTGGCGGAAGGTGGCACCACTCCATCATATGGGCAACTGGTACTGGCGCGTAAGCACCTGCACATTCAGCTTAATGTGCTAATACGCCCACGCCGCGGCGATTTTTTATATACCGATCTGGAGTACGAAATAATGCAGGCAGATATACGCAACTGTATTGAAATTGGCTGCGACGGAATTGTGATAGGTATCCTGAATGCCGATGGCAGCATAGACGTACCACGCTGCACCGAATTGGTGCGTATGGCCAAACAATGGGGCCTCAGCGTAACTTTTCACCGCGCTTTTGATATGTGTAATGACCTTTTTAAGGCACTTGAAGAGGTCATTTCGATGGGCTGCGACCGCATTTTAACATCCGGAGGACGCAGTACGGCAATGGAAGGCGCAAGCGTTTTGGCCCACCTGATTGAAAAAGCTGCGGGGCGCATTATCATATTGCCTGGAAGTGGTGTGAGCGAGACTAACGTGACTGATTTGATTAGGTTTACCGGGGCAACAGAAGTGCATTCATCTGCCCGTACAACAGTGCAAAGCGGTATGCAGTACCATAACGACCATATTTTAATGGGTCCCGGCATTGCCGATGAGTACAGCGTTGATGTAACGAGCGTTGAGCGGGTGCGAAAGATTATAGAGGCGGCGAATAGTTAGCATATCACTATCTGATACGTGTTCGGAGTCCTCGCAACTTAAATTAAAATATCGCCACCGGCAACACAAGTTCTATCCTATTCTTACCGTTACCGCCAAACACATCGGGATCAAATAAGTGGCTGTATCTTATACCAAATGATATGGGCTGCTGGTTAAATATCCTGGCATCGAAAAATACCGCAGCCCCCGCCGAGCGGAAATTGCCATTAAATGAGGCACCATTGGTGTAAAACCTTGCTTGGGTAGCGTGTGTATGGTCGTAGTATAAATAGCCCCGCAAGCGCAGTATGTATAATAGGTTAGCCACACCTGCATCGGGATAGGCTATCGGGAAATGGTAACTCGCGCCAAACTTATCCATACTTTGCAAACTCACGCTTCCATAGCCTTTTGAGAATGGGAAATCGTTTGAAAACCCGATGGCATTGTTTTGTCCCTTTTGCTGATATGCGCCACTTAAAACCAGGCTGTGATTGTTGAATAAACCCGGCAAATAAATGGAGCCGGTCGCCAGGATCTGGCTGGCATCAAGATTGGTTACCGACTTTTTATAATTTAAACTTACACTTTGCGCAAACAGCGGATTTATTTGTTTACGAGCCTGTTGCACCTGGTTACTGAAACTAATTGTGTTACTCAGGTAGGCATAGGAACGATCACGATATTGCGCGCGGAAAGGTTGCTGAAAATGGTTTTGACTATAGTAAATGCTGCTTCCAACTGAAAAGTTGGTGTAATGATTGCCGACACTTAAATTAAAGGGTACCCTTAAGCCGGCATGCAAGGCGGTTTCGTTATAATATACCCGCCTACCATTGGCATAGCCATTCCTGTCAATAGTATAATCGCCACCGGCTGATATGAAAGGGTAAAGACCACCATATATGCCCTCAAAGCCGAAACTTTTATAGCCCTCATTGCGGTTGTAATTAAATGACACCTCGCTTTGAAAAGTATTGAGCACGTTTTCGCCAACTAATGCAAGCGAATAGTTAGGGTCGCTTACTGTTGGAAACAAACTATGAAAATTGAACAAGTTGTAAGCCTTGCCATACTTGGTCACAGCAAAATCTGAAGGCTTTGTTTTATCAAGTAAGTCGGCAGTCGAATCGGCCGATAGCTTCGTAATCCCAAAATCTAAAAGCTTCTGGCCACCGCTACTAACAGGCTCAAGTTTTACATCGCTTTTACTCACTTGTATCAACTGGTTACCAAAAGCGGTCGGCTTAACCCAGGCAAATTTACTGGGTCCCGCCGCAGGCTGATAAAAACTTATGGACTTATTCACTTTACCACCCGTCACCTCAAAGATTTGCTTGGTTGTCAGGTCAACGGCAAATAGCACATCCTTTAGCCCTTTGGTTTGTGTAAAATAGGCCAGCTTATCCTGTACCTGCGTAAAGCCAATTGGGTTATAGCTATATGGAACAAGATATTGCATATCCTTACCCTGCATATTTGTGCTGACAAGTGCCATTTGGCCTGCTGGATTACGCACTGCTGCAATCAACCTGTCATCACTATAAAACTTCGGGTAGGTATAAAATAGGTTGCCTGGGTTGGGCAATACGCTCTGGAGCCTGCCTTGCATATCCAGCAAATGCAAGGCACTGTTTTCTTTTTCATCAAGACTTACCGCTACAATGGATTTACCATCAGCACTTATTGAAGGTGAGAAATACTTGGTTCTACGTGTGATGCGTTTTTGACTATGGGTGTTTATATCCAGCACAACTAATTCATTAAACTGGCGATACCCCCAGCGTGCATCGGGCCGGAAAGCGGAGTAGATAATTTTGCCGTTAGCATAACTAAAATAACTATCAGTAGTGATGTTCTTTACCGCTATATCCTTTTCCCTACCAGCTGTATTAATAACAAACCGCCCAACTCTGTCGTAAGTGGTTTTCAAATAAACAACTGTACTGTCATTTACAAAAGCGGGATATTGCTCATCGGCGATAAAGTGCTGATTGGGATTAGCGCTAACATCTTTAACATCCCCCCTAAATTCATTTTTGAAATGAGCAAGGGCATCAGTCCTGAATTGTGCATAGGTTTTGCCGCTATATTTTTGGATAGCTTGCTGCCAGGGGTAAAAGCCACCTTTAAATGCTGCTGCGTGTTGTGTAACATCTTTCCAAAAGTTATTTCCGTATTGCTGATAACCATAAGCAACCAACATGTATCCAAGTGGATAATGGTTAGGCACAAAATCACGGTATGATCCGTTGCGCAACTTCATCCAGCTATAATCCTTGCCTGCTATCCAAAGTGACCGGTAATCATTCATAAAGTCGGGCAAGCGACCCCTTCCCTGCCGGCTTACATGCGTTTCATTGTAAACGGCATCACCCTCAAAAAAATAATCTGGTACGGACAAAGCATTACCCAAAGCCTGCCCGCCCTCGCCAAAAAACAGTTTTAACACATGCGAAAGCCCAACGTTAAAATTGTTGTATTGCTGCACATGCCTAAACTCATGTATAGCCAACTGATCTGTCCACCGCAGGCTCCCCAATTGGAAACTATTTTGGCTTGGCGTCAAATAAAACTCACTTCTGAATGGCGCCAGCCCCACGTATGCATTTGATATGGTGCTTTGGTTTTGCAGTAAAATACTTACCTGCCGCTGCTTTGTGCCTATAGTTGGCTTTGTGGAGTTATTTATACGCGCTACGATAGCCGCCACATTTAACGCGGAACTATCCAAGCCTTTTGGAAAAATAACCTTTGCTGCCGGCGTATTAACCTGCTGCCATTTTACAGACGGCGGGTTGCCGCCAAGCTGTTGCGCATTAGCTGCTACAGCAGGGATAATTAGCAGGGGTAATAAAAGACGCCTTAACATTGTTGCGTGAAAATATGAAATTAGCACGAACACCCTTGCAGTAAATTTTATTAAGCTAACAGTAATACCTGCACATTTAAATACAAATGACATTCGCTTACTCAAAACTAAGTACATTTGCCACTGTAATACATTACTATGGCTAAAGTTTCGATAAACCTGGCAACGGGGTCTATACAAAAAGAAGATATTATTGTAGGCATTGATTTGGGAACAACCAACTCGCTGGTTGCTTTTATTGATCCTGATAAAAACCCGAAAGTTATTAATGATACCGGCAAGGGTGTTTTGGTGCCTTCTATAGTTCACTTCGGTGCCACCGGCGATGTAACGGTTGGTAACGAAGCCAAAGAATTTTTAACTACCGACCCGCAGAATACCATATTTTCTGTTAAACGCTTACTGGGCCGCGCTTATGTCGATGTAAAAAATTACCAGGACTTTTTTTCGTACAAAATTATTGATGACGATAGTGAAAGCCTGGTTAAGATAAAAGTTGGCGACAAATTTTATACGCCTATAGAGTTATCTGGCCTGATACTAAAGGAGCTTAAGGCACGTGCCGAACACGCGCTTAAAACACCTGTTAACCGCGCCGTAATTACCGTGCCGGCATACTTTAACGATTCGCAGCGCCAGGCCACACGTGACGCAGGTAAACTTGCAGGGCTTGATGTATTGCGCATTGTAAACGAGCCAACGGCAGCCAGCCTTGCCTATGGCATTGGTCTTGATCCCGAAGAAACCAAGACTATTGCAGTTTATGACTTAGGTGGCGGTACTTTCGATGTATCCATATTGCAAATACAAAACGGGATATTTGAGGTATTGGCCACCAACGGGGACACCTTTTTGGGTGGCGACGATTTTGACCGTGCCATTGCCGACTACTGGATAGAAAAAAACAATATTGATAAATACGAACTGGCCAACAACCGTGAACTTACCCAGCAGTTACGCCTGAAAGCTGAAGAAGCCAAAAAGGCATTTGCCCACCAAAGCGTATTCAATGAAAAGCTTGGCGATATATGGTGCACGATAGATAGGAATACTTTTGAAGAATTGATACTTCCCAAAGTGCAGCAAACTATTACCAGCTGTCAAAACGCGTTGAAAGATGCAGGCTTAACCATTACCGATATTAACGAGGTAGTAATGGTTGGGGGCAGCACCCGTACCGGTTTGGTGAAGAAAATGGTATCCGAGTTTTTTGGCCGACCGGTGCATGACGATATCAATCCTGATGAAGTTGTGGCGCTTGGAGCCGCTATACAGGCTGATGTGTTGGCAGGTAACCGCAGCGATATTCTGCTGTTGGATGTCACCCCACTATCGTTAGGTATTGAAACCATGGGCGGTTTAATGGATACCATCATCCCGCGTAACTCGAAAATCCCTACCAAAGCAGGCAGGCAGTACACTACTTCGAAAGATGGGCAGGTGAACATGAAGATTGCCGTTTATCAGGGTGAACGTGACCTGATAAGCGAAAACCGTAAACTTGCCGAATTTGAATTGAAGGGCATCCCGG
Organism: Mucilaginibacter pallidiroseus; assembly: GCF_007846085.1. Classification (GTDB taxonomy): domain Bacteria; phylum Bacteroidota; class Bacteroidia; order Sphingobacteriales; family Sphingobacteriaceae; genus Mucilaginibacter; species Mucilaginibacter pallidiroseus. The sequence continues at coordinate 880,706 of NZ_VOEJ01000001.1, forward strand.
CTATGCCGGCAGGCTTTCCGAAAGTCGACATCAACTTTCTGTTGAATGCTGACGGCATATTGAAAATACAGGCTATTGAGTTACGGTCGGGCGTGAAGCAGGAAGTGGAAGTAAAACCGGCATACGGCATTACTGACGATCTTGTTGAACAAATGCTGATGGACAGCATTACCAATGCTAAAGACGATGTCAATGCACGTATGCTAATCGAGGCAAAAACTGAAGCCGAACAAATGCTTTACACGGTAGATAGGTTTATAGAGAAAAATGGAAGGCTGCTCTCCGATCAGGAGATTGCAGATACCAAGCAATCGGCTGATGAATTAAAAACAGCTATTGAAACCGGCAACAAGGATCAGATACATACCAAGATAGATGCATTAAATGATCTTACCCGCCCATTTGCAGAGCGTGTAATGGATGTAGTAATTGCCACTGCCATGAAAGGCAAAAGCATTGAGGGTGGTGAATAATAAAGGCATTCTATAAACGCACAAAGGCCCTCAAATTGAGGGCTCTTTCGTTTTATCAAAAACCATTATCTCAACGGTTTTCTATAGCATCCTGCTCTTTCAGTGCAGCAATGTTATTTTTGTTGCTGTACTCATCAGCTTCCGAGGCGAAATCGTCAAGAATACTTGTAATATTGTCAAGGTTGTCGGCTACGCGCTGATGCATGTCCGGCAAATCTTTCTCTAATCGTTTGTTGCCCAAGTCGATATTGTCAACCTCAATTTTAGCGATTTTTTGTATGATAGCCTGTTGGCTGTTTTTCAAGTCTTCTAATTCATGGACTATTTTTTCCATCAATTCATATTTCTTCAGCTTATCCATAGTAGTATCTTAATTTTATACTTCTAACCTAACCAATACGATGCCAAAAATAAAATTTGCTATTGTGATTTATAACTAATAATTTAGTTATATGAAAACTTTCAGTCTGCTTTCAATACTTATTATCCTTTATATCAACTGTTTGAGTCAAGACAATAAAAAAATTGACGATGCAAGGCTATTGGAGTACTACCAAAATCAAAAATTTGCTGAAGCGGCCGACTACCTTAAAGGCATTTACGCCGAACCTTTTACAGATCTTAAAGCATTGTCGCAATTGGCATACACATCAAACATGGCCGGCCGCCTGGTTGAGGCCGAAAAATACTATTTACAGGTGTATAGTATCGACTCTACCAACACCGGTACGTTGTTCAGCCTGGGAAGCATAAATTTACGCCGGGGCAATAATGTTAAAGCCGAAAAATATTATCGGGAAATCATTAGCCGTGATAGCCTCAATTTTATCGCTTATAAACAGCTCGCAACAATCAGCGGCGATAAAAATGATATTGCTTCAAAAATTGCTTACCTGCAACGGGCCAATAAGCTTAACCCTGCCGATGCCGAAGTAGCTTCTGACCTGAGTGATTTGTACGTAGCGATAAAGTTTACAGACCAAGCAGCCAGGGTATTAAACACCGCAATTGCGGCAGATCCGGAAAATATAGTACTCCTGCAGAGCCTGATGAAGCTTATCTCTACACAAAAGAAATGGCCGGAAACGGTTGAAGTTTGTAATAAACTATTAAAGGCAGGAAATGAATCGGCCGAGGTTTTTAGCAAGCTTGGTATAGCTTACTATAATTTAAAACAATATAGTTGCGGAGCCGAAACATTCGCTCAAATAGATAAGGAAAAGCAAAACGAATCTATTTTTTACTTCGCGGCAATGTGTTACAAGGAATTAAAAGATCAAAATTGGGCGATATATTATCTTAACAAAGCTATAGTTGATGGTATCTCGCCTAATATAGCTTCGTACTATGGCGAAATTGCTGATAGTAACGAGAAAAAGAAGCGATTTAAGAAGGCAATTGAGAGCTATCAAAAAGCTTTCCAGTTCGACGCTTACCCTATGCTTTATTATTCGCTCGCGAGTCTTTATGAATCAGAATTAAAAGATAGGGTAAACGCCGCTAAATACTACAAAAAATACATAGCCGCTAAGCCACCGTTAGATAAACAACAGAAATATATAGAGTATGCCAAAAGCAGGATAACAGCGGCTCGTTAACGTTGCATGAGGCGGGCAACGTATTTGCCAATAATATCAAATTCGAGGTTTACTGTCGTACCAACACGGACGTTGTGCAGGTTGGTATGCTCATAGGTGTAAGGGATTATGGCTACCGAAAAATAGTTAGCGCCAGAATTTACTACGGTTAAGCTGATTCCGTTAACACATATCGAACCCTTTTCTACCGTTATGTTACCGACAGATGCGTCATACTCAAATTTGTATTCCCAGCTACCGTCAAGTTCATTGAAAGCTGTACAGGTAGCTGTTTGGTCTACGTGGCCCTGTACTATGTGGCCGTCTAACCGGGCGTTCATTTGCATACAGCGCTCAAGATTTACCGGTTCGCCAACTTTTAGGTGCCCTATGTTAGTTTTATTGAGCGTTTCTTCAATAGCTGTAACGGTATGTGTGCTATCTGTCAACCCAATTACAGTAAGGCAAACGCCGTTATGCGCCACCGACTGATCAATCTTAAGATCCTGCACAATCGATGATTGCACAGTTATATGCAGGTTGCCCTGTTCGTGCTTTAAATCAGTAACCTTACCTAAAGTCTCAATAATTCCTGTAAACATAGTGAGCAAAAATACAGATTTATGGAGTGCTGTATGTTATTGGATTATCATAAAAAAAGACCTCATAAGAGGCTTTCAAAAACATAATTACTTTTAGTAATGCAAAAGTTATTTAACACTGGTTTTGCCTGTAAGCAAGTCAACGCTAACAACTTTGCCATCGAACGCAACATCGGCTTTATGATTGCCCAAGAAGGTAATAACACCTTTAAAGCTAACCGGGCGGCCATCGCTTACACCGGAAGCGCCGAAATCGGCAGTGCCCGAGACAATATCAAAGGGCGTGGTTGAAGTGTTAATCACTAAAGCCTTCATGGTAAAGTTGTTGGTTTGGCTTGACTGAAACGCTTTGGTATTTTTAGGCTTGTTTACAATTAAGGAATACTGTGTGCCGTCCAACTGCATTTTAGAAAAAGCCGTTGCCAATGACTTAACAGTGTAATTCTCCTGCACCTCCATCTCAAAAGTCTCTTTGGTATTGAAACCAGTATACTTTGACGCGCACAATAAACCATAACCACTTACCTGGTTATCCTGACAGTTGATAAATATCCTACCGGCACCTTTTACTGTAGTTTGGGCAGTATCTCCTTTTGAGGTGGTCATTTCAAACGGAAAATCTAATATCGATCCGCAGCTAACATCATTAACGCGTTGCTTACTTGTCGACGCGGTATTGATTTGGCTTCTTAAAGATGTAGAAGCATTGGTAGTGTTACTAACAGAATTATAAAAACTCATGGCAATGCTTGCTCCAAGCGCTGTGGTATTATCTGTAGCTAACTTTGCTGTTGTTTCTTTTGAACAAGACGAGTACAAAAAAATTGAACTCAATAAAATAAGTGCAGTGCCTAAACGTAAATTTTTATTCATATTAAAAAATGGCTTTGCCCAAATTTGTAGGGCAAAGCCGTATGCTCTTGTATTGTATATTATTTAACGGTGGTTTTGCCTGTAAGCAAGTCAACGCTTACAACTTTACCGTCGAAAGCAACCTCTGCTTTACGATCGCCAAGGAATGTGATTGTTCCTTTAAAGCTAAAAATACGACCATCGTTTGTACCTTCAGAAATAAAATCTGCTGTACCTGACGTGATATCTACCGGGCCGGTAGTATCAATTACAAATCCTTTTATGGTAAAAGTATTTGTTTGGTCGATAGCATCGGTAGGTGTTTTTTTCGATGCACTTTTAATAACCGAAACTTGTGAGCCATCTACACCTAATTTTGCATTTAGCTTAGCTAAAAGCTTTACGGTGTAATTTTCATTTATTGTCCTGTCGAAAGTTTGTGTAGAGTTGAAGCCAAAGTTTTTGGTTACCGTATTGCTTGTGTATCCCGATATGGTATCTTTCGTGCAATTGATAACCATTTTACCTTTTATAGAAAAGGTTGATTTAACTGTATCACCCTCATTGGTAGTGCTCTCTACATCACGGTCAACAACCTGGCCGCAAGTATAGCTGCTTATTTGCAGGCGTCCGTTTGTTGATGTGCCATTAGCTTTACCTGCAGCACTCGCAAAACCATTTGCCGAACCTACCATTGATTGATAAAGTCCAACTGCGATTTTTCCACTAAGCGCTGCATTATCTGAAGGTAATTTTGATGTGGTTTCTTTTGAGCATGAAGAGTATAAAACTACTGCCGAAACCAATACCGATAAGATTTTTATCGACTTTAACTTGTTTGTCATTGTAATAAAAAATGTTTAGCGTTGTCACCAAAAATACCTCATCATTACCTCTTTACGAAAAAATATTTCACTTAACTATTAGGCATTAACGGTAAAAACTATGATGCTTACACAGCTTAAAAATTTCTGAACAAAGCGCCAGTTTTCATTTTAGTTAAAATTTTCTTGGTTTAAATACGGCAATCTCGTTTAAACTATTTGATGTGAATGTGGTTAATCTGCTTATTCAAGGTTTAGAATGAGCAAACAAAGCGCAGGCATTTTATTATACCGTATGTACGATGATCAATTGCAGGTATTTTTAGTTCATCCCGGTGGGCCTTATTTTGTTAAGAAAGACAATGGCGCATGGTCTATACCCAAAGGCGAATTTGATAGCGAAGAAGATCCGGAGGCTGCTGCTAAAAGGGAATTTGAGGAAGAGACAGGCCAGCGGGTAAATGGTAATTTTACTGAGCTACAGCCTGTAAAGCAAAAAAGTGGTAAAACAGTGCATGCATGGGCGATTGAAGGCGACATTGACCATACGCAAATAGTAAGCAATTTATTTGAGATGGAATGGCCGCCTCGATCCGGCAAAAAGCAATCATTCCCCGAAATTGACCGCGCAGGCTGGTTTGATATTGAAACCGCAAAAGTTAAGATAATACCCGGCCAATCATCCCTATTAGATGAATTGCAGACTATTGTTTAGTTAACCTACCAGGCGTTCGGTTTCAATCTTTTTTTGAAGCTCCATAATAGCACCAATAAGCGATTCGGGCCTTGGCGGGCAACCCTGCACGTAAACATCAACAGGGATAACCTTATCTACTCCCTTTACAACGTGGTATCCATGCTGCCAGTACGGCCCGCCGCAATTTGAGCATGACCCCATTGAAATTACGTATTTAGGATCGGGCATTTGTTCGTACAAACGCTTGATGCGCTCGGCCATTTTAAATGTTACGGTACCTGCTATGATAATAACATCTGCCTGGCGGGCGGATGGCCTTGGGAACACCCCGAACCTGTCCAGATCATATGTAGATGCCATTGCGCCCATCATTTCAATAGCGCAGCAGGCAATACCAAAGCTTAAAGGCCATAGCGATGATAAACGCGCCCAGTTAAGCAGGTCGTTCATCTTAGTGACAACTACGCCACCACTTTCATTTGTTAAATCAGGCGTCATTAGCTGGTTTTTTAAATGATGGTTTAAACATTGGCTTTTTTACTGCATTGGATGCTGTGTCAGCTACTTCTGTCGTAGCAACAGTTGCGGTTTCCGTGACTGTTTCAAATGCAAAAGTCTTCACTTTAAAAACGCTTTGATCGCGGTTTAGTTTATCATATAATGTTTGCGGCACACGTGTACCTGCAGAGGGCACAATTACACCCGGTTTTATCCATTCCAGGTCGCCTTTACGCCAAACGTAAACAAGGCCTAAAATTAGTATGCCTAAAAAGATAAACATTTCGGCAAGGGAAACCCAACCCCAACGCGCATCTGCGGTAAGCAGTTGGTGGTTACCAAAAACCGTTGCCCAGGGAAAAACAAACACCATTTCTACATCAAACAGTAAAAATACAAGCGCAATAACATAAAACCGGGAATTGAATGGTAACCAGGCAGTTCCAACGGTATCTTCACCACACTCGTAAGTGGATTGCTTCTCTGCATTTGGATTGCGTGGCGCTAAAAGACGGTTCACCACAAAAAGGGAACTCACTAAAACAGCGCCTACAATTAAAAAGATAAGTATCTTTCCAAATTCTGATATTTGCGAAACATCATCCATGACAGCAAATTTAATAAAACAAACCCATTTTGATGCTATAATAATTGGCGGCGGAGCCTGCGGACTTATGTGTGCAGTGCAGGCCGGATTTTTAGGTAAGCAAACTTTAATACTCGAAAAAAACGACCGCGTTGGTGCCAAGATTTTAATCAGCGGCGGTGGCCGGTGCAACTATACCAACCTTTATACTACGCACAAGCAGTTCTTGTCGCAAAACGAGCACTTTTCCCGCTCGGCTTTGGCGCAATGGACGGTGGATGATTCGATAAGTTTTTTTGAAGCCTATGGCATAGCCGGAAAAGAAAAAACGCTTGGTCAGCTGTTTCCGGTTACTGATAAGGCTAAAGATATTGTGGCAGTATTTACCAACCTATGCAATGATCTTGGCCAGGAAATATGGTGCGATACCGAAGTGTTAAGTATTGAGCAAAGCAACGAAGAGTTTAACATTTTAATCAGCCGATATGGAAATGAAACTATTCTCACCGCTAAGAAAGTAGTTATAGCCAGTGGTGGCTTGCCGATCCAAAAACTTGGTGCAACAGACTTTGGTTTGAGAACTGCACGCAAGCTTGGTTTAAAAGTTACAGATACCGCCCCTGCCCTTGTGCCGCTTACAATAACAGGTAAAGACCTGCCCTGGTATGAGCAGCTATCCGGCAACAGTATATTTTGCAGGGTTTGGAATGACAGGGCAAGCTTTAAAGAAAACATTTTATTTACGCACTGGGGCCTAAGCGGACCAGCTATTTTGCAGATCTCATCATACTGGAGACCCGGCGAATACATTTATATTGATTTGTTGCCCGGTAAAAACATTGTAGACTTAATTGCTACAGAGCGCTTGCAAAATGGCAAGAAAATGTTGCTTGCTTACCTGTCTGGCTTATTTACCCGCAAATTTGCCGAAGCATTGGCAGACCATATCCCTGCGGATAAAAACCTCGCATCCTTGTCAAAAACCGAATTGGAAGATTTAGCTGCGCTTATTCATGAGTTTAAAGTAAAACCTGCCGGCACAAAAGGGTATGACAAGGCTGAGGTAATGCTTGGCGGCGTAGACTGCAACGAGCTTTCCTCTAAAACATTAGAGGCCAAGAAAGTACCCGGGATGTTCTTTGGCGGCGAGTGTATTGATGTTACGGGCTGGCTGGGCGGCTACAATTTCCAATGGGCCTGGGCCTGCGGGTTTGTTATTGCACAAAACCTTTAACTATACCCACTTAAAAGGCTCGCCGGATGCAATGTGTGTTACAGGCACGCCTTCCAGTTTCGGTTTAAGCCATGTGGCGAAATACTCCATCCCGGGCTCCTCGCTTAGGGAGTGGCCCAAAATTATTAGTGCCATTTTACGACCCTGTGCATTGGCATCGCGCATAAATTCCGCAGTTTCCCATTCAGAGACTTCCCCTACAATCAATACGTCCGCTTTATCGGCTACAGCTGCCGAGATCTGCATTTTGCCACCGGCAGCACCCGGTATTATGGTGATACGCTGGCAGGGTTGGCTTAAATTACCCACAACCCGTACATGCGTTATTCCTAATGACTTCTTAAGGTGCGTAACAGTATCCTGCAAGGTTTGCGCGGGCTTGATAAATGTAAATCCTCCACCTTTATAGTATTGCAGCCAATTTGTTTTTTGCAAAAAGCCGTAGCCTACAAAGTCAGGTTTAAAGGAATGCAGATAGTCGTGAAAGCGCCAAACGGTAATGCCATATTTATCAAGCAGCGCTAGCTTTTGCAGCACTACAGGATTATTTATTACCAGTTGCTTATCATCAACATGGTTGTAAAAGGTGGGCTCATGCGCTATGATGAAATTAGCATTTAACTTGTTGGCTTGCTCTATTACATCTGTTGTTGCAAACATAGTGGTAACAATACCCTTAACTGTGTTACCCGCACTACCTGCTTTTATAGTATCCACAGTGTTTGGTATAGGCGATAATTTACCTTCAGCTAAAATCAAATCAATCACCTGCTGTACAGTGTATTGTTTATTAAGTATTGCCTGCTTTGCAAAAGATGGAATGGCGCTCAATACGGCCAAACTGCCTGCACCACCTATAAAAGTTCTGCGTTTCATCATTATCAAATATAAATAAAAATGGGCGCTGTGCGCGCCCATCAATGCTAAATCATGGTTTTGTTTGTGTCTCCGGTGTTGGCGGCGGCGTGGGTGGTGTAGGCGGCGTGGTCGGTTGGCTGCCCGGCGCTGGTGGTGCCCAGTTTGGTCTGTCGGGTTTTGCTGCTGCAGCATCTACAACTTCGGGATGAGGATTGCCCTTATGGCATGTGTAACAGTTCACAGCGGTGGCTACAACCATGCCGGTACTATCCTTAGCTGCTCCAAAATATTTTTTGTTAATATCGTCCGTCATCTTAAACATGCTGCGCGCTATTTGCTTTTCGGATTTAGCATCGCTTGCCCAGTCCATTTTTTTTGTCTCCGCGTTAAATTGATGGCAAAAGCTGCATCTAACTTTCAATGAGTGCGACCAGTTGTCCATTACCGAATGTAATTGCTCTTTGGTAATGTTTTTAGGTAGCACTTTTAGGTTAGTAAATGCGGGGTCATCTTGTTTGGCTGCGGTGGCCATCGCCATAAAACATACGGCACTAAGTAAACCCGCTGTTACCAGTGCATGTCTGCTTATTTTCATGTTGTTATTAGTTTATGCAGTTAAGTTAGCTTAATGCATTAACGTGCACAATAAGCATTAAAAAAGTTACAAAATATTAAATGTTATCATCAATGCCGGAGGTCATTTCCTCGCACACTTCCCAAAACTTTTTGCGCAGCGGCTCGTCAATAGCGTTTGAGGAGGGCGAATAGGTTTCCTTACCTTTAAAGTATTTGCCACTTTTTGCATCAATCCTTGGGGCCGTAGCCAAGTGGGTAATGGTTTTGGCGCCGTCTTCGGCGGTTGTCATAAACGGTTTAAGCAACCAAGTAAATGTGCGGGCAAGCTTGGTGAGATATTCCCCACCCGCCGTATTTACCATCCCAGGGCTCAACGCAAATGACGATATGCCTTTGGAGCCGTACTTAACCGCTAATGAACGTGTAAATAAGATGTTATACAGTTTACTATTAGCAAATGCCTTGTAAGCCGAATAAGGCTTTTTGCGCCAGTTAATATCATGCAAGCGCGGTGCAGCATCGCGGTGCGCCTCCGAGCTGACGTTTATGATACGCGCCTGCCCTCGCTCAAGCATTGGCATAAGGCACTGTACAAGATAAAAATGACCGAGGTTATTTACGGCAAAAGTCATTTCGTGCCCATCAATACTTTCCTGGTAATCAGCAAACGTCTCAGTAGCGCCATTGATAAGCACGTTTATACCCAGTAGGCTGCTCCGTAATATATCGGCAGCATCACGTACGCTCTGCAAATTGGCCAGATCGCAGGGCACAACATGAATGTTTTTGTTTTTTGTAGCGGCTTCTATCTCACGCGCCAAGTCCTCACCTTGCCCTTTATTACGTGTCAATAAATAAATAGCGTGGTCTTTCTTTGCCAGTTCAATCGTGGCATATCTGCCGATATCAGATGTTGCTCCGGTTATTACAGTAGTAGTGAAAGGCATAAATCAATCAGTTGAAGCGTGCAATAGTTATATCCAAAACTAACGTTTAATAGATTATTTTCAAAGCTAATACACACAACCATGTATAAGTAAAACCATTTAACAGTTAAGCGCTGTTCATTACAACCTTTAAAAAAGGTACAGAAAAGATAATTGTAAAAAAGTGTTAAATAATTTGCATAATTACGAGAGTGTCGTAAATTTACGAAATAATCGTAGAAAGATGGAAAAATTGTCACAGCAAGAAGAAGAAGCAATGCAGGCCGTTTGGCAGGCCGGAACAGGTTTTATAAAAGATTTTCTGGATCAGATAGCCGAGCCCAAGCCGCCCTACACCACCCTGGCATCAACAGTAAAAAACCTGGAACGCAAGGGATTTGTAACTGCCGAAAAAATGGGAAACTCTTACAGGTATTCGCCGGCCATTGATGAACAGGAGTATAAAAAGCGCTTTATGAGCGGCTTTGTAAGCGACTACTTTAAAAATTCTTACAAAGACCTGGTCACTTTTTTTGCGAAAGACAAAAAGATAAGTGCATCAGAGCTTAAGGAGATCATCAACCTGATTGAAAAAAAATAACAATAACCTATCATGCCAACCTTATTTGTTTTTTTACTCAAAATAAATGTGGCTCTGCTGCTTTTTTGCGCCGGCTACTACCTGGTGTTAAGGCAACTAACTTTTTATTCGCTTAACCGCGTTTACCTCATCACGGCTATTTTATTTGCCAGCATCTACCCGGAGATAGATCTATCAGGATTTGCTCAGCGGCACGAAACACTTACCCGCCCTGTACAGGAAGTAGTGTTGATATGGCAGACTCCGGCACAAAAGCTAATCACCGAGGCCAGCTATTGGAAATGGGCCGAAGCCATATTTTGGCTGGGTGCAGCCATACTTGCTATCAGGTTTATTATGCAGCTATTCTCGCTTTATATGCTTTACCGAAACTCCAGGCCGGCTAAGCTTCACAACCACGATGTGCGGTTAATGGACGGTAACGCGGCACCGTTTTCCTTTTGGCAAAGCATCTACGTAAATCCCGCAAACTACACCACCGACGACCTGAAGGCTATTCTTTTACATGAGCAGATTCACGTTAAGGGCTGGCACACCCTTGATATTTTGCTAGCTGAGTTGAGCAGCATCTTCTACTGGTTTAATCCCGGCATTTGGCTCATAAAAAAGGCAGTACGCGAGAACATTGAATTTATTACCGACCGTAAAATACTGAATGAGGGTTTCGACAGTAAAACCTACCAATACAGCCTTGTAAACGTAAGTTTCAATAATGCAACGCCGGGCATAGTTAATCACTTTAATATATCAACCATTAAAAAACGTATAATTATGATGAATGCTAAAAGATCTTCAAGGGCTAACTTAACACGTTATGCTTTTGTAATACCTGCCGTGGTACTGTTGTTATTGGTTTTCACATTCTCGAAAGCCGAGGTTGCCAAACCATTTACCATAAAATTCAATAAAGCTATTACACCGGTTGCCGCTGCTATTACCGAGGCTTCGAAAACAGCAATTGCTTTTGTAACCGATACCGCACCGGCTAAACTAAAAAAGCAGATCACTTTGGTACCAAAGAAGAAGGACACAATCACTACAAGGCAAACCCTTTCCTTTACCTACAACACAAATGATGCGATAAAATTAGATACAGGTAAAAAGAAGAAATTTTATTTAAAGATTGATGGCCGGAATGCTATCGATTCCATGAACATTGTATTGAATGGTAAACAGATTGATAACGCTGCCTTTTCAAAAATCGACCCATCAACCATAAGTTCTATCAATGTGGTTAAAACAGAAAGTTTGAAAGCCAACCCCGAAACTGCAGCTTACCAAAACGGTAATGATAAAGATTACATTTTCATTGCTACTAAAGACTCAGAAGATGGCAAAGCATTAAGCGACAGAATTGGATCGACTGGCATTACAAGGCTTAGAATAAGCGGCATGAATAAAGATGCTGATAAAGCAAAAACTACGGCGCTATTAAATAGCTTGCCTCCTGTGCACGGTACCGTTAGCGATTTACAGATTGTTAAAAATGACCCTTCCGTTAAAACCGTAGTAGTACGTGCAAAAGGCATTAAAAAAATGGCAGACACCGTATACATCGCGAATTTTAAATCAAAGGCAGACGATGTTAAAATTGATAATAAAACACTCGACATACGCACAACAGGTACAGGAGTTGTCGATGATGTTATAGTTAAAGGTTACAAAACTACAAGCCCGGCCACTATAGCCTTTGGCACTGATCCAAAATCGACAGCAACATATGATGGTAAGCCGGTTCGTATTGCTCTTACTTCAGTCAATTACTCGGGAGATGTAAACAAAATATCTGATAAATTGATTCTGATTGACGGCAAAGAAGCCACTGAAAAAGACATGAAAAAATTATCGGCTTTTGATATAGACCGCGTAAAGGTGGGCGGAGGCACAGACACTTTAAAAAAGTATGGTAATAAAGCAAAAAATGGTGTAGTGTACATCTACACCAAGAAAGGTCAATAGTAAATCAGTTAATGTCCTAAGTTAGAAAGGTTGATTGGGGTTACCCGATCAGCCTTTTTTGTTTGCTCTATTGTCATACTAAGCGCAGCGAAGAATCTGTTAAATACATTGTTTTGAATAATTCCCTTCAAAATAGATTCTTCGTTTAGCATGGCAAACGTTATTAGCTTGCCACCGCCAATTTTTCGTGCTCCAGGATATCCAGTAATGCCTTCTCGGCAGTATTTAATTCAGACGCTTTGATATCCTTTTCATCGTCCAGGTGGCTAATGTATTTAAATAGCGTACCCTCTTCATAACTTTTTATTACTGTTGGGTGCACGTAATACTTTTTGCAAACTGTCCGTGTGTTACCAAGGTTAATGGCCACTTCATCTAAAACGCTTACAATTTTTTTACGGCACTCGGTAAGGTTGGCGAACTCCCCGGCTTCTTTAAACGCATACAACGCGCTTACACTTCCCGCCCAGGTACGAAAATCCTTGGCTGTAAAATCCTCTCCTGTTATCTCTTTTAAATAATTATTGATATCGCCCGAACCTATTGTGCAGCGCTCGTTATCATCGTTGTAAAACTGAAATAGTTCTTTGCCAGGTATGTCCCTGCATTGCTTAACCAGTTTGGCCAGCTTTTTACTTTGCAAAGCTATTTTATGCATTACACCCTTTTTACCTTTAAACTCAAAATTGATTTTGGAACCGTCAATTTTCACATGCTTATCCATCAAAGTAGTTAAACCGAACGATCCGTAAAGCTTTTTATACGACTCGTTCCCTACCCGTATGCTGGTTAGCTCCATCAGCCTTACAACCAAGGCAACAACCTTTAAAAAATCCAGGTTACGGCGGGCAAGGTCTTTGTCAACCTGCTCACGGATGGCTGGCAAATGCGCAGCAAATGTTTGCAGCCTGTGATATTTCGACTGGTTACGAATTTGGTTCCAATGCGTATGGTAACGGTATTGTTTCCTGCCCGCTGCATCAACCCCTGTAAATTGCAAATGCCCGTTATCATAAGGAGATATCCACACGTTGGTATAAGCCGGTGGTATCACCAATTTGTTGAAGCGGTTTACCAGTTCTTTATCTTTAACAAGCCTACCTTCATCATCGTAATAGCTCCAGCCTTTGCCAGATTTTTTACGTGTATAACCCGGCGTTGTGTCTGATACATAGCGCAAACCAACGGCTTTGGCCGTAACCTTAGGGTCGCGGCCTATCTTCTCTAATTTTTTTAACAGGCGGTTCATTTGAGAAGTACAACAACGGCCTGTTTATTAAGTTTTACGCCACGTATTTAATAGCTATTTAAAGCGCTTTCAACACATCAATAGTATACTCTATCTGCTCTGGATGTACATCCAAATGCGTTACAAAACGAATGCGATGCTTATCGGTACTGCCTGCTTTAATGCCTTTATCAGCAAGTTTGGCTAATACAACATCGGCTGGTTCAATGGTATCAAATAAAACGATATTGGTCTCGACGGGGACAACTCCGCTTACCCAGCTTTGCTTGCCCAACTCATCGGCCAGGATGCCGGCGTGCGAATGATCGATCTTTAATCGCTCCACATGATGGTCTAAGGCATAAATTCCGGCTGCGGCTAAAAACCCTGCCTGCCTCATGCCACCGCCCAACACTTTACGAATGCGGCGGGCGTATTTTATAGTTTCCTTATCGGCCAATAAAACCGAGCCTACGGGCGCGCCTAAACCTTTGGATAAGCAAACAGAAACACCATTAAAATACTTACCGTAATCTACGGCGCTATCGCCGGTATGCGCCAGAGCGTTAAATACACGGGCACCGTCCAAGTGTAATTTCAAACCCCTATCAAGGCAAAGCTGCGCTATGGGTGCTATTTGATTAAGGGTATAGCAACTGCCGCCGCCTTTATTTACGGTATTCTCAAGCACCACCAGGCTGGTATGTGGATAATGTATGTTTTCGGCATTAATCTCCGGTTCAATCATTTCAGCCGTTAATATCCCGCGGTAACCGTTGAGCAAACGTGTAGACACACCCGAGTTAAAAGCAATCCCACCACCCTCGTAACGGTAAACATGCGCGGTTTGGTCGGCAATCAGCTCATCAAGCGGTTGTGTAAAACATTTTATAGCTATTTGGTTAGTCATGGTTCCCGAAGGGCAATAGATGCCTGCTTCCATGCCAAACATGGCAGCGGCCTTTTCCTCGAGCGCGTTAACGGTTTCATCCTCACCAAACACATCGTCCCCTACTTTAGCACTCCACATGGCCTCAAGCATGCCTGGTGTAGGCTTTGTCACAGTATCGCTACGCAAATCAACGGTTATCATAAAACTTTTTAAAATGAGTTATATTAGCATTCAAATATCACATTCTTATGCGTTTATTTTTGTTCGTATTATTTATTTTACTTTCCGGGACTGCTCTCTATGCGCAACCGTCTGGTTATAAGTGGGCTCCGGGCAAACTCTATCATACAAGCGGCGAGGTGTTTACAGGGGAGGTTGCATGGTCGCCAACTACGTCTGCCGAGCAAGATGGCGTTTACTTTCGCCGCTCTAACGATCTCGAACCAATTCCTGTAGCGGCTGATCGGTTATTATCTTTTACGATGGATGCCGATAGCTTTGTGGTTTCCCGCAATCAGGATTTGCAAAACGCTATACTATTAGTAGATGTTAACGGGCCGGTTAAAGTATATACCAGGCAAACCAAACGAAAAGGCTTACCCATGATGGTAAATACCGGCGGCATGGCCGGTGCAGTGGGCGTTGGCATTGGCCTTGGCGGCCTAGTAGGCGGTGGCACAAAGCGTGTTTACTACTATGGTAACGACGCAAATAACATAACCAAACTCAGCAAAAAGCAATTTATTGAGGTAATGAGTAACGCCATGGCCGACAAACCTAAGGTTGTAGACAAAATAAAAGACAAAACCTATAAGTATGGCGACATGAAGGAGTTGTTAGAGTTTTACCGCACCGGACAACAGCCTAAACAGGTCGGTTATTAATTACTATTGATATGATATTTAAAAAAACGGTTTTTATTATAACCGCACTGCTATTGTTTAGCGTACATAATCTTTTTGCACAAAAGTGGCTACCGGGTTTTTTTATTGACAAGCGAGGTGCTAAAGAAACCGGTTTTATAAGGCCCGGCCCTGGCGGCAACGGACCGATTCCTAATGAAGGTTATATTGAGTTTAAAGAATTTGAAAAGGCCGACCCTACGGTACTTAGCACCAGCGACCTGCAATGCTTTGTTGCCGGGCAGGATAGCTTTGTTGTGGCACATGCACCGGGTAACGAAACGTGGTCAAAAAAAGAATTTGATTTTGTACGAGTGGCTGTTAGCGGCGAAACAAATATTTACGCAACCCGCGGTGCCGATGGCCGTGGCAGCTCGGGTCGCAGGCGGGGTGTGAGCGTGTCGCCGGCTGTTGGCGTAGGTTTGGGCAGTGGCGGCTACGGCAGCGGCGTAGGCGGTGGTGTAGGTATAGCTATAGGCGGTGGCGGATTTGGCGGCGGTGGCAGTAAAAAAATGAGTTATTACTATGGTGCCAATACGGCGACCATGCAGCACGTAACCGATAAAAACTTCATTGATGTGATGAGTGATGTTATGGGCGATGAGCCCGAAGTGGTTGATCAGATACGCGCAGGTAAATACCACCTGGATAGTATGGAAAAACTGATTGAATACTTTAAAAAAGTACAATTTAAAAACTACCGTAACTAGTGCCTGGCAGACGGTTCATAATGATAAACAATATCAAAAGGTTTGTTTTTTAACCTGCTGGATAGCTGCCCAATCTTTAAATCTTCATTTTGTGGCGTAGGTTCACACAAGGAGTAGTATTTGCCCTTGTATAAAATAGGCTGTCCAACAGGTTTGTCAAAGCTTACCGCCATTGTAATGTGCGTTGGGTATAGCAAGGCTATCATAGGCAGGTTGTAAATTTCCTTTACCAGGTAGTAAAACAATGCGGCCCTGTCATCACAGTCGCTGTAGTTCGACAATAGCGTCTCCTCTGGCGACAGGCGTTTTTCACGGCCAAAATTTTCCTCATCATTTTCGTAAAGGAAAGCGTAGCGGGTAAAGCGCATCAAATAGTCTACTCCTTTTTGCTCATTCATTCCCGCAACGTTCTTTTTAAGCAGCGGTATCAATGAAGCATATGCCTCGTTGCTCATGGGGATGTTAAAATAACTATCAAAGCTTACACCCGGGTAATTGGCAAATGCTGCCTGCCTTTGGCTGTTAAGTTTTATACTGAAATGGTACTTCTTATGACCATACATAAAACTTAGCGTTTTTTCAAAATCATCTTCAGGTTTAAAGTCAGGCATCATGGTAACCCGGTATGAGAATGGTTTAACAGCGCCTGCAATTTTTAGCAATACCGGTTTTGGTGGGTTGCTGTTTAAATCAGCTTTAGCATAATCATGGTAGTTTAAGCAAGTGAATTTTTTATCATCGACCATAAAATATGGGATGTCATTAATTTCCTCGTCGTTATAAATGTAAAGGATTATCTTAATATTGGCCAGTGCCAGCCTTACATCAAAGCCGGATTGCGCCATAATAAACCACTTATAAAAAGTGTAACGTGCGTAGTTGTCGTCTTTGGGTGCAATTTGCTCGGCCACGCGCCTTACCAACTGGTAATAAAGCCAATCGTTCAAATTGAGTCTTTCCCGGTAAGCTGATAGCGAATCAATCAATGGACGGAAATTGCTCTTACTTACTACATGCAATGCAGATGCTAACTCGCTGCTTTTGGGTTGTTGTACTAAATCAGTCAAGACACTTTGGTCAACACTCACAGTAAAAGGCGTCTTGTAAAAATCAACACGTATAGTTTTACCCTGCCCAAAACATGTAAGTTGGGCGAGTAACATAAAAAGAAAAATAAGGCCGGGAAGCCTTCTCATACGCTTACAATTGTTAATATTAAATATACATCTAATTAACCATTTAATAACGTAAAATTTATGAATTAATTTCCTCAGCCACCACTTAATTTCGCAAGCGCCTTAGCAATGTCATAGGATTGTCAAGACGTTAGGTATAAGAAATTTCTTACGTCGGCACACTTTTATAAACTATTATTTAAATGTGTATAAAGTACACACTGATATCCTTGTTTGCGTTCCCCAAACGCCGATCGGCACAACCAACCTATTTCGTTTTAATAAATAAGATATTTCGTTTTATTTTAATAGCAAGATTTGAACAAAAAACTAGCGAAGTCTACAGTTAAATCATTTACGTAACTACGCTAAATATCTTCAAACAGGCGTATGCCTCAATAAAAACTCAATGAAAAAAGTAATTTTGCTAAGTGCTATGTTTTTTATGTGCCTGGCTGCAGGCGCTCAAAATTTGTTTACAGCAATACAGGAAAATGATGCCCTGGCTGTAAAGTACCTACTAAATAAAGGTGCAAACATTAACGCTCAGGATGCTGACGGTCGCACACCACTTATAATTGCTGCAAGCAACGGACAAGAAAGAATTGCGCGCCTGTTGCTTTGCTGCAGCAACCCTGATGTTGATGTTAAAGATAACAATGGCAATACTGCGTTGATGCTTGCCTGCCAAAATAATCGTGTAAACGAAATGTATCTGGTGGCTACGCATTTCCCGGATGTGAACCTCCGTAACAAAAATGGCCGTACTGCTTTGATGATTGCTACAGAAGCCAACAATATTGAAGCGGTTAAGTACCTTATGGCACATAACGCGAATGCATCTGCTAAGGACAAACAAAAGCTTACAGCAATGGACTACGCTAAGAAGACCAATAACGCCCAAATTATTGATCTGTTGAATGGCTCAGCTTCTGCTGCCAACAACACAAGCGTCGGCCGATAACATTTTCGCTTGCATAGGCGATGCTATCGTGTAAGCCGAGACAAAATATATGTAGATATGAAAAGGTCAGCATGGTAAGCATGCTGACCTTTTTTAGTTTATTAAATTTCGATCTGATTGCAAAGCTGCTCGCAAATTAAACTTGAATTATATCGGAGCTAATTTTACGAGAAGGTTTTAAAACTTTTAGCGCTGAACAATGTCATTAGGTAATACCTGATACTAATGGCCTTAAAACCTCACCCGCCCGAAGAAAAACATTTAACTTATACCGAAAAGGTATGGCAAACGGTAGCTATCGTAGCTTTATTAGTTGTAGCTATCCTGATCATCCGTGTAGCATTTAATGTGTTACTGATGGTGCTGGCTGGTACTTTGATATCCGTTTATTTTCACGGTTTGGGTGATATGATACAGCGCCGCACCAAATGGAGCCGCAAGGTTAGCATGTTTCTATCAGTAGCTGGCTCATTCCTGATTATTGCGGTACTTTTTTGGTTCATGGGTACCAAAATACAAGGCCAGATAGAAACCCTGAGTGATACTTTACCCCAAACGGTCAATAACGCCAAAGCTAAGCTGGGCGAAACATCGCTGGGCCGAAAAATTCTGGAATATTACAATGAGAAGAACTCAAGCACACTGTTTGACACCGCCAGGAAGTTTTTTAGCACCAGCTTTGGCGTGTTGGGTAACTTATATATAATCATGTTCCTGGCTATATTCTTTACAGTTCAGCCAAGCCTATACAAAGATGGCATCATCAAATTAATGCCTCGAAGCAAACGCGAATTAGCAAGTTGCGTGGTCGACCGTGTTAGCCTCGCCCTTAAAGGCTGGCTCAAGGGCATGATGCTATCAATGGTGCTAATATTTATTATAGTTGGCACCGGGCTTACTATAATGGGCATACCGGTAGCTTTGGTGCTTGCGCTCATTACAGGAATATTAAAGCTTATCCCTAACTTCGGTTCACTGGCGGCAATGATTCCCGGTGTTTTGCTTGCGCTTACTATGAGTGTAAATAAAGCCATCGCCGCCACCTTGTTATACGTAATTTCTCAGACTATTGTGAGTAACATAGTAACGCCGTTAATTCAAAAAAAGATGATAAATACGCCCCCTGCCCTTACCATAATTGCGCAGGTAATAATGGGTGGTTTGTGCGGCGCATTAGGGGTCATACTTGCGGTGCCCTTGCTGGCTATAATTATAATACTGGTTGATGAGCTTTATATTAAACCAATTGCAAACAAACAGGAAATTATTTCTAAAGATTTGTAATTAGGGCATAAATTGAACTAAAGGGATGCTGAAACAGGTTAAGCATGAACAGAAACGTGACCTAAGTTGATCCTGTTGAAGACATCTGTAGCGGCGAGTATTTCGACGGGTTCAGCATGACACTTTTATCGAGTCAGTCTGGGCATGTCTAAGACCTAACAAAGTAGTAAGAATTTACAAACTTATTAATAAAGCAAAAGGCCTGTCAACCGACAAGCCTTTTTACTTTTAACTTTATACTTTCGACTTTAAACTTTTGCTTATTGTCCTTGAGCAAGCGTATAGCCAATTTTGCCGTCGAATTTCATCAGGAATTCAACAGAGCATACTTTTATATCGTCAGAAATGTCGGCTGCTATCTGAAAGGCTTCTTTCTGGCTTATCTCTCCGCCATCAGTTTTTTCAACACGAATACGGTATTCATTCACAAGCTCGGTAAATATGGAACCTGTTGGCCAAACTTGCGTGCCACGGTTTGATATCATTACCAGCTTAACTTTATCATTAAGTTTCTTTTGCGCAATTTCAGCAATCTCAGTAGGTTGCAGGTCCGATTCTACAAAGATATCAGCACCAACAAGCTCTTCAACAACTGCAGTGTTGGTTGCCGTGATTTTATTTACAGCGGGGCGGTCGTGCTTAATCTCAACTGCAACATCAGGCTGTGCTACAACAGCGCCCTGGGCAGGCACCTGGCCAAGGTTACTAATTATAGTGTCAGCAAAGGCTTCGGTATTTACAGATGCTGTAGCTTTATCGCCAAAATCTCCTGTATGGATACCTTGCTCTAATGTATAAAGCAACGCGTTTTCAATGTTAGCGGCAGCGGTAGTTAAACCTAAATAACGCAACATCAAAATACCTGATAGTAACAAAGCGGTAGGGTTGGCAATACCACGGCCAGCTATATCCGGTGCGGTACCGTGTACGGCTTCAAAAATTGAAATATTATCGCCAATATTTGCCGACGGTGCAAAACCAAGACCGCCTACAAGACCGGCACAAAGGTCAGACACGATATCGCCCTGTAGGTTGGTAAGTACAATTGCCTGGAAGGTTTCCGGGCGCGATACCAGCTTCATACACAGGTCGTCAACAATAATGTCGCTCGATTCTATCTCAGGGTAGTCTTTTGCTATCTCGTAAAAAGTTTCCAGGAACAAACCATCGGTAAGTTTCATGATATTAGCCTTGTGCCCGCAAGCCAATTTAGTATAGCCTTTACGCTTGGCCATTTCAAACGCGTAACGAATAACTTGTGCAGATCCGGCACGGGTTATAATACGACGGCCAACGGCTACGTCATTGGTAAGCAAGTGTTCGATGCCTCCGTAAGTATCCTCTATATTTTCGCGAATAATGGTCAGGTTAATTGGGATGCCTGCTTTTGAAAAAACAGTATCAACACCATTCAACGACCTAAAGTCCCGCTGATTAGCGTAGGTGTTCCAAACTTTACGCGCCGTAACATTTATACTTTTTACGCCCTTGCCTTTTGGGGTTTCCATAGGTCCTTTAAACAACAATCCCAAACGCTCAATGGTTTCTTTTGCTGCCGCAGTCATACCGGTTGAGTGGCCTGCATCAAAATAAGACTTGCCCATCTCTACATACTCATAACCGAGTTGTACGTTGGCTGCTTCGAAAATACGGAGAACGGAGGCCATAATTTCCGGGCCTATACCGTCGCCTTTTGCTACTGCTATTGTGGTTTTCATTAGATGATAGTATGGTGTGAAAAACAGCGCAAAGGTAGGTTTTTCGGCCGGTTTTTCCTATGTTAGCATAGCATTATTTATGCGCTTTTTCACACTATTAGGCACGTTATTTTGCCTGAAATGCCCTAAGTAAATTACGTTTACCGCTATTTAAAAGATTTAGGTAAATTTGCCCTCTACATGAAAGCATTTTACGGCGACCTCAGATTAGGAATATTAGGCGGCGGCCAGTTGGGCCGTATGCTGATACAGCAAGCTATAAATTACAACGTAACGGTTAAAATTTTAGACCCCGACCGCGAAGCACCCTGTCGCAAGCTATGCAATGAGTTTGTTGTAGGGTCATTAAGCGACTATGAAACGGTTTACAATTTTGGTAAAAAGGTCGATCTGCTTACCATCGAGATTGAAAAGGTTAACGTAGATGCCTTGGAGCAACTTGAAAAAGAAGGCGTTGTGGTATACCCCCAGTCGCGCATTATACGTTTAATACAGGATAAAGGCCTGCAAAAGCAATTCTTTAAAGAAAACGATATTCCTACAGCCGATTTTCAGATCATCTCTTCAACACAGCAATTAAAGGAAAATATATTCCCGTTCCCTTACATTCAAAAATTACGCAGGGATGGTTATGATGGCAAAGGCGTTTACAAAGTAGTTGATGAAACTTACTTGCCCAACGCTTTTACAGAACCAAGCATTGTAGAACGTTTAATTGATTTCGAGAAAGAGATTGCTGTAATTGTAGCACGAAATGAGAACGGCGAGGTTAAAACTTTTCCGATGGTGGAAATGGAATTTAATCCCGAAGCCAATCTCGTTGAATTTTTAATATCGCCATCTACCCTACCGTTTGAGGTGCAAATGGAAGCCGAAAACATTGCCAAACGCATTGCCGAAACACTAAACATTGTGGGCCTGCTTGCTGTAGAGATGTTTTTAGATAAAAGCGGTAAAATATTGGTAAATGAACTTGCCCCCCGCCCACACAACAGCGGCCACCAAACTATTGAAGGTAATG
The DNA here is from genome assembly GCF_007846085.1 of Mucilaginibacter pallidiroseus. Taxonomy (GTDB): domain Bacteria; phylum Bacteroidota; class Bacteroidia; order Sphingobacteriales; family Sphingobacteriaceae; genus Mucilaginibacter; species Mucilaginibacter pallidiroseus. Next base: position 902,863 of record NZ_VOEJ01000001.1, read on the forward strand.
TGGTATCGCAATTTGAGCAGCATCTGCGTGCAATTTTCAACCAGCCGCTTGGCGATACTTCATCATTAAGCAACGCCATCATGATAAATATCTTGGGAGAAGCCAACCATGAAGGCCCCGCAGTTTATCAGGGTATTGAAAAGGTGTTGAAATGTGCAGGTGTTTATGTACATCTTTACGGCAAAGCATTAACCAAGCCATTCCGCAAAATGGGCCATGTTACCATTGTAGACAATGATCGCGAAAAAGCGATTGAAAAAGCAAGGTATGTTCAGCAGACACTGAAAGTAGTAAGTTAGAATAATAAAACGCGTCATTGCTAGGTACGAAGCAATCTCAAACCTGTGCATCACACTTAGCATATTCGGGAGATTGCTTCGTTCCTCGCAATGACGCTTGAAATAAAAATACAAATGAGCCAACCAAAAGTCGCCATTATCATGGGCAGCAAATCCGACCTGAATGTTATGCAGGATGCAGCGGATGTTTTAAAAGAACTGGGCGTAGATTATGAAATAACCGTCGTTTCGGCACACCGCACACCCGACAGGATGTTTGATTATGCGCGAGCTGCGGCAGGCCGAGGCATCAAGGTGGTTATTGCAGGTGCCGGTGGTGCTGCGCACTTACCCGGCATGGTAGCTTCATTAACGCATTTGCCCGTTATTGGCGTCCCCGTAAAATCAAGTAATTCTATCGATGGCTGGGATTCTATACTGTCTATCCTGCAAATGCCTAATGGAATCCCGGTTGCCACGGTTGCGCTTAACGCCGCTAAAAATGCGGGTATATTGGCAGCTCAAATGATTTCAATCGCAGATGAAACCATAGTATCAAACCTTATTGCGTTTAAAGAAGATTTGAAAAACAAAGTAGAGGCGTCTGCCAAGGAAATGGAGAGCTAAAGTTCCATTAACCTTTTATATTATTAGTTGGAATATAGCCGAATAATTTTTACTACTACGTTGTTATAAATACAAAAGGTCTGCTTACAACAGACCTTTTGTATTTTAAGTGTCTTAACATTAATTAGCGTCCGGCATTTCAATTACCAGGATTACAGCCCCGTTACTTAGCGCTTCCATATCGGCGTCATTGGTATTCCAAAGCGCAAGCCCGTCACGCTCATGTAGCAACCGGCCCTGAACTTCAAACGCACCTGCTATTAAAAAACAATAAAGCATGGATTCATTTCCTGTTTTTTCATAAAGTGATTCTTTACGGCCTTCAAAGTGTCCAATTTGTACGCTAAAAGGTAACTCTGAGCGCTTTATTACCGGCAACAACTGGTTAGGCTTACCGGCAAAATCAAAATTAAATTGCCTTTTGTAGGCCTGAGTAGGCTCGCATTTGAACTGTAGGAATAGATAATTTATCTGATAATCATCATACGGATTAGTCAAACTAATTACGTCGCCTTCATTTAGCTGTAAAACGTGCATTTGCCCAACATCTAGAGTAAAACATTCGCCGGCTACATCAGCATCAACCGCTCCTGTTACAGGTATAAGCAAAGCATAGCCGTTACAGCCAACAGTAATAACGATGCTTTTTTTAGCGGCCAGTACCTCGTCGTTAAAAACCGTTAGCGGGCCAAATGGCTCGCGGTTATCAGCAAAATAACCGTTGTAATTAAACATATAATTACTTTGCACGCTGGCATCCTCATAAAAGCCACGCCTGTCTGCCAGGTAGATCTGTCCGGGGGTTAGTTGATGCATTTCAGTAAGTGTTTTTCAATGAATGAATATTGACGTAGGGTTGTATTGTAAACAGATATGTTAACGTTTCATTGCCCGCATGAGCTGCCCTATACTCCGACACCAGTAACATATTATCAACCGTATCATGCCATATCATCGGTCCCGAAAAGAAGTTAATGGCCACCTGGTGTTTACCTATATCTAATATATCCGAATTGATTATCTCAAATTGATACTTATCAAACTTTATAAATCTACGGCCCAAATTATTTAGAATATCCGGTACAATGTTGTTAAGCTGTTGAATGTACCCTGATACCGATGCAGAAACCATCCCACCTAATTTTTTTGCGGCAGGTATATTCTGTATAAGTTGGGCGTATGTAGTGTGGTCGGTGCCGATTGTAAAGTTTTGCGCTTGTATCTTAAACTCTAAATAGGAGTCGTCATACACAAGCTTTTCCCAGGGTTTTTGAGCTGTGATATCAATAATTTTACGGTAGCTTAAGGTTATGATGCGCATAAAAGTTTTTAAAAACGAAGACGCTAAAAGCGAACTCCTAACGTCTTCTAACTAAACACCCTAAATGAAAAATCTTTATGCCGGTACGGCAAATGTTATATTTAATACAAATCCGTCGGTAGTGTTGCCGGTAACTGTTGCCAGCTCAAGTGCGTAACCGTCCCCAAAAACGTTATCGCTGGCGTTGTATGTGTAACCACTTAAACCCTTACTGTAACCATTAACTGCCGCAACAGCGGTGCCGCTACCCTCCGGAAATGCTATTTGCGTAACTTTCAGTGAAGTTCCTGATGAATTATAAACATGCACGTGTATATGCGTAGCCCTGCCGCTGTACCACCCTGGGAAGATAGATGTAAATGCCACAGCGCCATTACTATCAGTTGTTTGCCTTCCACGCAAAAAATGCACGCTAGTGTAGTTGGTAGATTGCAAACCACTGCCGCCATATTCGGAGTAGTTACCCTGCGCATCACAATGCCATATATCAACCAACGCACCAGGCAGAGCATTACAACTGTTATTACTATTTACCAGAAATATATTTACAGCTAATTTATATCCGGTACGTCCATCGGTGATATCGCTGCGTACGTAAGATGCAGGCGACTTTGTAGGGAACGGCCCTTCAGTTTCTGTCGGTGCCACACTACATGAGCCATTAATAACAGAAGTGCCACCTGTTGTGGTACTGCCCGATGAGCTTGTAGAAGTTGCGATAGAATCTTTCTGGCAAGCCTCTGCCACAATTGACGACGTTACTGCGCCGATCATTAAACTCTTTAAAAAGCTCTTTCGTTCCATATAATCTTCTCCTTTAATCAGGTTAATGATATAAAGGTATGGTTAGACGGAAAAGCAGGCTTATATGTGTCGACTAACGGGAGAAATGTGTCGGTAAGAGACTTGTTTATAGGTATTGTGTCGTTGTTGGTAAATTATTAAGCTATATGCCAAAGTTAAAGGAGTATCTGATTATAAGCTTTATTTACAGCAAACCCTCCTTAATAACTGCTAAGTGATAACTACTAACTAATGAAGTAACTAATCACAATCAATTCAGCATTGGGTTTTCGGGAAAGTTGGCTATGTGGGCGTAGCGCTGTCCAAGGCTTATTACAACTTCGCGCCATAGGTTTTGCTCGTTAGCGGTGAAGATGATATCAGCTTCAAACTTGTTCGCCACTATCCACGAGTCTTCACGCAACTCATCATCGAGCTGCGTTTGTGACCAACCCGAATAACCTGCAAAAAAGCGTATCTCGTCCTCTTTAAGTTGGTAGCTATTTATCAGTTCTTTGATGGTTTCGAAATTTCCACCCCAGTAAATGCCGTCCCAAATTTCAATCCCTCCATCAATTTTATCGGGGCAGCGGTGTATATAATGCAGTGTATTTTCGGCCACCGGGCCGCCGGTGTAAACGGGCAGCTCAGAGTATGATAAGTCTGGCAATATATCTCCCAGCAAATAGTCGCTTTGGTGGTTAAGTATAAAGCCCATTGCACCGGTATCCGCATACTCCGTAAGCAGTATCACCGACCGCTTAAAATTGGGGTCGTGCATAAAAGGCTCTGATATAAGTAACCGCCCCGCGGCCGGCGAAATTGGACTTAGCATAGGGTTTGATTTTAATTAATTAACATAGATTGTAAAAATATGTTCATTATCATTTCTAAAATGAACCGCTCGCTTATTTACGGTTTAATTAATTTGTAAGTTTGCGATGATGGAGCAACAAGATATTGAAAATTTAAGGCAGGAATACAGCGCCGCATCATTAAGTAAAAGCGACGTTGCCGCCAACCCTATAAAACAGTTCGACAAGTGGTTTAATGAGGCTATAAACGCCAAGGTATATGAACCCAATGCCATGACACTTGCCACGGCTACTACAGATGGACGACCATCTGCACGCATAGTGCTGCTTAAGGGCTTTAGTGACGATGGATTTAAATTTTATACCAACTACCTGAGCCGAAAGGGTAAGGAAATTGCTAAAAATCCGCTTGGTGCGCTTGTGTTTTTGTGGGGCGACATGGAACGCCAGATTCGTATTGAAGGCACCATTGAAAAGCTCGACCGTGCTTACTCCGAAAAATATTTCCATTCAAGGCCAAAGAAAAGCCAGATAGGTGCAGTAGCGTCGCCGCAGAGCCGTGAAATTGAAGGCCGCGACGAGCTTGAAAAGTACATGGCCGAACTTGAACAGGAATATGCAGACAAGGAGGTGCCAAAACCATCGCACTGGGGCGGTTATGTTTTAAAGCCTCGACTTATTGAATTTTGGCAAGGCCGACGGAGCCGCCTGCATGACAGGATAGTTTATAAAAAAGTTGATAATAAAAACTGGAAGATTGTACGTTTGGCGCCATGAGTTTTGACGATATTAAGTTATTACTTACCCAAAAGTTTGGCGAGGATATCATTTTGGACGACGAACGTACGGGCATACAACCGGCGTTGCTTATAACGCCCGGTAGTATAGCTGATGTTTGCCTGGAGCTGCGCGATAATCCGCAAACTTACTTTGATTTCCTGTCGTGCTTAACAGGAGTGGATTATGGCGTGGAGGCAGATAAATTTGGTGTAGTTTACCAACTATCGTCAATACCGTACGGGCTGCAGCTAACACTAAAAGTAAGCCGCCCAAATAATCGCGACGAAAATGAGCTGCCATCCTTCCCTACGCTTACAAACGTTTACCGCACAGCCGATTGGCATGAACGCGAAGCATATGACCTTGTAGGGATATATTTTGAGGGTCACCCGGATTTACGCAGGATTTTACTTCCTGATGATTGGGTTGGCTACCCGCTGCGTAAGGACTATGTAGCTGCCGAATATTATAAAAATATCCCGATAGAGTATCCGCCAAAAACAGCCGAGAACAATAATCCTGTTTACAGGGACGATATTGCCACAAACCCGCTTTATAAGGAAGCTGTTGAGCGCTACAATAAAAAGATTGCTGATGCGGCGGTAGAAGACATGATACTGAACATGGGACCGCAGCATCCGTCCACTCACGGTGTATTGCGCCTGGAGTTGATTACTGATGGCGAGATAGTTAAGGACGTTATACCGCACCTTGGATACCTGCACCGCTGTTTTGAAAAACATGCCGAATCGTTAACCTACCAGCAAACTATTCCATTTACCGATAGGATGGATTACCTGGCATCTATGAATAATAGCCATGCCTGGGTTATGGGTGTCGAGCGCATGCTGGGCATTGACAAAGAAATCCCTAAGCGCATCGAATATATTCGTGTACTGGTTTGCGAACTTAACCGTATAGCATCGCACCTAATTGCCATCGGCACTTATGGTATTGACATTGGTGCCTTTACCCCTTTTTTATGGTGCTTCCGCGACAGGGAGCACATTATGGGGATGCTGGAGTGGGCCTCGGGATCGCGCATGTTGTATAATTACATATGGGTTGGTGGCTTGTTTTACGATTTACCTGTTGGTTTTGAGGAGCGCTGCCGCGAGTTTGTTGACTACTTTAAACCAAAGATGGTAGAGCTAAACGAGTTGCTCACCGATAACCAAATATTTATAAGCCGCACAGCCAATGTTGGCATATTACCGCTTGATGTTGCCATTAACTTCGGCTGCTCCGGCCCGGTGCTGCGTGGCTCGGGCTTAAAATATGATCTACGACGGATTGATGGCTACTCGGTGTACCCCGAGCTTGATTTCGACATTCCGATTGGCAAAGGCCAAATGGGCACTATTGGCGATTGCTGGGACCGTTACAAAGTACGCGTCGAAGAAGTTGAACAATCGTTACGCATTATTGAACAGTGCCTTGATAGGTTACAGAAGGAACTTAAACGCACGCCAGATTTCGACCCTCGCGCCAAGCTGCCCCGTAAGCTTAGTCCCAAAGTGCAGGATTATTACACGCGCTGCGAAGGCGCTAAAGGCGAACTCGGCTTTTATTTCATACACGATAACGAGCGCTCAGAGATACCTTTTCGCGCAAAAGCACGCGGGCCAAGCTTCAACAACCTGTCTGTAGTGCCCGAAATTACCAAGGGCTCTATGATAGCCGATGTGGTGGCCGTTTTAGGTTCAATTGATATCGTATTAGGCGAGGTTGACAGGTAATTAATTACGATTTTGATATAAACAGAAAAGGAGACACAATTACTTGTATCTCCTTTTTCATTATTGGGATTGTTGATTTTTTATTGGTTATAAACCTTTACCATAAACACATAGTTGCGCATCTTTTTTATTTGCTGCGGGCGGCTTAGGCCTGCCAATGTATTTTTGGTATTAAGATTAAGTGATTTGGTAAGCGAATCGGCCGGAATGTTCTGGATAGCTTTTAGCAGATAATTTGATTTTACAGCGAATGCCGCACCCGATGCCTGTGTTTGCTTGCCATTTACCACCCCTATGATGTTACCGTTGGCATCAACTAACGGACCACCGCTATTACCCGGGTTAAGCGGAATAGAAACCTGGTATTCGGTAGTATCGCCACGGAAACCTGTTAAAGCAGTTAACGCACCAGGGCCCATTGAAATATCGTCAGACGGGTAACCCAGCGTATAAACATCTTCGCCCAGGTCGCTCTTAGATTTTTTGAAGCTGTAAGGTACGGTACCAATATTTTTAAATGAAGTATCGGTGATTTGCAAAATAGCAACATCGTACTGCGGTTCGGTATAAACTACTTTGGTATGGAATGATTCGCCCTCTGCATTTTGCACATAAACCGAATCGCCGCCACTGATAACGTGGAAATTTGTAATGATGTAACCGTTACCGCTAAGCGCAAACCCTGTTCCTCTGAATTTGGCAGAAATAGCCGGCCCTTTGCTTGTACCGTCGCTTATAATTCTGTCAGTTTTGTCGCCAAGGCGCTTCTGCTGAACTTTTACACGGTCAACTTCCTGCTTTAACTGCACAAAGCGCGGATCCTGATTTGTAAGGTTGCCAGTAAAAAATAATGTCACCAGCATGGCAAAAATGGCAATTGACGCTGCAACCGATATTTTTGAGTGATGATGACGCCATAACTGCACAATCCATGACGGATGCTCCATCAAATCTTCCTTCAGCGTATGTACATCAATTTCTTCGTGAATAGCGTTAAGCCTATTTTCAAGTTCCAGACGCTCACTGTAATGCCTGAGCATTTCGACAAACTGCTTATGCTCGCTTATTTTAGTATTGATAGAAGCATCTTTGGCGCGCATGGCATCAAATTTAGCGCGCTCATCTGCCGTCATCTCTCCGTTGATGTAGCGCTCTATCATTTCTAAAAGTTGTTCATCTCTCATAACCTAAAACTTTTTATTGCTGGAAAAACAGCTTTTTCAACCTTTGCAGGCATTTATACTTCTGTGTTTTTGCGTTATCGGCATTTGTATAACCAAAACGCTCACAAATCTCCTGCATCGATCTGTTGTTCAAATAAAAATCCTCCATAATGGTTTTGCAGGGTTCACCTAACAATTTTAAGGCATCCGCCATTTTATTAAGCTGCATATCCCTTTCGTGGTGTTTTTCAACATCATCTTCAACCGGCAGGTATTCTTCAAAATCTTTTATATCGCCGCCATAACGGTTAAGTTGCTTAAGGCGTTTTAACCAAAGCCTGCGGCAAACCGAGTATAAAAAAGTTTTAAGCTTACTGCTCAATTCAAAATCGCCACGCTTAACCTTATTATAAAGAACAATAATAGCCTCCTGGTAAATATCCTTAGCATCATCCTCGTTGCCGTTGTTGTTTAATACCAACTGCAAAATCATCGGAAAATAAGCCAGGTATAATTTTTTTAATACACTATCAGAATTATTAAGTATCCCTATGATTACTTCACTATCTGCAGGTATTTCCACATTAAACTGATTATTCACTACTTAATACTTTTTATATCAAATTGTAACCCAATACAATTAATTATTTTTTGTTTTTAAAGCCACAATGCTTTACCAACCCGCAATATCGGTTATTAATTGGCAGTAAAATATATACCTGGCACCAAAATTGAAATTTTTAAGCCAACATACACCGCGCTAAGCTGTTGTAATTAAAACGCAAATACTATGAAAACTACAATCAAAACGTCACTACTAGCATTAGCTATTGCCATAGGCTTGGCATCATGCTCCGGAGGAAACTCCAGCCGCCCACCAGATACTACGAAAACCGACAACGCTTCCGTGGCAGATTCGGCCGGTACAATGTCTGGTAAAAACGGGTCAACTGCTCCTATTGATACCGGTATTGATCATTCCGGCTCTGGTGGCACAGATACCGCCAAAAAAATGTAAAAAAAGCGGATACCGAACTGGTATCCGCTTTTTTGTTAACACTGAATTATTGAATGTATAAACAGGTACCATGTTTCGATCTTATTTATAGATAAAGGGTTACCTTTTTCATATAGCTGTATTAATACAAAAACAAACACCAAATTAAATTTACAAGAACAATGAAAAACGCATTTAAATTAGCCGCTCTGTCCTTAGTAATTGCGGTATCTGCAGCAGCTTGCGGCGGCGACTCAAAAAAAGATAATGGTGGCGATACTACTACAGTGATTTCAGACTCAGTGACTACTGTAAAAACTGTTGATTCTACCAAAACTAAAACAGATACCCTATTGCTTGATTCAACTAAACAAGATACTTCTCGTTTAAAATAATTAACCCAACAAGAACCACACAAATGAAAAATACATTCAAAACCGGCTTATTGGCTTTGGCTATAGCTATATCAGCATCTGCATGCAGCGGATCAGGTTCAAAATCTGAAGGTGATTCAACTAAGGCAGATTCTGGCGTTGTTGATTCGGTAACCACCCGCGACACAACAATTAAGTCAGATTCAGTATCAACTGATACTACCGTTAAGGTACAAACTAAAAAAACCATAGTTAAAAAAGATTCTTAATCTACTGATTGATAACCAATTGTAGTTTATTTAAAAATAATCTGATTTTTTTTAGAAAAAGGCGGGTTACCTTTTTAAGAACTGGGTATTAAGCTATGAAAACTATTAAATCACTTAAAAAAAACACAAAATGAAAAATTCATTCAAAATCGCTTTCTTAGCTTTAGCTATCGCTGTTTCTGCTGCTGCTTGCAAAGGTTCTGGTTCATCTTCAGCTGCTGATTCAGCTAAAACTGATTCTGCTGCTACTATCGATTCAGCTAAAACTGATTCAGCTGCTACTACTGATTCAGCTAAAACTGACTCAGCTGCTAAAACTGACTCAGCTGCTAAAATGTAATTATCCATTTTCAGATAAAAAAAGCCCCCGGTTTTACCAGGGGCTTTTTTTATGCCGTAATAATTTTAGCCGAAAACTTTTCAAAAGCTGTTTGTTATTGAACTAAACCTAATACATGAAGTACGCAGACTGGAACAAACTTAGTAACGAAGAACAGAAACAAAAACACTGGCGCCACCATCCAAGGGTACGCATAGCTACCATATTCTCTATTTTATTTGCAGTGGTATTGGCGGGTGTTCTGCTTAGCGTTTTTCAAAACAAACGTGTGCACGTAAACCGCAAGCCGATAGATAAAGAGGCTTTTGCAATTGCAAAAGTTTTTGTGAAGGAACGGCTTGCGCAGCCTGCTACAGCTAATTTCAGTAAAAGTAAGTTTGAGGCGCAAATAGATACTGCGGCTAATAGGTATACTGTAAGCTCATCTGTTAATGCACAAGATATTGGCGGTAACATACGTACACATAACTGGCGCGTTAACCTATCTTACAAAGGTGGTGACTGGGCCGACAAAAACAGCTGGAAACTTTTGGATATTGACCTGGACTAAACAGGGATAATACAGGAAGAGCGCCATTTAGGCGCTCTTCCTGTTTGTGCGATTTAAAACGCTTAGTTGTCTAGCACAGAATCGCGTAGCGCTTTAATTTGATCGTGAGCGGTTTGTAAACCAGCCTCTTGCTTATATAAAATGTCTTTAACGTAAGCAGGCACATGCTCCTCTTCTAAAGCAGATTTATACGCTTTCAAAATTGCATCTTCGCCAAATTCACACTCTTCAAGTACGCTCCTTTCGCTATGGCCGGTAAAAGCTGTTTTAACGTCAATCCAGGTACGGTGCAGCTTTCCGCTGGTTGATGTACCGGTTTCAATATCATGACCAAGTGCAGCAACTTCGGTAGCCAATTCAAGTTTAAATTGCTGGCTCTGTGCAATCAGGCTTAAAAACACGCGGTGCAATTCCATATCGCTATCTTTTAAGTCTTTCTTGGCACGTTCGTATCCGTTTATTCTATCATTGTTAATTAAAACAAGGTCATTTAATGCCTCAACGGCAGCTTCAGTGTTTCCCATGGTAAATGATTTTAATTTTACCATTTCAACATCGTAAAAAAACTATTGTTTCAATTAAAAAAGCAAATAATTTAATTAAGATCTGCCTCTAAAAGCAGAAATCAGCCAAATAATTAAAAGCAATACGACGATTACGGCAATAATACCAACTGCGGCACCAGCCTTAAAAATGCCGGAAACAACCGAGCAGCCGTTCAAAAGCGCTACCAAAAAAGCGGCAGCCATCAAGTTAATTTTTTTCATAGACTTTGATTTATAGATGTAATATTTAACACCACAAAAATCAGTCTGTTTTAAAAACTTAAGCTGCTGAAATAAATAGTTGATTTACGCCTGTTGTTTAGGTAAAAATCTCACTGCTAATAATGCTACTGCAAAACTGGCAAACAATAAAGGCAATACAGTTTGGGCGATGAATAAGATACTCATAATTCAATAGTTTAATTTGTGCTATGCACTTAAATAATTAGGTTTACTGGCCCTTCAAAAAGTGTTTGTGGCAGATGTAGATCACTAAAATAGTGCGTTAAAGTTATAATAACAAGGCTTTTGATAAAATATTTGAAAATTTTAATGTTTTGCAATATTTACAAATTTCGGCACCTTGCTTTTAAATCTACCTACTTTTACAGGGCTACATACTATAAAAATTAGAACCAATTTTGGATTATGAATCAACTTAAGACTTCGTCGGTACTTAATATTTCAAATGCAACGGTAAAATCCGGGCAGCAAATTTTATTAAACGATGTCAACTTTACAATAAATAAGGGCCAGCATTGGGCAATAACAGGAAAAAGCGGATCCGGAAAGAGTGTATTGCTTCAGGTTACAGCAGGTAATTTGGCCCTAAGTGCGGGCAATATCAGTTACGGGTTTATGCAGCAAATAACCAGCATGCCGAATGTGACGGATATTCCCTTAACGCACCACCAGTTTGTGGCTTTAGTTGGTCCTAAACATCATTTTAAAAATCTATCCAATACAGCTAATCTTTATTATCAGCAGCGTTATAATTCTTCAGACTCGGAGGATGCCCTTACCGTTACCGACTACTTAAGTGCTGTGACGATAAATCATCACTCCACCCCTTACTGGACCATTGATAAAACTATTGCTGCGCTTAATTTGACTGAACTACGAGACAAGCAAATTATCAAGCTGTCAAACGGTGAAACAAAACGATTGATGATAGCTGCAGCGCTGATAAAAAATCCCTTGTTGCTATTGCTCGATAACCCGCTTACAGGCCTTGATGTGCAAATGCGGGAAAGGTTTAATCAACTCTTTAAAGAAATAGCGCAGTCAGGCGTTAGCCTTGTAATGGTTACATCTGCTGGCGAAATCCCGGAAGTGATAACTAATGTGGCTATCCTGGATACCGGCAGCATTAAAGACAGCATATCACGTCAGGATTTTGTTAAAATACAGCGTGACGAAGATTTATATAATTTAACGAACACCAACCTAGTGGCTAATTTAATGTCCAATCATATAGTTGCTCCTTATCATGATGTTGTAAGGATGGAAAATGTGGTGATTAAGTACGGCGCAAAAACTGTTCTCGATAACGTAAACTGGCATATCGGGCCGGGGGAGCGTTGGGCTTTGCTTGGGCCGAATGGGGCAGGTAAATCAACCCTGCTAAGTTTAATTAATGGCGACAACCCGCAAGCTTACGCTAATAATATTGTACTTTTTGATAGAAAACGAGGTAGCGGCGAAAGCATTTGGGATATCAAAAGTAAAATAGGCTTCGTATCGCCAGAGTTGTACCAATACTTCCCGGCCGATACATCGTGCCTGCAGGTAATAGAGTCTGGTTTTTATGATACATTGGGGCTTTTCAGGCCGAGCAGCAAACCAAAAGCTGACTTGGCATTAATGTGGATGCAGGCCTTGGAAATTGACAAATATGCACGCGTATTGCTAAAGAATATTCCGGCAAGTGCGCAACGGCTGTGCCTGCTTGCGCGCGCGTTGATTAAAAACCCGGCCCTGTTAATCTTCGACGAACCCTGCCAGGGGCTTGATGATCATCAGCAGCAAAACTTTAAAAATATAGTTGACGCCATTTGCAGCATAAGTGATGTAACCTTGATATATGTAACCCATTACCAGCATGAAATACCGACCAGCGTTACGCAAACGTTGCGTTTGGATGGTGGTAAAGTTGTTTCGTAGCTCATTGCTGCCATAAGATATTCGTTTAGTATCTACACTTTAAAAAGGTAATGTCAACCAAGTAACACCTTTGTCCTTTTGCCTTTCAGCTTTAGGCACGCACTGCGTATATTTGTGCATGAATACAGCGGATTTGTTACAGCGCGGTTTAGCCTTCGATTTTTTAAGTATCGAAGAAGGAGTATACCTTTATAATAACGCCCCTACCGCCGACTTGATTTATGTGGCTAATGAGCTGCGTAAAATACAGGTGCCGCATGGAAAGGTTACCTGGCAAATAGATAGAAATGTAAACACCACCAACGTTTGCATTGCCAACTGTAAGTTTTGTAACTTTTTCCGTCGCCCCGGTCACGAAGATGCCTATATAACAGACATTGAAACCTACAAACGCAAAATTGAAGAAACGTTTCGTTTTGGCGGCGACCAGCTATTATTACAAGGCGGTCATCACCCCGATTTGGGACTAAAATTTTATACAGACCTATTTAGCGAACTAAAACAGCTTTATCCAAAGCTAAAGCTACACTCACTTGGCCCGCCAGAAATAGCTCACGTTGCCAAGTTGGAAAGCATGAGCCACTACGACGTACTTAAAGCGATGAAGAAATCGGGGCTTGACTCGTTACCGGGTGCAGGTGCCGAAATACTGAACGATCGTGTACGCCGCCTGATATCAAAAGGAAAATGTGGCGGGCAGGAATGGCTCGATGTTATGCGCGCCGCCCACCAATTAAATTTGCCAACATCTGCAACTATGATGTTTGGCCATATCGAAACTATTGAAGAGCGCTTTGAACATTTGGTTTGGATACGCCAGGTACAATCTGAAAAACCGGAAGGCAACCATGGTTTTATAGCATTTATCCCCTGGCCGTTCCAGGACGATGGTACCCTATTGCGTAAAGTGCGCGGCATAACCAACAACGTTACGGGTGATGAATACCTGCGTATGATAGCGCTTAGCCGTATTATGTTGCCAAATATTAAGAACATCCAGGCATCATGGCTAACCGTTGGTAAGCAGGTTGCTCAACTTTGTTTACATGCGGGGGCCAATGATTTCGGATCTATCATGATTGAAGAAAATGTGGTTTCGGCTGCGGGCGCACCACATCGTTTCACGGCAAAAGGTATCCAGGACTCTATACGCGAAGCTGGCTTTGAACCGCAACTACGTACTCAAAAATACGATTGGCGAGATATGCCTGCTGAAATTGAAGAGCAGGTTATCGATTACTAAGTAGAAAGTTAAAAGAATAAAGTCGAAAGTTGAAGCTGAGGTGGATAGATTCTACCAGTCAATAAAGTAAATGGAAAACGTTGAGCAGTACATCGAGGCATTGATCTTCGCGTCGGAGCAAGGCATACGTACCGAAGAAATTTTATACTGCCTGCAGGCTGCCTTTGACCATGAGTTTACCGTGCAAGAAGCTGAGCAGCATATTGCATGTATAAGGGCTAAATACCTGGACCATGCCTTTGCTATAGAAGTGGTTAAGATTAATAACGGTTATCAGTTCCTCACAAAAAAACGTTACCATGCAGTAATAAGTTTGCTGCAACTACAGCGGTCAAAAAAGAAGTTAAGCCAGGCTGCGTTGGAAACTTTGGCTATCATTGCCTACAAGCAACCCGTTACTAAAACCGATGTTGAACAAATACGCGGGGTAAACTGCGATTACTCTATACAAAAGCTGCTTGAGAAGGAGTTAATAGCCATAACGGGCAAGTCCGAAACCGTTGGCAAGCCTATTTTATACGGCACAAGTAATTTGTTCATGGACTATTTCGGCATCAATGATATTGCCGAACTGCCACAACTTAAGGACGTTACAGACAATAGCAGCGCCATAGGCCAACCGCAGGAATAAAATTAAATTCGGTTTTAAAAAAAGATGTTTTTGCGCTATTTTTACTCATAAATAATGGCGATAATAGCGCTGTAGAAATCAACACTAACAAGTACATTAAAAAAATTAGGTTAACAGATATAAGTTTTAACTAACAAAAATTTATTGAAATGGCAACTCCCAAAAAACCTGTAAGTAAGAAATACGAAGACGAGGATGAGGATTTGGATGATCCGCAACCAGGTAAAAAAGTAGCAGACGAAGATGACGATTTTGATGATGAGACCCCATTGGATGACGATTTGGGCGGCGGCTTCGATTCATACGATCCTTATGACGATGATGACGACGATTTGTAAGATCATATAAGATATTTTCATAAAGCATCCGGTAACCACTGGATGCTTTTTTATTTGTACAAATGCAGGTAACCGAAGTAAAAACACAAACCGATAAGAAAGTCTTTTTAGATGTAGCGCGCACTATCTATGCAAACGACCCAAATTGGGTATGCCCGCTGGATAATGATATAGAGGCTGTATTTGATCCTTCAAAAAATAACTTCCATAACCGCGGGGCCGCCACAAGGTGGGTAGTTAAAGATGAAAGCGGAAATCCTATTGGCAGGATAGCGGCATTCATCAATGACAAAAAAGCGCACAAATATGAGCAGCCTACTGGTGGTTGTGGCTTTTTTGAATGCATTGATGATATCAATGCCTCAACCCTACTATTTGATACCGCAAAAAACTGGTTACAAGAACGTGGCATGGAGGCTATGGATGGACCAATAAACTTTGGCGAAAACGATAATTTTTGGGGATTACTTACGGAAGGTTTTACTCCCCCATCTTACGGAATGAATTATCACCTGCCGTATTATAAGGCGCTGTTCGACAATTATGGATTTGCAAAATTATATGAACAAATCACCAATTACCTTGATGTACACAAGCCATTTTCAGAAAGATTTACCAAAATAGCCAACTGGGTAATCAAAAAGCCAGGCTATAGTTTTGCCCATCTTAATCCTAAACAGATAGATAAGTTTGCGCGGGATTTTATGGAAATCTATAACGACGGTTGGCAGAATTTTGAAAACTTTGTTCCCATAAACTATGCAACCATTTTGGAGAGCTTCGAGCAGATGAAGGCCATTATGGACCCCAAGCTGATATGGTTTGCTTATATAAATAATGAGCCGGCATCATTTATTGTGATAATGCCAGATGCAAATCAGTTTATAAAACCGCTTAACGGTAAGCTTAATATTTGGGGCAAACTAATTTTTGTATATCGCCGTTGGCGGGGTGCGAGCCGTATGCGAGCCATTGTGATGGGCACCAAACAAAAGTATCAAAACCACGGGCTGGAGTCGGCACTATTTATAAAACTCAAGGAATATGTGCTGCCCCTTAAACAGTACAACGAGCTTGAACTATCATGGGTGGGCGACTTTAACGATAAAATGTTGGCCCTGCACAGCGCAGTTGGTGCTACATTTGGTAAACGGCACCTTACCATGCGTTATAAATTTTAAAGCCCGGCACAATGGCCGGGCTTTAAATTATGCTGTTACTTTTTTGTGTCTTAATTCTTCAAAAAGCTCGATAACTTTTTTCTGAAGATCAATTACTTCAGTTTCGCGGTCCATCAGCTTTTTGTTAACACTTTCAAGTTCACTGGCTATTTTTTGATCCTGCGCAACTTCGTTGTAGGTAAGCAATTGTACAACAGACATCTCGAAAAGAGCTGAGATCTGCTCTAAGCGTGAAAGATTGATATCAGTGATACCGGTTTCAATTTTTGAAAATGCAGGGATAGAAATATCTAATCTTTTTGCTACTTCTTCCTGGCTCCAACCTTTTTGGTGGCGTAATAACCGGATCTTTTTTCCAAGTGTCTTCATTTTTTATCTTAATTAGGATAGGTTTCTCAATAGTTAATAAAGTTACAACATTTCTGAATAATAAACTAATATTCAGTATAATTTAACAAAATATTTTTTAAGTCAATAAGGTTGATACCCCCAAAATTACCCGAACTCATCATCAGTAAATTGGAATTGCTGATATCAAGGCTTTCGAGATAATTGCGTAATGCGCCCGGATTATCAAAAAACTGAAGATTGCCATTTGCAAAAGCCTCTTTTACTGCATCTGCAGCGTAAGGCGTTATCTTCTTCTGCTCGAAAGTTTTTTTGTCGATAAACACAATGGCTTCATCAGCTTCATCCATTGTACCTGCATATTCGTTCAAAAAATCCTTATTTAAGCTACTGAAAGTATGCAGCTCGATACATGCAATTAGTTTGCGCTGTGGAAACTGTTTTTTTACAGCATCAATAGTAGCCGTGAGTTTTGACGGTGAATGGGCAAAATCTTTAAAGATTGTAGATTGTTCATTTTTACCAACTAATTCCAGTCTGCGGGCCGCACCTTTAAAGCTGCTGATGTAAGTATAAAAGTCGTGCTTGTTGATACCTAACTGCTCACATACCAGGCGTGCCGCTTCAATATTGAGCAAGTTATGCGAACCAAAAACCTGTAACGCATACGTATTGCCATCAGCCTCGATACTGGTTACGCCGTTATCAATCTCAAATTGCGGCAAAGCATAAGGCAATTTGTTTGCAGGATGCTGCAACCCGGCAACCATATTGTTTAAAACATCATCTGTTTGGCTGTAAATAAGGCTACCGTCCGTTTCAATAGTATCGGCAAATATTTTAAACTGTTCGATATAATTATCAAAGGTTGGGAAAACATTGATATGATCCCAGGCAATGCCGCTTATAACGCCAATATGCGCTTTATATATGTGAAACTTAGGTCGCCTGTCAATCGGTGAAGCAAGGTACTCGTCGCCCTCAATAATATTTACTGGCGCTTCGTGGCTTAGCTTAACCATGGTTTCAAAACCTTCAAGTTGTGCGCCCACCAGGTAGTCAAAATCTTTGCCGGCCTGTTGCAGCGCATGTAAAATCATGCTGGTAATAGTTGTTTTACCATGGCTGCCGCCTATAACAACACGCTTTTTATCTTTTGATTGCTCGTAAATGTAATCGGGATATGAATAGATTTTAACACCAAGTTCCTGCGCCTTTAAAAGCTCGGGATTGTCTGCACGAGCGTGCATTCCTAATATCACTGCATCAAGATTTGAAGTAATTTTTTCAGGAAACCAACCGGTACTTTGTGGTAAAATACCATAGCCTGCAAGTCGCGACGCCGAAGGCTCAAAAAGCACATCGTCAGACCCGGTTACTTCAAATCCCTTTTTGTGTAAGGCAATGGCAAGGTTGTGCATGGCGCTGCCGCCAATTGCTATAAAGTGTACTCTCATCTGTGTTATAGACAGCTGCAAATTAACATAAAAAACCTAACATTTTAATTAACTTTTTTAACCGCTACAGCTAGAATTACTTTAATAATAATACCGGCACTACAGAGGATGCCGCTAATTGTCGTGACACACTACTATGCAACACCGATTGTAAAAAACTGTACTTATGCGGTAACGCCACAACCATTTGCGCATTATTAGCTGCAGCAAAATTTAGTACACCGGCAATAACATCGCGATCGGTAATGTTAAAATAGCTTGCATTATAGCCTTTCAATATATCTTTCAAAGCGGCAAGCTCTATTGTATATTCAGGCTCATCAAAATTATATCTTCCTTTTGCATCAATGTTAACCACCAGCAAATCAACATTTTTATCGCCGAACATCCTATTCAGCGCATCAGCGGGGAACGTGTCTTTAACTTTTAGAAAATCTGATGCCAACACTGCTGTTGATATTGGCTGTGGTATAAATGTCGGCGGTACAATAAGCACCGGTGCTGCGCTTGCTTTTGATATACCGGTAACGTGTTTGCCGAGGCTTTTGGCGTTGGCGCTGGTATTACCGATACTGCCCAGTATGACCAAATCCACTTCACGACTAGCAATTGTATTTACAACAGCTCTTATCAGGTGCGACCGTTGTAATACTACTTCAATCTCCACCCCTTCTTTAACTTTGGCTGATAGATCTATCTTTAGTTTCTCAAGCCCCTGAATGCGCTCTGCAACTTCCTCTTCAATTTCCTGCTCACGTATCATGAACATATCCGGGTTAGGCAAAAGCTCCTGGTATGGCGATATATAAAAAGCATTCATCAAGATAATTCGCTTTACCGCGCTTTGTTTACTTAAAAGGGCAGCAAGTTCAGCAGCATTAATTGCAGCTTCAGAAAAATCAATAGGAACAAGGTAAGTTTTCATATCGATATGATTTTATGATGTCCTGACTTTTTAAGCTAAAAAGTTAGTACAAGCAAATGTATAGTATAGCACCATTCGGTTTGTCAGTCACAACTCATAATTCAAATATCTGTCGATCAGGTTGATTTCGTCATAAATATAATCTTATGTTTGTACTGTAATAATTTTTATTACAGATACATAAAGATGAGCGGAAGATTCCAGATTGCGATACATATTTTAACCTTGCTTGATAAAGCAGATGGCAAACTACTTTCATCGCAATTTATTGCTGGGAGCTTAAATGCCAATCCGGCTTTGGTGCGTAAAGAGCTTAGCAACCTAAATAAGTTTGGTTTTGTAAATAGCAGAGAAGGACAAGGCGGTGGTTATTCGCTTGGTAAAAGAGCAGCCGATATTACGCTGGCCGACGTATTTAGAACAGTGCAGACGGGATCAGTTTTAGGATCAACTAAAAATCAGCCAAATCCGGCATGCAGTGTAGGCAAGCAAATAAACCAAAACATTAGCAAGTTTTATGATGAAATTGATAATGTAGTTATTGGTACACTTGCTAATACAACTTTAGCAAATTTTTCATCGCGATTTAATTAATCAGTTCAACACAAACAGTAACATATATAATTACAACATAAAACACACAATATGAAAATTGCAATAATTGGCGCTACCGGCTTTGTTGGTACTGCATTGGTAGCCGAAGCTGTAACACGCGGATATGAAATTACGGCCATTGCCCGTGATAGCGGCAAAATTGAAAAAGCTGCAGGCGTTACCCCAGTATCTGCCGACGTTTATAATGTTGATGCTTTGGCATCCGCCCTATCCGGTCATGATGCAGTGGTTAGCTCGTTTAATCCGGGTTGGGCAGATCCTGATTTGTACAACAACTTTTTAAAAGGTTCAAAAGACATACAAGAGGCGGTGAAGAAGGCCGGCGTCAAACGCTTTTTAAGTGTTGGTGGTGCGGGCAGTTTATTTATTGCTGATGGCGTACAACTGGTTGACACACCCGAGTTCCCGGCAGACTGGAAGACCGGAGCTACTGCAGCAAGGGATTACCTAACTTACCTGCGTGACGAAAATGAACTGGACTGGACATTCATAAGCCCTGCTATAAACCTGCACCCGGGCGCTAAAACAGGTAATTTCCGCCTGGGTACCGAAAACCCTGTATTTGATGAAAACGAAAAAAACGAGATCACCGTAGCCGACCTTGCCGTTGCTATCTTAAACGAATTGGAAAACAATCAATTTGTAAAGACAAGATTTACGTTGGGTTACTAATTTATCCGAGTCAATCTGAGCTTATTAAAGACCTATTAAGCGGCGAATGTTTCGACAGGCTCAACATGATGCCCGTATCACAAAAAGAGGTTGCTTCGTTACAAAACAACCTCTTTTTTATTTATCAATATAATTTATCTATTTCCTACAAAACAAACTTTGCTGCCACCCACTCTTTATCTTTTTTGTGGGTGATGTATTTCAGGTTATACTTACGGGCCTCTTCGGTGATGATATCCAAATCGGGCGATTCGTAAAAACCGCTGAAATAGATTTCGCCGCCGGGCCTAAGCGCTTCAACATAGCGGGCCATTTGGTCCAACAATATATTGCGGTTAATATTCGCCAGTATAATATCATACTGCTCATCAGGAATAGCTTCCTTCGAGCCGCAATGCGCTTTAATCTGCGACTGATTGTTCAGGGCCGAATTCTCGATTGTACTTTCGTAACAAACCGGGTCGTAATCAATGGCAGTAACATCGGTAGCGCCCAGTTTAGCTGCAAGTATCGCCAATATGCCTGTACCGCAGCCCATATCAAGCACTTTTTTACCGGCAAAATCATTTTCTAGCATTAATTGCATAACCATTGCTGTAGTTTGATGATGACCGGTACCGAATGCCATTTTAGGGTCGATAACTATTTCATAAGGGAACTCGGGCCTTGCGGCATGAAACGTCGCACGTACAAACACCTGATCACCGATCTCAATTGGCTCGAAGTTACTTTCCCATACTTCGTTCCAATTTTTTTGAGGAATAAGGTTGATATCGTAACTAAAAGTGAACATTTCGCGGTAAGGCAAAAGCGCAGCATCAAGCACATCCTGGTTAAATTCGTCAACCGGGATGTAAGCTTTAAAGCCAAGCTCAACCTCTTCAAAAGTATCAAAACCAATATTGCCCAAAGCACCAATTAGCAAATCCTGCTGGTAATCTTCAGTAGTTATGGTAGTAAATAATAGCTCGTAGTAATTCATTTAGGATAGTATCAAGTACATAGTATCAAGTAGCAAGAGTAGCATAAACCATAGTACTTGATACCTGATACTTGCTACTTGATACAAAATAGTGCCTTAGTTAAACGCTTTTACGATATCTGTAAAATCGCGTGACTTAAGGGAAGCGCCACCTATAAGGCCGCCGTCAATATCTGCTTGTGCAAATAATTCAGCAGCGTTTTTAGGGTTACAGCTACCACCGTATAAAATTGTGGTGTCATCAGCAACTTGCTGACCATATTTAGCCGCAATTTCTTTACGGATAAATTCGTGAATTTCTTGTGCCTGTGCAGATGTTGCAGTTACGCCAGTTCCAATTGCCCAAACCGGTTCATAAGCAATAACCAACTGCGCAAATTTATCGGCATCCAGGTGAAATATGCCTTCTTCCAATTGTGCTTTGATGATACCGAAGTGTGTATCAGCCTCACGTTCCTGCAAAGTTTCGCCGATGCAGAAAATTGGTTTTAAGCCATTTGCCAATGCTGTATCGGTTTTCTTAGCCAAAAGCTCATTGGTTTCGCCGAAGTACTGGCGACGCTCCGAGTGGCCCAGAATAACGTACTCGGCACCAACAGATTTAATTTGCTTGGCAGAAATTTCGCCGGTAAATGCGCCGCTTTCGGCCTGGTGTGCATTTTGTGCGCCAACCGCTATGTTGCTGTAACCTTTAGCCAACTGAACAAGACTGTGCAGGTGTATAAACGGGCTGCAAACAACAACTTGCTGGGTGCCGGTTGCCTCATCTTTTACCATGTTAGTTACTTCAGAAAACAAGGCTAAACCTTCATTATAATCAAGGTTCATTTTCCAGTTACCGGCTACAATTTTCTTTCTCATTTCTTTTTGTTTAATCCTCAAGCCAGGGCTTGTGGTGTTTATGTTTGTTACTGTTATATTCTTTACTATTTGATAAAAGATTTTCGATACAGGGCAGTCAAATTAAAAGCCTCTGTCAAAATATTTTGCTCATCACCATTAAAATCTCTGTGTGCTTTTCGCGCAAATACTTTACCTGCTGTTTCCAGCATTTTGTCTAAACGGTATTCGGTCATTCCCTTTTGGCCACCCCAGGTAAAATCGGGCACAAAGTTGGGTGGAAAGCCGCCATCGAATACATTTGCGCCCACGCCCACCACAGTGCCCGTGTTAAACATGGTGTTTATACTACATTTAGCATGATCGGCCATGATGAGACCGCAAAAGTGCAAACCTGTGTTACGCAAAGCTTTGGCACTGTAGTCCCAAAGTTTTACATCGGCATAGTTATTTTTAAGATTAGAGTTATTGCTATCAGCACCTATGTTGCACCATTCGCCCAACACCGAATTGCCCAGATAACCCTCGTGCCCCTTATTTGAATACCCCCAGATAACGGCATTATTAATTTCGCCGCCAACGCGAGAGTGCGGCCCAATGGTAGTACCCGGATATATCTTGGTACCCATTTTAACCGAAGCGTTCTCGCATAATGCGAATGGCCCCCTAATTGCCGAATTCTCCCAAACAGAACTGTTTTTGCCCAGGTAAATAGGCCCTTGTTTGGTATTAAATATCGAACATTCCGCCTCCGCACCTTCCTCGGCAAAGAAGTTATCTCCTAAAGTGGTATTGGTGCCGCTTATGGTTGCACTACTACGTCCTTTGGTAAGTAACGCAAAGTCCTTCCTTATCTCGGCAGCGTTATTTAAAAATATATGTTCAGGATAAGTGATGATTACCGTGCCTCCGCTGTAGTAGGTAGCATCATAGTCGTTCAGGGGATCAAACCCTACAGCGTCTGCCTCACCCAGCCTTACTGCCAATAATTTATCACCGCCTTTAATGGCCTCACCTAAACCAAGTTTATCAATAGCCTCAAGCAACTGCTCGTCGGGGCATACCGAACCATTTATGAACAGGTTATCAGCTTGTATTTTTAATGGAAACTTTGATTGCAGATAAGGCTGCGTAAAAAAAGAATACTCGCTGTTTAAATATTTGCCCCACTTTTCGGCAATAGTAAGTATGCCCACGCGCAAATCGGCAACGGGGCGGGTAAAGGTTAAGGGCAGCAGCGTTTCGCTTGCTTTATCATCGAACAGGATAATTGCCATGCGCCAAAATTAAAAAAGTCCCCCGGTAAACGGGGGACTCATTCAATATTTTATTGAAATAGCAATTACTTTTTATTGTAACGGCTACGGAATTTATCGATACGGCCGGCAGTATCTACCAACTTCATTTTACCAGTATAGAACGGGTGTGAAGTGTGAGATATCTCCAATTTAATAAGTGGATACTCGTTACCATCTTCCCATGTAGTTGTTTCACGTGAGTCGATGCATGATTTAGTGATGAAAGAGTAGTCGTTAGACATATCTTTGAATACAACTAATCTATAGTTTGATGGATGCAGGTCTTTTTTCATTATCGTATGCTTCTTGTAAAAGAGGTGCAAATGTAACTAATAAATTTAAAAATCAAAAGTGAAAATTAAAAAGTTTTTAACACCTCAATTGTCTTTAATTCATCTTTAATATTCGGTGGCGCCAATATCGTAGCTTAGGCCCGAAGGTCGCAATTTTTTATAATAATCAGACACAATACCATAGCTCAGCACATTTGCACCGGCATTTATAAGCGGCGATTTACCCTGCAGATGAAAATCATCCCCTGCAAAGTTTACAAAAGCACATTCGCTTACGTCGCCCCCCTGGTAATTGTTTAATGATGTAAGTTTAACGCTGCTATTCATCTTGCTGATATACTGGCCAGATCCAGGGTTGATGATCACATTATTGATAGCGGTATTCATCGGGATACTTGTTGAGTTGAGCCTGATGCCGCTCATTGCCGGCGATACAATAGTGTTGTTTATGAATGCGAAGTTTGGACCCGGCGTGTAGCGCGAATCGGCAAAGATGCCATGCCCGCTTGCACGGATAATAAAGTTGTTAAATACCAGGTTATCTCCAAGCCCAAGCACTATAATACCGTTGCCCGGTGCATCTTTAACAAGATTGTTGTAACACTTACCGCCTGTACCCTCTCCTAACTGTATGCCGTTATTTTGTGCGCTGGCAAAGGGTTTTATGCCTGGTGTTTTAACTATGTTGTTATAAACCTCGCAGCCGGATACCGCGCCGCCAACCTGTATACCTTCGCAACCGGTTTGTTCTGTTGTATTGTTATAAACTTTAAGGTTTACTACGTCGTGCGGCAATGCAGTGCCACATGAGGTAGATACACCGGTGGCGTAAAATGAGTTACCGATATATAAGCCTTCGCCGCCTGTATCGTGTACGTAATTATCGTGGATGCTAACGTTTTTCATGGTGAAGTGCCCACGTTGCGTTTTAATATCACAAGACGGATCGGTTTTGGCCATAATGCCGGCAAAGCCGCTATTACGCACCTGAACGTTAGATATCTCGAAGTCGCTGCTCAGGTCGTCCATCGTCATACCGATATTTCCGCCATCCACAATAAAACCGTAATTAATGCCGCTTGCTCCATTACCAGTAATCTTAAAATACTGGCAATTTTGTGTTTTAAATGCGTATGAAGCTGTTTTTGATGTTAAAAAATTAACCTTGCCACCTTTGTTAACTATTATGATAGGCTTATCTGCCGTACCTTTCAAATTTTTAAATAGCAATGCTCCCCGCGTTCCGGCAGGGATACAAATAACAGAACCTGGGGCAATGCTTGTACCGTCAACCATCCACTGGGAAGCCTGCACCGTATAGCTGCAAGTGGTTATGGGTAAAGCCGTATTAACCGGCATTTTAACCGAGTCGGTAGTTTTGCCGCTGGTATCGGCAGCTGCTGTCGATGATGGTGTTGTGGCCGGAAGGTTATCTACCTTAAGCGTTTGCTTCGCGCACATGGCAAACGACGCAATTACCAGCAAACCCGCCGTGATACGTAAAAGGTAAAGTTTAATCTTCATATCAAACTGAATTAGGGGTATTAAGTAAAAAATGCAACCGAGTAAAACATCTTGGTTGATTTGTTTCACAGTACTTTTATACGTTGTTGCTACTAACATTGTTGCTTATGTAGATTAAAATTTCATTGCTGTAACACTCCGCTATATCAAACACTGTAGATCAGCTCCATTCTTCAATTAATATTTAACACCGTTAAGCTTAGGGAGAAATAGTAATAACAAATCAGTGTCCTGCTATTGTAAATAAATGGTTTTTAGCGTAAGTTTATAGGTGCCCAAAGGTGTAAAAGTAAAACTTTGCTTATATTTGTATTGTTAAAAATTACTACATGAACATTCCAATTTATTTAGATAATAACGCTACTACGCCGATGGACCCACGGGTACTTGAGGCAATGGTGCCTTACTTTACTCAAAAGTTTGGTAATGCAGCAAGCCGTAACCACGCTTTTGGCTGGGTTGCCGAAGAAGGCGTTGATTATGCACGCGAGCAGGTAGCTAAACTTATTGGCGCAAGCGAAAAAGAGATCATCTTTACATCGGGCGCTACCGAGTCTGACAACCTTGCCATTAAAGGCGTGTTTGAAATGTATAAAGAAAAAGGTAACCACATCATTACTGCGGTTACAGAACATAAGGCTGTATTGGATGCCTGCAAACACGTTGAAAAGCTTGGCGGTAAGGTAACTTATCTGCCTGTTAAGGAAGATGGCCTTGTTGACTTAGCACAATTAGAAGCTGCCATGACACCGCAAACCATCCTGGTATCTATCATGTATGGTAACAACGAGATTGGCGTTATACAACCTGTTAAAGAAATTGCTGCTATTGCCCACAAACATGGCGCACTGTTTATGACAGATGCTACCCAGGCGGTTGGTAAAATACCTGTTGACGTTAATGCTGACGGTATTGACCTTTTAGCTTTATCGGCACACAAAATGTACGGCCCTAAAGGTGTTGGTGCTTTATATGTTCGTCGTAAAGGCCCAAGGGTTAAAGTTACTGCACAAATGGATGGCGGTGGCCACGAACGTGGTATGCGCTCGGGTACATTAAATGTTCCGGGTATTGTTGGCTTAGGTAAAGCCTGCGAAATTGCTGGTCAGGAAATGGAGTCTGAAGCTATCCGCTTATCGGCCCTTCGTGATAAATTGCAAGATGCTTTAACCGTATTGGAAGAAAGCTACGTAAACGGTAACGTTGAACACCGCTTGCCACATGTTGCAAATATCTCTTTCAAATACGTTGAAGGTGAAGGTTTGATGATGGCTATGAAGGATTTAGCTGTGTCATCAGGTTCGGCTTGTACTTCGGCTTCGTTGGAGCCATCTTACGTGTTAAAAAGCCTGGGCTTAAGTGATGACTTAGCACATTCATCAATTCGTTTTGGTTTAGGTCGCTTTACTACCGAAGAAGAAGTTGATTACGCTGTTGAAGTAACCAAAAAAGCGGTTACTCACCTGCGCGAACTTTCTCCGCTTTGGGAAATGTTTAAAGAAGGCATCGACCTTAACTCTATTGAGTGGGCAGAGCACTAATAAGATGTACAAGTTGCAGATGTGCGAGTGTGCAGATGCTTGAAATATTATAAAATGAATAAGTAAATGGTCTTTTGACTTTTTACTTTTAACTTAAAACTTTACAAAATGGCTTATTCAGATAAAGTAATCGACCACTACACTAACCCCCGCAACGTGGGCACGTTAGATAAAAGCAGCCACAAAGTTGGTACCGGCTTAGTGGGCGCCCCTGAGTGCGGCGACGTTATGCGTTTGCAAATTCAGGTTGATGATAATAACATCATCACCGATGCAAAATTTAAAACCTTCGGTTGCGGTTCGGCAATCGCTTCTTCATCTTTAGCTACTGAGTGGTTAAAAGGTAAAAGCGTTGACGATGCAATGAAGATAGACAATATGGATATTGTTGAGGAACTTGCTTTACCACCGGTAAAAATTCACTGCTCGGTACTCGCAGAAGATGCTATTAAAGCAGCCATCAATGACTTCCGTGTTAAAAATGGCATGGAGCCAATTGAGCTTGAAAAATCGCATCACTAATTTGGTAGCAAGTACATAGTATCAAGTAACAAGATACTATGAATTGGTTCATAATTGAAAAAGTGTTGGTGTTAAGACAATTTGTATTGATACTTAATACCTGATACTAATTACTAAAACAATGGTAACAGTAACTGATAAAGCGAAATCGAAAATAGACAACCTGATGCAGGATAGCGGGCTTGATGCCTCCTACTTTTTGCGTGTAAGCGTTCAGGGTGGCGGTTGCTCGGGCTTGTCATACAACCTTGATTTTGATAACGAGGAGAAAAAAGGCGACCAGTTTTTTGAAGATAAAGGCGTACGCATGGCTTTGGATATGAAATCATTTTTATACCTGGCCGGCACCGAGCTCGACTTTAGCGACGGGCTAAACGGAAAGGGCTTTAACTTCCATAACCCTAATGCATCCCGCACCTGCGGTTGCGGCGAAAGTTTTTCGGTTTAATTGGTAAATTACTATTCGATATTTAAAAGGCTCCATTTTGTGGGGCCTTTTTTTGTGCGCTTATTAAGCCGTTTGTTTTTCTTAACAAAAAACATAAGTTTGTTTACTTATAACCTGATATAAACTGAATGAACATTATTGCTGAGCAATCAACCATACCGGGCTTGATCCGTAACATCGTCGCGACCATACATCCGGATACACATACATTCCTTAAGCATAAAGTTAAAGATGAGTGGGTTGATATATCGTACAAGCAAGCTATTGAGAAGATAGATGCCATATCTGCCTGGTTCCTGGAAATTGGGATTCAAAAGGACGACAGGCTTGCACTGATGATCGAGAATGGGCCCGATTACATTTATTACGATCAGGCTTTGCAGCAAATTGGCGCTGTTAATACCTCAATCTACCCTACCCTTTCGGAAGCTGATGTTGAATACATCCTTAACGACTCGGGCGCAAAAACTATACTCGTTGGTAACCCGTTTTTGTTTCGCAAGGTTATTAAGGTAGCTAACAATTGCCCGTCGTTGATCAGGCTGATCCCGGCGTTTGACGACTTTGCAAAATATACGGAAAAGGCTAACCTAACTGCAGGTGTAACAGGGTTTGACGATTTAATAAATGAGGGCCTGCAACTGGTAAGTAAGTACTATAAAGCAATTGAAACAGCTCGTGATGCCATTTTGCCGACGGACTTGTCTTGCCTCATTTATACATCGGGTACAACCGGTACGCCAAAGGGTGTAATGCTTACGCATTCCAACCTGACACAAAACGTAAAATGGAGCCTGGTGCAAATACCTGTGATTGATAAAGACGATCTTTTCCTCTCCTTCCTGCCACTCTCTCATGTGTTCGAGCGCATGGCAACGTACTACATTTGTATGAACAAAGGTTGTACAATAGCCTTTGCGCAAAGCCTTGAGCTGCTGGCCCGCAACATGATGGAAGTAAAGCCAACCGTAGTTTGCTGCGTACCAAGGTTGTTGGAGCGCATACATGACAAAGCAATTAAAAACGGCATGTCGGCAGGTGGGATTAAAACCAAAATATTTGCCTGGGCCATTAAAACCGGCGAACAGGCGCGGCTTGTAAACGAAGCGGGTAAAAAGCCCGGCATTATATTAATAGCTAAACATGCCCTGGCCGAGAAATTAGTTTTTAGTAAGATAAAAGAAAAAACGGGCGGTCGACTCAAACTTTTGGTATCGGGTGGCGGTGCGTTGCCCAAAAACGTTGGCGAGTTTTTTGGTAACGTGGGGATTAAGGTATTAGAAGGATTCGGGCTTACAGAAACATCCCCGGTAATGGCAGTAACCGAGAACGACCGGATAATTTACGGTACGGTTGGCCGCATCATCCCCGGTTTGGAAGTGGCTATTCAAAACATTGATACGCAACAAATTTACACCGTACAAACGCATGATAACTTCAACCCCGACTTTACATCAGAAGAGGGCGAAATAATTGTTCGAGGTCACTGCGTAATGAAGGGTTACTGGAACAAGCCACAGGAAACAGCCGCCGTTATCGATAAAGATGGCTGGTTCCACACCGGTGATATAGGCCGGTTTTACCGTGGTAACCTGCAAATTACCGACAGGCTTAAAAACATGCTGGTTAACGCCTACGGTAAAAATGTTTACCCTACCCCGGTAGAAAACACCTATCTAAAAAGTCCAAAAATTGAACAGATCTTTCTGATCGGCGACAAGCGTGAATATATTACGGCCATTATAGTACCGCCAAAAGAGTTGCTGCAGGAAACCTTTAAAATGGGTAACAACTTTTTCGAGAAACCTGACGTATTTATTGAAGACAAAGAGATTATTGACTGGTTGGCACAGGATATCAAACGCTACTCCGCTGAGCTGGCAAAATTCGAGCGGATAAAAAACTTCGTTGTAAAGCGTAACCCGTTCAGCATGGAGGCCGGCGAAATCACACCTACTTTAAAAGCTAAACGCAAGGTAATTGAAAAGAACTACGCCGATGCCATCAACGAAATGTACTTGCAGGAAGCAGATGCAGAATGATTCAAATAATAAATAACTTTTTCAAAAAGGCTCCATAAACATTAAAACTTTATGGAGCCTTTTTAGTGGGCGTAAATTTCCAAAAATCGGCGAGGCTTTCGGGGTTTCCGGTGCCTACGTAACCTATATCGTTTAAACTGAAGCTTACGGCATCGTACCGGGCCGGGCCGTCAAAATTTGTGATCTTAATCCAGCTATCTGTAAGCGTATTATATTTAAACCAATCGGGCGCAGTTGCAGCTAATGTTGAACCCTGACCAACATAACCATCCGTACCTATAACAAACTGACTTGTAAAGGCCCTTGGTTTACCCGTGAAATTTGCTCTTTCAACCCATTTGTTTTCAACAGGGATATATTGCCAAAAATCATTAGCCGTTACGTCGGGGGATGCAGCACCCAAGCCTGCGTAACCCTGCCCGTTAATGGCAAATGCTGATAACGCAAAGCTGCCCTTGCCGGGATATGGTGCGACAGCTGTCCACTTATCTGCTCCCGCATCGTATCGGTAAAAATCTTTAAAATTTTTGGTGTAACTGTTATCCGTTCCAAGGCCCATATAACCAGCGCCGTTAACTTCGAAGCCAATAACATTTTCTCTCGCCTCGCCGGGGAAGTCGGCCTTTTGTGTCCAGGTGTCTGTAGCAGGATCGTACTCCCAAAAATCTTTATTCTGAGGAATTGAATTGCTCGGCAACTGCAGGTTACCAAACCCGGTACCCATGTAGGCTCTATTATTGATTGTAAATCCGCGGATATACTCGGCAGCGCGCCCCGGGTAACTTGCCTTTTTGGTCCACTTGTCTGCCAATGGGTCATACTCCCACATATCGTTAAGCGGGCTGTAATTAAATCCACTGCCGTATGTGCCGCCAACCATGTATGCTTTACCACCAATTACAAAGGCATAAGCCCTTACCCTGCCCTTGCCCGAGAAATCGGCCAACTGCTTCCACAGGCCGGGCAATGCATTGGCGCTGCTGGGCACAAAGGGCTCCTTTTTACAGCCAAAACACAACGCAGCTAAAGCGAGCGCAACTAATAAGTTTTTCGACATATTGGTTTATAATACAGAAGCTTGAATATACCACTAATCAAGTTGCAAACCGATATGTTATCTAGCAAGCTTGTTAAGCGTTTAAAAGCGCTTGAAACTTCTCCAGGTATAACCCAATGTGGTATCCATCCACCAAACCGTGATGTACTGTGATAGAAACAGGCATTGTTTTAATACCATCTTTATCAACCACTTTACCAAATGATATTTTGGGAACGCTATCGCGATAGCTAAAACTGCGGGCGTGCGTTAAGCCGGTAAAATTTATCCAGGGGATGGCCGAGTAGTGGATCAAATTTTCACCCTTATCCTGCACGGTTAAACCCGTGGTGGCTTGTATGCGGGCTATTTCCGCCTGGGCCTCAAAAACGAAGTCGGCAAGTGCGGGCTTATAATCCCAGTAGCCAAAGCCAAATGTTTTATCGGCACGCATCACCGTTGCAGATACGTTTATTTGATCATATAAATAAACGTCGCCTTTCTCTGCCCTGTATCTAAATGGCTCGCTTTGGTTAACAGCTACCAAAGAGCAATGCAAATAATACAGAAAAAATGAAACGCTCAGCGCCTTTGCATTTTGATAGGCAACGGTGCAATCTACATCAGCAACAATGCTGTAATATGGCTCTTCAAAACTGTCAAAAAGTTTAAAGTGGTCTTTACGCAGCCAGGTACCCTGGTCAATTTTAGTTCTCATATTAAAGTAACTCCAATACTTCTGTTATACTTTCTGCACTTTTAAAGCGCTCGTTGTCTATCTTATCTTCAATCTGCTCATGTGCCCACGTAATATGATAAGGGACATGCACGGCATATCCACCAATATTTAGTACCGGCAACACATCGCTTTTAAGCGAGTTGCCTATCATTAATAACTCGTCCGGCTTTATGTCAAGATGTTTAATCAGTTTCAGGTAGTTGGCATCATCCTTCTCGCTCATCACCTCAATGTGATGAAAATGATGGATCAATCCCGACTTGCGAAGTTTGCGTTCCTGGTCAAGTAAATCGCCTTTGGTAGCAACCACTAAGCGGTACTTGCCTTTCAGTTGCTCAAGCACATGCTCCACTCCTTCAAGCAACTCTATCGGCTGGTTAAGCATTTGCTTACCCAGGTCAATTATCTGCCCAATCACTTCAGTGCTAACAGTATTACCGCTAACCTTCATGGCTGTTTCAATCATCGATAACATAAATCCCTTTATGCCGTAGCCGTATAGTGCAAGGTTATCAATTTCTATCTTTAGCAATTCCCGCTCAAGCTCATGCAACGATGCATATTCGCCAAGCAATGCACAAAAACGCTCTTCCGACTGGCGGAAATAAGGTTCATTTACCCAGAGTGTATCGTCGGCATCAAAGGCTACAACTTTTATGTTCATGGTTAAAAGGTTATAAAGTGCAATAATAGCGTATTTGGCACAAAGCTTTACCTATAATGCCACACTTCGCAACGTTTTTATCAACCAAAAAACTTATTTTTGCACCCTTAATAAAATTCATAAACAACATGAGTATTGCGCTATCCGAACAGGAAATTTTACGCCGCGAATCGTTACAACAGTTGCGGGCACTGGGCATAAACCCATACCCTGCCGAAGCTTTTGATGTTAATGCCTGGGCACAGGACATTACAGATAATTTTGAAGCCAAGCCCGAGAACTATAAACAGGTTGTAATAGCAGGCCGTATCATGACCCGCCGTATTATGGGTAGTGCATCATTTTTTGAACTTCAGGACAGCACCGGCCGCATCCAGGTTTACATTAAACGTGATGACATTTGCCCTACTGAGGATAAAACGCTGTACAATACGGTATTTAAAAAACTGTTGGATATTGGCGATTACGTTGGTGTGAAGGGCTATGTTTTCCTTACCCAAACCGGCGAGATCTCGGTACACCTGCAAGAACTTACTGTGCTGTCAAAATCGTTGAAACCACTGCCTGTTGTAAAACGCGACGAGCAGGGCCATATTTACGACGGCTTTACCGACCCGGAGTTGCGTTACCGCCAGCGATATGTGGATTTAACGGTAAACCCCGAGTTTAAACAAATCTTCATCAACCGCTCAAAAGTGATCAGCGCCATGCGCGATTACTTTAACACGCAAGGCTGGATGGAGGTTGAAACGCCCATATTACAAGCTGTGCATGGCGGTGCAGCGGCCCGCCCATTCAATACGCACCACAATACGCTGGATATGCCGCTGTTTTTGCGTATTGCGAATGAGCTGTACCTAAAAAGGCTGATAGTAGCCGGCTTTGACGGTGTTTACGAGTTTGGTAAAATGTTCCGAAATGAGGGCATGGACCGTACCCATAACCCCGAGTTTACCGCAATGGAGATTTATGTAGCTTATAAAGACTACATATGGATGATGGCCATGGTTGAGGAATGCCTGGAAAAAGTAACCCGTGCCATACATGGCGTACCGGTAGTGCAGGTTGGCGCGAACGAGATTAACTTTGCAGGCCCGTATGAGAAATTATCAATGTATGATTCGATAAAGAAATATACAGGTATTGATGTATCAGCAATGGACGAGGAGGGTTTACGCCAGGTTTGTAAAGATCTTGGTATCGAAACCGATGCAAGCATGGGCAAAGGAAAGCTGGTGGATGAAATATTTAGTGCCAAAGTAGAAGCTAACCTGATACAACCTACTTACATAACCGATTACCCTATTGAAATGACGCCGCTTGCCAAAAAGCACCGCACTAAAGATGGTTTGGTAGAGCGTTTTGAGTTATTTGTAAATGGTAAAGAAATTGCCAACGCATATTCTGAATTGAACGATCCTATTGATCAGCGTGAGCGTTTCGAAGAACAATTGATTTTGGCCGGCCGGGGTGATGACGAGGCTATGGCCATGGATGACGACTTTTTACGTGCGCTTGAGTACGGCATGCCGCCAACATCGGGTTTGGGTATCGGTATAGACCGTTTGGTGATGATGATGACAAATCAAAGCACCATCCAGGAAGTATTGTTCTTCCCGCAGATGCGCCCCGAGAAGAAAGCAAAGGCACCAAGCATTGAAGACTTTACCAATATCGGCATCCCTGCTGAATGGGTGCCTGTATTAAACAAAATGGGCTTTAACACCGTTGAGGAACTTAAAGCAGGCAACCCCAACAAGGTATTTAATGACCTTGGCGGTATGCGTAAAAAACTTAAATTGGAAATTAACATGCCTACTAAAGATGAGGTTATGGCATGGTTTGCATAGTGTAGACCACATACTTAGCAAAAAGAGGCGCAAGAAATTGTGCCTCTTTTTGTTTGTATTGATTGCAAAGTTGTACTAATAAAGTACACCACGTTCTAACATTATATAAGTTTACTAAAATCGAATAGGTCATCGCGCTGGAAACTCTTTTTCCACGAATGTGAATTTACTGATTATCAGCTATAAAAAATTCACAATTCCTTAACCAAATCATAAAAATTAGAAAACTTTCGCGATAGGAAACTTGTTTAATTTTACGATGGACACACTATAATCTTTTATATATGATGAGCTCGACACTTGAAATCACAGAAAAAGAATATCTGATAAAGCTAAACAAGGAAAATTTCAATTTATCTTTTATCAGGAGCCTGTTAAAAATAGTTGAGGTTGCACAGCCTGCTGCCAAAGACGACAGCTACGAAGAAGGTGACTTACACGACGAATTAGAAATTCCTGATCGCCGTATATCGCCAAAGCAAAACAACAACGCTGAGCCCGACTATTACGGCAGCCTCGACGAAAAATAGTTTTAGTAGCTTACCTGCTATTAAAACTTTTGGCGGAAACCGCCACGTATAACCTGCTGTTTATCCATCTGCGCCATTTGGCCCTTCATCATCTTAATCTGATCGGCCAGTAGTTTGTTTTTATCATCCTTTTGCGCTTCTTTCAAATACATTTCGGCTTCGCGTTTATTGCGTTTAGCCATTGCTATACCTGCAAGGCTCAATTTAGCCAAAGCCAGGTTATGTGACATATTTAAACCCAATTGCAAAGCTTTCTTAAAATATTTTTCAGATTTAAGAGGTGCCGTGCGCGACTCAATTAAACCTATCAATAAGTTATAATAGCCCCACTGGCCTTTGTGCAATTGCTTTTCGTAATCGGTAATTTTATTTAAAAAAGCCTGTGCCTTATCTGTATTCTCTTTACGCAGGTAAAACTGCGCAATCAGCATATTCTCGTTAAAAAAGAAAGTAACAAGTATTAAAGCGCCAATTAAAAATGCAAGTATTCCCCATCCCCAAAAGCCAAAGCCACATAGTGTAACACCGGCTCCCATAACAACACAAGCAATAATTAGCCTAACTATATTCGACATAATTTGTATTAATAAAAATGATGCGCAAATATCGTTATTTGTAAGCTAATAAAACACCAGTATTTTATATTTATGGCAGGAGAATTAGAGGCCTCGTGGATGCGGGTTTTAGGGCCCGAGTTTGAAAAACCTTACATGGTTGAGCTCAAAAATTTTTTAAAACAGGAAAAAGCTGCGGGCTATACCATATACCCTAAAGGGTCTGAATATTTTAACGCCTTTAACACAACTCCTTTTGATGATGTAAAGGTAGTTATCATTGGGCAAGACCCTTACCCAGGCGTTGGTCAGGCGCATGGTCTATCATTTTCGGTGCAAAAAGGAGTGGCTATTCCACGTTCGTTAAATAACATCTATAAGGAATTAGCTACCGATATCCCCGGCTTTAAAATGCCCTCTCATGGCAACCTTAGCAAATGGGCCGAGCAAGGTGTATTGCTTTTAAATGCTACTTTGACCCTGCGTGCAGGCGAATCAAACTCTCACTCAAAAAAGGGCTGGGAAAAGTTTACAGATGCTGCCATCAAAAAATTATCTGACGAGAAGACCGGCATTGTTTTTATTCTCTGGGGCGCATACGCGCAATCTAAGGTTGCCATTATCGACACTTCGAAGCACCACATTTTAAAATCGGTGCATCCATCACCCCTTTCAGTTGAGCGTGGTTTCTGGGGCTCTAAACCATTCTCTAAAACAAACGAACTCCTTATTAAAGAGGGCAAAACGCCAATTGACTGGCAGATTGACTAGTTTTTTAGAATCAAGAGATGAGAGTCAAGATTCATGACTTTAAAATATCTACAACAAAAAAGTCAAGAACCAAAGATTGCTATCTTAATTCTTGACTCTAATATCTTGATTCTGATTGTGTGTACTAATATTCCAAAGGAACGATAGGCTCTTTTTTACTGGTACTCATAATCATCATGGTTTGAAAAGTTTTAACCACAGTAATGCGGCTTATTTTTTCCATGATCAATTGCTCGTATGATTTAATGTCGCGTACGTAAACCTTCAGCAGAAAATCGCACTGCCCGGTAACGTGGTGGCACTCGGTTACTTCCTTAATGCTCTGTATCTCATCCAAAAAAGTCTGGATGGTATTCTTTTGATGGAAGTCCAGCGAGATCTGTATAAAGGTTTTAATACCCAGGCCAAGCTTCTCTTCGTCAACCAAAGCATGATAGCTTTTTATGTATTCGGAGTTCTCAAGTTTGCGCACCCGCTCAAGCGTAGGCGCCGGCGAAAGGCCAATTTCATTAGAGAGTTGCAGGTTAGTTATGCGTCCGTTCTCTTGTAATATCTTGAGTATCTGTAAGTCTATTTTATCCAATTCGGTTGCCATGCTATATGCAAATATATATTATTCTTTATCATGCAAAATATAATTCCACATAAATCTTAATTTCCAAAACATATTTTTTCTTCACCTATCTAACAAACAAATACCAAAATTTAAATTTAGACTTGTCTAAAATTTTTATTAGATTTGGTTAAATGTATACGTTAGCCGAGGAAAATTATTTAAAAGCTATTTACAAGCTTTCGCTCACGGATGATAGTGTAAGCACTAACCAAATAGCGGCCG
This sequence comes from Mucilaginibacter pallidiroseus, assembly GCF_007846085.1. GTDB lineage: Bacteria > Bacteroidota > Bacteroidia > Sphingobacteriales > Sphingobacteriaceae > Mucilaginibacter > Mucilaginibacter pallidiroseus. Next base: position 939,489 of record NZ_VOEJ01000001.1, read on the forward strand.
AGCTTTGCACAAAAGCGTCATCCGTAACAGACATGCTCCGCAAACTAGCCGATAAGGCGTTGGTTAATTATGCACGTTACCAGGGTGTTAGTTTAACAAAAGCCGGTAATAAAGTTGCTTTGAATATCGTACGCAAGCATCGGCTGTGGGAATATTTTTTGGTCGAGAAACTAAATTTTAAATGGGATGAGGTGCACGACATGGCCGAAGAAATGGAGCACATATCATCAAATGAGTTGATTAACCGGCTGGAAGAATTTATGGGCTATCCTACTCGCGACCCGCATGGAGACCCAATACCAGATAGCCATGGGAATTTTAGAGCACACGACCTTAAACCAATATCAACAATGCCTGTTAATGCCGGTGGGATTATATCCGGGGTGCGCGATCACTCCGCTGCGTTTTTACAATACCTTGAAAAACAAAACCTGGTAATTGGCAGATATATTACCGTAAAGGAAATTATCACTTACGACAATACAGTGGTTTTACAAATGGAAAATAAAGAATTACAAATAAGCCACGAAGTGGCGAACAACCTGCTTATAGCTTTATGACAACACACGATACGCATTCGTTAGGCAATGTACACGGAACGGTTACTACCGAGGGCAAAACAGGCTGGAAAAAAATACTATCTTTCTTGGGCCCCGCCTACCTTGTGAGCGTTGGCTACATGGACCCGGGCAACTGGGCAACAGATTTGGCTGCGGGAAGCCAGTTTGGTTACAAATTAATATGGGTGCTGCTGTTATCAAACCTTATTGCGCTGCTATTGCAAAATCTTGCTGTTAGGCTTGGAATTGTGCGCGGCCTTGATTTGGCTCAGGCGTCTAAACACACCTACCCACCATTCGTAAATTTTTGCCTGTATGTACTTGCCCAGATTGCCATTATAGCCTGTGATTTAGCCGAGATCATTGGTATGGCAATAGGTTTAAATTTGCTTTTTGGTTTGCCATTGATATGGGGCGTATCTATCACACTGTTAGATACATTGCTGCTGCTATTTTTATTAAACAAAGGCATGCGTAAGCTGGAGGGATTCATTATTTCACTGATATTTATAGTGGGTTTGGCCTTTTTTGTGCAGATGTTTATTGTTAAGCCCGATATGGTTGACATTGCCAAAGGCTTTATCCCAAGCAAACTTAATAACGAAGCCTTATACATCGCCATAGGTATTATAGGCGCTACCGTAATGCCCCATAACTTGTACTTGCACTCGTCGCTGGTACAAACCCGTAAGATAGACCGCAGTGATGATGGTATAAAGGCCGCTATCAAATACAATTTTTGGGACACCACCATTGCCCTCAACCTGGCATTTTTTGTAAATGCAGCTATCCTTATACTTGCGGCGAGCGCCTTTTTTAGCCGGGGATACCACCAGGTTGCCGAAATACAGGATGCACATAAATTATTGACCGGCATATTTGGGAGCTTAGCTCCTGCACTTTTTGCCATTGCGTTGATTGCCGCGGGCCAAAGCTCGACAGTTACGGGCACGCTTGCCGGCCAAATCATTATGGAGGGTCACCTTAACCTGCGCATTGCACCCTGGTTGCGCCGCTTGTTAACGCGTTTGTTTGCTATTGTTCCTGCTTTTTTTACCGTATTGCACGCCGGTAGCGAAGGCTTGGGCAAACTTTTGATTTTAAGCCAGGTGGTTTTAAGCCTCCAGCTGGGTTTTGCTATCATTCCGCTTATACACTTTGTATCCGATAAAAAGCGCATGGGCAATTTCGCCATTAAGCCCTGGCTCAAAGTACTGTCGTGGGTTTTTGCTGCGCTGATTGTGGGCTTAAACGTAAGGCTGGTGATCCAGGAAATCGATACCTGGGCCGGTAGCGATCCGCAATCGGCAACGCTGGTACATTACCTGATCACTCCGCTGGCAATTGCCATTGGCTTGCTGTTACTTTATGTTTTCCTGAGGCCTTTGCTTTACAAACATGCCGATAAACCTGCTTACGTGCCGCATGGCATTGCGGCGTCTTTAACCAATTTGCAGGCTGTACATTACAACAATATTGCAGTGACCATCGATTTTAGCAGAAACGATGAAGATTGTATTCGTCACGCGCTAATGCAGGGGGGCAAAAATGCCAGCTATACCTTGATACACGTAGTTGAGACTGCCGGTGCCCGTTACCATGGCAAACAGGTTATGGATAACGAAACACAAAGCGATGCCGATAATTTAAACAAATATGTGGATGCGCTGGTTGAGTTAGGTTACAAGGCAGAAGCCAGGATTGGCTACGGTGGCCCTGCAAATTCAATTGCCGAGATCATCAACCAAACTAAAATTGATTTTGTTGTAATGGGCTCGCACGGCCACAGGATGCTTAAGGACTTGATATTTGGCACAACTGTAAACTCCGTACGTCACAGGGTAAACGTACCTGTATTGGTAGTAAAGCCTCAGAAAAATTAATTGCATATTTGCAGCCCCGAAAGGAAAAATGAGTAATGGAGCAAAACGTATATATAAAAAATAAAAAGGCCTATTTTGAATACCACATATTGGATAAGTACGTGGCCGGTATCCAGCTATTGGGTACCGAAATCAAATCTATCCGTAACGGTAAGGCCAACATTAATGATGCTTTTTGCACATTTATAAATAACCAGTTATATGTGCGCAACCTGCATATATCAGAGTATTCGTTCGGCTCATTTTATAACCATGAGGCCAAGCGCGACCGTGTGCTTCTGCTTAACAAAAAAGAACTTAAAAAGCTGCAAACCCGCGGCGAAGAACGTGGCTTAACCATTGTGCCGCTTGCCTTATTTATAAGCGAGCGCGGTTTCGCCAAGTTAGAAATTGGCCTTGCCCAAGGTAAAAAGACGTTTGACAAGCGCGAAACCCTCAAAGAACGCGATACTAAAATTGAGATTGACCGGGCTATGAAAAGATAGCCTCGCCCCCCCGGCCCCCTGAAGGGGGAGCGGAAGGAAAATAAAATGCCTTCTCCATTTTTGGAGAAGGCATTTATTTTAAAGCTAATATTCAAATTCCTACTCCCCCTTCAGGGGGCCGGGGGGCTTACCACGCCCTATCCCCAACAAGCGGTACAAATCTAAAGGTATCCAGCACATGTCGTTCGTAATCGTGCTCGCCGGTTTTTAATACGGTGACCATTTTTTGCGATTGTTCATCGCCCACGGGTATCACTAAAATGCCGCCTATGTTTAATTGCTTTAAAAGCACATCCGGTACGGTGGGTGCCCCTGCGGTTACAATTATTTTATCGTACGGAGAGTGTTCTGCCCGGCCTATCGAGCCATCGCCTAAAAAGAAGGTTGGCTTATAGCCCATATAAGGCAATACTTGTATGGTGCGCTCGTAAAGCTTTTCCTGCCGCTCAATAGTGACCACCTGAGCGCCTAATTCCATTAATATACAGGTTTGATAGCCGCATCCCGTACCAATTTCAAGCACCTTATCACCTTTTTTAATATGGAGCAGCTCGGTTTGATAAGCAACGGTATAAGGTTGGGATATGGTTTGGCCGGCACCTATAGGGAATGCGATATCCTTATAAGCTTGATTCCAGAAAGTTTCATCGAAAAAGTAGTGACGCGGAACTTTACCAATAGCCTTTAAAACCTGCTCGTCTTCGATACCGTTTTTACGCAACACATCAACCAGCCTTTTACGTGCGCCCTGCTCCCTGTAATTATCAATAAACTTATAAGCCATAATCCGCTGCAAAGTTAAGACAGGATTTCATGATTTATTGATGAAAAGGATTTATTGCCCAATGCAAAATTTATTGGTTTGATTTTTAGATTATTTATTTTTCAACGTCTGCTGAATGCTTTGGTAAAATCCTATTAATATGGGTCAACGTCCGGCTGCACAATACTGCCCTTGCTAAGCTTGGTGGTTTGGAATTGCGTGATCACATCACGAACTATGGCCTTGGCTTTAACAATAGATATGGTGTCACGCTCAAATTTAAGCATGATAGATTTGATGTAATAATTACGGATACGGTTGATTAGAGGCGGCTCGGGCCCTATAACCCTGTCTCCAAAATGCTTGCGCAGTTCGTTAGCCAAATATTCGGCTTGGTTATACAACACTTCGGCATTTTTATGTTTTATATCCAGGTTGATGATACGGTAGTATGGCGGGTATTTAAAACTCTTTCGCTCCTCCATTTCCGTTAAATACAGGTCGAGGTAGTCATTTTCAATAACCTGCTTTATTACGCGGTGGTTAGGATCATACGTTTGTATAACTACTTTACCCTGTTTATCCCTTCGCCCTGCCCTGCCGCTAACCTGGGCAAGCATCTGGTAGCTTCGCTCGTTAGCACGATAATCGGGATATTTAAGCAGGCTATCTGCATTGATGATACCTATCACGGTAACATCGGCAAAATCAAGCCCCTTGGCCACCATTTGGGTACCAACCAATATATCTATTTTCTTTTCCTCAAGATTATTTAAAATTATTTGGAGCGAATTACGCGACCGAGTGGTGTCGAGATCCATCCGCGCCAGTTTAACATCAGGCAAAAGTACCGATAGCTCATCTTCAACCTTCTCGGTACCGAAACCTTTATACTCCAGGTGTGTTGAGCCACATGCCGGGCAGATAGACGGGCTGTCTTCCTTGTAACCGCAGTAATGGCAATGCAGTTTACCGCTGTGCTTATGGTAAGTAAGGCTAACATCACAGTTTATACATTTTGGTGTGTAAGCACAAACGCGACACATTAGCACGGGTGCATATCCCCTGCGGTTCTGAAATAGAATTACCTGCTCCTTAGCTTCAAGAGCAAGCGCCATGTCAGCCATTAAAACGCTTGTAAAATGCGATTGCATGGTTTTGCGTTTCAACTCTTCGCTTATGCTTACAACCTCTATGGTAGGCAACTGTACGCCGCCAAACCTTTCCGAAAGGTTTACCAAACCGTACTTATGTACACGGGCATTATAGTAGGTTTCAAAAGACGGTGTGGCCGACCCTAACAAAACTTTCCCTTGGTGCATATTAGCAAGATAGATAGCCGCATCGCGGGCATTGTAGCGCGGGGCCGGGTCATATTGCTTGTAAGAAGTTTCGTGTTCCTCATCTACAATAATAAGCCCCAGATCGCTAAAGGGTAAAAACACCGACGACCTGGCGCCTAATACCACCTTGTACTCGTTATTAAGCACCTTTTGCCAAACCTCTACACGCTCATTATCATTGAACCGGGAATGATACACACCAATATCGCTGCCAAAGTACATGCGCAGGCGCTCGATAATATGGGTTGTAAGTGCTATCTCGGGTAGCAGGTATAATACCTGCTTGCCTGTGGCCACCATTTGCTCGATCAAGCGGATATAGATCTGCGTTTTACCTGATGATGTTATGCCATGCAGTAAAACCACATCTTTATCGCCAAAGCTGCGGTTTACCTCTTCGAGAGCCAATTGCTGCGCTGCGCTAAGTGTAAACTCATTTATAGCCTCGCTATCATCATGGCCAAGACGACTAACATTTCGGTCTTCCGCAAAAAATACTTCTTTTTCTATCAGCGATTTTATGCTGGATTCGCCGCTGCCGCTTTCCTCAATCAGCTCATTTTTGGAAACAATCTTTTGCTGCCGCGATAACTTGATATACGCCAACACCGCGTCGGCCTGTTTGGGTGCCCGTTTTTCCAATATGGCAAACAATTCGCGCAGGCTGTCCTGATTGTGATAGGCCGGGTTTATAGTAATGTAAGTACGTCGTCGAGGCTTATAACGCTCGCTTACTTCTTCAGATATATTAACAATGTTTTTCTCAAACAAGGTTTTAAGAATAGGCAATACTGTTTTTTGCCCAAGCAACTTTACAATGTCACTAATGGTTAATTCGGGCTGTATGCTAAGGGCTTCGGTTATCAGGTATTCCTTATCATTAAGTGATGCCTTATCATACTCAAAATCTTTATTGAGCATTACTTTGGTTTCACTGGCCAGTTTTAATGCTGACGGCAACGCAGCATTCATAACCTCGCCTTCGTTGCACATGTAGTATTCACTCAACCAACTCCAAAACTTAAGCTGCCCTTCCGTTACTACAGGGTTATCATCAAGTATCTCAATAATGTATTTCGCCTCGTATTTTTTTGGTGCATGCTCAGTTATAGCCGCAACAACAGCCGTGTACAGTTTGCTTTTACCAAACTGTACCACCACTCTTTTACCAACGGCAACAGCGTTGTTCATTTCAAAAGGTACACGGTAGGTATAGTTACGGCTTATAGCAAGTGGTAAAATAACCTCAACAAACAGCGTTTTGCGCTGCGTATATGTACTCTCCGAAAATTCTAACATTTAATTCCTTATTTGTTTCTGAACGCGGCAAGCGCAAGTGTAATCCAACCGGCTATAAACAACAGGCCGCCAAGTGGTGTAACCGGGCCCAATGCTGCCAGGCCGGGCATGCCCAATAAATCGCGGCAAGACAATAAGTAAAGCGAACCCGAAAAACATATAATACCCAGCACAAAAAGATAGTATGTGGTAACTATAAGCTTGTTTTTAAACCTTGTAAACGTTGACAAAAAAAGCAGCGCAAATACGTGGTAAAACTGGTATTGTACAGCGGTTTGCCAAACTTCGAGACCACGGGGCGGTAAAGACGACCGCAGGGCATGTGCACCGAAGGCACCTGCAATAACCGCCAAAACTCCAAAAAACGCCGCGGTTATAATAATTTGTTTGTTCATGCAGTTATAAAAGGCTAAGTTAACCAATTGAAAGTATTACTTTATTGTAGTACAGTAAAATTCTAACTTGCGCCCAGCAAACCCAGGATGAAACGACTGATAGTTATTACGTTAATTTTAATTGCCGCTACCGCATATGTAACCGTTAAGTACTTCGACAACTTAACCATCTCAAACATGCGGGCAGGCAATATATTGCGTACTATTCCGGATGATGCTGCACTGGTTTTTGAGTTTGCCAATGAGAAAAGCTTTTACGACATTTTTGCAGGTAACCAACTCATAAGCAATATAATTGGTGAAGAAAAATCTACTGAGCTTGATACTTTAAACAAAACCTTTGCCGGCAATGCGGTACTGCAGGCTGCATTTACCGGAAGCAACATTTATGCTTCCATACATGGTAAAGGTGATACAGGTGCCGATATATTATTAACCGCTGCGGCGCAAAAAAATTTTGATATTCATAGCTTTGATAAAATTTTAAAAGAAAAGAAAAGCGGCTTTGTACTAACACCGCTTAAGCTTGGCGATAAGCAAGGGTATACTATTTACTTATCGGCTCTAAAAAAACGTTTTTACATTGTTCACAAAGAAGCAAACATATATGCAGGAAGCTTTTCTAAGGACCTGCTTTTAAAAAGCGTAGCATTTAAGCATAGCAAGGATAAGATTTCGTTTTTGCTGTTGCCAGATAAACAAAATTCCAACTCGCTGGCCAACCTTTATGTAAACTATCAGCAGCTTAATCCGCTGTTCGATAATTTTTTTAGGCCCGATCATTATTCTGATATTTTTAAAAGCTTCAGGCTATTGCCTGCGTTAGCGGCGCTTAACCTCAACTACAAGGCCGACGCGCTGATGTTTAGCGGTTACTCCAACATTCAGCAAGAAAAAACAGGTAGCTATTTAAATATCTTCACTGCTCAAAAGCCTGTAAAAAATGTACTGAAAGAGTTATACCCATCAACAACAGCCTATGCCATGACAATGGGTGTGTCTGACCCGCATAAATACATGGCCGATCTTGATCAGTTTCAACTCAAGGCAGGTTTAAGAAAAGAGAAAGATGCGTTGCTTGCAAAAATTAAGGCCGAAACAGGCATCGCCTTAAGGAATGAATTAAACAGTGCCCTAGGAAACGAGTTTGCAGTAGTAACCACCCGCTATCAGGAGAAGTTTGCCATAATTGATGTGAAGGACGGCTCAAAGCTTTTCCCGGTAATGAGCAACATAAGTGTTATGATCACGAATGATATTGGCCAATTTAACTATGGCAAAGTGCCGTTCCTGTTAATGGGTGATGCATTCAACAGCTTTAAAAGGCCCTATTTTCAGATTATGGATAACTTGCTGATACTGGCAAATAGTGCCAGGGAGATTGAGAGTTTTGCCAATAGTTATTTAAACCATAAATTATTGAACAAAACAGATCAGTATCTACAATTTGACAACTTAATGTCCGAGAGAAGCAATGTAGCTTTCTTCATCAATTTTAAAAATTCCCAATCAATTTTAAAATCGCAACTAAAAACCGATGTGTATTCGGACTATTTAAACAATGAGCGGACGTTTAAAAATTTCTACGCTGCGTCTTATCAGCTTACGGCGGCAGATGATAATTTTTACACCAACTTTTGTATGCAGCAATTGCAAAGAGATACCACAGCAAATTAAGTTCAATAAAAGTTTTAATTATTACAACCCTTATACTTAAAATACGTTTAAAGCTGTGATAGCCCACAAACATGATTCGGAGCAATTTTTGAACTGATTGTATGGGTAATGCAACACCCAATTAATAAGGTGCGGATTATATGAGAATATTTCTACCAATTTTTTTCTTTTGTTTAATTATACAAACTGCTGTAGCACAGCAATATTCTCACTACAATACCGGCACTGTCCGTGAGTCTTTCGAGAACACCTCGGTATCAAGTTTTATTCCAGACTCCAGCCGTAGCATTGCATTTAACTTTTTTGTACCCAACCTTACGGGTAATTTTTACCTCACAGGCGATGCGCAGGTTCCACTAAAGAGCCGCGCATTTTTAGGAAGGTACACCAAAACCTATTTACGGGTGGGTGAAGGTCGTGTGAACAGAACATATGCCGATGCCAACGTTTACTCCATCATGCTGAGGATATTCGGCAGCCTTGATGGCAATACTGAACTGGGTTTTTCTACCCAAACACGTGCCGAAGGCCGAGGCTTGTTCAGCGATGAGTCGGTCGGAATATTTAACGGGGCATCCTTTTTCCCGCAAGATAGCTACAGCAACATCTTTAATGATAATATACGGTACCAAGCTTATCACCAAATTGGTTTTTCCTATCGTGAAAATATCAATAAAAAAGTATCATTTGGCTTCAAAATAAGCGCCTTGCTTGGTATTGAGTATCAAAATCTTGATATTGACAATTCGCAATTTGTGATTGACAGACCTAATGACCGTGCAAGCCTTGGCCTTGCGGGAACCTACCGTATCAATTACACTCCCGGCGATTTTACCCGTCACGATCTGTTACCAACACTACGCAACCCCGGCGCTGGTATCAGCTTTGGAACAACCATTAAAACGCGCGACAATTTTGTTATCCAGGCAAACGTAAAAGATCTGGGTTTTATACACTGGAGCGCTCGGTCAAATACTTACCGCTTTGCTGATTTTGGTGTTATAAATGAACTTTCGGGCCGCCATCGTGAAGACAGTATTTACAACACAGCCGAAAGAATTGTTAAAAGCAACCCTACAGTAGGCTCTTTTGTAACGGCAACTAATGCAAAGTTTGAGATAAGCGCAAATAAAACTTATTGGATAAACCCTGCTACCAATCTACGCTACTCACCTACCCTCATCGTATCTAAGGAAATGTTATATAACGGGATTGCAGCTGCCCTGGTAAACCCTGTATATTACAAAAATTACAGTGCAACAATTACAGCATCGTATGAAACCAACCGTATTTTTAGCATGGGTGGGCAATTAATGGTAAAAACACCAAATGTTGAATTCTTTTTAGGTACCGAGCGCCTTATACCTTCAACCCGCCTGCTTATAGCAGCAAACGGCAATGACGGTCAGGTAAACCGTACCCACAGTTATACCGGCGCAGATGTATTTATGGGATTTGCAGTAAAGTTTGGCAAGCCTATCGAGCATCCTATGAATGCCAGCTACATCCCCATGGGTGAGCCTAAAGGAGGTTTTTTCACTCGCTTATGGCACAAGATATTCAACAAAGGAGAGGATAATTATTAAACCACTGCCTTTTTGCCGGCAACAAAATCTTTCAAGTAATATGGCTCAAAATAGGCTACATCAACAAATTGTTGTGTTATGAATTTCTGCTGAGCGATACCCGTTAAATAGGTAGCTGAATTTTGAAAATCTCCAGCAAAATAGGCATTAGGCGAATAGCTCAGTACTTCTCTACACTTTTCGGCACCATCGCCAAGAAAGAGCATTTTGTTATCCTGGAGTAAGTCCAAAAAGCTGCTTTCGTCTATAATTTCTGCGGCGGTAGCTTTTATAATATCACCTTTTGCATCGTAAACAGCTGTATAAACTTCCATGCGTCGTGCATCAATCATTGGGCAAATTAATGCATCAGTTGGTACAAGCCCATGCTTTACTGCGCCATCAGCCATGGCTGCAAGCGTTTCAACAGCTATTAAAGGCTTATCTAACGCAAAACACAAGCCCTTTGCTGTAGATACACCTATACGCAATCCGGTGTATGATCCGGGTCCGCAGCTTACCGCTATTGCATCAATATCACTATAGCTAATATTGCTTTGTTTAATTAATTCATCAATATAAACCGTAATAACCTCGGCGTGTATGTTGCGTTCATTAATTTCTTTAACGGCGATAACTTCACCGTTGTTAGCAAGGGCAACAGAGCAGGCGGTGGTAGCGGTTTCTATCTGTAGAATCATTTTGGGGAAAGTCAAAAATCAAAATTAAAAAGTCAAAATTAAAAAACAAGTCGTGTTAAATGTCATCCTAAAAGCTTAATCCATTTTTTAACTTTTGATTTTTGAATTTTTCCTTAATATTAAGGCACCGGGTCGTGCCCATGGCCACCCCATGGGTTGCAGCGGCCTATGCGCTTAAGCGTAAGCCAGCCGCCTTTAAAGGGCCCATACTTTTTAATGGCCTCGGCACCGTATTGCGAGCATGTTGGCGTATACCTGCACGATGCACCTAATAATGGCGATAGCAGGTATTGATACAGCTTAATAATAAGCAGAAACAGCCAGGCCAATGCAGCCTTTATATTTTGCCAAAGCCAAATCATCTTGAAAATTGCTCGTTAAGCTGCTGCATTAGCTTCAGCATCTTTTTTTCAATAACATCAAAAGGCATTATTTCTTTGCCGATATAGGAAAGCGACATGATGATGTGCTTATCGGCTGTTTGAAGGGCCTGGTACAGGGCAATTTGTTTGTGAAGGCGATAAGCCTCACGCATGCGCCGTTTTATAAGGTTACGGTCAACCGCGTGTTTAAATCGCTTCTTGGCTACAGCAATCACAACCTGTGCCGGGTGAGGCTGGGGTGTTGTAGCGTACTGCCAGGTTACGCGAAAAGGATAACATAAAAAAGAAGAACCATTATGAAACAGCCCGTCAATCAGCCGTTTATTACATAACCGTTCTTCTTTTTTAAAAGTGTCCATATAGTTGTTAATGCTGAACCTAAATGAGCTATACAACCGGTTCGGCCCCTTGTTAAAAGGAATTAAACAACCAGTATGTATTAAGCTTTATGGCGACGCTCGTCAGATACTGTCAATCTTTTTCTGCCTTTGGCTCTTCTTGCTGCAAGTACTCTCCTGCCGTTAGCAGATGACATGCGCTCACGGAAACCGTGTTTATTTCTTCTTTTCCTTTGTGAGGGCTGAAACGTTCTTTTCATGGCTATATTTTATTCTTTACTATTCGACCTTTTTGAAATAAGAGTGCAAATGTAGCCTTTTTTTTAGTTTATTCAAATACTAATGCGCTAATTTGATAATCCGTTTTTATCAACATATTAACACACCATATTTTGCTATGAGATTTTTAATCAACATACTATTATTGCTCACCTCACCTGCAATTGCTTTTTGCCAGGCCGGTATAGACACGCACTACAAAATATACAATACTGCAAAAAAACAACCGGCAAGCCTTCATGATATCGTCAAAGATATGGACAAGGCCGACGTGCTGTTTTTTGGCGAAGAACATAATGATTCTACTGGTCATTACCTGGAGCACACCTTACTCAAAAAACTTGCTGATAAGTATCCGGGTAAACTGGCACTATCGATGGAAATGTTCCAGACGGATTGCCAGACAGTGGTAAACGAATACCTCGCCGGACTGATTCGCGAAAAAAACCTGGTTACTGAAGGCCGTGCCTGGAACAACTATAAAGACTACCGCCCAATGATAGAGATAGCAAAAGCAACAGGCATACCTGTTATTGCAGCAAACGCCCCTACCCGTTATACCAACCTAACCACACGCGCAGGCCTTGCCGAACTAAACAAACTGAGCGCTACTGCAAAGGCTTGGTTAGCCCCGCTACCAATTGATACGGTTACCGGTCCCTACTATGAAAAATTTGCTAACCTGATGGGCGGACACGCCGCCATGGGTAATTTAAAAATATATCAATCTCAAAATTTATGGGATGCCACCATGGCTTACTCAATAGCGCAGTTTTACAAAGCGCACAAGGGCTTTAAAATAATGCAGATAAATGGCGGCTTTCACAGCGAGGAAAAACTGGGTACGGTTGCTCAACTACTTAAATACGCACCGGGTATTAAAACCATCACCGTGCAGGCTTACGCCGACGAAAATTTTTTAAACCCTGACTGGACCAAATACGCTAAACTGGGCGATTACATCATCCTGACGGATGCATCGCTACCCAAAACATTTTAAAGTGAAGCTTAAATAACAACCGGCAACAAAGGCCGATTGTTATTTGACTCATATGGCGCCTATACAGTACCGTTTTTAGCAGCCAATATATCTCTTATCTGAGTAAGTAGTTCTTCTTCTTTGGTTGGAGCAGGGGCCACAGTTGGTGCAACAGCTTCTTTCTTTTTAAACTTATTGATCCCTGTGATGATCAGGAACAGTGATAATGCAATAATAAAGAATGATATAACCTGCGATATAAAGTTTCCGTACTTAATGGCTGTACCGGGCACGGTAAGCTCGGCAAGGTTGGTTAGGTTAGCTGCTTTAAGCGCCGGAGTTAAAACCGCCGGGGTGATAATATCATCAACAAGTGATTTTACTATTCCGCTGAACGCAGCACCTATAACTACTGCCACTGCTAAGTCGAGTACGTTGCCTTTAACAGCAAATTCTTTAAACTCTTTAACGAATCCCATATTGTATGTGTGTTGTTTATTTTAAAGTTATTAATTAATTAACCGGATAGCCAAACAAATCTTTTTTTTGCGCATTTAACACTTACGCGTTTCACAAAGTTTCCATTTTTTATAACAAGGTAATTGGTGTATTTTTGATGCCGCGTCTATATACTTATGTTAAAACAGAACCTTCAGCAAAAATTATTACAAAAACTATCTCCGCAGCAAATACAATTTATCAAATTGTTGCAGGTGCCTACCGTATCTCTGGATACCCGTATTAAAGAAGAGCTGGAGGAAAACCCTGCACTTGAGGACATCAGCTTAACTAATCTTAACGAACCTGAAGAGCAATATCCCGACCGCGACCCCGATGATGACAATTATGACATGAACGAGGATAAGGGCGAAATGGATGAGTTTAACATTGACGATTATTTACAGGACGACAGCGTTAACGATTATGGATCGCGCTATGACCAAAATGGCGACGATGATGAGGAACGCAAAGAAATTCCGATTGCTGTACAAAGCTCATTTTTTGAGAGCCTGCAGTCGCAACTGGATTTGCTTCCCCTATCCGATAAAGATTTTGCCATAGGTAAACAAATTATTGGCAGCCTTGACGATGACGGCTACCTGCGCAGGCCAATCATGTCACTTACTGATGATTTGGCCTTCTCGCAGAACGTAATGGCCGAAGACGAAGAGGTTGAGGACATGCTTAAGGTGATACAAAGCTTTGACCCGGCCGGCGTTGGTGCACGCACCTTGCAGGAGTGCTTACTTATACAATTACGTAAGAAAGACGCAGGCGACCCAATTGTGCGCAAGGCCATTTTGGTAGTTGAAAATTACCTGGAGGAATTTACGCGTAAGCATTACGATAAGCTGGAGCGCTCACTTAATATGTCATCGCAAGAATTGCGTGCCGTTGTAAACGAGATATTGAAGCTTAACCCAAAACCGGGCGACAGCAACGAGGTAAGCACTAAGCAAATGCAGGTTATTCCTGACTTCCACATCAGCAATAATGATGGTGTATTAATACTTACCCTAAACTCCAAAAACGCGCCTGAGCTTAAGGTGAGTAAATCGTACCAGGAGATGTTTCAGCATTATGATAAGGCATCTCAAAAGGATAAAAAGCTTAAAGAGGCTGTACAGTTTGTAAAGCAAAAGCTCGATTCGGCAAAGTGGTTTATAGATGCCATAAAACAGCGCCAGCAAACGCTGCTTAAAACCATGAATGCCATCATGCAATATCAGTACGATTTCTTCCTGACCGGCGACGATAAAAATTTAAAGCCGATGATCCTGAAAGATATTGCCGACCGCATTGGCATGGACATATCTACCGTATCTCGTGTGGCCAATTCCAAATACGTACAAACCGAACATGGAACATTCTTATTAAAGTCGTTCTTCAGCGAAGCCATCCAAACCGAAAGCGGCGAAGAAGTATCTAACAAAGAGGTAAAGAAAATATTGGAAGAACATATAGGTAAAGAAGATAAGCGTCATCCGCTTGCCGACGAAAAACTTACTGAGATTTTAAAGGAAGCCGGCTACAACATAGCCCGCCGTACCGTTGCCAAATACCGCGAGCAGATGAATATCCCGGTGGCAAGGCTCAGGAAGGAGCTATAGATTAGAATCAAGACGTGAGATTCAAGAATCAAGACGTGCAAATCTAAAAACAAAATAGTGATATAAAGAAATGCCCTTTATTTAGTTGAAGGGCATTTCTTTTAATATTCATTCTTGACTCTTGATTCTCCTACCTGCTACCATCCATGTTGCGGACTGGTTATCTTGTAACGGTTGTTAAGCATTATGCCTAATACAATTTCGTGCGTGCCATTACTTACTGTGCGCAAGGCAGATGTTGTCATATCGTAAGAGTAACCAACGTTTACAAACGAGCTTAGGTTGAAGCCGGCCATTGCAGCAAATGAGTCATTACGGCGATATGAGCCGCCAAACCAAAACCTGTCCTGGAAAGACAAACGCATGTTCACATCAAAGGTAACCGGTGCAGGCTTGATAAACTTTATCAATGCTGATGGCAATAAGGATACTTCATCAGTGAGAAAAATCTTATAACCGCCCGTTACAAAATAATGCGGGCTCGATTTACTTTGCTGCGCAGTAGGGCCGGATGTTAAATAAAGGTTTTGCGGTAAAAGCTGCTGCGCCGAAACCCCAAAGTAGTAATTAGACGAATATGCCCATATACCCACCCCAATATCCGGCCGCCATTGGTTTGGCCCAAGGTTGTTAATGGTTGGATCATTCGGGTTCTCGAGCGTTATTTGGTTTGTATTTAATATGATATGGTTAAACCCGCCGGATACCCCTACCGAAACATTTAACCTGTCTGTAATACCTAAGTGATAAGCATAACTCGCACTTAGGTTGGTTTGGGTTATAGGGCCCGCCTTGTCAGACACAACCATAAAGCCAACACCATGGTGCGGCTCTGATGCACGATAATCGCGTGTATACATCCTGCTTGAGGGATACTGCCCACCTGATACGGGAAATGCTGTAGCATCGCCTTCCAGGAAATCGGTGCCTATCGGTGCATTTATCGAAAAATAGCTGGTAACGGGAGCGCCTTCGAGTCCTGTCCACTGGCTGCGGTAACCCAACTTGGTATCTATATAGTTCTCGATACCCGCTACTGCCGGATTTAATAAATAATTATTGAAAATGTATTGCGTGTATTGCGGGCGTTGCTGAGCACGGGTTACAACAGAGCATGCAAGAAGTAAAACAAGCAGGTATAGGTTCTTGGTCATTATCTTATAATTGTGACATTGCCTGCAATAACTTGACGGCCATTTTTAGGGTTTATAATGTAATAGTATGTACCCGCAGGTAACTCACTTCCGTTGAGCTTGCCGTCCCACGGGTGAGCATATCCTACAGATGAGTAAACCTTTTGCCCGGCACGGCTAAAAATTTCAACCGTACTGCCCGGATAAGAGTCTAAATATCTTATGTTCCAAAGATCATTTACCCCATCACCATTAGGTGTAAATGTATTTACAACTATTGGCTTTTTCAATACCGCCACAAATATAGCATCACTTACGCTACAACCGTAACTATTTGTAACGGTTAGCGTATAAGTAATATCTTCAACGGGCGATATCACCGGGTTTAACACATCGTCGTGATCAAGGCCGGTACTGGGCGTCCATTTGTATTTTAACCCTGTACCGCTGGCAACAGCAGGCAATACAGCCTGGCCACCTTCAAGCATAGTGAAGTTTGCCCCGGCATTTACAACCGGCAACGCATTAACGGTTATAACCTGTTGGGCAACAACATCGCAGCCATTTGCGGCAATAAATTGATAAGATACGGTAAAGTTTCCAATACCTGCAAGTTTCGGGTCAAAAAAACCGTTCGCCGTTACACCCGGGCCGCTAAATGTTCCTGTTCCGTTATACCCATCGTGGATACCCGTTAATGGCACGGGCGGGTCATTATAACACATGGGAGGTACCGGTACAATACTTGCCACCGGATTGCCCTTAACTGTTATATCCTGCTCGTAGATGCTTTCGCAAACCCCACCCGAGAAAGCAGCCATACGTATTTTATATATTTTAGTAGAAGTAGACACCGGGTATAGATGCTTGTATACACCATCGGTCGGTATATTAGTATTAGCAAAGGTTTCAAATATTTGTGGCTGATTACCGTAATCGTAATAAAGTATGATCCTGGTGATCCGGCCAAAATCGACCGTTGATGCATCTTTAATCACTACCTCGGCTGCACTGCATAAGTTGTTAGGATCAACTACTGTAAAGCGGGCCTTGGGTACACTGCCGTTTACTGTAAATTGCTTACTCAAGGTTTGCGGACAGCCGCCTGCGCTCGTAACGGTTAATGAAACCGTGTAGACTCCGGCTGCTGCATACCTGTGTTTAGGATTAGCCTCTGTTGAAGTATTGAGACCGGGTGCACTTGCATTATCACCAAAGTTCCATAAGTAAGTAAGGCCATTTGCGCTACTATCCAACGCGCTTTTATTAGTAAACTGCGCAAAGGCATCGGCAATGCAAACGTCGGGCAGGGCAAAATCAACAATAGGTTTAAGGCCTATAACGATCTGTTGTTGCTTTAGAGCTGTGCAACCGCTTTCTGTCACCAGCGTTAGTTTAACCTGGTAGGTGCCCGCCGCAATATAAGTATGTGTAAATGATTGATTGTTCGTCCGGGTTTCTACAGCGCCGTCACCAAATTCCCAAATCCATTGTTTCAACACACCTTCGGATACAGATTGATCTGTAAAGGTCAGTGGCGTATTGACACATGCAGGTGTAGTTACCAAGAAAGATGCAGCCGGCTTTGGTAAAATTTTGTACTGCTTTGAAGTAAAAGATGAACAACCGTTTTCATTGATAACAGTAAGCGTTACTGTATACGATCCAGCGGTTAAAAAAGGGTGTATGGGGTCTTTATCGTTACTGCTTTGCCCGTCGCCAAAATCCCAATGCCAGCTTTTAATTGTATTGTTAGTTTGGTCGGTAACATCAGTAAATTGTGTTTGCTCATTTAAGCAAGTATTATCGGCAGTAAAAACAACTTGTGGAAAAGCAGAGATATTAAAATCAAACTCAATGGCCGATTCCGTTCCGCAATCATTACCCTGCGGATTAACTACATTGGCAATTACAGTATAGTCGCCTGGTGCATATTTAACAGACTTATAAAACTCAAACGTGTATAATGATTGCCCGTCTTTAACCGATACCGATTTTGCTACGGGTGCTGCATCAGTAAAACTTGGCGACCCATCGCTGAACACCCACCTTATTTGATTGGGTTGATAAGGCAATGTGAGCTTTAGCTTATATTCAACATCAGCGCAGCCCCCTACTTTTATACTGCCATTTTGTACATCAACAAACTCAATCTTTTGGTTGAGGTTTTGCAGATTGGTGCCGGCCGAATAACCATATGACTCCCGTTGGCCAAAGCCATAAGCTATCGCGTTAAATCCTTTAGCCGCGTTTACGTAATGCGTGCCAGCAGCAACATTCAATTGCGCATAAGAATAGGCAGGGTTACCGTCTACCGTTTTAAATGCCGACGAGACGCTCGTTCCATCCAACAAGAACGTTGAAACAGCGCTTGTTGGAATAACAACATTGATATAGCTGCTGACTATATAAGCATTGGGCGATGAATAAAGCGTGACATGATCTATAGTTTGTTCGAGCGGATTTAAATAGATCATTTCCGGGTCGCCTATATCGCTGGCGTCGATGGAACAATCAAATTCATTTTTACCTTGAGTAACAGCATATTGTGCAACTTGAACCGGCTTGTCGGCCGTAATTACATTTACTATGCTCGAATTAAATTCATAATAGGTGGAATTTGCTGTCGACGCAGCATTGAGTTCAAAACCGTTAATTTTAACGATAGTGTTAGGCTCGCTAAATACAATCCGACAAATATCGTAGCTCCTGTTCTTGAGCGGCACGGTAACATAGTTTTTGCCCCATGATGATGTTGGATAAACCTGCTGGAATAAGTTGTCTGAGGAAAAGAAGTTATCAAGGTTAGCCCCTTCTGAACAGCCGATGCCAATTTTAGTACTGCCTGAGTAAACAGCTATCTTTTTGCATTCGCCCGTGGCTGATGCAACCGACCTGACGCGCGAACCTGTCAAATCTTTTTGGGACAAGCCCTGAAACACTTCGCCTTTCTTCAGCACTACTGTAAACGGCACAAATGATGCATTGGCCGCAGGGCTTATCAAATCGGCAGTAGGTGTAATTTCAACAGTTGTGTTGTCTTCTGTGGCAACTACCATCAGCGTGGAGTAACTTGGTTGCCTCGCGTTTGACTTTTGTGTAAAATTGATAGATTTATAATCACGGCCCAAAGCATTTACAGGTAATAGTAATGTAGCTCCAGAAACCGATTGCGCAAAAATATGGGCGTATACAGCAATGTTTCGCTTTGCCGTGATGTGTACGCCTTTTAAATACTTGCCGCCTTGCTTTATAAACGCCGAGTGTGGTACTGTTACCACCGTTACCTGCCGCGCAGTTACATTAAACGGAATTGTAAACGAGCCATCGGCAACTTCAACAGTACCGGTTGTATTTTGATCGCCGGTAATGTATAGGCTCATCTGGCTTTCCTGCGTATCCTCCTGGTGCGACATGTAAGCTGTCCAAAACTCCTTGCCCTGGTTGGTTTGCCCATGGCCCCTGCTGCACATCAGCGCGAGCAGTAAAGCCAAAACAGCAAATGCTTTAAAGTTTAAATTAACAGAAAAAGGGTAACAGGGCATCTTAATACAGAATAGGTTAAAAATACACAATCATCCGTTAACCGGAAGCATGATTTTTGTGTGTATTAATGAACATCTGCAATGCGCCCGTTAACTAAAAAAACTTATCGGGATTAGGAACCAGGTTGAGGAACGATCCAAACTTTTGCTCGTAGTTAGACTGATCGAGGCTGTAATAAAAGGCTCCTTTTTTGGACGATTGCTTGTCTTTCTCATTCAGCTTAACCAATAGGCCTGTAGAAAGTAGCTTACGGCTAAAGTTACGATCATCAAACCGGGTTTGATAAACACCTTCATACAAGGCCTGTAACTGCGGGATAGTAAACTTGCCCGGCAATAATTGGAATAATATAGGGTGCAATGCCGCTTTATAACGCAATTGGCGCAAAGCCAGCTTAACCATTTCGGCATGATCGAAAACCATTTCTGGCAACTCGGTCAGTAAAAACCACTCCGGGTTATTTTCGTCGGTTATCTGCTTTTCGTATTGTTGTATATCAATTAGCGCAAAGTAGGCAATTGATAGCGTACGCTTTACCGGGTCGCGGTTTGGGTCGCCAAAAACATGGAATTGTTCTATATAAATATCCTTGAGCCCTGTGCGTTCTTCCAATATACGCGTTGCTGCTTCTTCCGGCGACTCGTCGGCATTGATGAAGCCTCCCATCAAACTCCACTTACCGTTGTAAGGTTTTAGCGGCCGTTCAACTAAAAGCAGTTTGATATTAAAGCCATCGAAACCGAAAATTATATTGTCGACAGCTACTAATATTTTTTGTATGTCAGGATATTGCATAAGGCATCAGGAAATAATTGGTTCTCAAAAATACCGATCCCCTAATTAAATCAAAATTAAATTAAGGCCCGGGGCTATATTAAAAAGGCTGGTTGTTAACTTACAGCCCTATCCAGGTGCACATATCCCCCATCAACATAAATTATTTGCCCGGTGGTGTGGCTGCTCCTGTCCGAAAGCAGAAATATTGCAGTGTCGGCAATCTCTGCTGCTGTGGTCATGCGCTGGCCAAGTGGTATCTTTGATTGGATGTCATTTAGTTTCTCCTCGGGGTTTGGCAATGTGCTAATCCATTTTTCGTAAAGGGGTGTCCAGCACTCGGCTACTACAACAGCATTTACGCGAATGCCATATTTTAGCAGCTCCACGGCCCATTCCCTTGTCAATGCATTACGCCCTCCGTTTGCCGCAGCATAGCCAGATGTATTACCCTGCCCAGTATCGGCAGTTTTTGATGTGATATTCAATATCGCACCCTTTGATTGTTTAAGCCAAGGTAAGGCGTGATGTACCACCAGGTAATAATGTACAAGGCTTTTGTGCAACGATGCCATAAAGGCCTCGTAATTGCCACTTTCCAACCCGACACCGTCATTAACGCCGGCATTGTTCACTACGCCATCAATACGGCCGTATTTATCGGCAACTGCTTTTACGGCACTTTCACATTCGGCCGGGTTGGTTAGTTCTGCAACAACATGGCTGCTTTTACCGCCAGATGCAATAACATCGTCAACAACTTTTATGTTGTCGGATTCACTACGGCCAATTATGACAGGTATGGCACCTTCCGAGGCAAGCGCTTTAACAATCCCCTCGCCAATGCCTTTTGCCCCGCCGGTTACTATAATAACTTTATCTTTTAAATTCAGATCCATTGTTATAAAATTAATGCCCAGCTGCTATGGCTAAGTTTTTAACCCTGGTATTGCGTAGTGCAAACCATAATATTACGGCAAAGCTTACACCAGGAACCAGGTATGCTACCTGTATATTAAACATGTCTGATAGCTGGCCCATTACAGGCGGCAATATAGCACCGCCAACTATCCCCATAATTACCAATGATGAGCCAAGCTTTGTTTTGGCTCCCAGGTGGCCGATACTTAACGAGAATATGGTTGGGAACATAATTGACATGAAGAACCATACCGCCATAAGCGTATACACAGCCGCCATACCATGAAGGTTGACTGCCGAGATGATCAGCACGATGTTAATAACAGCATAAAGCACCAAAAGCTTTACGGGGTTGAAATACTTCATTAACAATGTGCCGATGAACCTGCCAGCCATGAAGCCGGCAAAGGCAAGCGGCAGATAAATGGTAGAGGCTGTTTTCTCGTCGATCTGCGCAACCTTTTCACTAAAGCGAATGAAAAAGCTGCTTACGCAAGCCTGACCGCCGACATAAAAAAATTCGGCAAGCACACCGCTCATCAACTGCTTATCTTTAAGCAACACCCCTATTCTTGATAGCAATGTTTGTCCATCAGCGGTTACGCTTTCGTCATTTTCTTCTTTAATTGCCGGGAAAGCAGTACGCCATACCATCAGCGCAACTAAAAACACAACAATACTTATTACAACAAATGGTATCTGTACAGACGATGCCTCTTTGTTTAGGTATTCATTAAGCTGGCCAGGCGACATGCGTTTTTCTTCAGCCTCCGAAAGTGTTTTGCCAGATAATATGAAAAGGCCGCCCATTAGAGGCGCAACCGTTGCTGCCAGGCCATTAAAGGATTGGGCAAAGTTAATGCGTTGGGTTGAACTTGCAGGATCGCCAATGAGTGTAATTAAAGGGTTAGCAGCGGTTTCCAGGAAAGCCATGCCCGAGAAAACGATGAACAGCGCCCCAAGGAAAAAACCATAGTTACGCACGGCAGCTGCCGGATAAAACAACATGGCCCCTAATGAAAATAGTAGCAGGCCTAATATAATACCTCCCTTGTATCCATATTTTTTCATGAACTGTGCAGCGGGTATTGGCAAAAAGAAATAAGCCACGTATGATGCAGAGTCGATAAGCGATGATTGAAAGTCTGTTAACTGGCATGCTTTTTTGAGGTGCGGTATTAGTATAGGGTTAAGGTTGAGTGCAAAGCCCCAAATAAAAAACAGTGAAGTAATAAGCGCTACGGCAGCCAGGTTTTTATCTTTTGCCATGAATAATGGTTTATGTTTTGGTGGGCTCAATATAAATCATTTAGCGGGAGGATTTATAAACAGATTGGTTTTTTTGACATTGGCGAGCAGGCTATTTAAACTACAGTGCCAACTCATGAAGCTTAAAATGGTATCTTTGCGCTCTTTATAATTTTTACAATGGCCTGGGCAGAAAAATTTAAGCTTAATAAGCAACTGGTAAGATCGGTAACGGAACTTGGGTATGCGCATCCTAAAGAGGTGCAGCTGCAAACCCTTAAACGCATTATTGGCGGCCAGGATGTTGTAACCATAGCCCCGGGTGGCAGCGGCAAAACAGTAACGCATGTTTTGGCCACGCTAAACCGCTTTAAGCACACTGCCGAAGGCGTGCCCATGGCGCTGATACTTACATCCGACCAGGACAAAGTGTTTGATATACTCGCCCATTTTGAACGGATAAACAAAAATAAAACCATACGCATTGTTACGCTGCATGCGGGCGTTAGTACCGAGCATTTGCTTGATGAACTTGCCGATGGTGCAGACATTGTAATAGCTACGCCTGACAAGGCCCGCGCTATTTACCTAAAGCTTGCGCTTAACCTTAACAAGGTTGAACTGCTGGTTATAGATGATGCCCAGCTTATAGTTAAAAAGGGCCTTCAATTACCTACCGTTGAGCTGGCCAATAGTATTGGCAAAGCGCAGCGCCTGGTATTTACCGAGGTGATGCATGATAAGCTTGAAAAAATGATTGCGCCTTTTATGGATAACGCAACGACAATTGAAATTGAAGAAGCGGCGGAAGAGCAATTACCCGTATTGCCCCAAATGCTTTATAACGTACCGAACTTTGGCACCAAGCTTAATTTGCTTAATCTGTTTTTACAGGATGAGGAAGTGTTTACAAAAGCAATTGTTTTTGTTAATACCCGCCAAACAGCCGATACAATTTACAAAAGCTTAAATAACCGGTTGCGTAAAAGAGCAGCCTTGATAAAGCCATTATCATACGAGCATAACAGCGTGGATACAGTGGATGCTTTTAAGACTGATGCCAATTATCGTGTGCTGATTATTGCTAATGAAATAGATGTAACTGCCGACCTTGAGGGTTTGCCATTTGTTATACACTTTGATATCCCTGCTGAAAAGGAGCTATATATTGCACGTGTTGAAACGGCTACTGACAGTGACGACAACCAAACCTTAGCTTTAACATTTGCCACGGATATTGAATTGGATGAGGTAGTTAAGATTGAACAGGCTACAGGCCAAAAGATGCAACGCGCCGAACTGCCTGACGAACTGGTTATAGAAAAAGACAGAAAGCAGAAGGAAGCTGAGAAGGCCGAAAAACCAAAACAAAATCATAAAGTTGATCCTAACCAGTATGTTAAAGGTGAGGCCTTTCATCAGAAAAAACCTGAGAATGCCAAAACTTACAACTACCCTTCGTCAATGAAGGCGAAGATGAACAAAAAGAAAAAGCACTAATTTTTGGCCGATATCTCTTTATAATATTCGAGGTATAGGTCCTCAACCTTTTGGCGCGCCCATGGGGTTCTTCTTAAAAATTTGAGGCTTGATTTTATGCTTGGGTTATCCAAAAAGCAATTTATGCGGATCCGATAGCCCATCTCCGGCCAGCCCAAATGGGCAACCAACGCGCTGAGAATGGCTTCGAGGGTTTTGCCGTGTAGCGGATTATTAGCCTGCTCTGCCATTATCTGCTCATTTGAATTAGTTCAAGCGCTTTAATGGTATTAGCATAAAGCTTATCGTACAAACGCTCGTCCAACACTTCTTTGCTGATCAGTTTGCTACCCATACCAACGGCGCACACGCCGGCCCTGAACCATCCTGAAATATTGTCGGCCTCAATCTCCACCCCACCTGTTGGTATAAATAACTGTCCCCTGAATAAATCGCGTATTGATGATACAAATGCCTGCCCTAAAATATTAGCCGGAAAAAGCTTAATAAGCGCTGCGTCGAGCTGTTGTGCCTGGTGAATTTCTGTAGGTGTCATACAACCGGGTATCCATAACATGCTATTTTTAGCGGCCACTTTGGCCACACCTGCATCGATAATGGGCGATACAATAAAATCGGCACCTGCCGCCACAAATGCTTCTGCATCGGCTTCCGTTTTAACCGTACCGATCCCTAAGTGCATATCTGGCATTTCCTGCTTTACAGCCTTGCTAAGGGTGGCAAATGTATCAAGCGCTTCATCACCCCTGTTAGTGAACTCTAAAACGCGTACACCTGCCTTATAAAGCGTACGAATGATTTCCAGACTTACATCTGCATCAGGGTAGAAAAACAGCGGCAACATACCCTGTGTTAAAATAGCATCTAAAACAGCTTCTTTAGCTTTCATCAATTTATAAGGATTGAATTATTTTTTATCAAAGTCAAAATAGCGCTTTGCATTAAAGTAGCAGATATCCTGTATTATCTTACCTGTCCACTGCAAGTCGTTTGGTAGTTCTCCGTTCTCGATATCATCGGCAAACAGGTTGCACAGTATGCGCCTGAAATACTCGTGGCGAGGGAACGACAGGAAACTACGCGAATCTGTAAGCATGCCCACCATACGGCTCAGCAGGCCCATGTTTGAGAGTGTATTGATCTGCCTTGCCATACCATCTTTCTGATCAAGGAACCACCAGGCCGATCCATACTGAACTTTACCGGCTACCGAGCCATCATTGAAATTACCGGCCATGGTGGCCATCATTTCATTATCGGCCGGGTTTAAGTTGTACAATATGGTTTTTGCTAATCGCCCGTCGGCATCAAGCCTGTCCAGAAACTTTGAAAGGCTACGGGCCTGAGGCAAATCGCCAATGGAATCGCGGCCGGTATCAGGTCCTGATTGTTTAAAACCACGGGTACTGTTATTGCGAATGGCGCCGATGTGGTATTGCTGTACCCAGCCTTTTTCATGATCCCATATGGCAAACTGGTACAGCATTGCTGATTTGAACTTTGCACTTTCCAACGGCGTAAGTAACTGCCCCGAACGTATCTTGTAAAAAATGTCTGCTATTTCGCGCTCGGTGTAATCCTCGGCATAAATGCGGTCCACACCATGATCAGATACACAACAACCGTGCGCAGCAAAATAGTTATGCCTTTTCTTCAACGCCGTTAAATAGCTATCAAAGTTAACCATCGCTATATCAGCAACTTGCTCAAGCTGGTTGATGTAAATGTTAAGCGCGGGCAGGTCATCAGTGTTCATTGCCTTATCAGGCCTAAAAGCTGGTAATACCTTTACGCCAAAGCCGTTCTTCGAAATAAAATCATGGTATTGCAAATTATCTACAGGATCATCTGTAGTGCATATCACTTCCACGTTGCGCGACTTGATGAGCTTTTGAACACTGTACTCCCGGCTTTGCAATTTAACCGTGCAATCGTTGTAAATATCATCGGCAGTTGCCGGCATTAACCTGGAGCTTATACCAAAGTAGCGTTGCAGTTCCAGGTGGGTCCAATGGTAAAGCGGATTACGCAATGTGTAAGGCACGGTGGCCGCCCACATCTCAAACTTTTCCTTGTCGCTTTTGCCGCCAGTTATATAACTTTCGTTAACGCCATTTGCGCGCATCGCCCGCCATTTGTAATGATCCCCATGCAACCAAGCAGCTGTAATGTTATCGAAATTGATATCATGAGCAATTTGCGCCGGTGGCAAATGGCAATGATAATCTATAATAGGCATATCAGCGGCATACTCGTGGTATAACCTTCGGGCAGTTTCGGTTTGCAGTAAAAAATCCTGGTCAAGAAAACTTTTCATAATTGTTCACCAAGCGGATTGTAATTATAGGGTTATTCCTGCAAAAAAGGGAAATATTTAACGAAAACGTTGGCGCATGTAAACAAAACGACCGGTAACATTCGATTACCGGCCGCTGTTTTATATTGAAAGCTTTACTTCACTACCAACACGCCGTCGGCCATAATGGCTATGTCCTTTTTAGGTTCCGTTATCATCGCAATCTCCGAGGCGCTCTTGCCGGCATCAGCTGCAAAGTGTTTCAACTTCTCAACAGAAGTTTTTTTAACTCTCGCTTTGCCTTCAACCACTACAGTTTTACCCACAATGTTTTGCGGCATAAAGTAAGCGTAGTCTGTAAACTGAACCATTACCGGGCTACCATTAGCCTGCTCGAGTTTAATAAAGCAGCCTTTCTTTTTGCAAACCTCTACTACGGTGCCTGTTATTTTGCCGGTGTATGCACTGTCTTTCGAAAGGGTTGCGTTCAAAGCGTCAATATTAACTGCTTCATCAGCAGTTAGGGCTTTTCCATATATTACCCCGGGCGCTGCTGGGATAATAGTATCCTGCGCAAAAACAGTAAGCCCAAAAAACATACTCACCACAATAAGAACTGCTTTTTTCATAGTTGTTTTAAATTGGTACTCACAAATGTAAGCAAACCTAGCAATATCAAAACTTTTAAATCACTTTCGTTAAATAGCATAAAATTCTGGTTTACAATATAATATGATTCTAATTTTCTTTATAGTTAATACCAGATTACGCAGTTTTGATAAATCGATAGATATAAATAACTTGTAAACGTGAAGCTATAGCGCCATCCCAAAGGACTGTGTATTATTGCGGCTTAGTCATTGATGAAACATACTCGCCTGCACATTTGTCGATAACCAGCTTCAGCTCCGGCTGTGCGTTTTCAATGTTTTTGACGAGGTTGATATAAAACCTTGCCCTTTTAAGATTTTGATCATGGTAATTGACTTGGTGGCTTATGTCGCCATTTAGATAATCATTAAGATACTGCACAGCACGAAGATAGGGCATCATTAAAACACCAAGCATTAAGGACTGTACCTCCATTGGCTGTATAACATTGGCAACTCGCTGCAGGTAACTTTTTGTAAAGGCCTCAAATAACTTAACATCAATATCGGGAGCAATTTCTGCATCATCATCGGTGTTAGCAATCGTAATACTCATGAAAGCGTGGCCAAAGTCGTACGCCAGGTAGCCGGCCATCACGGTGTCAAGGTTGGCAATAACAATCCCCCTACCATCATTGCGTTGCAGCAGACTACCTAGACAGGCATTATTATGAACTACCCGCAGCGGCAGTTGCCCGGCCATACCGAGATACAGCACGCCGCACATAATATCCCCCCTCTCGTTTATAAAATCGTACTCCGATTGTATCAATGCTGCCCGCCCGGCTATATTGTTGTGAAAAGCATCTTCGAGATAGCCTAACTTGTATTCCGTATCATGCAAGCCAATAACTGTATCATGCAGCTGCATGGCATCCATGCCGGAGAATTGGCTCAAAAAAGCGCCGAAAACTTTACCGGTTTCGCTTGCCACTGAAGCCCTATCAGTGGCGGCTGATAAGTCATTACCATCTTCATAAAAAAACATGCGCCAGTAGTTGCCATCATGATCTTTATGATATAGGCTACCATCATGCAGCTTTACAAGCTTAGGGAATGAAAGGTAATTTGCATCCTCTATCGAGCCATTGGGAATATGGGTTGAAATGCGCGTAATGTTTTCCATCATGCCGGGAATGTTACGGAATGCAAGATGATTTACACGCTGTAAAAGATAGTCAGGCATATTAGAATCACCATTGCTTAATCTGAATGATTCATTTAAACCAAACCGTTTAATAGATTCTATATTAGCAATATGTCCATCGATCTCAAATTCGGCAATTAGATCTATGATGTTGTACGGTATAATGCTTTCACTTGCCATGCTAACGATTTTTCAACCGCTAAATATAACGCTAAAGCATCACACCGTCGGCCTTTTTAGTTAGCTAAAATGGCGCGTTCATCAATAGATAAGCCTATTTGTACAGAGAAGTTAAATGAGCTGCCAACACCTATACGCGACTCTGCGTAAATGCTACCCTGCAACTTTTCGACCAGCGAACGTACCGTGTACAATCCAATGCCCGTGCCCTTTTTATTAAAGCGGTCAGTCACGTTTAGGGTAACGTCTTTATGAAAAATACGCTCCAGGTTTTTCTCGGCCATTCCCATACCGTTATCTTCCACTCTAAAGTGGTAGTACTTATCATCTTGACTGAATTTGATACTAATCTCGCCTTCCTCCTTGTCGTTATATCGAACAGCATTACCAATCAAATTCAAGAATATTTGTTCGAGCGCCACGGAAGAGCAAGTTAATTTATGATCAACTTTTGGAAGGTGAATTTTAATATCTGAAGGCGGGTTTATCAGACCAATCACGGTGTTGAGCAATTTTTCCAGATCAAACGGCTGTTGTTTTGTTACCAGTGTTGCCGGATTTGTTGAATATTGCAACATATCATCAACCATAGCCATCAGGCGCTGTGATGAACTGATGGTCATATCAACAAGGTTGCGGCTCTTTTCGTCCACCTTACCGTCTAAACGGCTTTGTAGGGCCTGCGATGTTAATACGATGCTACTAAGTGGGTTTTTAATATCATGCGCCGCAGTGGTAGCAAAACGTTGTATAAACGCATTCGCCTCTTGTAACTCGTCATTTGCTTTTTGCAATGTCGCAATTTTACGACGAAGCTCCATTTGTGCAAGTACTTGCTTGGCCAGTGTACGTAAGGCCTTTAGCTGACTTTCGGTAAGGTTTTTAGGCTCGTGATCGATAACGCAAAGTGAACCCAGCGCATAACCATCGGGATTAACCAGGGGTACCCCTGCATAAAAAACAACTTTCTCGTCTCCTTTTACAATAGGATTATTAGCAAAGCGTTCGTCCTTGCGGGCATCATTTACCACCATAACATCATTTTCGTTAACGATGGTGTGGGCACAAAATGCCAGTTCGCGTGCTGTTTCTTTGGTATCAGACATGCCGTGATTTGATTTGAACCATTGGCGGTCCTCATCTATCAGGGATACAAGCGCTATGGGTGTCTTGCAAATTTCAGAAGCAAGTGCAGTCAGTTCGTCAAAATCCTCCTCGGGAGATGTATTTAGTATCTTGTATGATTGCAGCGCTTCAACACGCTCTGTTTCATTATCTGGTATAGGGTACGATGCCATATATCGAGTATCTGCAATAAATTAATCAGTTAAACAATGCTTTTAAACGCTTTTTGTTTTCGCTTAATATAGATGCCGTTGTTTAAAGTGGTAGTGTAAACCAAAACCGACTACCTTTACCTAACTCACTTTCTACACCAATTTCACCGCCATGTTTGCGCACAATCTCGGCACTAATATATAGACCAAGGCCCAAACCTGAATTTTGATAACCGGCGGCATCAGTGCGGTAATAACGTTCAAATAGGTGCTCTTGATTCTCTTCAGATATACCGGGGCCCGAATCACTTATAGACACTAGGGCAAAATCACCTTGTCTTTTCAGGTTAAATACGATGTCCCTTGAATCGGGTGCATATTTAACTGCGTTGTTTACAAAATTTGTTATTACCTGGTCTATGCGGTGCTCATCGGCATAAACGATAAGTGATTCCAAATCCTCAAGCACCAAGTTATGTTTTCCATCCAAACGCACATGATTGCAACATTGGCCTAGCGTTTTGCTCAAATCAAATTCTGTTTTATTGAGATGCAGCTGCCCTTCGTTCATGCGGCTTAGGTTAAGCAGATCTTCAATCAAAGTACTCACCTTTTCCATACTGCGGTTGCTTTGCTCTATAAGCTTGCCCATCATGGGTGATGGTGGATTGTTATTCTTAACTTTATCCATCAACTGCAAAGCCGCCTTAAGGCTGGTGACAGGTGTTTTAAGCTCATGGCTTGCAATGCTTATAAAGTCATCTTTTTGTTGATCATGGAATTTATTCTCAGTTATATCTATTACCGTACCGGATATTATATTCGCTTTATTATCAGCATCATAGTAGGCCTTACCTGTAGCTTTCAGCCATTTCGGTTTGCCGCCATCCATCGGGTTCATTAAATACTCGAGGTTAAAATTTTCGTGCATATCAATAGCACTTTTCACGGCATTCTTTAAATTGTCAATGTTATCTGCCGGAATCATTTTCAAAGCGTCTGAGAGTTTAAGCGCAGTGGCTTCTGGGACACCATGAATGCGATTAAACACATCAGAAGTTACCAGGGAATCATTTTGCAGATCGGCACTCCAGGTACCAATATTTGCCGACTCGATAGCCTGTTTAAGGGTGTCTTGTGCTTTCTCAAGATCCTGCCTTGCTTTAACCATTTCAGTGGCATTAACTACAGTTGCCAATATAGCTTCCGGTTTGCCATCCATGTCAAAAAGCGGGTCGTAAGCAAAGTCTACTATGTAATCCACCAACCCATTGTCCGTTTGCACTTTTACAGGCAGCTCGGGTATAGCAACACGCTCACCACTTTGTAACACACTGTAAAGCATTTCGGGATATGGCTGGCCTATCAATTCCGGAAAAACATCAAGCAGTTTATTGCCAAGCACCTCACCTTCCTTTCTATCCCAAATCTCGAACATACGCTTGTTTGCACGTTCGATGATCAGGTCATAGCCGCGTATTACCGTCATGCCTATTGGCGCGGTGCTAACCATGCTGTTTAGCCTGTTTTCGCTTTGTTGCACTTTTCTGCGTGAAATAACCTGCTCGGTTACGTCAACGGCAACTACCACTATGCCCGATACACCATGTTTATCGCGCAGGGGTTGGTAAATAAAGTCAAAATAACCATTATGCAGAACGCCCTCATGCTCTATAGTAACCATAGCTTCATCGCCGTAATATACTTCACCGGTACTATACGTTTGACGAAGAATGTCCAGAAATGGTTGGCCCTCTAGTTCGGGAAGCGCCTCATCAAGCGGCAAGCCTATTATGCTGCTTGTTTTGCCCCACACCTTTAGCATTTCAGCATTGGCAACATCAACAATCAAATTTGGACCTTTCAATACGCCTATGCAAACGGGTGCCTGCATAACCGTATTTCTGAAACGGGCTTCGCTTTCGGCCAAACTTTCATTCACAAGTAACAATTCCTGCTGCGATTCGCTTAACTCTTCATTTGTAGCTAATAACTCCTCGTTGGTAGCAGCCATTTCTTCATTGGCTGCTGCAAGCTCTTCATTAGCTGCCGAAAGTTCTTCGTTCATGGCCTGCACTTCGGCCTCAAGTTCCTTCTCACGAAGCTTTGACAAATACCTGTGCGTTACATCAGTAGCTGTATGTAGAATACAATAAGGCTTTCCATTGCTATTCTTAATGGCGCGATACTCAAAATCAAAATAGAAAGGTTGTAACTGCCCATCAACTACCAATTCGGCCATGGTATCGGTACCGGAAACGGTAACACCGGTGTGCAATACTTTTTGCAGCATACTTAAAAAAGGCTGCCCTTTAAGCTCGGGCAAAGCTTCTTCAATTGGTTTGCCAATAACGCTTTTATCCTTGCCCCAAATGGCAATCATAGCGTTATTCGCAGTTTCGATGATCATCTCATCGGTAGAATGTATGGCGGTTGCTGTGTTGGTTTGCGACAGCACGTCAAGTATCTGTTCAGCCGAAAAGCCACTAGGAAAATTACTCATTAACTATATAAGGCTACTATATCTCAATTAAAATTAAAAAAGCGTTAATGTTATTTAACGCTGCCAATAGTTAATTAAAGGAGGGGTAGCGGTAAAAGTATCAAAAAAATATGATCGGGCAAGCGCATACGGCTTTATTTTGATGTTTACACATGTAAAGTTTTAAACATTTTTATCGAGCGGTTCTATCTGCCTTATTACGCGCGCCGGGTTACCAACGACAAGGCTGTCATCAGGTATATCTTTGGTTACAACCGCCCCTGCGCCTATTACGCAACGGCTGCCAATAGTAACGCCCGGGCAAATTATAGCTCCCCCACCTATCCAGCAATCATGGCCAATGGTTACGGGTTTTCCGTTTTCATGGCTTCGCCTCAGCACCGCATCAAGCGGGTGTGTCGCAGTATAGATCTGCACACCGGGGCCGCAAAATACATTGCTACCAATTTTAACATAGGTAACATCAAGCACTACGCAGTTAACGTTAAAGTATACATTTTCACCACAGCTGATGTTATATCCATAGTCGCAATGGAACGGCGGTTCTATATAAAGGCTTGCAGGCGCATTGGGGATTAACTTGCGCAGGATTTGCTTAGTTTCATCGCCAAATACGTAACCTGTAGTATTAAGCTGCTTCAATAATGTTTTACATGCACGGCGTTCAGCAGCAAGTGTTTCGTCGCTGGCCAGGTAGTATTCGCCATCTATCATCTTTTGCTTTTCAGTCTTCATTGATATAAGTACTTGATCAATAATACACGCAAAATATTTTCGCCCGTTTATTATGAGCAAAGCTGCCCGCAGGGTTAAATGTATTTAAAACAAACTTTAAAACGCCAGTAATTTTGCTATTTTTGAAATAATCCTTTTTAGTTTAAAACAAGCAAATTGCAGCCCGCCGAATCTATTTTTCGCAACATTGTCGAGCTATCGCCCTTCCCGGTTTTTGTGTGCGTTGGCGAAGACATGATTATTTCTGTTGCTAATGATGCCACTTTAAAAGCCTGGGGCAGAGATGAAAGCGTTATAGGCAAAAAGTTTACCGAAGCTTTACCTGAATTACACGATCAACCTTTTTTTGGATATCTGCAAAGCGTTTATCATACGGGCCAAGTTTTTGACAGCGGCAACTCGCGCGTTGATATTATGATTAACGGCCGACTGGAAACTTCTTATTATAAGTTTACTTACAAACCTCTTTTTAATACTGAAGGTGGCATATATGGTGTTGTTGCATTCAATACCGATGTAACTGAACTTGAACGTGCAAAACAGGCCGTTGAAGAAAGCGAATTAAAGCTTAACAACCTTGTTCGCCAGGCCCCCGTGGGTATTTGCATAATTCGCGCAAGTGATATGACCATTGAGGTGGTAAACAATGCCTACCTTGAACTTGTTGGCAGGAAACGCATCGACTTAGAAAATAATACCATTTGGGAAGCAGTACCGGAAGCTGCCGACTTATATGCACCTATAATGAAAGGGGTTATTGATACCGGCGTGCCATATATAGCCAACGAACATGAACTGCTGCTTATACGCAACAATGTAGCCGAAAAGTTATATGTAGACTTTGTTTATGAGCCTATAAGGCATTTCGACGGATCAATCAGTTCGGTAATGGTTATTGCGTTTGACGTAACCGATAAGGTACAGTCCAGGCGAAATATAGAGGACACTGAAGAGCGCAGCCGCCTGGCCATTGAGGCAGCCGAGATAGGCACCTTTGACCTTAACATGCTTACCGAGGAAACGATAACCTCGCCACGATTTGATGCTATATTTGGTTATAATAAACCTATAACGCGCTCGATGATGGTTAGCTGCTTTCACCCCGAGGACAGGGAAATAAGGTTGGCAGCTCACGAAGCCTCATTGATAAGTGGGCGGTTATTTTATGAGGCAAGGGTTATACACCCCGACAATAGCGTACATTGGATACGATTTCAAGGGAAACTGTACTTTGATGAAAAACAAACCCCGGTGCGTATGCTGGGTACAATATTGGACATTACTGAGTTTAAACGCCTGCAGCAGCAAAAAGACGACTTTATAAGCATTGCAAGTCATGAGCTAAAAACGCCTATGACATCGCTCAAGGCATCAATACAAATATTAGAAAAGCTTATTAAAACCGGCACCAGTCCTGATAAGGTGAGCACTTTTATACAGAAAGCTAACACGAGCTTGTTAAAAATGCAGCACCTGATTGAAAGCTTACTTAACGTGTCGCGGATAAGTGCGGGGCAGTTGGGCCTACAAAAAACTTCTTTTAATCTTGCTGCCTTGATTAACGACAGCTGCGAACATGTTCGTATGACAAGCGATCAGGAACTGGTTGTTACGGGAGACGCCAATCTTGATGTATATGCCGACAGCGCAAAAATTGAGCAGGTTGTAATTAATTTGCTTAACAACGCGGTGAAATATGCGCCAGCTTCCCGTCAAATTATCATAACAATTGATAAGCGTGGTAATGTAGCCCGAGTATCTGTACAGGATTTTGGGGAGGGCATTGCGCAAGACAAAATCCCGCATTTATTTGAACGCTACTACCGTGTAGACTCTACCGGCTTGCAGTACTCGGGCCTTGGCCTGGGCTTATATATCAGCGCCGAAATTATTGAAAGGCACGGCGGTAAAATTGGCGTGAAAAGTGAAAGCGGAAAAGGCAGCACTTTTTGGTTCACGCTGCCTATCCACAATTAATCCCAAATGCCGTTTGCAGCCGTGAGTATAACTGGCTTCTCACCGGTAATAATAATGGTGTGTTCGTGCTGGGCAACGTAACCACCGCGGTTACCTGTCAATGTCCAACCATCGGCCCCAGTTTCGGCAATGGTTGATTTGGTTGATATGAACGTCTCGACAGCCACTACCGAATTTTTACGAAAGCGGCCCAGCTCAAGCCTGTCATGATAATTGGCAATATTATGCGGTTCCTCATGCAGGCTGCGCCCAACGCCATGACCGGTTAAGTTTTTGATAACTGTATAGCCCGATTTTTTCGCTTCGGTTTCTATCAGTTTACCAATATCGGCTATTCGCACGCCACCCTTAATATTGTTTATAGCTTTTTGCAGGATCTGCTTTGATGCATCAACTAATTTTTGATGGCCGTTTACATCTTCACCCAATACAAATGATCCGCCGTTATCACTCCAAAAGCCGTTAAGCTCGGCAGATACGTCAATATTGATTAAGTCTCCTTCTTGCAATACCTTGTCGGCAGATGGGATCCCGTGCGCTACTTCATTATTAATACTTATGCAGGTCCAACCCGGGAAATCATATGTAAGTTTTGGGGCAGAGCGTGCGCCAAGTTTATTAAGTATTTCGCCGCCAAAATCGTCGAGTTGCTTTGCCGTCATGCCGGGTTTTGCATATTCTCTCATTTCTTTAAGCGTTACAGCAACTGCATCACTCACTTGTTCCATTGCCAGGCGTTCGGCTTCGGTAGATATCGACATACTTATCAGTTTTAAGAATTACGCAAAGAAACAATAAATGTTTTAGCCGCGCACTATCAAAAACAAATGCCTTCACATCACCATGTTATGTTTTGTGCATGACAATATATTGTTAACGGCGTATTAACTTAGCGCACCCTATAATACTAAAAATGATTAAATATATACTTGCTGCGCTGCTTACACTTAGCTGTGCGATCACCGCCAGCGCACAAGAGGACTGGAAGTTAAGCACTCAAAAAGACGGCATAAAAGTTTATACCCGCAGCGTGCCCAATTCAAAGCTGAAAGCGCTTAAGGTGGACTGTAATTTTAATGCAACTCTTACCCAAATGACGGCAATACTGACTGATGTTAAAAACCGTGGCGAATGGGTGTATCATACCAAATCTTTTAAATTTTTGAAACAGGCCTCGCCTACCGATATTTATTACTACTCGGAAGTAGCCATGCCCTGGCCCTTGCAAAACCGCGATTTTATAGCGCAGTTGGTTACCTCACAAAACAATACCACAAAAGTTGTTACTATTGATGGGCCCTTGGGCGAAAACATAATACCGGTTAAAGAAGGCGTTGTACGCATAACCGACTCGAAAAGCAAATGGCTTATAATACCTATAGATAAAGATGAGGTGAAGGTAGAATACGTATTGCAGGTTGACCCGGGCGGCACCATCCCCGCATGGCTGGTTAATATGTTTGCGTCCGAAGGGCCAATACAAAGTTTCAAAGCGCTAAAGCTGCAATTAAAAAAGCCGGAGTATAAAGACAAGCAATTAGCCTTTGTAAAGGATTATTGAGGTGCGGGTAAACTAAATTCGGTTTTGGATGCTCAGGTTAATCAATGACTAAACTAAATAATTAACATATTGCTCATCAAAGCTGCCGTCATCATAAAGATCGATAATGCCGTAACCGGGCGCCGTTTCGCGGCGGTTCCCCTCCCACCATGCTCCACTCACGGCACCGTCGCAAATGTAGGTTACGTTATTATAAACCACCTTATCGCGCAGGTGGATATGGCCCGACAGGCATAGCTTAACATTTGGGTGCTGATAGAACAGCTTTATGATCTTTGCATTGTCTGTATGCATATCGCCGCCCAACATTACCCATTTATTAACGGTGTCGTCTTCAATTAAACTGGTGGCAGTAAGTATGGGAATGTGAGACAACACCAGTATGGGCATGGATGGATCAGCATTTTGAAGTTCGGTTTGCAGCCAGTTAAATTGCTCGTCGCCAAGTTTGCCAATGTACCAGGTGCCGTCAACATCAAGGTGCACACTGTCCAGCACGATAAACTTCCAGCCGTTTTTAATTATGCTGTAATATGGTTTAGGAAGCTGCAACTGATCCATTGAGTATTGCTTACCGTAAATAGCCTGGCCCCTATTGTTTTCGCTCCACCAAATATCATGGTTGCCCAGGCAATAATGAACAGGCAGGCTGCATTCAGCTTTCATAATGTCTTTGGTAAGCTTCCATTGCGTGTAAATAGTGTCGATATTTTCTTTATTCATATCAAATACGATATCGCCGCCGTTAAGCACAAAATCTACCTTAGGGCTTTGCTGCTGCATGTGGTGCAGGCATTTTACAAACTTAGCGGGTGCACCAAACCTGTCTTTCAAATGCACGTCAGTTATGTGGGCTACCCGTAAAACACGCTTTTTAGTTGAAACTATTCCTGCTCTGCCCGCTAACACCGGCGCCAAAAACAAACTGCCTATACCTTTTAATACTGATCGTCTTTCCATATCTCTATTGGTTTGGCGGCGAAAGTAAGTTACAGTTATTAAGTGTGTATAAAATTAAGAGAAACTTCACAAGCAAAAAAAGGCCGCTGATTAGATGATCAGCGGCCTTTCAGTCAAATTAATTTAACTATAAAGTAGCCATATCAATTACGAAGCGATAACGTACATCACCCTTAAGCATACGCTCATATGAAGCGGTAATATCTTTGATGTCGATCAGCTCGATATCAGATACAATATTATTTTCGGCACAGAAATCAAGCATTTCCTGAGTTTCCTTGATACCGCCTATGCCAGAACCGGCAACGCTTTTACGGCCACCCAACAGGCTGAAAGCCGAAATTTCCGCAGGTTTTGATGGAGCACCCACGCACATCATTACGCCATTTGTGCGTAGTAATGATAAGTACATATTAAAGTCGTGCTCTGCCGATACTGTATCCAGTATAAAATCGAACGTACCCTTTGCGGCCTCAATTTGTTGCGGGTCGCTGGTAACTACAAAGTGATGTGCGCCCAGCTTTTTAGCATCTTCTTCTTTTTTAGGCGATGTACTTAACACCGTAACCTCGGCGCCAAAAGCAACGCCAAACTTAACGCCCATGTGGCCTAAGCCGCCCAAGCCTAACACGGCCAATTTGTGGCCTTTGCCCACGCCCCAGTGGCGCAGCGGCGAATAAGTGGTAATACCGGCACAAAGTAAAGGAGCTGTTGCAGCCAAATCAACATCTTCAGATATGTGCAATACAAACTCTTCACGTACTACAATGGTATTGCTATACCCACCATAGGTAGGCATCGAACCATCACGTTCCATGCTATTGTATGTACCTGTGTTGCCTTCAAGGCAGTATTGCTCAAGGTCCTGCTTGCAGTTTTCGCAAACCTGGCAAGAGTCAACCATACAACCGGTACCGGCAAGGTCGCCTACTTTAAAATTTTTTACATGGTCGCCCACTTTAACAACACGGCCAACAATTTCGTGGCCTGGCACCATTGGGAATATACCCGGAAACCAGTCATTTTTAATTTGGTGAAGGTCTGAGTGGCAAACGCCACAATAAAGAATATCAAATTGAACGTCATGAGGGCCAACTTCGCGTCGCTCGAAATTCCAGGGGGCTAAATCTGTTTGCGGGTCTTGTGCCGCATACGCTTTTGCATCAATCATAAGTATTGTTTTTTAGTTTTTAGTGAGTAAATATAAGTTGATAAAAGTAGCGGCCTGCTACAGTGTAATTGTCATTTTTTATAACCCTACTTTATTCTAAACCAATAAAACCGCATCGGGTTTTATGATGCAGGCTTATCAGCATATTTTATAATTAAGCGCTATACGCCATTGAGCGGGAAAGATCTTCGTTAAATTTAAATTCTTTCTCGAGTTTATTTAACTTGTCCATAGCCCTATCGTAAGCATCGCCGCCAAGCAGCAAGTATAATGGTGGGTTTTCTTCGCCTGCAACGTTAATTATTGCAGCAGCGGCCTTTTCGGGGTCGCCGGCTTGCGAGCCATCCATCTTTAAATACCTGGTGTGTGTTTCGCGCACGTCTTTGTAATCGTCTATAGGGTTTTTCGCTATAATGAGCGAGTCGGGCGTAAGAAAGCTTGTGCGGAATGCTCCAGGTGCAACTACTGTTACTTTTACACCAAATTCTTTAACATCTGCAGCAAGTACTTCGCTTAAGCCAATTACCGAGAATTTTGTTGCCGCGTAAATAGCCCAGCCCGTTGCCGGCGCTATGCCTGCTATTGACGAAATATTTATAATATGCCCCGATTGCTGTTTGCGCATGTAGGGCATTACATTGCGTATAACGTTTAACGTGCCAAATACATTTACATCAAAGCTGGCGCGGGTT
The DNA here is from genome assembly GCF_007846085.1 of Mucilaginibacter pallidiroseus. Taxonomy (GTDB): domain Bacteria; phylum Bacteroidota; class Bacteroidia; order Sphingobacteriales; family Sphingobacteriaceae; genus Mucilaginibacter; species Mucilaginibacter pallidiroseus. The sequence goes on from NZ_VOEJ01000001.1 coordinate 978,521, forward strand.
TCCTGATCGGTAAGTTCTTCGATACTACCCCCAATGCCGTAGCCTGCATTATTGATAACCACATCAATGCGGCCGAAAGCTTTTTTTGTTTGATGCAATGCGCATCCAACGCTGTCTTCGTCGGCCAGGTTAACCTCGATAGGTAAAAAATTTGCTGATGGCTCGCCCACTGCCGAGACAAGATCTGCCAAACGGCGCGAGGTTGCAGCAACCTGGTGGCCGGCCGCCAGCAGTTGTTTAACCAGGCTAAGGCCAAACCCCTTTGATGCTCCTGTTATAAACCATGATTTTGTGCTGTACATAAGTGTTTGTGTTTTGATAACACAAAAGTACAGCAGCAAAACACGGAAGCGTTTACATCATTCAAACCAATTATTGCAAAATTCAAACAACACGAAAAGAAGACGGTGTTGAATTGGTTTGTTTTTTAAAAAAATTATTGAAATGAGCCGGCTCTTCAAAACCAAGGCAGTAGCTAATCTCGGATACGTTCCAGCTGGTATGCTTTAATAAAGCCACCGCTTCGTTTGTAAGCCTTTCGGAGATATGATCGGTAGTGGTGCGCCCTGTAGTTTGCCTTATGGCGCGATTAAGGTGATTAACATGCACAGATAACTGATCGGCGAAATCCTTGGCCGACCGCAGGCTGAAACGCTGGCTGGGCGTCTCTATCGGGAATTGCCGCTCCAGGAGCTCGGTAAATATTGATGTGATGCGCGAGTTGGCATCGGGGTGGCGATACAAAACCTCAGTAGGCTGAATTTTTAATGCGTAATGGATCAGCTCAGTAACATAGTTGCGGAGCAGGTCATACTTAAAGCGATAGTCGGAGTTAATCTCTGCAATCATCTTTTTAAATATATCCTCTACATAAACCTTTTGGCTTGGGTTAAGCACATACGTAGGCTGCCCACCGGGGCTAAACATAGGCAAGTCATGTATATTGCTGCGCAGCAACTCAGTAAAAAACAATTCTTTAAATATGCAGAAATAACCGCTGTGCGCCTCTTCAAGATGCTCAAACGTGTAAGGCACATTCGGGTTAAAAAATATCAGTGTGGGCCTGTTTATCTCTAAACTTTTATCGGCGTAATGAATGATACCTTTTGCACAGGTAAGGCTTATTTTATAAAAATCCCGGCGTGCGTATACAACTGGCTTTGCATCCGGGCGATAGCAGCTTTCCATATCAAACACATTAAAGTGCCCAATATCACGGCTCAGGTTATCGGGAAGCCAATCGAACTTTTGCTTATAAAAATCTTCTATCGTTTCGGTAATTGCCATGAAGGCAAAGTTACGCAAATCAAACTTTAAAAAGCAACAGACTGCAATGGCAGCCTAATGACTATTGAAATTTTGCATCTACGGCTTTACGGTTGCGCATTTTGTAGCTACCGATAAGCAACACAATAATACACAGCGGATAAAGCGCTAAAAATGTTGGGTGCAACAGCGGGCGGGCCATCATGGTAGAAAACAACATTTGCAATGTAGCGGTAATAACCAGGCCAATAGCACCGGCAATGTAAAGTGCATTTAATGTTTTCATAAGCCAGGAGTTTGTTAGTGTTAATATATAACGGGCGTGCTGCACAAATGTTTCATTTGCAGCGCTTAGCTATTGATCATTTAACGCTTTCAACGTGCCAATATCTTTCCCTGCAAGCAACTGAGTATAATTTATTGGCGTAAACTTTTTGCCAACCATAGCTTTAAATTGTGGCGACAAAAGCATGTTAAGTTCTGTTTGGCGGTGCAAACTGGTGAGTGGTTTACCGGCTTTGGTATTCATCATGCTGCTGTTCATATCAAATAGCGCATCCATTTCCGGGCCTTGCTGAGCCACATGGATAACCACAAGATTCGGCCTGGTTTTGCTTAGTTTGGTTGATACGTAGTTAAGAAATGCGCTTTGTTTTGTTGCCACAGGCTCGCCCCACATTTCCATATAGGTTTCGTGAAAATAAGCTGCTTTGCTGAGTGGCGATATACCCAGGTGATATTTACGGGCCAGCTTTTCGGTTAGTGCACGCAATTTGGGCGTTGACAATGCTATACCCATATGCGGATCGATATAGCTAATCTTTAAACCTGAAGCAATTGCACGCTCAATTTGTGCCGAAAGCTCTTTCTCCACCTCCTCAATCTTGTAACCGCTTTGAGCAAACGCATCCGTACTTTGCGGGAAATAGCCAACCTTATCAACCAGGCTTGGCACTGCAGTACGGCCGGTTACCGGTCCCCAGCGGTAATAACGCCACTCGGACGTTAGGGTTAAATGCACGCCGACGCTTACCTGCGGGTTTTGCTTAAGTATGGCAACCGCCTCCTGGTACCATGGTGTTGCAAACTGCACCGATGCCGAAAAAGGTATACCAGTTTTGGCAAACTGCTGCATGGCCATGTTTACGGAATGATTCATGCCGATATCATCGAGCCTTATAAGCAGCTGGGGCAACTTGCTTTGGGCCGACGACTGTTGAATAGCCAGGCATAATATTAGACAGGCGATGATAAAGTGCTTTTTCATTTTAAGACAGATAATTAACTGGTTTGTAAGTTAATAATTTATACTGAATTTAAGACGCTATTGCTTTAGGGATAGCAACGGATACCGGCCTTGTGCTTCATGCCTGCAGCCTTATGAGCGGATAGCCAGGCCGCAGGTAACGCCCGATTTATAACAATAAAAAATCTGTCACAAGTTTGTTACAACTATAAATTTAGTATGCAATTTTTGGCAGCAGGCAATCAAATACAGATATTGTGAGTGTTTATAAACCACTTTGTAAGCACTAACTATTAACCAACTAAAATGAATAAATTTTTAAAAAGCACCGCGCTTATTGCCCCTATTGCTATTTATGCATCGGCGGCGGTTGCGCAAACGGCTACACAGCCTAAACTGGTGGAAAAAATCACCAAGAAAGGCAGTGAGCTTGTTATCCCTTACGAGAAATACGTATTACCAAATGGCCTTACGGTAATTTTAGCCGAAGACCATTCGGACCCATTGGTGCACGTCGACGTTACGTACCACGTAGGCTCGGCCCGCGAGGAAATTGGCAAATCGGGGTTCGCACACTTTTTTGAGCATATGATGTTCCAAGGGAGCGATCACGTAGCAAACGGCGATCACTTCAAGATCATTACCGAAGCCGGTGGCACGCTCAACGGATCTACCAATCGCGACCGTACGAACTATTATGAAACAGTGCCCGCCAATCAGCTTGAAAAAATGCTTTGGCTGGAAAGTGACCGCATGGGCTTTTTGCTTGACGCCGTTACGCAGCAAAAATTTGAGGTGCAACGTGCTACGGTTAAGAACGAGCGTGGCCAAAACTATGATAACCGCCCCTATGGCCTTGCCAGCGAATACACCTCAAAAAATCTTTATCCATATGGCCACCCGTACTCGTGGTTAACCATTGGCTACATCGAAGAACTTAACAAGGTTGGTGTTAATGATCTTAAGAACTTCTTTCTACGCTGGTATGGCCCCAACAATGCTACCATTACAATTGGCGGCGACCTCAACCCTAAACAAACCCTTGCATGGGTAAGTAAATATTTTGGCAGCATACCGCGCGGCCCGGTTGTTAAAAATGCAAGCTTCCCCACGCCGGTACTTACTGCCGACAGGTATGTATCATACACAGACAACTATGCAAAACTGCCTTTGCTATCAATAACATATCCTGGCGTTAAAATTTACGACAAGGATATGTCGGCACTTGATGCTTTATCGGAAATTATTGGTCAGGGCCGTAACTCTATTCTGTACAAAAACTTTGTGAAAACACGCAAAGCTGCGCAAGCCTCAATGAGTTCATCAAATACAGAGCTTGCCGGCGAAATATCAATCCGCGTGCTTCCCTTCCCGGGTCAAACCCTTGCAGATGCCAAGAAACTGGTTGAAGAATCGTTAGCGGAATTTGAGAAAACCGGTGTAAGCGATGATGCCCTTACCCGCTTCAAGGCAAGTTCTGAAGCTAACTACATCAACCAGTTGTCCAGCGTTAGCGGTAAGGTATCAACCCTTGCGCAAGCCCAATTCATGACGGGTAATCCAAACCAGATAGGCGCTGAATTAGCTGCTATCCGCTCGGTTACTAAGGAGGATGTAATGCGTGTATACAACAAATACATTAAGGGTAAACCTGCGGTTATTTTAAGCGTTTTACCAAAAGGCGGTACTGTACAACCTGTAGCAGCGGATAATTATACTGTTAACACTGCTAACTATAAGGCCCCTGATTATGGCTACAATGGCTTAAAATACACCAAAGCAAAAGATAATTTTGACCGTGCAGCCAAACCAGGCATGGGTGCCAACCCGGCTATAAAAGTACCTGCCTTGTGGACAGCAACTACGCCAAACGGCATTAAAATCATCGGCACGCAAAACAGCGAGATTCCATCGGTATCCATGTCGATATCTATTGAGGGCGGCGGCTTATTTGCAGTTAATAACCAGGCTAAAGCCGGCCTTGCAGGCATTGTAGCCCGTATGCTTAACGAGGATACGCAAAAGTATACTGCAGAGCAATTCACATCCGAGCTGGATAAAATTGGTAGCAACATTTCTGTATTTGCAGGTAGTGATGATATCGCAATAGCCGTATCATCGCTTACTAAAAACCTGCCAAAGACAATGACTTTGCTTCAAGAGAAATTACTTGCGCCAAAGTTTACGCAAGAAGCGCTCGACCGCATTAAAAAACAAACTATTGAAGGTTTAAAGCAAGCAAAAACGCAACCTGCAGGCGTTGCTTCAACCGTGTATAGCAAAATATTATACGGTACAGATAACGTACGTACCTATGCGGTTGGAGGCAATGAGCAAACAGTTGCAGCCATAACCCTGCAGGATGTGCAGGATTTTTACGACAATTACTTTACCCCTTCATTAACAAAAATTGTTGTTGTAGGCGACGTTAACGAAGGGACGGCTAAAGGAAACCTTGCCTTCCTGAACGCCTGGAAAGATAAAAAAGTAACTGTCCCTACCCCTGCCGAAGGTAAAACATTCGATAAGACAACGCTTTATCTTGTAGACATTCCGGGTGCTGCACAGTCTGAAATACGCATAGGTTATCTTGATAAACTTAATTACGATGCTACAGGCGATTATTATAAATTAGGCATAGCCAACTACATTTTAGGCGGCGCCTTTAACAGCCACATCAACCTCAACCTGCGCGAAAAACGTGGCTGGACCTACGGGGCACGCTCGGGCTTTTCATCAGGAAAGTATGGCGGCGAGTTCACTGCGTCGGCAGGTGTACTTGCAACCGCTACTGATAGCTCTGTTGTCGAGTTCATCAAAGAAATACGCGACTATCAGAAAACAGGTATTACGCCTGACGAATTGAAGTTTACCCAAACATCAATTGGCCAAAGCGATGCTCGTAAGTATGAAACAAACGGACAGAAAGCAGCGTTTCTATCGCGTTTGCTTGAGTACAACCTTAAACCAACTTATGTTGATGAGCAGAACAAGATCTTAACAACCATAACCCCGGCAGAGATTAATAAACTTGCTGCCAAATACCTGGATACCGATAAAATGGTAATATTGGTAGTGGGCGACAAAGCCAGGATATTGCCTGGCCTGCAAAAATTAGGCTACCCTATTATTGAGTTAGATGCTGACGCAAAACCAAAACAATAAGCTATAAGCAATTATTTAAGCACGGGACCTGTTCCCGTGCTTTTTTATATAAAATAAATTCCCTAAAAAACAGCAGGTTACAAATTACTTGCAAATTTTGGATTGATTTTTTGCTTTTAACCCGTCAAATTACCATATTTGCAACCTCGAAAATAACCGCATTTTCGGAGCGCGCCTATAGCTCAGTCGGTTAGAGTAGAAGACTCATAATCTTTTGGTCCCTGGTTCGAGCCCAGGTGGGCGCACTTCCCCGGTCATCGGGAACATCGAAAACCCTCTAAATAGCTTATTTAGGGGGTTTTTTCATTAATTATACCCTTACGAACTCCAAAGAAAGCCAAACTTCTGAACACCTAACTGACTACCTGAGATTAGTTTTTACCTTAGGTGTTCAAAAGTGATGTAACGCGCTGATAAATAATTCATTAGCTAGATTATATATTACAAAAACGAAAAAGCTGTGAACACCTTTTGAACACCTGAAAGCGAAGCTGAAACAGGATGTAATTAATTCATTAATCATTAAAAATGTTATTGTATGAAGACATCACAGTCATTCCGCATCTACTTTACGATCAAGAGTGATAAGGAGAAGGACGGCAAAGCACCCCTATATGTGGTGGTGACCATCAACAAGGAAAAGTGCTTTATTGCTTTAAAGCAGAAAATGGTTGACATCAGTATCTGGGATTTTGGAAAAGGTGCTGCCAAAGGCACGAAGAGTGAAACAAAGGAGCTTAACACATATTTGGACGACGTTCGATTGAAGTTAGGTAACTGCTACAAGGAACTACAATTGAAAGGAAAGTTGATTAATACCCGTTCGATCAAGAGTCTTTTCCTTGGCGAAAAAGAAGAAGCCTTTATGCTCAGCAGCCTAATGAGCTATCATAACGAGACGGCTACCTCTGATTTGAAATGGAGTACGCTTAAACACTATTACGTTACTCAGCGGTATTTGAAGAAGTTCCTTGAAGAGCATTATAAGGCTACTGACATTTACCTGCGTGAGCTCAATTACAAGTTTGTGAAAGACTTCGAAGTTTTCTTGCGTAATCACAAACCGAAAGATCATCAAAAGCCGCTTAATAACAACGGCGTGATGAAACACATCATTCGATTAAAAAAGATGACTAACCTGGCATTAAACCTCCACTGGATAGATTCAGACCCGTTCGCTACTTATAAACTTAAAATCCAAAAAGTTAATAGAGAGCAGCTATCAGAAGTTGAATTGAAGGCTATTGAAGAAAAGAAGTTTGGAATTGAGCGCCTCGAAATGGTTAGGGATATGTTCGTCTTCTGCTGCTATACCGGACTGTCCTACGTGGATGTAAGCAATCTTGAGCCCGCGCATATTGTAACGGGTGCTGACGGCGACAGATGGATCAGGACATGCAGAGAAAAAACGTTAATACCTGTAATCGTACCGCTGCTACCAAAAGCTTTAGCCATATTGGATAAGTATAGAGACAATGAACGCGCATTGTATGATGGCCGCGTATTTCCAAAAATATCAAACCAAAAAGTGAATAGTTATCTAAAAGAGATAGCTGACCGTTGCGATGTCACAAAAAACGTAACCTTTCACATAGCCAGGCACACTTTTGCTACGACTGTAACTTTATCTAATGGTGTTCCGATCGAAACGGTAAGTAAGATATTGGGGCATACTAAAATCACAACTACACAAATTTATGCTAAGGTTGTTGAACGAAAATTAAAAGAAGACATGAAGATGCTTCAAAGCAAATTATCTTAATAACTATAGAACATTTCTAAGTTAAACTTAAGGCTTTGCGTTGAGCAAAGCCTTTTATATTTAAATACAACTTTAATAGATAATAAATAGTTATCTGTTATTGAAAATGTCTCGTATAAAAGTGGAAAAACGGATTGAGTCCGCTTTGGGATTTACCTTCTGACCATCCAAACAGCTAATTGTCCTATGCTATATTCAAAATCATGATCACTGATCCGAATGCTACTAGGGGTACATATTTTCTATTTAGGTTAAATCAAATACCAATTTAGTAGAATTTTTAGATAGTCCCGCTAACTGCAATTGCGAAGCTTACTAATTTAGTTATTACCTGCTGCTTCCAATTCCTTAGAAAGCGTTTCACCTTAAATCTTCTCCTGCATTTAAATTGATCTCTCCCACTATATAGGCGTTCTCATTTAATACGTTGAACTTAAGTATCGTCCAAATATCGATAAGAATTGATGTTCTAATGTAGGCTAAGGCTTCCTCATCGGTTAATGTACTCCCATCGCCGGTCTTTTTCCATCTGACAGGTTCGACATCCAGCCTTAATTGTGCGTCAGCCAAAGTAATTGGCGCAACGGAAATTTCTAACAGACCTTCATACCAATTTTGATTGGTTTTAAACTCCATATTGAACGCCTGCGAAAAATCACAAACCACGACCTTGCCGCGCAATTGCTCGCTAAAAGAGGTATAAATAGGAATATTATCAAACTTGCCTAAGTAAAAGTTTGATTCATCTTCGGGAACTCCCAGTTCTTTCAATTTCGAAATGAACCGCTCGTCTTTCAAAAAAACTTCATCCTTGTAGGAATATTGCGGGGAGAGCAAGATTAAATCTGGTTGCACATCTACCGACTTCAACGTTTCAATGGCACGCACCAGTACTTTGACGAGTGATCTCCCTTTAATTTGCTCAGGATCGGATTTTATTATTTGTCTGAAAAAATAATCGTCTTCCCAACGGCCAAGTTTTCCACCCATATCCGACATATTAAATATTTCCCTGTGATGCGCACCCTGAATAAAGGCCGATTTACCACCCTCCAGGATTATTTTACTTCCGATCTTGTAAAGATCATCGTCATCTCCGGTACGATCAACCGTATTGTTGCGGCTCTTGAACAATTTGGTAATGTGTGCAGCATTTTTCCAGGAATTGCCAACGTGGGTTTTAAATGTTGTCAAGCGCAAATCATCTAAATCCGCATTGGCGATTTCCTGATAGGTGTTGATCGAATTTTTTCGTTTACCCTCTTTAAAAATTTCAATGATGTTATTGACGCGCTCTACTAAATTATTTTGAGAGTCTGTGTTCAAAACATCTGTCCATTTCTCCCAATAATTTCGAAAATATACGCCTTCATCTGTTAAGGACTGATATGCTGCGGCCAATTGTTGTAATTGTTCAGTTGTTAATCCAGCGGTATTGATAAACGAATTATTTTCTCGGATCATTTCAGCTAGGAAACCAAAAGTCAACCACTCCGATGAACTGATCATGTGGGTTTCGCCGGATTTATCCTGGAACATTGTCCAACTGTTCCAATTTAGGTATCCCTGCATTCGGTATTCCCTAAAGAACAGGAGGTCTCGTAATAACTCTGTCCAATCTCTAAATGGTATACTAATCCTATCGAGCAGTGTAATTAGCGTCGGGCTGTTGATCTTACCTAACCGATAAGAATAGTAAAGCCAATATTTCGTCCCGCTTATAACGTGCCGTTTATAAGTTTGAAACTGGTATAAAGCCGAATAATCTTTCTGAAGTTTAACAAGTACCCCTTTATCCTGATCGGCTACAGGCTTCCGTTTATATTCTCGGATGTCATCTTTTAGAGCAAAGAGCTTTCCCGTGTTTTGGTCGTCCAGTGATTCCAGGTGGTCGATTGCTTCTAGAAAGTGTTTGGCATCACCGTGATGGATCATGTAAAACAATAATCTACCATAGGCCCCGAAGCCAGAATCATAAAATTGGTTGATCCGGTTGATGTCAGGCTTGTTTTTTTTACTTCTGGCTCGAAAAGTAACTAATTGGATGATCTCTTTTAAATACAGCGAACTGATAGCGACTGAGTGTTGCTGAATCTTGGTGTAGGTGCTTTTTCCAACTTCATTATTGAAAGTTTGAAAATAAAGATTGGGTATAAAATCTATATATGTTTTGAAGTGATCCAGATGGAGGTGGTCAATACTAGCATAGATGACCTTCAACATGAATTCGTTTAGCGCGGTGTAGCCTTTGACATTTGATGATTCACAGACCTTCACAAATGCGCTCCAGACATTGGCATCAATGCCATCGGTAATCTTTAATTCTTTACTCATTTGTCTGAATTTTTCATTTCTAGCATATACATATCAAGGTAGGAATCTAAAATCTGTTCAATTCCTCTCATCTTACCATCTTCTGTCCGTTCCTCCAATTTTTCATCAAAATATTTGCGGGCATTAAGTTGTATCTCTGTCGGCGTTTCTTTTACTTGTTTGAGCACAAGGCTGCTTTTTAGTACTTTTTTATCTTCTTTAGCATTGGATCGTCCCTTTACCCAAATGTAATTGTCACGTTGATTTGTTAGTGCATCAAGTTGAAGACGCTGAAAGTATATTTGCCCTTCCTTCTTTTTCTGATCCATGAAATGAGCTAGTTGGGTCATGTTGATATCAATAACTTGCAAATGTGGTTCCTCAGATGGTTCAGTATCGTCATCAATAACCGACATGGAAAATGAATGTGGCGAATCTTCGAAAGCATGTGAAAAAGTATATTCTATGGCCTTATATTTCGCTAATAGATTTTTGAATTGCTCGGCACTATATTTAACTCTTAAAGCGGCTAGCAGATTTTTTTTCTCCTGTATCAAGAGGTAATCACGGTAGATCTTGTCAATTGCCTTAACGTTGGTAAAGTTTATTATGGACCTGAAAAGTAAGGCAATAAGCACAAGTATAAATAGCACGAACAAAGTTCCGACAAGTACCATACGATTAAATAGTTTTTCGCCAACCGTATCACGAAGACAGGATATAACAATTAGTAGCCCGATAGTTGATAATACGAAATAAATGATGCCATATAATCGTGATTTTGCAAACAAAACCTCATAAGCATACGATTCTTTCACAGCCATATTGCTGATAACCAGACCTGTTACAGTTAAGATCATTCCAACAATAGTTGCGAGGTTGGAAGTGCGTTGATCAATAAGTGTCGCGATAGACTTATTTTCAGACTTGAATACAAGATGCAGGATTTCCTCTAGTGGGAATAACATACAAAAGCTAAAGGCAATCAATACTATCAGCATAATTTTCCACCAGCCTTTTCGCGCACAGATCTTCTCCATTTCACTGCGAAATTGTCCGGTTGACGTATCGGCAATCAGGTCTGCGTGATGGACTTTTAAATATCGTTCTACTCGGTGATTGAGCCAACCGTAATGGTCTCGGGTATTAATCATGTTTAAAGTTCAGGAGTGCTAATATAGGAAATGCTAAATACTTAACAACATGAGAAAAGAAGCTATTGTGAAGGCTAGTATACATCTAATTTTATTTGTGGAGATTTTGGAGAATTGCGGGATTGGCCTCCCGGTTTTTGCAAATAGACCTTGCCGGTATCCTGAACTCTTCAAATATTAATGGCGAACATGCGGCTATTGCTAGGAAACATTTGAGGATAGTTCCTGTACAATGGAGATAGAGCAAACGAACCCAATGGCGGCACGCCAAATACTCATTAAATAATTAGATGAAAGCTCAATGCGAATCGAGAATAGATTTATGGAATCTACTGCTCAAGTTATTCCGAAGAGCGCCTTCGTGCGGAACCGCATAACACACGAAACGTGGAGACCAAACCGAAGTAGGTTCGCCTTTTATTTTTAATTGATTACGATAGTCTAAGGACAAGTAGTTTTTATAAAAATAACTATGAAAGAAATATTATCAAATAGTAAAAGCTTAATTTGTTAAGGAAATTGTAATTTCGATTTTACCTGGTAAATACCAATGCGTTAAACCGACAATCGCAATTATCATGACTATAAAAGAAGCTATCTTAAAAAGCCTGGACGACCGTCAAGCATTGGCCAATTATCTTGAGATTTATAATCACATTATAGAAAAAAAATATTACGATTTCGGCTCTAAAACACCTGTATCAACAGTTTCGGCCATACTTGCCGAGATGATTCGGGACGGCGATACCAGAATAAAACGAATACGGGAGCCTGGAGAAACCTACTTGTATTACTTAACCAAAAACGAGTCGAGCATAGGGATTGAAGTCTTAACCGGCGCGGCGGATGTTAAGCTGGCTAAGGTCATCAACAAAAGTTCGTTAGCTCCAAAAACAAAAACCTATGACGAGCGTGGATAAAACGCACCAAATTGACCCCTATCGGCCTATCCAAAAAGGCCCCCTTTGCCAGTTGAAAGTGACCACGTTCGCCAAAGCAAAGTGACCCCTCTTGCCAGACGAAAGTGACCCCTTAAAAGAGATTAAAGTAATGTACCTGTAGGTTTCTGCGGACAAGGTTTTTGTTTAGCTTTTTAGATAAACAAAAACCAGCGAATACATGTCCAATAAACCGATCAAGATGAATAGATTACGACAGATCATCCGTTTGTACTGTCAGGGTACAGGGATCAAAACGATCCACGGAATGGTGGGTATCTCCCGAAACACCATTAAAAAGTATGTCCGTGTGTGGCACTCATTGGGCATGACGCATGAAGAGTTTGGCGCCAGAAGTGATAGTGAGCTTGCTGCGTTGTTTACCACTCCAGAGTCTAAAGTTACCAGCAGCCCACGTATGCAAGTGTTGGAGGCCCTGCTGCCAGAGATAAGCAAGCGGCTCAAAAAGAAGGGCGTAACCCGTGAGATGCTGCATGCTGAGTACATAGAAAAGCACCCGGATGGCTATGCCCGTTCACGGTTCAATAACACGGTTCACACCTATCTTCAGCTTTCCAAGCCTGTTATGCATATCGACCACAAAGCTGGGGATAAGATGTATATCGACTTTACGGGCAGTAAGCTGCAACTCACCACATCGCAGGATGATACAGCACATGATGTGGAGGTGTTTGTTGCCATCCTGGGTTGCAGCCAGCTTACGTATGTGGAAGCGGTAGAAAGCCAGCGAAAGGAAGACCTGATCAAAGCGTGTGAGAATGCTTTACACTATTTCGGTGGAGTTCCTGGTGCCATTGTTCCTGATAACCTGCGTTCCGCCGTAACCAGAGGAAGCAAATACGAAGCGATATTGAATGATGAGTTTGCGTCCTTTGCAGAGCATTATG
>NZ_VOEJ01000010.1 GCF_007846085.1 Mucilaginibacter pallidiroseus
CTCTTCCCATTCCGAACAGAGAAGTTAAGCCCGCCAGAGCCGATGGTACTGCAGTAAAATGTGGGAGAGTAGGTCGGTGCCATCCTTTACTAATCAAAACCCCTTCAATCAAAAGTTGAAGGGTTTTTTGCGTTTATATGGATTTGATAGTCTTAATACCGAAATAAAAATGTGCAGTTTACTGCGCATTTTCTCAAATACCGTGTTTTATTTAATTGAAAGCTTTCCTAAATTCAAGGGGAGATAAATTTGTTTTGGTTTTAAATAGCTTACTAAATGATTGGGAATGTTCAAAGCCAAGCGAGTACGCAACTTCGCTTACACTCAGGTTTGTGGTGGTTAACTTTTCCTTAGCTTTCTCTATTAACTTGTCGTGAATGTGTTGCTGCGCGTTTTGGCCGGTGAGCGAGCGCAGCATATCACTCAGGTAACTTGGCGATAAATTTAATTGGCTGGCGATAGAAGCCACAGTGGGTAACCCTTTATTAGCGGATGCATCGCCAGTAAAAGACTTGTCCAATATTTCTTCCATCTTTTGTAGTAGTGTATTGTTAACCAGCTTACGAGTTATAAACTGTCGTTTGTAAAAGCGGTTGGCATAGCTAAGCATTAGTTCAATCTGTGCTATTACTACATTTTGGCTAAAATCATCTATCCTGCTTTCAATCTCCGTTTCAATCATTTTGAAGATATTCATTATAGTTGCTTTTTCGTCGTCGGACAGGTGCAAGGTTTCATCAGCTGAATAAGAGAAAAAACCGTATTGCTTAATCGTTTTTGCCAAAGGATAGCCTAAGAGAAAATCAGGGTGAATCAATAAAGTGTATTCTGAACAAGCGCTTACATCGTTATCGTTGCCGCCAACTACCTGGCCTGGTGCAGCAAATAGTAATCCACCTTCATCAAAATCATAATAGCCTTGCCCGTATTTTAATTTGCCGGCCAGTTTTGGTTTGTATGAGATTTTGTAAAAACTCAATACATGATTTTGCGCCATGTCACCCAATTGCACCTTGGTGTTGGTACCGTTAAGCAAACTGATCAACGGATGTTTTGGTGCAGGCAAGCCGAAAGCTTTGTGCGCGTCCGACAGCGATGTAAATTTATGCGGAATAGTTTCTTCCTTCTTCATGACATTTTATTAAAGCAAAAATAGCCGATATTATATACAAATATCGGCTACGTTTGCTTATTTGTTAAGTAGTGACCTTGAGATTACTTTATATTGCCTTGTGCTGATGCAGATACCTCTTGCCAGGCTTCCCAGGTTGCCATGCGTTCTGCATAAGCACTTTGCGTCCATGCCAGGTTATTACTGCCGAGGTTAAACCTAAGCGGCGGATTTTCTGAATCAACAACTTTAAATAACGCTTCTGGCGTAGCATTTGGGTCGCCGCGCTCCATTGATTTTAGGCCAGTGAAAAATTGTTCCTTATATCCTCCGTAAATATCCATGCCATTTGCAAACTTCAATGAACCGGGCGATCCGAATTCTGTTGCATAGGCGCCAGGTTCTATTATGGTTACCTTGATACCAAAGTCTTTGACCTCTGCTGCCAAAGCTTCATGAATTGCTTCAAAAGCCCATTTAGATGAGCAATAATAGCCTATTACAGGTAACACAACGTGCCCTAAATTACTTGAGGTTCCCATGATGTGGCCGCTGCCTTGCTCACGTAGAAGCGGGAGCGCCGCTTTTATAACCGCAAGCGTCCCGAAGATATTGGTGTCGTACATTGCTTTCACGTCATCGGCACTTGCTTCCTCAATGGTGCCCACTAATGAGTATCCTGCATTGTTAAGTACTATATCCAGGCGACCGAAATGAGCGTGTGCAGCTGCAACAGCTTTATTCACTTGGTCGGTGTTGGTTACATCTAGCGCTAAAGTCAGTACGTTTTCGCCGTAAATTTCATTAAGAGCGGCAATGCTGTCGAGGTTGCGCGCCGTAGCTGCAACTTTGTCGCCGCGTTTTAACGCTGCCTCTGCCCACACTCTACCAAACCCGCGTGAAGCGCCTGTAATAAACCATACTTTATAAGCGTTACTTTGATTTTCCATTTTTTAACTATTTAAATTGTTATTACAAAAGTCTGTTGCTGCGCTTATTCTGTTGTATGCTAATTGCGGGCATTTGTAATCGTTTTGCGGATGTTTGCTAAGCTATCATATCAAACCGCAAGGATTATTAACAGTGTCAAATTTTGACTATTATTTTTAAAGGATGAGATGCGGTTAATTAAGCCTTAGTTTTTATTCAGCAAAATCAAACCATTTACGCAATTTGCAGTTTACAAAGCTGTTGCAGGATTATAAGTTTTTTATAGTGTGACCTAATTATCCTTAATTCATTATATGCTAATTAAAAAAAGAATATCAATTGTATATTTCTTAAAAACCGTTAAGTGGGACATCATAGCCATTGCCATTTACGCAATACTTGCCGGGGCTTTTGATCATTACGGGATGCTGAGGCAAGTGTCAATACCATTGGCTCTTACTGCGTTTGCCGGTACCGTATTATCATTGTTGCTTGCTTTCCGTACGTCACAATCATATGAGCGTTGGTGGGAGGCGCGTGTGGTTTGGGGGGCTATAGTAAACGATAGCCGCACACTAATTAGGCAGGTAAAGCAGTTTATGCCTAACACTGCAGAGGGATTAGAAGTAGCGAAAGACTTTGCACGTAGGCAGGGTATCTGGTGTTTTGCATTAGGAGAGGCGCTACGTAAGGTTGATAACAGCAGCAGGGTCAAGGCATATTTTGAGGAGCACAAAGTTGATGCTGGTAATAAACCAAACAATATCCTGGACATACATGCTGACGAACTTGCAAAAGCGTGCGACAAGTTTGATGTAAACCCTAATAAACAGGTGCAGATTGATGCTACCATTTCCCGCCTGTGCGACAGTATGGGTAAATGTGAGCGCATAAAAAACACTGTATTCCCCAGAGCTTATAGCGTGTTAATACATTTTTTGATTTATGTATTGATGACATTGCTTCCTTTTGGTTTAGAAGATCAAGGTAAATTGGTAGAAGTTTCACTAACGATAATTGTGCCCACGCTATTTATTATAATTGAGCAAACCGCCATACTGATGCAGGATCCGTTTGAGAACCGCCCGACTGATACGCCGATGACCAATCTTGCTATGTCCATCGAAAATACTTTGATGGAGATGGTAGGCGAAAAGCCGGTTAATAAGATCGAGCCACCGGATACATATTACATCTTGTAGTTTTTAAGCAAAGCTTGAACATATAATAAAGAGCGCCGCAGTTAACTACTACGGGCGTTTTTTTAAGTGTTTATTAAATAATTCCCGAATAACTCCTTCAACCTGGATAGTTATCTTGCTTGTTTACCAGCAACGGCCATGTTTATCAATGCAGCTTTGGTTTCGGACCACTTGTGGATTTTGAGGCCGCAGTCGTGATTAATCCATATATTTTGCGCAGTTAATAAATCGGCCGCTTTAGTCAGTAGCGAAACTATTTCTTCGGGACCGTATCTCAGAGTGCTTGCAGTGAAATCAGGACTGCTGACACGTGTATGTCTGTAACGATTAGCCAGATTACTATGCTTAAATGAGTTAGATATGCACAGCAAAATTATAAAACTAAATATTCTTTTTGAGGTTGGAAGGGATGAGTTATCTTTAGGCGTTTCTCTTCTTCGTTAGCGATGCTGCTGTTGACTTTAACGTTTTTACCATATTAATGAATTCAATTTTATCCGAAAGTACGGAACAGTTCCTTTCCGGCGGTGGCGAAATGGGTAAGCTTATCCGCTCGATGGACTGGTCAACAACTGCGTTGGGCCCGGTTGAAAACTGGCCACAAAGTTTAAGAACGTCCGTAAGCCTTTGCCTGTCTTCCACATTTCCAATTCTGATTGCGTGGGGGCCAGAGACCATACAAATTTACAACGATAGTTACCGGCCTATATGTGGTGCTAAGCATCCCGAGTCGATGGGGATGAATTTTAGGATTTGTTGGGAAACTGCATTAGAAGTTGTTGGCGACGCCTTTAGCCGCGGCGAACAGGGCGAGGGTACATATATAAACGACCAGCGCATGTTTCTGGATCGTTATGGTTATCTTGAGGAAGCCTGGATGACTTTTTCTTTTGCACCCATACGTGATGAATCGGGCGGTGTTGGCGGGATTTTCCATCCTATTACCGAAACTACGGTTAAAATGTTAAGTGCGCGCCGCACACAAGCACTTCGTGATTTAGGTGCAGCCTTAGGTAAGGCTAAAAGCATACAGGATATTGGCGCTATAACTACCGAAAGATATAATGATTACCTGCTTGATATTCCATTTATGCTGGTTTACCAGCTGGATCATCAAACTGATACGGCGAAGCTAATAAGCGCTGCAGGAGTTGCTTCGGGGAATTCTTTAACGCCGGAAACTATTTATTTAAACAACAATACTTTTTGGCCTTTCGCCGAGGTTCGCTCATCCGGTGGGATACTAGAGGTGAAAGAACTGACAACTAAGTTTGGCGATCTTACCTGTGAGCCCTACCCTGAGGCCCCACACAGCGCCATGATTTTGCCTATCCGCATTAGCGGGCAGGATGATGTTTTTGGTTTCATTGTGGCTGGGGTAAGCTCGCGTCGCGCCCTTGATACCGATTATATAAACATGTATGATCAGTTGGCCAATACTTATAATACGGCCGTATCTAACGTTTATGCATATGAGCAGGAACAGAAACGTGCCGAAGCCCTGGCCGAAATTGACCGATCAAAGACGGCTTTTTTCAGCAATGTAAGTCACGAATTTCGTACCCCGCTTACGCTGATGTTAGGCCCTCTGGAGGATATGTTAAGCCAATCTTCACTGCCTGCAAACTTTAAGGCACCTGTTGAATCAACACATCGTAACGCCTTACGGTTATTAAAACTGGTTAA
This sequence comes from Mucilaginibacter pallidiroseus, assembly GCF_007846085.1. GTDB lineage: Bacteria > Bacteroidota > Bacteroidia > Sphingobacteriales > Sphingobacteriaceae > Mucilaginibacter > Mucilaginibacter pallidiroseus. The sequence continues at coordinate 4,930 of NZ_VOEJ01000010.1, forward strand.
TAATCTGTTGGATTATAGCAGGGTAGAGGCTGGTAGGGCGCAAGCAGCCTACCAACCGGTAGACCTAAGCGAGCTAACGGCAGACTTAGCCAGCAGCTTTCGGTCTATCATTGAGAAGGCCGGTATGGAGCTTACTGTTACAACGGGTTTGCGAAGCACTGCTTATGTAGATAAGCAGATGTGGGAAAAAATTGTACTCAACTTGCTTTCAAACGCATTTAAATATACACTTAGGGGGCGCATTGATGTTACACTTTCGCAAGAGGGAAACGCAGCGGTTTTGAAAGTGAAAGATACCGGGGTGGGCATACCCGAAAAAGAATTACCACACATGTTTGAGCGTTTCCACCGGGTCGAAAACTCCGCAGGGCGCACGCATGAGGGCACAGGTATAGGCTTGTCATTAGTAAACGAATTAGTACACCTGCACGGTGGCCAAATAGCCGTTGAGAGTGTTGAGCACGATGGCAGTACCTTTACCGTGAGTATCCCCTTAGGTAAAGCACACCTGCCCCAGGAACATGTGCTTGAAGCATCAAAGGATACCGACTCTGCAGCACTTAAGGGTGCATTTATACAGGAAGCATTCAGCTTGCTTCAGGAAGGCGCTCAAACCGAGCTTGGTGCTGATGCTGCAACAACAACCGGCGATGTTACCGCTCACCAGGATTTTTCAATACCTGCCGATACCTGTATTTTGATAGTTGATGATAACGCAGATATGCGCGCGTATTTAAAACGGTTACTGGAACCTTACTTTACCGTGCAAATTGCATTAAATGGTGCCGATGCATTGATGAAGATTCATGAGATGCAACCGGACCTTGTTTTGAGCGACATTATGATGCCGGTAATGGATGGTAAGGCAATGTTAGAACAACTCAGGTTAAGACCCAACACTTCCCGTTTGCCGGTAATCTTCCTGTCCGCACGCGCGGGCGAGGAGGCGCGTATAGACGGATTGGAAGCCGGTGCAGACGATTACCTTGTAAAGCCATTTTCTGCAGCGGAGCTGCTTACAAAAATAAGGGCACAAATCAAGATTACAAAGGCACGTAGCTACGCCGAACAACAGCTACGCAACCTGATAACCGAGGCACCTGTGGCTATAGCAATTTACAGGGGTAAAGAGCATACTATTGAAATGGCCAACGAGCGCATGTTGCACTATTGGGGCCGCACAGCCACCGAAGTTACTGGCAAAACATTGGTTGACGCTACTCCCGAGCTTGCCACGCAAGGCTTTTACGAAATAATGGATAGTGTATTCAATACTGGTGAGCGCTATGTATCCGGCGAGGTTCCTGTGATTATGATGCGTGCCGACAAGCAAAAAACACAGTATATCAATTTAACTATAGAGGCGCTTAAAGAAGATAACGGCCGCGTTAGTGGCTTAATGGCTGTAGCCGCTGATGTTACCGAACAAGTTGCTGCACGCAAGGAACTGGAAAATATTAACGACACCCTGAAACTTGCCATGGATGCTGCTAATTTGGGAATCTGGCGGTCTGACTGGGGAACAGACAACCTTTTTGTATCAAATATTGGCCGTATCATGCACGGCATCCCATTGGACAAGAGTTTATCTTTTGATGAAACGCTGGAAGTGGTAGTTCCGGAGCATCGTGAGCGTTTTGTGCAAGCCATCAAATCTGCTGTGGACACAAAGGGGCGATTCAGTGAGGATTACCAGATTCAACCATTTCATGGCGGTAAAAGAAAATGGCTAAATTCTACCGGCAAGGTAGAGCTTAACGAGAATGATGAGGTGGTTGGTGTAATAGGCACATTGCTTGATATTACCGAATCTAAAGAAGATAACCAGCGTAAAGACGATTTCATTGGTATGGTAAGCCACGAGCTGAAAACGCCCCTAACATCTATGGGTGGTTACACGCAAATGCTGCAGATGCATGCCAAGCGGTCAAGCGATAAGTTTGCTGAGGAAAAACTTGTGAAGTTGGGCAGCCAGGTTAAAAAGATGACTACGCTTATTAATGGTTTCCTTAACGTATCCCGTTTGGAAGCAGGTAAAATACATTTAAATATCCAGCACTTTAATTTAAAGGAGCTGATCGAAGAAGCGATTGACGAATCACAAAGCAGCACCGGCACTCATGAGCTAACATTTGAGCCATGTGAAGGTGTGACCGTAAACGCCGACCGTGATAAGATCAGCTCTGTACTATCTAATTTGATAGGTAATGCTATTAAATATTCGCCCAAAACTACCATCGTAAATATTGGGGTGACATCAACCGAACACAACATTGTTGTAAGTGTAAAAGATGAGGGTATGGGTATAGATTCGGCAGACCTGGAAAAATTATTTGATCGCTATTACAGGGTAGAGAGTAACCTGATGCAACACATATCGGGATTTGGCATCGGTCTCTATTTGAGTACCGAGATTGTCAACCGACATGGCGGTAAAATTTGGGCTGAAAGCGAGTTGGGTAAAGGCTCTACTTTTTATTTTTCGTTGCCAAAGGCTTAAAAAGTTTTATGTACCTGCAGCTACTGATGCGCGGTATTGTACGGGGGAAACTTTCGTTTTAAGCTTGAACAGCCTGCTGAAGGATTGCGAATGCTCAAAGCCCAACTGATAAGCCACTTCGCTAATAGTCAAGGTTGTTGTAGATAGTAATTCTTTGGCCCGCTCTATGAGTTTTTCGTGTATGTGCTGTTGCGCATTTAGCCCGGTGAGCGATCGCAGCATATCGCTTAAATAGTTTGGTGTATAGTTCAGTTTATCTGCCAGATACTGCACCGTGATTATGCCTTTTACTGCGGGCTGCTGCTCAATAAAGTAATTGTTTAACAAAGTTTCCAATTGCGTTAGCAACGTACCACCTGCTGCATGGCGGGTTAAAAATTGCCTTTTATAAAAGCGCTTCGCATAGCTAAGCAGTAATTCAATCTGAGCAATAACCACTTCATGGCTAAAATCATCTATCCTGCTGTTAAGCTCATCCTGGATGATGGAGAAGATTGCCGACACAGTTGCCCTTTCCTTGTCGGATAGGTGCAACGCTTCATTGGAAGTATATGAAAAAAAGCCATACTGTTTGATCTTTGACGCCAGCGGATACCCCTGTAAAAAGTCCTGGTGAAAGATGAGCGAATAGCCCTCGTTACCTTTGTAAATTGCTGTGCTGCCAACAATTTGATTAGGCGCGGTAAATACCATGCTGCCCTCATCAAAATCGTAATAACCCTGCCCGTATCTGAATTTTCCACCCAATTTACTAATGAAAGAAATTTTATAAAGTGTGGTTACATAACTTACCGGCAGCTTGCTCAAATTAATACTTTCCTCACGTGTATCCAGCAGGGTTATCAGTGGGTGTGTAGGGCCCGGTATATCCAACGTACGGTGAATCTCGGTTATCGAGTCGAGCTTTGTAATTTTTGGCTGGCCGTTTTTCATATCGGAAATTAATAATAAATAACCGGCCGCTGTTTCAGCCGCCGGTCATTTATGGGGTGTAATCTAAGATTGATGTATGGCTAACATTGCTGTTTACCAAGGCATCGGTCCATCGGGCCCTGTAAAGCCGCCGGTCGGGCCATCCGTTTCCAGTGCTACGCGTATAGGTTCGCGCGAGCCAACCTCAAGGCTATCGGTACCCCGGAAATTGTTAAGCGCCGTAGCCGTGTAGCCGGGGCTGGTAGCATTTACTTTTATGCCTTCTTTCTCCAGCTCTAAGGCAAAAGCAACAGTCACCGCGTTCAATGCGGTTTTTGATGCTGCGTAAACAATGCCGAAATGTTCACGGGCCCAGCATTCAGGGTCAGTTATCCAGGTGAGCGAACCAAGACCGCTCGAAACATTCACAATACGTGCAGCAACTGATTGGCGCAACAACGGCAAGGCGGCTTGCGTCATGGCTATAACGCCAAATACATTTGTTTCCCAAACGGTGCGTACCTCATCAAGCGAAACCTTTACTGCTCGGCCGGATGCCATTAGCTCCTCCGGGTTTTTAGGCGCCGTGCCGCCATGAGAAATACCTGCATTATTTACCAGCAAATCCAGTCGGCCATGCGCGTTATTGATGGTTTCGATAGCGGCACTAATGCTTTGCTGACTTGTAACATCCAATTGAATGGCCTTTGCATTTTTACCAATTTCTGTTGCCGCTTTTTCGCCGTTCTCCAATTTGCGTGAGCCTACATATACAATGTAACCGTTGGCTACAAGTGCTTTGGCAATTTCATTGCCTACTCCCTGGTTTGCACCGGTAACCAGTGCGATTTGTTTATTTGATGCTGTTTGATCTTCCATAGAAATAAATGATTAATTAATAAATACAAAAGTGCTTATCATACCTGTGGTTATCGTAACTAAATCAAGGGAAGTTGTAACCAAAACGGCTACACATTTAACCGTAATGGCTACATCTGTAAAGCGCCGTTTTAACAACTTTGCTATCAAATTAATTGATTATGGAAAATAGAATAGCAGGAAAGGTAATAGTAGTTACAGGTGCCGGCAGCGGCATAGGGAAAGCAACGGCAGAACTATTGGCAGGCCTTGGAGCAAAGGTTGTTTTGGGTGCCCGCCGTACAGAAAATATCAGGATGGTAGCAGATACAATTAACCATAGCGGCGGGCAGGCTGCGTTTTTAGCAACCGACATAATTCAAAAGGAAGATTTGAATGCGTTGGTAGGGTTTGCTATTAAACAATTTGGCCGTTTGGATGTGATGATCAATAATGCAGGCATCGCACAGTTACAGCGTATGGAAGAAGTTGATATAAGCGGTTGGGAACAAATGATTGATGTAAACATAAAGGGTACATTGTACGGTATCGCCGCAGCAATGCCCGAGTTTCTTAAAAATGGGTCCGGGCATTTTATAAATATCCTGTCAACCGCAGGGATTGCCATTGTGCCTGCAATGGGTGTTTATGCAGGGACTAAAAATGCTGTACGCACCATAAATGAAGCGCTACGCCAGGAGTCTGAAGGGCGTTGGCGGGTTACAGGTATATCACCAGGTTTTGTGGCATCGGAGTTTGTGAGTAATATAAAGAATGAGGCCATAAGGAGCGCCAGCCAGGCAACTGCAGATAAAATCGCTATCCCGGCTAAAGCTATTGCCGAGGCCGTTGCTTATGCCATTGGCCAGCCCGATATCGTTGATGTAGGAGATATAGTTGTACGGCCAACGGTTCAAGGCTAAAATCTTATGCCTATATTTATTATTAAACAGTAAATGTTGCCAAGTGAACACATTAAGATTTAAGTCGATAACGGATTTGATGCATCGCCTCGGTTTAAAATCACCCGCCAATCCACTTATCGCGCTGGTTAATTACGACCAGGAAAGTGTAAATCTCCGGGATGCAGGCCATTGGTTTGAGCTTGATTTTTACAAGGTAACGTTTAAGAGAGATTTTAAGGGAAGTGTGAAATACGGACCCGGCGCGTACGATTTTAAAGAAGGGGGGATGGCATTTCTGTCACCGGGTCAGGCTGTGCAGATGACAGCGGATATCAACGACTATCAGGGTTACGCTTTGTACTTCCACCCTGGTTTGCTAATGCAATATCCATTAGCACAAAGCATTCATCATTATGGTTTTTTTGACTACACAGTTGCCGAAGCGCTTTTCCTTTCCGAAAAAGAAAAAGACGTTATTGAAGCGCTTTTCAAGGCTATAAGTTTGGAGTTGGCTAACAACATCGATCAATTTAGTGCTGACGTACTTGTATCGCAACTGGAGCTATTACTTAATCACAGCAATCGCTTTTATAACAGGCAGTTTATTACCCGTAAAAATCAGCATCGCGAGTTGATTGCTAAGATAGACGCATGGCTTAGTGACCGTTTTGATGATACGCTTATAAATGGTTTGCCATCACCCCATGATATTGCTGCGCACTTAAATATCTCACAGCGTTACCTATCAGATATGCTTAGGGCGCTTACCGGAAAAACAACACAGCAGCATATACATTTGGCATTAATTGAAAAGGCAAAGATACTGTTGAACCAAACGGATATGACTACTGCCGAGATTGCTTATAGGCTGGGTTTTGAACATCCGCAGTCATTTAATAAGCTGTTTAAGCAACGTACGCACATCACGCCGGTTCAGTATAGGCAACAAGTAAACTAAATATCGAAAAAAAAATCGCTAAAGATTTTTCTCTTTACGCATCATGCTTAAAAAGGCCGCGGTAATGCCAAGATAGCTTGCAATATCCTTTTGGTTGATGCGCTGCTCCAGGCCGGGATAATGTCGCCTGAATTCGAGATAGCGTTGTTCGGCCGTAAGCGATAGGTTTGATGTTACGCGCCGCTGAAACATGTCAAAACCGTTTTGAGTAAGTATGCGGAAAAAACGCTCGAGTTTTGGTATTTGGTTAAACAAGTTTTCTAAGTCGAATAGGGTAAAGCAACACAGCTCCGAATCCTCCATTGCTTGTATGGTGTTGGTGGCTGGCTTGGCCTTAAAGAAACTGGCAATATCACTGGCCCACCAATTTTCGGGAAAGAAGCAAAGGTTATGCTCATGGCCGTCGGTATCTGTATGGAACATTCGCAAACAGCCCTTGTCAACAAAATAAATATGCCTTTCGGTTTTGCCCGGCTGCACAAGCACCGTCCTTTTGTTAACCGCTTGGCGATGCATAGCAGATAGTACCTGCTCCTGTTCCTCAGGAGAAAGTACTACGTGCAATGCTAAGTTGGCTAGCAGTTGTTGAGACATACAGGCAAGTATAGTCTTTATAAATTAATTTGCCTGGTCATTATCAATTTTAGCTCTGCAGTGCCTGCCAGGCGCAGCGGGTTTGCAATGGTATGATAAACCTCACTTTGGGCGATAGAGAAAAAAGCTTCGGCACTTGGATATTCTACTAGCACCACTTCGTCCCATTGGTCGTTATCGTCAGCAATGATATTGGCAACAACCTCACTTACTACTTTAACATCAACACCGTCTATGCCCAGCTGCTTTACTACTTCCTCAAAAGCAGGTATGTATTCTTCGAAATACACCCTTTTGTCTTTAAATTTAATAAGGTTAAGCATCAACACAGGGCCTTGACCTGGTTTGATGTCGGGAAATTTGATGTCTTCCATAAATCAAAGGTCGGTCTATGCTGTCTTAAAAAAGTTCAGGTAGTTGAAGAGTTTAGCTATGCCTTTAAAAATTTTATGATGTGTTCATTCACAACATCTGCTGAGTCGATCTGTGCAAGATGCTTTGCCCCTGCAATGGAGACATATTTAGCCGATGGCAGCTTCTCAGTTATAGTTTGCATGATAATCGAACTCATATCTAACTCGCCGCCAAGCAATAATACCGGCACTTTTATGCCGTTTAAACGTTCATGCATGTCTGTCCCCAAACAGCCTTCCAGCACATTGGCTATGGAGCTACCAACATTTTGACTGGCCTGGGCATGATATAGTTGGTATGACTGGCAACCTTTGGCCGATTTGGCAAACACACCATTTACCAGCGTAGGCCAGCTTGCTTCAAACCAATCAATCATACCCTGCTCGTCTCTTAGCTGGCTCATCCATTCGGCAGCTCCTTTTGTAAATTCCGGTGATGTTGTATCGATGAACGTATTGATCAGCACGGCCTTTTCCACCCGCTGGCTACGCTGACTGGCGGCTATCAATGCCACCAGGCCGCCAAGGGATACACCGACAATACTTACTTTAAAAATGTTCAGCGCATCAAGCAGTGTCCAAACATCTTTAACCAAATCTTTAATAGGAATAGGACTTGCTGCCAGGGTAGATGCGCCGTGGCCGGCCATATCTATAATGATGACCTGGTGCCCTGTTATTAGAAGTGCTTCAGTTTGATAAATCCAATCACGGCCGGAACCGCCCAAACTGTGCAGTAAAAGTACAGGTTTGCCTTTACCCAATACAACATAGTATAGCTTACGGTTATTTATTTGAAGGTAACTCATATTATTAGCTTCGGCTTGATATATCATATTTCTATGGCTATGCTTCCATTCAAGCTCAATTTCCACGTTAACCACTTGTGCCAGAAATGTGCAATCCCATTATGATAACGTTGATAATGCAATATTAAATGTTTAAATTTAAATAATTAAATAAATAGTACGAAAACATTTTAATATTTGGTATTTCATGAGTCAGCTTGATAATTAACGGTATGTTGCTAAGCGCTAATTACAGGAGGCTTCTGCAGTAGTAATATATGCTGAAGTTTAATAACATTTGATAATTTTGGCTATGGATAGGAAAGAGATACTCTTAAAACTGATTTCGGATTTTTGCGATTATGAATCGCACAAGCCTCCAAAAGCAGATCTATCCTATACAGATTTTCTTGGTTACTTAAACGCGCAGCACAGCACCGAACAACAACCCCTGCGCGATGTTTCCGGGCCGGAAGAGCAATGGGTGCAAAAGGACCGTAGTGTTAATGTTGATATAGCTGTTCTGATAATTTTCTTATTCAGGTATGCAGTTTTTTACGGTAAAAAGGCGCTCAAAGGCAGCCCTTTATCAACGCTGGATGAGTTTTCATTCATGATCGTATTGATGACTCACAAGCATCTGACAAAAACTGAACTAATAAATAAACTTATCATAGAAAAAACCTCGGGGGTCGAGGTAATTAAAAGGCTCTTAAAGAACGGCATGTTTGAAGAGCATAAAAACCCTGATGATAAACGCAGCGTATTAGTTTCCCTTACCGAAAAAGGTAAAAATACCGTGATAGAACTTTTACCAAATATGAGATTGCTGGGTGATGTGGTTGTTGGGAATTTAGCTGAAGTAGAGATATCATCACTTTCGTACCTGCTACGAAAATTAGATTATTTCCATAACGAAAACTACGTACAGCACCGCGAAAATGCCCTAAGCGAAATGGTGGCAGATCCCAATAAAAGTCGCGAAGTAACTTCTAAAGATAAGGGGATACAGAAGCCAGAATAAACTTTTTTGGGAGATTAAATAGTCCTTTAAGTACGTCGTTTAAGCTTATTGCTTTTTAAGAATTGCTGCGTTTTAATGTTCTCCCACATAATGAGCTTTTCCTCGATTCGATAAAATGCCCGGATGTCACCGTCTTGCGAAATTACAAGGCCTAAACTGCCTGGATGGTTGTAGCAGTAAGCAATAATGGAGCGGTGCCTGGTACCAAAGTGATTCGGATCAGCCGGGATAAGCGATTTTGGGCTGGCGGTAGCCGTTGGCGACACAAATATCTTTTTTGGCATTCGCCTGGCTTTTAACACTCCGCCAAAACCTTTTGACACCATGTCGCGTGAAAATAGGAGTACCCCATCTACACAGGTATGCGAAGCCAAAAATGAAATACAACCCTTAATTTCGTCCGCAATTTCCTGCTTCGCAAGCAACGACTTGGATTCTTCAACGTACCAGTTCTTGTCAATTACTTTTTTGCCTTCGCTAATGTAATCTTCAATTAAGGTTTCGGCTACGTAGTTATTAATGGTTTCCTTAGCATAATTGCTAATTGCATGCTTAAGCCGGTCGTATTGTACAGTGTACTTGATGTCTATATCATCGTGATTATCTGCAATTAAAATCGCACCACCATGATGATAGTTTTGGATGCGGAGCAGTAACCTGGACAGTGTTTGAATCCAGATACCGTTTAAAAAGCTTTCCCAATCCTCAAAAGTTTCTCCAGTATGTGTTGTCTTTAAAAACGTTCTTAGTTCTGACTTCAACTGGGCGGCATTACCCTTCAATATCTTTGAAATAGGGCCGATTGTAAAAACATCGAGGTAACGGGGGATAAGTACATTTTGCTTCAGGGTTGCCAGAAGTTCATAATCAAACAAAACGTTTAGCGTACCTATATCATTAATGCTAACCTGGAAAAGACCGGGTTGCTCAGAACCTGATTCCGATTCGTAATTGAGGAAGCTTTGGTAATGAATAGCCTGGTCTATCATGCCCCATATAAAAAGCTTGCCTTGCTGATCGTAATAAACAGCAAGCGATGTGCTAGACGGATCTGATGCTTTAGATAACTTAACTAATGATTTGATGCTCAGTTCTATTGGTGTTTCAAAATTGATGCAACTCCAGCGTTCGGCCACAATGTTTCTCGGTGGTTTGGGGTCGGGATTATTAGGATCAATTAGTGTAACGGTCACCATTACCAGGTCGCTTTCTTCTGTGCGCATGCTGGTAAAAAACAGGCACTCAAACAATTCTTCCATCACATTAAGCGGCGGAACGGGCAGCGCAATTTTACTGTGCTTGAGTTTTTCAAACACATGAAATGCGAGGTCTTTTGGTTGAGCGTTAGGCAATGCCATTTTGGTTGTTTAATTGATCACTAGTGTATTAACAGTTGATGTGCTGTAAGGTTGGCTATATATGTTAACGTTATATACGTAAGTTAATCAGAAAATATTTTAGCCCGAGCGTTTAACAGCAAGTTTCTGTACATATTTATAAAATGGTCAGTAAAATGATAACTCTTAATTTATTCATTTAAAGTAACTTATTTTTTATCAATACCGGTTGTATTTGCAATGCCGGCCTTTCAAATATTTTTCGGGCTATGAGCAAAAAGACGATACATCCGCACGCGAAGCCAATGGTTGGTGCATTTACAAATTTCATAGCCCAGCCGGAAATATAGGAACCCATTACATCGCAAAAGTTAACAATAGCCATATAGGCTGTAAACTGCGAACCTTCAATTTTTTTGCGACAAAGCAACATGAGTACAGGCATGGATGCTACGCTGAACATCGGGTCGGCAAAGTTCCAGATGATGAGTCCGGTAACGCTTAGTGGTTTAAATTGCCACAGCAAGCCATAGCTGCTGAAAAGCAGGAGGAACAAACAAATGGCTACCATTACCCATGATTGCAGTTTGGCAGGGCCGAATCTGTCGGCTATCACGCCACCGCTTAGGGTCACTATCAGGGTCGCTATAACGCCCCAGCCACCTTGCAAAACGGAAACGGCATTATCTGCCCAGTGCAAATTATGGATGAGATGAAAGGAAAATGCACGTATAAAGATGCTGATGCAAGTGTACACTACCGCAATCTCGCCAAAGGTTTTAAAGTTGCTTAAATCGGTTATGGCCTGGTATAATTGTTTAAAAAGCCAGCGCAAGTTTGGGTTGTCAACCCTTGCTAACGCGGGTGCTTGGACTTTGCTTCGGCCTTTAAATGAAATCATCAAACTGTCGCTTTGGTCGAGTTTTATGCAAAACGTAACCAGCGTCATTAACAGTAATAAAACAGATTGCGATAAAGCGGCATAAAAGAAGCCGTAATAATGCATTACGGTTGATAACCCGGCCGACCCTATGGAAATACCCAACAAGTAGCCGCCGCGCATAAATGCATTGACGCGCCCACGCTGTGTTTCGGGCACTATTGATATAGCAATAGCATCAACACTGGCATCCTGCACGCTGGCAAAGTTGCTGTGCATAAAAAACAATACCGACATTAAGGCGAGCTGATTAACCGGATCATTAATTAACAATAAGCTTAATGAAGCTATGGATGCCAAAAGCTGCGTGAGCACTACCCAATGTTTACGATGCCCGATAACCGAAAATTGGTACCTGTCTATAATTGGCCCCCAAATAAATTGGATGATCCACGGAGCGCCCACTATAGCTACGAATGACCCAACAGATTGCGATGACAGGCCTTTGCCTGCCAAATAATTTGCCACAGCAGTAAGCGCAAAGCCTGAGGGAATGCCCTGCATTATGTATAAATAGAAAAAAGTAAAATACCGGAGCGCGGCACTTTCCTTTAGCACAGGGAATTTAATTGGCAAAACTTTGGATTAAATTGGTGTCTTAGGTATAGATATCGGATCTTAAATTAACAAAATCCGCGCACCTTTTTATTCATCATTCAAATAATCATTAGATGATTTAAGAATATCCTGTAAAACAATGTTGACGCTTATCCTTTGTATCGCCGGCAAAACAGAAATAATATTAATCTGTAGTAAGATAAATTAAAAATCACCATGGCTGAACTACCTGATCTTACCGTATTTGCCGACATATTATCCCGAAAGTTTACGGGACAAACAGTTGAAGAAATAACTATAACTGAAGCGCGGAAACTTAACGTAAGCGCCGATAAGTTAAAAACTACCCTGGAAGGTAAAAAGTTAGAAATGGTAACAAGGGAAGGTAAAACGCTTCAATTCCATTTTGCGGGCGGGGAGGCGTTGGGCCTGCATTTAATGCTGCGCGGCGAGTTAGTTGACCTGGAAGCCGATGAAACGCCCAGGTTTCAGGTTATGGCGATGCGATTCGATAATGGTAAAGGCTTTGCAGTAGTAGATCTGCAAAAACAGGCAACCCTGACCTTGCAGCCGCCACCATTAAATGTACCGGATGCATTGGCAATGGATGGTGAATACTTTGCAGATCTGCTCTCGAAAAAGCGAACATTAATTAAAACCTTGTTGATGGATCAAAAATTGGTGCGGGGTATAGGTAACTCTTATGCCGATGAAATTTTATACCATGCCGGGATCTCGCCATTTTCCGTCGCGAAATCGATCCCTGCAAACCGGGTATCAAAGCTTTATAAAAGCATCGCGGATGTACTCAACAAAGCCGTAAAACAAATTGCTGAAGCCAATGACGATGAATTACGAGGCGAGCTGAAAGACTTTATGACTGTTCATAGCCCCAAACTTAAAACCACCGCAAAAGGTGAAGCAATAAAGACAGAAAAAATTGGCGGCCGAACCACCTATTATACTGATGCGCAGGAACTGTATATGTAATACAGCCTGCACATTTAATGTTATATGGACAAATTATGCCGATAATGGCATAGGATTTTCGCGTTGCTTACGCTGCATAACCTTGGTTATGATAGTTTTAAGCTTGCTGTTGTAATCTTCTTTGAGCCAGTCGGTGTAGTTTTTGGTTACTTTGCCAAGGCATTTGCCATACTGCTTTACGCGCCATTCAATTTCTTTTTGCAGCTCATCAACCAATTGCAATGCTTCTGATATCGACTCACTGTTTTCCATACACATTACAGCATGCTGCCTGATAGCATCGCGCAGCACAATTTTTCCTTTTTGGTTACTATCAATAGCCTGCTGGTAAGCTCCCTGGATATCAAAACTCATTGATAGCGTGTTTGGAAATTTAGCCTTTAAATCAGCAGGTATGGCGTGTTGCTCCGCTGTCGATTGTGCATGCAGGCTCTCGGCAAATGCTTCGGGGCGCTCAAATATCAATTGCCAATCCATCGGTTTATGCCACTCGCCAAAGCGGTCGGTATTGTTACCAAGGTCGATAATGGTGAATGTTTTTTTGTTAGGTAAACGCCTGGATCCGCGTCCAATCATTTGGTGGTATAACGTCACAGAGGTTGTAGCCCTGTTCAAAATAACCGTTCGTACCGAAGGCTCATCAAAGCCAGTGGTTAATATCGAAACAGATGTAAGGATTGCATTGCTGGTTTTTTTAAACCACCTTAATATTTCAGCCCTTTCCGCGGGCGGGGTATGGTTATCCAAATGCTTAACAGCGTACCCTGCATCGCTAAACATTTGGCAAACGTTTTTCGATGTAAATATCCCGTTATTAAAAATCAGCGTTTTCTTATTCTTGGAATGTTCTTCGTAGGCGTGCAGCAAAAGTTCCATCATTGCAGGCGAAGAGTATAGCGCATCTGATGTGCTTATGGTAAAATCGCCATTTATACCCGTTTTGAGCGAGGCCAACTCAACGTCGTAGCGCCAGTTGGTTGGCTTAGCCAGGTATCCCTGGGCAATCAGGTTTTCAATACTTTCGCCAACCAGCAACTCGTGGTAATTTTTATACATTGGCGTATCTGCATTGGAGCTGAATGGTGTTGCGGTTACTCCAATAATATATGCATTGGGAAACTTTCCAAATAGCTTTTGAAATGAATTATGGTGCGCCTCGTCAATTATCACCAAGCCAATGTCATTTGTGTTCATCAAGCCATCTTTAATACGGTTGCGCAAGGTTTCAACCATCGCAACAAAACATGTGCAACACTCTTTGGATTTTAGCTGTTTCACCTTGCTGTTAATGACCTTATTGGGTACGCCAAGCTTTTTTAAAGTTGCCGAAGTTTGCGCACAAAGCTCGGTACGGTGAGTTAGCACAACTACACCTTTATTATAGTGGCTAATAAAACGCTTCGCTATCTCTGAAAAAATGCGTGTTTTGCCGCCACCTGTGGGTAGTTGGTGAAGTACGCGCTTGTCTTTGGTAATTTGAGATAGCTTGTCAAATAACGCATCTAAATCGCGCTGCTGATAAGGATAAAGGTCGCTTGCAGTTTTTTTAGATTCGGACTGTATTGTGTTGAATATGGTTTTCATCAGGTGAATGTGCTAATTGTTATTTTTTTTAAAGCTTATCGTTCTGGTTTGTCGCGTGCAGTTTTGATAAGCCTTTTTAAACTCATCGTCGCTCTTGTAACTTAATTGCGGTAATAGGCAATATTCATAGTAAACATCAAAATGCTCTTGTTCAAAAGGCCAGGGCTCAACGGTTAATGTGGCCTGATCAAGCGCTTTAAGCCGGTGCATTTTTCCGTCAGGGCCTTTGCTTATTTCTATCGATCGGCCCTCGGGCTGGCTTTCGTTTTTACAAAGCAGTAATGACAATGCATCGCACCACTCCAGCAAACGGTAGTCATGTTCCAACTGTTCGGCCGAGAGATCAAGGTGTTTAAGCCATTTATTTCGCTGCGCTTTTTGTTCTTCTATGAATTTTTTTACATCCTGTTTGTTATCTGCATTGCCTTCACATAAAAAATGCAAGTGCATGGATGATAGCAGGGCAATGTAAGTGCTCTTGTTGTAGGCCCGGGTCATTGTATCAATGCAATGCGCATATTCCATTTTCCGCATCGAAAAATCTACAGGGCCGCCCTGACTGGTAAGCAAATCGATGCATTCAAGTTCCGTTTGTGCGTCATCGTGCTCTGCAACGGCTAATAAGGTTTCTATCCAACGCTCGGTACGCACCTTGTGGTGCCAGGCGTTTGCAATAGCTGCCGCCAACAAGCCATGCGCACGTTGCGAAACAATTTGCCAACCCAATGCCGTGTAATTGACGATCATAGTAACATTATTGATTTAAATTTTGAATCTGTTTTATAGCGGAAAAATGCCCTGGTTGATTGAGCACATGAAATCGTATCGGCTTATATATTCTTGTTATATCGATTGTAGTGCCACAATTCCTTTTTAATGCAATAATTCAATAAAATTTTAGAAGGCGCTTTATATCAGGTGATTAAGTGGCAAACAGATGGGTATGCAAAATAGCAGGACGTGTACTGTAATAGTTAGTGTTCGGCTTTTAGGATACCGATTTTTGACTAAAGTTTTTGAATGGCATTTTCGAGCCGAATGTCGGTAGGTGCTTTGCCAAACTTTTTCTTGAAAGAGTGGGAGAAGTGGGAGAGGCTTTCAAACCCCAGGTCGAGATATATAGCAGAGGGTTTTTGATGCTTTGTTTCGATAAGATGCTTGGCTTCCTGCAGGCGTTTATCTTGCAGCCACTGCCGGGGCGGTATGCCAAACACCTTTAAAAAGTCGCGTTTAAAGGCGGCAAGGCTGCGTCCGGTTAATTGTGCAAATTTTTCGACAGGTACATTAAAGCGAAAGTTATTCACCATGAACTTTTCCAGATCTATTTTGTACGGCTCTGCAAAGTCGAATAAAAAGCTGCGGAGTATCGGCATAGCAAGCATTAATAATTTAACACCTTCTTTTACTTTCAGGATGCCCATTTCGTCGGTCATCTCCGCTCCGGAGCTACGTGCGTAAGGCACGATAGATTGGAAGTAGCCCTGCAGGTACTCGTTAGACGGGATCAGGATATTTGGCGGGCCAATGTAGTTTTGGCCTACCTCTATCTTTTCTTCCAATATTATTCTTCTTAGCAAGTCTTCCTGCAGGGATATAACAATGGTTTCATAGTTTGCACCGGGCAGCGGCGTTTTGGTAATGGTGCCAAGCTGGTTTTTGCCTATCAGCAGCATTTGCCCGGTACTCATGGATATAGTTTGGGCAGAGGTTTCGAGCGTAAACTGCCCCGATACCTGCAACACCAGGGTATGGTGGTTCCAAAGGCATACTTTTTCCCGCCGCTCGGCCGAGAGGTAGGAGTAAAATATAACACCGGGTAAAATCTCTGCCGGACTAATCATTTAGCGTTGTAAGTAAGTGCCGCCTTTTATAGCTCCTGGTGCAAAAGTACTGTTTAACAAGGTCATTTCTTCGGGCGTAAAAGCAATTTCCATAGCCGCAATGTTTTCGGGCAGGCGCGATCTGCGGCTCATGCTTACCAGAGGCATAATGTGATTTCCTTGTGCGTTTACCCATGCTATAGCAACCTGGGTTGGGGTGCATCCTTTGTTTGCCGCCAGTTGCTTCAATACTTCAACTTTTTGCAAATTAGGAATTAAGTTTTCACCCTGGAAACGAGAGAAGTGATTGCGGTAATCGTCGGCAGGGAGTGGGGCTGTCATGTCGCCGGTTAGCAGTCCCTCGGCCGTATTGGCAAAAGCTACAACAGCAATACCTAATTCTTTTGCTGCCGGCAATAAATCAGCTTCAATACCACGCTCTGCTAATGAATAGCCTATCTCCAAAGCACTAATAGGGTGTACGCTATTAGCCTTACGAAGCTGATCGGCAGTGATTTCCGAAACGCCTATATGTTTCACTTTGCCCTCTTTAACCAAATCTGCTACAGTACCTATGATGTCTTCTACGGGTACGCTGTCGTCCATACGGCTAGGCTGGTATAGGTCAATCGTTTCAATACCTAACCGTGTCAACGAATAGTTGATGAAGTTTTTGATAGCAACAGGGCGCAGATCGAGCCCCAGCCACTGGCCGTTATGAAATATAGCACCAAACTTTACGCTGATAAATGCGTCGTCGCGACGATCTTTTATGGCCTTGCCAATCAGCATTTCATTGTGGCCGGATCCGTAAAAATCGCCTGTGTTTAAAAAATTGATGCCATTGTCAAGGGCTTCATGAATGGTGGCGATGCTTTCTGTTTCGTTTGGTGTAGGCCCGCCCCAGATAGATGACATGCGCATACAGCCCAAACCTAATTTTGATACAAGCGGGCCGTCTTTGCTCAGTTGAATTTTCTCGATGTTTTTCATAGATCAAATATCAGGCGCAAAGCGTAAGTGTTATTTGCTTATACGGCTCACATTTTATGCTTGTATGGCTCACTTTTTAGCTATCGTTTTTGGTACATGTTAAATTGTGGGAAACAAAAGTGTGACGTTACGTGCAACAGTAATTTTATAGTATTAGTTTGGGCATTAAAAAAAATGCCATGAGCGAAGGTCAAAAAATGAAGGTAGATGACATCATCGAAAAAGCCTACAAGGGCTTTAACAGCAGGGATATTGATAGCGTGTTACCGCTAATGCACCAGGAAATACACTGGCCCAAAGCCTTTGAAGGGGGGTATGTGGTTGGCCCGGAAGCCATTCGCGGGTACTGGACACGGCAGTGGAGTGAAATAAACCCTATTGTAAAGCCACAGGCCATTATAGAACGTGAAGATGGCAAAGTGGAAGTGCTGGTCCACCAGTTAGTAAAAGATCTTGATGGCAATACAATTTTTGATGGTAATGTGAAACACGTTTATGAAATACAAAACGGTTTGCTCTTAAAAATGGATATTGAAACTGATTGATTGGGTTGCTAATTGTAAGTGGTGGCTTTTAACAATCAATTTAGCCATCAAAGCGTTATTACCTAAACATAATGCTAACACTATGAAAAGATTTAAAAGATTAATCAGCGCCTGGTTGCTCACCTTACTTGGATTGTGTGTTAACAACGCAGCCCATGCCCAGCAATCAGTTGACCTCATCATGGACAACTTTACCAGCAGCGTAATATCTCAAACAACTACTCTACTCAATAACTCGGCAGTCGAGAGTTCAATGCGTAATGCCTCGCGCAAACACGGTGCAGCGAAACCTGTAATTAAAAACGTTAATCTGTCCTATACGCCCAGCAGTGCGCTGCAGCAAAAAACTTTCCAGGATTTGAGCAGGAAACTAACCGCCAAAAACGCAGCTGCAGGGCAGGCTATCAATAACGCACTTGGTGCGGGTAAAACAAATTATAATCAGCTTTTCGCACAATTGGTGCAAGAGTCAGGCTTGCCTGCTAACAACGCTGCCACAGCCCTGGCTGCTTATTTGGAAGTTGGCTATATGATTGTGAACAACATACAGGGAGCCGGCATAATTACACCGGCTATGGACAAAGCGCTGCAAAGACAAGCTGCCGGCATACTCAGCCAAAACAGGAGCCTGACATCACCAACTGCCGTGGCTCAATTGGGGGAAACCTTAAAACTTCAGGCTGTGGTGCTATATCTTGGCTGGCAAAGCACGCTTAAAACTAATCAACTTTCCGGCTTTCAGGACAACATCAAACAGCAGTTTAAAGGTATGGGGCTTGATTTGAGCCAGGTTCGCCTAACCAGTCGTGGGTTTGTTAAAAAGTAATTTAAGCAAGATTGCCGTAATTCTTATAGGTCGCATTTTTACAATCTGCGATCCGCTTCCTCGATAGGTACACCATTTATGCTGGCATATCTTTTTTGCATCAGCCCATTTTCATCAAACTCCCAGTTTTCGTTGCCATATGCACGAAACCATTTGCCTTCATTGTTGTGATACTCGTACTCAAAACGTACGGCAATCTTATTATCGGTATATGCCCAAAGCTCTTTTTTAAGCTTGTACTGGTACTCGTTCTCCCATTTGGCAGTCAGGAATTTTACAATTGCTTCGCGGCCGCTTAGAAATGTTGATCTGTTGCGCCATTCGCTATCAACTGTATATGCTTTTGCAATTCGTTCAGGATCTTGTGTATTCCAGGCATCTTCGGCCATTTGAACTTTTTGTACTGCCGTTTCATGATTGAAAGGTGGCAATGGAAATTTTTGCTCCATGATTATCGTTGATTAATAATTATATAACCAAAGGTAGCCTCGAATAAATTTTATATGTGGTGTTTTTCAAGGGTAATGCGGTATTATTCTGACATTTTTTAAAAGGAACAGACAGCTTTTTGGTTGCCTGTTCGCTTAGTTTTACTGAATGGTATTTATTAAGATCTTGCAAATTTTTCGAGTTCGGTATTAAATTTATCCATCTCTTCGATAAACAAAGCGTGGCCGCTATTTTCGAATTTTACGATGTAAGAGTTTTTAAGTCCTTTGTGCAATTGCTCTGCAAAAACAAAGTCACACAGCTTATCTTTTGTACCATGGAATATAGCTACAGGTATTGTTATCTTGCCTAATGCAGGGCGTAAATCCAAGTCTCGTAATGATGTAATTGCTTGTGCGGTGGCGTAAGGAGATGCATCAGCACTAATGCTTGCCAACCAATTGGCAGTAGTTACGGATAGGCTGGTTTCGGTAGCACCAAACCCTTTGCCAAAACCGTCTATTAGTTGTTGCCTGTTGGTTTCTATAGTTTTGATGAGGCCGGCGGCACCCTCGTCGGTAATTCCGTATGGATAATCTGTGCGTTGTTTCCATGAGGGGGCCGCCGCGCCGAATAAGGCAAGTTTGCTGATATGTGCGCCGTTATACTTAGCAGCATAGTGGGTTACAACCGCGCCCCCCATTGAGAAGCCGCCTAAAACAGCATTTTTAATTTTTAATTTTTCAAGAACCACTTTGATGTCGTCAGAGAATGTGTCAAAATCATATTTACCAAATGGTCTGTCGGATTTTCCAAATCCCCTGAGCGAGATACCGATTACCCTGAAACCTTTTTTTACAAGGTATTGGTACTGATACTCGTACATCGAGTCGTTTAGTGGCCAGCCGTGGATCAATACAATCGGTTGCCCGTTACCAAGGTCGGTAACGTGAAGGTTGACGCCTTTTTCCACCTCTATGTATTCTGCACGGCCTCCTGAGGCAAGAGTTCTTTTAGTTTGAGCATTTACGCTTTGAAAAGTTAATGTAATCAACAGGGCGAAGATTGAGATTAATGTTTTCATTGTTCTTTGTTTTATGTTATGTTTTTATTGCTCTTGGTTAACATTACAAAGGTGAGGAGATCCGGTCGCCTTGGGAATGGACAAATAGCTGAGTGTCTTGCATATTTTTCCCTAATGCAGATGGTGACAGTATTTCAAAATCCTTTTTGAGGAAAAGCGGCCGCAATGCCTAAACCTATGGGACTATAACATATATCGAAACCGTACTGACCTGGAGAACAATAAAACACAATACAGTTATAAACTTGCCGAGTGACATGATTTGAACCAATTACGGAATGTTATAATAGCCACAACAAGTCGATATTGTAGCGCTGGTGCGTTAAAGTGCATAGCAATATCTCACTGATGCCATAACATAGCGATACAATTAAGGCGCCTAAGGCAACAGGCATACAAGATGTGCCGAAGCTGTTATTACAATTAGCAGTAGTTAGCTTTGGTCGTAGAAGTAGTTTAAAAGTGATAAGCGCTTTTGAACAGTGGCTGATTTTATAGGCTCATAACTAAACTTATCTTCACCGTTTTTTGACACCACAACCCGGAAAGGTTGATTAAGATACTTGGTAAGATGGTAAACTGTAAGTAGCTCGGCCAAATCTTCATGCCAACTGGCTGTGCTATAAAGCGAAACAAAAGGTGTTTTGCTCAAGCCTAGGTATACCGCTTCAGCTTCGTCAATTTTGTAACGGCGGCCGCCTGGCATGAAACGGCTTTTGATGGCAATAGAGTCGATAACAGCCAATGAAAGGGTATTATAATTTTTCCATATACCATTTGAGAAGCCGGCTATAAATTTATTTGGTTTGAGTTTGCCACCTACCGAGTCAACCACGTTTAGTCGAAGCGATCCGTCAACTACGTGTGTGCCCTCATGTAAAAGTATATAAGTAAATGCGCTTAGCCAGCCAGCTTCGATAGACACTTTAGACGTTGAGTCGCCACCTGCAAAGCACGTACGTTCTTTTTCGTTAACCCATTCGCTAACATTTTGATGCAGGATACCTGCACGAAAAGTAATATGATACAAATTTATCCCACGTTTAACCACCACGGGCGATGTAAGCGCGGTATTCGGCATATTATCCAAAAAGCTGAAACTTTTTAAATGTTGTTTTAATACACGCTGATGCAAAGGTGGCAGCACTTTAAAGGCCGCAGCCACAATTTTTAATTCCTCCTTAGTAAGTTGGTGTTTTGTAGGCGACATTCCCGCTTCCCGAAACATTTTTAAAACATCGTTCGGGGTGGTATCAACACGCTTAACAAATGATTTTTCCGGATCAAGCCCATTTTCTTGTTGAACCGATTTTAAAGTCATTCTTTTAACAACGCCCTTGCTACGCTGGCCGAAGCTCTCAAAAGTTGTAAACACAAACAGTATACAACTGATAGCTATTAATGCGGTACGATTATATTTGAAGGAAATCATAGTATATAATAAAGTATAGGTTTGCAGCAGGCAACTTAGTCGAACATTTATATGGGAATCATACTTCCGACATGGCCATCGTATCTATTTTATCAAGACTTGCCTGTCCAAGAAATTTTGCCTTAAAGCCCGATGGTGATTCGCCGGTTTTAATTAAGAACAATCTGCTGAAGTACGCCGGATCATCATACCCTAACTCATAAGCAATTTCCTTAGCCGTCATGGCGGTATGTACCAGGAGGCGCTTGGCTTCTAATATGATGCGATTTTTAATCACCTCATTGGGTTGTGGAAGGTTCATCCTTTTGAACTTGTGTGTGAGGGTTTTAGGAGCAACAAGCATCAGGTCTGCATAGTCTGCGACGGTATGCTTTTGTTTATAATGTGCTTCTACCAGCTGTGTAAAGTGGCGAAATGTATCCGGGTCATTATTTTGATCGGTAAGAACTCCGCCAAGATGCTGTTGCTTCCATAATCGCGTTGATTTGATGAGTAACTGTTTCAGATACGTGCGGAGCATTTCCTCATGAGATGATTCCTTTAGCAAAAACTCACTTTCCAATTGAGTAAACAAATAGTTTATAAACGTAGCCTCCTGATCAGGAACGGCTGTCATGGGCATATTATTGATGTTATTAAATAACAACCCATCACAAGCTACCTCTTCGTCATGTATCTGTATACAGTAAAAGTCGTGGTTGTAAAATACAAAGTATCCCAACTCACTACACATATTTTGAATGCTAAGCACCTGGTTGGGGCTTATAAAAAAGAGTGCAGCTCCCTGGGTATGGTAAACATTAAAATCTACCTGAACAGTACAACCTTTAGGCAGGTAAAGTGCCTTGATGTATAATTTGTACGTGTCCGAATTTATCAAGTCTATACTGTCTGTATTAACGTGCAAAAAGCCGATAGTTTTAAGGTTGCTATCAAAAATGTTGTTTGTCATCCTGGTCAGTAATTGCGTTAGCCTGAGTGGGTAGTATCAATCAATATCAGAAAACCGCCATATCTAAGATAGGCGATTTTCTGATAAATCAATTATCGCGTTGCGAGGGTAACTAATTACTCGGTGACGCTAAGCGACTCGATAAGATTGTCTTTAATCCCGAAGTGAAACTTCAACACGATAGGGCTGCCGGGAAAGGTGCCCGATACATTTGCGGTTAGCACGCTGTTGGCGCCGGATTGCTCATAGTTAAGCGGCTCCAATTGCGACTCGTAGTTTTCCATCGCTTGTTTAATCCACTGTTCTATTTCCTGTTTACCATTGTGGGTTTTCCCTTCATCATGAACAATAGCGTTATCTGTAAAGCATTCAGCAAAAGCGTTGCTATCTAAACTGTGCTGCGTTTCTATAAAACGCTCTACTACTTGTGGTATTTCCATTATTGATGTGTTTTGATTATTAAACTGTTGGTATTGTTCCGCCGTCTATCACGAAATTTGCTCCTGTTAAGTAATTTGCTTTTGGTGAAGCTAAAAAGCCCACCAATTCGGCTACCTCTTCGGGTTCGGCAGGCCTTCCATAAGGTATGCCACCCAGTGCATCCATTACTTTTTGCTGGGCTTCTTCTACGGTGCAATCTGAATTTTTTGCAATCTCGCCCAGCCACGCTATTGACGCTGTTGTGTTTATCCATCCAGGAGAAACCGTTAACACCCGCACGCCTTTTGGCGTAACCTCTTTAGACAGGCTTTTACTGTAGTTTATTAATGCTGCCTTTGAAGCAGCATAAGGCAATGTCGAATCATATAGCGGCAATATGCCCTGAATGGAAGCGATGTGAATAATAACACCACTTTTCCGATCAATCATTTGCGGTAAAAATCCTCTGTCGAGCCTAACCGGGGCAAGTAAATTTGCTTGAAGGGTTGATACCCAATCTTCATCACTTAATGTTGCAAAACCACCTGCAGGTGTTGATGATCCGCCAAGGTTGTTGATTAATATATCCAACCTGCCGTGGGTTAATAGCACTTTATCAATTACTTGTTTTGCGTCGTCCGCGTTGCTTAAATCAGCAGGTATAAAATGCATGCTGCTGTTCTCTTCTTCAGGAGGGTTCCTTGCGGTAATAATTACTGTTGCACCAGCTTGTAAAAGCCTTTTCGCTATTGCCTGCCCGGCACCTTTGGTGCCACCAGTTACCAGTGCTATTTTGCCAGATAATTCCTGGTCTTGATTGATTTGATTTGTCATGATCTTGATTGTTGTTTTTTAAAGGTTGCTGATTATGCCACAAATCTCGGCGATGTAGAGGCTTTAAAGCATGGCCGTATAAGGTCGAAATATGTTCAGAATTCCCCGTTTAAAGTGATGAGTGATGGCGCTGGATTATAAATTATTGCTATCTTCAGCCGTGTTGTTGGGCATAAGTAAGTACAAGCCGACGGTACGTTTCAATGGGTACAGCAAAAAATAAGAAGCAGGGCATCGAGAAACTTACCCTTGACCTTTTAAAATCAAGGTTAGATATTAATACAAATTTTAAAGGCCTTTATGTATTTGATACGGATCACAGGGAAATGGATACGTCCGAAATCTCTCCGTATCGCGGAGATCATAATTCCATTCACCTGATAACCGCAGGAGAGGTAAATGTGAAGATTAACCTGTTTGAGTATACGCTTAAAAAAAACGATCTGGTTTTGTTTACAAACAACATGATCCGTCATTTCGGAACGGTAACGCCTGATTGTACAGCTACAAATGTGCTATTCTCCAATGATTACCTGCTCAACTCGGCAGTCCCCTCAAAAACTGCTGAGGCGTACAACTATCTCACCAGTATAATTAACCCTGTTGTTAGCCTAAGCAACCATCAGCTGGAGCCGTTTAAAACGTTACTTGCAGCACTTGCACAAAAGATGAAGCATGGCCGCCCGAACAAACTTTATGCGGATGAGATTTTAAGGCACCTATTTTCTGCGCTTATTTTTGAGGTAGGGGCACTATATCAATCAGACACTAAGCCTTACATAGTATCAAGCAGCCGTAAGGAGTATATGGTACACCAATTTTTAAAGTTGGTGACGGAGAAGTTTAAAGAGGAACGAAGTGTGCAGGCCTACGCCGATATGTTAAACATTACACCAAAATATTTAACCACTGCTACACGTAGCCTCACGGGTAGAACCGCCGGAGATTTGATTGATGAAATGCTCGTTGTAGAAGCCAAAGTGCTGTTGAATGAATCGGGTATGACCATAGCGCATATTGCAGAGTTGCTAAACTTTAGCGATCAATTTTCATTCAGTAAATTCTTTAAGAAGCACTGCGGTCAAAATCCAAGCAGCTATCGTCGCTATGTTTAAACAGTTTTAAATCTATTAATGAAAACTTGTCACACACCTTGGATAGGTTGACAGGCATTAGTGTTTCAATGGCTTTTCTAATGTATAGTAATTGGAACAGATTACATCCTGACAAGTTAAATTATAAAAAATCATTTCATAGATTATTGTGTAAGTGGAATTAAGGGCAACTGCACAAATTGCATAGTTATTTGAGATAGAAATTCCTGCCCATAAATAATAATATAAAATCTATAGGATTGGTAGTATTTATTTGTATGTTTGCAGAACGTTAATATTTAATTACAGAGATTCCTATATCCTACACATTTGAAATGAAAAATTTACCCGGTTTATTGGCACGAAAGCGTGCAGGCTTATTAAGCCCCTCGTATTATTGGTTTTCATTTTTCTCTCCTGCTATACGTTGCTGCGCTGCGTACTGTTGTTGCTGTTAAGCTAACATCTTAATGTACATTTCCGGCCTTAGTTCTTTAAGCCGGCACTAAACACAAATTTCTTAAATACACAATGAAACATTTCTACAAAAATAGAGGTGTGTGGCTGCTTGTTGCATTGTTTTTAATGCAGATAGGAGTGGCTCATGCCCAAACTCAACCAATAATTAACTCCACATTGCATGGGGTTGTATTAGACAGTAAAACGAAAGAACCGTTACCCGGTGCTGTAGTAAAAATTGAGGGTACTACACATGCCGTGGCTACAGATGTTAATGGCAAATTTAGTTTTATTACGGGGCAAAAGTTTCCTTATAATCTTATCATTACATATACCGGCTACAAAAAACAGGAATTAGTGGTCAATGGTAGTCCGGTAACCATTTTGCTTGCCGAGGATATAAATCAATTGAATGATGTAGTGGTAGTGGGTTACGGTACCAAAACCCGCAAAGACCTCATAAGTTCGGTATCTACAGTCAAGGCTGATGAAGTTAAAAAAACACCTGTTGCCAGCTTTGATGCACAGCTGCAGGGTAAGGCTTCAGGTGTGCAAATCAACTCGAATACCGGTGTTCCTGGCGACGGCGTATTTGTACGGGTAAGGGGCACAACGTCCATAAATGCCACCAACGATCCCCTTTATATTGTTGATGGGGTCTTCCTAAACAACACAAGCTTGCAAACCATTAGCACCGGTGGACGCTCAACATCGCCGCTGGCTGATATTAGCCCTAATGATATTGAAAACATAGAGGTACTTAAAGATGCAAGTGCTACCGCCATTTATGGATCGCGGGGAGCAAATGGTGTTGTGATCGTGACGACAAAAAGAGGTAACTACAACGCAAAACCCCGGGTTAACTTTAACGTATCACAAGGCTGGGCATGGCAACCTAAAGACAAGCTCTGGAAACTTACAACCGGTGAGCAGCATGCCGAAATTGTAAATGAATTTTACCGTAATTCATTTGCTGATGCTACTGCCGCAGGTAACGCAGCAGGTATGAATACATACAGGAATGTGCCTTTCCGGGCCGCCAATGATAACCCAACAGGGACGCCGGCCCCTCGCGGCCTTCCGTCTGAACAGAAAACTTACGACCGTTTAGGAGAAATATTCCGTACGGCACTGCTGCAAAACTATGATCTTTCGCTTGACGGTGGTTCCAAAGACACAAAGTATTATATAGGTGCCGGCTATACCAAGCAGCAGGCAGATATTAAGCCGATAGACTTTAGCAGGGCTAATTTTAAAGTAAATCTCGATCAACGCGTTAGCGACCATGTACAGATAGGGACAAGTAATAGTATATCACGATCGTACCGTAACCAGGCACGCGCCGGTGACGGCCCGGCCGGTGGCCTACTGCAGTCGGCATTACATACGCCGACTTACTTACCCGAAAACAACGCAGATGGTACACCTGCGCGCTATGCCGGGTTTGACAACCTGCAAGTACTGTTAAACAACTACGATGTAAACACCGTTAGCCTTCGGTACATCGGAAATGTGTTTGCAAGTGTAGATATTGTAAAAGGATTGAAGTTTCGTACCAGCTGGAGCGTTGATTATAACAACTACAACGAGTCTGAATACTGGAACGATAAAACGCAACTCGGCGCATCTCCAACCAATGGTTTAGGTACATCTGCCATTACGCAAAATACGGCCTGGATAAATGAACAAACGCTTACCTATCAAAAGACGTTTGCGCAAAAGCATAACTTTGATGTTGTTGTAGGTAACACACTGCAAAGCAATACAACATCGCTTACTTCGGCTCAAGGCTCTGGTTTTCCTAATAACGCTTACACAGATATTTCATCTGCATCAACACGCACAGCAAACCAAACATGGTCAAGGTATAACCTGTCATCATTTTTTTCGCGCGTATCATACAATTACGCCAGTAAGTATTATTTGGAGCTAAGTGCCCGCGCCGATGGCTCATCTAAGTTTGGTAAAAACAACCAGTGGGGTTATTTCCCCTCAATTGGCGGCTCGTGGCGCGTAAAAGAAGAATCCTTTTTGAGAGATAACAAAACCATTAGTGATCTTAAACTACGTGCCAGCTATGGTATTACCGGCAACCAGGGTGGTATAGGCCCTTATGCTGCCCGTGGCTTATGGACAGGCGGTGCGGGTTACCCGGATAATGTTGCCGGTGGCGATAAAGCCGGCACTGCACCACAACAACTGGCCAATGATAACCTTAAATGGGAAAGTACAGCCCAAGCCAACATAGGGTTTGATTTGGGTTTGTTAAATAACCGCTTAAACTTTGCTGTAGATTTTTATCAGAAAAAGACCAAAGACGTGCTGCTTCAATTGCCCGTACCATATTTAACAGGCTATAGTACGTACTACAGCAATGCCGGTAAAATAAACAACAAAGGCTTCGAAGTAAGTATCAGTTCTACAAACTTTAAAACAGCAGATTTTAGCTGGTTAACCAACTTTAACATTTCCGGCAATACAAATAAGATCGAAACATTGCCAGTACCTATCAACCAATACAGCCGTGATTGGATAAGGATGCAGCAAGGCTACTCCATGTATTCTTTTTGGATGTATAAACAGCAATACGTAGATCCACAAACAGGTAATGCCGTGTTTGAAGATGTAAATGGAGACGGCGCAATCACAGTGGCCGACCGGCAGATATTGGGAAGCGCGCTGCCTAAATTTTATGGCGGTTTAAGCAATACATTCACTTACAAAAATTTCGACCTGAACATATTTTTTACTTTTCAGCAGGGTAACAAAGTACTTAATCTGAACCGCTTTTTTGGTGAAGGTGGTGGCACACGCGATGCGAACCGCGTGATATTTGCAAGCCAGCTTAATCGCTGGCAAAAGCCAGGAGACGTTACCGATGTACCGCGCCTTACCGCTTACGGCAATAACTACACCCTTGAACAAAATAGCCGCTTTCTGGAAGATGGATCATTCATTCGTTTAAAGAACCTGACACTGGGTTATACATTACCAAAAGCAATTACACAAAAAGCCGGCATTCAATCGGTACGCTTTTACGCAGTAGGCACCAATTTGCTACTGTTTACCAAGTATACCGGGCCTGACCCGGAAACAAATGTTGGCGGCGGCCAAAGCGTACAGGGGATCGATCTGGGTACACCACCACAACCACGTTCAGTTCAGTTGGGGGTTAACGTAACACTTTAATGCTACAAGTCATGAAAAAACTTAATCATATAAAATTCGCATTGGTCCTGGCAGTCTTAGTAGCCGGATTTACATCCTGCAAGAAGTTTCTGGACGTTCAGCCAAAAGATTCCGTATCAGACGAGGAAACTATCTTCGATCGGGCATCTGCCGAAACTGCTGTCAGGGGGCTTTATCGTGCCTTATCTGCCGATGGTTATTACGGGGTAAACTTTGTCTCCATAGGCTATTTATCTGGCGATAATGTGCAATGGACAGGCTCACAATCCATCGTACAGCAATTTATAGATCATAACGTAAAAGCCGATAATGCAACGGTTTCCAATATCTGGCTGGCTATCTATACCACCATTAACCGGGCAAATTACATCATAGCCAAATTGCCCGAGGTTAATGATGCTACGCTTACAAGCACCGTTAAAAACCAGCTTTTGGGCGAGGCTTATTTTGTACGAGCATTAGCTTATTTTGATTTGGCTCGAACCTGGGGCGGTGTACAGATAGTTACTACACCAACGCTGGCTGCTTCTGACAAAAAAGGCATAGCCCGCAGCACAGTGGAGCAAACCTACGCACAAGTGCTTACTGATTTGGATGCAGCAGAATCACTTTTAACCGTTTTATCAGCGCCAAATCCTGTGCGTGCAAATAAAGAAACCGTTTACGCTTTAAAAGCTCGTTTCTACCTGTATCAAAAGGACTGGGCAAATGCTGAAAAGTATGCAACGCTTGTATTGGGTAATACCACCAATTACAGCCTGCTTAAACCATACAGTGCCTGGTTTGCAAACAATGCAGTAGGCACACGCGAGTCTGTTTTGGAGCTTGCCTATAGCGCAACTTACACCAACGGGCACCGTGGGCAATGGCAGCCGCCTGCAAATAGTGGTACCCGCCAATGGGCGCCAAATGCAGCTTTAACAGCTTTGCTTAGCAATACATCAACTGCAGGAGGCAGGAGTGCACTTATAGCAAAAACCAGCGCGGGATTGGTGTATGGAAACCTTTACTACCGCAGCCCCGCCACTGATCCGGCTTACGTTATACGCATTGCCGAATTGTATCTGATACGTGCCGAAGCAAGGGCAAACCAAAACAGTATCGCGGGTAGTCTCGCAGATCTTAATGCGGTACGCGACAGGGCTGGTTTGGCCAGTGTATCTTCCGGTTCAAAAGACGATCTGCTATTGGCTATAGAAAATGAGCGCCGCCTGGAGTTTGCGCTTGAAGGTCATCGCTGGTTCGATTTAGTACGCACTGGCCGGGCAGCTACGGTTTTGGGTGTAACAGACAGCAAAAAATATTTACTGCCGATCCCCGTCGATCAATTGAATGTTGATCCGGCTCTGACTCAAAACCCTGGATATTGATTATTTAAAATACTAAGTCATGAGTACATCCATCACACCCTGGACTAACACCGAGAAAAACGTTTTCCGGTTTCTGCTCATATTTTTTGTGTTGCTTGTGGTTCCGTTAGACTGGAAATACTATGCACATATATTATCTATTAAATGGACGGATCTTCAATTCAGCGACATTTTTTATATCAGCAGGTACACCCCGCAGCCAACGGGCTCATATCACCCTGAAATATGGGGTTTAGCAACGCTTACCGACGTTGTTATCATTGCAGTGCTTGCGCTGGTTATTGCCGTTGCTACTCCTTTTATTGTAAAGCGAGAGTTAAATTACCCGTTAGCAAAATATTGGCTCAAAACGCTACTGCGTTACAGGCTGGCTATTGCCTTGCTGGCGTACGGGTTCATCAAATTTTTTCCATTGCAATCACCGTACCCGTCTATCAGTAGCCTGAATACAGCCTACGGCGAATTTAATAGGTGGAAACTGTTTTCGCTCGGGTTGGGCATCACGCCGGGTTACGAGTCGTTCCTTGGGTTTGTGGAATTATTGGCAGCAGGTTTATTGCTCTTTAGACGAACGGCCTTATTCGGCGCTATCATTGTGCTGCTATTTACCGGCAATGTTTTCTTCTCTAACCTTGCTTATGAGGGTGGGGAGGGAATCTACAGTATTTATTTACTTGTGATAGCGCTATACATTGTAGCCTATGATGCATTGCGGTTATATAACCTCATTGCGTTAAGAAATCCAACCTTGCCAGATACAGTAAAGCCTGTTTTAAAAAACTCGCAATGGATAACACTGGCAGCTGCAAAAGCAGGATTGATTTTGTTTTTTGTGTTTATCTATGGCTTTAAAACTTATGCCGCTTATACAAAAGGTGGTTATCATTATCCAAAAGGTAAGGGTATTGCCGGTACAGCGGGCTTGTATAATGTAACAGTATTTAAATTAAACGGTAAAAATCATCCTTACTCGGATACCGACTCCGTACGTTGGCAGAACGTGGTTTTCGAGAAGTGGAATACCATTAGTATTAAAACACTTCAACCTAAATTGATCGATTCATCACTCACCGAAGAGGTACACCCAAATGAATTTGAGCGGAATTACGAATTGGCTGGCAGTGGCGAGCGCAATTATTATCATTACACAGTTGGTAAGCAGGGTAATCTTTTGCTGGCCAACAAAAATTCACATTATAAGGATGATAAGCTTACGCTGCAATTTTCCCGTCCCGATTCAACGCATATCATTTTGCAGGGCTTAAGCGCTACTAAAGATTCGGTGTATGCGGAGCTAACGCTTATACCAAAAAAATACCTGCTTAAAGAAGCAGTTGGCGGACGAAACAGATCATTAAAACTTTAAGACATCAATATTATGTCAGTTGAAGAAACAATACAATCGCCAACGATTGGCAATCTATCGCAAGATAAAACTACTCCATTAGCCAATCGGACATCCATAAGCGGAAACCGTAAATGGACTTTCGGGCAAAAGTTTGCTCTACGGACAGCAACCATTTTTTTTACCATCATGTCCATCCCGTGGAGTGTAGGATGGTACAAAAGCCTTTTTGCCATAAATTGGTTTAGCATCCATTACCGGGATCTTTATGACATAGCGCGGTTTCAGCCATCGCTTTATCGGTTCGAAAACCCGGCTTATAACCTCTTAGGATACGGCGATTGGGTGCAGGTATTTGCTATTGCGCTGGTGGGTGCGGGGCTTTGGTCGGTGATAGAGAAGCGGGATAGCAAGCTTAATTACGACGCGCTTTATTATTGGGTACGTGTAATAGCAAGATACCGCGCAGGTATCGGTATAATTGGTTTTGGTTTTACCAAACTGTTTCCAACACAGATGCCTTACCCGGGCTTAGGGCTATTAAATACCAATTTTGGCGATTTTACGGCGCAAAAAATCTATTGGCTGTCAGTTGGTATTGTGCCCTGGTACCAGGTATTTGCGGGTATTGTTGAGGTACTGGCGGGTTCGCTATTATTTTTTAGGAAAACCACCACGCTTGGCGCGGCCCTCTTAATAGGCGCACTGGGCGATATTACGTACGTGAACTTTGCTTATGATGGCGGCGTTCATGTTTATGCGTCATATTTTGTGTTGTTTGCAGCTTTCCTGCTTTGGTATGATGCAGTACCTGTATACAATCTTTTTATACGCGAAAAATATACTGCCCCTTACACTTATCAGCCATCGTTTAAAGCAAGCTGGTTACGAAATAGCCGGTTGGTGCTTAAAGTAGCAACCATCTTTATTTTCCTGGTGTACTTTACCTACGCTGAGGTGTTGAATTTTAAATATGACCCTTACAAGCAACCGGCCATGAGCGGTGTGCCCAAATTACGCGGCAATTATCATGTCAGCGAGTTCAAGATCAATGGTAAGGAAATTCCATACTCACCGCTGGATTCTATTCGCTGGCGCGATGTGACTTTCGAAAAATGGTCCAGCTTGTCCTATAATGTAAACCGGCCTACGAGGCTTGATCTGAGCAACGGTGGCGGCTCGCCCATGCGTGATATTAATCGCACTTTTGAACTTACCGGCACGGCAGGTGGTAAACGTGTTTTTTACTACGATGTAGACACCTTGCATCATACGCTTTATTTACAGGATAAATATGTAGACGCTATTCGTCGTGGCAAAGGGAAGAAAAAACCTAAGGTGGATAGCGGTAACGATGCCAATTGGATCCCAAAAGACGCTAAAAAAGATATCCAGGATGAGTATTCGAGAATAGATCCTGTAGCGCTGTCAAACCGTCGAAAAAAAGGTATTGCCGAAGAGTTGAAAGATAAGCGCAAGCGAAACCACATGATATTGAATTATCAAACCACCGATGGAAATCATGTGATACTAAATGGAATTGATGAGCACCGCGACTCGGTTTACATTGTATTGGACAGATTCCAAAAAAATTATGTTTTAAAAGACAGTAAATTGGAGGCCGGTAAATATCAATGATTGGCGAACCTGCATATCAATATGATGCCGTAGTAGTTGGCAGCGGCCCAAATGGTTTGGCTGCTGCCATATTGATGCAGCAGCAGGGCCTTTCGGTATTGATGCTTGAAGGTAAAGACACCATAGGCGGCGGCCTGCGCACAGCAGAACTAACTTTGCCTGGCTTTAAACACGATATATGCTCAGCTATACATCCTATGGCTATAGCATCGCCATTCTTCAAGACTCTGCCTTTAGACCAATTTGGCCTTGAGTATTTGTATCCTGAAGTTGACGCTGCACACCCAATGGACGGTTCACCCGCCGCCGTTTTAATGCGCTCCATAAACAGTACGGCAGACGGTTTGGGTGCCGATGGCCAGGTTTATAAAGATTTGATTGAGCCTATAATCGATGCGTGGCCCAATATTGCTGGTGACGCCTTAGGGCCGATTGCATTCCCCAAGCATCCATTGCACATGGCTAAATTTGGTTTAAAGGCCATACAACCTGCAACCTGGTTAGCCAAATCTTTTAATACTGAAAAAGCAAAAGCTTTATTAGCCGGAATGGCAGCACATGCCATTCAGCCACTCACAAATTGGGCAACTTCAGCGATAGCGTTGGTACTAATGGCTAATGCCCATATCAAAGGCTGGCCGGCTCCAAAAGGCGGTTCGCAACAAATTGCCAATGCTTTGGCAGGTTATTTTCTTTCGCTTGGTGGTAAAATTGAAACCAATACCTACATCACGTCATTGCATAAATTACCTGCCGCCAAGGCCTATCTGTTTGATATAACGCCAGATCAACTCATGCAAATTGCAGGCGAAAGATTATCAGCATTGTACACAGCACAATTAAAGCGGTATAAATACGGAATGGGCGTTTTTAAACTTGATTGGGCACTTAGAGAGCCAATACCATTTAAAGATGATGATTGCCGCAAGGCCGGAACGCTGCATTTGGGTGGTACATTTAAAGAGATAGCCGCAGCCGAGCAACGTACAAGTAACGGACATCATCCCGAAAAGCCGTTTGTAATACTCGCACAACCTACAGTGTTTGATCCCACACGGGCATCAGCTGGCAAGCACGTAGCCTGGGGGTATTGTCATGTCCCCAATGGATCGGTTAAAGATATGACTGAGGCTATCGAAAATCAGATAGAGCGCTTTGCGCCTGGTTTCAGGGATACCATTATTGGCAGGCATATTTTTAATACGCAACAGTTACAACTTTACAACCCTAATTATATTGGTGGCGATATAAATGGCGGTCTTTTAGATATTACGCAACTCTTTACTCGGCCGGTACTTAAAGCGTCGCCTTACCGCACGTCTATTAAAAATATATACTTATGTTCCTCATCAACACCTCCGGGCGGGGGCGTACACGGTATGTGTGGCTATCACGCCGCTAAGCGGGCACTCAAAGAAATTTTTAATATAACAGCAAATAGAAATGACATCAGTAACTAAAGTAAAATTGCATGAAGATTGGGTAGTAGTGGTATTGGGATTCATCATTATTGCGCTGGCCATATCTGGTGTGCTTTTACCGGTACCTGCATTAGGCTGGAAAAACGCGGATGAGTTGGGTAATAAAGTTTTATCTGCTCACAATTTGTGGCTTATTGTGCTGCAATTTTTATTTGTTGGGGCAATAGGTGCTATTGGGGTGTTTTTATCCGGAAAACGCTTTGGCGATTATTTTAGAGGCTTTCCCATTGTGTATATCCTTACAATTTTGGCCCTGATACTCGCGGGCAGCAGTCAGGCCAAGGCTTTAAACCTGGAAGGGGTTATTTTTAGTTTAGTGTTAGGATTGGCTATCAGCAATGCTTTTGACTTACCGCAGTGGCTGCGCGATTCGCTTTCTACGGAGCTGTTTGTGAAGATAGGCCTGGTGCTGTTAGGTACATCTGTAATTTTTGCCGATATACTTAAAGCCGGTTCTTTAGGGCTGATACAGTCGTTGGTGGTTGTAACTTCGGTTTGGTATTTTGCTTACTGGGTTTGTAAAAAACTTAAGGTCGACGACGAGATAGCCATGATGATATCAAGTGCCGTATCTATCTGTGGTGTATCGGCGGCCATAGCCACGGCAGGCGCAATAAAAGGCGATTCTAAAAAGCTTTCATACGTTATATCAATGGTACTCATCACAGCTATACCGATGATGATTTTTATGCCTGTCATCGCAGGCTATTTCAATTTTCCGCAAGAAGTTACAGGCGCCTGGTTGGGCGGTAGCATTGACACTACCGGAGCTGTTGTGGCCTCTGGCACCCTGGTGGGCGAGGCTGCTTTAAAGATAAGTACAATAGTGAAATTTTCACAAAATGTTTTGTTGGGTATAGCAGCATTTGCCATCTCCATTTACTGGACATACACCAAGCACCCTGCCGCTAACGATGCAGAAAAAAAACCAACGCTAAAAGTGATATGGGAGCGTTTCCCAAAGTTTGTAATAGGCTTCATTGCAGCCTCGCTGTTATTTTCATTTCTCCTGTCGCCTGCTACGGGTGCCGCTGTTAAGGATAGCCTTAAAAACCTGCAAGGCTTATGGTTTGCGCTGGCCTTTACCAGTATTGGTTTGGAAACCAAGTTTGCCGACTTGTTTAATAAGGAAAGCCGTAAGCCACTATACGCATTTCTTGCGGCACAAACCTTCAACATATTTGTCACCCTGGCAATAGCATTTTTGCTGTTTAGATAGTGTATGATTAGGTGGATCAACGATAACTTTAAAACAGGCATAGCAGTTTTTACGCTGCTAGCTGTGTTTGGTTGTGGCCATAATTCACAAAAGGATTGGCCTGATTCATTTGGTTACGGTAAAACAGCAAGCAAGGCTGATATTATAGCCAAGGATATCGACGTTCGTCCTGATGGTGTAGGTTTACCTAAAGGCGCAGGCAGGATTGATACAGGTGCGCTTATTTTCGCTGAGAAATGCGCCATGTGCCATGGCGTTGGCGGGAAACTTGTGAAAGGCCAGAAGCTGCCTGCCCCGGCTTTGGTTAGTGATACAAATTTTGTGAAGCGAAAGGGAAACACTGTGGGCAACTATTGGCCCTATGCCACCACGCTGTTTGATTACGTAAGAAGATCGATGCCATATAACGCGCCGGGCTCGCTCACCAATCAGGAGGTTTATGATATTACGGCATACCTGCTCTATGCAAACGGTGTAATTAAAAAAGGAGCTACCATAAATGCACAAACGCTGCCGAAAGTGGTAATGCCCGCGCGTAAATATTTTGTAAATGATGACCGCCGCGGCGGCAACGAAGTGCGATAAAAAAAATGCAAGGAAAAAAAATAAGCCGCAGGTCGCTTTTAGGTGGTGCAGCAGTTGCTACTGTGGCGTTAGTACAAACGTCGGTAGGTAAGGTTTTGCAACCTATCCAAACCGCTACACCGCCGGAAGACCCGACAAAAACTGTTGGTCCGTTGCCGAGCAAAGTTGGTACACGTTCGCCATTTGAAAATTCGGTTCGTAAACCCTCTGATATATCATCTCGCACCCCGCTGCAGGATATGTACAGTACCATTACGCCCGCAGATTTGCATTTTGAGCGCCATCATGCCGGTATCCCTACTATCGACCCGAATAAATATGAGCTGTTGATACACGGCATGGTAAAGCGCCCCATGAAATTTTCCCTGCATGATTTAAAACGTTTCCCGGCCGTTACACGCACTTGTTTTATAGAATGTGCAGGTAATTTCCGAACCGGAAAGGAGGATATGACGCCGCAAGAGATTCTAGGCCTAACCAGTCAGAGCGAATGGACTGGTGTAATGCTCTCAACACTTTTACGGGAAGTTGGCGTCGACCCAAAATCTACTTGGTTTTTGGCCGAAGGATCAGACGCAGCTATACTCACCAGGAGTATCCCGGTATCAAAGGCGTTTGATGATGCTATGATAGTATACGCTCAGAATGGTGAAGCCATCCGCCCGGCGCAGGGATATCCTGTGCGCTTACTCTTGCCTGGCTGGGAAGGCAATACTAACGTGAAATGGCTGCGCCGGCTTGAGTTTGGTGATCAACCATGGATGACGCGCGAAGAAACCAGCAAGTATACCTACCAGGTTGGCGAAAAGGTGCGCCAGTTTAGTTTTGAAATGGATGCACGGTCCATCATCATTTACCCTTCTTATCCGGGCAAAGTAGAACCTGGTTATATCGAGATTAGGGGGATTGCATGGAGCGGCAGGGGCAAGGTAAATAAAGTGGAAGTGAGTACCGATGGTGGAAAAAACTGGGAGATTGCCAACCTGCAGGAGCCTGTACTAAGCAAGGCACATACCTATTTTCGATATTTGTGGCATTGGGACGGACGCCAAACTGAGATACTGAGCCGGGTTACCGATGAAACAGGTTACATACAGCCCACCTTGCAGCAGCTTAAAGACGCCCGAGGACCCGAAATGGGCGGATATCACTTAAACCCTATAACTGCCTGGACGGTTAAACGTGACGGGTCGGTTTGGCTTAAACCGGAAGAATTTAAAAAATTGTAGTCGATACGCGCAGTAATCATAGGTTGCGAGGAGCCTTTATTATAAGCTTTCAGTGCTACAGAAATTGAGCTATTAACGTGTCACGCAGACACAAATCTTCTATCGAAATTAACGGAATATATCATACTTAATAACGGCAGGTTAACCTCACATTAATAATCTATGTGCTATTTTGCAGTTTTATACTTCGTTTATGAAAAAGTATTTACCGCTTATAATTCTGCTGTTTGCATTTATAAAAACTAATGCGCAATACTCAGGTGCATTGCCTTCATACAAGCTTGTATCAGGTAATGATTGGGCAAAAGCAAAAAATTATTACCTGCTTACTTTATTGCAGCAGGATGCCGAAGCAGCTAAATTATTGAAAGCAGATGCAGGCCTGGCAAAGCTTACCGCCGATAAAATTGCACTGTTAAAATCTTCCCTTGCCGAATGTAAAGACGCGCTTTGCCTGCCTGCCAAACTGAAGTTTACAGATGATGAAATAAATACCGTTGCCGAACGCCTTGCAGCTTTGTGCAAACCCGGAAGTGCGCTTGATAAATTAATTAAGACACATATTATTCCATCGGGTACTTATTTTCAGTTTCAAACCCTCGCACCGGCGCAATTACTCGAAAAAGCCTGGCGTCAGGATGCAGCTGCAATAAATCATACCATTGCTGTATACGCTGAGGGGGCCAAGCCAAACTACCCGCAAATTGATTCGATAAGCTATAATGTTAAAAAGCGTGGTTATTACACCCTTATGTATGATTGCTCGGCAGAGGTAAATGAAACCGTAAATGCCAGAAGCTTGTTCTTCGAGCCATCGTTAAAAGGTGCGCTTACCTACCTCGAAGTAAACGAGCGCATGCAGGCCGGCGATTATGAGCCAATGGCAACTACCGTTAATAAGCCAGCTGCCGACAAAGTTAAGCTTACCAAATGGGCTAATTACCCATACACCCACATTGTAGTGCCGGGCGCGGGCCCCGACGATCCGAACACACCCTTTAGCGGCGAGGGGATGTTGCGCTGTAAATCGGCAGCACGGGCATATTTCGCTGGTAAGGCGCCATTCGTGGTGGTATCGGGCGGGGCGGTACACCCGTTTAAAACCAAGTACAATGAAGCTGTTGAAATGAAAAAATACATGATTGCCAAACTGCATGTGCCGGCAAGCGTAATCATCATTGAACCTCACGCACGGCACACCACAACAAATCTGCGTAATGATGCGCGCATAGCTTTCAGGTACGGCATTTCCTTTAGCAAGCCCGGCCTTATTGTTACCGATAAGTATCAGAATGATTTTATCATGAACATGGATAAACGTTGCCTGCAAGAACTTGGTTACCTACCCTATAAGTTAGGTAAGCGCCTAAGTGATACCGAACTGGAATTTTATCCGCTTGTAAACTCGTTGCAGATTGATCTGGACGAGCCAATGGATCCCTAATCATATATTGTTGTTAACCTATGAACACCTTTAAAGTAATTGCGCTGACCCTTTTTCTTGGCCTGATGACGGCTGCCTTTGTTGCAGACATTAATGTTACCCTCGATTGTGAAGCTACGGTTGACTCGCTTGGCGCTTGCCAGGGTGTAAGTAAGATAGGCAACCGGTTTTTTTTGTATGGAGATAGGGAAGTTGGCGTTATTCGTGAATTTAAATTGCAGGGAGATAGCCTGGCTTATATCAATAAAGAATACAAATTAACACAAAATGGGCAGGACGTTATAGGCCACCCAACAGGCATTGCTTATAACGGAAAAGGGCCGGTGTTTATGGGTAATTCTATCAGGTTAAACAAGGAAGGCACAAGTTGGAAAGCAGTTATTTACAACATTAACTGGCAAGGGTTGCTTAAAACAGGTACGCTTGACGGCAACCTGATAAATACCATTGAGGACGATGCCTGTATACAGGGTACACGCCCCGAATATGTTAAATACAAGGGTAAATGGTACGTTGCCACCGCCGATTACGGCAACAAAGGCAACGAAGTACGGTTATACGATCCGGAAAAGCTGGCTGCCTGTAAAAAAACTTCGGAGCCAGGGGTGCTCTACAAAAGATTTTCCTGTTCGCCGTGGGTGCAAAACCTGCATTGGGTTGCCAATAAAGGCGTTTTAATATTGGTGCAAAATCAAATAGAGGGGCGCAAATGGCGCTTTACTTATGTCGATCTACAGAAATCTGTTGATAGCGGTACCATGCAGGTAATTAAACAAATTGATTTAAACAACAGGGCCGATGAATTGGAAGGCTTTACCTTTATTGACAGCAACCGGGGTATAGCAGTAACCTCATCCCGCAAAAACAACGTCAACTACACATCTACTAACTGGTAATTGTTTAGCTCACCTGGATCTCATGCCTGTTTACACATACGTAATACAAAGGCTGTCTTCTTAATAAAAAATTAACTTTTTAAAAGGCTTGGCTTAAGATGCCCGGAGTAGCTTTGTTGCCATTGTAACAAACGCGGCCCCCTGGTATTATCTTTTATTTATCTGAGGAGCGTGTTTGTTATCAATAATTAAATTTAACTATTGTATCTAAGCCGTTTGCCTATGTAATACTTCAACAATTTCCACTCGTATTAAAAGCGACAAAAAATACAAAACCGGAGTTGCGCCAACAATGATCCGGTTCTGTGAGCTATTGTCAATTTAACTTTTCTGCAAGTCATTTTAACATTAACATTTAAAAGTATGAACAAAAAGATTACTTCCAATCTTTTGCTACGGACTTTTAATAGTATCAGCCTTATTTTACTATTAGTCCTTTCAACGGCAGTACATGCCACTAATAATTTAACACTAACAGCACCACTTCAGCCGATAACAGGTGTTGTTACCGACGAAAATAACGATGCTTTGCCTGGTGTAACGGTGCGCGTAAAAAATTCAACCAACGCTACAAGCACCGATGTTAAGGGCCGCTATACCATCAACGCCGAAAAGGGTGCCGTACTGGTTTTTAGCTTTGTAGGTTACTTAAACCAGGAAGTTACCGTAGGCGATGGCATATTGAACGTGAAAATGAAACCACAGTACAATATGCTTAACGAGGTAGTTGCCATTGGTTACCAAACCATGCGTAAAAGCGATGTTACGGGTGCCGTATCAAGCGTTAAAGCAAGCGAACTTAACCTTGCTGCACCAACATTGGGCCAGGCACTTGTGGGGAAAGTTGCAGGCGTGCAGGTATCTCAAACATCTGGCGCGCCGTACCAAAGCACCAAAATACGTGTGCGTGGTATAGGTTCATTCAATGCAAGTTCCGACCCGCTTTATGTGATCGACGGTTACCCGGCAAACAATGATGTATACATCAACCCCGACGATGTGGAGTCTGTTGATATATTGAAGGATGCTGCTTCGGCAGCTATCTACGGTTCGCGCGCATCTGGTGGTGTGGTACTAATTACGACCAAACGCGGCAAAAACAAAAAAGGGCAGTTTGAATACCATGTACAAATGGGAGTTGATCAGCTTGCAAAAAAAGTCGACTTGCTGAATGCCGATGAATTTGGCCAATTGGTTATTGACGGTCGCAACAACGCCTACTACGATCTTTGGACAAACGCAGGCGGTACATGGAACGATGCCATGTACTCTGATACAAATTCTGTACGTGTGTCCAAGTTGTCAAGCAGGGGTATCTCGGCTGCTTCAAGCGTTCAGATACCTGATTACCTGTATGATTTTGCCAACCAGAAACTTATCCATCAAACGGTTAATACCGATTGGCAGGACGAGCTTTACCGCAATGCGTTTTTTCAGAAACACACCTTATCATTTTCGGGCGGTAACGATGCTACGCGTTACTACGTAAGCGGTGGCTATCAAAATCAGGAAGGTATCATTGTGAGCTCGGGCCAGGAACGTTACAACTTTAGAAGTAACATCGAATCGGACATCAGCAAAAAGCTGCATGTTGATGCAAATGTATCTTATACATCAAACTACAACCACGAGATACAGGAAGGGCGTTTTGACCACGGCCCTATATTAGGTGCTTTAATCTATATGCCATTCTTCCCGGCTTACAATGCCGATGGTTCATTAGCCACAAACGCAGCTGCCTCACAATCATCAGCCTATGGTTTTCAAAGTGTCGAAAATCCGGTAGCACTTGCAATCCGCACCAAAATTACACGTAAGGGTTACCGTACCACTATAAACGGAGCAGCATCATACAAAATATTAGATAACCTGGTATTTAAAGCGCGTGTTGGTGCCAATACCTATAACGAAAAGTATGATTATTACCTGCCAACCACATTAAGCAGCGGTGCAAACCCTCCGGGATCACCACAGGCCATTGCGGCAGCTACAGCTACGGCACAATCAACAACCATAACGGATCAACTTGCCGAGTTTACGCTAAATTATAATAAGCAAATAGGCAAACATCGTATAGATGCATTGGGTGGTTACACCATTCAAAAAAACATGAGCGATGTTATAAGCATAACAGGCAAGGGCTTCCAAAACGATAACATCCCCGAAGTTACAGGCAAAGGGGCCGAGGCGGGTTTCTTGACACTTAATGATGCTACAGGTAAATCAAACTTTACCTTGCTATCGTACTTTGGCCGTGTTGGTTACAATTATGCAGGTAAGTATTTCCTTACAGGGTCATTCCGTGCAGATGGGTCATCACGTTTTGGTCCGCAGAACAGGTATGGCTATTTCCCGTCTGTTGCCGCCGGCTGGACACTGTCTGAAGAGCCATTTTACCATGATTTTCTTGGCGAGCAATCAACCGTTAAGTTGCGTGCAAGCTGGGG
Organism: Mucilaginibacter pallidiroseus; assembly: GCF_007846085.1. GTDB lineage: Bacteria > Bacteroidota > Bacteroidia > Sphingobacteriales > Sphingobacteriaceae > Mucilaginibacter > Mucilaginibacter pallidiroseus. Next base: position 47,022 of record NZ_VOEJ01000010.1, read on the forward strand.
TTTAAGCGGTAACTACAACATAGGTAACTACAGCTACCTGCAAACATTGGCGAGCCCAACAGGTGTTGTTTTCGGCAGCACAAGCGCGGTAGCCACTGCTACTTATGCAAACGGAATAACCGACGAGAAACTGGGTTGGGAAACTACATCTCAATACAATTTTGGTGCAGATATAGGTTTATTTAAAGGCCGCTTATCTGTTATCGCAAATTATTATTTAAGCTACTCGTCAGATCTGCTTTACAGGCAGCCAATCTCTGCAATATCTGGTGCAACAACCATACTTACCAACCTGCGCAATTCTGAAATCAGGAACAAAGGATTCGACTTTCAGTTAGATGGCCGTGTTATAAATGCCAGGGACTTTAACCTGAATCTTACCGGTAACATCTCCATTAACCGCAATAAGGTGACTAAGCTGAGTGGTAATAACACCATCATTATTAACGGTGCCGAGCGTTCTTATCTAACCAACATTACGCAACAAGGCCAGCCGGTAGGTATGTTTTACGGCTTTAAAGTTGCCGGTATGGTAACCCCAGAAAACATCAATAGCGTAGCGCCATCTGCATCGCAATCAAACCCGCTGCACGTAGGCGACCTGTATTTTGTTGATACAAACGGCGACGGTATTGTTAACGACGCCGATAAGACGGTAATTGGTAACCCATATCCTGATTTTACTTACGGTTTTGCAGTGAGCCTTAACTATAAGAAAATAGATTTCAGTGCATCATTTAACGGTTCACAGGGTAATGACGTGTTGGATGGACAGGATTATTACCTGTACAATATGGAAGGCTCAGGAAACAACTATGCCGACGTTGTAAACCGTTATCGCAATGCGCAGCAAACCGGCGATGGTTCGGTATACCGCGCATCTCGTGCGGGTACGCAAAGTAACAGCACCCGTTTATCGACCTTTTATCTGCAAAACGGATCATTCCTGCGTTGCAACAATATCACATTAGGTTACACGCTGCCAAAATCACTTGTTTCAAAAATTGGTATGAGCAACCTGCGCATTTACTCGAGCGTGGTAAATGCCTTTACCATTACCAAGTATAAAGGTTATAACCCAGAGGTTGATTACAACTTCTCGAGCGGTGCATCAAACAGCGTGCAACCGGCAAACCTTGCGCCTGGTGTAGATTATGGCGTTTACCCGCTGGTTAGGTCATTTAACCTTGGTATAAGGGCAGCGTTTTAATAAATATTAAATCTTAAGAAGAAATGAAAAAGAGGATTATTATAAGTGCGAGTGCTGCTTTATTTACATTGGCACTTAACTCGTGCAAGAAAGATTTTTTAGATCAAAAAAACCCGAATGCAATAGCCGTTACCGAAAGTTTCCGTACCCCATCTGATGTATTGAGCGCTGTAAATGGCATCTACCAATCGCTGCGCAGCAGTAATAACATTGGCGAGAACAGCGGTTTATGGACAGACGAGCGCAGTGACGATACAGGCAGGAACGACAACCAAAGTAATGCCGGCGAACCGTTCCAATTTGGCGACTTTTCAATATTGCCAAGTAACACCTACTTAAAAAGCCACTGGGCTTCACTATATGCTACCATAACAAGGGCCAATATCGTGCTCACAAATTTGGATCAAGTTACCTTTGCAGATGCAGCATTGAAGCAGCAGTACAAAGCGGAGGCGGAATTTTTGCGTGCGGTAGAGTACTTTCAACTTGTGCGTACCTGGGGCGATGTGCCATTGGTTACCAAACAACTAAAATCAACAGACGAGGTTACAGCTAACACTTTCCGCGAAAAGCAGGCCGTGGTTTATCAGCAAATAATCGCTGATTTAAAAGATGCTTTAAACAGCAATTTGCCAAATCTGCAATCGGGTGCTGGTCTTGGCCGTGCATCTAAGGCAGCCATCAATACCCTGCTTGGCCAGGTTTATTTAACAATGGCTACCACTCAAGACCAGGCAAACCGCACGGCTAACCTTAACGATGCTAAAACCTACCTGCTTGCTGCTTACAACATGCGCACGTTTGGCGCTTTAAGCAGCATTCCATACACAGATGTTTTTGACGTTGCAAAGAAAGCAACCTGCCCTGAAATTATCTGGCAAATAGTAAACCGCCAGGGAGATGTTACTTATAGTTCATCAATAGCTGCTAACAACCAGGCACAAGGCGAAACTATCAACTCGTTGAAGGTAACGTCGGGTGTGGGTGGTAACGTTACGCCCGATATGATAAAAGATTACGAAACGGGTGATGCGCGCAAAACATTCTCTGTAAAGTTTGCGAGTAACCCGGTAGTGAACGATTATTTCATAACCAAATATCGTGATGCCAGTTCGGCTGCGTCAAACCTTGGCTATGGCGGTAATGATTGGATACTGATGCGATATGCCGACGTTATATTAATGCTTGCCGAAGTGAGCAACTATCTTGGCGAAACCGCAAATGCTATACAATACCTGGATATTGTGCGCACAAGGGCAGGGATGCCAACCTATGCAGTATCATCTGCTAACGCGGCTTATGCTTCAAAGTATCCAAACCTACGTTTAGCCATTTTGCATGAACGCCGTGTTGAACTTGCCTTTGAGCATCACCGTTGGTTTGATTTACTGCGCACATTTACCGATACCGAGCTTGTTGCCTTTTTCAAAGCCAAAAGTCAGTCGGATTTTGGTATAGCAAGGCTCGCCAACTTTACCACTAAAGACAGGTATTTCCCAATACCTTTTGATGAAACCAAACTCGATCCGGTAAAAATGTATCAAAACCCGGGTTATTGATAACCACAGAAAAAGGAGGATTGAAATTCCTCCTTTTTCATTTCTTTGCGCTTATGAAAAAACTGTTCCTGTGCTTGTTCTTATTCCTGGCCAACTTTGCATTTGCACAGGTAGCCCATAATGTAAATGTATTTTTGGGTTCTTCCGGTGATCATGGTCAGATGTCGCCGGCAGCGTCGTACCCATTTGGAATGCTGAGCATAGGCCCCCAAACCTATCCAAAGCTTCACATGGGGTATGAAAATAAAGCCAAAATATTTTTGGGCTTTACGCATAATCGTTTTGAGGGCGTAGGTTGCCAGGGTAGTGGCGGTAATATATTAATAAAGCCGTTTATTGGCGATAATGCTGAACACTGCACGCTCATCAAAACTACTGAAGAGGCGGGTGCCGGATATTACCGTGCAGGCTTTGCAAACGGTATTAAGGCTGATATGGCTGTGTTGAAAAATGCCGGCATAGAAAATTACACCTTTCCGCAAGCAGGTAAAAAGGGTTTTTATATTGATTTAAGCCATACTTTGGCCAATCCCTTTGTCGCAGAAGAACATCGCTACATCCCCGGCGGTATAAGCGGTTGGGTCGATGCGCGTACAACATGTGCAGCCGGTACGTACCGGGTGTATTATGCAATAAAGTTTAGCAGCACTATCCAGCTTAGTAGTTTGGGCGAGCACAAACTGCAGGGCTACATAAATGATAACGAAAAGCAGGTGCAGGTACATGTTGCATTTTCAAGTGTTGATGAAGCGCACGCAATTGCATCCCTTCGTAATGATGATTTTGATGGTGTCCGCAAGCGAAGCAGTGCCGATTGGGATAGCATACTTGGTGGTATAAAAGTTAAGGGCGATCCCGAAACCGAAAAGCTGTTTTACTCATTGTTATATCGCACTGTACAATCGCCTTATCTGGTATCTGAGCCTGACGGAACTTACCGCGCAACAAACGGCTCTATACAAATAACTGATAATGCTATTTACAACGGATGGGCAATTTGGGATAATTATCGTACACAACTTCCGCTGCTATCATTGCTTTATCCCGAACGTTATAAAAGCATGATCACCTCGATAGCCAATATGTACAAGTATGGCAAAAAAGATTATGCTACCAACCATGAGCCATCGAACACTGTGCGTACAGAACATGCTATTGTTGTACTGCTCGATGCATACCGCAAGGGATATAAGGTGGATTTTAAAGCAATAGGTGACTCGTTAAAAGCAGAAGTTGATAAGCTTGATTTTACCCATCCCGACAAGGCATTAGAGTCGAGCTACGACACATGGGCTTTCTCACAGATCATGAATATTGTTGGAAACAAACAGCTTGCGCAGCAATATAAGTTAAAAGCCCTGGAGTATAAAAACTATTGGAATAAGGATTTTAAAGATCTAAGCAAACGTGATGTTGACCGGGTGTCGGCACGCGGTATGTACCAGGGCACTATTTGGCAATACCGCTGGCTGGTTCCTTTTGATAACAAAGGTTTGATTGATTTGACAGGCGGCCAGGATGCTTACTTAAAACAGCTGAATGAGTTTTTTGATAACGACTATTATAACCACGCTAACGAGCCGGATATACAGGCACCGCTGATGTACAACTTTACGCCCGAACCATGGAAATCGCAGGCGCTGGTAAATAAATATGCCGCAGATACGGTTGTGCAATATTACTTTAATGATAACAGCAGAGGGATAGATCCGTTTGTAGGTGTTATATACCAAAATAAACCCGACACCTATGTGCGCACCATGGACGACGATGCCGGTGCAATGTCGGCATGGTATGTATTTGCAGCCACAGGGATTTTTCCGGCATCTTCGGGCTGGCCGGTATATTATCTTAATGTGCCCTTGTTTAACGAGGTGGAACTTAACGCTGGCCGCAAAACCTTTATTATAAAAGTCAAGAATTTTGCCAAAGGACATAAGTATATCCAATCAGCGAAGCTGAATGGAAAGCCACTAACCCGAAACTGGCTAACACACGATGAAATCACAAAAGGAGGGGAGCTGATCATCACAGCATCTGCTACGCCGAACAAAGAATGGGGCACGAAAAATCAGTGGATATCATCGATAGATATGCAATAAAAATTTAAATAGACAATGAAACTTAAGCTATTACTTACAAGCCTCATACTCAGCGCAACATTTTATAATGTTGCTGGGCAAAATAAAGTTATGGTTGCTGCGCACCGCGGTGACTGGCGTAATGCTCCCGAAAATTCATTACTGGCATTTAAATATGCTGCAGATATGGGTGTAGATATTGTAGAGCTCGACCTGGGTAAAACCAAAGATGGTGTTATCATTATCATGCATGATCAAACGATTGATCGCACAACTAATGGTAAAGGGAAACCCAGCGATTACACGTTTGAAGAAATTAGAAAGTTTGGTTTGCGCAATGGTCTTGGACGCGTTACGCCAAATGTTATTCCTACACTTGAGGAAGTAATGCTTGCGCTTAGGGGTAAAAGCGTAATGGTAAACCTGGATAAAAGCTATCCTTATTATGAGGAAGCATACGCTATTTTACAAAAAACAGGCACACTAAAACAGGCAATATTTAAAGCAGAAGTTACCTATGCCGAGCTTAAGCAACGCTACCCCGACCTTGTGGATAAGATTACATACATGCCTATTGTAAATTTAAGTAAGCCTGAAGCTAAGCAAATCATCAACGATTACCTGGCAAACATGAAGCCTTTTGCTTTTGAAATGAACTTTGGTAAGGATACATCGGCCATACTTGCCAACAATAAATTTATAACTACCAAGGGCGCTCGCGTATGGCTAAACTCGCTATGGGCATCACTTAATGCCGGGCATGATGATGATACGGCCATAGAAGGCGGCAATTTTAAAGACAGCTGGGACTGGCTTATAGCGCACGGCGCAACCGTAATACAAACGGACCGGCCCAAAGAAATGATTAAGTACCTTAAGGCGCGCAAGTTGTATAAGTAGGAAAATAAGTCATAACATAGCGCGAGTGCCGATATCAGGTGTTAAAACGTTTATGCAAAGAACGGGCTAAGCGAATCTTAATTGTTCTTTAGTTGAACGATGCCCTAAACTCCAGCGGCGACTGTTTGGTTTTATTTTTGAATAACTTGCTGAATGACTGCGAATGTTCGAATCCGAGTCCGTAAGCAATTTCACTTACAGAAAGCTCAGTGGTAGATAGTTGCTCTTTTGCTTTATCTATCATTTTTTCGTGGATTATCTGCTGCGCGGTTTGACCAGTTAAGTGCTTTAAGAGGCTGCTTAGGTATTTGGACGACATATTTAGTGTTTCAGCGAGATATTGAACGGTTGGCGCTCCTTTTGACAATAACGCTTCGTTATTAAGATATGTGTTTAAGATGGTCTCCAGCCGCTCCAATATTTTATGATTGGTGACCTTTCGGGTAATAAACTGGCGCTGGTAAAATCTTTCGGCGTAGTTTAAAAGCGTTTCGAGGTTAGCGATAATAATATCCTGACTAAACTTATCTACGTTAGAATTGTACTCGTTCCTGACGTTTCTGACAATATCATTTATGACCGACTCTTCCTTGTCCGACAGGAATAAAGCTTCATGTGTAGCGTAGCCAAAATATTCATACCTTTTAATCTTGGCGGCAAGCGGTGTATTCCATAAAAAATCAGGATGAATAAACAGCATCCAGCCATCCAGTTGGGCAGGAATGCCGTTTTCATCTCCGCGCAATATTTGCCCGGGTGATAAGAAGGCCATCAAGCCTTCATCGAAGTCGTACTTTTGCTGGCCGTAAATCAGGTTATTACAGCCTCTTTTCATCGAAATTACGTAAAGGTCAAACACCACTGCATCAATGTCGTGGTCATTCTTCAGCCCTTTCAAATCAACCACACTGATCAGCGGATGATGGGGTTTAGGCAACAACATGAGGCGATGTATCTCAGTTATCGAACTGATACGGTATGGCTTAGCATTTTGCATAAGGCAATATAGTTTAATTTTTAAAGGGATATTTTAGCCAAATCATTAATAGCGGCATCAATAGGAACGGGATTTCTATCAGGGCCATTTTGATATTGCCGGACCGTAGCGCCAGGCACATAATCAGTATGATAGACATTGCATTGACCATATTACCCAGGAAGAATGTCTTGGGAATTAGCAGCAGGATGCCTGTAGCTAAAGTCAAAGCTACAAAGGCCGGAATCATGGACACGCTTATACCAAGGCTTTCCATCATCTTGAAAGATTCGGGATTTCGCTGGTAATGTGCCGTATCCCATGCATGCTTAAAACTTAAACATACAGCTACCATTAACAACAAGGTGGCAATTATATTTCTGACCATAGCTTATTTGATAATTTAGGTATTTAGTATATAACTCATAACCAGCGTCATGGGTATGCCGATCATCGCGCTGGTTAAGGCTCTTTTTGCTTTATTAGGATAGTAATTTTTGTATTTAAAGTATAGGTAGATGCCCACTGGCGGCACGGCATTGCAGACCATGAACCAAAATCTTGACAGTTCGTCGTTTTGTGTGTTTTTCATGTTTAATGGGTTTGATGTGCTATTGTACGCGTTTCCATTTAAAAGTTTTTCCCAGCATTGGTACACCTTTATAACCGCGCGTTTCAAGATCATTAATGCTATTCAATTTACCCTTAATGCTGTAAGTGTTGCCATCTTGAACACTGTACAATTTACCACCTACATATTCATCATCCTTAAAAGTAAGTGCGGAGATATGGGTAAGGCCCTGTACCAGTCTTTCTTTAAGTTTAGGGTCGGGGTTTCTCCTATCTTTCTTTGATGTTTTCCCATCCGCTTCAAACATATCCTTTGACCACAGAAGCTTTCCCGAATAGGTATCGCCTGATTTATAAATCTCAATTTTGTAGTCGGGGCATTGCCAGGTTCCAATAATTTGGTCGGCCGGAAGTTTCTGACCAAAGGATGTAATTGCTGCAAAAAGCACGACCACCGCTAAGATTGTTCTTTTCATTTTGTTTGGTTATTGGCTTTAATATTCAATTGTTTAAATCTTTCAAACTCTTTATGGCCAAAGTTTATAAGTGCGCCGGGTACTATCCTGCTTGCCCATCTGATTACACCTATTAAGGTTGGATATAGCTCCGGCTTATTCTGCTGCATCCCTTTAATAGCTATCTTGACCATTTTGTCAGCTTCCATTGTAAGGGACGAGTTTGAGTCTGTTGGCAGTACCCAGTCCTTCTGCAAGTTCGTTTTAACACCTGGAGGGATCATTTCAAATACCTTTACGCTGGTGTCCTTTAACTGCAAACGCAAGGCCTGGGTGTAGGCACGCACACCCGCTTTGGAGGCACTATAAACCGGCGCAACCGAGAAGGGCATGAAAGCTATGCCCGAAGAAACATTCACAATAGCTGCCGATGGTTGTTTGGCCAGTAACGGCAAAAATTGATGTGTCATTTGTATTAAGCCTGAAAGATTGATGTCAATCTCGCGAGTGATATTTTCCAAGCTTGGGGTAGTGTCCTGCAGATCGAGCAAACGCATTTCGCCTGCGTTATTAATAAGGATATTTAGATCAGGAAATTGTTGCGATACCTTATAATAAAGCTTCCTGATGCTTTCGGCATCACTTACATCGCTTTGAAAGATGTGAATTTTTGGAAACTCCTTTTGAGTTTCCGTTAGTTTAATTAAGTCACGTCCGGTGGCTATTACGGTGGCTCCAATTTTGGTAAGCTGCCTAACCAATTCAAGTCCTATGCCACTGGTGCCGCCGGTGATGAGTACAGTGCTTCGTTGTAAATTCATATTGCTGTTGTTTTATACAGCAAAGTTGCACAATGCGGGAGGGCAGGACGTATGCAAAAGTCGCAAGGTTGTAGCCGAAAGTCTAATTACCAATGTTGGCAATGATCTTCCATAGGTAACGCTTACACCATTTACTACGTTTGTTGCGAGTATTACACATGGCAACTCAGTTATATTCAAGGGATCGTAATCTTCTTCACCTCAGATCACGCATCAATAAGCGAAAAGGGACAATGAATGAATTTAAATCGATCCTTAACAGCAGACTTATACACATTAGAGCTCAATAAAGCAGGCCTCAGCAAACATGCCAAGGCTTGTTCTTTAAAAAGCGAGTCTACCGAAGTATGACCGCATAACTGGCTATTTAATATAAAATCTGAACCGAAGAGCAACGGTTTTGGCCAAGTTGTCCAGTTCTACAATTGGTTACTTTAACTTCAATTAAACGCTTGGCGAAACTCTATAGGTGTAAGAGCTGTTTTTGCCTTGAAAAGCTTGCTAAAAGATTGCGAATGCTCAAAACCGAGGCTATAAGCAATCTGGGATACTGACAGTTCTGTGCTCGAAAGCATTTCTTTAGCTTTTTCGATCAATTTGTCATGAATAAATTGCTGGGTACTTTGCCCGGTCAGTACCTTAAGCAGTGTGCTTAAATAGTTGGCAGATATATTTAATTCATCAGCCACCTGTTGTACCGTCGGTATTCCTTTTTCAATCAGTTTATCCTCCGCAAAATGCTCCTGCAGCAAAACTTCCAATTTATCCAAAATCTGGTGATTAGTTATCTTGCGTGTAAGAAATTGGCGATTGTAAAAACGGTCAGCGTAAATCAGCAGGTATTCCAGTTGATTAATGATGAGCGATTGGCTAAAACGGTCCATATTCGATTGATATTCCTTTTCAATTTTTTGGAATATCTCGGCTATCACAGCCTCTTCTTTCTCAGAAAGAAATAAAGCTTCATTTACCTTATACTGAAAGAACTGGTAGTTTTTTATTTGTGCGGCCAGTGGCGTATTCCAAAGCAGGTCGGGGTGAACCAGTAAAAGCCAGCCGGTTTGGTTAACCTCCACATTGGGCTTTATCTGCACATGCATTAATTGTTGCGGCGCAAAAAAGGACAGCACACCCGAATCAAAGTCGTAAGGTTGCTGCCCATAATTAAATTTAGCCTGCACATTCCGCTTTAGCGCGAACATATAAAAGTCCTGCAGCCATTTTAAGTTTTCGGTATCATCAGGATATTTAACCTTGCTGTAATCTATCAAACTTATCATAGGGTGTTCGGGCCCGGGCAAACCATAATAGGAGTGCAGGTCTGATAGGGTATGAAAACGGAATGTGCCAGGCATAAGATAAAATTATTTATTTTTCCTTGTAAAAGATCATGCCGCCGTGGTAAAGAACACCATCGCGAAACTCGCCATCAGCAGTAAAACCTGTATCATCTTTGTAATCGATATGGTCGCCTTCAATCCAGTACTTACCCTGGTATGCGCTTTTGCGGTTGCCACGGGCTTCATCATAACGGCCGTTTGGCAACAACTCCTGGCGCACATGGCCATCTGCGGTAACCCACATGCCGAGGCAATCTTTTGTATTTTCTTTAGTCGTTGCCATTATTACTCTGTTATTGCGGTTGATTCGGTCAAATCCAAGTTTGCAGCTAAGGCCTTTTCAATAATATCGATTTTGCCTTTAACCAATGCAGCCGTATCCACGCCCATAAAGAAATGCACAGGAGGCTGTTCTTGTTTGCTTAGCTCAATAAATGCGCTTGCAGCCTTTTTAGGATCATTAGGTTGGTTACCGCTGATCTCGTTCAGGTGCTGAGCCTCTACCTCGCGTGCATTGGCATAGGCGTCTATGGCATTGGCAGGCAGCATGGCAGAATCTTTTTCCAGAAAGCTTGTACGGAAATAACCCGGATAAACCAGCGTAGTATGCACGCCGAATGGTGCCATCTCCACAGCCAGTGCCTCGGTATAACCGGCCATAGCGAACTTGGTAGAGCAATAGATACCGAATGCCGCATAATTGCCTACAAAGCCCCCGATAGATGCGATGTTGAAGATGTGACCCGATCCTTGCGCTCTTAGATAAGGTGCAGCATGGCGGATAACGTGTAAAGGCCCAAATACATTAACATCAAAGTTCCTTTGCACCTCTGCAGCACTAAGTTCCTCGACTGCACCAATCTGACTGAAGCCAGCGTTGTTTACGATCACGTCGATACGGCCAAACTTGCCAACTGCCTCACCGATCACTTTTTTTACATCATTGTCGTCGGTAACGTCCATATTCAATGGCAGGAAGTTTTCATGCTCACCGATTGCTTCTATTAGCGCCTCCTTTTTTCTTGAAGTGGCGGCCACCTTATAACCGTCGGCCAGTAGTTGTTTTACGAGGTCGGCACCCAGGCCCTTTGAAGCCCCGGTCACGAACCAGACTTTTTCTGTGTGCTTTGTTTCTTTTGTCATTTGTATGATGATTTGATAAAACAAAGGTCCGCAATGCAATGGTCCTCAATGTAACCGTTCCTTGGATAGTTGTAGCCATTTCTCAGGCGGGTAGAAAAACGCCAATAATTTATTGTCGCACCATAACGTCACTTACTTTGTTATCGGGGTTGAACGTAGATATTTACCTGGATTACCAATAACCACTTCTGCTTTTTCGCCAACACTCGACTTTTATTAATAGTTCCAAGCTATGTAGTTGCTGAGTTACTTGTTGGGAAATTTTGAGTAAATTTTTGATGTCTTATTGGTGCCAAAACAAAAAAGCAGTTACACTAAGTGTAACTGCTTGATTTCAGTGCGCCCACCTGGGCTCGAACCTATTTCCTTAAATCATTGATTTACAATGATTTGCTTTAGTTGCCGTTGTTTAAGGTAGTTACATAGGTAACACGCCCTATTGACTATACAAATATACGATTTTGCTCACTTTAAACATAAAATTGATGCTACTATCGAAAATTAAAAACCAAAATTTTATAAGCCAAATTTGATTTCTGAAGTAGGTGCTTTGGTATAGCTTTTAAATAACCGGTCCCAAAAAGGGAAAATCGAACCATAGTTAGAATTGGTTTCGGAGATTATTTTAGAATGATGTATCCGGTGCATTAATGGGCTTACTATCAATCTTCTTAGCTTATAGTCCAACTTCGTGTTGATACAGATATTCGAATGAACGAGCAATACAACCGGGAAAAACAAAATGCCATATGCTATCAATCCCGTAACTGTAATGCCCATCAACACCAGAAAGACCGCCTTTGCTAATATTGAAAAAAATAATTCTACCGTATGGAATCGGACTGCCGTTGTTGAATTCATACTTTCATCCTCATGATGAAATTTGTGAAATTTCCAGAGCAATGGTATTTTATGGTTGATCCGATGCCACCAATAAACGAAAAAATCGATTAAGAAAATTTGCATAAGCACTGATAGTAATGCAGGAATGTTTGAAAAATGAACAAGGCCTAAATGCTGTCCCGCAGCGTAATTCATAAGCTTCTGCAAACCATAGCCGCTAATAAACGAAAATATTAAATTGATGATACCAATGGCGATATTGATAAGATCATGTCTCTTCTTTAAAATTCCTTTTTGTTCCGGAAAAATATGCTCCGCAATGTAAGTTAATACAAAGAGCAGACCTATTGCTAATGGCTGTAATACATTATTCATGGCGTGGAACTTACCGTTAAGTGATAGAGGTCTGTTTCAAGAATTTCTTTCCCTATTAAATTACGATGAAATTCTGATATTAGGATTTAATAACCAAAAAACATTTTTTATTCGATAAACTCAAAAGCTATCTGCCGTCAAATAACGTATATTTTCTATAACCAAATAACTATGGATAATTATCTTGAAGAAACTGTAAATGTCTATCGCGATGCGGCTTTAAAGCCCGATGTTGGCCTTTGCTGTACTACCACCCCCTTAAATTCGTTCCCGGGATTGAAAATACCCAAGATCATGCAGGAAATGAATTATGGCTGTGGCTCGATTGTAAGTGCTAATGACCTGGCTAATGAACCAAAGATTCTTTACGTAGGTGTTGGAGGTGGTATGGAACTGTTGCAGTTTTCTTATTTCAACAGAAACCCACAGGGTGTGATCGGTGTGGATATTGTTGAGGAAATGCTGGAAAGCTGCGCTGCCAATCTGATCGAAGCTGAACAGTTGAACCCTTGGTTCAAGAAAGAATTTATTGATCTGCGCAAAGGTTCGGCACTTCACTTGCCAGTTGGAGACAATTCCATCGATGTAGCAGGGCAAAATTGCCTGTTTAATATTTTTAAGGAAAACGATTTAAAACAAGCCTTAACCGAAATATACCGCGTATTAAAGCCCGGCGGACGTTTGGTGATGTCTGATCCGGTTTGCGAACAGCCGATGAACGAGGCCCTACGCAGTGATGACAGGTTAAGAGCCTTATGCCTGACCGGCTCCCTATCATTAAGTGATTATATTAAAAGTATCACCGATATTGGCTTCGGTACTATTGAGATAAGGGCTAAAAGGCCTTACCGTATTTTGGCTCCCGGACAATATCCTACGGACGAGTTACTTTATATTGAGAGCGTAGAAGTTTGCGCTATTAAAGACCCTATGCCTGCTGACGGCCCATGCGTTTTCACCGGCAAAGCCGCTATTTATTATGGCGAAAAGGAATATTTCGATGATGAAAAAGGACATATTCTAATGCCTAATCAACCTTTGGCGGTGTGCGACAAAACGGCGGGAAACCTGGCAGCGTTAAATCGTGAAGACATTTTTATATCAAACTCTACCTGGTTTTATGACGGCGGTGGTTGTTGCTAATTTAAACTGATAATGAAGATATTTATCACAGGTGCTACTGGTTATATCGGACAGAAACTGGCTTCACGGCTGGCTGCCGACGGGCACACTATACATGCCCTGGTACGTGATAAGGAGAAAGGCAGGTCGTTGTTGAAGGACCCCAATATAACGCTATTTGCGGGTGACATTTTAAATCCGCCATCCCTGTTAACTGCCATGAAGGGTTGCCAACAGGTTTACCATCTCGCTGCGTTGGCCTCCGTATGGCATAAAGACCCGCAAAGCTTCCACATGATCAATGTGAGCGGGCTGCGAAATGTTTTGGACGTTTGCCTGGCATCAGGCATCAAAGACGTTTTATTCACCTCAACTGCCGGAGTTGTAGGAGATTCCGTAGATGGCAATCCAGTGTGTGAAGGCACGAACGCTAACCCAAAACTGGAAACCCTATATGAGCAAAGCAAGGTACAAGCCGAAATGCTTTTGAAAAGCTATATACCCAAAGGTATCATGGGTGTGATTGTTAATCCCAGCAGGGTTTATGGCCCAGGCATATTAACCGAAAGTAATGGCTTTACCCGTTTGATGAAGATGTATATTAACGGACAATGGAAGATCAAACCCTGCAACGGCAAAAGTATCGGCAATTACGTTTACATAGATGATACGATAAACGGGCTGATAGCCGCGATGGAAAAAGCAAAACCCGGTGAGCGATATTTATTGGGTGGCGTTAACGCTTCATACAATGACTTTTTCAGCCTGGTAGATGAATTAACCGGGGTAAAAAGAAAAATGTACAATGTTCCTTTGCCGGTGATGCTTTTTCTCTCTCGCGTACAAGTGGTGATGGCTCAATTATTTGGAAAACAACCAATGATCACACCCCCATTTGTACGCAAATACAACAAACACTGGATCGTCAGCTCTCAAAAAGCAGAACAGGAAATAGGCTATACGATAATGCCCTTACGTGAAGGAGTAAGCAAAACGCTCGACTGGCTTAATCAGCCTGTTTAACAGCCGTAGCCAATTCATCGTAAGTATAAGCCCCTTCGTGAAACCATTTTTTGCCGTTCTTTACAATTAGGGTTCCTGGTAATGCGCCGAACCAGTCAGGGCTTATTTTTTCATTATATGAATTTGGTGCTTCGTTCAGCAGGTAAATTTCGCCGGTTAATTGATGCGTTTTAACAAAGGGTTGCACGCCGCTTTCCAGTTTAGATTTCGAGTCTGTGCTGATTAGGATCACTTTAACAGGCTTGCCCTTTACCGATGCCTTAAATTTTTCAAACTCGGGCAGTTCTTTTACGCATGGTTTGCACCATGTTGCCCAAAAGTTGACCACGTAAGTGGTGTCTTTCCCCTGTTTCATGCGGCTTTCTAATTGGGAAACCGAAATGAGTTTAACCTGTTGGGCTTTTAAACTTACTGATAATAGCAAGCTAAAGGCAATCGTATAGGAAATTTTATTTGTCATGACTTTAATTAACTTTAACGGGCACTGATTGATATACGTACATTTTAACCAATTAGATGCGTACATTAAACGATGAATATAAGCATTATCATTCCTGTTTTCAATGAAGCTGAACATATCGGCAAACTGGTGGATTACCTAACGCGCTTTGGTAAAGGTAGTTTGGCAGAGATCATAGTTGTCGATGGCGGCAGCAGTGATCATACTTTGTTAGTGGCAAATAGTTCCGGCGCAAAAGGCGTTATCAGCCCTCAAAAAGGCCGTGCAACACAAATGAATTTTGGCGCTTCACTGGCTAATGGGGACTTGCTTTACTTCGTTCACGCAGACACCTTACCGCCAGAGACTTACGTAACAGACATTACGAACGCCATAAAAGCCGGATATGATCTGGGTAGATATCTTTCTACTTATGATAGCAAAAGCTGGCTGCTCAAGTTAAATGCTATGCTGAGCCGACTGGATACGTTCGGCGGTATGGGTGGCGATCAAACCTTGTTCATCACTAAAGATCTGTTTCAACAGACTGGCGGTTTTGACGGGACCATGAAAATTATGGAAGAATTTGAGTTTTGCGCCCGCGCTCGCAAGCAGGGTAATTACAAAATTATCAAGAAGCCCGTATTGATTTCCGCGCGAAAGTATGATACCAATGGCTGGCTTACGGTTCAAAAAGCTAACTACACTATCGTCAAAATGTATCAAAATGGAGCAAGCCAGGAAAGCATGGTATCAAAATATAAAGAAATGCTAAACTACCGTTAAATGCTTATTCCGTTCAATTCCAGATCGGCAGTTTCGTCAACATCATGCAATTTTTCAAGTAAGCTATGGTTTAGTTTCAATTGGCTTATTGTCGAAATCGTCTGGGTAGCGACCTGAGCCGTACTCCAGTCCTTATCCGTGAACAATTCAGGAATGTAATGGTTGCAACCCAATAGATAATAGCCGCCATCAAAAGTAGGCCCAACAACCACATCGTGATCATTCAGCGCGTCTATCCCTTCCTTTAATGTGTGTGTTTGTAACTGGTAGCAATCGCTGCCGATGATCATTACCCGTTTAAAACCTTGTTCAAACAATTCTTTAAAAGCGTTGGACATCCTTGCGCCTAAGTCCTCTCCAAACTGCTGCCTTTTCGTATAGCCGGGGAAAGTCCAGATATCGTGTTCGATAACCTGATCTGTGTAATATATAAATTTCCGGCAGTTTAATGGAATCGTGATCTGCCGGGTATGGCCTAATAATAAATTGTAAACAGACAACGCTTTTTCATTTCCTATCCCTTTTGCCAAACGGGTTTTAACTTTTCCTAACTCCGGGTGTCTGACAAATATAATTAGTGCTGTCCTCATTACGTTGTTAAAATCGGTAATCATGCTGTCGTTTTAAGTTCGGTGGGTTGTTTAAAAAAATAACGCCAGCATAACACAGCGAGTGCGGCTCCTGAAACGGGCGCTAATATATAAATCCATAAGGTGCTTAAATTCCCAGTGATTAGCGCAGGGCCAAAAGAACGGGCAGGATTCATAGATGCGCCGCAAATAGGCCCCGCGAAAAGCGCCTCGAACAAAACCACACCGCCAATGGCAAGTCCTGCAAACATACCCTGCTCTTTACTTCCTGTGGCTACGTTGATAATTACCAGCATTAGAATCAAGGTAAGTATGAGTTCCAAAATAAAAGACTGTGCATTTGAGCCGGAAGGCACGGTCCAGCCCAGATCTTTATTATGTGGGAAAAGAAATTTCAAGGTTAAACTGGCAAATG
Source organism: Mucilaginibacter pallidiroseus (assembly GCF_007846085.1). Classification (GTDB taxonomy): domain Bacteria; phylum Bacteroidota; class Bacteroidia; order Sphingobacteriales; family Sphingobacteriaceae; genus Mucilaginibacter; species Mucilaginibacter pallidiroseus. The sequence continues at coordinate 63,670 of NZ_VOEJ01000010.1, forward strand.
TTGCCCCCGTAAGCTGACTAATAATATAAGGAATAAGACATTTAGCCGGAAAGCGTTTGGCCAGCGTAAACGCAATGCTTACCGCCGGATTCATATGCGCACCCGAAACGCTACCTAATGCGTAGATCATGCTCATTACAACCAGGCCGAAGGTAACTGCAACTCCTAAATGCGTGACAGTATGTACCTGTTCATCAATAACGACCGCACCTGTGCCGCAAAAGACCATAATATATGTGCCTATGAACTCGGCCAGGTATTTTTTCATTCGGTCAATATTTATTCGGCGACTGCACCTCCACAACTCGAACCTGCCCCCGCCGTACAACCGTAGCAGTGTTGTTTCAAAATGATCTCACGGTTTTGTAATAATCTCAAATCAAAATCTGCGAGGTGCTGTGACGTGGCAGGGGTAACTTTCAAGTCAAGCATCTGATTAAAATCACAGTCATATAAAAAGCCATCCCAGCCTACCGAAATGGTATTGCGGCACATCACATTGGCTACTGCCGCGGGATTAAATGCCGCAATAAGCTTATCCATGTATTTATCGTAATTACTGGTCGTCAACAAGTAATCCAGATACCTGCTGATGGGCATATTGGTTATGGCAAAAAGGCTATTGAAACTAATGTTGTATTTTTTCATCAGTTCGAACTTATACTCTTTTTCAAGCGCATCCTGCGATGGTGGCAGAAAGGCACCTGCCGGGTTATAAACCAAATTTAGGGTTAGCCCGGTATCAGCCATGCCGTACCCAACCGCATTCAGCATCTGAAGTGCTTTAATGGAATCTTCAAAAACGCCGTCGCCGCGTTGCTTATCCGTCCTGTCTTGCGTGAAACTGGGTAAAGAGGAAACTACTTCTATCCGGTGCAGTTTGAAAAATTCAGGCAAGTCATGAAAACGCTTATTCGCTAAGATGATCGTCAGGTTACACCGCACAATGATATGCTTCCCTAATGCTTTGATCTGCTCCACAAACCACCTGAAATCAGGATTTAGTTCGGGGGCGCCGCCTGTAAGGTCAACAATTTTAATACGCGAATTAGCTAACACATTTAAACAAAGTTGCATCGTCTCCCGCGTCATGATTTCCTTGCGGTCTGGCCCGGCATCCACATGGCAGTGCTTGCATACCTGGTTACACATCTTACCCATGTTCACCTGGAAAATATCTACACCACCGGCTAACAGTGGGAACATACCGGTTGCAGCAACTTTATCTTTGAACGAAGTATGCTTATGCGTGGGGCTATGTTCCAGAATATCCAGCTGATAAGAACTATTAGCTAATGGGTTTTGCAGGACTTTTAAGGATTTGATCATTACATGCTGATTTCTTTCACTTTGTTCATCATCTGTACACCGTGTACCAGTACTGCGCCTCCCTTAATGGCCGAGGCTACATGCACCGCTTCCATCATTTGCGCTTCGCTAAAACCCTTCTCATAGGCATCGCTGCTGTAAGAGTCAATACAATAGGGACATTGAACGGCATGGGCTACCGCCAAAGCGATCAACGATTTTTCTTTAGCAGTTAATGCGCCGTCTTTAAATACTTCCCCATAATAGGAAAAGAATTTGTCGGCCATTTCTTTCTGATAATCCCCTATATTTCCAAATTTGCCGAGGTCTTCAGCGTTGTAATAATGATCAGCCATTGTTTTCAGATTTGTAATTATTCAAATATAAACTCCAGTCGTACTTTTTAAAATGGATTCTTGGTTTAGTTCCTTCCGGGATGATCTTATTATTGATTAAAATCTCCAGCATACCTTTTTTTCCGCCAAAATCATGACGGAACCAGCCCATCAATGCAGGCACCTCCACGGTATTAGCCGATTTACTATAAGTTACCTCGCCCTTTAAATAGGTTTTAACCGCGACGTTCAGTTGTTTGTCAATTTGTTCCGGCTCATAAAAAGCGATGGGCGGACAGCTTTTAGCCCCACAATTTAAAGCGAAATGAATGCGGTAATCCAGTTTTGCTACCCGAAACTTTTTTTCAAAACCCGAAGGGAAAAGTTTACCCAGGTAGCCCTCGCTCCATTTTACTTTGCTATGGCGTAATATCCCATGCTCGATCAGGTCAAGGCTCAATTCCTGACCGGCGATATAGATTTGTTTACTGGAAAAAAAAGAACCGCGCGTTTTATACTGATCAGGATCCTTCTTTAAGATTACTTGTGTAAAACCGTTATACAGGTTTAACCAAAATGCCAGTTTTTTATGGTCATTATCCAACTGCTCCGCTAAAATATTTGGATCTGAGTTTTTTAGAGTATCAATAAATGCTGCGGTACTATCTCCTGTTTTGGCAGCATATAGAAAATTTTGTGACATCTTGATATAATCTGTGGCTTTAACTTTTTGGGTTTGCGCACTGACCGATACCCCAGTAAAAACAAAAAACAAGATTAAAGTATATCTTAACGAGAGTTTCAAACGCATATATAAATTACGTAATAAATTGTCATAAAGGTTTAAGAAACTGAAATAAGATTTAATTTGGATATATAACTTATTAATCGTAATATTGCAATATTAAGTATGGGCTTAACAAAAACAGAAATATTCACCGAAGAACAGAACAGGTTGGCTGTGATGCTGAAGGCTATAGCGCACCCTGCACGTATCGCCATTCTTCAACATATTATTAGTGCAAATGCTTGTATCTGCGGTGACTTGGTAGATGAGTTGGGATTAGCCCAACCAACCATCTCACAGCATTTGAAGGAATTAAAAAATGCTGGGCTGATTCAAGGCACCATAGAGGGTGTAAGTATTTGCTATTGTATTGAGCCTAAAGCATGGACGTTGCTACAAGATCAGCTTAACAACTTTTTCAACCTTTATAAAGTTCCAACATCCTGTTGTTAAAAAAATTTATACATAATCATCGCAATATTGCAATAAACAATTTAATATCCGAATTATGGAACCTTTAAAATGGCAATCCTTCAAAGAACAATTACAGGCTAGTCCAACATTAGACCTGCAATTTCAATATGCAGAAAACACATGGGTAGAAGCCTCTTACCATATCACTGAAATTAAACAAGCTCCGATTACCTCTGTCGATTGTGGCGGTGTCATGAATGCCTGGACTGAAGTGATCGTCCAATTATGGGTTCCGGAGGAAGAACATCAATTACGGTCAATGAAAGTGCGCAAGGCATTGTCTATAGTAGACCTCGTAGAGAAAGCGCTTCCGCTTAACCCTAATGCCATAGTAAAGATTGAATTTGGAAACGCGCAGTTTGATACTCGTCAGATGCTGCCAAAAGAATTAAGAATAGACGGTGAAAATTTGATCGTGGATCTCCGTCCGGATGCGGTTCAATGCAAGGCGATCACTCGTGGCGGAAGTTGTGGCACTAACGAAAAAGGAGAAGAGTGCTGCACGCCTGCCGTGGAAGTGAAACCGAAAATTCAGCTGAAAAATTTGGTTGCTGAAGCACCAAGTTGCGCTCCTGGCTCTGGTTGTTGCTAACTTAATCAGGATGTAACGATGAACATTATTGCCTTACAACCTGCGTATTGGCCGGATGTTAGAAAAATTTATTTGGAGGGCATCGCTACCGGTCAGGCGACCTTTCAAACTGAAGCTCCTGAATGGGAAGACTGGAACAAAAGCCATTTAGCTGACCTGCGTTTTATAGCTATAACCGACGCGGGTAAAGTAGCTGGGTGGGTTGCATTATCCCCTGTATCCAATCGTTGCGTTTATGCCGGAGTTGCAGAAGTCAGCATTTACGTGAGCGAAACTTTTCGCGGGCAAAAGGTTGGCCAGGCACTTTTACAACACCTGATCATAGAAAGTGAGAAGGCGAACCTGTGGACGCTGCAAGCCGGTATATTTCCTGAGAATGAGGCGAGCGTTAAGCTTCACGAGAAACTGGGATTCCGCATTATCGGATATCGTGAAAGGGTCGCAAAGCAGTATGGCGTGTGGCGGGACGTATACATCCTTGAAAAAAGGAGTAATTCAGTTGGAATTGATTAAAAACCGCAAGAAAAGACAATTCAATTTATAAAATGAAGAATATACTAGTTCTATGTACGGGAAACAGTTGCCGTAGCCAGATTGCTGAAGGTTACCTCCGTCAATTCGCAGGTGACCGAGCGACGATCTACAGCGCCGGTATCGAAACCCACGGCGTGAATCCTAAAGCCATTGCCGTAATGGCTGAAGATCACATTGATATCTCTAAACACACTTCCAATCATATTGACGAGTATAATGCCATACGGTTTGATCACGTAATCACGGTATGTGACAATGATAACGAAGCCTGCCCGTTTTTTCCCGGCAAGGTGGAGCGGTATCATGAGAATTTTCCTGATCCGGCCAAAACCACGGGGACACCAGAAGCAGTCATGAACGAGTTTCGCCGGGTGCGAGAGCTGATCAAGTTCTATGCAAAGAACTTCGCTCAACAACATTTGAACTAAATATCAACCATAAACAAAACTTATGAGTGCAAACGACTGCGCACCGGCGCATGATAGAAAGCGATTAGGCTTTATCGACCGTTACCTGACATTATGGATCTTCCTGGCGATGGCTATCGGCGTGGCCCTGGGTTATTATATTCCTTCGACCGCTACCTTTATAAACTCTTTTTCAAATGGCACGACAAATATCCCGTTAGCTATCGGCTTGATATTAATGATGTACCCGCCGCTGGCTAAAGTAAAATATGAGAATATGGGCGAAGTGTTCCGCAATACCAGGGTATTGAGCGCCTCGCTGGTGCTCAACTGGATTATCGGGCCTATACTGATGTTCATCCTGGCAATTACCTTGCTGCGTGACCACCCGGATTATATGGTCGGATTGATACTGATCGGTCTTGCCCGCTGTATTGCGATGGTGGTGGTTTGGAATGAACTAGCTGAAGGCAACCGCGAATATGCAGCCGGACTAATTGCCCTGAACAGCATCTTCCAGGTATTATTATACAGTGTTTATGCTTATGTGTTTATTACTTTCCTGCCGCCCTTGTTCGGCATGAAAGGATTGGCGGTCAATATTACCATCGGGGAGATTGCCAAATCTGTGGGTATCTATTTAGGCATCCCATTCGCCGCAGGTGTCATCAGCCACTATGCGCTCATTAAACTGAAGGGCGAAACATGGTTCAATACCAAATACGTGCCTTTCATTTCGCCCATTACGCTCATCGCGCTGCTGTTTACCATCATAGTCATGTTCAGTCTGAAAGGCAACTTAATCGTACAGATACCCTTTGACGTGGTACGTATCGCGATACCATTGGTGATCTATTTTACCATCATGTTTATTGCCAGCTTCTTTATCGGTAAGTCATTTGGTGCGGACTATTCACGCAGCACCTCAATCGCCTTTACTGCTACCGGTAATAACTTTGAACTGGCCATTGCAGTCGCTATCGGGGTATTCGGCATCAATTCCGGTGAAGCCTTTGCCGGGGTGATCGGCCCGCTGGTGGAAGTGCCTGCGCTGATCGCGCTGGTCAATCTCGCTTTTTGGTTCCGCAAAAAATATTACGCTAATAAAACTACCGTACCAACTACCTGAATATGAAAATCGCCTTATTCTCTGATATCCACGCCAACCTGCCTGCATTGGAAGCTTTCTTTGCCGATGTGGAAACCCGTAACCCTGATGCCATCTATTGCCTCGGCGACCTGGTAGGCTATAACATCTGGCCGAATGAAGTGATCGATGAGATTCGAAAACGCGGCATTCCCTGCATTACCGGTAACTATGACTTTGGTATTGGCCGTCATAGCGACGATTGCGGCTGCGCTTATAAGACCGATGAAGAAAAAGCGATGGGTAAAATATCCATCAGCTATACCAATGAGATCATAAAAGATGAGCAGCGGGCTTACCTGAGGACCTTACCGGCACATATCCGCCTGGAATACCAATTAAACAACGATAAGTTAAATGTGCTGTTGGTCCATGGCAGCCCGCGCAAGGTGAATGAGTACCTGTTTGAGGATAGGGAAGAAAAAAGTATGCTGCGCATCATGGAACAAGCGGATGCAGATGTATTATGTTTTGGCCATACGCACCAGCCGTATCACCGTGTGCTGTCTGCGAATGAGCAGTTCTACCATGCCATCAATATTGGTTCAGTCGGTAAACCAAAAGACAAAGACCCAAGAGGCGGTTATGTGTTGTTGCACATTGCAGAGAATAGTTCTAAAACCGATAAGGACAGCATCAAAGCAGAGTTTATCCGTTTTGATTATAACATTGAAAAGGCGGCTAAAGCCGTTGAAGACAGCCCGCTGCCGAATGAATACGCAAACATGTTAAGGAACGGCTGATGAGAATAGCACTTTTTTCCGATGTACACGCCAACTTGCCTGCCTTTGAGGCGTTGCTGGCCAGTTTGGACGAACAAAAGCCAGCTGTGGTGTATTGCCTGGGCGACCTAATCGGCTATAATATTTGGCCGAATGAGATCATTGCCGAAATTCGAAAACGCGGTATCGCGACGCTGAAAGGCAACCATGATGAAAAGACCAAAGGCTATGCTTACGAACTGGTGACGGCCGACAACCGAGCTTATCTCGATACCTTACCTGCGCACATCCGCTTGGATTATGCCGATTTTCAGATCCTGCTGGTACACGGCAGCCCGCGCAAGATCGACGAATACGTGTTGGAAGAAATGCCCGAATATGAGGTCATCCAAATGATGGATGCTGCTAAAGCCGATATCCTTTGTGTGGCTCACTCACATTTGCCCTATCACCGCAACTTCAGCGATAAGCAGGTGATCAACACCGGTTCTGTCGGTAAGCCCAAAGACGGCGACCCGCGTGGCGGTTATGTTATACTAAACGTTGGAACTGATATTACAGTAGATTTTATCCGCTTTAATTACGATATTGAAAAGGCGGCCAATGCAATTATTGACAGTCCGTTGCCTGATGAACTAGCAGAAAGAATAATAAAAGCTTATTAGCCTTTTTAAATGTCGTAAAGATCAAAAGCGAAAAACAAAAGTGAATTTTTGCCCATCACTATTAGGACAAGGAATATTGCCAAAAGACTACGGCATAATGAAGCTATGGAATTCTCGCTTCACCCTCCGGGATTTATTCCGTTTCCTTTTGGATTTGCTGGGCAAATACAATTGCTTTCTTTTTCTCTTTTTTCTTTTAAAATTTTCTGCCCTACATATTTAGTTTACCAAAAACCCTTTTGATTTCAGGGTCGTTGGCCACATCTCTATCAGGGTTTTGCTTAGCCAATTCCGTAAGAAAATTTATAAATAAGTTGCTTGGCCGTTTCATATTCAATTCCTTAAATGTGACGAGTTCAGGATAGAATGCGTCAGCAAGCAGAATTTTTTTGATTTGCTTAAATTCCTTTAAAATATCTTCTTTAAACTTCATCTGCTTTTTAAAGGAATCACAGAATTCTAATAATAAATACGCAGCGTAAAATTTATTGAATTGATCATAGTATTTATGGAAATTGTGGGTAGAGAAGACTGTGGGTCCGTCTTTTTTATACCAACCCATTCGTAAAAGTATGTTCGGACTAAAATGAACCATCCGGGAAGTTGCATGATATAAGAAATCATACAGATGTTTTAATTGTGCATCTATGGCCATGTGCTCTACACTTGGGAACAGCCTTTCTTTATTCAAACCATTATTCTTCATAAGATTTTTCAGTTCAGCCTCACGGGTCTCAATTAATGTGTCTAAATCTTTAAATAAGGGGAATTGCTGAAAGGGAACCGCCTTATCCAGAAAAGATTTTTGAGCAAGCATCGAATGAAGCAAGAGGTAAAACATATAGCTCTCAATTAGCTGTTCTTTATCATAGGAAAAGTTCTTACCGATAAACTTTAGGGTGATCAGATCTTCACATAAGCCACGAAGAAAAGGCGAGTGAAAAAAACTGTTCTTAGCAGACCTGTTTTTATATAGAAACAAATTAAACTCCAACGCCTTGGCAAATGAAGCTATAAGCACAGATTGGTAAACATTGGTCTTCAAGTCAAGGGAAGGGACAGAATTATAATTCTTAAAATGCTTCTGAATAATCAGTAAATGGTTTTTTATTAACGTGTTGTCATTCATAGCTCAGCGGTTAAAGGTTGCATAAAAATAATAAAAGTCCCACAGCACTCGCTGCGTGGGACTTTCAACCTAAACCTTATCACAATTAGCCGTAAGTTCGGCTAAGATTGTGGCAAGCTAACAAAAAATCCGATCTTAGCGTAAAACCTATACGTATGGCTCCAACAATATACTCAGTCTTCTATCATTCTCCAGACGGCTTTCTTGTATGCCGTACGGACTTTGATAATCTTGAAGAAGCAGAAAACTTCCTGCAAACTAAGCTCTTCATTTTCGACGGTGCTGAATTCCACTTTATGTTGAAAGATGGAAGATTTCTGGTTAAGGGTGAGCCCAGGGAGCGAACAGAGAAATTTTATGCGGAGTCCATGCGGTATGCCGTAGAAATTCCTGCAAAGGAGATCAACAAATCATCATAAATCCCCGCCCCCTGTTTTCACCATAATCATCAACAATCAGGAAACAGGGGGCGTCCTCAAACGGGCGGGCGATAGCCCGCCGTCCGGCAATTTTTAAAAACAAGGGGGATCGCTCCCCCTTACCCTTCACTTAGTTGTAATTTAAAGCTTCACCGCCATGAGTTGCAAATTCCTTGCACAAATTAAATGCAACCTGCGCCCTTTGTTTAGCCGTGCCGTCCATGATGGACTTAAATTTTGCTTCGTCGTTTTTGAAGCTGCGTACGTTTTGAAAGTAACCAGTCACGGCATTGTACGCGCCAAACACTGTTCCTGCGGTCGTCTCGATCTGCTGGGTCGGGCTGCCTAAAGCATACTCATAAACGCTGTCTACCATATTCGTGTAATGGGTAGAAAGCTGGTCCAATTTGCCTACGGCCAAGTTTTCTACTACTTCCTTGTTGGGTGCCATAGCGATCTGTATCAGCTTTTTCAGTTCCCTGTCAGTAATGCGGACTTTTGCCCACTGGTTAAACAAGCCTTCCATTTCGTGGCTTAATTCTCTACTTATACCCATAAGCGTATGCGCTTGCTTCAACCGCTCAGCTGCGGAGGCGGTATGCCGTATCTTAATTGCTCCTGAATGATTACGCATGGCTGCATTAAGCGTGTTGTTACATACAATCCTGATTGGCGTAAATGCTGCCGTTATACTACCTAAACCGTCGTGCGAAGTGGTTAGAAACAAATACTGCTCTATCCAGTCCTTAACGCCAACACGAATATAGTCGGGTAACTTGGCGGTAATAAAAACCCGTTCGCCGTTGCCTAATGCACCTGCCGTTTCATAAAGGATGCCCTCGCCACCGCCGACAATCGCGTCAAAAAACGAAAACGCATCACGGTTTTGCACGACTTCATAGTCATTGCCGACTACGCCTAAAACCTGCTCCGTGTCTGCCCGTACGGTAGCAAAGAAATTAGGTACTTCTACTTCGGGTATCAAAATATCGTCGCTGCCCTCACCCAAATGGTTGGCAGTATCATAAGTAAACAAAGGGCGTTTTTCTACGATATAGTCCAAACCTGCATGCTGTATTGCTTCGCTGCTGGTCGGGTAGCGGTCAATGATCTGCCCTAGACCGTGCCAGGCCTTTTCCTTTACACTCATAAAACTGTGTTTGCCTGTTTTTTGATTGAAATTGATCTGATGTGCCATAGCTTTAATTTTTAGGAGTTCGTGTATTCATGGGTATGATCTCGGTACGCAGCACCTGTACATTGTCGGTGCTGGTAATTGCAACGTCGCTGTTTTGCAGTTCTGCAATAGCGTCGTGTATGTTAGGGTGCGTGGTTTGTATGGCCACTTTCACCAGTATGAAAATTTTGTCTTCCATCGCCTTAATATTGATAGGTGTTCAAAAAGTCGCTGAATTCCATTTGAAACTGTGCGGGGTTCTCCTGCGCCAGCTGCTCGGCGTAACCTTCCCAAAATAGCTGGTCGGTCAGTTCTATAAATTGCTCGTACATGGGAGTTGCTGTTTTGATGAAACTTAAAATTGCCCCCAGCTAAAAGCCGGGAGCAATACCTGTTCAGGCGTTCGGAAAGACAATGTTAGCCTCGATATCGGCCAGTTTTTCGTGGCAAGCATCAAAAATAAATTGCGCTACCATGCGGATCAGGTTCGGCGTATTGGTCACGAATTCACGGCGTTTATCATCCTGAATAATGAGTTTGCAGCCTTGGTACGGGTTGCTTTCCAGTTCGTCGTTCTCTTCCTGTAGTTGCACTTCAAAATCTTCTAAGGTCTTGATACGTGCTATCAGGGCTAAACGCTGGATAGATAAGCGGTGCAGATCGTTTACTGATTTTAAGGTTTGTTCTAAATTCAGCGCAAACTTTTTAGCTTCAAACTTTACTTCCTCGGACTTAACGGGTTCGGCCTGTGCATCGGCTTTCACTTCTTCGGTGGCAGGTAAGTTTGCAGGCTTAACGGGTTGGTGATCCACTGTAGCGGTGCTATCGGTCTTAACCTCGGCAGGCGCACCTTCTGTAACCTGCGAGCCCTGGGCGGGTTTTTCATCGGTTGTGTTTCCATCTTGTTTAGCTTCTTTGCCGGTGAGGCTCGGGCGGTTTTGAGTTCTGTTCGCTTCGTTTGCTTTTGCTGCTGCACCTTGTACACCGTTCGCATTTTTTTCTGCTGTTTTCATCTTAAAAGATTTTAAAGGGTTAAAAAATTTGTTTTTCATTTCCCTCTTTTCCCGAAGACTTCCCTTAAAAAGCTATTTTTCCAAAAGAAAAAACGGTAAAAAAGAAAGTCAAAAGAGCGGTCGTGAGCCAGAGCGGGAGAACTATAAGTCCCGGAGGGTGGCCGAAGCAAAGCGGAGGACATTATGCGTTCGTTCGTGAAGGCTGACCGAGATTGACGCCGCTTTTGTCCGTTTTCGTTGGAAAATAGCAGCTAAAAGAAGTCCCTTAAATCGAATCAGCAAGGGCAGGAATGCAGGCAAGCGAAGCTTTTCCCGGCGAAGCGTAACGGAGCGGGTAAACGAGTGAAGTCCGGAATGATGTGCTTGCAGAACTTAGCCTGTCAAAACATATTAGCGGATGCTTTTGCAGCGCAGCAAAAATGCAGGAGCGGAATTTTAAGCAATGGAGATTGGAGGAGTGAACCTGTCAGGGATTGCAACGGCATCCTTTTCATGGAAAAGATATAGTGAAAAGCCTGGCCGAAGGGACAGCCAACAAGCTTTCAATTGAGTGCGTTTTGAAGCAATTGATAAGTAAAGCTGCCGTCCTCGGTTTTAGCTATCTCTATCTGATTTAGAAATTTCATCATCTCTAAATAGCCTTGGTTACACAACTCCAATTGTTCTTTTAGGTAAGGCAGCCAGTATGTGCGTTCCCGATCTAACGCAACCATAGCCTGGTCATCCTCGCGATGCGCGTTTAAAAACTTCATGACATAATTACTATCATAACCAGCATGGTGCACGAAGAACTTTCGGTGTTTGTTAAACTGAGGATATATGTTTTCTTGAAAATTCCATAGCCATTGATAATGCGCTGAAGCTTCCAGTTGCGGAAAATGAGCATGTATATACTGTAATGGCGAATGAAAGTAAATTTGGCCGCGTTTCTCGATCAGCAGTTCTGGAAAAAAGCTGGTAATATAGTCAGCGATACGCTGCCAAAATTTATATAAGGATTCAAATGCAACCGGTAGCTCCCTGTTGAAACGGGCATCTTCCAGTTTCTGATCATAATGATAAAACTTCTTCCCATCTATATAACTATACGAGTGCTCAAACACGGTGATATATGGTGTATATAGATAAAGCGTTCCTAGCCGGTATTTCAGATCAGCAGTTGCGGAAAATAATTCCATCTGCATTTGATTCGGGTTTTTCACTTCACGATCCAAATGCAAGTGGTCATAGACTTCAATTTGCCGGTCATATAAACCGGACTTTGCAGCCATCACTACAGCGTCGGTGTTGATAGCAATAACATTTTCGCCCTGATAGGTATAATTATTGTCTGTCAAGCACTGGAGATCATGCGCTCTGTATAAACTGAATAATTCCTCATTATACGCTTGTATAATGTCTCGCTGTTTACTCATAAAAAATCCAATACCAGGTTTACTCTGCAAACAGCGCAGCTATGGTCTGCATGGTCAGAAACATTTTGCCTGAGTCCAGTTTAACAAAATCATATTTTAAATAAAAGGCTTCCGCTTCTGCGTCAAGCGGATCAACGATCACAGCCATTGCCCCGACGTGAGTTAAAGAGACATTATAACATTTCTTTAACGCATCAATTAAAAGGTATTCTCCAAGGCGTTGCCCTTTATAGTTTTGATCCAATGCCAGCCTTCCTAATAATATCGCAGGGAGGTTATGGTAAGAAGGCGGCATTTTCTTCTGCACTTGTTCCGGCACCAGCTCGCGTGGTATGCTCGTACTTGATAGCGTATAGTAGCCGATGATGCGGTCGCCATCCAGCATGACAGACACCGTACTCAAACGTCGTTTGATGTCCTGGCTTGCCTGTTTGTGCAAGTAATTATCCAGCATTTCCTTGCCGCAGGTAAACTCTTTTTTATTAAGTCCTGAATGCAGCGGTTCAATAGGATAATTCATTAAACTTCCGTTGACTGATTATTGAATTCACGGTAGCGCTCAGCAGCCTGCTGTAAGCGTTTGCCTGGCTTCGGCGGATTCATGATCGCCTCGAAAAAAACATTCTTGTCCCTTTCTGTAGCCAAAACTGCTTCGTGCTGTTCCACAATAAATTTTGCCTTTTCCTGAACAGTAGACACCACAAAATCGGTAAGCGTACGGTAACCGCCCAATTTAGCTGCCCGTTCAAATAATGATTTTTGGTCTGTTGTCAGTTTGGTATCGAACCTTGTCTTATCAGCTTTGATCACTCGTTCCATAATATTGCCTTTCTAAACAAATATACGGAAAAATTCCGTACAAAATAAAAACTTGCAATAATCAATCCAGTGCTAATTAACATTCGACGATTCAGCTGTTAACGAGAAGGTGGCTGCTTCTGTATCTTAGTGGTACGGGTGCTTTCAAGTCGTAAGGCTTGTTTTCGCATATCTTTCGAGAAAAAATTTAGGTCAACTGGTTCTAATCTTCATAGCTAACCGGTTCATATCTGCAAATGACACGTTGTAATTCATTGTTACATCTATTATAGCAAACAAGATAATTAATTAATACACATTAGCTATACATTGATAGTGCAGTGATGTAAATTGATCAAGCAGCGTCCTTGCCATCTAATCTCAGGAAACGTCATTGCATATCATAGCAGCAAGCAGGGCGGCCTGAGAAACTCAAGCCGCCTGCCGCTACTACTGGCCGGTACTTAGTGGAGCGGATTTTTCTTTAATAAACTGCTGATAAATTTGCTCAATCTTAGCTATCAGCAGTTCAACTTTATCTTTTAAGCGCTTTACAGATTTTTCATCGGGATTAAACTGGCTTTTATATCGTGCTTCCGAATATCCTGATTGCAGCAAACTAAATAGCTGAACGCCTTCCGTCGTGTCTAACTGCAAAACCCGCTTAATTTCTTCGGTAAACAACAACGTTATCCTGATCTTTCTCGACAAATTATGCACAGATAAGCGGTAACCTAATACAGCCCTAATAATAGCAATCAAACTGCTTTCAGCAGCCTGGTGAAGGGAAAAAAGAGCTAGAGAAAAATTGTTGTCTTCAATGTAGCGAAGAGCGCCTTTCATGAACGCTTTGCCTTGAACACCCCATCTGTTCCAGTCGTGCTCGGCTCTTTCCAGCCACACACTATTATCAATGGAATGCGCACCTGTTAGCTCAACATCAGGAGCTTTATAAACATTAATACTTTTAAAGAGTGTGTTGTGCCAAAAACGCTTATCGTTTGCCAACGCATCTTTGGCACTGGCCAGTTTATGTACAAAGGTAAAAACGGATGCCAGGTGACGACAGCCATCCTCAATTTTGTTGGCAATCTCGTGTTCAGGCGTTTTCTCCTTGTCGTCTATCAGTATTAATAAGTGATACGTAAATGGATTGGGATGTGTACCCATCAGGTAGATCATGCGAACTGATGGTATACGCTCAACAATCAGGTTCTTTACTTCCTCAACACCTGACTTTTCAGCTTGATTTAATACCGGATCAAGGTCTTTTAATGGTGCTATTTTATCATTAATGCTTTCTGTTTCCGACGCATTCCGCTTTCTGCCCCAACCTTTATGCGTAATCGTTTCTTCCGTCTCACGCTGGTGGATGAGCCATGCTGCGGAATAAAGTTTACGTATATTATCATATACATCAATGATCTCCCCAGCAATGAGTGTTTCGTCAGCAGCACTTTTATACAGCGCGCTGTGCAGCCATTCGTGCAAGTAGTCGCGGTAATCCTGCGGGCTGATCTTTTTGAAACATTTCTTTATTGCCTTATAGGGGTTAGCCAGTTCCTTCGCGGGAAGATTCTTTGGAAAATATACCCAGTCCTTTTTTTCCTGTTCGATCTGCTTTTCGGTCACGTCCTGCAAGCGTGGCCACCTGTCGAAGTTTTTGAGTAGTAATAAATGCAAGGCTTCGATCAGCTTAACGGTCTGGTCATAAATGAACAATATGTGTCCGGGGCCATGCCGGTCTTTGTAAAACTTGTCATTTAATACATAGTACCGCCATTCTTTCAGATCTTCCCGGTGATCCTTCGGCCATCCCGAACTGAAAAAATCAATGACTACTTTCAAAGGGTTCATGATCTCGCTAAAGCGCAGATGTTTGGGGTACTGTTCCCAGGGTGCAATGTTGCCTAAATACATGGTCATGATCGTAATGCCGCATTGTTGCCAGCAAGACAAAAAACCGGATGAGGCCATTTCTAACCTATTCTACAGCTTTCTAACCAAGTCGCAAGACAGCATAATTTATGCTTGTTTAAGTGCCTAAAAACAGGTAACTTGAAACTTCAAAAATTTCTACATTTGCTTAAACAACCCTTTTCAGCATGAGCTCAACTACCGATTCGATAAAAAACATTCACCAAGGCCGAAATGTGAAGCGGTTTCGCGAAATGCTTGGTTTAAAGCAGGAGGCATTAGCATTAGCCTTAGGGGATGATTGGAGCCAAAAAAGAGTGTCCTTATTGGAGGCTAAAGAATTGATTGAGGAAGATCTACTCGCCCAGGTAGCTGCCATACTTAAAGTTCCGGTTGAAGCCATCAAAAACTTAGATGAAGATAAAGCTGTTAATATCATAGCTAACACTTTCACCGACTTTAAAGATAATGCTTCAGCAATTAATAACAATTGCGCGCTCAATTTCAACCCAATTGAAAAATGGCTTGAGGTAATCGAAGAAAATAAAAAGCTTTATGAGCGCTTATTAGCAAGCGAACAGGAAAAGGTAGAAATACTTAAGGGCAAAATTGAATGATAACATTATGACAGCACAGCAAGTCAAACCTTACCGCGAAAGAATGTTCAGTCTCGTAGCCGACCCTGAATTAAAGGCCATGGAAATCAGGTATGAACCCTATCTCGATCTTCACGCTATCGAAGACGTATTAGAAGGCTGTGATATTGTGCAAGCAGGTCCGGGAGAACTTATTACAGGAAAGCTTATATGGAAAGAGGGTTACGACCTCCCTTTGGAACTGAAGCGTGACATCATCAATTTATACAATAAGCATTTTATTGACCAGGAGGCGAATTAAGGTCGAACAATGTTCGCCAGTTATCTTCTACAGGTCTTTCAACTTTTGCAAAAAGCCTGTCATCCCATAAGTGCAGTTCTTCGTTAATGAAGCGATAAAGTTTCCTGATACCGACTTCATTACTGGTGAAAACATGGGTAATGCCCATTTTTTCCAAATAGTCATCCCAAAAGCCGTCTGAACTAAGGGGTTCAATATATACGTCATCATCAATATCCTGGTCGAAGGCAAAGCGAAATCCGGAAACCTGCGGCTGATCATTACGGTCGTTAGGATCATTCAGAATGGTTGTTAGTCGAAAATGCATGGCAGGGTAATGTCCAACACTGTACATGATCTCCGTTTTCTGCAATGTGCGGGCATTTAGTTCTAACACGCCATAAGTAAGCATTTCAATCAGTTTCAGCCACTGCTCGTCTGATACGTTTAATAACACGTTTTGGGCCTCATCTAATGTTTTCATGGAATCGCACTTAAAGTTAAGTAGCAACAGGCCAAAGAGGCCTGTTGCCTAATTTGTTAAACACTCATTTTGCTCTTACGCGACTGCTTTTTTTTTGGCGATTCCTCCTGCGACTGTGAAGGAGATTTTAAGTTTTTCGCCGTTTTCGTACCGGTTCCTAACAGTTCTTCGCGTTTGATCTTTTTCATCTGATGGTCAAACAGGTCCACAGTTTTAAACTGCGGGTTCGCTGCGATAAAATATTTTTTATTACCGTCCGCATGAGCGACAGTGATTTGCTGAGCATTGCCTTTTTTCAAAGATCGAAACAGATCGTCTTTTAATTTAGGGTCTTCCAACTCCTTTATACCTTTGCCTGCGATCACTTTTTCTATGTCATACCCATAGTTTTCGTGGTAGTGCTTGATCTTTTTGTTGCCGCTGTCTGTTAAATTCTGGTCATCCAGCGTAAGCCAGGCCTGATACTTCTGATTTTCAAGATTGGTGAGCTGCTTATGTACAGAACGTCCCTCCATTAAGTTGAAAGCCTCTTTAGCGGTCACACCATTACCTTTGTTGATGTAAAAGGTTTGGCTGACATCTTTTTCAGGATCGTTTTCATGGCGGATGTTCGCATCATATTTGTTAAAAAAATACATATCCTGATTATCACCTGCCTTAAAGTGCAGCGTGTAATCAACTGTTTTCTGATTGAACTCGTGGCTTAAGCCTAACTTGAATTCCGGCGTTTTTGCTTCGATCTCCCGGTCAAGTTCGGCATTTAGTTTTTCCCCAAAGCCTAAGTTCAAAAGGCTCTTTTTTAAGAATTCTGCATTTTGTGTATTCATGACTGAATGAATTAAATGAATAAATGGATGAATTATCAATTAGCTGCCAGCGTTTGTGGCGTGTACCTTGGTGCAGGAAGTACCTTGATATCGTCTAAGTCGTCTTGTTTAATTTGCAGGTAGAGATGCCGGTTACCTGATCGTTCATAGACTTCAACGAACAGCGCCTCGTCATTGGAAAGAGAAAAACGCTTAAAGGCGAATACTTTGGCGACTTCCTGATCTTTTGATATGACTGTGCGGCTGCGAAAGGTGCTATAGAGTGGTACGATCTCCTGTTCGTGCGTCGCCGTCCGGTCTACCGTTTTACGGTCACGGATATAAAAACGTACAAAATCGATCCCATAAGGCAGATTCGAACGGTTTCGAAGGTCCAATCGGAGATAGATGCGACCGGCAGCAAGAGATATTTTATTGATCCATGCTTTTACACCGCCAGTTTTTTCATGCGTGGCAATATCAGCGCGCTTGCCTGAAGCTAATTGCTGCGCAATGACTTGTTCTTCCCGTTCGGGACGGTTGTTAGGCACTGATCCTGCAAATACAGTTCCATAAGCTATACGGCGACCGGCTCTTCCATAAGAATAGGCGACAGGAATTCTATAGATTCTTTTGGTAGCTTCCTCCTGAATACTTAATGTTTGGGGTCGAATATGGGCGGACAACGCTTTGATCGTTACAATACCGTTACCTTTATCAATAACCACAAAATCACTATTCGGGTTATTGATGATTTTTACTGTTGCAGGGAAGAACAATGCAGTAGCTTTGTCCCGACTTATATAAGCCGTATCCTGTGCAAATGATTGTTTTACCGCCAGCACAAGAATTAATAACATTTTGAACGTTTTCATAACACCTCCTTAGTTATCACGATCATTATTGTCTTTCAGCAAAACCTCGTAACCTGCTTTGACTTTGATCTTGATCTGTTTTACTTTCTTTCCAAATAGTCCTTTGGCTGCCTCTATACCGGCACCAGCGGCTTGTGCGCCTAATGACTGGTCCATCGTCATGAGCTGCATTGAACTTACCGCGTTGCTCACACCGTTCTTTGCTGCATCCCGGCTGATGGAACCCGGAACATATAAGCCTTCCAGACCATCTAAATCATATACCGTCAGTGCTACAGGCAGTATGTTATTCAGATAGCGGATGCTTGATATTTTGATATCCAGACGTTCGTTATTTAAAGCGCAAGTGCCATAAACAAAGCTGCCTTTCGGTATCATTTTGCCTTTTACATAAATGCCGTCGACCAAACGCAGCTTGACGACCGCTCCGCTGACCAGCGTTTGGTCCTCGTGAATAACCGCCTGAATGGTGTTACCTTCCGCATTCGGGCGGTCAGCTGATCGGTTACTGGCATAACTTACAGTTGAACCATCGCCGTAGTCATCACCGTCATCATTTGCGGCAGTTACTGCATAAACCCGATTGCGGTTCTTCAATGATCTGGCACGCAGCACCTGGTCTGCGTTTCCCGGATTTTGGATATCATTGATCTGCTGGAGCATCCGGCTCAGCTGCTTCATTTCCGGGTCTTCTCCACTGCCGCTGTTCATCGCCGCCATCATCATTTGTAGTCTCTTGACTTCTGTACCTGTATTCACCTGCGGTTCATATCCGCTTGTTTGTACAGGCGTAGAAGGTTGATTGAGCTGGCGATCGATCTGGGCTAACTTGGCCTGGATCTTAGCTTCGTTAGGATCGCTTGTGGTCAGGTTTGCTGACAAGGAGGAAGAGGATCCTGCTGCGCTTTCTGTCGCCGACTGTTCGCCGAAACCCATAGCGCTAATGAAGTTTTTACTTACTCCTTCAGTTTCAGTGGTTCTTGCATTTGAATCCTTCAGGGTAGTTTGATAAACACCCATTTTATCCTGATCGGATTCATTTTTAAACTGTGCCTGGGGTAAGGTAGTGTTTAAACCCTTCACGGTTGCCTGATCACTACCAGGGTAGTTACTATTTCGTCCGCCACCTAATGCCCAAAAGGCCATTGTCAGAAAAGGAAAGATCAGAACAGGGATCATGATTAAGAATTTGCGCTCCTTCAGAAATTCAGGAGCGTGTACGGGCATATTGCCTTTTTTTAGTGTTGCTTCCATGGTTTAATGATTTTATTTGAAGAATCTGTTAATGATATATCCACGTTTTCGGGCCTATTGATATCGGATGCCATGCCGATATGGGTTGCAGGCTTGTAGGTTTGGTGTATAGCTGGAATAGGATAAGTGCCTGCAAATAGTCCCGCGATCAACACAACTGCTGCTAACAATCCAAAGAAGATAAACAGGAATTTCTGCTTGCGGACGCTGTAAGCATTGAACTGCTTTGAACATCCTGCTGCCAATCTTGCCTGAGCATTTAGGATCAGCTTGGATAGATATTTTGCTATTTGATCAGTCATAGCATGTGAATGACTTTTATGATTGCTGGCTGTTTTCATGATGGTCAGTGTTGAATTGTCGTATCGCGGTTTGCAACAGTTTCCCAATGCTGAATCAGGAAACCATGTGGGTTATTGTCAGATCTTGACACATTGCGCAGATAACCTTGCGTGATCAGACTGCGGTTGACCGTAGAAGTAGCCCTGATCAGTTTCTGCGTCGCAAAACATTTAAAGTAATACGGATACTGATCAACATCCAATTGTATACTGTCCACTACGACCTGCTGGCTGATGTTACCGGAAATCAAATTGTTGTAATAACTTTTTTCCTTGAGGTCGTTATACTGATTACGGGCACTTTCGTCAGCCAGGTATAATGCTTTCCCAATATTGGCGTTGATCACCTTTTCGTCAGGGTCGAGGGTAAAAAAGTAATGATGAAACATTTTGATATGATCTCTTGCCTCAACGGGTATGTTGTCCTTTCTGTCTGCGGCAAAAGCTTCCAGCGCCTTACCATTGGCTAAAATGTAAATGTGCCTGCTGGCCAGATCTGCGGCCTGATAACTCTTATAAAGTGCAAAGCAGGAAATGCTTGTACAGGCTGCTATCAGAAAATAACTGAATAGCTTTACATGCCGAAAGGCGGTCTCGATATTTTTAAGATGGGTAAACATAGCATTCGGTATTTGAGTGAAATTTATTGACCAGTTATTCTGGCTGCCTGATTATTAGATGGCTGCGATTTATTTTCCTGACCGGCACTGTTCCAGCCAGTCATAAAGTCTCCCGGCGCATTACTTAGATTCACTGCGCCGTTCACCATTCGTTCGCCGGTGTGGGAGCCAGCGGCCATCGTCGTATTGGAACTACTAATCACCAGCGCATTCACCTTCTGCAAAAGCCCATGCCCGCCACCCGCATTGACGATATAATTAGCGACACTTGGTACAGTGAAATAACCAATGATCCCGATGATCAGAAAGACGAGGTAAGCGGTATCTGTCGAACTGAAGAAGGTGTCACCGGCAGATTGAACCTGAGAAATATCGAGCTTTAGCATGTTTTCCTGGACTTTGCCAATGATTGCGCCGAATATGTTGGCTACGGGCAACCACAGAAAAACGTTTATATACTTTGCCAGCCAAACCGTGAGTGTACTTTGAAAGCCATCAAATACGGCCAGGCCAAAAACAATTGGCCCTAGTATGGCCAGGATGATCAGGTAGAAGGTTCGTATCGTATTAATACATAGTGCCGCAGCTTGATAGAGTACCTGTAATACCTCGGACATCCATTGCTTCACCGTATTCCGAAAGTTATAGGATGCTTTCGCCATCGCAAACTTCATGTCGTTACCTACGCTAGCTAAAACCCCTTCGTTGACACCGGTAGGATCGTCAGGGTGAGTATATTTATACCACTTATCCCGGTCGCCGTCTCCATCGGTCCCCACATACATTTGCCAGGTGTCGGTTTTTTCAACGGCTTCCTGTTTGGCTTTAAGTAAAGCCGCTATCGCAGCATCTGAATTCTGCACCATGCCGCCAGTAGCATTAACGGTTGGCTGCATAATACCATTAATAATCGCGATGACCGTGGGAAACAATAAGATCGCCAGTCCAAGGGCAAATGGCCGCATTAGCGGGTAAAAATCGATGGGCTCTGCTGATGCGATCTGCCGCCAGACCCGGCTTCCGATGTACCACAGCGCACCAAAGCCTGCGATGGCACGGCCCACACCGATCAAATCGCTGCACATGGGAAGCATGTCATTATAGACATTATTCAATGTACCCTGCAAACCTTCGATATTTTCTGCAAGCCCCACGGCGTGGGAAAGTAAAGGGAAAAAGATCCCCGTCACCGCAATTAATGCGGTTAAAAAAACTGTCTTTTTCATAAAAACTGATTTAGTGATCTATACCGTAAAGCTTTTTTAAGCTGATTGCATCCCCGGTCTCCTTCGTTCGTTGAAGGCTAAGCAAAATGCCATTGCGGTTGAAGTATCTAAGAAACTGAAGTTTATCGGTTGAACTTGCATATATGCGGTCAATCGCCCTGATCCGCTCGTCATCCGACATTCTTAATTTAGAGGCTGTCAATATGTTGGTCAGTTCGTTGATATTATCCAGGCTCTGCTTGACCAGTTGGCTGTAGACTTTACCCATGTAATCCAGTTCGCCACCAGAAAATGAGCCGCTTTGTCTGAACTTGGAATAAGCTTTTTTGTATTCACTGAGCAAACTCGCCTGCTGGGACATGATCTCGGCAACTCTGCCATAATTCTTGACAGCCGGATTAATTTGTAATAAGCCGTTCAAATACACATCGTGTAAATTAAAGTTCCCCTGCGATAATGACGAGATCGTGCTGTAACCCTTTTGATAGATTTGATAACCGGTTTTCATATCGGTCAGAATGCTTTTAAGCTGCGTTAGCTTCTCTATGTTCAGCAACAGCTGCTGTAATTCTTGTCCCTGTGCTTTAGCTAAATGAACCTGCACCATAAAGGAGATAAGAATGCCAAACGACCATATTACTTTGATGCGCCTTTTCATATTTTGATGATTATCGTATGCCAAATATGTACTTGCTGTAGCTTAAGTTTTTCGTCTCTTGTTGCTTTTGAACACCGTATAATTTTACCCGCCCGGAAAAGTCCGCAGCAAACCGATAGTTGCTTTGCATAGTCAGATGAATGGAATTTAACCTGCTGATCCGCTCATCATCGCTCATTTCCAATTTTCCATTAGTCAGCAGCACTTGCAGGGCTGATATCTGTTCGTCACAATCCGATAGAAGGGCACCTTTTACTTTACCTACGTACCGCTTTTCGTTTACGGATAGATAGCTGACTTTATCCAATTCACTGATAGACCGTAAAATATCCCTCTGCCAGGTTATTATATCATTTATTTGCGGGTCGTTCTTTACAGCCGGATTGACCGCTTTCAATTTGTCGTAATAAGTGGAATGCAAGTTAAATTCCTCTTTCAGCGATCCAGTGATATAGCCCAGGCCACCATTCGCGATCTTGTAGCCCTGTTTTAAATAGCCGGAGTAAACCTGCAATGCTGCTATCTGCTGTAGCAAATATTTTTTTTGCGTTTTCTTCTGTGAGAACCATTCGGCGAATGTTTGCGCATGAGCGTCAGAAACCAACATCGTTGCCGCCGCGGTCATGATTGCGTAACCCAGCAACGCTTTGCTTTTTCGGCCGATCAGATCTGCACAATGCTTAATCTTATTAATTGATTCCATATAAAGCTTTTATTGATTTCGTATCAGCAAAATCCCTGCTCCGTTGCAGGCAGATTCTCAGATTCTGATTATTAAATTGCTGCAAGTCATTATAGTTGATGTCCAGCTGGTCGCTGGCGTGGTTGATCAGTTCGAGTCTTTCGGCATCGGTCATTTGAGTTTTAAAACCATTGATGACTAATAATATCTGATCAAGATTTTGAACACTCGCATCGAGGATGCCACTATAAACTTTTTGCATATAAGAAATCTCATCAGGTCTGAAGTGATTATCTTTCTGAAACAATCCCCAGGCTCTCTTATATTGCCCCACAAGGGCTGCCTGTTTCAAGGTGACCTCTTTTATTCGTTGGTAATAGGCAATGGTAGATTTGATCTTCCACAATTCAGTATAATAGCCGCTATATAGTTGCTTTTGATCTTCTGTCCACCCGGAGATCTCAGTTAATTTTATTTTAGAAAGTTTATTCTCCAATACCTTTTGGGCGTTTTGCAGCCAAATGGTTTTGTTCTGCATCCGTTGCACTTTGAGATCTATGGCTTTGATCACCTTCTTTACCGTCAGCTTTATGACTTCACCCACAACGAACTGCGCATGAACTTTAGGAGCTGATAGCATCATTAAAGCAGCAATAGTTATCGCCGGCATTACCTTAAAATTTTTCATAAAAAGTCCCCCTTACCCTCATTTCTATGAGAGTTCACTTTTAATTAAAACGAGATTGATTACTTGATTTTTAGGTACTCTGTGCCCTTTAAGCTCAAAGATTTCCCATCTTCACTAAAGGTAATTTGTCTGCCTAATTCTGTTTCAGACAGAACCATCTTGTCCTTATTCCATTGGGCTGACCATCTTTCAGATTTAAATTCTTTTGCCATAATTGAACCGTTTCTAATTTTTTGAAACCCGGTTTTCCGCTCAATCTCGTAGCTTAGTTCTGATTTTTTGGAAAGGATAAGAGTGTCAAAAGCAATACTGTATTCGCTTTGAGCTTTGTTTACGTAACTGCCTGAAAAATCACTATTTGTTTGACTGTTACCACAGCCTGCGAATAGGAAACTTATTGCAAGAAAATAAATGATCGACGCTTTCATAATAATATTTGGTTAAGCTACTTTTTCAATTTCTTCCTGGACAATTGCTGCGATGCCGCGCTGAATGCTCCCATACTTTCTAGCATACTCTTGAACCCTTGCTTTTTCGGCTGATTCCGTTGTATAAGTCCAGTACTCTTCACGGCTTACTTCTGTACGATACACTTTTGAGAGTTGACCATTGAGACTGATGAATACTTCCTTGTATTTGAATTTTTCATCGTTGTTGCGGTTCATGCTCATGATCAGCGCCGTCTCCTTATCCGTGATACCTAAGAGCTGCTGAATTTTAGGAAAGTCATTCTGGTATTTGCGCTGGTCAAGGAGAATTTTGCAGTCACTGTTGTTGATGATGGCCTGTTTAACCACCGGAGAACTAATGATATCTTCAATATCCTGGGTAACCACCAAGGCTTCGCCAAAATATTTACGGACCGTTTTAAATAAGTATTTGATGTACTCTGCCATGCCTTCACGCGCAATGGCTTTCCAGGCTTCCTCGATCAAAATCATCTTCCGGGTAGCCTTGCTCAGTTTGCGCATTTTGGACACAAAGGTTTCCATTATAATCAGTGTAACCACCGGGAAAAGAATGGGATGATCTTTGATATTGTCTAATTCGAAAACAATAAAACGACGGTGCAATAAGTCGAGGTTTTCCCTTGCATTTAAAAGGTAAGCATACTCACCACCTTTGTAATATGGCTTTAATACGAACAGCATGTTATCAATATCAAAACGCTCATCTTTGACTTTTGATTGTTTCATCGCCTCATAAAAGTCTCCCGCTAGAAATTCATAAAAGCTATTGAAGCAAGGAAATGTATCAGGATTTGACTTAAGCTTTTCATAATAGTGGTACAAGGCGTCGGAAATTGCGATGTATTCCGAACGTTGAACACCTTCATCTTCTTTCTTCCATAATGCAAGGATCATGGCCTTGATACTTTCTTTCTTTTCTGTATCCAGGTAGTCACCTTGAGCTATATAGAAGGGATTAAAGCTGATCGGGTTATCTTCTGAATAAGTGAAGTAGTAACCTCCGACGAATTCACACAATCCCTGGTAACTATGACCAACATCCACCAATACGATGTGAGCGCCCTGCTCAAAATAGCTTCGCAGCAAGTGATTAGTAAAGAATGATTTGCCGCTGCCGGATGGCCCTAAAATAAATTTATTCCGATTGGTCGTGACTCCCTTTTCCATCGGTTCATCACTGATATCCACATGAACCGGTTTACCTGATAACCGATCTCCTAAACGCAGACCGCACGGACTGATACTTGACTGGTAGTTGGTCTCTAAGTTGAGAAAGCAGGTAGCCTGTTCAACAAAGGTATCAAAGGTATCATTCATGGGGAATGTAGCTTCATTGCCTGGTAGTCCAGACCACCAGATCTGCGGTGCTCCGTCAGTTTCTTGCTTCGGTTGGGCATCCATTTGAGCTAAAGCCGAGCTCACCTTATTTTTAAGGTCTTTCAATTCTGCACGGTCATCAGTCCAGGCCATAACGTTGAAGTGTGCTTTTACCGGTAAACGCTGGTGGCTGATCGCTTCATTCAAAAATTCGTGGGTAGCATCGCGGCTGATCGCATTTTCCCGAGAATAAGCCGATAAGGATTGTAAGCGGAGTTTTTTGGCTTCCAGCTTCTTTAACGTTAGTGTGCTGTCTTCAATAAAAATAAACTGATTGTAAACATGGTTACACCTCAATAAGGTTCCTATAGGTGAAGCAAAGCCGGTGCTGAATTTGGTTTTATCCGTGCTGTACTTGTCAAAGGTGATCCTCGGCCCACAGAGCGGCGGCAGGTCTTCCGCATCACTCAGGGTGAATAGCTGGCAGTAATCACCGCCAATGCGCAATTCCTCCTGAATATGAATGTCTTTTAAAACGGTGGTGCTGTTCTTATTAAGCAAGAAACAATATTGCTCCAGAACACCGGCTGTCGTTTGTGTACCAGCCAGCCCGTCATCGCCTATGCGTTGCAGTGAAATTAAGCCACTATCTTCAAGTACTTTAACAAACTGTCCGGCATTGTCTAAAAAGTCTCGAAACAACTCTTCGGAAGTAGTCTGATTAGGAACTATCCGCTTACGCATCAGCGTACTGACCGCACTGGTGTAAGGTTTGAACTTTTCTGGCTTCTTAGTCAGAAATATATGGCAGTGATGATGTAAAAAGGGCCGCTCATGAAAATGCTTTTCGCTCGAATGAGATAGAAAGGTTTTTACCTGAGTTTCACCGTTGACCTGAAAGCGCGCTCCATATCGTTCGCTTAAGAACCAATCTTGTTTATGAAAGATACAATTCTTTGGGAGCAGCTTTAACGCTTTGATCCAGGTTTCATGAAAGCTATGATACTCGTCATTGGACAAAGTAAATATCTCTGGCAGTGTGACCTCATATCCAATCGTAAGGTCGCCCTGTGCGGAAAGCATACAGTCATGCTGAACCTTGTAAACAGGAAACACCTGCTCTGCTTTACTATGTGATCTCATGATGTTCGTTTTAATCGTAAAAAAACTTGACGCGTTTTAAACTGAAGGTATTTTGGCAGGTAACGCTTTGCCGATCTCTTCATCAAACCATGCTGACCATATTTATGGCTTAGCTTAAATACCTGATAGAAAAGCAGACTTCCAAGCGCACCGATCATGATGACACAAAACGTCACCGGGACACCTACCAGGTACATGATCGCAAACCCGACAAGTAAAAGAACAAGCCCGCCAGCTAGGTAGCCAATGTATTGTGCTTTCAGCCCTTTAAATTCTATCGGCTTATTAATCCCCTTATTAATATGATATAGTGCCATGGTAATTCGCATTAAACACCAAAAAAAGATTTGAGTACGGTAGCAACAACCACGAGAAAGATGCAGCTTCCAAACCAGCTGGACGCCACTTTCCCGGTATCGTGTTCCCCGTCATTCCACTTCTTATAGACCTTTATCGCACCGACCAAACCCACCAAGGCACCGATAGCATACATTAAAGTGGTCCCGGTGGTGAAATAGCTTTTAACCTGCGTTGTTGCTTCCTGGATACCTGCATTGCCGTCTTGTGCATATAAGCTAAAGCTGATCAGTATCAATGTCAACATTCCGCAGATCGTTTTTAATACATGTTTTACGCTGTATGCTCTTTTTACTTGTTGTGTTTTCATGATAACCGATTTTTAAGATTTATATAAATGATTAATTAATTCCATTTTGGTAATTCATCCGCGGTAAGATCAAATAGTAAATTCTCAGCGGACTGGCTGATCACATGAGTGGTAACCTTGGAAAAATCTATTTCTGCCTGATACGGCTGAAATGATCCTATAAGTATTTTTAGCAAAGAGAGGAACTCGGATTTATTGTCTACATCCTTAAAAGCTGCAATAAGATTATCAGTTTCGCCAATCAGTTGCGCTTCCGGAATTGTAATGTTGTTGTTTGAATCGGTTAAATCGCCAGTTGAATCCAGGCTTTCATTTAATTCCTCGTCGGCGAATTGTAGTTCCTGTTCCTCTACAATACGCACATGCTTGTCCGGACGGGCGGCACCCATCAGTTCCGTAGGTGAAATGGAGCCGCCTTGCGACATTACCGCGCTTTGCTGTTTTGATGTGAAGAGATTTGAGATCTCGCGCTGATAGTAACGCAGAAGTACATACAGGTAGTAGGTTACACTGATGATAGCGATGGCCGCAAAATACTGCTGCCAGGAAATTGATGACAACATACCGCTTTGTTTTAAAGATCATCTGCACCATGCAGCGATCCCTGAAACAAAGGTTGGGCTATCTCCAAAAAATTTATCACACCTCATGTACAAGGTAGGATAAATTTTTTTTAATTAACTAATAATCAGACATCTATAAATGATTAAAATTTCAGCTTTTGTTGAACTGAGCCATCTTCATCAAGTTTTTGGTCGATTTTTCGCAGCAGCGACAACTTCAATTTATCTAACAACAATGTACGATCCTTCTTTCGCCTGGTGATGTCGGTATATTTATGGTAATACTGGCCCAAATCAATGTGAAAAACGGTTTGAAAGAAACTAACCACCGATTTAATTTCTGCATTGCCGTTATTAAAAGCACCTGCTGCAACCAACGCATAGATCAGCTCGATAAGATCCGTTTTGCTAAAAGTCCAGGTGAGGGGTAATTCGATGCTCATTTCAGGTGGACGCTCATCATGATTGTTGATTTTCTGCAATTCGATATTCAGGAAGTCCTGGTATTTTTCATTAGCAATGATGTTGGCGAGCTTATAGTCATGGCTGGTTGAGTAAACCTCATCTTCTTCAAACTTCTCCAGTTCCACATGTACATCGAATCCACCACGTGTAAAGTAAACCTGGTCCATTTGGGTTGAGCCGGACCGGTAATATTGATAAAAGGCAGCGTTGTGGTCGAAGTATCGTTTAAGATCTGCTAGTTCGGAGTTGATGTATTCTTTCAGATGATCCTCGGCACCTGTCGGCCTCTTCATCAAAAAGTTGTAGACACTGATAAAATAGATGTATTTGCTGTAAAACATCGGCTTTACTTCTTTGAAAAAGTGGATCTCGTCGTCAACGCTTTCGAAAGAGTAACTGGAAATATAGCTTTTCAGCTTTGCCATCGCCTTTTTGCAAAGTATGATCGAGGCTTTGTATTGTTCGGCCAGAGGTTCGCCGTTCGTAGAAATTTCGTTTAATTGATTTTCTAAAGCACTATAGAAGCGTTCGGTGATGGTGCGCATATAAGTAAGGATAAGGCTATTAGGGTATTTCTTATTACGCAAAATAAGAATAGCGTGTTACAACACGCTATTCAAAAAAGTTCATATTAAATCAATATTACGTTAATATGACGTTTGGTGTTATTTCTTAAGAGTTAACAATCACACTTTGTACAATTACCTTAATGTCGTCTTTTATTTGCTGATAATTTTGAAGAATAGTAGCTTGATCAATATTCCTTACACTGGGAATAGTTTTGTATGCCAATTCCTCTTTGTTGAGTGCCAAGTGGTCATTTTGTATCTCGTTATGAAATACTTTTAATTCAATCTTATTGGTTGGATCATCAGACACCATGCCCACAAATTCACCTGAAGAAAGTCCGGCAATCTTAGAAGCGGGAATTGCGAAATCCAGTTGTGTTGATCTGCTGATCGAAGTGTCCTGGCTGTTGATGGATACACTTTCTTTTTGTTGATTGATCTTGCCAAAACGTTCGGAAAGTTGTTTTGCTGTATCTCCTGTGACCTGACCGCAAACGATGTTGCCAACAATGTTCATGATAACTTCAGCCTGGTCGCGTCCATAATCTTTTTTTAACTGGCTGTAATCCTGAACGGCAAGTGTAACCGCTACCTTGTTCGACCTGGCCGTGGCGATGAGATGATCAATTCCGTTGAAATAGATCGTTGGAAATTCATCAAAGATCATACTGCACTTTTGCCTGTTCTTTTGGTTGACCAGCTTATTGATCCGATTAATGTATAGAGACAGCACAGCGCCGTTTACCTGCGACTTTTGCGGGTTGTTAGCCAGGCAAACGATCTTCGGTTCGTCTGGGTTGTTGATGTCAAAAGAGAAATCATCGCCGCTCAATACGTAATAAAGCTGTGGTGAAGACAATCGGGCTAAGCTGATCTTGGCGCTTGCGACCTGGCCTTCCAACTGTTCAAAAGCCTCATTTTGCCAGGCAGAAATAAATGGATTGATCAGGACTTCAATTTCGGGCTCCTGCAACAACACTTCGAATAAATCTTTATAATCCACCTGTGCCAGCTCAATAACGTGTGGCAAAGTACAAAAGCGCCCGTCCTGGTACTTTCTTAAAAACCACATGATCGCGGTAATAAAATTAATGGGCGACTCGACAAAGAAATCCCCTTGTTTTTTGATCCACTCCCGATTTAACCCGAGCATAATCGTTCTGCTGGCATCGATAGCATCCGTGATATCCAGCATGGTTTCCGGCTCTAATGGGTTAGCACGGTGCATTATCTGTTCCAAATTGATGACGTAGAAGGTCGGCCTGACCTTATATAAGTGCCCGTATTTCAGCAATGCGTTATAAGCAATCTTGGTGAGATCGTCGTATTTAAAGTCATAGATCAGCATAGAGAATCCTTTACTGATATGCTGGGTGATGATGTGACGGATAACGAAATAGGATTTACCGGAGCCAGGACTACCGCCGATAAGTGTGCCTCTAAAGGGGTTAATAATATTGATCCAGCTGTTACGCACCTTTCCTTTGTAATGATAAACCGCAGGCAGGTTGATCGAGTATTCGTGATCCAAATAGCGTTCTTCCTGGGGAAATGATTCGTTGGCTTTATTAAAAATGTCATTAGCCAGCTTAAGCTTTAAAATTCTAAATAACGCACTTATCCCTGATAACATAAACAGGTAGCCAAACGAAGTAATGCTGATATAAAGCAGTGCCCTCACAGCGAATGAGTAGTGTGCCTTTAAAAATACCGCACTCAAAAAATAAAGCAGCAAACCGATCACGGCAAAAGCCAAGGCGCTACGGGCTTTGATCTTCTCATCCTTTTTACCTTTAGTACCCAATAATGAAATCATCAGCGTGATCAAAGCGGCCAGCTTAGCCAGCATAGTACTTTTGAAAATGGCCATTTTGGAGACTGGAAGTAAGATACTGTCTACAATAGATTGGGTTAAACCCCATTGCTGAAATGCACTATAGCATGTCAGGTAGAAATGAAGGAACAATATGGCCAGGCTGATAAACCGGGTAAAGTCAATGATCCTTCTTAATGCTTGTTCATTTTCACCTGTTTGCATGATTGAAATTTTTAAAGTGAATGTCCTCTGCGTTTTTTCTTACGCTTTTTTTGCTGAAGCCTGCCGATCGCAGCCATATCTTGCCTTTCCTCCTGGTAAAGTGCATCTATGATGGACCTGCCTTCCAATTGCTGATCGGCATAAATATTTGAAGTATTTATGTTAGTATGGTTAACTGGAGAGCCCGTCCGCTGAAGTTCCTCACCCGAAACAACTGATTGGGAAAAGTATTGGGATAGGCTGTTAGCGCTATAGCTCTTTCCTAAATCGCTGCCGTTAAACACTGCTTTAGCGTGATGGTCGACAAACGTAACACCGTACATTCTGCCTTCGTCGCTGTGTCTGAATATCGCATCTATCTTTTGTGCCTTAAGTTTGAGCTGAAATTCTTTTGTGCTAACTGAACTGGTAAGGACGGTATCGACCTTGCTTTTCAGTTGTTCCTTCAATGTTTTCCGCAACACTTCATTCAGGGTAAATCGATTCTCAAGGGTTTTTAATGTTGGCTTCCCGTAGATACTGCTTGCTTTGATTGGCACGCCGATTTTGCCGCCGTTATGATCCAAAGCCCAGTACACTAAACCATTTTTCTCAAACATCCTGGATTCTTTTGAGCCTCTGTCAGCATCTACGTTAAATCCATTTAATACCGCATTCAATTCAGGCAAACTTGTAAACTTATAGTTTCGCAACACCTCGTTAACTACATTGGTAATCGCTCGTTTAGTTTCTGATTTGCCATAGGCGACCTGTTCCAATTTTAAAGAAGAAATAAGCCCCTGACCCTTTGTTTGCTCTTCTGCCTTCACCAACCCAAAATGCTGTTCGACTTGCTTTCGTGATTGCTCTGATGCTTTATTTGCCAGCAAATGAAAACTGATCCGGTTACCATCCGGCTTTATGTTCGTCGAAATGATATGAAGGTGCGGATGACCGGCATCTTGGTGCTGATAAACGAGGTAGGGTTGCGCACCAAATCCTAAACCTTCCATGTACGCATCGGCTATTTGCTGAAGGGTAACCTTATCTAAATTTTCACCAACTGCAAAGTTCAGCGAGACATGCAGGGCGTTGACCTGGGTACGCTCATTCCGTTTGGTCAGGTCTGTTAACCGTTCCAACTTGTTACTAAAAGTAAGTTCATGCGGTTCCTTCAAATAGCCCTGTGCAAGGAGCAATTCAGCCTTTCCCAAACGAACTTTATGTTCGTTATAATTTATTGCACCGAGGATGCTTCGTCCGGTTTTAATTTTTGCGACCATAACTCTGAAAAGCTTTGCATCCGGTCTTTGATCTGGGCAATAGCCGGGTCTACTTTAGTTCCGATAATCGACATCAATGACAGCCACAAACGATTGTCTGCGGAGCCATGCGCAGCGTTGATCTGACGTACAGCCTGGTTTAAATTATTGCCAATGGCATTGAGTTCACGGCGCAGCAAGGAGAGCTCTTCCAGCATCTCATCCATGGACTTGTCACGATAATTTACCGTGATCGGTTTTTCTAAAAGAACACTCCTAATGTATTCGCTCATTTTGCGAAAGCGTGTCTTTTTAAACCGCCGGTCAATTAGCAAAAACTCACCTGGTTTGAACCTCGTGGTGATCTTTCGCTCACGGTTTTCTTCCTCATTTTCCATACCTTCTGTCTCTTTAAAAATCCGACTTCGGAGGGTTTTTACCATGCTCCCGGACTGACTTCGGAAGGGAGGGCAAGATCCGTTTGTCCGACAAACGTTTATCTTGCTGATTGCTCAAAAATGCAATCTCGTCCTTTGCAAAGTCCTCGATTTTGATTTGTTCAACGTCATTAACCTAAAACGATTCACTGTAAAATGGAGACTGCCTAAACCTGCGTTTCACATTTTGCCGATGGTTGTAAATCCATTCAGCAGCACATACCTTCCAATTGTAAATTGTAGCGCCGGTCGGCGTCTTCCACCCGCGACCGTCATGCTCATTGAAGAACTCGTTAGCCATTTCTCCTTCGCCTTTTTGGTCAAAGTAAATCATCAAAACCTCCTTGTCGGGAGGCATGGTAGTTCCCATGCCATCGTGAATTTGCAGGGTATGTTTACTGCTTTTCCTGACCTCATTCAGCAGCCTCGGCACGGTGCGTTTAGCCTTGCGTTTCATGCCATCTTCATCTGATCGTTCAACTTGCCGGAGGCCATTAGCTTTTCAATTTCCTCGGAATTGTAGTATGTAATACCACCTAATTTCTTGAAAGGAATGAGGCCCTTATCCCGAAGGTATTGCAGTTTGCTTTCGGACAGCCGGAGCATCTTTTTAATCTCAAAGGCTTTCAGCCAATGGTGGCCCGGCTGGCCGGTTTGTTCTTTGAGTAGCTTCTTAATATCAACGATAAGCTGTTGCTTGAAGTCGAGCAAGTCCTGAACCGTGATCAACTGATCTCGGTTGACTTTAGGGAAGTCATGTTGGATTTCATTTTGATTTGCCATAGCTTAAAATTTAGCAACAGCAAATGTGAAGAACTGCAAAATAAATTTATCACACCTCATGTACAAGGTAGGATGTTTTATAGATAAAAATCTCCCTGCTGCCACTTTAAACTTTAGCAAATCCGCACTACTTTTGTATAAAAACTAATTAATCGAACGCGCAAATGGAACCAACGACAATTACCTGGCTAACTGCCGACCAGATAAAAATTTTAAAATATATTGTGGTCGTTTCAGACCGAAACAATCAAGAAATAGAATTAGGCATCATTATCTACACACGGGAATTTAACGAGCAGTATAACCTGATCAAGCAGGGTGAGGAAGATAAAACAGAAACGGATACTTTTGCGCGCTTACTGGGGGAATATCCTAAACAGAAAAATTATCCCTGCGATGATGCAGATCTGATCATTTTGAACGCAGTGAGAAAACAGTATCCTAAATCCTTCGTCAGAAATGACACCTTGTTTTTTAACGTGGACCTGGAAAAGCTGAAAGTTTTAAAAAACAGGAATGTGATCCAGGGAGCGATCTACTTTTCGCCCGAGTTCTCCTATACAGATATCTTTAAACATGTGGGCCAGTCATTTCCGGCGCCACGGATCGATTTTAACTTTTATACCAATTATGGCACACAGCATGTGCCAGTTCCATTTTTTTACGCCAATTACCCTGCTGAAGACCAGAAAGTCTTAACGGTAATTGGGCAGATCGCCTTTGAATAAGATCACAAGGTTAGCCGCAATTCTCTGAACCCTTTGTTATTGACCATACGCAAATACATCCCGCTTGTCCCTTTAATTACTAGAAGCAGGAAGTCGGTTCTAAGATCGTTGTTCCTAAACTGGCTATCGATCATTTTCAGATCGGTGCCGGATGGTGTGGGAAAGGGCTCGGGATGGGTATGCCACTCGCCCAAATAAACCGTTTGCCCGTTGCTATTGTAGAATTCATAGTCCAAAATGATTTGGGCACTGGTCTTATGCCGCTCAAAGTTGGTCCTTGAACAACGGTCCAACGGTGTGGGTACGGATAATTTGGTAATGTTGATCTGCCCGTCGATTATCTTACCAAGTATCACGCCTCCCGCTTCCGGTAGTTTTGGTTTATTTTGCGTGAACTTTTCCAGTATCGCGAGTGGTTCCGGGTGGATAAGAATATCGTATTGATCTAATTTAAGCTGCATTATATCGCGTTTGTGGTTAACTGATGAGATCGCAAAGTATTGCCGAAGTCGGAAAGTTGCAGGTCCTGTGCAACGGCCAGCGACAGGTCGCCTGCATAGCTGATAGCAATGTTGGTATCGGGCGGTTCTGCAATTATCCGATATAATTCGGGGATCAGGTGCGCAAAAAAGAGGCTGATGGCAGCCTTACCATAAGGAACGTAGGAGCCCTGGCATCCTGCTTCGCGAAGCAGGGTCTGCCGGCCGGGATCAGCATAAGTTTCGGCAGAGATGACATTGTACCGGTAATATCCATTGGTCTCCAGGTCTTTTAAGGAAAAACCGGTGGATGGCCGTATATATAAAGCGTGACCACCTGCCAGATAAGGCTCTACCCAAAAGAGCATCACCGGACGCCCGATGATCCCTTCACTTAAAGATTCCAAAACATAATTCTCGATCGCGTCTTTGCCGATGGCACAAAATATCACATCCATCGTATTCATCAGACCTGACCGAGACCTGATCATATCCACAATGGAACCCTTATGGGTGTGAACATGCAGGAATGGGTTTTGGAACGTGAGATATTTAGCCAGGGCATCGACCTTGGCCTTTCCGACCTCGTTAAAACTGAGTAAATGCCGGTTCACATTTTCTAAGGCAAATATATCGGGGTCGCATAAAACAAACTCGGAAACCTCCAGGCTGTTCAGGCCACTCAAAAGATTGGAGCCGATGCTACCCAAACCAGCCACCATAAATTTATAAGCAGGTTTCGTGTTTAGGATGCCATCAGTTCGTTTTTGCAGTCGGGTCTGGCTAAAATATTTGAACGCGATGCGGGCAACCGCTTTTGACGGTTGCACCGTGTCCAGAACATTCAAACTCGTGAGTGAGGTTCTACGCCAACCGTCGATCTTAGCCTGGATCGCTGGAATATAAAACCCGAAAAATACCAGTTGTCCGTTTACTTCCAATGAAAAAGCGAATATTTTCGGGCCAAAACTTTGATTTAAATAGCGCTTAACAGCACTCCATTGTGAACTGAAGTGTTCCCGCAGATAGCTGATGAGCCTCCGGTTATCGATATAGAAAGGCGGTACCAGATGGCCGATCTGACCTAAGTAAAAATAGGCCTGTTCTGTCACCTTGTGTCCCCTCGTCTTAAAAAATGCTATGACCTGTTGTGATTGTTCTGATCCTGAACTCATCAGGAAATCGACGTTATGATAAGCAGGCGATAACAGATGGCCGGGATGAACACCGGGCGCTATCGCATCGATACCATCACCAAGGTAAGCTTCAAAGACCTGGTCTTTCGGGTCATAAACATTCGCCCAATAAGCAACGATCTCATCCACAAAGTCCCCGTTATTCACGCCAGTGATACCGTCCGAAATGATAGTCGCCGCCTGTTTCAGACAAGCCTTTATAATTTCAGCGGGCCGGTCAGGGTCAAGCTTGATATTTTCATTATCAAAAAGACATATATTCCGGCGGTCATCTATATGCGGAACATATTTTATCTTTTCATAATCATCCTCAGCTAAATAAATGACTGGCAACGAAAGCGGAAAATCATCCTTCAGTTCCACTAGTACCGTAAAATCTGTTACCCCTTCGGGCAATGGAACTTCAAGGGTCACCTTCCATTGTTCGATCTTCTTTGGTGTACCCAACCGTGTTTTTACGTCAACGGTTGTTTTCTCTATCGTGAATATCTTGGCCAGATCTTCGAACGCGCGCTCCCGTAACTGGTCAAAATCCATCATCAGGCTTAAGCACTTTTGGCGTTACTGGTAACTACTGCTGGCGAAGCGAAACTCTTGGCGCCCTCATCTTCATCTTTAGCATTGGCGCAAGAAAACCTTGAACCCAAATGTTTTTGCCATTTATGGCAGGCATTCTTCGGGTTGGTCTCGTTGATCGCCTGCTTAGCAGAATCGAGGAAAGATTTTAGCTTATCCATGAAATACTGCTGGTAGCTGAACCCGTCCATGACATTTTCACCAGCAGGGACCGTAGGACGCAGACATTGAAAGCGGTAACTGAGCGTGTTGTAAATATTCTCCAACGTATCTTTGAAGCCAACGTCATCACGACTATTCGCGCTGAAATTATTGGCAGCCCATATCGTCATCACAAAACCGGTAGGCATTTTCTTCGAATTATCCTGATAGTTCTGATAATCGCACCAGGCTTTCAGGTATTTGACGAACCTGCGCAACTGCTCATTCTTGGCAGCCTGATCATTGAACCAGTTGCTGAATGCACGCGGATCACTAGGGCTCCAGCCATCCCTTTTGTGAGCCAGTTTGGGTTCATCGGGATAAGCCTCATCAATGAAATAAATGGGCTGGTCAATATGGCGACCGTCCGAAAACTTTGTACGTACACAGGTATTTTTATCAACCGGGGGAACACCCGTGTAGCCGTCCACCGCATCCCATATCCAGTTATGATAGGTCTGCACACTTTTACGTTGGCTTAGCGGCCCGATAAAATAGATCCCGTCATCGGTATCGTATTTGGTGATTGTTTTGGTAATCCCGTCCTGTTCAATAGTTCGTGGTATCGGGTTAATCGTCGTCTTCATTTCCGAAGAGCCCTGTGAGGTAAATTTAGGTTTGATCTCATCCTTGTGGTTCTGTTTGAAATCTTCCCTGATTCGGTCACGCAGATTCTTGCGTGACTTTTTTAACTTCTTTTTCCGGTCGTGGGTCAGTGAGATACTGGCATTGAAATCGGTAAATTGATCGTGACAATTGGCCATAATTTAGTTGGTTTTATAAAGTTTCTGTTTTTTAAAAAAATCTGCGATCTCTGGCTTTTTCCGATATATATCGCCCATGTCGTTGCCTTTGCCGCGGATCAGGTCCAATGCAGCGGGTGTTGCTACGTCCAATTGGACCAGTTCTTCCTGAGAGCTGGATATTTCGGATGAGGGTATTCTAAGATAATCTACCGGCAGGTCATTAAGCGTCGCAATTTTCTTCATGAAAAAATCGGTAAAAAAACCCTGCCCGGTAAAGGAAGTCTCGAATAGTTCGTCTTTCCAATCCAGGAAGGAACGGTTCCGTTTCAAGCCTGTGGGCTTTCCGCCGGTGAGTGAAAGGCTGCTGATCGACAATATTTTAAGCTTATCATATGGCTTGCCCTTTCCTACAAAGTATTGCAAAGCCTCCAAGTAGCCCACTAAGGTGGGATTATTGCCCCAAACGCCGCCATCGATAAATTGCTTGTTATCGTAATAAGGGATCTCTGCCATTGGAAAATAAGTAGGCGCGGCGCTGGTGGCCAGGGCAACATCTACATAAAACGCCTTATTATCCCGGTTAAGATCACCTTCCTTATGATCGAACTTAAAGATGAATGGTCTGGCTTCGGTCACGTTGTAACTGGGAATACATAGCAGGTTGTTACTTTCACCGATCTTTCTTTCGCCAAAGATCTTCACTAAAGCTTCCTTCAGATTCTTATCTGTAAATTTACCGCCGTTGGCCAGTTGTTTGATGGTGCCATTGCTGTATTTTTTGCCCCTGAACTTGATCTTCCGGAAAGTCGGGAAAATTTTAGGGCCTTCGTTATCGTAGAAATCGCAAATCTCGGCGGCTGGTATTTTGAGCGACAAGGCCAGCGCGATCAACCCGCCCGTGGATGTGCCACAGAACATATCAAAATAGTCAGACAGCCGGCAATCAAATTTCTCTTCCAGATGCTTTAATACCGTAGCACTGTAAAGGCCTTTAATTCCCCCTCCGTCAATCGATAGTATTTTAAAAACATTTTCTTCTTGTTGCGTAGTTGTTTCCTGCATATCGGCTCATTTACAGAGCTCTGTCATATACGATGCCAAATTGAATGCAGTAAAATATGTCAACCATCAGACATATCAGTCCTTAGCTATCTGGCACTGTTGACACTAAATTTGTTTGCTCAAAATATTTATCCACAAAATTTCGGACAGCCGGATTGACAGTAATCAACATAACAACCATGCTAAGTTGCTGTCAAAGTGTCACTTTCAAAAAAAAATTACCCCGCGATGTTCTTAATCAGTGGTTCTGCTGCAAGCTATTGATCAGTGCTTTCATTTTCGCGATCTCTTTTTTCTGTGCAGCGATGATTCCGTCGGCCAATTTACGAACCCTCGGATCAGTAATGTGGGCGTTTTGACTTGTCATTATCGCAATGGATTGGTGCGAGATCATTCCTATCATGTATTGTATATCAGCTACACCAACCTTTATGTGCACGCCTGCGAAGGCCAGGAGAAGCACAATGAACGACGATACTGTGATCACTATATTTTTCTTTTTATCCGGGTACATCATTGTTATCATCAGCAACATGAGCAAGGCCATTGCTGCAATCATCATTAGTGTCATATAAATACGGGTCATATTAATGTAGATGTGCTCCACGGAATCAGCGTTCAGGAATATGATCGCGAACATCAGTACAAAGGATATGGCCAGCATCAGGCCAAATTTTCCGTAATTATCTAGTAATTTGTGAAACAGCTATTTTAGCATGAAGGAAGCAAGCCTGAGCAATTTAAAAAGTAAAGCTTAAGAATAATGATGAAATATAAAGACCTGGACCCACAGAAATACCCTAAACTGTTGGAAGACGCCGTAAAAAAACTAACACTTACTTTGGAAAGGGACAGTAAAGTTTTAACGGAGATGAACAACTCATTGAACTGGATCGTCACATTGCTTGGCGTAATATTGGCTACGGGTATCAGTTATTTCAAGAACGTGTCGCCTTGTAGCCTTTCGTTTACCTTGCTTTATGCCAGTCGGATCGGATTTTGTTTCGCGGTGCTTTCGCTGATCATCCATAAAATATTCCTGGTCCGGTATGAAACAGCCAAATTCCAATATCTCAATTCTTTAAATACCCACGAGTTGGAATTAAAGTATGATCAGCGATTACTATCAAAAAACATTATCCAGGATAGCAATTTCTTTATCGTAGAATTTATCAATAATTTTCGCAACGGTCAATATATACCCCATCCTGAAATTGATAACCGCGCAAAGGAATTTCTAAAACTGGATAAAACGATCATCAGTTGTGCACGCATCTTGAAGTTTACGTTCTGGCTTAGCATGATCATTTTTATTTTGAATGCGGCGGCCGTGTTTTACCTGATATTGGCCTAGACTATTCATAATCTATCAAAAAATCATCGTTGTTGATGAGCTCTAATTTCAAGACCGATTGCCAATAGTTTTGGCCGAAGGCGATCTGTTCCTTGCGGATGGTTTCCAATACAAACTGTCTCGTTTCCTGAAGGGTATGGTTTTCACGGTAAGGCTCTATAACAGACCGGAAAGTTGTGATCACGGTATCCGCTTCGTCGGAAAAACGCTCATACAGGTTTAATTTGCTGTAGTGATCGACCAGCAATGCAAAAAGCCGGGCATCCACTCCGTTCCTGTTCTCCAGGTAAAACGCAGTTGCCATACTGGTAAAACCGATATCGACCGTGACGAACAAATATTGCACGGCTGGTAATGTATCCAAATAAAGATTTAAAACGGTCCGTTGTCCCGCATTCCGCCATCGGGACCCTTTTCTTGGGTTACAATCGCCGCAACAACACAACAAATTTTTAGGGTGAACTATAAATTCCGGAAAGTCCCCCTGTGGAACAAAATGATCAAAGGTACTGATGCTGTTGATCGTACAATACTGGCATTTGACGAGCCTTCCAGATGGTGTTGTTGTTAGCCTGTCTTTAAGTTTGCTCAA
This sequence comes from Mucilaginibacter pallidiroseus, assembly GCF_007846085.1. GTDB lineage: Bacteria > Bacteroidota > Bacteroidia > Sphingobacteriales > Sphingobacteriaceae > Mucilaginibacter > Mucilaginibacter pallidiroseus. The sequence continues at coordinate 103,646 of NZ_VOEJ01000010.1, forward strand.
TGTCGCGCTATCATATTCATATAATTCGCCAAGATCGGCCTTATCCTGGTTCACATAACCATGGGCATTCAGAGATTGCAAATCGTTGGCAGCAAAAGACTGATCGTAGCGATCAAAGAGTAAACGCATATTAGCATCCATTGCGGTCAATCTTGCAACAAGCGCAGCATCGCGTTTCCTTGATCTCACCAGCTCATAAAACGCAAAAGAATCTTCATCATAGGACCTAAGATTCTTCATCTCTGCGTTTTAAAAGATTTTTAATATAGATCCTTGCGTTAAGGCTTAATGGTACCTCATCAAATTCCAGTAATTCTATAATTTCATCGAAGTTCTTTTGTTTGCGTATTAATTGCCGGATAATGGTCTTATATTGCTTGTTCACCTCACGGTCACCGAACACCTCATCGGTAAGCACGCCAAGGTTCTCTCCAAAAGATTCAATGCCAATTCTTCTGATAGAAGGCGCATTTTTTGCACGCTCCATTACATAGACGTTTTTCGAGAACAATTCACGGATGACCAGCGGCGAATGCGTGGCGATCAGGCAATAAGATTCAAATTCCTCCACCAATTCGTAAATCGTATTCATCAATTCCACGATCGCATTCGGATGCAAATGGGTTTCCGGTTCGTCATATAAAATGAGAGAATCCAACCTGATATTGGCAACTACTTGGGTAATAATATACAACAATATACTTTGTCCGGAACTGAGTTTATTTTTGATTGAGTTATAGCCCTCCAGGCTAACTTTATACTCCCTGGTTTGGCCTTCGGCAGGAAGAATAAAAGCATCAATCACATTCTTTTCAATAAAATTACGGATGACGGAGCGCCATTTAGAGGTTCTGCCCATTTCCTCTATTTTTTTCCAGTTATGATGAAAACTTAATACCAGGCCACGACTGGACCGAATATCGCCTTCGTCGTCCTTCAGTCCACAATAAACATAATTAAAGGTTGCGTTCTTTCGGGGTATCGGATAACTATCGAATACACTGTAAGACACCGCTATGATCTTACTAAATGATGGTATGTGCTGATAAAAATCTTCAGGATCATTCTTTGCGAAACTATTGGGCAGGCCGGTCATTAGTTGCGTCTTTCCGGTACCATTTTTCCCAATCACGGCAAAGATCCGGTTCGGCAATTCCCCTGTATTATTAAAATCTAAGTTGATCCGGACCGGCACTTCGCTGTAGGCAGGTTTGAACCGGTAATCAAAACTATATAGGCGTTCCATATCTGCCCCCTGAAGCCTTGGTTTGAGTTCTCGCAGTAATCGTTCGGCTTGATCTGATCGCAGCAATGATGATTTAAAGTTCGAATTTCTGGCGAAACGGTCATGAATATCTGGGAAATAAGCCGCATCCTGTAAGGCGAACAAAAGGCCGATCATTCTAAAATCCTTAAAATACGATCGCAGTGAAAAATAAAATTCGTCGCTAAAGGAAAGTGAGCAAAAGACATCAGGCAACTGGTAAAACCGATCGGGCAAATATTCCCAGGTAACCAGTTCTGTTTCGTGAATGATCTTGGTACGGCCTAAGTTTGTCCAGCCCCCGTCATCGTGAATAGCAAGAGTAAATATAGAGACCACGCTGTAATCATTCCAGCCCTTGTTAGGCGTTAGCGTGAAATAAGTTTTATCTTTGGGACTGACGGAACCGGACTTTACTACATAAAAAGGAATATTATTTTTAGAAACGCCGGGAGGCAGATCTTGCACCTCTTCCAAGGTATATACTTTTTGGATAGGATAACCAAGATCATTATGATCTTCAATGACCAGTCTTAATTTGTCCCGTTTCAGTTCGGCATCAATCTGAGCGCTCAAGCCGATCAAATAATCAACGTCGGCGTAATGATCAGGCGATAAGAAACTTTCGATAAATACTTTAAAATCGGTGCTTTCCCCAAACAGGTCCAGCCGGTCGGTGAACAAGTAATCTGTTTCCCAATCATTGTTCCGAAAATAATGCTGGATAATATCGCCGTAGGCATCATCATAGCGATTATCAGTCGATGGCATATCATGCAGGTCCCAAATGCTGTTGAGCAGTTCAATGGCTTCATCGCCTCTTTCATTATTAAAGATGCGGTGCCATTCGTTTACCAGTAATTTAAAGACGTTGGTTTTCGAAGCTTTGGAAAATGTCACTGTATAATTGCAATAAGATTTGAGATACTACAAATGTTAAAAATAATTCATTAATGTGATAACTTGCTCTGAAGCATTTTCATATCTTCTTTCAACTTTCGTTCGACCACCTTTGCATATATCTGGGTAGTCGTAATTTTCGTGTGTCCCAAGATTTTACTGACTGTTTCAATTGGTACACCGTTAGACAACGTTACCGTTGTAGCGAAAGTATGCCTGGCGATATGAAACGTAACATTCTTAAGAATGTCGCAACGGTCCGCTATCTCCTTTAGATAACTATTCACCTTCTGATTGGATATCTTTGGAAACACCCGACCATCATATAAAGCGCGCTCATTATCTTTGTACTTGTCAAGAATTGTTAAAGCTTTCGGTAACAGCGGTACGATTACAGGTATTAAGGTCTTTTCCCTGCATGTCCTGATCCATCGGTCACCATCAGCACCAGTAACAATATGTTCGGGCTCAAGATTGCTTACATCCACAAAGGACAGTCCGGTATAGCAGCAGAACACAAACATGTCCCTGACCATTTCCAAACGTTCAATTCCAAACTTTTTCTCTTCTATGGCTTTTAGTTCTACTTCGGAAAGCTGCTCCCTGTTCACCTTTTGGATCTTCAATTTGTAAGTAGCAAAAGGGTCGTTACTAATCCATTGAAGATTGTGAGCTAGGTTAACCATTTTTTTTAGGCGTATGATATGTTTCATAACACCGTTGTTATTAAGTGGCTTTTGATGATCTTTCGGTTTATGGTTTCTCAAAAAAACTTCAAAGTCTTTCACAAACTTATAATCCAGTTGATGCAGGTAAATGTCACTGGCGTTAAATTGTATGTTCAAAAACTTGATCAAATAGCGCTGGGTGACATAATAGTGCTTTAAGGTACTCCACTTCAAGTCAGTAGTAGAAGATTCATTGTGGTAGCTAAAAAGACGACTCATGGAATAAACTTCCTGTTCAGCACCGAGATACAAATCTTTAACGGCTTTTGCCGACAGCATTTTTCTTTTTAACTGTAACTCTTTATAACTACTGCCAATGGCCAACCGAACTTCCTCCAGGTAATTGTTAATGGATTTGACTTCATCCTTGTTTCCCTTGGCTGTGCCCTTACCGCTATCCCAATTTTTAGGATCAACGTTTTGCTTTAAGGCGATGTAAGCACGCTGGCGATTAACGGTCACGCATGCATAAATAGGCTCTTTTCCGTCTTTGGCTTTGTCGGGACGGGTGGTAAAATGAATACCGAACGACTGTGATGTTTGCATAAAATTTAATTTTTGAGTTTAAATGTTTCATACTTCATCCCATTTTTTGAGGTAACATACAGGTAACACAAATACAAGCCGCTTTTAAACAACTTTTATCGCTGTAACTAAATGAATTCCAATTACTTGAATCGATTTGTGTTACCTAAGTTAAAAACAAAAAACAGGTAGTCGGATAGGTAACGAGAACTTAGGCTTTACAAAGGGTTGGAAAGGGGATAATTAATGAAAAAACCCCTTAAATCAGCGATTTAAGGGGTTCAAAAGTGTAGAGCTTATCTACTTTGTGCGCCCACCTGGGCTCGAACCTTAACTTATAGTAAATTGATAGCCAATTTATTATGTATCTTGAAAACATCAAGGTTACGGAATAGGTTTCGTAACCGATAAGCACAAATATAATGAACTAAATTGTTATTGTTAATGAGACTTTTCAAGACAAAGTATAGCCATAACAATACATGAACCCCGAATATGTAATAATACTCGAATAAAAATAAATGTCCAGAATTGTTTCGCACATCTTACAATACAATACTTATAAATTTTTGCGGAATCAGCAATGATTACTCCAGCTAATTGGTTTGATAAACTTCTTAATAATTCCTTGAAGTCAGATGAGATTATAAATCAGCGCCCGAAGATTTACGATGCTCTTTCCAGTCACGTTGCTTAATAATCCTCGTTTTGATTGCTTCGAAAAACTCAAATACAAAATTTTCCGTTCTAAAAATAGGCAAAGAGCAAATTTATACGTGTCAACAAATTCTTGAGCGGACAGTCATTTCGAAATGGTTTGCTATGTAGATAATATTACTTACCGATAGTCAATTTAAAAAGCCCGGCCGGTAGGCCAGGCAACTTAGGGCTTCTTAATCAATATTCAACTTTTATACAACGCACCACGTCAAAAGTTATTTAACAAAAAAACTTCTAAGCTTTTTATAGCCAAGAAGTTTAAATATTGATCAAAGAATCCCCATTCAATGATTTTGTAAATGTGGACAATTGTTAGTAACTTTTTCACTTTTTTGTTTAATTAAGAATTAAATGTACTGTATTTGTTACAACCTACTAAATTTATAGGTGACAGATAAATTACTCAGCTATAATATTTTTTAGATGTTGTAACAAATAACTGCCCTTGTTGTATAAACTACACCATATTTAACTTTAAGTTAATACAATGGTACAACTATTAGCTATATATTAATTTACGAGAGATATTAATCCATATGTTTGCATCACACTAACATGGAAAAACATAACGGGCAAATAACCGAATACCTGGTAAGGAAGAACGGTTTTAGCATTACTGAGCTTGCTATAGCTCTAAATGTAAATAGAAGAAGTATATATAATTACTTTCAAAATAAGCATCTGAAATATGATGTGATGTTAAAGATAGGACGAATCATTCGACATGATTTCAGCCAGGAATTCCCGGAATACTTTACTTCTGAAGAGTTTGAAGTGTCAAACAAGCAATTTTCTCCAAACGTACTGAGTGCCCAAAATCAATCAACCGAAAACGAAATATGGAAGGATAAATACATTGATCTATTGGAAAAACACCAGCAACTTCTATTAAGCCAAATTGCAAAAAACGACAACTTATGCTTAATTTAAAATAGTCCCGCAAGTTTTGAAGTTTTGGGCCATGCTAAAGGAACCCCTTAGTTAAGCGTAACCTTCATCTTATATATGATACCGCTAAGTATTTCAGCAGCCTGATCTTCATGATTTCGCTTGAGTTTCGAGTAGACACGCTTATATGCTCTCAAGGCATATCTGCGTTTCATTAGTCGTTTTTGTGGCGTAAGAGCTGCTTTATGCAATAGTAATTCCTCATGCAGCTTCTTTGAGTCTTCGAGAGTTCTTTCAAAGTTCATATTAGTAGGGTCTAATGCTGTAAAGGTAAATCGAAAAAGTGGCAGTTTAAGTCAGGTTTTCGTAACGATATTATAAAGCTAACTTTTAATACTGAAAAACAAGTGGTTATGGGAAAAGAATTTACTTATTATGTATTTGCCAGCCTAAGGCCTAGGAATACTGCTATTGATAAGTTAAATATGTCAACGACAATATGCGACATAATAGGATAGATCAATCTTTTGTCTTTCTGATAAAACCACATCCAGCAATAACCCATAATGAAGGTTGTCACACAGGTAGGAATTAAAATGCGAGGATTAGCAAGCCAGTATGCACCCCATAAAAAGTAATGAGAGAAGCTAAATAATGCGCCTGAAACTAAATTTAGCTGCATTGGGCTGATAGGTAAGTTTATGAACATACCTCGCCAAAAAGACTCTTCAAAAAATGGATTGATTGCTGCAAAAACAAAAATGTAAGCGACTGATGACAATGGAACAGCCTGATAATTGCTTATAAACACACCAAACGGAATGAGGGCTGGAATAATGATACCAAACAGGAACAGCTTAAACTTTGGGAATGGATTTAGTTTAGATCGAGCTATGTCTAACGTAATCCCTAAATTTTTCTTAGCAAACCACACGCAAAGTTCAATACTAGCATAGTAAATTCCAAAGGAAGGTATCCATGAGAGACGCATTGGCAGCAAATGTGCGCAAAGCTCAATTACTAACCTTGTAAAGATTAGGACAAATAAGGGCATAGCATATAAAATGCGGTGACTAGGCAAGGTTGAATTCATGGGCTTAAATTTAATAAATTATTCTAACTAGCCCTTCACTATCTCCTCATGCCATAACCCAAAGCCGTGCACCTTATATAATGTTTAAGGTTAATTTTGATTGAATAAAAGTCTGCCCTTGTCGTTTATAGATTTGGTAGTAACATTAATTTGAAAGGTCACTAATTCTAATCACTAACAGACAACTATCCTTGCTACCTTTAAATAGTGAAATTATATAGCAATCAAACTTTGGCACTAGCATTCATGGACAGATATTAAAAAAGGGTAAATACATCAAACTGTAAAGTGTCCAACTATCTCGCGCTATAAGAACAGCAGATGACTACATTCTTGATGTAACTAATGCTTCTTTATGCCATCTGATGAGTTGATAACGCTTTCAAGCGCAATAAGCTAAGGCCAATTAAATATGGCATAATAAAAGGTATTGCAGGAATTGCGGCTAGATAGCTTGCAATTGATAAAGGCGCAGGTACTGACGAGGGCAATAAGATCAGTATCATTCCTATTACTGCAATAACTAAATACCATTGTTTAGCTCGGTAGGTCAATACGTTTACCTTATGCAGTGCAATTGCGAATAATGCGGTAGCGCAATATAAAAGCCATACTTCTATAATTGAGATAACGTTAAAAATCGATTTAATCGGCAGGTACCATTCGGGCCTTTTGCCCTGTGGTAGCGTTACGAAGTACTTAAATACCTCTGTAAGGTAATATCCCCAAAACACCATATTCAAAATAAACAGTGGCATTGCAACACTTATCGCAATAAAACCCAAAGTAGAATAGAATCTTTCACCATAGTTTTCCAATTTTGATTTAAGCAAAGCAAATCCCATTATAGCAATAACACCTCCAGTTATAAGAATTGTGTACCTGACTTGTTGCTCTGTTGATGTTGCTAGCCAATCAGATATTGTTATTGGCGGTGGTCCCATACCAGCGAAAATTGGGAATAACATCCAGGGGATGATCAAAAATAAAGCAGCACCGATGTAACTTTCAGCTATAATTCCTTTTTGATTCGATTGCTGTCTGATTAGCTGCCTTATCGCTACTAGCATTAGACAGGTATTTATGATCCATAAGCACGAATACAATAGAACATTTACATGGCCTATCCCGAACCCTACCGCTGCAACTATTGCTGGTACCAGGTATAAGTACGCTAAAATTATTCTTTGCGAAATGCTCATGGCTTAATTAACTTAAGCTAAATCTACTGAATATATTAAGCTCAATCAATTGAAGAAAGAGCAAAGTGATGAATGTTCATTACCAAGAGGTAATTACTAGTACTCGCAATTAAGTTGAAAGGGGTTGTCCGCAGCGACATTTACAGATATTATATGCAGATAAAGTTGGTGCAAATCACCTCATTTAAAAGGTCATTAGTTCTGTAATAGGCATTCGATTATCTTTGTTACCTTTTAATGAGTTAAGGTATAAATCTATCTAAACAAACTTTTTAGCGTATATGGACAGTTATTATGAAACGGTATATACCCCAAACTGTGAAGTGTCCATACCCAATTCGGGATTTATCACCACTATAAAAGCTATATCTCCATATTTCTAAATTGATACTTCAGAGTGCTCCCGTTTTAAGTTGTTAGGCTTAATGGAAATTATACATAAACCCAATTAAGTATGAATATTAGTACTAACGTTTTTGCTTAGTTATAAATAGCATACTAAATTTATGCCTTTTAATTAACATCTTTAAGCAGAAGCTTAATTAAACAAAGCCTAAAAACCTATTAGATCAACTCATCATGAAAATAGTATCCTTAACTATCGCATTTCTATGCTTTTTGACAATCGCTATCGCCCAAAAAAAGCATGCTGAGCCACTTATCATTCAAGGTAGAATTGCAAATACTACTGAGAAGATGCTCAAAATATTTTTTGAAGATGAGTATAGCCGAACAACTATTGATACCATTAAAATAAATAACGACGGCACGTTCTATCTCAAAACCTACCATATAACAAAACCACAGCGCACCAGTCTCCAGCAAAACAGCTTGCAGATCAACAAAATCTATGTGGCACCTGGTTATAATCTTACTATTACAGGTGATGCTACCGACTATCTAACCTTATTTCAGACAAAACGCATTACAGGTATAGGCTCAGAAACAAATGCCTATCGTCAGAAGGTTGACTCTATGTTAGCAGCTCGCAATGATCGGACCGAATGGTACAGTTTAAAGCTTGACGATCTTCTCAAATACATCCGGAAGACGGCAGCTTTAAATGATTCTATATTCAATGTGGTTTTCAACAAACAACCTAAACAGGATAAGTATTTCAACACTTTCAAGCGACTAATCAAAATTGATGAACAATCCCTGGCTTATTACATGGTTCTGCAACATTTAGAGATGGGCAAATACACCTACCAGCAGATGGACGAGATTGCCAAACAAAATCTCCCACCAATATTTAAGGCTGGCATATCTCGCGATGAATACCTTGAAAGCGACGACTATAAATCTTGGATTGTCCCGCTGTATTTTGCATTACATAGAAAGATGGATCTGCTTAAAGACTCGATGTCAGTTAAACAGCCTGACTATGTATTGAATACCGTCAATAAACTTTATACAGGCAAAGTTAGAGACAAATATCTTTACTGGTCCGTAAATTCCAGGATAAGAGATGCAAGCAGTATAGAGCAGTTAAATAAAGCAAAAAAGGCGTCTGAGAAAACAATCAATTCTATTAAAGATGCTAACTTAAAAGGTAATCTAAATTCAAGTTTCAAATTTAAAGAAGATCAACTGATGCTTGTACAGGCCGGTCAGCCGGCTCCATCATTTAACTTACCCAGCGATAAAGGGCAACTTTACACTGTAGAAGGTTTCAAAGGCAAGGTAGTATATATTGACCTATGGGCGAGCTGGTGCGGGCCGTGTCGTCAAGAAATGCCGAACTTTAAAAAGCTTTCAGAAAGCTATAAAGGCAATGGTAATATTACTTTCGTATCAATAGCCGTGTTTGACGGAGAGCGCGATTGGCGCAAAGCATTATCTGTTGAGCAGCCGACCTGGTTGCAACTATATGATAATGAAGGAAAAGTCGCCCGTTCTTATGTTGCTAACGCAATTCCTAAATACATCATTATAGATAAAGATGGCAAAGTCGCAAATTTTAATGCTCCTGGCCCTGGTAGTGCTGAAATTAAAACTGTCCTTGATAAGGAATTGGCTAAATAAATGACTGATCAGTGTTAACTTAAATTAAGGCAGTAGCTTTCAGCGTAAGGGTAGTTTACAGATTAATCAATCTATAAAAGCCCGGGCGTTAGGTTAAGTAATTAGGGCTTTTAGTGCTATTACACAACGGGGAATTTTTGGATTTGAATACAAAATTTAAGTATGTTTGAGATTGCCAAATAACATGAATGTAAAAACCTGTCTAATATTTTTAATAGTTTTTGTTGCAAGGCACTGCATGGGTCAAACACCCATTGGTAACGTAGATAAGCTTGCCGGCCAAGTAAATGATTACACAAGACAATTCCAAGCAGCTTCTATCTATATAAAAACAGATAAAGGCATATACGAAAATGAAGAAGACTATGGTTTAAAGCGACCATTTTAGACGCTCAATATTTTACATCATTTATTTTAGATCAAACTCTCTATCTCCGTCTTAGTAGTTTAAGCAATGACAGCACTGTTTGGGAAGAAAAATATCCAATTGTTAACGGCTTATCAAATGGTCATGTTTACAATGATAAATCCGTATCGCCTGGTAAGTATTTACTGTCAGCCTATTCAGCTCATTCCTATTATAAAGATAAAAGATTTCTTCGGTCCAAAGCAGTCATTCGAATTGTAAAAAACATCAACTCGCATTTAAAAGCAAGATCAAAAGCAATCATTGAGAATGCAAAGCCATCAAAGGTTCTGCAATTTACGATGTTACCTGAAGGTGGTCACCTAGTATACGGCTTGCCATGCAGAGTAGCTTTTAAAGCTGTTGATAGTAATGGCGCACCAGCAAATGTATCTGGAGTACTAATGAACAAGGGACGAGTAATGAAAGCATTTAAATCATATCATGCTGGTATGGGCGTCTTTGACTTCACACCATCCAAGGGGGAAAATTATGATGTTAAGGTTTTAGGTTACAATGATAGTGCCTTGTTTCTCTTGCCAAAAATCGAAGATAAAGGAATGACTCTTCATTTAATGAAGTATGAAAATGATACCCTTTTCTTTCGCATTTCGCCAAACTCAAATTTAACTAAAAGGAAGGTTTATCTGAGATTACAAGTGCGCTGGCGGGTACAAAGTATTGACCACCTGGGCTCGAACCTATTTCTTAAATCAACTGATAATCAGCTTTTTGTACAGACTATCTCGTTTAAGGTAGTTACATAGGTAGCACGCCCTATTGAATAGCTAAGTCAGGAAATACTGAGGATTTTAAGAAGAATTTGCGTAATGTATTTTTGATCAGCTTTTTTCATAAATATCTAAGAAAAATCTATGCCTAAAGGCCGCTGCTGGCTGTACAACTTTAAGATCTTTCTTATTTTACTCATGCTTATTGTTAAGTGGCCATGCTTAGGATATATATATATATATGTCTGCCTCTTTAAGATGGTTCGCTCTTTCACCCCAGTTACACTATTGCAGTGGTCACTTTCGCCCGGAATACCCTGGTCAGTTTGCCGCGGTATGGGTTGTCAGCTTGTCCCGGAATGGATTGGTCACTTTCATCAGCATCCTCCGTGTTGTATGGGCTTTGTATTTTATTTTAAATTTATAGCACCCAAAAACGGAGCTATCATAAATTGCTATATATTAGTAGGCAATGTTTATACGGTTTATGATCAAAAACTTAGCTGCCGTAATTTTTCTATGTTTTTACCTGGAGAATTCATTGGTGGCGCAATCTTTAAAGCCAATAGGTATCGACGAAAACTCGATTAAATTTACGGTTGAAGCTGACACCGCATGGACAGCTATGCTTAAGCGCTACAAAGGTTGGTTTGGGGCCGATGGTATTTATACCATTCCTCTGAATGGGGTTGAAAGCAGAAAGTCAAATGCCGGAGATAAGTCGCTGCTGATTTTCAGCGACAGTATGATTGGTGAGGTAAAAGACGGCACTATGCAGCCGGGCTACAAAATGATTCATAATTCAGTTGCCCTACTCACGGGCAGCAAGCCGCAGCCAGATAACCTCAAATTTCATTGGGAAAAAAGCAAGGATGGCTCGGCCGAATCAGTGTTTATCCCGCGTACATCGCAAACCCAACCCGGCGATTATTATTGGTTAGGTGATGGTTTTGTAAACACCGAAGGTAATGGCGCCTTGTATATTTTTGGTTACCGTGTTAAAACATTTAATACCGATGCATTTGGTTTTAAAGAGGTGGGTAATACCTTAATAAAACTTAACCCTAAACAGGCGCCGGCATTTAAAGATATCTTTCAAAAAGATACGCCGTTTTACCTTACAAGCAAAGGCGGCGACATAGGATCTTTTGGCACGGGTATTTATGTAAATACTAAAAGCGCCCAAGCAAAAAATGCCGACGGCTATGTATATGTTTACGGCGTTCGCAACATCAGCAAAGATATTATGCTGGCAAGGGTGCTGCCCAAGCAATTTGACAATTACGCGCAATGGCAATTTTGGGATGGGGCATCATGGGTAGGGGATATGGATAAGGTTGCCAACATAACAAGCAATGCCTCAAATGAGATCAGCGTATCGCAACTTGCGGATGGGCGATACATTATGGTTTTCCAGGTAAATGGCATGAGTACTGATATTGGTATAAGGCTTGCCAATAAATTAACCGGGCCATGGGGACCTATCATCAAAATATGGGATTGTAACCCTGATTTGAAAAAAAGTACTTATGTAGTGTACAACGCCAAGGCACATCCAACCCTGTCCGGCCCTAATGAACTGCTGATTAGCTACAACATAAATTCGCTTGAGTTTATCAAAGATTTAATGACCGACCCCAACCTGTATCGCCCTCGTTTTATAAGATTAAAAATTCAATAAAATATCTGTATGGAATTTGTTACATGATTTTGCTAAATCAATTTAGTTATGTTAAAGTTTGTTTTTACATTTGAGGCATAACCAATTGTAATTATTCTTACTTGATGCCGGTGAATTTGTAATACAGATCAATTGCAGCGGCATGGATAATATTAACCCTTTAAATATGAAAGCTATTAAACTTACACTTTGCCTGCTTGCCCTGGGCGCAATGAGTGCGAAAGCCCAACAAACTGAAGAGCAAAAAAAAGCCGAAGCCTGGGCTAATTTTCAAAAAGCAATTGAAGAGCGCGTGCACAAGGACTGGGCCTGGATAAAACGATACGAAGGCGACAACGAAAAGCTCCCCGCTCCGGCTGCAGGCGAAAAACGCGTTGTGTTTATGGGAAATTCCATAACCGAAGGCTGGATAAATACCGACCCAGATTTTTTTAAAGGTAAAGCATACATAAACAGGGGCATAGGTGGGCAAACCACACCGCAAATGCTGGTACGTTTCAGGGAGGACGTTATCAATTTAAAACCTGCAGTTGTTGTGATATTGGCCGGTATCAACGATATAGCCGAAAACACAGGTCCGTCAAAGCTAGATGATGTAGCAGGGAATATATTCTCAATGGCACAGTTGGCAAAAGCCAATAATATTAAAGTGATACTGTCGTCGGTTTTACCTGCCGCTGCCTTTCCTTGGAAGCCAACTATTGACCCTCGGGAGTCTGTTATAAAGTTAAACGCCATGCTGAAGGACTTTGCACAAAAAAATAAGTTGGGTTATATAGACTACTACACATCAATGGTGAATACCGACAGGGGCATGAAGGCAGGTTTGGCCAGCGATGGCGTGCACCCAACTATGGCTGGTTATAAAATTATGGAACCACTCGCCGAATCTGAAATAGCGAAAGTCTTAAAAAAATAAATGAATACGGTATCCCTGTCCTCAGGATATCGCAACTAAAACGATTTATCAATGCGGATATTTTTACTTATCTGTTTGCTATTGCTTGCTCGCTCAGTTACTACCAGTGCACAGCAAGTTAAGCCCTTTAAAGCGGGCGACAGGGTAGTTTTCACAGGTAATAGCATTACTGATGGCGGGAGATACCACTCGTTTATATGGCTTTATTACATGACAAGGATGCCCTACATGCGGCTCGACTTTTTTAATGCAGGCATAGGTGGTGATGTAGCCGGGCAAATAAGCGAACGCCTGCAAGAGGACGTGTTTGATAAAAGGCCTACGGTAATTACGCTAACCTTTGGTATGAATGATACCGGCTACCAACTTTTAACCGGTGAAAAAGCTGACTCCAATTACCGGGCTAAAATCGAAAAATCCTATCGAAGCTTCTTAAATATCGAAAACCAGTTACAGAAATATGCCGGTGCCCGGAAAATCATGATAGGCTCGTCACCTTACGATGGGAATGCCAAAATTAAGGCCGGTGTTATCTATCAGAAAAATGAAGCTATAAATAAGGTTATCGATTTTCAAAAGCAAGCAGCGAAAACTAATAATTGGGATTTTGTTGACTTTAACCAGCCCATGCAGGCAATTAACAGGCAGCAGCAAGCCAGGGATTCGGCCTTTACTTTGGAAGGTTTCGACAGGATCCACCCAACTATTGACGGGCACATGGTGATGGCCTACCTGTTTTTAAAGGCGCAGGGCTTTGCAGGCAAAAAGATAGCCGCAATAAGCATCAACGCAAGTGAGAAGAAAATTATAAGATTTGAAAACTGCCAGATCAGCAACCTTACAGGCGGCAAACAGCAGGTAGATTTTATATACAAAGCAAATGCATTGCCTTACCCCACAGATACAGTTATGCAAGGCAGCGGGAAGCACGGTCGTTCACAGGCAGGTGCCGAATTATTGGTGCCGTTTGAGCATGACTTTAACCAGGAAACCTTACAGGTAGCAGGCTTGGCGGAAAATCAACAATATCAGGTAAAAATAGATGATAAGTTTATTGGCAGTTGGACGGCTTCGCAGCTTAAAAGCGGAATAAATCTGGCTAAAATTTGTACTACGCCCCAATATCAGCAGGCATTAGCAGTAATGCATTTAAATGAGGAGCGCTGGGCCATTGAGCGCCGCCTGCGCGAATATTGGTGGCTACAATATTCTATAATGAAACCACATGGGCTGTTTCACAACGATAGCGAAGCCACGGTTAGTTCATTAAAGCAATATGCCAAAAAAGATTTTTTTGTGGCTGTTGTGCTTAACACCTATTACAAGGCACGCCTCAAGCCTGTGCGTGATGCTTGGCAAAAGGAAATGGATTTACTCACCAACGAAATTTACCGCATAAATAAACCCGTTGCCCATAAAATAAGCGTACAAGCGGTTAATAACCTAAATCATGCAATCACTCAAAAATAAGATATTCAAAACGCTGTGTTTTGTTGTGTTAACCGTACTTAGCGGCTTGTCTGCAAAAGGCCAGCAGGCCTACTATATCGATGGCTATCACGGCGGCATTTGGGGCCATTATCCGGATTGGAATACCCGCTTTATAGTGGATATGCTTAATAAGCATCCGCATTGGAAAATTAACCTTGAAATTGAACCCGAAACCTGGGGTCGTGCAGCAGTTGTTGATCCGAAAGCTTTCGAAGAGCTTAAAACTTTTATGAATGATCAATCGGCTAACGGGCGTATAGAATATGTGAGCCCCGCTTACGCCCAAAGCTACCTGTATAATATTGATGGTGAAAGTATCATCAGGCAGTTTGATTATGGCATGGCGATGCTAAAGAGCCAGTTCCCTGGTATAAAATTTAGCACCTATTCAACCGAAGAGCCTTGTTTTACAAGCGCGCTGCCTGGCATTTTAACATCATTCGGCATCAACTACACATCGCTTAAAAACCCAAATACCTGCTTTGGCGGATATACAAGGGCCTTCGGCGGCGAATTGGTAAACTGGATAGGGCCCGACGGTTCTGCCATTTTAACGGTACCACGGTATGAAGTGGAGAAGCTTCAACCAAAATCTACCTGGCAAACAATCGCTTGGAATAACTCGCCGGAATATATCAATGCTGCTGTGGCTTACGGCATAAAGCATCCTATTGGCATGACCCTGCAGGACGCAGGCTGGAAAGGTGGTCCTTTTTTAGGTAATGCGGACGCCGAGCAACAAAAAAACAAATACACAACCTGGCGCAACTACTTTGAAAATGTAGTAGCCGGAGATAAAAAGAAAGACTGGAAGTTAAGCCAGGAAGATATATTGGTAAGCCTGGTTTGGGGTTCGCAGGTAACGCAACAACTGGCACAACGGGTGCGCAACGCCGAAAACCAATTGATACGTGCAGAAAAGGCAGCTACAATAGCAGGCATTATTGCTAATAAAACGTGGCCAAAGGCAAGTATCGACAGCGCATGGCGTACGCTGATGTTGGCGCAGCATCACGACTGCTGGATTGTTCCCTACAATGGAAAGGATGGCGATACCTGGGCCGATAAGGTTGTAAAATGGACATTCAATTCAAATAATTTAAGCCAAGTTATCACCAATATATGGATTGAAAAACCGGGTGATGCTAAAACAGAATCATCTCAAGTAACTGTGCTAAATACCCAGGCCAAAGGTCGAACGGAATTGGTCAGTATATTAACACCTGTAAGCTTGAAAGGCAAAAGCCTTGTTGTTAAAGATGCCGCAGGTAAGCTCTCGGCCACGCAGGTTCAGGGTGATAGTTTAATGTTCCTGGCTAAGGCAACTTCGTTTGGTTACAGCACGTTTGATGTTGTTGAAGGTAGTTTGGCATCCGCAAAAAACATGAAAGCTGCAAAGCAAGCCAACGGTAAGTATATGCTCGAATCTGACCTGTATCGTATTGTACTTGATCCTGAAAAAGGCGGCAGTATTGTAAGCCTGGTAATCAAACAAGGCAACAAAGAAATGGTGGATCAAAAAAGCCCGAACGGCTTTAATACCATGCGTGGCAATTTTTATAACAATGGCGGTTTAAAAAGATCGTCAGATGCCCCTGCACAGATAACCATTATAGAAAGTGGACCGCTGCGGGCAAGCGTATTAATAAAGGGTAAGATTGCCGGTACAAATTTTTCGCAGACAGTATCGCTCACCAAAGGCGAGCCGGTCATTGATATGCACTTAACTATTAATTGGAAAGATAACGTCGGCGTTGGTGAAGATGTTGACAAAACAAAATATAAATGGACCGATTATAGAAAACCTTTTTACAACGATAGCAACAAATTGGTAACCGTATTTCCGCTTAATTTAAAAGGACAGAAGGTTTACAAGAATGCCCCGTTAGACGTAACCGAAAGCAGGCTCGACAACACATTTTACAACAGTTGGGACAGTATCAAAAATACCGTTATACTTAACTGGGTTGATGTTACCGATGCCAATAACGAATACGGTTTGGCACTTTTTACCGATCATACCACCAGTTATACGCATGGGGAAAACTTTCCGCTTGGCTTGGTTACGCAGTATTCGGGCATGGGCTTGTGGGGACGTAATTATACTACCAGCGGCCCAACTTACATCCATTATGCTGTAATGCCGCATAAAGGCAAATGGGATGTAGCCGGTGTATGGCCGGCTTCAGCTCAATGGAACGAGCCTCTTATTGCTGCATCAGGTAAAAAAACTAAAACCGTCAGTTGGCTGGTGGCACCGCAGACCGGTCTTACTATCAGCGCAGCACAAATAAAAGATGGTAAAATATTGTTGCGGTTTTTTAATGCTGAAGGTATATCCGGCAGGAAGAAGATTAAATTGAATTTCAAGTATAACAAGGCAACCCTGGTAAGTCTTAACGGGCGCAGCATAGGAAACCTGCTTTCAACAAAGCATAATGACAATACCAGCGAAATAGATTTAACTATTCCGAAATTTGGTTTTAAAACGGTAGTATTTGAATGAACGCTTTGCAAACACCTTCGTCAAATATTTTAAATTGATTTTGCTAAAACGTTTTATTTAATATATTTGCTATAACCAATTCCTGCGGTTGCATACCACATCCGTAATTCAATTTATGCTTAAAAAAGTATTATCGCTTACCGCGGCTTTTGTTGCCGGTATCGCTTTGGTCAACGCGCAAGCGCCCGTGAGTTTTGTTAATCCTATGATAGGCGCAAGCACAAGCACGGCAGCGGCAGGTGTATATCACGGTTTAGGTAAAACTTTCCCGGGTGCGGCTACACCGTTTGGTATGGTGCAGGTCAGCCCCAATACTGTTACAGGCGGCGATAATGCCTCCGGCTATAGTTATGAGCACACAAGTATCGAGGGGTTCGTCCTTACCCAAATGAGCGGGGTGGGCTGGTTTGGCGATTTAGGAAATTTCCTGATAATGCCAACAACCGGGGCGTTAAAAACAAGCGCCGGTACTTTGCAACACCCACAGGGTGGCTACCGGTCTGGTTACGTTAAAGAAAGTGAAAAAGCTTCGGCAGGTTATTATTCTGTTAAACTCGATAATAAAATACAGGCCGAAATGACGGCCGCTACGCATAGCGGTATCTTAAAATTTACCTTCCCACAAAATAAACAATCGCGCATTCAGATAGACCTTGCACGCAGGGTTGGTGGTACGTCGACAGAGCAGTATGTTAAAGTAATAAATGATCATGCCATTGAGGGGTGGATGAAATGTATGCCCGATGGGGGTGGCTGGGGCAATGGCGATGGCCAGGCAAACTTTACGGTTTACTTCCATGCCGAATTTAGCAAGCCGCTAAAAAGCTATGGATTTTGGAGCGCCGATATCCCTGCCGATTGGCCACGCAAACGCGACGACGTAACGAGCGAAAAATACCAGGCAAGGGTGGCCGCTGCGCAGATCATCAAAGGCAAAAAGCAGTTGCAGGGCAAACAACTTGGCTTTTTTACGGAATTTCCAACTGCAACTAACGAGGTCGTATTAGTAAAAACGGGTATCTCATTCGTGAGCATTGATGGTGCGCGCAACAATTTAAAAAGCGAAATAAGCAATTGGGATTTTGCAGCGGTACATCAACAGGCAGTAAGATCCTGGAATGATGCTTTGTCCAAAATAAGCGTAGAGGGCGGAAGCAAAGAAGAAAAAACGGTATTCTACACCGCCATGTACCACAGCATGCTGGACCCACGAACAATGCAGGATGCAGACGGCCGCTATCCCGGTGGCGATGGTATAGCGAAGCAACCGGTAGGGTTTACTAAGCGCACCATTTTTAGCGGTTGGGATGTTTTCAGGAGCCAGATGCCTTTACAAACCATAATCAATCCCGCACTGGTTAATGATATGATTAATTCCCTGGTAACCCTTGCCGATGAGAAAGGCAAAAACTACCTGGAGCGCTGGGAACTTTTGAATGCCTATAGCGGCTGTATGCTGGGCAACCCTGCAGTATCTGTTATTGCCGATGCTTATGCCAAAGGTATCCGCGGATTTGACCTGAAGAAAGCCTACGAATTATCCAGGAACTCCGTTGAAAAATTTGGTAACGGTGATACTGGATACACACCCGGTGGCTTAAGCCTTTCATACACGTTAGAGTATGCTTACACCGATTGGTGCGCTGCGCAGTTGGCCAAAGCGGTGGGTAACAATGCAGATTACGAAAAGTACACCAGGCGCAGCCGGGCCTTCCGGAACGTGTTTGATTCCCAGAAGGGCTGGTTCAGGCCAAAAGAGCAAAACGGCCAGTGGATGGCGTGGCCAAATTCTGGCAGGTTAAAACAATGGTACGGTTGTATCGAAAGCAATCCTTATCAGCAAGGTTGGTTTGTACCACACGATGTTGACGGCATGGTAAACCTGATGGGCGGCAATGCCAAAGTAGCTGCCGATCTGGAGCATTTTTTTGAAAAGGCACCGCAGGATATGATGTGGAACGATTATTATAACCATGCCAATGAGCCTGTACATCA
This sequence comes from Mucilaginibacter pallidiroseus, assembly GCF_007846085.1. Classification (GTDB taxonomy): domain Bacteria; phylum Bacteroidota; class Bacteroidia; order Sphingobacteriales; family Sphingobacteriaceae; genus Mucilaginibacter; species Mucilaginibacter pallidiroseus. Next base: position 122,720 of record NZ_VOEJ01000010.1, read on the forward strand.
TGTGCCATACCTGTTTAACCGGGTGGGTACGCCCTGGCTTACTCAAAAATGGACTCGCGCCATATGCAAGCGCGCTTATCACAATAGTGTTGAGGGCTTGGTCGGTAATGAAGATGTTGGCCAAATGTCGGCATGGTATATTTTGTCGGCCATTGGTTTGCACCCTGTTTGCCCGGGCGATACCCGCCAGGAAATTACCAGTCCTGTTTTCAGCAATATCAGCATAAAGCTTGATCCGCAGTACGCTAAGGGGAAGTCATTCAACATTACCGCCGTTAATAACTCTGATAAAAATATATACATCCAAAGTGCAGAGCTAAACGGCAAAGCATATAACAAATGCTACCTGGACTATTCGGACATCAGCGCCGGTGGCACACTTAAATTGGTAATGGGCGATAAGCCATCCAAAACATGGTGCCTGGTAAACTAACACAGCTATGAAAAAACTGATATATTTTTTAGTCGTCTTAATTTTTCCTGGCTGGTTGCAGATATGCCAGGCTCAGCAGGTCAGCATGGTTAATGCAGCGCCCGGCGTTAAAAAGTTAAGTGTTGGAAGCATCGATAAATTTACGCCACAAAGCTTTGCCGAGGCACCAAGCCGGCAGGCGCTTGCTGATTTACCACATGATAAAGCGCCATTTCAAGCGAGCGATATCAGGATAAAAGTTACTGCGCGTGGAGTGGTGGTGGAGATACCCCTTACAGATGATGAGCAATTGTATGGCTTTGGCATGCAAATTAACTCATTCAATCAACGGGGATTGCGCAAAAGGCCCATAGTGAATGATAATCCGCTTAATAATGTTGGTTATACACATGCGCCAATGCCATATTATGTATCCACAGGCGGGTATGGTATTTTAATTAATACATCGCGATATACTACTTTTTATTGTGGTACGGCTGCAAAGGTTAAAGACAATGCAAACGCGCCCGACGGGCCAAAAAACGCACAATCTGTAAATGATTTATATGGCGGCAGCAAAGCGGCATCTAACTACGTAACCGTTGATATTCCTGGTGCAATAGGTATAGAAGTGTTTGTGTTTGAAGGCCCGGATATGCGTACCGCCATCCAGCGTTATAACTTGTTTGCAGGCGGTGGTGTGTTGCCGCCTATGTGGGCATTGGGTGTTAAGTACCGTGTAAAGGCCGATTTCAGTGCCGGGCAGGTTTATAAAATGGCTAAATATTTTAGGGATAACAACATACCCTGCGATGTTTTGGGTTTAGAGCCCGAATGGCAAACAGCGGCTTACTCATGCTCGTACGTATGGAACAATAAGCTCTTCCCCAACCCGCAAAACTTAATTGATAGCCTTAAGCAAAGTAATTTTAAGATCAATCTTTGGGAACACGCCTTCGTTAACCCTAAAAGTCCGCTTTATAATCAATTGAAATCACGATCGGGCAATTACCAGGTTTGGGGTGGGTTAGTACCTGATTTTGCCGATCAAACAACCCGGAACCAGTTTGCGGCCTATCACAAGGCCACATTTGCCGATAAAGGCATAGCAGGCTTTAAGCTCGATGAATGCGATAACTCGAACCTTGCTTACGGCAGCGGTACCTGGAGTTTCCCGGAATTAAGTGAGTTCCCTTCGGGGATAGACGGCGAACAAATGCACCAGTTATTTGGGCTGCTTTATCAAAAAGCCATGCTAACCCTGTACAGGGCCAATAATACACGTACTTTGCTTGATGTACGAGCATCAAACGCATTTGCAACACCTTATGCCGCAGCCTTGTATAGCGATATTTATGAGCATCCCGCTTACATACAAATGATCCCTAATTCCGGGTTTTCGGGGTTGATATGGTCGCCCGAGGTAAGAGAATCATCTTCATCAACAGAGCTGCTGCGGCGCACGCAAACTGCTGTACTATCTGCCCAGACATTGTTTAACAGCTGGTACCTGCAAAACCCGCCATGGCTACAGTATGACAAAGGCAAAAACAACCGTAATGAATTTATGGCGGATGCTAAGGAAGTTGAGGCAACGGTAAAACAATTGCTCAATTTTAGGATGAGCTTAATTCCATATTTATACAACGCCTTTGCACAGTACAAACTGAAAGGTGTACCGCCGTTCCGAGCCTTGGTTGTTGATTACCCGGCCGACAAAAATGTGTATGGTATTGACAATGAGTACATGATAGGCGAGGGCATACTTGCAGCCCCGTTAACAGGTAATAGCAATCAGCGCGAGGTTTATCTGCCACAGGGCAACTGGTACGATTACAATACCGAGCAAAAATACGCAGGGGGCCGCTCGTATACAATTACCAATCAAACTGATAAACTGCCGGTATTTGTAAAAGAAGGCACTGTTTTACCCTTGGCTAAACCCGTGCAATTTACCAATGCTGCAACAGTGTTTGATATTGATTGCAGGGTTTACGGCCAAAATATAACTGCTGCTACAACTTTGTTTGAAGACGATGGAACCACCTATAGTTTCGAAAAGGGGAACTACAATACCCTTAACTTAAGCTGGCAAAAAGGTAAGGGCTACGTAAAACGTACCGGCAATTACAACGCGCTTAAATACCGGATAAAGAGCTGGCGGGAAATACGCTAAACTTACTATATCTACATAACTATTGCGATATACAACTAAATCGATTAATCATTTAAAGTGAGAAAACTTATATCAACTAAAAGAGATATCAAAGCTACCCTGATGGCAGCTTTTACCGGCGCTGCTTTGTGCTTTGGTAGCCAAGCCGAATCGCAAAATGTATCGCCTTTTAAACACGGAGATAGGGTGGCTTTTGTAGGTAACAGTATTACCGATGGCGGGCACTACCATTCGTATGTGTGGCTTTACTATATGACGCATTTCCCAAACATGCGCCTTACCATGTATAACATTGGTATTGGCGGGGATGCGGCCAAGCAGTTGGCCCGACGGTTTGATGATGATGTTTTGGCACGAAAACCTACGGTTATTACGCTTACCTGGGGCATGAATGATACCGGGTATTTTGAGTGGTACCGGGGGGATGCCGAGCAAACGGCAAAGGCACGTTTAGATACTTCCTACAAATATTATTACCAGATGGAGGCCAAAATGAAGGCGCTGCCAAATGTTAAAAATATCCTTATAGCATCATCACCTTATGATGAAACAACAACAGCAACGCCCAATAACCTTTACAAGGGTAAAAGTGCTGCTTTGCTAAAAGTGGCCGAATTTCAGCAAGCTGCCGCAGCTAAAAATAAATGGGGGTTTATTGACCTTAACCGCCCAATGACCGCCATAAACAAACGCGAGCAGGCAAATAATCCGGCATACAGCCTTACACCTAATGATAGGGTACATCCTGATAACGATGGGCACATGGTAATGGCTTATTTAATACTCAAGGCACAGGGCCTGGCCAACAATGCAGTTGCTGATGTAGAAGTTGATGCTGCTTCAAAAAAAGTGTTAAAGGCCTTAAACAGTAATGTTACCAAGGTATCCGGCTCGGTCAATAATTTAAGCTTTAATTATTTGGCTAAATCTTTACCGTACCCGCTTGATACCGTTTCGCGCGGTTGGGGTAACCATAAAAGGCAATGGGATGCGATGAAAGTGATACCTTTCATGAAGGAGTTTAACACCGAAATGCTTACCGTTAAAAACCTAAGCGCCGGAAACTATCAGCTTAAAATTGATGACGAAGTTATTGGGAAATGGACGGCTGCCGAACTTGCTGCGGGTATAAACCTTGCCGAGCAAACCTATACACCGCAATACCAGCAGGCCATACAGGTAATGGATTTAAACGAGGAACGTTGGGAGATTGAACGCCGCCTGCGCAACCACGCTTTTATCGAGTATAATGTTTTATACGATGTAGGCTTACACAATACCGATAGCCGCGCAGCAATGGACACTGTAAATAAACGTGCTGTAAAGGAAGTGTTTGTAAACGGTAATAAGCCCAACTATCTGTTATCGAGGTATAAATCCGTTCGTGACACGTGGCAAATGGAAATGGATGTACTGCTTGGGCAAATCTACAAGATAAATAAGCCTATTACCCGTAAAATATCGCTCACACGTATCAACTAAAACCTATGAACACCCTTATCAAAAAGTTACTTACACTAATTTTAGTAATTGCTGCACTCCAGGCAAAAGCAGCCAAAGTTGATACTGTGCTAACCCACAGCCAGGTCATGAAAAAAGACATTAAGGCGGTGGTGATCTTACCTGCAAAGTATTCTAAAAAGGTACAGTACCCGGTAGTGTATCTTTTGCATGGCTTTAGCGGCAACTATGCCGATTGGATAACCAAAGATGCTGCGGTACAAAACCTGGCAGACCAATACAATTACCTTATAGTTTGCCCTGACGGTGCCTTTGCAAGCTGGTATATTGATAGCCCTGTAAACAACTACTGGATGTACGATACTTACGTATCAAAAGAACTGGTAGCTTATATAGATAGCCATTTTTCTACCATAAAAGATAGGAGCGGGCGCGCAATAACGGGGCTTAGCATGGGCGGGCATGGCGCTTTGTACCTTGCAATAAAGCACCAGGATATGTATGGTGCAGCAGGATCAATGAGTGGATGTGTGGATCTTAAGCCTTACGCAAAGGATTTCGCCATAAACCAAATATTAGGCAAGTATGAAGACGACCCTAAAAGCTGGGCCGATCATAGCGTTGTTGGCATGCTGGCTCAGTTAAAGCCAAATGCATTAAAACTAACTTTTGATTGCGGCGCCGACGATTTTTTTGCCGGCATCAATAACGATTTTCACCAGCAATTACTGGCCGCAAAAATACCTCACGACTATACGGTTAGGCCCGGCGGGCATACGTGGGATTATTGGAGCAATGCAGTTAATTATCAAATGCTTTTTTTTAGCAGGTATTTTAATAAGCTAAATTGATTTAAAACGCTATAAGCATTGATATTTCAATATTTAAATCAGCATTAAAATACCAGCATTATAGCCAGATACGGCAAATTATTAGCATTTATTTAAAAGTTTACCGCACTTTAAATTTATATATGAAAATATTTGCTAAATCGTTTTTATAATTTATATTTGATAAACGGACATACCAATTATAGTGCTGCACAAGCGCATCCGCAAACGCTTTAACCAGGCGTAAAATCTTTACTGAAAAATTAAATTATGATATGAAGAAACTCTACATTCTTATTTCATTTGGCTTGGCCTGTCTTACCCTCTTTTCTTGTAAAAAGGAAGGATTTTTGGGGCAGACGCAAACAACTGACCTTACGCAAGACAAGGTTTTTAAGGATAGCGTAAACACTATGGCCTTCTTAACTAACATATATATCAAAATTGGGTTTAGCGAGGCTGCTAATCGTTTTACCAATGGCGGTTTAGATGTAGCATCTGATGAGGCTGAACCGTACGATAACACTGCCGGAACCACAATCGGTTTTGCCAACGGCTCTGTAGATGCCAATACCGTTTCTGGCGATGCGTACGAAACCTGTTACAACAACATAAGGGCTGTTAACGTATTTTTTAAAAACGTTGACAGGGCGCCGCTTAAGGCAGCAACCAAAGTGGAGGCAAAGGCCGAAGCGCGTTTTTTACGTGCCTGGTACTATTCTATTTTGCTGAAACATTATGGCGGCGTGCCATTGATTGGTGATACCGTTTATGATTATAAAGACAAAATAGAGGCCCGCCGGGCGAGCTATGCTGATTGCGTAAATTATATCCTGGCCGAGTGCGACAAGGCGGGGCAGGATCTTCCTGTTCTGCAATCTGCGCTGCTATTTGGCCGGGCATCAAAAAGTGCATGCCTGGCGCTTAAAATGCGGGTTTTGCTATATGCGGCAAGCCCGTTATTTAATGATCCTTCGCCGGGCGCAAGCACGCCCCTTGGCATTGCCAGTGCCGCTCAAAAACCACTTGTAGGTTACGAGAATTACGACCCCAACCGATGGAAGCTTGCAGAAGATGCTGCAAAAGCAGTAATGGATTTGGGTACATTCAGCCTGGTTGTTGATAATGCTACCGCCCCTGGTTATGGTTTTCAATACCTGTTCACACAACGCCAAAACAGCGAGTATATATGGCAGCTCATGAAAGACCAGGGTAATAGAGAACTTGAAGGTATTTATTTACCACCATCCCGCGCAGGCAGAGGCGGAGGGTATCCTTACCAGGAACTTGTTGATGCTTTCCCAATGGCTAATGGCCTTGCCATAACCAACCCGGCATCAAATTATAATGCTAATAATCCTTACCAGGGCCGCGATCCGCGCCTGGCTTACACCATATTACGGGATCAGTCTACTTGGATCACCAACGCATCATTATCTCAAATACCCATCAATATTTACACAGTAGATGGTAAAGGGGTAGGTGTTGACGCTATTTATGCGGGGACTAAAACAGGCTACTATGGCCGCAAAATGCTCGACCCTGCGGCAGTTCCCAACTCATTTAACGGTACAAATCGCTGCATTCCTTTGATCAGGTATGCCGAGGTTTTGCTCAGCTACGCCGAGGCGGCCAACGAGTTTGAAGGGCCATCAAAAGCTTACCCTATAGTCGAGCGTATAAGACAACGTGCCGGTTTAAACCCATACACGTTGCCTGCAGGCCTAAGCAAAGATGGGATGCGTAAAGCCATACAGGACGAACGCAGGCTTGAACTGGCCTTTGAAGGTCATCGTTTTTGGGATGTACGCCGCTGGAAACTTGGCGATGCTACACAAACCCTACAAATGACAGGTTTGGAAGTGCAGCGTAATGCTGCCGGTGTATTGCAAGCTTACAAACTTATAGATGTACGCAAACATGGTTTTTCGCCAGCCTTATACTTGTGGCCGCTGCCGGCCGGCGAAGTGGCAAAGTCATCTTTAACGCTTCAAAATCCAGGGTATTAGTATCTGCAATAAATAATTTAATCAATATGTTTATCAACCACACAAAACATAAAGCAGCATCATACCGCAACAAATTATGTATGCTTATTTCTGCCTGCAGCCTGTTATTAGCGGTATCGTGCAAAACGGAGCATTTGGTGCCCAATGCCAAAGAAGCGGTTAAAGATATCAACGGTACATGGTCTATCACATCTGCAACACTTAACGGATCGGAGTTGTTGAGCCTGCCCGATGCCATGACACACTTAAGTGCTTTCAACATCACATTTGCCGACGGTAAATACACCCTTAGTAACCCTGTTCCTTTTATAGTGAGCACCGATGGCGAATACGTATTTAATGACCCGCAATACCCGCTTGATATAACTTTTAAGGCAACCGGCGCGGCTAAAGAAGCAAAGTCCTCCTTCGTGTTCCCGGTTGTGGAAGGTAAAAGGCGCATTACGCTAACTTTTAGCCCGGGCTGCGACAGAAATATTTACAAATACACATTCAAAAAAATTAACTGATCAACCCGGCAGGTTATATGAAGAAATCTTTACAAAACACCCGTAAAAAGCTGATAAGGTATGTAACCCTTTTTATGTTCATACTTTTGTTAAGCAATTGTGAGTTTGTCATCAACTCCATAGTGCAACCCAAAACGGCCAATGCCGGCGACCAGATAACCGCTACGCTCGATGCCAATTTCAGGGTAGATGGTGCCCAAACCAACCGTATAATAGTGGGCATACTGGCACCTAAAAGCTGGAAGCTTGGCCAAAATACCACCATAAGTTATACCTCAATTAAAGGTAATGGCGTGCTTACGCTGATACCGGCCAGTGAGGTTGCCGCCAGCGCAAAAAATGGTGAAAACTGGGCCACCAGGATGCGCAATAAGCTTGGTATTGGCCCTAATTATATTGACGATATGGAATGGGTGCCTTTCCGGACCACAACCAGCCTTACCGCTGTAGGCGAAGATGTGAAAGCTGTGTTCACCATAAAAATGAAGGTTGGTGTTGATGGCCTTAACACATCCGTAAAGTTGGGTTATATAGTATGTAACAACACAGACGGCCTTGATGATGGCAGCCCTAACCTTTGGCCTGTTAAATATGCCGATTGTCTTGAAGTAGCAGGCACCGGCGACCTGATAGATTATTGCAATCCGGCACTATCAGTAATAAACCCGGTTAAATCGCTTGATAACGATTATCAAAGTATAAGTTTTGATAACACTATTATCAAAACTGCGCTGCAGGGCGAGCAGGATATTTACATATGTGCAACCGCCCATACATCAGATGGAAAGAACATTACGGTATGCGGCCGCGAAGACAGATCAAGGTTGCAGCAAACGGCGACGAATAAGTTTTCGATAACGTTGTGGCCACGGGGCTATTTCAAGGTAGATGCCAGCCAAACCATAACCAGTATCGACTATACTTTCACCGATGAAACAGGTGCAAAAATAGTGGGGGTAGGTAACACAGAGGTGCCCTTTGTACTGAAGTTTAACTGCAATTAGTCGGCATAACAATAACCATAAAATAACTAAAAAAATTAACGGCAAACGCGCCCGTATAGCCCGGCGTGTATCCTGTCGGCAACAATATTAAACCTCACTTTATGCAGTATAATTACTTTACAAAAAGCATTTTAATGGTAACCATGTTTGCCCTGGTTAGCATTAACCATGCCCGGGGCCAAAATAAGGCGCCATTACCGGGGCAGGTAAGCGGTATGGTTTTTAACCAGTTTAGCGCTCCTTTAAAAGGGGTTAAAGTATTTGCAGTAAAATCAACCGATACGGTAGTTACCAACGAAAAAGGACGCTTTAGCATAGCAGCACAAAAGGGAAGTACACTGCGTTTTATTGCCAAAGGCTTTAACGTAGCGCAGCTTAAAGTAAATCGTACAGATAGTATTGGCGTACAACTGTCTGACAGGTATTTGAAAACCACAGATAAGATAGATGTACTTTACAACACAGTTGATGCAGATAAAAATCTGGGATCGGTATCAACAATATATACAAACCAGCTAACCACTACGCCTGCTTCGCTGTATACATATGCATTGCCGGGGCAGCTTGCAGGCTTGTATACGCAACAAGCAAGTGGTTTTGGTAACCCACAGGCAGGTTCTCCTACTACAGCCGCATTTTTATTTAATTATGTTACCAGCCATAACCAAACTGTTAATGACAATAACGGGCAGTTTAATTTGCAGGTTCGTGGTGCGAGGGATCTGTTTAATAGTCCGCAACCACCTATTACCATAATTGATGGTGTGCAGCGCGAAATATCTTCAATAGATCCTGAGACTATCGAATCGATATCGGTATTAAAAGATGGTTTATCAACTATTCTGTTGGGTATAAACAGCTCAAACGCGGTATTACTTGTTACCACAAAAAAGGCGCAGGCAGGCCGCACGCTGATATCGTTCACTGCACAAGCAGGCATACAACAATCCTTAGGTTTGCCAACGCCATTGCCTGCCTACCAATATGCCTATTTATATAATGAGGCTTCGCAAAATGGAGGTGGCCAGCCGCTTTACAACGCAGCTGATTTTGAAGCTTACCGCAATGGCAGCGACCCGTTAGGGCATCCAAACGTAAACTGGTTTAACACTATTTTGCGCAAAAATGCACCTATACGTAGTTACAAGCTTAACGTTACAGGCGGTAATGCGGTAGCCCGCTACTCGGTATCGTTAAACTACTTTAACCAGGCAGGTATATTACAGTCAGATCCTTCGCTTTCATTCAAAACCAATAACAATTTAAGCCGGTATGTATTAAACTCCGACATTAACATCACTGCTAGCAAAAACTTTAATATCGACTTGCAGTTATTTGGCCGCGTGCAAACCATAACCTATCCGGGCCAGGGCAGTAGCGGTTTTACAGGTATTTTGAACACGTTATACGGGTTGCCAAATAACGCTTACCCGGTTTATAACCCCGATGGCAGCTTTGCCGGTACTAACCAAACTTTTTACAACAACAACCTGGTGGCGCAGAGCCAATACTCGGGCTACACCAATACCCAAAATCACGATATATTAACCAATCTTGATTTAAAGTATGATTTAGGTAATACCATAAAGGGCTTGTCATTACGCGGTAAAGGCAACTTTGCTGTAAACTCGCAAAGCTTTATTGACAGGAGCCTACAAAACGCTGTTTACCAACTTAACCCCGACGGCAGCTACAACGTTTACGGGGCATCAAGGTCACAAAATAATTCATTCAATAACGTATCAAACTCAAGGTATGCTTATTCACAAGGTGCAGTTGCGTATAACAGGGGCTTTGGTAAAAATAATTTCGACGCATTACTTTTTTATGATTTCAGATCCATACTGCTTACTTATGATTTGCCTAAGTTTATGCAAAACAGGGCCTTACAGCTGGCGTACAACTACGATGAAAAATACTTTATTACGGGTGTTTTTAACAATAGCGGAGATGACCGCTACCCTGCAGGTCACCGTTTTGGCTGGTACTACGCAGGCGGCATTGGCTGGCACATGGGTAAAGAAAGCTTTATAAAAGATAACATTAGCTGGATAAACTCTTGGAAATGGCGTGCAACCTATGGTAATACTGGTAATGATAATATTGACCGTACCGGTTACTTCGCCTACAGGCAAACATTTGACTCTGGCTCGGGCGGGGCATATCCGCAGGGCACGGGCTATTCCAATGGTGGGGGTTACGGAGAATCTACCGGTGTTATCAACCCAAATATCAACCCGGAGCGCGCCCATAAAATTAATATAGGTACAGATATCAACTTATTTAACAATAAGCTGACCCTAAACGCCGACTACTTTAATGAGCGCTACTATAATTTGCTTAAGCAACGTGGTAATAGTAACCAATTGATAGGGGCAGGGTATCCGTTTGAGAATATTGGAATCAGCCGCATGACAGGAGGTGAGCTTACGCTTACCCACCAAAGTAACATTGGCGACTTTAATTATTTTGTAACGGGCAACGCCAGCCTTTTACAAACCAAACAGGTATATGCAGATGAGCTTAAACCGCTTTACCCATGGATGGCCCGTACTGGCCAGCCGCTATCGGCAATATTCGGCTATACATCATTAGGCTTTTTCCAAACGCAGGAGGAAATAAATAACAGCGCTACAACAGTTGGTTATGTGGCCAAACCCGGTGACATTAAATACAAGGACCTTAACGGCGATGGTGTTATCGATCAAAACGATGTATCAGCCATTGGAGGCTTAAAACCGCTGGTATTTTATGGGCTTAATTTTGGATTTAACTACAAGGGGTTCAACGTTAGCATATTATTACAGGGCGTAACAAACAGGCAAATATCATTTAGCCAGGGAGACATTACACAAGGTTTTATGGGTAAGGGTGGCTTTGGTACAGCGCCTTACGGGCAAGCATATACAACTATACTTAACCGCTGGACACCCGAAACAGCTGCAACAGCTACATCGCCGCGTTTAACCCTTGGCGCAAATCCAAATAATGGAGCACCGTCTGATTTTTACGTACACTCCGGAAATTATGTGCGACTTAAAAATGCCGAGATAGGCTATACACTGCCAAACAGAATTACGTCTCGCATTAACGTATCAAACCTGAGGTTTTTTGTGAACGGGCAAAACCTATTAACGGTTGCCGGTTACAAGGGGATCGACCCTGAAGTAAACGGTATTGCATACCCTATACAACGCGTTTTTAACGCCGGAGTAAGTGTAAAACTATAAACACAGCAAAGGAAATCATGATCATGAAAGCATTATATAACATATTACCGGTACTTGCTGCAGCAATTGTTTTTACAGGCTGTAAAAAATACGAACCCGTGCCGGCAGAGCAGCGCACCATAGATTACGTTTTTGATAAAAACGACTCGCTTGGCACCAATGCATACGCCTACCTTAACAGCGCTTATGCAAACTTAAAATCGGGGCATAACCGTGTAAACGGCGAGTACCTTGATGCAGCTTCTGACGATGCAATAAGTGCATCAACCGTAACCACTAATGATATTTACCGCCTGGGAACTGGTTTATACAACGCAACCAATTTGCCACAGGGCGACAACGTTTGGGAAGAAAATTATAAGGCCATACGCACAACAAACATGTTTATATCAAACATTGATTTGGTGCCGGTTAAGGATCAGCTTAGACCGGGCATATCTATGAAGTACGCATGGAAAAGCGAAGCCCGTTTCCTGCGAGCTATGTTTTACTTTAACCTGGTTAAACGCTATGGTGGTGTGCCGCTTTTGGGCGATAAGGTGTACACCATAAATGATGACCTGAACGTACCCCGCAATACTTTTGAGGAGTGCGTAAATTATATTGTTAAAGAGTGCGATGCTGTAAAGGATACCATGTACACCGTGCCGCTTGCCAACCCTGCGACCAACTCGCAAAGGGCAACCAATGCCGCGGCGCTGGCTTTAAAAGCAAAGGTATTGCTTTATGCCGCAAGCCCGCTTTTTAACGGCGGCAATATTGATGCAGGTAACCCCCTAACCGGTTATGCAAACTTTAGTACCGAAAGATGGGTTGCAGCTGCCGCTGCCGCCAAAGCAGTCATGAATCTAAATGCATTTCAACTGGTGCCAAGTTTTAAAAATGTTTTTATAACCCAGGTGCCGGGCAATACCGAGGTGATATTTCAGCGCCCTAACGGTAACGTAAATACCGTTGAAGCCAACAACGGGCCTATTGGTTTTACAACAAGCCCGGTAGGGCAGGGCAAAACCAGCCCAACACAAGATCTGGTTGATGCATTCCCGATGAGTAACGGCTTGGCCATAACAGCTACAGGCTCCGGTTACGACCCGGCGAACCCGTATGCCAATCGCGACCCACGTTTAACAGCCACCGTTTTTTACAACAATTCGCCGTGGCTGGGTTCAACCGTGCAAACATTTGAAGGCGGCCGAAGCAAGCCAAACAGTGGTGTGCAGCAAACGCAAACAGGGTATTACATGCGCAAGTTTATGGCCCTATATGAAAATCAAAGCAATTACGGTACATCGCCGGAAGACTGGATGATTTTCAGGTATGCTGATATACTACTATCATACGCCGAGGCACAAAATGAAGTACTTGCTTCGCCGGATGCATCTGTTTATAGCGCTGTTGAACAGATACGCCAGCGTGCCGGCCTAAGCCCGTTTACATTGCCTGCAGGCTTAACAAAAGATCAAATGCGCGATGCCATAAGGGCCGAGCGCCGTGTTGAAATGGCATTTGAGGAAAGCCGGTATTTTGATATCCGCCGTTGGAAGATTGCCGAAACGGTTATGAACCAGCCACGCCGCGGGGTAGTTATACGGCCAACGGCCACAGGTTTCAGCTACAGCTATGTAAATGTGCTCAATACAAAATTTGTATCGCCTGCCATGTACCTGTACCCTATACCTTTTAACGAAACTCAGAAAAACCCTAATCTGAAACAAAATCCGGGATGGTAATAAACTGCTAATCAAATTATTGACAAGACTTATTATGAGAAAATTTATACTATTATCATTCATCATCGTGCTTGCGCCACTTGTATTGCTGGCGCAGGGCAGGCTGATAACCGGTACTGTAAAAGATGCATCGGGTGTTTTACCCGGCGCTACCGTCAGCGAAAAAGGTGTCCCGGCAAATATTGCTATTGTTAATACAAGCGGAAGATTTACCATCAGGTTAAGAGGTAACGCTAATGCCTTGCTGGTAAAGTACATCGGTTTCAGGCAGCAGGAAGTTAAGCTCGACCAATCAAACGAGATTGACATTATATTACAATCAACCAGCCAGGATATGGAAGAGGTAGTTGTACTTGGTTATCAACCCAAAAAGCGTATAACCAATACCGGCTCGGCCAGCCAGATAAACGCTGCCGAGGTGCGTACCGTGCCAACTGCCAACGTGCAAAATACCTTATCGGGCAGGTTACCGGGCTTCTTTTCACAGCAAACATCGGGGCAGCCGGGTAAAGATGCTGCCAGCTTTTATATACGTGGTTTAAGCTCTATCAATGGCTCTAACACGCCTTTGATCATCGTGGATGACGTAGAATACCAGGCCGACCAATTGCAGCAGATCAATGTTAATGAGATAGAAACCATTACAATATTAAAAGATGCATCAACCACTGCAATCTACGGTGTTAAAGGTGCCAATGGTGTATTGGTGGTAACAACACGCCGCGGTAAAATGGGTGCTCCAAGCGTAAACCTAAGGGTTGAAACAGGTGTGCAGTCGCCTACCAAAATACCGAGTTTCTTGAACGCGCATGATGCTGCAGTGCTGATAAATGAGGCCGAAACAAATTACAACCGCACCTATGGCCTGCCCGCAAGCAATATATCCTTTACCCCGGCAGATCTGCAGGCATTTCAAACCGGTAGCGACCCATACGGGCATCCGGACGTTAACTGGTATAAAGCTATTCTGAAAGATTATACTTACCAGCGTAATACCAATCTTGATATATCTGGCGGTACCAATAATGTACGCTACTTTATCACCGGCGGCGCCCTGACACAAAGTGGTTTGCTGCGCGATTTTGCCGACCCGCAAAACCAAATTAATAGTAATTACGCCTACACACGCTATAACTTCCGCTCGAACCTTGATTTAAAGGCTAATAAAAACCTAAGCATCAGGCTTGATTTAAGCGCACGTTTTGGTACCATCAACGAACCCCACTCATCAAACATATTGGGTGAGATATATGATTTTACCAAGGTTACGCCTTACTCGGCACCGTTTTTAAACCCTAACGGCAGCTACGCATACAACTTCTCGCAGTTTAATACCACATCGCTAAAAAATACACCGCAGCAGCTAAGTACCATTAATGCGAGGCTTGCCAATGGTGGTTATGACCGTGCCAGCCGGACAGATTTTAACTCGCTTTTTGATATTAACGAAAAGCTGGATGCCATAACGCCCGGCCTTTCGGTTACCGGCCGGTTAAGCTATTCAAGTATCGAACAGTATACCAAGCAGCTATATCGCTACAATAGTTCGGGTTTGCCAAGCTACAATCCACCGAGCTATTATTATAATCCAACAACTAAAACGTATACGCTTGATCCAAGAGGGCAGTATGTGCTCTCAGATTATAACCTTACAGGTAACACCAACACCTATATTACACGTGTAAATTTGCAGGCCTTTGCCACTTACGACAGGGTGTTTTTTGGCGATCACCATGTTACCGGTTTGCTGCTATACAATCAGTATCAGGATAATGACCAGGCCAATCCTCCGTCAAAATTTAGCGGGCAGTCTATAAAAGTGGGTTACGGTTATAAAGACAAGTACCTGATAGACTTTAACGCGGCCTACAATGGTACCGACAGGTTTGCTTCCGACCATCGTTTCGGCTTTTTCCCGGCAGTATCTGTTGGTTATAACATTGCCAAGGAAGATTATTTTAAAGACAACGTATCCTTTGTTCAGTACCTTAAATTAAGAGGATCATATGGTGTAGTAGGGTCTGACGCTATAGGTGGTTCACGCTACATTTACAGCCAGTTTTACAATAATGGTTTGGGCTACAACTTTGGTGTGAGCGGACAACCGTTTGGTAGTATAAGTGAAGGTACACTTGCTAACAGCGACGTATTTTGGGAGTCGCAAAAGGAGCTGAACATCGCTCTGGAGTCAAATATGTTTAATAACAAATTAAGCGTGTTGTTCGAAGTATTCCGTAACGTCCGTTATAATCAGTTGATTTTCCCTGGTGATATATCTTCAATTATTGGTGTCGGTGTACCTGCTGTAAACGCAGGCCGATCTATAAATCGTGGCTTTGAGGCACAAATTGGTTATCGCACATCTGTAGGCCAGTTTCAGTTCAACTCGAATTTGGTATTCTCTTATGCCAAAAACAAAATCACCGACCAGCGTGAAGCTGCGCCAGCCTACCCGTGGCTATACCGCACAGGGCACCCAATTGGCCAGCCGTTTGGCTATAAATACATAGGCTTTTACACCGAAGACGATGTGAATAAAATAGCTGCCAACGCGCCCGATAAGCCCGCCACGCCAACCAATGGTACCCGCGTGCAGGCAGGCGATTTGAAATATCAGGATGTAAACGGCGATGGTAAAATAGATGTGTATGACCAGGTTGCCATTGGCAAACCAAACCTGCCTAATACAAACATTGGTTTAACACTTGGCGTTGCCTATAAAGGCTTTAGCGTGAACGTGTTGTTGCAGGCTGCCTATGGTTACAGCTTTGCTGTGGTGGGTACCGGGGTTGAGCCTTTTAAAAGCCAGTTTCAGCCGATACACCAGGAGAGGTGGACACCCACTACTGCGCAATCCGCACAGTTTCCAAGCTTGACTACCGATCCGCTGTCAGTTAGCAGCCCTTCAAACTACCTATCAGACTACTGGTTAATAAACGCACACTATGTCCGTTTAAAAAGTGTTGATATAGGTTACCAGTTTCCGGATAAGCTGCTGCCTTTTAAATTTAAATACGCCCGTTTATACCTGAGCGCATACAACTTATTTACCTGGCGCAACTACAACAGGTATCAACAGGATCCGGAGGTTGCAACCAGCTCGGCTGGCGATGTTTACCCTAATTTACGCGTAGCAACACTTGGCCTGCAGGTTACATTTTAAAATAAATAATGAAAGAGAAATTTTTCTCTTTCATTATTTGCTAAATCGATTTATTTAAGTATTTTTATTCAAATTAGTTGGTTAATAAAGGGCACATATCCGGGGCGGCAACGTTCCGGGTATTTTGCTAAACAACCAAACTTCAGTTAAACATCCAACCAATAACAACCTGTGTATAAAACAAAATTGATTTCCAAAATAGCCTTAAGTTTTACACTTATTGCCAATGCCGCAACTGCACAGCAACAAAATCTGGTGCATTATGCAAATACTTTACAGGGTACAAACAGTAAGTTCGAGCTTTCATATGGTAATACTTATCCTGCAACCAGCGTGCCTTTTGCCATGAATACCTGGACACCGCAAACCGGCAAGAATGGCGATGGCTGGAAGTATCAGTATTTTGAGAATAAAATACGGGGCTTTCAACAATCTCATCAATGCAGCTCATGGGTAAATGATTACGCCGTGTTTTCATTAATGCCTGTTACAGGTAAACTTGTGGTTATGGACGACGACCGCGCCGCATCCTTTTCGCACAAAAATGAAGTTGCCCAACCCAATTATTACAGCGTTAAACTTGATAACGGTATTAAAACAGAAATGACCACAACCGCACGTGGTGCGCACCTGCGGTTCAGTTTCCCTACAAACGGTACCGCTTACCTGGTGCTTGATGGTTACACCAAGCAAAGTCAAATAAAAATTGACGTTGCAAACCATAAAATAACCGGTTGGGTTAATAATTGCCGCTGGGCACCGAATAACTTTAAAAACTATTTTGAAATTATACTTGATAAGCCATTTAAAACTTACGGCACCTGGGAGAACAAAAAGGGTGAAATAAAGGCCGGCAATAACGCGGATGAGGGAGATGGCAAGGGCGCTTACCTGGAGTTTGCGCCCGGCACGGTGGTTACGGCCAAAGTGGCTTCATCATACATCAGCCCCGAGCAAGCTAACTTAACATTAGCTACAGAATTGGGCGGTTTTAAAACATTTGATGATACCAAAGCTGCTTCAACCAAAATATGGAACGATTTATTTAACCGGGTACTTGTTGAAGGCGGCACCGAAGCGCAAAAAGCTACTTTTTACTCTTGCCTGTACCGGGCCAACCTGTTCTCGCACCGTTTTTTTGAGCTGAACAAAGAAGGCAAACCATATTACTTTAGCCCTTATGATGGAAAGGTTCATGATGGTTACATGTATACCGACAATGGCTTTTGGGATACCTTCCGTGCGCAATTTCCGCTGAATACCATTTTGCATCCTAAGATGCAGGGGCAGTATATGCAGGCCCTGCTTGCCGCCCAGGAGCAATGCGGTTGGTTGCCTTCATGGTCGTTCCCTTCAGAAACAGGGGGTATGATAGGTAATCATGCGATATCATTGTTAACAGATGCTTGGGTTAAAGGCATCCGCACGTTTGATCCGCAGCGGGCGCTTAAAGCATACTACCATGAGGCTAATGAGAAAGGCCCATGGGGTGGTGCAAACGGCCGTGGCGGTGCAAAGGAATACAATGAAAAAGGTTACGTACCCTATTCGCAAAGAGCCTTGGGCGCAACAGCACAATCGCTTGAGTATGCATATGATGATTTTTGCGGTTACCAATTGGCTAAATCTGTTGGTAACAAGGAGTACATGGCCTCTTTTGGTAAAAACATGTACAACTACAAAACACTTTATGATCCCAGCACACGTTTTATGCGTGCAAAAGACGAAAACGGTAAGTGGGTAACACCATTTGACCCATTGGAGTGGGGCGGTCCTTACACCGAGGGTAATGCATGGCATTGGCAATGGTCTGTTTTTCATGACATCCAGGGATTAATAAACCTGATGGGTGGCAACAAAAACTTTACGGCAAAAATTGATTCGGTTTTTTCGCAGCCATCAACCATTAAGGTAGGCGGTTACGGCAGTGTGATTCACGAAATGACAGAGATGGAGCTTATCAAAATGGGGCAGTATGCACACGGCAACCAACCCATACAGCACATGATATACCTGTACAACTATGCGGGCCAGCCATGGAAAAGCCAGTACTACGCACGTAAGGTAACTGATAAGTTATACAATGCTACAGAAAACGGTTACCCCGGTGATGAAGATCAAGGCCAGATGTCGTCATGGTATGTGTTGAGCGCTATGGGGATATACAGCGTTTGCCCCGGTACAGATCAGTACGTTATTGGCAGCCCTACATTCAAAAAAGTCACTCTTACCCTCGAGAACGGTAAAAAGTTTGTCATCGAAGCGGAAAATAACAGCAAGGATAATATCTACATACAGTCGGCAAGTTTAAATGGCAAACCATATACACGTAACTGGTTAAGCCATTACAGCATTACAAACGGCGGCATACTTAAATTTAAAATGGGCAGTAAACCTGCGTACAGTCGTGGCCTTGCCAATGCTGATAAGCCGTTTTCGGTATCAACAATTACAAGGTAATTAGCCTGCATATTATTTTATACAATCCCCACAAAACAACAATTAAAAGTAACCGGTTTAAGGTTACTTTTTTATTATATGCAATGCGTAACGGGTTTTTACAGTATAATTGTACACCAATTAATTTACCGTAATGCATAGCCAGCCAAAGTTTACCGAGCTGCAATATTATATTGTATTAGCATTTGTAACGCTGCTTTTTCTATTGTGGGGCGTGGCCATGACCATGGGCGATGTGCTGAACAAGCATTTCCAAAATGTATTGCACATCTCTAAATCAAGCTCGGGCCTGGTACAGCTATCTATATTTGGTGCATATGGCGTAATGGGTATACCGGCAGGGTTGTTTATGAAACGCTTTGGCTACAAACGTGGCGTTCAGCTTGGCTTGCTGCTGTATGCCTGCGGTGCTTTCTTGTTTGCTCCCGCAGCTAATGCACAGTCTTTCGGATATTTCAGGCTCGCACTTTTTGTACTGGCTTGCGGATTGGCCACACTTGAAACCGTGGCTCACCCTTTTGTGGCATCACTTGGCGACCAGCGCACAAGCGATCAGCGCTTAAACTTTGCCCAGGCTTTCAACGGTGTTGGAGGTATAATAGGCCCTTTGTTAGGTAGCTTTTTTATTCTTAGGGCCGAAGCCGGCCATACTAACGACCTTGTATCTGTAAAACAACTTTATGTAGCCATAGGAATAGTAATATCCATTATTGGGGTTCTATTCAGCTTGATTAAAGTGCCCCAATTAACAGATCCTCATGTGTCTACGGTAGACGGTTATTCCACAGCCGAGGTGCCCAAGGCAGGTACAAAGCTGTTCCATAACAGGCACTTTGTATTTGCAATTGTTGCGCAGTTTTTTAATGTTGCTGCCCAAGGCGGTACGTGGGCGTATTTTATAAATTACGGGCACGAAGTATTGCATTTAAGCGATGCAATGGCGGCAAATTACTTTGCATTCAGTATATTTTTAATGATGATTGGCCGCTTTACGGGCACCTTTTTAATGAGATACATTGCGCCTGCCAGGCTACTGGCCATATTTGCCGCTTGCAATATTATAATGTGCGTTGTTGTGTCGCAAGCTTTGGGATGGGTATCGTTCGGCGCACTCATCATGATCAATTTCTTTTTCAGTATTATGTTCCCAACCATATTTAGCTTGGGCCTTAAAAATTTAGGCCAGCACACCCAGCAAGGCGCATCATTTATTGTGATGGGGGTAGTGGGTGGCGCCTTCTTCCCGCCGCTGATGGGGCTTATAGCAAACAAAAATGTGGCACTTTCATACCTGTTGCCAATAGTTTGTTATGCCGTAATTTTTGTATTTGCCTACAACTACAAGCGGCTGAGAAGTAAGGCTTAGCAGACCTGCTTTTTGCCTTACATCTTACAGTTTTAAAACTTGAAAATTAAGATTACCTTGCGTTGCATTAAATCGGTTTAGTATGACTAAAAAAATATCCATAGTTGATATTGCAAATACTCTTAATATCTCAAAAACCACTGTATCATTTATACTTAACGGCCGCGCGCAAGAGAAAAGAATAAGCGAGGAACTTGTTGAACGTGTACTTAAACTTGTAAAGGAAGTTGGTTACAAACCAAACTCGTTAGCCAAAAGTTTACGTACCGGTAAATCAAACATTATAGGTTTGATGGTTGAGGATATTTCGAACCCATTTTTTGCCAGCATTGCCCGCCTTATTGAAGACCGTGCTTATGAAAAAGGATATCGGATTATTTATTGCAGCACCGATAACGATACCGGTAAAACACAGGATCTGATAACCATGTTTCGGGACAGGCATGTAGATGGATACATTATGGCGCCGCCGAGCAATATAGATGATGATGTGCGATCGTTGTTAAAAAGCGGATCGCCGGTGGTATTGTTTGACCGTTACCTGCCCGAAGTTGAAACGGATTATGTTGTGGTTGATAATCAGTTTAGTACTTACAATGCAACCCGGCATTTAATAGAGCAGGGTTATAGCAAAATTGCTTTCATTACATTCTCATCGCAACAAAGCCAAATGATGGATAGGGTAACCGGTTATAAAAATGCAATGAAGGAGGCCAAGTTAAAAACCTTTATAAAAGAAGTTGACTTCAATCGGAATGAAGAGCTCATTATTGAGCCGATACATGCCTATCTCAAAAAAAATCCTACTATTGATGCCGTGCTTTTTGGTACCGACCACATGGGTACATGTGGCTTAAAGGTAATAAACCAGTTGGGCCTTAAAGTGCCTGATGATATTGCCGTTGTATCATTTGACGATTACGACGTATTTAAACTGCATTCGCCGCCCGTGACCGCAATAGCGCAACCTATAGAAACTATTGCAGACAATATCATCACTTTGCTTTTAAAAAAGCTTGATAACGGGAATGCCCAAACCATGCAGAAGATTACATTATCTACTAATCTTAATATCCGCAATTCATCTAAGCAGGTAGTTAAGGCGGTGTAAAACTGGTATACGTCGAAGCATGAGCCTCTTTAGATGTTGTCATTACGAGGAGCGTAGCGACGTGGTAATCTCGTCGCGTTGATACGCTTGCGACGAGATTGCCACGCTACCGCTCGCAATGACATTGTATTTCGTAGCTTATCTGAAAATTAGCAAAGCACTAATTGTTGTAAGCCTTTGCTTCCAGTTTATAGCCTTTTTTAAGCAGTATTGGATCAACTTCAAGCGTAATGTATTTAGACTCGCCCTGCATCAACGAAAAATAGCCATCGCTTAATATCGCCGGCAGTATTTGTTTCCCGGCATTGTCAAGTAGCTGTACCCTAATGCCAAAAGCCGCAGTATTGGCCGACTTATTAGTTACCTGGTAAGTAATTAACTTGTTTAATGCGTTTTTAGCGAAGTTTATTTTCGGCGTACTTACAGTTATATCTGCTTTAAGCATGTTGTTTAATGCTTTGTAATCGAGGTAGGTTTTACCGAGCCAGTAAAAGTTTTCGGAAAGGAGACTTTGTTTGCTATCCTTAAGTTTCAGCCTCAAAAAATATACCGCCGGCAATGCTGTTGTATCTGTCCCTGCAAAAGCTGTGAAAGCCTGGGTTGCAGCATTCGCATCGGCATTAAGCTGTACTGTTTTCGAGTATGCTTTAAGAAGTTTGCCGTCAGTTCCGTAAACCTCGGCAGTAGCTGTTAAGTTATTTAGTTGTTCCGTTTTGTTGTTGATGATCTTTACAGCATTTGTTGCGGCATTCCATTGAATGTGGACAGGCTCGCAGGCAGATTTGGCGCCAAAGTAAGCGCCCGTAAGATCATAGTAATAATCGTACGTTTGCCAAATCATGGTAGGGTAGGCTGATTGGCTCATCCATATAAGCATGCCGCTGGCATCCTTCCACATGTGGTCGTTCCAGGCCTCAAACATGGCTTTCATTGTTTCCGCGTTTTGCATTTGTGCTTTCTTGCAAAAATCGGCTAATGATGTTGCTTCGCCATAACTTTTATTAATAAACTCGATATATTTCGCCGGTTGAGAACCACCGCCAAGCTCGCCCTCAGTGCTAAAGTAGTGCCTGGCCCACATGTTTGTTTTACTTTCGACAGCTTTGGCAGTTGGCGCTACCCAATACGCTTTAGGCATAAATTTTTTAAAGCTCTCAATATTTACAAAAGTAGCCGTACCGAGCTCACTACGCATTCCGTATGAGTTTTGCGAGAACAGGTAACCATTATGCGGATCAGTAAAGTATGTTTTCGGGTCGACGTTGCCCCATATTCCACTCCCGGATAACATGCGGCTACCACCGTAAATAGAAAAATTTGGATTGGTAGGGCCTGCGTTTGAGCGCGGAATATATAGTTTATCGGCACCATCATTTTCGCTAATGGCATTTTTAATTGCCATGCTAAGCGCACCTGTTGTATCGCCGCCGGGCAAACCTTCATTAGCGCCGCACCAAATCACTACAGAGGGGTGGTGACGAAACTTTTTAACCTTTTCAATAGCATTTACTCTAAAATTATCGAGGCTATCGATAGGGCCGAAGTTGTTGAGCCAAAAATCATCCCAAACCATAATGCCGTACTTGTCGCAATATTGATAAAATGCTTCGTCGGTTACCTCGCCCGTCCAGTTCCTGATCATGTTAAAGTTCATTTCTTTATGGAAACGAATGCGCGGTTCATAGTCTTTACCGCGCACTTTAAGCATATAATCGCTCATGCCCCAATTACCTCCCTTTACAAGTACCGGCACATCATTTATATACAAACGCATAGGTCCATTAAGAGCGGTTGTATCAGCCGTAACCTTGCGGATACCAAAGCTGCGCACCGCAACATCCGACGTGGTTTTATTACTCACAAAACTCACCTTACAACTGTAAAGGTTTTGCTCGCCATAGCCGTTGGGCCACCAAAGTTTAGGGTTGTTAATTGCTAATTGCTTATAGTTTTCTTTCGCGAAGTTTATTGCTTTGGCGCTGTTGGCAGCAATGCTTATTTGTGGGCCGGTCAACACAATGTTGCCAGGTTGTATAACTACTCGTGCATTACCTGTTACGTTGTTATTTGTGGTATTAATCAAGTTTGCAGCTATGTTTAGCTCGGCAAGTTTCTTAGATACCAGGTTGGTTTTAACCCATGGATCTTGCACGGCTACAGGGCCGGTGGCCGTTACGGCTACAGTGTCGGTTATGCCGCTGTTTAAACCGGGAACCGCAGGCATCCAGTCCCAGCTGCCGCTGCTTAAATATGTTGGCGCTTGCCTGTTTGCCAGGCCAAATGCCGGGTTTGGCGGAATAACAAGTATCGCTATTGCATTTGGCTCATTGCCATTAAGTAAATTGGTAACATCGTATCTGCCACGTTCAACAATCCCCTTTATAGTGCCTAAGTGCTTACCGTTAAAATAAACATCTGCCATTTTGTGTACACCGTTAAAGTTCAACCATATCCTTTTACCTGCAGATAGGGCACTTGTAGTAAACTCGGTACGATACCAATAAGGCTGATTGTATTTGGCTTTATCAACCTGGTAGATATTATCGGCATAGTCTGGATTTTTTTCCTTGCCCGCCAGTACGTATGAATAAAACACCGTGCCGGGCACTACAGCGTTAATCGCATTGGGTGCAACAAAACCCGGCTTAGAAATTTTTAAAGCAGACTGTTTAACCCCTTGCTGCGGAAACACCATCCAGTTTAACTTTGAGATTGATTGTGCAATAGTGCAGTTTATAGCTAAAAGGCAAGTTATGGATATGAGGAAAGGCTTGGCGAATTTCATTAGAATGTTGTAAGCGAGTTGTTATAAATCGATTTAGTTTAAAGGCGGTTGGTTTAAGTCGCCTTTATGTGAAGAAAGTTGGTCTTGGTGCTATAGCTGGACGAAACTATTTTTTGTCCAACCTTATGTCGTCCCAATTATCGATTTTGAATGGCACTGCCGGTAAGCCGTCTTTATTATATAGTGCGCCTTCGGGCGTGTTTTGCCAATTGTACCTTACTGAAACAGGGTTAGCCACAGCCAGACTACTTACCGTTACGTTTTGGCCTTTAACGGTTGCCATGGCAGGATAAAACTTTTTATCTTTTCCGGCTATGAAAAAGCCTTTTACATCACTTGAGTTACGGTTAATTAGTCCCCCCTGTGAGTGGGCAAAACGTAACTCCACCTTATTGCCAACTATCTTTTGTGAAGAAAGCATTGGGCCGCTAAACTCAGCAGGTTGATTGTAGTTTTTAGCAAGTGCAATAAGAGCCAACCTTAAACCAACATCTTGTTTATTGCGCGGGTGTATGTTACCGGCTTCACCAATATCAATGGTTACCGCCATGCCGGTGTACGGGAGTTTTAAGGCATCTGTTTGTGCACCCCTTAGTTCGGGCCAGTTGGCAACGGGCGGCTGGTCGTTACAATTGTAATTGGCAATCTGCACAAAGTAAAAAGGCATGTCGGGATTATTAAATTTTGCACGCCAGTCGTTTATCAACAGCGGAAACAACGTTTTGTATTCCTCGGCTCGGTCGGCATTGCTTTCGCCCTGGTACCATATAACGCCTTTAATATTAAAAGGCAGGATGGGGGCAATCATGGCATTGTAAATAAGCGTAGGCCGGTTTGGTGTATTAGCATGAACGGGCGGCTGCTCTAATTTTGGAAGCGGCAAGGCCTGTTTATAAGTCCACTCTCCTCCAAGATCAATCGATTTCGATGGATCTGCAGCCAGTTGTAATGTAAGCGGGCCCTTATTAATGCCACCTAATCCGCTATTATCAAATACACGCACTGATATTATATTTTTCCCGGCCTTAACCAATTTACCCGGAATGCTATAATTACGCGGATAATAAAACTGCTCCGTATGACCTACCTCTTGCCCGTTAAAAAAACTTAAATCATAATCATCAATGCCCTGCATGTTCAGCTTAATTTCCTTCCCCGCCCAATCGGCCGGTAAATCAACAGTTTTTCGTAACCACATGGTGCCATCGTAGTTGGCTACGCCTGCTTGTTCCCAAAAGTTTGGTAATTGCATCTTAGGCCAGGTGGCATCGTCAAAAGCTAACTGTGCCCAGTTGGCAATTGTATCGTTAAAGCCGGGGTCGTTACTCCTGCTACGGTTTATCCACTTGCGCACCTCGGTTTTGTACTGCTCATCAATACCTGCTTGGGTTAGTCCATTCTCCGTAGATTTTACAAAATCTGCAAACGCGGGCATCTTCTTAAGCGATGTGCCGCTTGTCCATGCCTCTGCCACGGTTCCGCCCCAGTTATCGCTTATTAAGCCAATAGGAATATGTTTTTCGTCATAAATCTTCTTAGCAAAAAAGTAAGCTACTGCCGAGAAATCTTTTACAGTTTCAGAGTTGCATACTTTCCAGGGCCATTTTACCGGCACATCCAGTTGCGGCTTGAAGCTGGATGTGTTATCGATCTTAATCATCCGGATGGCGCTATACTTCGCCGCATCTGCAATTTCCTTGTCTGCATTAACAACGCCATATGCACCGCTGCCTACAGCCATTTCCATATTGGATTGGCCCGAGCAAAGCCAAACATCACCTATAAGTATGTTTGATAGCGTGAGTTTTTCTCCGTCATCAAATGAAACATGGTAAGGCCCACCATAAGCAGGCGTAGCTACTTTAGCCATCCATTTGCCATCTGCAGCCACCTTAGTCTGGTACTTTTGCTTGGTCCAACCAGGGGTGATGATAACCTGACCGCCGGGCTTTGCAGTTCCCCATAGGCTTACTTTCGCCTTTTGCTGCAATACCATGTTATCGGTAAAACATGCCGCAGGGACAACTTTAGCTGATACCGGCTGACAGTACAAAGAAAGTAAAAGCAGCGCTGATGTATAAAAAGTATAAAGCTTGAACGAAGTGCTCATATTTAAAGTTAGTGATTGGATTAAGAAGTAAATATTAGCGCAATATAGTAAAACGATTTAGCAATTTCTAGATTTGAAGTATGAATTATCAATAAATTGAGGATATCAGCGAAAATTAGAAGAATTATTAAGAAAGAGGGAATGCGTAAACAGCGATGATATAATTTCTGTACACATGCGGAAAGACCAATGTTTTCATACAATAACATTTTCAATAAACAATGAATTAGTTACATCCTGTTTCAGCTTCGCTTTCAGGCGTTCAATAGTTATTCACAGCTTTTTCTATTTCGTATTTTTTAATCCATGTAATGGATTATTTATCAGCGTGTAATATAATTTTTGAAGACCTAAGGTAAAAACGAATCTCAGATGCTAAGTTAGGTGCTCAGAAGTTTGGCTTTCTTTGGGTTTGGAAAGAGGATAATTGATGAAAAAACCCCTTAAATCGCTGATTTAAGGGGTTTAGATGTCTCCTGAAGGAGTACTTTGTGCGCCCCCCTAGGCTCGAACCTTTTTAATTAATCTGTTCATTACCATGATCATATCATCTTAATTAGCAAGTAGATTGCTTTATAGTAATAAAAGAAATTGACAGATACTCAATGAATAAAATATAAAGTTTAGAGGGAAGCAATCATTAGTTATGGCAGGACGATAACCTATGCTTGTAAATTCTTTATTGTCAATGCATTAATCGAAACAAATCAAAGCAGGTGTTCACTTAGGTAACTACCTCTTTTCATAACTAAAGATACACATTTATTCGATATAGATCACAATCCTTGACTTATTTCCATGAGCATTTCTTCGTATTGAACCGCGAAAAGCTTACTTCATGCATTAACTTGAAGGAATAAAGTGACACAAATCACTAACAACGAACATCAAATTGAAAGGGAGGGAAATGTAACTAGACTATTTATCGCCCCTCACGCAGTAATATGTAAGATTTTGATAAAGTGGTCTCTTTAAAGACCCGCTCAAATCATATATACTTATATCAATCTAATGATGCAATTTACCAATTTATTAATTGTTAAGCAAATGAATTTGCATTACACGTATGCATGAAGCGAAATAAAAATTGTAATAATGAGGTATGTCAAACTCAAAGATCCAGTGCATTTATAATCAATATCTTATCAGAAGGCTTGCAAAATAAATTTTTAAAGTTGGTTTTAGTGTTAAGTTCGGCTTAATTAAGTTAAATGGATATTATATTGAAATCTTGAATCTAAGGTTCGAGGTCCGGCAGGAACCGGGGAACGCCCAAAAAAACAGATTGACCAGACTTGTCATGCGTGTGATAAATAAAATTGATAGCTTAGCTGATGCTAAACCAAAGTATATAAAATGCGCCCCAAATCACACCGACACCATTTCGTCCCTGAGTTCTTAACTAAAGGGTTTCTAAACGCTGATGGTGAAATAACAGTTTATGATAAAGTGGACGACAAGTATTACCCCGGCAATCCGGTAAATCTCTTTGTTGAGAAGGACAGAAACACATTCCCTAATCTCGAAGGTATCGAAGATGATGTGATCGAACAAGTATATGCTAGTTATGACGCAATATTCTCAAGTGCGCTTACCCAAATCTCTGATAAAAACCACGTTACGAATGATAATTTTAAACTGATACTTCTGTTCGCTTATATTTCAAAGTGGCGCGTGCCGCAATATGACGAGTCATTTAAAAATGCCAAAGCATTTTTTTTCTGTTGACGACCTGGGTTTAGGATTAAAGAACGATCACAATGAACGTATCGATCTTAACTTCGAAGCATTCTTTACATCAGACATGCATCAAGAGTTGAAAAGGTTGCTGTTGGCTGTGCAACCATTTCGTTTCAAAGATGATTTTAAAAAACTCTTAGCGCACAGTTTCATAATCTCTACGCCCTTTGATGCGCTTATCAGTGATTGCCCCTTTATTGAGGCTACAATTAATAGCGATGAGTTTTTTGAAGATTTCGTATTTCCCGTGAATAAAGATTTAACACTGGTATATTCAAGTCGAATCGACCGAAATGAAATACAGGATTTTCTCTTGAATGGCGATCAAATGGATATACCACTGATGTTGACCCCTCTTCGCCAATCTAAAGTGACCCCTTTGAGTTAGGGTTTGAAAGAGAGTAAAGTTGTTGTACAGATAGGCTCCTGAGAGCGGATGTTTTTGTACGGTT
>NZ_VOEJ01000011.1 GCF_007846085.1 Mucilaginibacter pallidiroseus
AGGGGTCACTTTCGTCTGGCAAGAGGGGTCACTTTGCTTTGGCGAACGTGGTCACTTTCAACTGGCAAAGGGGGCCTTTTTGGATAGGCCGATAGGGGTCAATTTGGTGCGTTTTATCCACGCCCTTCCTGCCTTTGCCTAAAGAATACTACGCAGATATGCTGATGGAACGCATCGATGCCCATCAGCCCGATATATGGCTGATCAACACCGGCTGGACGAGCGGGCCATACGGCACGGGGCATCGCATCGATCTCGCAGATACCAGGGCGTTCGTCCGCGCAGTATTAGCCGGGGAACTTGATAAAGTAATGTACCGGCCGCACCATGTATTTGGCCTTCGCATGCCTGTGAGCTGTCCGGGCGTTGATCCCTCCATTCTGGACCCTTCAGCAAACTGGTCCGATCCCTTGGCTTACGACCTTGCAGCGGAAAGTCTTGCGCATAAGTTTGCAGAGAACAGGCTGATCTGCCAGAACTCCGAAGCACGTCCGCTCGCGTAGACCGGAACCGTTGTTATGGTCGCTGCATTTGTATGCCTGACACAGTGATGCTGTCTTTTGATCTACTTCCTGAAACAATTTTTTTCGAATATGAGCTTTTGAACACATTGATTTGAGCTTCTGAACACAATTTATGACCGCGGGTTTGCTGAATTTTGTTTTATTAATAAGCATAAATATAAAATGGAAAAAGTAATCTTGATCACCGGAGCCTCATCAGGTATAGGTAAGGAAACCGCAAAATTATTTGCAGCTAAGGGCTGGCAAGTTGTGGCAACCATGCGCAGCCCCGAAAAGGAAAACGAACTTAACGCCCTGGACAATATATTCATCACAAGACTCGATGTACAGGACCAGGACAGTATCACTTCAGCAATAGCAACCGGTATCGACAAGTTCGGACATATTGATGTGCTGATCAATAATGCCGGTTACGGGCAGTTCGGCATATTCGAAGCAACAAAAGAAGAAAAGATTCGGGAACAGTTCGATGTCAACGTTTTCGGCGTCATGAATACCATCCGAACGATTTTACCGCATTTCCGGGAAAGGAAAGCCGGGACGATCCTTAACATCAGCTCAGGCGCAGGAAAATTCACGCTTCCGCTGATCTCGCTTTATGCCGCATCAAAATTCGCGCTTGAAGGTTTTTCAGAAGCATTGTCATACGAGTTGGGCAGTCTGAACATCAGAGTCAAGATTGTCGAACCGGGTGGGGCTTCCACAAATTTCAGTGCGGTCAGCAACCAGGCGAATTCGGAAAATAATAAGATTGCCGATTATGACCCGTTTATCTCTGCCGCATCAAAAATGTTTCAGGATATCCGGAATTTTGAACTGGTAAAAGGGACTGAAGTTGCAGCAGTTATTTACCAGGCGGTGACGGACGGGACCGATACCCTCAGATATTCGATCGGCAACGAAGATTTTCAGGCGCGGATGGATGCACGTGAAAAAATGAATGATCAGAATTATGTAGATTCTATCAGAAATGGCTTCTTAAAATACCTACCGGAATGATCTTCGGCTATCTTTGCAGTCAACTGCAGCAATCATAACCCAGTCTGATGAAAAAGGTTAAAAGTTCACTTCCTCCGATCGTGCATGCCTGTTATTTCAGTTCATCGAACAGGGGTGAGCAGTTCATCGCTGCCCATACCTTTAGTTTTCAGGAGTCAGGTTCGATGACCGTTTATGACGGGTCAAAGAAATATTACTTTGAAGAAGGTGATTTCAGGTTTTCAGTTGGTAAAAAGCTGGCCAAATATGAAAAGAAAGCCCCGCCCGGCGGGGCTTTCAAAACACTGGCAATATTTTTTGATGAAGAAATGCTCAGGAAGTTCAGTGCGGAGTACGGCTACACCTCGTCCGGCAGGGCCTCCGGGGATACCTGTATCAAGCTTCCCGCGCACAAGGCTTACCGTGATCTGATCGGTTCACTCGTCCCGTACCTGCAGGCCGATCATGAGCATGATTTAAAATTGCTGGAACTGAAAGTAAAAGAGGCTTTGCTGATCATCCTGAAGGTCAATCCCGAGCTTAAGGATATCCTGTTCGATTTCAGCGAGCCGGGTAAGTCAGACCTGGAAAGCTTTATGCAGAAGAACTATCATTTTAAAGTAGATATAGGAAGGTTCGCCTTCCTGACGGGCAGGAGCATTGCTACATTCAAACGGGATTTTAAAAAGATATTCGATACTTCACCGGGCCGCTGGCTTGTTCAGCGGCGCTTGAAGCAGGCATATTACCTTATTAAGGAAGAAGGGAAACGCCCTACCGAGATCTATAATGATCTTGGGTTTGAAGACCTGTCGCATTTTACGTATGCCTTCCGGCGGGCTTACGGTCTGCCGCCGTCAAAGGTATAAAGCGTGCAGGTTCCCCGGGGCATCATCTTTCAGTAATTTTATCTGGCTGCGATCCTCCGCTCCGGTTTTTAAATATCAAATTTACTAACTGGGAATCACCCTTTTAAACATAACGCCCGTAAGAGCTGTCTCATCCCCGCAGTTGCTCACGTAACACTTCCAGTAAGGTCAGGCCTGATAATTGATTTATCCGTTTAAAACATCATCAGTTCTGATCTTCTTAAAAAGAAAAAATTATGATACGTCAGATTTATATTTCATTCATCGCAGCAGTTATCGTTTTATCAGCTTGTCACACGCAAAAGACCGCCGGCGATGCAAAAAATGAACAGTCCTACACCATTGAAGCGCAAAAGCTCGAAGTCCGTCTTCAGCCCGGGAATAGCAGCAGCAAAGGGAGCGCCATGTTATTGTTTACCGTGACGAACCCGACAAACAAGCCTTTACATTTCTGTAAGTGGGAAACACCCTTTGAGCCTGCCATCGGTAAATATTTCGTGATCACGGATGAAAAAGGGGAGGAAGCAGCATTCAGGGGCGCTATGGCAAGACGGGTGATGCCGCCCCCCGCTTCGGCTTATACGATTGTTCCTGCGCACAGCAGTGTCAAAACGATGATCAGTCTCGCGGATAAGTACGAGCTTTCCGCACACCGGTATACGGTCAGGTATACAGGCGGCGGCGTAAGCGGTCTTAAGGAGGGTAACAAAGTGACCCTGCTGCTGTAGGCCGGCAATTTAAGAAGCATGACAGGATAGGGGAAGAATATGATCAGACATACAGCATTTTCCTGTCACCAAAAGTTCTGCACGGGGAATGCCGGCTGACTTGCAATTTTCGGGTCTGGCTTCTTTTCCAAACCCTTATCCCGAAATTATTTTGATCACAGCGTGCTGAACTCACGGCAAATCAATGAGGACTGTAAAAGTTTTATGCGCAGGTCGCACGCATGAGAAAAGACTCCTCCGTGCTCAGATCTTCTTTTAAGCAGCTAAGGAAGCATTCGTTTCTTTTTAAAGGCGGAGTGTCGTAAAACCAGTTGATCAGGTTGTTCCGGTCTATACCATTTCCGAGGCCGGTGAACCTTGCAGTCTCCAGGAAGTTCAGGAAGTTTCGCTTCATGCTGATCACAGAGGCCGGGCGGATCTCTTCACCTATACGGCGGAAGATCAGCAGCTCATCATCCTGCGCACTGATACCGAAGCCCTGCGCTTTCAGCCAGCGATAGATATTTGCTTCCTGCAGTGGCGAGCACCGGCCTTTATAACCAGCGCTGTTGTTTTTTTCAAACGAAACGAAATCCGAAAGTTCGTAATGGTCAGGCATAGGGAAGTATCCTCGCCTTAAAAATATAAGCACTTCTTATCAATCGCCAGAGATGTTGAAAATAACAGGTTTGTTGAAAAATCAACTTCCATGAATATATGCAAGCTCTTTTTCAAATGCCATTCTGAATTGCCCGCGAATCTGGATCTCACCGCAATATTTATAACCTCTTTTGTCGAATGTCCTTAGCATGGCAGCATTGTCGTAGTTTGTATCTGCCTTTACACTGTATATACCCTGTCTGAGTGCCATGGCTTCAGCAAAGCCCATGATCTTTCCGGCAATACCCCCGCCTCCGTGTTCTGATGAAACGGCGATCCGGTGTACAACCAGGAAATCGCCGTCTGTCAGCCATTTGCCCTGTATTTTTTCGTAAGCCGGTTCCTGATTTTTAACGATCGCGGCATATGCAGCGATCGATCCGTCCTGCACCAGCACGAAACCTGCATTTTGCATGATATCGTTTTCGATTACCTGAGGATTAGGATAGCCGTCCTGCCACTGATCGCTGCCTTCAGCCTTTCTTTTACGGATCGCATAATCGATTATTGTCCAGATCATTTCCATGTCGGCCGGTCTTGCCTGTCTGAATTCGCAGTTCATATCGTTTTTTGAATTTGTCGTAAGGGGGGGACGCTCAAGTGCGTTTTTTTTACTGTTCCGTAAATGACCACTGAGATCAAAACGTTGACCAATGCTATAATGAGGAATACACCGAGGAAATACATGCTGTTGAATTTCTGCATGATAAAGCCCGCGATGACCGGCGTGACTGCCTGCGCTATGAGCGGCCAGCGGCCGAGTTTCCCGATCAGCACCGCATAGCTGCTTTCTCCGAAAAGAGACAGTGGCAGCGTCCCCCGCACCACGGAACGCATTCCGTTACCCATCCCGAAAAGAATGACGCCCGGGATCGCAAGGCTATTGCTGACCATCAGTAAGATCAGACCCGCGAGCATCGCCAGAGCCGATATGACGGACATCTTCAGCGGCGTTGCCGGCGGCATGATCAGTTCGAGCAGGCGGACGCCCGCCTGACTCGGACCGAGAAATGAGATGATCATCAGGGATGAAGCCATCGTATTATCTTTCCGGGTAAGTATATCGATAAGATTGATGATAATACCGGTAGTAAGCACCGCACCCAGTGTAAAGCTGCTGATGAGCAGGAGGAACAGTTTTGGTTCAGGACCTGCCGCGTCCGCTTCTTTACTTTTGCTGTTCTCAGCAGCTGGTGGTGACACCTGCGGAAATACAAAAAAGTGGAGCGGCAGTATACCCAGACCGAGAATGGCCGCGTATACGAAACAGGTATCGCGCCATCCTAAATTCTCAAGCAGGTAAGAGGTGATCAGCCAGGAGATGGTCGGTGCCAGGCTGGAGATCAGGGTGACCTTAACGATCATGTTCCTTGTGCTCTTACCGAAATATTTTCCGATAGAAGCAAATAGGGCGTCATACAGGCCCATACCCATTGCGAGGCCGGTTATCGCCCATGCCAGTATATAAGTCGGGTAGTTGCGCGCTGATCCCATGATCAGTAAACCGGCCGCCATCACCAGTCCGGTATACCTGAATAGATGGTTGTGCTGCAGAGATTGTATCATCCGGCCTACGAAAGGGACCACCAGGCCTGAAATGACCAGTGAAAAGGATAGGGCTCCGTAGACCATCTGGTAGGTCCAGCCCGTTTCAGCCATGATTGGTTTTGAGAGTACAGACAGTATAAAGTAGGATCCCCCCCAGAGCAATATTTGCCCGGCACCCAGCCCCAGGTTTGTAAATAACGAAGCTGTAGCTTCCTTCGACGATAAACTGATCGTTTTCATTTTACAAATTTCCGGCAATCTGCTATATTAGCAAAATGGTATTTTTCGATGCTTGGTATCGGTAAAAACGATAAGTATGGAACTTAGGCAATTGCGCTATTTTGTTAGGACAAAAGACCTGGGCAGCTTCACGGAAGCGTCCAGAAGTCTGAATATTACGCAGAGTACCCTCTCCCAGCAGGTGAAGCAGCTGGAAGATGAGCTCGGGGTTTTGCTGTTCGACCGTTTCGGTAAGCGGATAACCGTAACAGAGGCCGGCGAGTTGTTTTATCAGTTCGCTGCAGAGAGCCTGAAAAAGGCAAATGACGGGGCCGTTCTGCTGAAAGATCTCAGCGATATGCACACCGGCACACTTAAAATAGGCGTGACCTACGGACTCAGAAACCTGTTTACTGCTGTCCTGATCAAATTCAGTGAAAGATTTCCGGGGATCAGCGTCCGTGCAGTATTCGGGACCTCCGATGAGCTGATGGAAAAAGTACGGTCGTACGAGCTGGATCTCGCGCTTATATTTTTCGGGGAAACTGAGCATGAGTCACTGGCCTACGATACACTTTTTAGTTCGCCCATGGCCCTGGTCTGTGCCGATGATTCGCATTTTAAGGGAAATAAAACCGTGTCATTAAAAGATATCGCCGCGCTGCCGCTGGCTATTGCCACTAAAGAGCACAGCGCTGACCACTATTTTTTGCGCCTGTTCCAAAAGCACCGGCTGAAATCTGATTTTAAAATGGAGATCAATGATATCTCTGCTGTCCTCGATCTTGTCAGAACGGGACGCTGGTATAGTATAATGGTGGAAGTAACGGTACGCAACGGTCCGCTGCACACGATCCCCATCAAAGAGAAAAACCTGGTGAGAAAGGCTGCATTTGTCAGGCTGTCCGGTGCTTATGAAAAAAAAGCCGCGAAGGAATTTGCCGCCCAGTTGCGAAGGCAGCTCCCGGAACTTACATAGCCGTTAGCGGTGGCCGTTTAGGTCATTGATTGCCGGACTTGCAGCGGTTAAATTGGACTAAAAAAAAGAATTCCGCAGAGAACTGCGGAATTCTTTTCATATAAAAACAAGATCCCCTGGCAACGCATCAAAAGGCGATCACTTTCGGTTCCAGATGCATCTCGATCCCGTAAGTCCAGCCCGTCCGGCCTATTCCTGATTGCTTAAACCCGCCGAAGGGCGTTTTCGGCTCGGAGTTGACCACGGAATTAATGATAACCCTGCCCGATTCGATCTTTTTTGCAAGTTGTTTCGCCCGTTCCGTATCGGCGCTGCTGATATAGGCGGAAAGGCCATATATCGAGTCGTTCGCAATGCTGACCGCTTCGTATTCACTGCAATAGGTCAGCACCGACAGCACCGGACCGAATATCTCTTCCCTTGCAATGCTCATGTCACTGCTTACATTCGTGAAAACAGTGGGACGGACATAGAACCCTTCCAGACCATCGGGATGTCCCGGGCCGCCGGCGAGTAATGTCGCACCCTCATCGATGCCTTTCTGTATATAAGACTGTACCCGCTGGTACTGCTGGGCATTGATCATCGGACCGATCTGCGCATCTTCTGCAAACAGATCCCCGATCTTCAGTTTGTTTACTGCATCTGTGAGCAATTCAGAGACCAGCGGAAGCTTATTTTCCGGTACGATCAGCCTCGTTCCTGCGTGGCATGCCTGTCCGCTGTTGCTGAATGCGATAAGCAGCGCCCTTGGGACTGCTGCCTCGAAATCACAGTCATCCAGGAGGATATTCGGCGATTTGCCGCCAAGTTCAAGCACCAGCCTTTTAACTGTGTCTGCCGCGGATCTGAATATCGTTTTTCCTGTCTGGGTAGAACCCGTAAAAGAGACCAGGGCGACGTCGGGATGCGAGGAAAGGGCGCTTCCAACCACCGCACCTGTTCCATTAACGATGTTGATCAGTCCGTCGGGAATACCGGCATCCCGGAAACATTCTGTAAGAAGCTGCGTTTCGATCGCATTGAATTCGCTGGGTTTGATCACGACCGTACAGCCTGCCGCCAGAGCAGGGGCGATCTTGCCACACATATGGATATAATCGGCATTCCACGGCGTAACGGCAGCAACCACACCTACAGGCTCTTTGATGATGACAGCTTTATCGAGCTTCTTTTCAAATTCGATCTCATCAAGCGCATGGCTGGCATCCAGGAAAAACTGTGCGGCAAGGCTTGTCCTGAATTTCGTTGCGGTCAGCGGCGAACCGTATTCGGCCACCGCCGCTTCATTCAGTTTATCCTGGTTTGCTGATATGGCATGGTATATTTTCTCAAGTATCAATTTCCTCTGTCCGACGGTATAAACTGAGTATAGCCTGAATGCCGCTTTTGCGGCACTGACCGCCTGATTGACATCTGTTGCATCGCCTAACCTGACCCGGCCGATGATCTTCGCTGTGGATGGATCGAAGAGGTCCTGTATACCGGTTCCGTTCGGTGTTACGAACTTTCCATTGATGAATATCTGATCGATTTCAGTTATAGCT
The DNA here is from genome assembly GCF_007846085.1 of Mucilaginibacter pallidiroseus. GTDB lineage: Bacteria > Bacteroidota > Bacteroidia > Sphingobacteriales > Sphingobacteriaceae > Mucilaginibacter > Mucilaginibacter pallidiroseus. Next base: position 8,032 of record NZ_VOEJ01000011.1, read on the forward strand.
TTCATTTTTATTTTATTAAGGTTACTGTTTCGGTTCCTGGAATTACAGTGAAAAGGAATAGGGCGCGCCGCGTTTGATATTTCTGAGCAACCGCAGAATGATGGCAGGGAAGAGTACAGGCAGTGAAAGAGATGTCACGCCAACGATCTTATCAGCAAGCGTAGGAAACATACCCATCATCATCAGATGATATACGAGGTGGGGGATACCGAAAATAAGTGACACATAGGCGGCCACCTGTATCCTGTTCTCCTCCGGTTTGATGATAGCGTACATGGGCAGGCTGCCCATCGCAATGAAATATGCGCCGACATCCCTGACCAGGTGATCATTGTAGGGGCCGAAGATACTGATCCAGTGGAATCCGAATCCCGGAAAGTTTTCGTAAAATGAGTAGGCGAAAAACAGTGCCCATATGCCGATAAGCACATTGGTAATGAACAGGTAGTATAGAAGGAATTTAATGGTTTTCATCGATAAAATTATAATAGTTGATTTAAGGTTTCTGATATCACGGTTGCTTTTGTTTCGGGCTTGTCCGAAGCGGCCTGCTGAGATCATACTCAGCCTGTCATTTCGTACAGGTATTGGAGATATCCCGGCAGCCGGTTGAGATACAGCCGGTTTGCTGTTTGTTTTAAAAGAACTGCTGCTGCACGGACAAGCAACCAGGATTCGTCATCAAGGTCACGAAAGACCGCGGCGTAACTGTTTCCAGCTTCCGCACCCGTATTTTTTTCATAACGGATCACGGTTTTGCCGATCTGTTCCGTAAGAAAGTACAGATCGGGCATCCTTTCCCGGAATTCTTTAAGGGACAGATAATAGGTTCTGTTAAAACGTTCTGCGAGTTCCATCAGGTCACGATGGCCCTCCAGCAGGTAAGGGTTGGCTAACCGGGAGGTAATCAGCGCACTGGCAATAAGCTTCGGAGGCATGCACAGCAGGCAGATAAATTCCGGCGTATCATGATCCCGTTTTCCATGTCCGGTACAGCAGAAAATACAGCACACCGAGCATATCCCGACCGCGCTGTCTCCGCTGTGACCCGGCGGATCGATCCGAAACATATTAAAGGAACAGCAATAATACTCAGACGACATAGATTATGAATTGGCAGATGTTTACTGACGGCATATGCTGTCAGGTACAGGACCGGTTCATCTCCGATAAACATGCGGTTGATACGCCGCACGTTTATGTTATATAAAGAGGGGCCGGGTGGCCCGCGTTACATGAAGAAGACCCGCCCGCACTTCACGGACGGGTCACACATAAACTAAACACCCAGAAACTTTTTTAGCTCCGCAGCAGCGTGAACAAAAAGAGATCTTACCTGCGGAAGATCTGCCAGCGGGTTCAGTAAGCCGAAATCATGGATCATTCCATTATACCTGATCGTTGTGCATGGTACGTTCGCTTCGTCCAGCAGACGGCCGTAGGCCTCACCCTGGTCTCTCAGGATATCAGCTTCGGCAACCTGTATCAGCGCGGGTGGCAAGCCTTTCAATTGTTCAGGTGTGGCATTCAGAGGCGAAAGATAGATCTCCTTACGCTGTGCCGGGTCCTGCGTATAGTTGTCAAACATCCATTGCATCAGCGGGGTTGTCAGGAATCTGTCCTTTCCGTAAAGCTGATAAGAATCCCAGTCGAAGGTGGCATCTGTTACAGGCCACATCAGTATCTGGACCTTAAACAGCGGACCGCCGTTTTCCTTTGCCTTGATAGCCGTGACGGCAGTCATGTTACCGCCGACACTGTTACCCACGATAGCAAGGTTTTTCCCGTCGACTCCTATAGAGGCGCCGTTTTCCGCTACCCATTTTGAGGCTGCGTAGATCTCATCGATGGCCTGCGGATATTTCGCCTCCGGTGAAGGGGTATAATCAACGAACACGCCGGCGGCTCCGGATAAAACCACAAGGTCACGGACCATTCTTTTGTGCGTCGGGTAATCACCCAGCACCCAGCCGCCGCCATGGATAAATATGAAAGCGGGGATCAGCGTGTCACCTGTTTTTTCAGGCTTTACGATGTTCAGCCTGATCTGATACCCACCTGCACTGATATCCAGTTCACTTTCTTTGATCCCGGAATAATCGACTTCTACCGATTTCTGGGCCTGAACAAGCACTTCACGGGCTTCCTCCGGTGAAAGGGTTTCCAATCCGGGGCCGCCGGGACCGTTCAGTGCAGCCAGAAAGTCTTTAGTTGATTTTGAAATAGCGGGATCTTCCGAGACCGCAACGGGAGTTTGCTTTGTTGTCATGTTCGTGTAGCTTTTAGATAGGTATTTGCCTGGTGATCAGCCAAAATTAATTTAACCGTGATCGCACCTGCCCGGAGCAGATAATGTAAAATTAGGCAGCCTATTTATCCGAATCATTGATAAATGTCAATATTCTCGGTTGACGGGAAAAAACTTTATGACAAAATAAGGCTGTCTCCGGAAAGACAGCCTATGCATCAGAAAGGGGAATATGGTCAGCTGATAACGATACTGTCTATTCCTTTTTCAACCGCGGTTTCTTTAATGCCCTCAATAGCAGTGCCTTCGATACGGAATACACTTACATCGGTAAGACCGAGGAAGCCCAGTATCGTTTTCAGATAGGGGCTGACAAAATCGAACCCGGTTGCTTCTCCGTGAGAATAAACACCCCCCGAGGACATCGCGATATATACTTTTTTGCCGTGGATTAAGCCTTCAGGTCCATTCTCCGTGTAATTAAAGGTCTCGCCGATCCGGGTAATGTGGTCGATCCATGCTTTTAGTGATGAATGTATGCCGAAATTATAAAGAGGGGCGCCGATAACAATGTAATCTGCATTTCGTATCGCACTGATCGCTTCGTCAGAGTGGGCTAGTGCTTCTGTCGCTTCCGGGCTTCTTTGTTCCGCAGGTGTGTAGAAAGATCTGACGTGATGTTCTTCAAGATGAGGGAAGTTTTTTGAAATAAGGTCATATTCAGTAACTGAACTTCCGGGATAAGCATTTTGAATTTTTTCAACGATGGCTTTTCCAAGTTTAATACTGAAGGAAGAATCGCCGCGGGGGCTCGAAATGATATGAAGGATATTTTTCATGTCTTTTAAAATGTATTTGCTTTAATTTGATGTTTTAAAATTTTAACCGGCTATAGCCATGAAGAGTGAAAGGTCCTGCTCAACAGGAGGGACTGCCCTGGTATCTGTTTTATACGGCTTTCCCAGGAGATAAACTTTAACCCGCTGTGATATGCCACGGAGATCAAGCTCTACGGCGCTGTACCTGTCATCCTTTTCAGGGAGCAGTTGAAAGGCATCCGCAGATATGAGAAGATTGTTATTCAGTGTCTTTGTTTCCGCCTGTATCCTTGCTGCCACATTTGCTGCCAGGCCCATAACGGTCACCTGCTCGCTGCCTGTCAGATCAGATAAGCCGACAACGACTTTTCCCTTATGTATCCCGATGCCGGCCTCCAGCCCGGACCTGCAGCTTCCCACTAGATGTTTTGAATTAAAAGTATCCAGTAAGGACAGTACGGCTACTGCAGCCGCATGGGCAGACTGCACCGCCGCATCAGGCGGTGTTTGAGTTCCGAACGCAGCATAAATACTGTCACCAGCAACTTCAACGATCTGACCGCCATGCAACCTCAAGATCTTAGCGCACTCATTAAGAAAATGGCGGACCACAAAGAGAACGTCATAGCCGTTATTTTTTTCCATCAGGGACGTGTAGTCACGCACATCTAAAAATAAAAGCGCAAGTTCCTGTTCCTTTCCAAGGCGATACCGCCCGGAAGTATCTCCTGCTGATGAAAGGTCAGGGCAGAAGATCTGGTCGTCATTTAGCTTGATACACGCCTTCAGTGTGTCAACATTCCCGGTTTCCATAATGAATTAATTTGATCGGTTCTTAAAAATGAATGTCCGTTCTCTTCCCGCTGGCGGATGAACCCTGTTATCCCGTCTGTCTTTGTTTCGCCGGGCGGCGCCAGGCAGTCCGGCCTGAAATAAAAAACATGAGATGTATTTCACATCCGACGGGATGCCGGGAACACACCGCGCGGTATTCAATGGGGCCGCAGCAATGGCTGCGCATGAGTCATATTTCCTGATGCCGTGCAGCATTCCGGTATGCAGATTTGAAAAAAATTCCGCTGTCCGGAAACGGATATCATGAAAGGCTTCCGGGAAAATCTGAGCTGCGGCGATCATAACCTGTTAACTTTGTTTTGTGCTCCATTATCGGACACAACAAAGTTCAGGGTTACCCGCATGCGGGACGTTCCTGTTTTTCGGTAAATAGAACCAATTTTACCGTTCCAGCTGATATTCTACCGGGGATTTACCATTCATCTGCCTGAAAAATCTGCTGAAATGCGAACTTGTCGCGAATCCCAGTTCCAGGGCAACCTCCTTGATGCTCTTTCCGGACAGGTTCAGCAGGTACTGGGCCTCAAGGTAGAGCCTGTTGTGTATGATCTGCAAAGCAGTTTGGCCCGTCTCGTTTTTTACAACTTCAAGCAGATATTTCGGGGAGATGCTGATCATGTCTGCATATTCCCGGACGGTACGCTTTTCAAGAAAATGCTCATCGACCTGTTTCCTGAAATTGAAGACAATGGCCTGCTGCCTGTTCGTCTGCCTGACGGCGGTCGAACGGCATGTTTCACAAGCCCTGTTCATCTCAAACAGGATCTGTATAAGCAGGAGTCTGATGACCTGCCTGCTGAAGTTTTTCTTTTGCTTTACTTCCCGGTCTATCTGCTCAAAAAGATGTTTGAATTGCAGGAAACTATCCTCATTGAGCTCAAATATGGGCGGCTGGTCGGGCCCTGTATCCAGAAGCTGTTCGATGAGTTCCTTCTTGATAAAAGATTCAGTGAGGAATTCTGGTTTAAAAAGCAGCATGTAAAGCTTAAGGTCATCCGTTTTGTCCTGGTAGGAACTGATATATCGTGGTGACACCAGATGTATGGTCCGCGGCCTGACATCCAGGCTGAACGGCCCCAGTGTTTTCTGCGACTCACCCTGAAGACATAATATGAGAATAAAGAAGTCGGTCTTAAGGGGAGGCCCGGTCTTTACTGCTCCGTCATTACTCAGAACAACGAATTCCTCGATCGAATTTGTGATGTCGAAGCTGTTCATTCCGAATCCTTCAGCCCTGTTCTCAAAAGTGATGTGGGCGTTTACGGTAGTTCTGATATCCGATATCCGCGGAGGTTTGGTCATTGGTACAAATTAAACGTTTTTTAAGCTCTTTTGTAGAACGATGTTTACTCGATCGAGCATCCTCCCGGCGTGCACGGGTACAGGGACAGCCGCTTTAACGCCAGCCACCCCCGACTGAACGGTAAAGGTCAACCCTCGCGTCGAGCCCTGCTTTTTCTATGCCGGCGAGGTCCAGTTCGCTTTGGAGAACGCTGCTTTGGGCGATAATGACTTCCAGATAAGTGGCTTTGCCATTTTTAAACAGGAGGTTTGCATTTGCGGTGGCGAGGCGGAGTGCTGTGACTTTCTCCCGTACAACGTCCTGTTGCCTGTCCAGTTTTTTGATACGGATCAGGGCATCTGATACTTCCTGTACAGCGGTTAGCACCTGCTGACGGAATCGGATGATCGATTTTTCTCTTTCTATTTTAGAAATCTCATACCGTGTTCTCAGGGCTTTGCGCTGGAATACCGGTTGCGTGATCCCGCCCGCGACAGCACCAAAAAGCGAGGCAGGGAGGCTGAACCAGTTACTTGCCCTGAAAGCATTCAAACCGCCTTCGGCAGTTATGGTCAGGCTGGGGTACATATGCGCTTTACTATAACCGACCTCCGCATTCGCCCTGTCGACATCGATCTCGGCCGCACGCACCTCCGGACGTATGCTAAGTAATTCCAGCGGCACCCCTGCAGAAAGGTTTCCCCGCATGATAATCTTGTCGAGGGTCCGATGCCGGCTGATCGCTTCAGGGAGCTTTCCGCAAAGTACGCTGAGTGAATTTTCAGTGATACTGATCTCCTGTTCAAATCGCGGTACTAGCGCTGCCGCGGTCAGGCGCTGTGCATAGGCCACTGCGGGTTTCTGCATCAGCTTTGCTATAAACTTGCCCGAAACAGTGCTGAAACGCTCCAGATTGCCGCCGGATTTATCCTGCAGTACAAAATCCAGGGCTTCAACGTTACTGAACCCAGGCACCGTCGGGAATTCGAACACAAAGAAACTGCCGCCGGGGACACTTCTCAGCTGACCGCGAATATTTTCCTGTATGGCATTGATATCTTTGACCGCACCGCGTTCTTTATCGTCGTTCAGCAAAACGAATACAACACCGGCGGAAGGACTGCTTGAATTGGTCAGCAGATTCAGCCCCGATACTGAGAACACGAACCGGGCAGAAGGCACCGCCCGCAGTTTTGCCTCCGCATCAGCGATCACTTTGCTGGTCTTTGAAAGAGAAGTGCCTGAGGGCGTCGACACAAATATCGCAATAAAGCCCTGGTCCTCGGTCGGGATGAAACCGGTTCTGGTTGTCCTTACAAGATACACGGTGAAGGCGGTGATCAGGATGAGTCCGGTTATCGCGACCCATTTATGGGCGGTCAGGTAGCGCAACCCTCCGGTATACCGTTCTGTAAGCGATTGAAAGCTCCTGTTGAATCCCCGGTTGAATTTTGCCGCAAATCCCTGTTTTACAGGGTGCCCGCCATGTTCATGCCCGCCTTTCAGGAAAAGGGCGGCCAGGGCAGGGCTGAGGGTCAGCGCATTGACGGCAGATATCAGGATCGCAATGGCCATCGTAAAAGCGAACTGTCTGTAGAATATGCCTGTTGAACCTGTGAGAAAGCCTACAGGCAGAAATACCGCTGCCATCACCAGGGTGATCGAAATGATCGCGCCTGATATTTCACGCATCGCCGAAACAGTAGCGGAACCTGCATCCAGATGCTCTTCTTCCATCTTCGAATGGACTGCTTCTACCACGACGATCGCATCGTCCACAACGATACCGATCGCGAGAACGAGCGCGAACAGCGTAAGCAGGTTGATGGAGAAGCCGAGCAAATTCAGAAAGAAGAATGTACCCAGGATTGCGACAGGGACGGCGATCGCCGGGATCAGTGTCGACCGGAAGTCCTGAAGGAAGATGAATACGACGATGAACACCAGCACAAAAGCTTCGATAAGTGTATGCTTTACCTGGGTGATCGATTCATCAAGTGAGGTCTTGGTCCGGTAGAAGTTATTATAGTGAATACCCTGCGGGAAATTCTTTGAAGCTTTCTGCATCAGGTTGTCAAGGGCGATCTGTATATCATTCGAATTCGAGCCGGCAAGCTGAATGATACCGAATCCCATTGCCAGATTACCGTTTGCGTGTGAAGTACTTGTATATGAATATGCCCCAAGTTCTAAACGGGCAACATTCTTCAACCTGAGAACTGACCCGTCCGGATTTGTTCTGAGAGGAATATTGCCGTATTCTTCGGGGGTTATGAACTTTCCTTGGTACTTGATCACAAATTCAAAGGACTCATCACTTCTTTCCCCGAATTTACCCGGTGCGGCTTCGAGATTTTTGTCCTGGATCGCCGCCTGAATATCACCCGGAGTGATGTGGTAAGCCGCCATTTGACCCGGGTTAAGCCATATGCGCATCGCATAATCGCTGACGCCGCCGAAGACAACCACCGAAGCAATACCGCGGATCCTTTTTATTTCGGGAATGATATTGATCTGTGCATAGTTGGTAAGGAATGCCTGGTCGTAGCGCTTCTGGTCGGTAGAATAGATCCCGATCGCGGAGATAAAGCCGTTGCGCTGCTTTATCGTGGTGATACCCTGCTGCAGGACCTCTGCGGGAAGCTGGCTTTGCGCCGTGCTCACCCGGTTCTGGACATTGATCTGAGCCTGGTCAGGATCGACACCCTGGTCAAAATAAACGGTTATCGACAGCGTTCCGTCGTTACTTGCGGTAGAACTCATGTAAGTCATGCCTTCTACACCGTTAATCGCCTCTTCAAGGGAAGGCGCCACAGACCTCAGAATAGTTTCCGCATTTGCTCCGGGATATACTGCAAATACAAGGACCGCAGGCGGTGCAATGTCAGGGAACTGCTGCAGCGGCAGTTTAAACAGGCCAAGTATTCCAAGGATCACAAGAATAACAGAGATCACTGTCGAGAGTACGGGCCGTTCTATAAATTTTTTAAACATAACTTTAAGATTATTGTGATCAGTTCCTGGCGATCGCCTCTTGGCCTGATTTTGTTTCTACGGGTTTGATAAGTGTGCCGTCCTGTAACCTGTCAAAGCCGCTGAGGACAATGAGCTGTCCTGTAGTCAGCCCCTCTCCGACAAGATATTTATCTCCGGTCTTGCCGATCACTGTGATGAATTTTCGTCTGGCCTTATGATCGCTGCCGACGACGTAAACGAATATTTTGTCCTGCAGGTCGACTGTTGCAGAAGCCGGTATGGCTATAGCTCCGGGATGAGCGAGTGCCATTTTTATTTTTCCGGTATTCCCGGTCCTCAGCAGACCTTGTTTATTATCAAAGGTGGCACGTAACGTGATTGCTGCCGTCCGCTGGTCGAATTGTCCGTCGATCATATCCACTCTGCCCGGAAGGTCGTAAACTGACTTGTTGGCGAGTATCAGCCTTACAGGTGACAGGCGCTGCAGTTTTTCCCGGACACCGTTACCCGGGTACTGTGCCTTGAAATTCACGAAATCTTCTTCCCCCAGAGAAAAATAGGCGTGAATCGACCTGATATCGGAAAGCTGTGTCAGCGCGGTAACATCGCCGGGGGATATGATGCTTCCTCTCTTTTTGGGTAATCTCCCTATAAATCCCGACGTCGGCGCTTTGATAATTGTGTAGCCGAGATCGATACGTGCAGATCCCAGCTGCGCCCTGGCCTGAGCAAGGTTTCCTTCAGCTGTCTGAACTACCACATTTGCAGTCCTGAGCTGATATTCGGACACTACTTTATTCTGAACAAGAGGCCTGAGCTTTTCGGCTTCTAATCTGGCATTGTTCAGATTACCCTGCATCGAAAGCACTGTTGCGGCAGCACTGGCGAACTTCTGCCTGAACGGACGGTCGTCAATCGCAAAAAGCGGTTGCCCTTTTTTACATAAGCCCCTTCATCGACGAAAGTCCTTTCCAGTATGCCTTCTATCTGGGGCCGGATCTCCACATTTACAGCGCCTTCCAGCGTGGCGGGATATTCCTGGTAGGTTATGGCTGATCCTGCAGTGATCCTGCTGACCGGTAAACTTTCCGGTGAAGGTGACTGCTGTGAAGCGGGCTGGGAACACCCTGCCAGGGCAATGGCCAGCAGTGAGAACATAACATTGTTTTTCATAGTGACATTATCTGTTTCGTAACGACTACAAAGTTGAAAACTGTAACTACCGCGGTTTCTTGACAAAGAGCAGAAAATATCATTGATAAAAATCAACACTGACGGAAAGTGATCATGGACCGGTAGTTCAGGAAATACAGGCATTGCCGGCTATAGAGTGGGTATCAGCGCCGTGGCATTGACTTTTGTCAATATTTTTTCATGCCTTTTATCATCGGAAGGCGACGATCAGCGGCCGAATTTTGAGCTCAAGGAATCATCCTGCTGTAACAGGCAGCCCCGGGTATCCGCACAAGGAAGCTTATGTATCCCTGAGCAGCCATATAAACCTATCTGCTGATTATGTTGATCGTCATTTAATTCTTAATAAGATGTTTAATAAATACTTTGTAATCATTATACTTTCAACAATATCAATTCTTGCAGTGCCGGAATTTCTTTCGGCGCAAACGGGTAATACCATCTTTCCCGATAGCGTAACGGTGAGCATTCGTCCCCGGTATGACAGTGCCGGCAGTTTCCATCGCTGGTTTTTTGGCCGGAATTACAGGGAAGAATGGGCCGCACCCGTAAAGCTCCCATTAATAAGGATCTCTGCGTTTGCCGGAGGACTCAAACCGGTTAAGGAAGGTGGTGGTCTGCAGTCCACATCATTGCGCCTGACAGACGCCGGGGGACAGGGGTGGGTTATCCGGAGTGTTGAGAAAAAACCTGATAAAATTTTGCCGGAACAGCTCCGGCAGACCTTTGTGCTTGACTGGTTTGATGATGCCATGAGCAGCCAGCATCCATATGGAGCGCTCGTGATCCCGCCGCTGGCGGAAGCAGCCGGCGTTCCGCATACCAATCCTGTTATCGGTGTCGTCGTAAATGATCCTGCCTTAGGTGAATACAATAAAAAATTCGAGCATATGGTTGTTTTGCTCGAAGAAAGGGAACCCGAAGGGAAATCAGAAAACACGGTAAAAATGCAGTCAAAGGTCCTTGCTGACCACGATTACCGGATAGACGGAAAGAGTTTTTTGAAGGCAAGGATGCTTGACCTCCTTGCGGGCGACTGGGACAGACATGAGGAGCAATGGCGCTGGGTGCTCAGCAACAGCGGGAAAATAAAGCTCTATACCGGAATTCCGCGGGACCGCGATCAGGTGTTTCACGTTCAGGAGGGTATAGGGCCTTCGATAGCTTCTGTATCCTGGATAAATCCTCTTCTGGACGATTTTGACGGCAGTATTCCGCGGCCGAAATATTCACTCGCCAAAACACGGTTCATTCAGCCTTATCCTGATTTTCAATTCTCTTACGAGGACTGGATGCGGGCTGCCCGTGAGTTTGTAAAAGCCGAAAATGATACAGTTCTTTTTAACGCGCTGAAACGTCTGCCGCCCGAGATTTACGGGATCCGGCATGCTGAACTTTATGATAAACTGAAAAAGCGGCGTGATCATATCCCGGGTGCGATGGACAGCTATTACAGGTTCGTTAACAGGATCGTTGATCTTCGTCTCTCCGATAAAGGGGAGCGGATCTCAGTTACCGATGCCGGAGATGGCAGGATGAGGGTAAGAGTTGAGGCGATGAACAGCAAGGGTACAGTGACCTCAGAACTCCTGAACATGATCTATGATCCGCAGATCACCAGAGAGATCCGGATCTATGCGCAAGGGGGCAGTGATCAGGTGAGTATCGATATAAAATATTCACCGATCAGGCTGCGGCTGATCGGGCAGGACGGGAATAAGGAATATGTTATTCACGAATCTTTTAACACGGTAGGGATCTACAGCAAACCTGACAGTATCAGGCTTACTGGGAAAAAGACAGCTTACCGGGCACATTTATCCGCGGATACCTCCAATACACAATTCGTTCAGAACAATCCCTACAATGTGTGGATGCCGCTGGCCATGGCTGCAGGAAACAAAGATGACGGCTTACTGATCGGGGCAGGTTTCCGCTATACAGGGCAGAATGGTTTCAGAAAACTCCCTTATGCCACGATGCAGCAGTTAGTGGTGACTCATTCTTTTGCGACCTCTGCTTTTCGCGTAAACTATCACGGCGAATGGGTCCAGGTCGTAGGGAAGACCGATTTTATGATGGACGCTGTGGTTAACGCTCCGAATAATACGCAGAATTTTTTCGGCAGAGGCAACCAAACACCACTGATGAAGTTTCCCGGCTACCGGACATTTTACAGGACCCGGTATGATACTTACCGTTTCGAGCCGGCTCTGCGCTGGTGGTTCGGTAAGTCAACATCATTGAGTGCCGGTCCCGGTTTTGAATTCTATCATATGAATTCTGCCGAAAATGCCGGACGCTTTATCGGCTTATCACCGGCCGCAACCAATAGCTACGACAGTACGACAACCGGAAGGGACAAAGCACATCTTGGCGTGTCCATGCTGTTCAAAACGGACCAGCGGGACCAGCGGCTTTTACCTTCCCGCGGATTTTATTTTGAATTGAATATCCGCGCTTACAAAGGGCTGAACAGCTACAGCCGGTCGTTCTTACAGATCAGGCCGGAGCTGACCTGGTATCAGCGCCTCGACCATGCGGGGGCGCTGATCATAAGCGACCGTGCCGGCGGCGGGATCACAGCGGGAAGCCCTGCATTCTATCAGTCCCTATTTCTGGGCGGACAGGGGAATCTGCTTGGCTATCTCCAGAACAGGTTTGCAGGCGATCATATGGCCTATAATAATTTCCAGGCACGTCTGAGACTGTTTAATGTCGCCAGTTATATTATGCCCGGCGAACTGGGCCTGATCGGGTTCAATGACACCGGCCGTGTCTGGGTAAAAGGGGAAGATTCAGAAAAATGGCATAACGGAGCAGGCGGCGGAATTTATTTTGCCCCTGCCGGTTTAACCTTGGTCCAGGTGCTTGCAGGCCATTCATCCGAAGGCTGGTACCCTTATATATCGCTTAACCTGCGGCTCTGACAAAGGCAGTCAATATGATTAAATGATCACTAATTTTTTTTACCATGAATGACAACACTATTATGGTCTGGTTCAGAAACGACCTCCGTATCTATGATAACGAGGTGATCTCTGGGGCGCTGCGTAAGGCTGAAAGGATCTTACCCGTATACATATTTGATCCATATTACTTTGGAAAGAACGAATATGGCTTTTTTCGGACAGGGAGTTTCCGCGGCAGATTTCTGCTGGAATCCGTCGCTGCTCTCCGCGCAAAATTCAGGGCGGCCGGCAGTGACCTTATCGTAAGAACGGGCGATCCTGCCGACCTCATACCACGGCTGGCGGAACAGTATCAGGTATCTTCTGTTTACCATCATGCAGAGATGACGCCTTATGAAAACGCTGTCTCAGGGAAAACGGAACAGCTGCTTTGGAAAATGCAGATCACCCTGCGATACTTCAGTCCGGACACCCTTTATCGCAAAGAAGATCTTCCTTTTCGTATCTCAGATATCCCCGATGATTTTGGTGTATTCAAAAAAAAGCTGATCAGGGACAGTCAAATCCGGCCCCTAATGACGGAAGTGCACGATCTGCGAACCCCCGTGATACTCAACCCGGGAGAAATTCCGATACTTTCAAAGCTTGGCGTACCGGCGTCCTGCATTGATCCCGCTGTCGGCGGACGTTATACCGGAGGAGAAGAAGCGGCGTTCGCACGGCTCCATGCGCTTCAAACAGCACTGACCAATGGCTACACCAACATTTGTCCGGACGATCTTACCCCATGGTTGACGTTCGGGTGTATATCACCGGCGAGGATATTCTGGAGCATTACCAGATCGGTTAGCGGTAAACATACCGGATTTACGGGTAAGGTCGTTTGCGGTCTTATCCGGAGGGACCATTACAAATTTCTTTTTAAACGAAAACAACTCGAGGCTAAAGCCGATCTTAATGAGGAAACGGCAAAGATGTCAGGCAGGCAAAAGAAGGTGTTCGAGCAGTGGAAAAATGGCGAAACAGGTGAATCGTCGGTGGATGCGGCCATGAAGGAACTGAATGCTACCGGACACCTGAACAATGTTTCAAGAGAAATCACGGCATTATATCTTATCCGCAACCTTAATAAACACTGGAAGAAAGGAGCGGCGCTGTACGAAGAGAGACTGATCGACTATTCCCTATCAATAGATTCCGGTCACTGGCACCGCCTTGCCGGCGTTGAAAAGAAGGAAAAGAAAGCCCGGCTCACATTCAGCGAATCGCCTGAAATCCTTTATGACCGGCCTCATCAATAGGCTCAGCGCTCCTCGAAAAGACCGATAATCTGGTCATCTTTCAGCTGCACATGACAAAACGCGAAGCCTGAGCGAGGGAATTTGATGTCAGCGACGAGGCGCGCGCCCTCGTTCAGCAGCCTGTCCAGCGATTGCTGCAGGTCCGGTACCCGGAAACTGATCACCGTATTCCCGTTTTTAAACATGTTTTCCGGAGGGAAAGAACCTGTGCCATAAAATTCAAGCAAAGTCCCATCTTCCAGCTGACACAGCTTCAGGCCGGGTTCTTCCAATATGTTTTTAGCGTTCAGGATAGTTGTTGCGAAACGTTCTATCGGAGATCCTTTTGCGGTTTCTCCCCTGAATGAAAGCCGGTATAAGCTGTTTGTTTTTTTCATTTCCCTGGTTGCCATACTTTTTTAAGCCGCATCTGATCGGTCATTAGCGTGCGTTTGTGTTAGAATTCGAATTTTACATAGAACCTGATGCCTGACCTGATCACGTCGGGATGATCCAGGTAACTGAAGCGATGAACGTAATCGACCCTGAGCAGTTTGAAAATATTGGCGATGCCGAAACTTCCTTCCATATAAGGGCCGTTATCGAGGGTATAGGTCACCTGGCGGTCCGCGGTCACAGGAAGCTGCAGCAGGTCGGGATGAACGGCCGGGTTATTTTCCGCCCTGAGGCCGCCCCAGACGCTTTTGAAGTTGATCACCTCGCGCCATTTCAGTGCCCTGATCAGCGGAATCTTATTGAAAAAGAACCCATTGAAATGATGGTCTACAAAAAGACTAACATTATGGTCGCTCACGAATTCCAGAAAATTCATGAGATTATACGAATAAAACTGGAAGGCATAACTCTGGTTTGCGCGAAGAATGTCAAGCAGCGGGAACGGTGCCCGCCCGAAGATCTGTGTGCCTTCGATCCTGATATCGGTATAGCCAAGGCGGGACAGATAAAACCGCTTGTCTGCACTGCCGGTAATATTCGAGTAACTATAGGAACCACCCCAAAGATTTTTGATACCCTGTGTGTAGTCCAAGGTTAGGATAGGGTATCTGTCCGGTATAGGTGTTCGGTAAAGTTTTCCCTGATAAAATTTTTCATGCGGTGCGTAACGAATTTGAGCGGATATCTCCGTTGTGTGAAGCGTTCCGATCCGGTTTTCATTACCGTCCGTCACGTTTTTAAAATAAAGTTCTCCCGCAGGGGACTGATCCCATTTCTTAAAGCCCAGCCGGTAGGAGAGATGATTTTCAAATTCATGGACATAGTCTATCTTGAAAAGGTCATTGTAGAGCCAAAGATTATTATCGCCCCTTTTAAATGACAACAGGAAATTGTCTTCCTGCACGAACTGCAGTTCCTGTCCGGGGATCTTGGTGTCGTGCTGGTAGCTTGCCCGGATGTAATTCTGCGGGAACCGGTAGATCGATCTGTTGTTCAGCGAATAAGTGCCGCTAAGGAAATATTTGAATCGCTCGTCTTTAAACCCGTAAGCGCCGTAGGTCTCGAAATAATATCGTTTGCTGAGACCGGTGGTCGTGCGTCCCCCGAGACGGAGTCGAAATCCTTCGACCGGATTGAAGCTGTAGAAGGTATTTACGGGGCCCGTTTCAAACCATCCGAAATTCTTGTAGCCGGCAAGCAGTAGAGTGACGAGGTCCATTGTACGGCGGAATGACCTGAGGTTTTGAAGACTGTCGATGTTTTTGTACACATCTTTCTGGGCACTGGTCAGCGTATCGAAACGGTTTGTATCCCAGTACGCTTCACCTTTTTCTTGGGCATCCGCATTTACGATCAGATCGCCGCCCTGATAAAACTCCCTGGGTTTGGGCTGATCTACTTTAAAGTCCCTGACGGAGACATCCCGTTCTCCGAGTATTCCGCCTCCCTTGTTTTTGCTGATACCGAATTCCATTTTCAGATTACTGCCGCTGAGGTAATATTTGTTCCCCGGACCTTTGCTGAAAGACAGGTTGGCTTCCATTCTCCTGACAAAATTGAGATTGATATGCCTGTTTACGGTAAGCCGGGCTCCCTCGACAGCATAACGGCCGTCGAGCGTGATAAAGATATGCCCCTCAAAAAGCATATCTGTAGTATTTCTCGGTGTGAAACTCAATTCAACAAGGTTGGGCTGCTGATCTTTAAGCGTATCCGTAATGAAAAATTTATAATATCCGGGAGCACCGTCGGCGATAGGGCTGGGCAGCTGGTTACCTAAAAGGGATATGTTGTTATCGTAAATATTGATGTTTTGATAAAGGCGGTTGAAATAGGTCGTTAATCCCTGGTTATCCACGAAATTTTCATCAAATTTAACCTGTTTTTCTGCAAGGATGACCTGCTTTTTCCTTTCGGGGTCTTTCTGATAAAAAACATCGGACAGTTTTTCTTCCATGTACAACGGCAAAAGGTTTTTACCGCCGATCTCGGTGGAATCCTGGTTTTTGAACATGAACTTATAGTTTTTAAAAACACGCTTGTTCACAAACTTTTCAGAAAGGTTGCTCAGTGAAAAGAACATCTTTTCGTACTGGCTGTATTGCGTATAGGAATAACTCTCTATCCGGTTCTCTTTTTTATGGGCGATTACTTTCCGTATTAGCTCCACAGCGGGATTATTGCGGTTCGTGTAACGTTTACGCCTGCCGCTCCGGACGACAACAGCCTGAAGCGTCTGACTTACGGGATTCATAGTAAAATCGATGCGCTGGTCCTTGCCCGGAATAATATCCCTTGACTGTGCTTCGTAACCAAGATAAGAGGCGCGTACTGCGCTGGCGGAACCGTCGAGGGACAGACTGTAACTCCCGTCTTTACCCGTACTGACACCCCGCGATGTACCCGGAACCGCAATTGTCACCAGCATCAGCGGTTCCCTGGTCCTTGCATCGCGCACGATACCATGAACGGAAGTGATGGTTTGCCCTGATGCTGCACAGGGGGCAGCGAGACAGAATAACAGGAATAGTTTAAGACGGTACATGATATTGCTCATTATTTACCGGGCATTTAATTTGCCGCTGATAATTCAAAGTTCCTTTTATGACAGCGCCGGAATTTTGATTAAAGACAAAAAAGAATGTTGACTTTTATCAATATTCTTATAAATGACAAGGCAGCATCTGCAGACGCTGCCTTGTAAAAAAGTGGTTCAGGATCATCCCTTAAAGGCCGAAACCATATGCGACCCTAAGACCGAGAAAGTTGTTCCATCCTCCGCCAGTATTGAATTTTGAATTGCCTTCCCACCGGATGCCGGCGTCGATATAATTTGAACCTGCAGGAAACTGATAGCCCACCTGCGGAGCATAAGTGAAAGCGGTTGATTTATCATAACCTCCTTTTCCCTTATTGAAAAGGAAAGATGCACCAGCCTGCCCCTGTACGTAGAAATTCCCGGCGGCAAAATATTTAAGACCTGCTTTCAACGGAAGCATCTGGAGGTCCCGGGGATTTGCTGCATCATCTTTTGCAAAGAAGTTGTTGAAGCCTGCATTCCCGACAAAATACAATGATTTTCCTGAGATTGGTACATCAGCCTGAATGGATCCGCCAATGCTCCAGTCGTAACGATGATGCATTGCCCCAACAGGAATACCTGCATCCGGACCGATACTAATGTAAGCAGATGGCGTTGTTTTTTCGCTTTGTGCAAATGCGCTCTTTAAATGTAGCGGTGCGATAATAATAAGTGTCAGAAGAGATTTAATTAAGTTTTTCATAATTGTTGTTATTAATAAAATAAAATGTTCGAACGAAACAAAAATGATGGTAAATGCCGGCTGAACTGATGACATTCATCAAAAAAGAGATTTGATAATAGTCAATGCATTTGTTTGACCGGCCACCCTTTGGTAACATTCCGTTTTCTTTATTACGGGACGGGACCGGGAGCTGAAGAATCCTGGTAAATGGGGGAACAAACATTAATTTATTGACGATTGATCTTACAGGTCAACAGATATTTATTGCAAAAGTCAATGATTACCGTTTGATGATTTTCTAGTTTTACAGCAAGCTTAAGCCGGTTTGCGTCCTACGCACCGACAGCAGGTTAGCCGATCAACAAATATTTACATCATATCTTTACCATGAAAACAATTAAGCCGGTAGGTCCGGAACAGAACAAAGATGGTAGGCTTAATGCCAGAAAGGGCAGGGCTTATCCCAACAGAGAAAAAATGTTGCCACAAAAGCCCGCCGCTATATCTCAAACAGGCAGCGGAGGTTTCCGCCCGGAGCCCGGAATGATGTTCGCGATGCTTTGGAATAATTTGTTCTGACCTGTGCCGGAAACCGCCGCCACAGCCTTGTAAGCGGATTGCTGCAGTGCTTTACGTCACTGAGGACCGGTTACCTTCTCCAGGGGATATCATTATGACCAGAGCATTATCCTTTGATATCTTCAACGCTTCCTTACCCTGCTGAGGGTTTCCGGTTTTATCCCGAGATAGGAAGCAAGCATGTTTTGAGAAAAACGTTGTATGTATTCAGGATAGCAACTGATCAGGTCTTGATACTTTTCCTCTGCTGTCATGCTTATTGCGGCATGAATTCTCTTTTGCGTAGCGATGGCCAGCTGCTTATTTTGCAGACGTGTCATTTCGGCGACAGCGGGGATGGCTTGTCCCAGCGCGTCAAGCTGACCGGGTGTGAACTGAACAATATGGGTTTTCTCGATCGCCTCAATATTGTAGATTGAGGAAGTTTGCAAACCCATGCTTTCACGGTCTGCGATCCAGCTGTTCTCCGTACCCAGGATAACGATCGCTTCCTGTCCCCGCTCATTAACAGAGTACATTTTTAAAGCACCATTTGTCACAAAACTCATGTACCTGCAAACATCCCCTTCCTGCAGCAGGTACTGCCTTTTACGGAGAGTCTTGAATTTGGCAGCGTTGAGAACAATGCTTATTTCCTCGTCTGACAATCGTAAACCGGTCAGTTGCTGGATATATGTGCACAGGATATTAAAGGATTTTTCCTTTATGCCCTGATCGCAAATAAATTTGATACCCGGAACAGGCCGCAGGCCTATACCTGCAACACTTAAGGCAGGAATTATTTTTGACGCTTCCATAATCATAGATATTTATGAACCCCATATGCCAAAATAAATGCCATTGTATTAATGTGCTAATTATCAGTATTTTATAATTTATATCATCTAAATTTCTAACGGTATATCGCCGAACGACTTCATCTCATCTGTTATGACCGCTGCGGCATTTCTTTGAATTTTTTAAAGCCCGGGCACATTCTGAATTTTTCTATCCGGAAATTCAGAAGGCAATCCATTACGTGAAGGACTGAAAATGGATTGCCCCGTTAAATTCGCTATAAGGCGACGTAACAAAAAAGCCGGGCGTTAACCCGGCTTCTGAAGGCGCTGTCGCCGGTACAGAAAGATCCTGCAGAAAGAACAGGAAACTAAGAATAAATTGAAAAAAACTGAACCTTCCTGATAATGACAAGCATCTGCCTTCGCTTTTATTGACTGGCTTTCTGAAAATGTTCTTCAAACCATTCGGAGAATGACTGAGCAGATGTCCAGTCTGCAGATTCAGGAGAAAGACGATCGTCGGTAACTAATACACCATCATAGCCGACTTTCTCATCCGCAACCACATTTCGGCTGTCATGTATTTTACTGAGGTAGCTACCAACGATATCCGGCAGGCTATAACGTTTCGGTCCGGCGATATTGATGACGCGGTTAAATGGCGATGCAAGAACAAGCTCAGCCAGTTTATGGGCTACATCTCTTGATGCGATAGGCTGGACGATCGCCGGAGTGATGTGAACAATCCCCTCCTGGTTGTACATGTCTGCGAGCGGCCCCATAAACTCATAGAATTGTGTGGCTCTGACAATTGTGTAAGGAATGCCGCTTTGGACAACAATGGATTCCTGTATCTCTTTTGCCCGGAAATAGTTGCTTTCCGTAAGTCTGGGTGTACCGACGATCGATAAAACCACATAATGTCTGATGCCGGCCTCTTTTGCTGCAGCGACCAGATTTTTTCCTGATTGCTCAAAGAAGGCCAGTGACTCATTGTATACGGGTGAATTTGAGACGTCGATCACGGCATCTGCGCCTGAGAGTGCATCCGCAAGTCCAACACCTGTGATCGTGTTGATCCCTTTTGCCGGTGATGCCGCTAATGTTTCATGACCGAGTGACTGAAGTTTTTCAACAAGCTGGGTACCGATAAGACCAGTACCACCGATTACTACTATTTTCATATTAAAATGATTTGATGCTCCCGTACAATCGAAAGCATTAAGGTTTAACTACACTTTTCAAGTTATATGCCAATGGCTAAATTATTGTATAACAGAGTTCTATATCATTCTTTGATTTTGACTGGGCACTAAATATCGCGGATAGCCCCCTGGTCACGAAATATAGTGTGCAGCCATAAAGCCGTATCTCAGACTTTATGGCTTCATCGTTATTTCTTTTCCGGGACCAGGAACGGTTTCCCGTTATCTCCTATAAAGACCGCAAGCAATTTTGCAGGTTTCTTTTTGCTCACGTTTCGCGTGCCGTTATGCAGGCCGTTCGGCTCTTCGTAAAAGGCCTCACCTTTTTTGTAACGATACTTTTTCCCCTCGAAAGTCGATTCCAGTTCCCCTTCAAGAACGTATCCGAAAGTGGGTATAGGGTGGCGGTGTGCAGATGAGCTTTCACCTGGTGCAAAATTTACGACTACCATTTTGAATTCCTGATTATTCAGTGATGCGGTGTTCAGCAGTTTTGAAAAAATGACCTTTGGCGGTGTGGCTGTTACTTCCGGCATATCCATTTTATGCTGGGCTTTAGCACTGACCACGAAAAGGCCGCACACAGCCATTAAAGTTAATTGTACTTTTTTCATTTTATATATGTATCAAGTTTTTCTGCAGGCGACATTACCGGCAGGTTGAATGACCTTAATTAAAAGAGGATTTGAAGCCGTCAGCTCGTATGCCCACGCCTGATACCCAGTCTTTTCATTTTTGAATTTAGTGTGGTAGGCGGAACACCCAGGATGTCCGCGGCGTTACCTTTGCCGGCAATCCGTCCTGCGCAGTAGCTGAGCACATTCAGAATATGTTCCCTTTCGTTTTCATCAATTGTTCTTAATGAAAACTGAACCTCTGAATCCGGGACATTTACCGAATCGTCTTTCACGGCAGGAAGCGGAATGTGTCTGATCACACTGTCGCCGGTCAGCAGAATACTTCTTTCTATCATGTGTTCCAGTTCACGTATATTGCCCGGCCATGCGTAACGTTTAAGATCTTCAAGCGCTTTGGGACCGATCCCTGTAATTTGTTTTCCACATCGCTTGCTGTATTTTTCGATAAAATGGTTCACAAGGATCTCAATATCTTCTCTCCGTTTGCGAAGCGGCGGCAGATCAATAGGAAAAATGTTCAGCCGGTAATAAAGATCTCTTCGAAACCTTCCTGCAGCCATTTCTTCTTCAAGATCCCTGTTTGTAGCAGCAACGATACGTACATCTACCCCAATAGTTGTTCTTCCGCCTACGCGTTCGATCTCTTTTTCCTGCAGGGCCCGGAGTAATTTTACCTGTAGATCAAGTGGCATTTCACCTACTTCGTCGAGAAAAAGTGTACTGCCGTTGGCGAGTTCAAACTTTCCCAGTCTACGTTCTGTTGCGCCGGTAAAACTCCCTTTTTCGTGACCGAATAGTTCACTTTCAATCAGATTGGCCGGAATAGCTGCGCAGTTGACTTTGATCATCACTTTGTCCTTCCTTGGTGAATTGTTGTGTATGGCACGCGCGAAGAGCTCTTTTCCGGTACCTGTTTCCCCCAGGATAAGAACCGTGCTGCTGGACTTGGCTACCTGTGATACCAGTTGATAAACGCCTTTAAGAGAGCTGCTTTCGCCGATGATCTCTGAGGTGTTATGAAGCGTGCTGATTTCTTCTGAGAGGTATGTTTTTTCAACTTCCAATTGCTGGCGGTATTTCTCAGTTTCTTTTAACTGCGCTTCTAAGGCCTTATGTGCCTGGATATTAGTAATTACGATACCGATCTGTGAGCAGAAGCTGTCGAATATCTGGCGGTCCCTTTTGATGATACGCATGTCGCTGCAATTCATGATCATCATACCTGCAATGTTTTCACCAAGCTTGATGGTGGTGCCCACCAGAATGTCCTCCGGCGTCAGGGCAAGGAGTTGGCCAAGGATATTGTTGTCCAGACTGTTGTTCGGAAATCTCGCCGGCGCCGGATTTTTCAGGATCTCCGCGTAAAAATCAGAAGCCAGTGGTACCGGTTTTTTGATCAGTTCAGCGAAACCAGGATCTTTGCTTAGGAGCTGTTCATGATCGTAAAAGAAAGGCTGTCCTGTTGACTGATCTTTAGAAATCAACAATACTGCGAAAGCTTTGACGCTGAGAATTTCAGCCATTTGCTTTTTGATGATGCGGGATAATGCACGGATATCTTTTGTCATACGCAGTTCTATTCCGAATGACAGCATCGTCGATTTGAACGAAAGTAATTTGTTGACCTGCTGCAGCGCCATTACATTTGATACCGCGACGGAGGCCAGATGTCCTATACCGGTCATCAATGCCATCAGGTTAGCGGTCAGCGGTTTGGACTCTTCAAAAAAGAAGGTCAGGATGCCTATCGTTTTTTCTTCGGTTCTGAATGCAAGCCCCCAGACCATTTTAATACCGCTTTCCCTGTTTACGCGCAGATAGAGAGGCAGTTCCTCAGCAGCATAAGACTCGAGATCAATGCTCACAGGGTAGGGCGAAGAACTGATCATTTTTACAAATTGGTCTTTTAACTCATAACTCTTTGACCTTAGATGATCGTAATCAGGATGGTTCCTGGATTTGGATGAAGGGTCCAGCAGGAAAAGATTAAACGTATGACGATTTTCATCATGTGTTGCAATGGCAATGTGACTGAATCCCAGGTAATTTTTTAACCGTTTGGTAAGTGCTTCATGTAGCTGTTCGTGGTCTTTTACTTTCGCGATAGAAGTGCTGAGTGCCAGTAGTAATTCCCGCTCTTCCTGTTGTTTCTCAACTTTCTTGTTGATAATAATCCTGCTTACGGTCAGGCTGATCTGGTCGAACAACAACTGAATCGATGCAGAATGATAAGAGATAGCTGTTTTGTCGCTGTTCAACATAAATATGCACAGTCCTGTTATTTCACTTCCATTACGTAACTCGAACAGTCGATATAAATTCTTGTTATGTGCACAAAAATTTATTAAGAAAGGCTCTGCACTCTGAGCGGCGATCATTTCTTCTATATCTAATGGCCGGTTCGTACGTTCGAAAAAAGAAACCCCATCGCACTCCGGTGTTGCTAAAAGGGATACTGATGATTTAAATGTCGATGAGGCAGGAACATCGTCCTCCATTGATAAATTGTGAAGCACTCCGATCTCCGGCTCCAGTGAAAAGATTGCAAATTCCCTTATACCCAAAGCCGGCGACACCAGGCTTTTCATCAGTTGATATAATTCTTTTGCAGATTGTATTCCCGCGAGTGTCCGGGTGAAACTGGAAAGTGATTCCAGCTGGTCCATTGTGTCGGATAACCAGGAGGGCGAGTCATTCAATGAGGGATTGGAAATATTTAAAGATTCGGTCATTGTTACAGGGATAGATGTGAATGGATTTGATTGCCTTAGCGCTTTTAACCAAAGATGTGCCATACGCCTAAAAGGTGTAAGAGGGCACCTTGTGTAAGAAAATCGACGTTATTTCGTTCGTTCAGGAAAAATCAGCCGATGATATTTCGTCGGTTGTCTGGAATTAAACCATGCCATTTTTTTGGCTTTGCACTAAGCAGTGTCTCCATATGGAACGCTTTGGAAAAGGGTTTGAAAAACTGCAATAAATTGCCGACTTTAGTTCTGATTACATCATTTACGAATATTTACCCTGCGATAGGGAGAGCATTTGATTAAGTCCTGAACCTCGGATTCTGACAAAAAAATCTGGCTTATGCTAAACAAATTGTCATCTAAATGATAGGATTTCAGTCATAAGGCTGCATCTCTTTCGTGATTTTGGTGCCATTTATGAAAAAAATATTGATCGTCGAAGACGAGTTCCTGGTATCTCAGCATATCAAATCGGTACTTCGGGATTCGGGCTTTAAAGTTTCCGGCGTTGCTGATAATGTAGAAGAGGCGCTGTCATTAACAAAGGAGCATTCGCCCGATCTTGTTCTTGTTGACATCCAGCTGAAAGGGGATCTTTCAGGAATCGATCTCGCGCGTAGTCTTGCTGCCGAAAATATCCCGATTGTTTTTCTGACAGCGAATTTCGAGGGGAGTACGCTGGAGCAGGCCAAAGAGACGCTTCCCCTGGGTTTTATCGTTAAGCCGTTCCGTGAATTCGATCTGTTGACCACGCTGGATGTGGCTTTCTACCGGCATCAGCACATGCTGGATTCCCGTTATAAAGAAGAGCAGGACCTGGATAGGAAACTGCGCGGCATCACGGATGCGATCAAAGATGAAAAGACGCTTTTCATCCGGATAGCAGAGGTTTTGCAGCCGCATGTGCCATTTGATTACCTTAATATCGTCAACCTGGTCAGTGACCGCTCACCGGAGATAAATTCAGGGCTTCTGAGGGTCGGCTTTGAGGAATACCAATACATTGGTGACGAGGGATTCAGGAATATCGCAGGTCAGAAAAAAGGCATCCCGGGAGCTGCTAATTTAATAGAGTATGGCATTACCAGGCAAAAGATTTATAGTGATAGCGACTTTGAAAACTTATTTGACGTGAGTCCGCGAAGCAAATTGCTTAGCGGTATTTACGATCTGCGATCGGCGATCCTTTTTCCGGTAGAAGCCGAGAACAATGACATGATCCGGATCGAGTTTTATAACCGGCGTTCAAATATTTACAGTCAGCATCATCTGGTCCTTCTGAGCCGTATACAAACATTGCTGCACAATCTGTTTACCCGTAAGGTTTCTGTACAACCTTTGAAAACGGGATTGAGAAAAGGTGGAGGCGAAAGTGGTACCTCCGGAGATTTTGACGGTATGGTGGGCACTAGTTCTGCTATGTTATCTGTGCTGGACAAGATCGAGATCGTGGCACCGCTCGATACATCCGTTCTTATACTGGGCGAAAGCGGTACGGGTAAAGAAAGGGTAGCGAGAAGTATTCATGCGCGCTCGATACGAAAAGATAAGCCGTTTGTTATTGTCAATTGCGCGTCCTTACCTGTTAATCTCGTTGAAAGCGAATTATTCGGTCATGAGAAGGGGGCTTTTACGGGAGCGGTGGAAAAAAGGGAAGGAAAGTTCGAGATCGCAAACGGCGGGACTATATTTCTGGATGAGATCGGCGAGCTCACCATGGACGTGCAGGTTAAGCTGCTGAGGGTACTGCAGGAACAGGAGATCGACAGGATCGGCGGCCGGGGCCCTATAAAGATAGATGTCAGGATTATTGCCGCAACCAACCGGGACCTGGAGGTTGAAATGGAGAACGGTCGCTTCAGACTGGATCTTTATTACCGTCTTTTTGTTTTTCCGGTAAGCGTGCCGGCATTAAGAGAAAGGGTAGAAGATATTGCGGCACTGACGGATTTTTTTGTCACACGCTATGCCCTGCGCTATAAAAAAGGGGTTAGCGGCGTTTCCGACGAGCTTATGGAGAAAATGATAAATTATTCATGGCCCGGGAATGTCCGTGAGCTGGAACATTTTATCGAGCGCTCCTTACTAATGACAAAAGGGACGATCATAACGGATGCGGAAATGCCAAAACAAAGCAGACTGATTCTTCCGGCTGCAGAAACTCCGGCAAGAATCAAAACAATTGATGAAAACGAAAGAGAATATATTCTTTCTGTCCTGAGCACCTGCAGCGGTAGAATAAGAGGGGCTAACGGTGCGGCTGCGGTTATGGGACTTCCTCCGACAACCCTGCACTCCAAAATGAAAAGACTGGGAATCAGATAGGTTTGCATCAGGTAATTGTTTGAAATCGCGGCTACGGGTTAATTAAGCGTTGACTGAAAATGAATATTCGAAATTTCATATTGTTCCTTTTTCTTGGCAGCTGCTGTACCGATCTCATGGCGCAGGGACGCGATACATTGCTTCAGATACTGCGCAAATCGGCTCCGGACAGCAACCGTATCATTACGATGCTTAAACTTTCGAATTATTACCTGGATAAGCCAGGCGATGAAAGAACCGATATGGACAGCACGGCTTATTATGCTAATAAAGCAGCGGAACTAAGCCGGCAACTGCGGCTTCCGCGGTATTATTATAAATGCATAGTTACAAAAGCCTGTCTAAGCGCCACGCTTCACGATTATCTCAAAGCAAATGAGCTGTTCAGCAGTGCTGCAAATTATTACGAACAAAACAATTACATAAAGGAGGCCGCTTTGATATGGCTGATGTTTGGTGATTTTATCATGTATACGGATGTCCCCAATGCAGCCATCAGAAAAAAGGCATATGCGAATTCATATAAATTATTCAGCGCCGCCGGTATGAAACAGGAGTCGGCCGATCTGCTTGGAAAAGTAGCCGACGCTAATATGGTGCTCGGAAATCTGAACGAGGCGGAGAAAGAACTTTTGTCGGTTATCAGACAATATAAAGCGTTAAAATATCGTAAAGTCTACCTCGCATACTATTTACTGGCTGAAGTCCTTTACCGTAAAAACGAAATAAAAAAGGGCCTGCTGGCACGTATCGAGACTACTAACCTCTTCGAACAGGACCCTAATCGCAATGACAATGACGGAGCAATGTATTATTTCTGTCTTGCCGGCGCTTACTACAATGACCAGCAGGAGCAGAACGCACTGGAAGCTTACCTGAAAAGTATGAAGTTTTCGGAAAAAGTCAATTTCAAGGATTACTATTATCTCTGCATACGAGGTATAGCGTTATGTAACAGTAAATTGAGTAGATGCAGGGAAGGTTTGGAGTTCATTAAGAAATTTGAGAACCGGTTTCCAGATCGGAATGTTTATCAGACTATGTTGCTTTTATCCTCAAAAATCCAGCTTTATACGCAGTCCGGAGAACTGGAGAGGGCCGGAAAACTCATAAAAGAATTTAGGACGGCTTCAAAAGAGGTACATGATGCGCTCCCGCAAAAGAAGGAATTCTACAGAATAGATAATTACATTTCAATCTCGGACCCGCTGCTGCGTTTTTACATGAAGAAGCAACAATGGGACAAATTTGAGGCAGCTTTTAAGGAGCTAAATGCTATGCCAAAAAAGGGTCGGTCAGTTCTGATAAAAAGGCGAATGCTGTATTATGCATATACCATAGACTCTGTAAAACGAAATTTCTTTTCTGCCCTTAAAAATTACATTAGCATTACTAAGTTAAATGATTCGATAAACAATTTAAAATTGACCAAACAGATTCATGAACTCGAGTCACAATACCGCTTACTGGCAAAAGATAAAACCATACAGGAACTGCACAGCGAAACGGCTATACAAAAAGCGACTTTAGAGCGTCGCAATGCCCAGTTTTATGGCCTGATTGCAGGTTCGTTTTTCATCCTCATACTTGCGTGCGTGACCTGGTATGCCTATCGCCACAAGATCAGGATCAATCGGCATCTGAGCGCAAAGCAGTCGCAGATCAATGAGCAGAATCGATGTCTTTCCATTTTGCTTGATGATAAGGAGAAACTAATAGTGGAAAAAGACGATCTGCTGGTTCAGAAAGAATGGTTATTAAAGGAGGTTCACCACCGCGTAAAAAACAATCTTCAGATCGTCATAAGCCTTCTGTATGGGCAATCTTCTCATCTTCAAAGCGATGAGGCAGTAAGGGCAATCCGGAATATACAAAATCAGATACAGTCGATCGCGATCATTCACCAGAAGCTTTACACCAGGTCCGGACTCTCGACGGTCAGGCTTAAAGACTATGTACATGATCTGATCGGTTACCTCTCAGGTGTTTACACTCCGGAATTAAGAAAGATCAAAATCACCCAGAATATTGATCCTATCAAGCTGGATCCTGCTCAGGCCGTTCCGGTGGGCCTGATCATGAATGAGGCGGTCACAAATGCTATTAAATATGCATTTGACGGATCAGGCGGGGAAATAAAAATTACAGCTTCGGCATTGAACAGCAAAAGAGTAAGGCTGGTCATCGCCGATAATGGAAAAGGTTTTAAACATCTGGAAAATCGTGCTTCCAACCTGGGTATGGAAATGATGGCCGCTCTTTCCAGACAAATCAATGGATGCTTTGAACGTAAAAATGACAACGGTGCTGTGATAGTCATTTCGTTTGACATTATCGACGCATCGGTGGTTAAGCCGGCGCTTTCAGATCTTCGGACACTCTTCACCTGAAATCTTTAGTTGTTCTTAACGAAATTAAGTGCAGGACAGAAAATCTCAGGCACCTAACGTCTAATCGCCATAAAATCAACTGGTCACGACATATCGTGTCCTTGACTTTATTTAAAAATTATTATTCATTGATAATCAATTTAATAGACTTATGGTATAAGTCTTGTCTTTCACCAACAGTCGAATGCTAATTATCGACGCCCGTGTGCGCTATGAAGAAACGACTGGTAATTATCGGCGGTGGCTTTTCAGGATTCTGGAGTGCACTAAGTGCAGTGAGGCAAAGCCGAAAAATCAATAAAAGAGATGAGGTCGAGATAGCGATTATCCATCCGGATGAACCCTTTATCGCTGGACCCCGTCTTTATAAAACTTCCCCACACGGGCTGAGTGTAGAACTGTTGAGATATACTGTTCCGCTCGGTATTACCCTGATAACAGGGAGGGTAGAGAAAATATCACCTGAAACCAATGAAATATCGGTGGTCACCATCGACAGTACATCATCGGTAAGCTATGATTACCTTGTTCTTTCGACCGGCAGTGTTCTTAAAAGATCAGATGTATCGGGTATTGAACATACGTTCAACGTTGAATCGTTTGATGCTGCCCGGAAACTGGAGCAACACCTGGAAAAGCTGGCCAGGGAGCAATTCCGCGGTAAGGGGGCGACAACGCTCGTTGTTGTCGGATCCGGGCAGACCGGGCTCGAAATCTTGTTGACGATCGTGGAAAAGGCAAACAGTATTGCCAAACGCATCGTCGGTTTGCCCCCGCCTTTCAAAGCGATAAATATTGAAAAGCTTCCTGATATCGCCAGCAGCTACTCAGCTGAAGGGCAGGATTACATTCGAAAAGCCATAGAATTTCAGAATATAGAAGTATTCACCGGGACGGAAGTCACCTCTGTGGATCCTGGATCGATCAGGCTAAGCAGCGGTGATGTTATTGCTACGAAAACTGTGATCTGGGCTGCCGGTATGGAAGCCAGTTCCCTCACATCTCAGTTCAGCGGAGAACGTGATAAACTTAACCGGCTGAAAGTAGATGCATATCTGAAATTACCGGAATATAGGAATGTTATTCTCAGCGGAGATGTTGCAACCATAGATACCGGGAACGGTGAAACCTTTCTCATGGCGACTCAATACAGCAATTTTGAGGGCCGCTGGGCAGGCCATAATGCAATCAATGATCTCTTTGATCTTCCACTGAAAGAGTACAGTCAGACTGAACTGATCACCTGCTTTGATCTCGGTGAAAACAATCGTTTGTTGACCGTGGACCGTGATCACAAAGTGGAATTAACAGGAAGAGAGGCTCATGATATTAAAGTGTATCTTAATACGAGACTGATGTACCCGCCCGCAGACGCTGAAGATGCAGTCAAGGCATCTTATCCTGAAAGCCCGAAGCTGGATAAAATAAAAGAAACTTACAAGTGTTCATCGCAAATTAATAATAAACAGCATTTTCAATCAAACAAATTTCTAATGAAAAAAAAAGACTACGCACAACTGTTACTCCGCTTATCGATCGGACTCGGATTTTTATCCGCTGTAATGGACAGGATAGGCTGGCTGGGCGCCCCCGGCGGTCAGAACATCAACTGGGGAAACTGGCAGAACTTTATTGCATATACGCAGATGCTTATGCCATGGTCACCTGCAGATCTGACTAAAATTCTCGGGCTGATCGCAACAATCGGTGAGGCGGTATTTGGGCTGCTCCTTATACTCGGATATAAAACAAAATGGAATGCAATGGGAGCCTGCCTGCTCACCCTGATATTTATCATCTGTATGGTTTTCACAGCAGGTACTAAAGCTGTATTCAATTACTCGGTTCCTTCAGTTTGCGCCGGCGCTTTTCTGCTGTCGGCGTTTAATGAATTTCGTTGGAGCATAGATAATATTTACAGGGAAAGCGACAGTATCCTCAGATAAAAGCTTACTTTTTATTTAATGATTTCAGAAAGTCTGCTTAAAAATATATTTCCCGGCAGACTGATGAGTTTCGGAAAATTTTATGAAAATGAATAAAACGTTTTTATCGAAGAAAAAAGTAGTGATCGTCGGCGGTGGTTTTGCAGGCCTTAATCTGGCAAAAAACCTGATCACAGATAAGCGGTACAGCATAACGCTTGTTGACAGAAATAATTACAACTATTTTCCGCCGCTTCTTTATCAGGTGGCGACCTCTTTTCTTGACCCTTCCAGCATCAGTGCCCCATTCCGCAAACTATTTCGTAACCGTAGTCTTACATTTCGTCTGGCTGAAGTCTTACGTGTCGACCCGGAGGCAAAAAAGCTTTTCCTTAATAATGGTGATTTAACCTATGACATTCTTGTTTTTGCAGCTGGTGGGAGAGTCAATTTCTTCGGTAATGAAAATATCCGCAGGCACTCGATCCCGATGAAGACGATCGATGATGCGCTGCGTATGCGGAATGCAATGGTGCGGACAATGGAAGAAGCCAGCATTGCGACGAACCCTGACGAACGAAAAAAACTACTGACAATCGTGATTGCCGGAGGCGGGCCCACAGGTGTTGAGGTCGCGGGAATGCTCGCTGAGATGAAGAAATATATCCTGCCCAAAGATTATCCGGAACTTAAGAATGAGCAGGTAACTTTATATATCATTGACGGAGGACCCGCTCTGCTTTTACCAATGAGTGAAAAGACCCACCATGAGGCTTACCGGATACTGTCAGAAAGAGGTGTTACTATTAAACTGATATCCAGGGTGAAAGACTATGACGGAGAAAGAATCCTCCTGGATGACGGGACGGTTATAGAAGCAAGAACTATGATCTGGGCCGCAGGTATAACCGCGAATACTTTCGATGGAATACCGGAAACAAGCCTTGGAATCGGAAGACGTATGCTTACCGATGCACTGGGCCGGGTGAAGGGTCTTCCTGATGTTTATGCGATAGGAGATACCGCACTTCATACCGATGATCCAAGATATCCCCATTGCCACCCGCAGGTGGCACAGCCCGCTATTCAAATGGGAAAAGCGTTGGCAATGAATCTCAGGGCGCTTGCCCGTGAGCAGCCGGTTAAGCCTTTTGTATATTTTGACAAAGGAGATATGGCTATCATCGGGCGTACCCGGGCGGTTGTGGATCTTTTCAGGCATAAACTGCATATCCGTGGACTTGCAGGCCTTTTCATATGGTTGTTTATTCATCTGATGTCGCTCGTCAGTTTCAGAAATAAGTTTATAACCCTGTATGACTGGACAACAGCCTATCTGTCTAAAGACAGGGCGCTGAGAATGATCTTCCGTACTGAGAAAACGGAGTGAGAGGGACGACCTCATCCAAACCAGATCCGGTCACTTTAAGCATTCCTGAAAAATAGTTAACTCAACAGATTACTGTGAAGAGGTAGAAAGCAGATCTTTAGGAATACTGCGTTGGGGTCCTTCAAGAAAATGAAACACAGCCAGAATGTATGCGTTTTTAAAAGCGCATGAATTATCCTTTAATGATCATTCGCGTTTTTACCTGTTGAAAAGCAGGTATAATGTTGAATACGTAAGACAGGGAAACGTTTAGATAATCAATCCTGTCAGGTTAGATAATGTTTGGCGTTCAGGAGGTTCAGTGGTGCTGGTAACATTTAATATGACCCAAAACAAGATAGGATATTGCTTTTTTAGATTTCAGGATGTAATATAGCTTTTTTGAAAAGTCTGCAATTGAAAAAGCAGACTTTTTATTTCCCTACTGCTCGCTTAGTTTAAACTGGTTTCCACTAAAAAAGTTCTTATTTTAAGGCCAGTCAAACCAATGCCGGATTACTTCACGACCGTTGAATTTTGTAAATTGAAATTACAGTTTGCCCGTTAAAATTCCTGTGGGCGATTACGATCCCGGTGTGTATCAGTTAACTATCCGTTTTCAGATCCCCCGTCGGTAGCCGGTAGACTGAAGTAAAATTCTGAACCTTGCCCGCATATGCTCCGAACACCTACCTTTCCTCTATGCTGACCAATAATCTCACTGACGACAAAAAGACCATAGCCGTTTCCTTCAGTATTCTCAACACCTGCCGTCCTGATACGGTAAAACCGCTGAAATATTTTTTCCGTTAAGCCTGCTTCAATGCCTGTGCCGAAATCCTTAACCGTCACAGTGACGGCCTCAGGCGTGGTTTTGCAATTGATCAGCACTTTTTTGCTCCCGCATGAATATTTCACAGCGTTGCTCAGATAGTTATTCACCACCTGCTTGATCTTGTGTCTTTCTGCTTTGACCCACGCAGTTTTTACACCCAGTACATCGAAATTGTAACCGGGATACAGCAGTACAGCTTCGCCGATTGTTTCTGTGATCAGCAGAACCATATCAAATCTGTATGGCACCATCCCCGCGTCAGATAACGGGCAGTCGAAGCCTTTTGCAAAATCGTCAGTAATTTTCGTAATGGTGTCTATCTGTTCAGTAGCCCTGTTTATAAAGTATCGCAACTGATCCGTATGTTGATCGGGCAGCCGCTGGGCCATCTGAAGGTAGAGTTTTGCGAGACATAAGGGTGTTTTGATCTCATGCCCAAGCAATTTCATCGTCTCTGTCCGGTCTTGCTCCGCCGGGCCGGTTCCCGGTACTGATTCGCCGGGAGGGACAAGAGACGGGGTCGCGGCCTGGTTAACATTCAAATCCCGGACCGTATGATCAGCTTTAGATTCCTGCATTTCAGTATTTGTTAAATGTTTCGATGTACCGGGGAAAAAGATATAACTCTCCACCGTCACTCAGAAATGTCTTTTTAGTGTTCCTCCGGATCCTTACCGGCACAATGCGTTTTGCAAGTCAGGTGCCATAAATTTAAATAACTGTTTATCAATGTTCTATGGATAAATATCGAGCATATTAGAGACTTTATATCGTTTTTATCCGATAAGGTGGCGTCCAGATGCCACTTTTCGTTCAGCTCCGGGATAATTTATAAGCTGTGTGATGTTCCTGCAAGCCATATTTCTGGAAATTCGGGGACACGCTATTTCGCGTGTTGAACGTCGCTAAAACGCGTAATTCCGAAATATCGGAGTTAGGTAAATCGTGAGTGTTTTTTAAATATTTGATATTCAGGTTTTTGAATCGTTGGCACGTAAGTCGATAACCCCGGTATTGTCATCCAAGTACTCCGGCTATTGTGGAAACTGCAGGAAATGATACCAGGTTTGAAAAAGTGGCAGAAAGTATGACCAGTTCAGTTGAAAGGTAATATATCAGAAAAACGATGAAAATAAATAAACTCTTCATTACAGCTTTGACCGGGATGATCAGCACTTCCGCAGCATTTGCCGTAACGGACGGTAATTCCGGCAATTCCGGACACGAAATCAGCAAGGTCGTTTCGGGACTGGCAATGGGCTCGGGGATCTTTATAATGCTTCTCCTGCTGCTCTGGCTTTACCGCCTGTCTGTTAAACTCAGAGTAGAAGCAAAAGACAGGAAGAGTGATCAGAAACGCTGGAGGCAGCAACAGCTATCGGCACTGAACAGAAAGGATCTGAGTCACGTGTTGACGCACAAGGCTGCTTTACGGAAAAGGACAGGGAATAATGCCGGCATTGTAATGGCGATCATCTTCATGAGTTTGCTGACCGCACCTGTTAAGGCTGAAACTGAACCAGTCCCTGAACTTCTTGTGAAAAGCCCCGGAATGATCATCACTGTCACACTGATCCTTCTGCCGCTCATGATTGCGGTATGGTATACCGGCATTAAAATTTCCCGTCTGATCAGGCGCATACAATTCCGGCGCATCGAAAACGAAACAGCGGATCTGCTCACAACAGCGGATGCGGATCCTGAATTCTACCAACAGCTCCTGGAACGAAAGGCTTCACTTGATTTTAAATTATCTGATGAAGAACTTGGCAGCACCGTATTTCCCGCCGATCAGAAGGGTTTATTACATAATATTGCGGAGGTCGATTCCCCCCGCTTCCTAGCTGCGAAAAGGAAGGCATCGGTTCCCCATGACCTGGATAAAGCCCTTGTGAAGGTGGTCCTCTGGTACCTGGTTTCAGCAACTGCCTGGCTGGTGCTCGGAACATCAGTCGGAGAATATCTCGGAATTAAATTTGTTGCCCCTGATGCAGATCACGTCAGCTGGCTCAGTTTCGGACGCTTGCGTCCCGTGCATACGAATATGGTTTTCTGGGGCTGGTCTTCGCTGGCCATGCTCGGCCTTGGTTATTACGTCGTACCCCGGGTGAGCAATACTGTCGTATTCAGTATCCGTCTGGCGTACTGGTCACTTATCCTTGTTAACAGTGCTGTCCTCGGTGGTTCGCTGACGCTCATGGCTGGTATCAATAACGGCGGCGGCGAATACCGTGAATATATCTGGCCGGTAATGGCTCTTTTCGGAGGGGGGATCTTTGTGACACTTTATAATTATTACCGTACCATCGGCAAACGTACAACCACCGAAATCTATATTTCGAACTGGTACATCGTGGCGGCCATGATGTTTGTAATTGTAATCGTCCTGGTGGGATATATTCCCCAGTGGCAGAACGGACTCGGCGAAACCATAGTGCAGGGTTATTATATGCACCAGGCAGTGGGAATGTGGTTCATGCTTTTCAATCTGGGACTGATCTACTATTTTCTTCCCCAGCAGCTGAATACGCCGATTTATTCCTACAGCCTGGGAATCCTTGCCTTTTGGGCACAAATACTTTTCTACACGCTGATCGGCACACATCACTTTTTATTCAGTTCGATACCCTGGTGGCTGCAGACTGTTGCTATCGTCGGAAGTGTCGGTATGCTGATCCCGGTTTTTGCCGGAACGACCAATTTCCTAATGACTATGAAAGGTAACTTCCACAAGATCAGCCGGAGCTATACGCTGCCTTTTTATCTTGTTGGCATAATCTTCTACTTTACCGGATCCATGCAGGGTACGGCGGAAGCTTTCAGGGAAACCAATCTTGTATGGCATTTTACCGATTTTACCACAGCCCACTCGCATATCACGATGTACGGCATTATTGCATTTATGTTATGGGCTTTTATTTACACGCTGGTTCCGCGTCTAACAGGAAAAGAGCCCGGACAGCATTGGGTCGGGGCTCATTTCTGGCTTGCACTGGTTGGTCTGCTTTTTTATACCGTGCCGTTAATGATCGGCGGTACACTGAAAGGTATGGCCTGGCAATCCGGCAAACCTTTTATAGACAGCGTCGTACTGATGGCCCCATACTGGCTTTGGAGGGCCATTGGAGGCTCTTTAATGTGGCTTTCGCACCTCGTTTTTTGCTGGAATATGTATACAATGACACTCCGCCGTTCAGAGGACGAGATCAGAAAAGAAGTCATGGACGCTCTTGGTGATCACCACATTATTTCAAATCCTGTCTAACAGAAAAAAACATGGACCTCTACTCAAATCATAAAAAACTCTATATGGCCGCACTTGGGTTTTTCCTGGTGCTCACGCTGTTCGTCGCCATTATGCCTGCACTCAGCAACCAGCAGATGACTGCCGTCCTGCCGGGATCGAGACCGCTGAACAATTTAGAAAAGGAAGGTAAAAATATATTTATTGCTGAAGGTTGTGTCGCCTGTCATACGCAACAGGTACGAAACCTTGATATGGACAAAAACTGGGGCAGCCGTCCAAGTATAGCTGCGGACTATGCAGGTATCACAAGAACCGATATATGGCGAAATACGGCAACGCTGATGGGCTCGGAAAGAACAGGACCCGACCTCACAAATGTCGGTAACCGTCAGTCTAGTGAAGACTGGCATTTGTTGCACCTGTACAATCCGCGCCTTGTCGTCAGTGCTTCAGTGATGCCATCGTATGAATGGCTCTTTGAGTTAAAAGAATATGCCTATCCGGAGGATAAGGTGCTGAGTATTCCCGGTGCGGGAAAAGAAGACAGAAAGGTGGTGGCTTCACGTCAGGCTATGGCGCTGGTGGCGTATCTGCAGTCACTTAAACAGCAGAAGCTGCCTGACGGCAGAGCAGTTCCTGTCTTTCTCTATAATGAAGATGCTGTAAAAACTTCTGCAGCGACATCTTCCGCAAAAAGGGAAACTGGTTTGGATGGCGAAGCCCTCTATGCAAGCAACTGCTCGAGCTGTCATCAACCGAACGGACTGGGAATACCGGGAGCGTTTCCGTCGCTTAAAGGAAGTAACATCGTTCTGGATCCCGATCCACTTGTACAGGTCACTGTTATCATGAAAGGCTATGACGGAAGGGCCGGAGAAGGTTATGGTGCAATGCCTGCTGTTGGCACAAACAATAATCTTAAGCCGGAAGAGATCGCCGCGATAATCAATCATGAACGCAGCAGCTGGGGGAATCAATCCAAACAGGTGACCGTCGAAGAAGTAAAGATGATCATCTCTTCTCTAAAATAAAGAAATCTCCGGAATAACGTCCGTTTTTGAAAAAGACAAGTATCATGAATTATGAGAAAATACATTTTTATACTATACACCATTTTAATTCAGGGAACTGCTTTCGCTTGTGAAGCCTGCAAAAAGCAACGTTCCCCGTTTAATGGCATCGCTCACGGCCGGGGACCCGAAAGCGACTGGGATTATCTGATTGTTGCATGTATGATAGCAGTTACGCTGTATGTTCTTTTTGCCACATTGAAATGCCTATTCAGACCCCTGGAGAAAAACAGGGCCCATATCAAGTACACGTTTATAGAACCGGACCCCTATGGAAATTAAAAGCAGTGTTGTTCTTTATATTGACGATGACCCGCAGCCGGTCGGAGAATTCCCATGCCCCGTATCTTTCGAACTTGATACCCGGCGGCTGACAGACGGAGAACATGTTCTGAAGATTATCGGCAAAGACTACCTCGGGAAAGAGGGCATCAGACTGATACCCTTCAATGTTCGGAACGGGCCCGCTATTGCCGTCGAGGGCATACGGAAAGATGAAACGGTGGAAGGGGTTTTACCACTCATGATCAACGCTTATAGCAAGGGTAATCAAAAAGTGTTTTTGCTACACGGCAGTGAGACGCCGCAAAGTATACCCTGGTGGATCGTTGCCGGCATTATCCTGTTTGCCGCATGGACGGTTTATTTTGTGATCACTTCATTTTCCGTCAATCTATAGCTAACAATAAAATCGAAAATGGCCGATATAGAAAATATGGATTCTATCAGATTACTGGTAGATGAGTTTTACAGCAAAGTGAGAGGGGACGTATTGCTCAGTCCGGTATTTGTTGAGTTTATCGAAGACTGGCAGCCGCATCTTCTTAAAATGTATGCATTCTGGAATACGGTGCTTTTTGGCGTACCTGATTATAAAGGAAATCCTTTTGTACATCACGCCAAACTGACGGTCACAACCAGGCATTTTTACCGGTGGCTTGAATTGTTCAGTGAAACGATAGACCTGCATTTTCAGGGTCATAAAGCCGAAGAGGCAAAAAAAAGGGCGGAGATCATGGCAAATATGTTTCAAAGCAGAATGGCGCAGATCACGGATAAAAAAAACAATGGTTCTTTAACTTTTGCGGGAGGTAATCAAAAATGATATCCTCAGATATATGTATCATCGGAGCCGGTCCCGTCGGGCTGTTTGCAGTATTCGAAACCGGATTGCTGAAAATGCGCTGTCATGTTGTTGACGTCTTGCCGCAGGTCGGTGGACAACTTACCGAAATATATCCTGGAAAGCCGATATATGATATTCCAGGCTACCCAAAGATCACGGGAGAGGAACTCGTCGGACAGCTGATGACGCAGATTGCTCCTTTTAAGCCTTCCTTTACACTTGGTGAGCGCGTCGAACAGGTGAGCAGGCAAAGAGACGAAACGTTCCTGCTGACAACGTCTGCAGGAACAGTGATCAGCGCCAGGGTAGTTGTAATAGCCGGCGGTCTGGGCTGTTTTGAACCCAGAAAGCCGGTAATTCCGGACCTGAATTTATATGAGGGAAATGGTGTGGCCTATTCGGTCAGAGACCCTGAAGTATTTCGGGGCCACAAGGTTGTCATAGCCGGTGGCGGAGATTCTGCACTAGACTGGACGCTCGTACTGGCAGGGATCGCTGATAAAGTTACGCTGGTTCACCGGGGAAATACCTTTAGGGGTGCTCCCGATACCGCGTCTAGAGTACAGGAGTTGGCGAATGCAGGGAAACTTGACCTGATCATCAGAGCACATACGACCCACCTGACAGGTAAGGGAAAACTTAACGGTGTCGGTGTCTCCCTTCACGGCGGTGACAGTTTAATTATCCCTGCTGATGATTTCATCCCTCTGTTCGGCCTGACGCCGAGATTAGGACCTATAGCAGAATGGGGGCTTAACATGGATAAAGATGCCATCAACGTGAATACTATTGATTACAGCACAAGCGAAGAGCGCATTTATGCGATAGGGGATATTAATCATTATCCGGGCAAATTAAAACTGATACTTTGCGGCTTCCACGAAGCTGCACTAATGGCACGAAGCGCTTTCCGGTTTGTTTATCCGGATCAGCGGATCAATTTTAAATATACAACTGTCTATGGGATCAATGCGTTCTGAAAGGAAAATTGAATTTAAAGCTTATGACACGGACGGAGACTGGAGAACGGTTGAAATAACTCCTGATGCAAGCCTTTCGCTCCTGGACGTACTTCAATCGAACGGGTTTGATATTCCCGGTGTCTGCGGAGGGCTGGCGCTCTGCGGCACCTGTCTTGTTAAAGTCATCTGCGGATATGAGAAATTGCCGCCACCGGATGATGAGGAGGCCGCAATGTTGGAGATGTTACCTGATACAAACCCGAAGGACAGACTTTCCTGTCAGCTACCGCTTTCATCAATAATGAACGGTATGGTATTCAGGCTGCAGAATTATGAATAGAAAGCAGGTATGACCTAAAAGAAGATCATAGTAATCTTGCACGGAAACGTCGCTGATACGGGTCAGGAGGTTATTTAATTATGAATATGAACATGGTAGAACAAATAAGTACGTTATCGATCTCAAAGCTGCAGAAAGCCTTTGACCAGGCAGCGCCGAGAAAACAGTACCTTTTCGTTGACACCGGCTGCGAGCCGCTGTACACCGATGAACCTTTCAGGACGGAAACTTATTCTGTTGTCTGGCTGCGGCAGGGGATAATGCATCTTCAGGCAGATCTCACGTCCATGGTAATAACAGGGCCGGCTATAATAACCATAGGCCCTAATGTTACACGTTCTTTCCGCCGCTCTGAAGAGCGGCCCGATATGCAACTCTTCTTCTTCACCGCTGATTTCCTTCTGGAAACCCTTGCGAATATATTTTATCTCGACAGGTATAGATTTTTTGAGGACAATGACGGACATGTAGTTCAGCTTCATGAGCATGAGGCTTTCAGAATGGCATCCATATTCAATCTCGTATGTGGCGTTTTCGGCAGAATGCATCCTAACGAGCCACAGCTCATGCGGAGTTACGGATATCTGCTGATTCACGAGATCGATGCTATGCACCGTGCACGAAGCGCCGGGCAGCAGCCTGACGAAGGCAATATGCTTTTCACCCGTTTCAGAAATTTGCTGACAAAAGAGTTCTGGCAGCACCGAACGGTTGGATTTTATGCCAGCAATTTAAATGTAACACCTAAATATCTTTCAGAACTGGTCAAAAAAGAAAGCGGGAAGACTGCCGGGGAGTGGATAGACAAAGCGGTCATGCTCGAAGCGAAGGTGCTTCTCCAGAACAAAAGCTTAAGTATAGCACAGGTAAGCGAGCGTCTTTGTTTCTCAGATCAGTCCGTTTTCGGGAAATTTTTTAAAACTCATCAGGGCATGTCTCCCGCAGAATACAGGAAGTCACTCTCCGGATAAATGAAATATCCGAAATATCGACGAAAAGAACCGAAATACCGCCCTTTTTTAAGAAAGTTTTTAAGCCAATTTTGAACCTAAAAGACGTATCATTTAAGACAATGTTATAATTACGACCATGAAATTTATCAGGGAACAGGAAAGGAAGTTCGTCGATATGGGCAATGTTAAGAATCACCAGATGATCTTCCCGGTCGTTTATCCGGCGGAAGGAGGACATTGGGGACCTGTCGTCCGGTTTGACAATAAAACTCTTGTCCCCGGGGGGCAGGATATCCAAAATTTTGCCGGAAGTCCTTTGCAGGTCGTTCGGGTGATGATCAGCGGAACAGCAACTTATTTTGATACCGCAGGAAACCGCGTAGTCATGCACAGCGGGGACGCCCTGATGGTGAATGCCGGTAAAGGAGCACTGCAGGCCACACTGCATAATACTGATGAAAAACAGGAAGATGATTTACTGGAAATATGGCTGAATATGCCGGTGCCGGAAAGTATGTTTCACTTTCAGCTGGCATCAATTCAGCGTGAAGAAGGCTGGTTGTATCCGCTGGGATTCTCAGAAGGGCTGACCATCCAATTGTGGCGCGGGATTTTCGGGTCAGGATCTTCCTATACCTTGCAGCCTTCTTCCGACATACGTTACGTTGTTATTTTCCTGCTTGAAGGAGGGCTCACGATCAACGGGCGCGCACTCGCCTATCGTGACACTGTGGTTCTGAAAGCGGACGCTCCGCTTGAAATGAACTTTGACATAACGAGTGAGATATTCCTGATGAGGTACAGTTAACTGAAGTTCGGGTTAAAGCCTCACACGGTTCACTCATCAGCGTGCTTTAACTCGCCCAGGATGAAAACATAAATTAAAATCTGACATGATAAGATCAGTTTGGATATGGCCTATCTCATACAGGCTACTATGGATATTGGCCGGGAGTTTATTTTTAAGATTCGACAGGGCTAACGCTCAGCAACCGTCTACACTGACGGTTGGCAGGAAACTTAGCCTGACTGAAGCCATAACGCTTGGTAAAACAGATAATAGCCTCGTAAAAGCAGCTCAGCAGGAAGAAGAGGCAAGTCGCGCGGACCTTGATGATGCAAAAATGAATGCACTGCCTGTGGTGGTCGCATCATCAGGTTACCAACGGTTTACCCGACTCACTTTATTTGAAAGCGGTCTCAGCGGCGCCCACAGCGTTCCCAAGCGTCCCAGCCAGTACGGAGCAGATGCAGGATTAACCGCAAGCTTCAATCTTTATTCAGGAGGAAAGCAACGGGCTTTGACAGCTGAGCAGGGGCACAAAAAAGATCTCGCCGGAATAAACGCGCAG
Source organism: Mucilaginibacter pallidiroseus (assembly GCF_007846085.1). Taxonomy (GTDB): domain Bacteria; phylum Bacteroidota; class Bacteroidia; order Sphingobacteriales; family Sphingobacteriaceae; genus Mucilaginibacter; species Mucilaginibacter pallidiroseus. Next base: position 49,161 of record NZ_VOEJ01000011.1, read on the forward strand.
GAACAAAGTGCCGCAACCGCTTTCCAGATCGCTGCCCAATATCTGGATATGGTCCGTTTGAACGACCAGCGGCGTTTTATAATTGAGCAGGTGGTCAGGGCAGAGACACGTCTTAAAAACATTTCGTCCTTGTTCCGGAATCAGAAGGTTACAAGGAGTGATCTGCTTCGGGCTGAACTTAATCTGTCAGCAGTCAAGCTAAATCTTGAGCAGACTGATAACGATATCACTATCAGTAACCAGAAACTGAATGTGCTGATCAATATACCGGATACAGTAAAAATCGAGCCGGCGGATTCTTCAAATGTTGCAGGACCTACGCTGAATGAACTCAACGATCTGCTTTACCAAACTGACGTCAATGCTTTTTCTGTGCGTAAAGCGGAGGAGAACCTACTCATCCTTGAAGACCGGCTTAAGGGGATTCGCAGCAATGGTCTGCCATCGTTATCCCTGTTGTCTGCGTACAGTATAAATTATCCGAACACTATCTTTTATCCGCCGGTCGACCAGGCTTATGCTATAGGATTCGTGGGTGTCCGGGTACAGTATAATATTTCATCGGTTTACCAGAATAAAAACAAGGTTGCCGCAGCCAGGATACGGGTCCGGCAACTTCGGTTGGTGCAACAGAACGTTACCGACAATGTCAGACAGGAAGCAGAGGGCATGCTGATCAAATATCGGGAGGCCCTGAACCGTATTTCTGTCACAGAAAGATCGATCGATCAGGCGATGGTCAATTACCGGATAGTCAATGCAAAGTATCTTAATCAGCTGGCGCTGCTCACAGATCTGCTTGATGCCGACAGCCTTTATCAGGAAACCCGCTACAACCTGGTACAAGCGCGTATCAATGCCAGACTAATCTATTACCGGATGCTTTACACTGCTGGTAAACTATAATTTTTTACGATCTAATTACACCGAAATGACCACATCAACAGCAAAACGCCCTTTAACCATTATACTGACTGGTTTCGCAATTACTATCATAGCGGGAGCAGCTTGTTTCTTTTTTTTATATTTTCTTAAAGGCAGCCGCTATCAGGAAACAAATGATGCGCAGGTTGAATCCTTTATCAATCCTGTCTCAGCCAGGGTCGGTGGCTACATCCGGACTGTGCGGTTCGAGGAACACCAATCGGTGAGAGAAGGTGATACGCTTGTAACACTGGATGACCGCGAATACCTTCAACGGGTATTAGAAGCTGAAGCGACGGTCGACGACGCAAATGCACAGGTAGATGTGCTGAACGCCGGTATTGCGAGTCTCGAAGCTGCCTCTAAAGTAAACAGAGATCAGGTTAACGGGGCAAAGGCCAGGCTCATTTTGCAAAAGGCGGATATCACACGCTACAAAAATCTGGCCCGCGATGAAGCTGTAACAGGTTCGGATCTCGATGCGGTACAATCCCGTTACGATGTCTCCAAAAGTGATTACAGCGCCGCTCTGAATAGCCTGCAGGCCAGTTATGCTAAAATCGCGGAAATGAAGACGCGAAGGGAGCTGCTGGCAGCAGATCTCAAAAGGAAAAATGCGTTGTTGGAACTAGCAAGGATCAATCTTGCTTATACAGTTATTAGAGCACCATACAGTGGCCGTATGGGCAGAAAATCGATCCAGGATGGACAACAGATCCAGCCGGGACAACCACTCGTTTCTATTGTGAATGAGCGTGATAAATGGATAACAGCGAACTTTAAGGAGACCCAGGTCAATGGTATGTACGTCGGCCAGCCTGTGGAGATTCGGGTAGACGCAATCAGTGGCGTTGTTTACAAGGGTAAGATAGAGGCCATAGCAGCCTCAACCGGTGCTAAGTTTTCACTCCTCCCGCCGGATAATGCGACCGGGAACTTTGTGAAAGTGATACAGCGGATCCCCGTAAAGATCAGATTTACAGATAAGGATATCACGCCGGTGAAAGCAGGAATGAATGTTCTCGTCGCCGTTAAAAATAAAGGAATATGAATCCACCGGTCTATCTTAGAAACTGGCTGCACCATTCTCCCTGGATGGTAAGGGCCTTGCTGGTGTTCGTCACACTATCCGCTGTTTTTCAGTTCGGCGCTTTCGCACTGAGTCAGAACTTCGTCATCTCTTACCTCGCCGCACAGCAGGAGGATGTCACGTTTGCACTTCAGATGACCTACGTCGGTATACTGGTGATGCTTCCGGTACAGTTCAGATTTCAGCGCTATTTTGAGCCGCGGAACTATATGATCGTGATCTTGTCATGCGGGATAATTCTGGCCGTTGCCTGTCTGTTCATTCAGGACATCGTTCTTTTCTTTATTATACGTTTTTTACAGGGACTCGTTGTTTGCGGGATAGCATCCTGTATGTTTGTACAGGTTTCTCCATATCTCAGGACCGAGCACCGGCAGGTCATTCCTTCAGTGCTCTTATACGGATCTGTACTTGCTAATACGGTGATCATCGGTATGATCGCTTCAAATGTTTCTCTTACCGCCGACTTTCAGCATTTGTATTATTACATCATATTGTTCCTGATAATTTCCCTCGTTATTATCATGACAGGATTTAAAAGCCGGACAGACAGGCGTCCATACCCGCTCTGGCAGATCGACTGGGTCGGCGCGGTCTTCTTTGCGACAGCAGCTGTCGCTTTCGCCTACACTGTAATTTACGGTTCTAAGTTCTACTGGTTTACTGATCGTCGGATACGTTTGTCGTCTCTGATCACCGTTGTATCGGTGCTGCTTTATGTTTTGAGGGAATATATGATCAAGCGTCCATTGATACAGGTACGGACGCTTCTGAATCCTAAAATATGGCTGGGACTTTTACTGCTAGCGGTCTATTACGGAATGAAAGAAAGTATTAACCTGATATTTGGCTACACCAGCAGTGTGCTGCAGTGGAGTCCGTCGCAGACGATGGAACTCGGGCTGTTCAATCTTGCAGGGATAATTATTTTTATGGTGCTTTCAACCGGTCTTTTATTCCGGAGACCGGACATTTTTCCCTTTTTCCTTGTCGTTGGGTTTGGGCTATTAATGGTTTACCACCTTTGGGTTTATTTTGTAATGACGCCTGACCTTGCTTTCGGAGATCTTATCGTGCCCGTAATCCTCCAGGGGGCTGCCTCAGGTATGATGCTCGTGCCCATCGTCGTATTTATTATCAGGACCGCAACGCCTGCTGCAGGATATACCGGACTGGTGATCGGTGCTTATGCAAGATTTACCGCTTTGTTAAATGCAAGCGCTGGTTTTTACAATCTGCAACTGTATTATAATCAGATTTACAAGGAATCTTTTCTCAGCCGTATAACTGGCACTGATCAGCAGACCGCAGAGCGGATTGACGCTTTTAAACAGTTGTATCTTTCCAAAGGCTATGCGCTGGAACAGGCGACCTCGTTAGCTAATGCCGCCTTAGGCAGGTTAATCGGGACACAGGCACAATTACTTACTATACGGGCGGTATTTATGCAGCTTGCTATCATCGCAGGTTTAATTATGATGGTTGCCGGTATAGTCTGGATCCTTGTTTTTGTTATGAAAAAGGCTAACGTCAGTTCCGGTAAAAATTAACTTAACTATTGTCGGTGAATTCAGGCCGTAGCGGTAATGGATTATTAAATCTCCGCCGCTTGTTACTTAATTATTCAATTTCGCCGATACGATATTTCGCCGTTTAACTTTGGCATAATGACGAAGGAACGCCGTTGTTATACATAGCATTATTTAATGAGCTGATTATTAATATCTTAAGTTTATGGCACGATGTTTTAAAGGTATGGTCTTTAGATTCTAATATTATGATAAACTGTAAATCAAACCGTTATGAACATTTCGTCTAAAAACAACAGGAAGCTGAACAGCTCGATAACACGCCGGGTGATCGAACTGCATTCAAAAGGTTACGATCAGGATTTTATGATGCTGACAAATCGTCTGCTCTGTATTCAGAATAATGAAGATATTGCTGCCAGTGCGGTCCAGATCCGTGTCGTCGATCAGGGGTACGATCATGTTGACCGCTGCTTTAAATATATCCACACAATAGATACATTCAACGGACAGAAGGGTGTACTGATCGCTGACGGGATCTTTACGAATGCCCTCATACACTGATTTTTTCACCCGGCGATGAGCAGAATTGGCGACTTTGGTCCCCCAATGCAAAATAAACTGGTCCATGTTACACGACTGTCCCGGAGATAACTTTGTCTGAAATTTTAATTGAAGACTTATGTTATGTAAAAAAGTACAGTCGGCTGAGGATATTGATAAATGCAAAGATCTTATTCTGGCGTTCAGGCCCCACCTCGACGCGGGAGGTGTATCAGATCAGGTAACAAGAATGATCAGAGACGGAGGATTCGAAATTGTCTATGCAGTTGATGAAAACACCAATAATGCGATGGCATTTGCCGGGTACAGAAAATACGAGATGCTAAGGACCGGAAAGATCATTTATATTGACGACATGTATACCGCACCGGAAAGCCGGAAGAAAGGCTGCGCGGCGGCGCTTCTTGGTTTTATAGAATCTGAAGCAAGAGAGCAGGAGGTACAGAGTATACACCTTGACAGCGGATACGCCCTGCATCCCGCTCACAGGCTTTATCTGAATCAGGGTTATATACTAGCCTGCAACCATTTTGCAAAACCACTTGCATAATGTTTGCGGCCTTGCCGGTCACCGGCAAGGTACATTTCTCCGGGAACTGCTCTCAAAGATGACAATTAAAGAGTTTTATATCTTTAATAAAGCTTTAGATTTGTATTAAAGATATGGGCGTTTTTTCCAGGACTTGCGAGTATGCGATGCGTGCGGTTTTTTTTATCGCTCACCGGACTCCTGACGGATCAAGGGTGGGAATAAAAGATATCTCGGAGGGTATTGATTCACCCGCTCATTTTCTGGCTAAGATACTGCAGGACCTGAGCAGGAGGGGGATAATCAATTCGGCAAAGGGGCCGAACGGTGGTTTCTACATGACCGAGGAAAATCTCTCCCGGCCACTCAGTGATGTGGTGGAGGCTATTGACGGCGTGCAGATCTTTAAAGGCTGCGCGCTTGGCCTGAAACAATGTTCTGTGAAGAACCCATGTCCGCTTCATCATGAATTCAAAGCCATAAGAAATGATCTTACTAAACTCCTTAACGGAACTTCGATAAAATCATTTAATGAAGATTTGCTGAATGGTATGACATCCTTGAAAAAGTAACTATATATTTTGTTGCGTGAACCGGCAGAGTGCCGGCAGGGCGATCTTTCTGGACCCCTGTCTCTGGACCCGCTGGACCACACGAACTGCTTTTTCCGACGTAATTTTGATAAAAAAAATCAATATGAAATCACAAGCAAATGCGTTACCCCAATTGATAGCCAGATTCGCTCTCGGCATCGGCTTTCTGTTACCTGTTGCAGACAGGTTAGGTCTTATGGGGGCGCCGGGTTCAGGTGTTAACTGGGGAGACTGGAAACATTTCACAGCCTATGCGCATGTTATTATGTCTTTTTTACCTGAAAGCATAAGCAATTTTGGGGCTTTGATCGCAACGATCGCCGAGATCATATTCGGTGTTTGCCTGTTACTTGGCTTTAAGTTAAAAGCTAATGCCTTTGGCAGCGCTGTACTGACCCTGCTTTTCGCGTTTAGCATGATCATTTCCGAAGGTCTTCTTGCCCCCTTTAAATACCCGGTATTTGTATTTGCGGGCGCTGCATTGTTACTGACCTCCACCGAAGATCCTAAATGGAGTATAGACAGCGTACTTAATGAGAAATAATTCTTCGCTTCAAAAGATAATAAAGCGGTATCCGCTCCGTGTTCATTGTGAAACCGGTTAATTTTTATGTCAGTGGATCTGGCCGATTTGTTAAGGTAGCGATTTACTGCTGGATGCTCCGCTTTTAATATCAGAATAGCATCAATATACTTTTTTGTCAATTTTATAACAAAACCCAATATGGCTGCAGGTAAAAGAAAATTTGTATCAAATTCCCAGGATTCAGTCCGAATGTTCAAGAGTGATTTTTTTGAAGCTCTGTCTAAAGTTCATTTTACTGTCCCGCTGTATCTTTTTATACCGGTTATTATTTATTGCTTTTACAGATCAGCCCTTATAGATATGGCTTTATGGGAATATCCGGTCGATTTTCTTGCAGGGATGCTGATTTGGACAATTGTTGAATATGTGATGCACAGATACGTTTTTCATTTTGAGCTCCCGGGCACGATCGGCAGAAGGCTGCACTTTATCATACATGGTGTACACCACGATTACCCGAGCGACAGGCTGAGGCTCGTAATGCCTCCTTCGCTGAGCATACCTCTTGCTATCGGTTTTTTTTATCTTTTCAAAGCCTGCATTCCCGACAGGTATTTCTGGTTTTTCTTCGGCACATTTTTGATTGGCTATCTTATCTATGACATTGGTCATTACGCTATGCACCACTTTAACTTTAAAAGCGGCATATTCAAAAAGATCAAACACCATCATATGCGTCATCATTACCAGGAACCGGAAAAAGGTTACGGTGTAAGTTCTCCGCTCTGGGATCATGTCGTAGGATCAGTGTTTACAAATAGAACGGAAAAATAATTTAATTTGAACGCCGGTGTCCCCAAGCGGACTCCTATAATGAAAATAATGCTTCCTTTCAACAACCTTATCGTCACTGACCGTAATTCGCAGGTCGGCATTGCTGCACAGATCAGCGATCAGATCATCAAACTGATCAGGGATGGCGTCGTTGTACCGGGCGCATTACTGCCGGCCACCCGCATACTTGCCGGGCTGATCGGCGTCAACCGTAAAACGGTAAACAAAGCTTATGAAGAACTACTGAACCAGGAATGGATCGAATCGGTTCCGCGCCAGGGATTCCGGGTAAAAATTAATCTTCCGCTGATCAAGCCTCGTTCCTTCCAACCGGTAAACAAGTTTGAGCAGACCGACCGTCAGCAGCCGGCCTATATTGAAAAGGATGAGATACCTAAACTTAGTAAGCGCCGGATACCGGACTATGAACTTTTAGTCACTGACGGACTGCCTGATTACCGGCTTACGCCGCATAATGATATGCAGCGGGAGTATCGCAAGCACCTTGATAATAAAGCGCTTAACAGAGCAACGTATTTCCTCGACCAGGGAGGGCATCCTTCTTTAAAGAATGCGACAGCATCTTTCCTTAACGGTTCAAGGGGATTGAATGTGGCCGAAGAGAATGTGCTGATCACCAGAGGAGGGCAGATGGCAATTTATCTGGCAATAACACTTTTGGTCGCCAGGGGGGACGAAGTGGTGGTCACGGAGCCAAACTACGTTTTCACCGATGAGACCTTTTTGAATGCCGGTGCAGTCATTAACCGGGTAGGAGTAGACGAAGACGGGTTGATCATAGAGGAATTGGAAAAGATCCTTGAGGATAAGCCTGTAAAAATGCTCTACCTTGCTCCGCATCACCATCACCCCACAACTGTTACCATGAATTCGGAGAGGAGGCTGAAGCTTCTTCAGCTGATGTCCAGATATGATTTCTGGGTAATCGAGGATGACTACGATTATGACTATCATCATAGTAACCGCCCGATATTGCCGTTATCTACCAGCTGTCACAGCGGTAAGATCATATACGTCGGTTCCTATAGTAAACTACTAGGCCCGAGTGTGCGCTTAGGATTTATGATCTCAGCACCCAAGGTCATCCAGCGGGCGCTTCACCTGAAGCGCCTTTTCGATCTTAAGGGAGACGTTTTTAACGAATATGTACTTGCTCAAATGATCATGTCCGGGGCGCTGGACCATCATATACAGAACGTCAACAGGTTATACGCTGCACGCTGTGCACTGATGGCACAACTCTTTGACGAAATGCTTGGTAATAAGGTTTCATTCACCATACCTCAGGGAGGACTGGCCTTGTGGGTGAAGTTTCACGAGAAGTATGACCTGAAGCAGCTGATCCGAAAAGCTGCGGAGCAGGGTTTGCATCTGATCGGGAATGCCTGCTTTAACCCGGCATCACCGCATAATAATTCCATCAGGCTGGGTTTTGCTTCACTTGTCGAGGAAGAAATCATTAGGGTCACCAAAATCCTTCAGCAACTTTTATCTTAATAAAGCTGTTTTTTTATATCCCTGAAATACAGGATATTAAATTTATTACGCAAATTAAAACTTCATACTTTGTCGCCGGCTGTTGCCCAGGTAGCGTTCCGGGTGTGTAACGCCAAGAGGCGGTCGTGGTGGTCCCCGTTATGTATCATCGCTGGCCCATTAGGTGGTCCACGGGGCAGGGTAAATTTGTAACGACAATGGCAATGAAGCCTTGCCTAAATATTACCAAATGAAAAAGATAACGTTGCTGACTTTTATTACAGCATTATTATTTACAGGTATCGCCTGCGCTCAGCATAACGCTCATGAAGATGTAACAGCAACACCGCCCAAGGTGATCTTCTCAAAATTGCTGAATACCCCATCATTGAAGAATCAGGAATTTAAGATGGTTGTTGTGACCTTCGCTCCGGGCGAAACTTCCTCAGGACACCGTCATCCGATCCCGACTTTCGGTTATGTACTGGAAGGTGAACTCGAATCGACCTTTGAAGGAAAAGTTTACCGTTACAAAGCCGGTGATACATTTTATGAAGAGCCGGATGGCCTGCATAACGGCACCCGTAATGTCAGCGCCGATAAACCCGCCAGATTGCTGGCCATATTTATAGGTGATGCAGGCACACCGTTCCTTGTTCCTGAAAAGCATGGTAAATAATTAATTATCAGAATATTATACATCTAAAAGCTCAATTATAAATTTATGAAAATCTTAATTATCGGAGCAACCGGCCTGATCGGATCGAAAGTCGCTCAAAAACTGCAATCTCTCGGCCACAGCGTTGTCGCCGGTTCTTCATCAATAGGAATTAATGCACTGACAGGCGACGGTCTGGAAGAGGCTTTAAAAGAAACGGACGTGCTGATTGACCTGATCAATTCTCCTTCATTTGAAGAAGGTCCTGCTGTCGACTTTTTTACCAGAACCGGTAACAACCTGGTTGCTGCAGCGAAAGCGGCAGACGTTAAACACTATGTCATTTTATCGATCGTAGGAACCGATGTCATGCAAAATATAGGTTATATGAAGGCTAAAAAAATACAGGAAGACCTTGTCAAAGAGTCAGGTATCCCGTACACGATCATCAGAAGCACACAGTTCCATGAATTCGTACCAGTGATCGCCGATATCGCAACACAGGAAAACCGTGTCCATGTTTCGACACTGGATTTCCAGCCGATAGCAGCTGAAGATGTTGCCGGTTTCGTAACCGCTTTATCGTTAGAACCGCCGTTAAACGATGTGGTCGATATAGCCGGTCCGGAACGCGAGGATATGAGCACATTTACGGAAAATTATCTTTCAGCCAGGAAGGATCAGCGTATGGTCGTACCAAACGACAACCGCGAATATATCGGTATTGCCGTTCCTCAGTCAGCCCTTGTCCCGGCCGGCGTTGCAAAACTAGGGAACACGACATTCGCACAGTGGATAGGTAATCAGACATTGTGAAATTGATTTTCTCATGAAAAGAAGGGGGCGGGATGATTTCCTGCCCTTTTTGATGCTACATGCAATGTTACTGATTCACACATCAGTCCTTATGAATATTCATTCCGGTGATCGTGTTAATGTTTGGTCTGTCTCGTAAGCTCGCCTCAACGAAAGTTCAGGGCCTCATTTAGTTAAAGTGATTATTAAAAATAAGTATATTTATTAATCAAATATCTATGTTTTATATATGAAGCGTTTTTTTGGAAAATATGAAAGCTTCGCAGAGATACTGCGAAGCTTTGGTACATAATGATCTGAGACCACCGGTTAATTCAACTGTATCGTCTGGGGTCCGAATTCTTCAAAGAATATGAATGACCTGTCGACCCCTGCTGCGATAAGATCGTTATAATTTTTCGTTATGAACGATGCTGGTCCGCAGATATAATACTCGCTGTTCGGCGCAAAATTCGCTGTATCAACGCGCTGAAGATCGACCCAGCCGTTGCGAACAAATTCAGGGTCTGCATCCGTGTCCACTGCATCATAGAAAATATGTCCTTCGAAATTTGCCTCTGTTTTCCATTTTGCTAAAGCGTCATGAAAGGCATGAACCCGCCTGTTCCGGCAGCCATGTATCCAAGCCTTCGGACGATCGCTACCGGATGCGATCAGTTCTTCCATCATGCTGACCAGCGGGGTCTGACCTACGCCGCCACTGATGAACACAACCGGATTTTCTGAAGCAGCAAGAACAAAGTTTCCGGCAGGAGCAGAAACGTCGATAATGTCGCCGGTATTTATGAAATCATGCAGTCTGTTACTGACCATACCATTTAGGTTTAGCTCGGCCCCAAATTCCCTCTTGACAGAAATCCTGTAGTAATCCCCGTTCGGTGCACAGGAAATACTGTACTGCCGAGGCTGGAACAGATTCAGCTGCGGTATAAATATCCTGACACTGATAAATTGCCCGGGTCTGAAATCAGCGATTTTACCGCCGTCAACAGGATACAAATAAAATGAAGTGATCTCATCGGACTCTGCTGTTTTTCGTTTGACTGCAAACGGACGCCAGCCGGTCCAGCCACCCTCGGTATCTGCAAGTTTCTGGTAGATCTGTCCTTCGTGATTGGCCATGAGTTCGGCAAGCTGTCCGTATGCCACGGTCCAGGCTGCTATGAGTTCTTCCGATGCAAGATCACCCAAGACCTCCTGAATAGAGGCGATCAGGTGTTTTCCGACAATGCGGTAGTGTTCAGGTCGGATACTCAGACTGGTATGCTTCTGACCGATGGCATCCAGTACGGGAAGCAATACCGAGGGATTTTCTATGTGTTCAGCGTAGGCAAGCACGGCCATAGCAAGTGCCGTCTGCTGTTTTGCATTTTGCTGGTTACCCATATTGAAAACGTTTCTTAATTCCGGATGGTGGGTAAACATCCTGCTGTAAAAGTATTTAGTCAGTGTAACGCCATGTTCTTTTAGAATTGGTACGGTGCCCCTCACAAGGTCTTTTTGCGCATCTGTTATCATAATTTAAAAAGTTGTTTGTAAATCAATTTGATAAAGCAAAAATATATAATAAAAGATAAAAAGGTATTTTATTATTCTATTTGTTTTAACTGTGGCAATTTCGTGACATTATTATATTTACCGTGAAGATCACAGCAGACTAGTTCCAGTGGAAACGCCTTTTAGTGTTAAAAAATGCCGCCCGAACTGAGGTGTTTTCAGTGTGATTTTGCGTAGCGAGGGAAGTGACAGCTTTGGTCGGATCTTATATAGATTTTACACTTAGGGAAAAACTTATTGACTTCTTATTTCGGAATATTCATGATCTGAGCTATATTTAGAACTTGATAAAAGTCGCAGTATAAGGCGGCAAAATCTCGTTTTATTATTTAATGACACGCGGAATTTTCGGTTTTCTTCTATACGTTTTTATTTCCGTGACTGTTTTGGCGAGGTTTTTTGCTGAAAAGGTAAGCAGAGACAACCGAATACCGGACAGCGTGACAGTAAATAGGCTGATCGCCCGTGCTGAAGCTTACATTCCCCACTTTTCGGAAGACAGGAAGTTCATTGACAGCGCATTGATACAGATAGCAATCGCTGAAAAAATAGCCTCCGAACCGTCACTGGAAAATCTTTATTATCGTGTACTGTCAGAGAAAGCCCGGGTCTTGATTAAAAGCGCGGACTTTACTGCTGCGCAGTCTCTCTTTGCTAAGATCACATCCTATGAGCGGCGCAAGGGCATCGGGGAGGAAGCCGCTTCATGGCAAAAGATCGGTGACGATTTTGAACTTGAGGTAAAAAGCGGTTTTCCGCTGCGTCGCAGTTGCTACCAGAACGCCTATAACCTTTACAAACTTACAGGGAACAGGCAAAACATTGCCGACGCCATGGGTAAGATAGCTGATGCTGACCTTGCTGCAGGTAAATATTCCAGAGCTGAACAGGAACAGCTTTGGGTGATCGAAGAATATAAAGCGCTAAAATATGTTAAGATATACTATGGATATTATATGCTTTCTGAAACCTATTACAGGGACAGGAGAGAACAAAAACATCTGAATGCGCTCATCGATTGTGTTAATGCCTTTGAAAATGACCCTGCCGGAAATGCTTCTGATGGGCTATTCTACTATTACAATCTGGCCGTAGCTTACCACAAATATCGAAATTTTGAGTTCGCTATAGCTATGTATAAAAAAGGGATGGCATCATCCCGGGAAATTAAAAATCATGACCGTTATTACTGGGGTTTATTAGGATCCATTGGCTGTTACATTAAACTCGGACAGCATGCAACTGCGCTGAAATTGCTTAAGGAGGTGTCGAAATACCCTAAAACATTGAAAATGGAATGTTTTTTAGTTTCCAGAGAGCTAAGTCTGTATATTTCTATGAAGCGTTGGCAGGCGGCCGGTAATATTGTTCAGAAATTTAGTAATCTGTTTGAGCGCTACAGGACTGCAGCAGCTAAAGACGGCGGCGCTTACGCCACTGAAGAGTTTATAAACAATTATTATCCCTTACCATTATACTATATCAACACTAAAAAATGGGCGGAACTTAAGCGGTCACAGCAGATAATGCGATCTTTTCCCGAGAAAGAGCTTGACAATAATGCACGTATATCACTGCATAATGTTAATCTGAAGGTTGATTCTGCGAGTGGTAACTATCTTAGCGCGTTAAAAGAATATGAGATCATTACAGCACTTCGGGATTCGGCAATGTCGATTGAAAACCGTAACAAGATAACAGAACTTGAGGCAAAATACAACTCTGTCACAAAAGACAATACCATACAGATTTTGAACAGTGAGGCATCAGTTCAAAGCACTAAACTGGAAAAAGCAAATCTCCAGAAGAGGTTCATCATCGTAATCACGGTTATCGCTGCATTATTTGCTGCCGTGTTATTTTTTGCTTATCAGAGTAAACGCCGGGGCAATTTTGCATTGCAGGCCAAGCAAAAAGAAATTAATGATCAGAATGGTATTTTATCGGAATTGCTGACACAGAAGGAAATACTGTTAACGGATAAGAATGATCTGGTCGCATCGCTTGAAAACCTTTTGACGGAAAAGGAATGGCTGCTGAAGGAGGTACACCACCGTGTGAAAAATAATCTCCAGATCGTGATGAGTCTGCTTTACAACCAGTCGGCTTATCTTAAAAATGATGATGCAAAAAAGGCACTGTTCGATATTCAGAACCGTATCCAGGCGATCGCAATTATACATCATAAACTTTACAGCAAAAATTCAGTTGCATCAGTTGCTTTAACGGGGTATATCAGCGAATTAACCAGTTATTTATCCAATATATACATTAAAGATATCCGCACAGTGAGGTTCGTTCTTGATATTGAAGATATCAGTCTGAATATAAGTCAGGCTGTGCCGATTGGTCTCATTCTTAATGAAGCGATCACTAATTCGATCAAGTATGCATTTTGCGATAAAGGCGGATTGATCGCTGTTACGGCTAAAAAGACGGAGAATGACGAACTGGAACTAACTGTTAAAGACGATGGAAAAGGTTTGCCGTTAGCCTTTGAACATGACAGCGACAGATCGCTGGGTATAGGGATGATGAAGGCGCTGACAAAACAGCTTAAGGGTACATTTGTTATCGACAGTGAACAGGGTGTGGCGATAAAAGTCATCTTTAAACTCGAAGATTAGTTTTGCGTTTAACAGGTATCGTCCGGTAATACAATTGTCTGGACAGTTTGTAAACTGACCTGCAGATAATCAGCAGATTTATTTATATATAAAGCTGACCGGTTCCTGAACGCATATATTGCTGGCGCGTTCCCCGATATATTTAATGGTATAGGTACCCGGTGCACTGAACTTATACACTTTAGAAAGGTCTATGTCAGCTGATATTCCCGTTTGCGGCGCAAGGTAGCTATAATTCTCATCAGAGTATGGAATGGTTTTGCCGGGCTTAGCACCCAGGTAAGGTACTTCTTCACCGCGTTCATTTCTGATCTCAAGAAATCTTTCTGGCAGCGATCCAAAAGGTGTCTGCAATTTACAGAAGCGGCGGGCATCGCTGCCTGTATTTGAAACGGTAAGACGGAGCAGGATCGACGGCTGCTGTGCAACGTTCCCGGGAAAAGACAAATATCCTGCTAAACGTCCCTTAGCCAGACAGCTGTCATTCAGAGGGCCGCAGAACGCAACTGGACGCTGCACATTGCCGTCAGTAACAGATGCTGTATCTTTTGAATGACATGAGGCTGCAAAAAAAAGCGCAATCGCGGAAAATTTAAGTATAGCTTTCATGAAAAATAACGATGTTTTTACCTGTGTGAGAAATAACCAGACCGCCACCTGCTGCGCCGAAAGCGCTGCAGGCTGGATAAGACATACGGCGGCCTGGCCCATCTAAACACTATAAACCAATTGTTTCTTTATCAGGGATCAGCCGAATTGGCCGACAACGTAAGATCCTGCCGGGAATGCAAAGGCTATGTTGATACGATTCCACGTATTGATCGTGGTGACGGCCAGCGTAAGGTCGATAAGTTCTGCTTCAGAGAGTTGGCTCAGTGCTTCCCTGTAATGAGCGTCACTCACGTGAGCATAGGTGACCGCTTCTGCCCAGCCCAGTGCGGTCCTTTCCTTTTCATTATAAAAAGGGCTGTCCTTCCAAGCGTTAAGACCGTACAGGCGTTGTTCTGTTTCGCCGCCGTGGCGTGCATCTTTCGTATGCATATCAAGGCAGTAAGCACAACCATTGATTTGTGAAACGCGTGTGTAAACCAATTCCAGTAAGGATTTCTCCAAAGAAGAGTTTTTTAGATAAGCGTGGATGCCGAACAAGGTTTTCAATGCCGGCTGGCCCTGTGTGTAAACATTTAGTCGTTTTTCCATTTTTAGTAATTTAAAGTGACGGTTATTTGTAGTAGTATTATTACATTTTTATCCAATGATTTTTTGAGCTGCCGATTACCAGAAACCTCAACAGCGTAAAGCGTTTCAGGTAACTCATTCTGGATCATCGTTCGGGTTGTCTTTTGAAGCCCGCGTAATCATCTTTAGACCGCTCCGGATCGAAATGCAGGTTTGGCGTCAGCCAGAACAGCAGGATCACCCTCGAGTATTTGTAAATCATCGGTGATAATAAAAATATGGGTAACAAAGTGGCAACGATATAGACCCAAGGATTCAAGCTGCCGCTGAGGACATAGGTGGCAACTGCAACGGTTACCATGATCGCCACATCCATCGCGTAACTGACAAACATGGCAACATAGAAATAGCCGGGCTCGATCTCGAAATGAAAGCCGCAATAAGGGCAATCTTTATTCATTTTCTGACCGTAACCGGCGAATGTGCTTTCCGCGAACATTTTGCCGCGCCGGCATTTCGGGCACCTGGCATGTAAAGCTGCCTTGATTTCAGAACTGATGTATTGGTCGCTTTGTCTGCTATTTTCCATATTTTCTGATGATTGACTTTCGTGATTTTGCTTCTGGACGAAGGTCCGGATGAATGGTAGATCAAATCTTGATAAATGTCAAAAAATGTTAATTGGCTTCAGATAACGGGTAAATGTGCCGTTACCTGAGCATCCTTATCGAATTTGTATCTCCACCCAAGCGGTCACTTTATAATATCGTCCACGAAAGTCCTGCGATCCATCTTTGCCTGATGCTCCGTGGTGATGACCCTTAAAAGGATCAGCAGGCATGTTGCCTGTGCGGCATGCGTTAATAAAAAAATAAATAGATTCATCATAATTCAAGTTTAAGCGCCTGCCCTTCAGGACAAGATCATGATTCCAGGCTCCGGAATTGCGTTATGCAGGCCGGATAGCTGTTAAAGCATCCCCCCGCGGCTCCATCTGATTTATCGATATCAGGATAGCTCTTCAGGCTCCGTATATCTTGTCGTCCAGGCAGATCCTGCGGTCGCTTCAGCAAAGTTCAGCTGCCAGTTGAGAAGGGCTGTTGATTTATATCTAAAAAGATCATTGATATTTATCAATGGTTTGCCACGGGCTGACTTTTAAATGCGACCGTTAATTGTTACTGAGAGAAACGTAGCACGGTCCGGGAGAGCTAAAGTCATCCGTTTTCCAGGATACTCCCGGTGCAGAGTAATCAGGCAGTGTTGACATAAATCAATGATTTTTTATGCTTTTAGTCAAGAGCCTTCAGTCAGGAGCAGTCTCACCTTTGTAGGGCAAACATTGGTAAACATATATCTTGGCAATGAGAAAATTAGTTATTACAGCAGCAATCACACCGCGGGACGGTGATTTGCTGAGACGTTATTTCGGGGACGTTGAAAAAATAGGGTTATTAAGCCCTCAGGAAGAACAGTCACTTTGTACGCGTATTTTGAAAGGGGACAGGGAGGCAGAAGCGAGGCTGGTCACTGCTAATCTAAGATTTGTGATATCCGTAGCCAAACAATACCAAACTAGCAGTATCTCGCTGAGTGATCTGATTAGTGAGGGCAATCTAGGCCTGATACGTGCAGCACGTCGTTTTGATCATACCAGAGGATTCCGGTTTATTTCCTATGCTGTATGGTGGATCAGGCAGGCGGTCTCCGGTGCAGTTCAGGAATATACCAGATTTATTCATCTTCCGCTTAATCAGGTTGCGCTTCTCAATAAATGTATGCAAACCTCATCCTTGCTGGAACAGCGCTATCAGCGCAGCGTGACCAATGAAGAACTGGCATCGGAGGTTGGTGTTGATGTCGATATGCTCTCTGAACTTTTCATACAGGACAAGATCACGCTGTCACTCGACCACCCGATAAGCGCCGACAGTCCTGCAACACTCCACGAAACAGTAAGTACGGAAAAAGCAGGGCCCGACGCAGGTCTCTTGGCCGAATCAGTTCGACAGGATATCAAAGAAGCGATGACAGGTCTTACACAAAGGGAGCGGGACTTGCTAATCCTGTTCTTTGGTCTGGAAACCGGGCATGCCCTGCGGCTGGAAGAGATCGCCCGAATCTTGAATCTATGTGTCGAGCACACAAGGAGACTAAAGGACGGCGCGCTTGAAAAATTGCGGATCTCTGATAAGGCAAACGAGCTGAGGTCCTGCCTTAATTAAATGGTGTAAGTTTTTAAATTGATGCCCGCTGACACGGTAGTGAGAACAGTCTGCCTGCCAACATCCCGCTTGAGGGGCTGCCGGAGGTCTTCCGAAAATTTTGAGCTTGTGTTTCGCCTTTTAGGCGGTTCCGGTGTATTTTCGAGACCACTTATACCTAATCCCTGTTTAAAAGCCGTGTCAGCCGGTTGCTAATACCCCCGGGTTCCGGCTGACACGGCTTTTTAAATTACTATACGGCATTTCGCCGTGAAGAGACTGCTACTTCAGATACAATTTCTTTTTCAAGACGATATCTTCTGCAGACCTGCCGATCATCAGATCGAACTCTCCCGGTTCCGTAACTTCTTTCATGTCGCGGTTCCAGAAGGCCAGATCTTCGGCTTTTATCGTGAATTTGACAATTTGGGTTTTACCCGGCGCAATTTCGATCTTGCTGAATCCTTTGAGCTGTTTTTCAGGTGTACTTACTGAATTGACTTTATTTCCTAAATACAGTTGAACCACTTCTTTGCCCTTCACTTTTCCATTATTTGTCACGGATAATTGAACTTCGATTTCTTTATGTCCAGACAGCGTATCAGAACTGACTTTTAAAGCAGAATAACTGAAAGTCGTATAACTCAGTCCGAATCCGAAAGGAAAAAGCGGGTCAGTGGAAGAATATACATAGTCACGCCCTGGCTTCTCAAAACTGCCGGGCTGCCTGTTATTGCCTTTTGAAGAATTTACGTAATTGTAATAAACCGGTATATGTCCTGTTGACTGAGGGATGGTCATATTGAGTCTCCCTGACGGGTTAACTTTTCCAAACAGGATATTGGCCACCGCATTTCCGCCTTTTTCGCCCGGATACCAGGCTTCAAGTATTGCAGGAATATGCTGCTTTTCCCAGCTGATACTCCATGGTCGGCCGTGAACAAGAACGAGTATGACAGGCTTGCCGGTCTGGTATAACCGCTGCAGCAGTTTGCGCTGAACACCCTGGGGATCAATATCGGTCACATCATAACCTTCACCGCAGCTGAAAGGATCGGTAGGCTCATCCTTTCCTGCTTTTCCGTTCCAGCCAATACCTTCAAAAACCACACTCGTCGTGCCTAAAACAACGACGACGGCGTCACTCCTGCGGGCGGCTTCGGCCGCTTCAGCGAACCTGCTGGTATCCGGGCCTGATAATTCACAGCCCAATGCATAGTTGACCTTTACTTTGTCCCCCACATATTCTCTGATCCCTTTAAGTACGGTTGTTCCGGAACGGTTATCGCGCGTGGAACTGTAATCCCCGTACTGAACTTTATCCGAATTGGGGCCGATTACCGCTATAGAATGTAATGAGTTAATATTTAGAGGCAATATATTTCCCTGATTTTTAAGCAGAACGATCGATTCTTCAGCAATTAGTTGTGACAGCGCTACCGCCTCCGCCGTATGCAGTTTCTTTTTCAGCGAGAGCGTATCGGGCAGTTTTTTTTCAAAGAGTCCGGCTTTAAATTTTATTCTTAATATACGTGCCACAGCACTGTCGATGACGCTTTCCGCTAGCCTGCCGTTTCTAACAAGTTCAGGGAGCGTTTTATAAATATCAGGCCGTGAAGCCTCCAGGTCGACACCCGCCTGTATACCAAGCATTGCGGCATCGGCTTTTGTTTTGGCGACCTTGTGAAAATCATAAAGCTGAGTCAGTCCGCCGTAGTCGGAAAACACGTAACCTCCGAAATTCCACTCTTCACGCAAAACCTGTTTTAAAAGAAATTTGCTGCTGTGTGCGGGTATGCCGTCTATCTCGTTATAAGAAGGCATGATCGAATAAATATTGGCTTTATTTACAGCATCCCTGAACGGGAAGAGGAACATGCTCCTCAATTCTCGCTCTCCGACCTCAGCCGGTGCCACATTTACGCCCGCTATCGGAATACTGTAGGCCGCGAAATGTTTACCTGTGGCCATCAGCTTACCTTCCGGTATGCCTAGCCTGCTTTCAGCGGCCTCTCCCTGTATCCCTGTAACAAACGCGCAGCCCAGCTGACTAACGAGATACGTATCCTCTCCGAGGCACTCTTCAACTCTTCCATACCTCGCATCACGGATCAGGTCGAAAAGGGGGGAAAGTGCCTGGTCTACGCCTGAAGCGGACGCTTCTGAAGCGATTATCCCGGCCATTTTTTTGATTAGAGAAGGGTTCCAGGTGCTGCCCTGACCGATCGCCTGCGGGAATATTGTTGCGCCTGCAGCCAGCTGACCATGCAGGCATTCACCAATCTGAATCGGAGGGATGCCAAGTCTTGTTTTCTCCCGTGCATATCTTTTTGCCGCCGCAGACTGGACCGCGATCTCTCCGGCGGTGATAAACGGGCTTTCCACCACGCCCACGGAAAGCGGGTTTTTGAGTGAGCCTGACAAAGATGTCATGCTCATCTGGGCGATCTTTTCTTCAAGCGTCATGCGTTTGAGCAGGTCACCGACCCGTTCTTCAACACTTTTTTTCGGATCTTTGTATACTTGTGCCCTAAGGGAGAATGAAAGGAAAAGAGATAAAGACAAGATTAATGTTGTCCTCCACGAGCTTTTATTCATTGACAGATTGGTTGATGGTGCTAATTTTGTATGATGCTGCAAAAGATGCTCCAATAACTTTCACTTTTTTTCGCCATATTTTGTCTAAGGCAAAGCGCTGTAAGTCAATTGTTTGTTGTAACATCTTTTTTGTTATGACGCTGAATAGATTGTTTGTGAACGAAATGTCGTTCGCTGATCTCGTCGTTCGACCATATATCGTTCGTTCGATAGTTGAGGATGTCGCCTGAATCGCATGAGATTAAGGGCGACACCACCAGCAGGAAATGTTTTAGCTTACGGAGATCCCGCCGTCAACAGGGATTATGGCTCCTGTAAGCCAGGATGCTGCGCCGGTCAGCGCTGCAGCGATACCAACAATATCTGACACATCGCCCCGGCGTTTCAGTGGTATCTCATCCTGCTCTGCATCCTGTATGTTTTTTATATCTTCAGCGGAAAAACCTGCATTGCTGAGTACCGGCGTATCTGTAGGCCCCGGCGCGAGTGCATTTACCCTGATGCCAAATGGCGCCAGCTCCAGCGCCCAGATCTTCGTAAGCATGTTCAGTCCGCTTTTTGCAGACGATTAAGCCATTAGCTGAGGATAGGGTTTTATCTCGTGGCTGCTCGTTATATTTAGAATCTGACCTTTGTTTTTTTTAAGTGCGTCAAGGCAACCTGCTGTTAACATCGAAGGAGCGGTGAGGTGTACCCTGTACATGTTTTCCAGTGTCTCCCTGTCCAGATTTCCAAATGGTGTAATTGCGACATGCCCGGCATTTTTGAACAGTATGTCCAGCTCATTTCCCCATTCATCTCTGATGAAATCCACCACTTTGGCCTCATCATCTATAACAGAACTGTCATAGACCACTGTCCTGATACATTTCAGATCATTCGCCAGCTGTGCCAGCTTTTTCTCATCACGGCTGGTAACCAGTGCTTCAAATCCCTTTTCATAAAAATTTTCCGCCAGGCCTTTTTCTTTGCCCGACGAACCGCCCGTAATCAGTATTTTCATTTTCAATTCTGTTTTTTATTTCAAAAAAAAGAGAATAAACAGAGCAGTCAACAAGCTGACCCGGATGAAAGGTCATTACCTTCAGGTAAGTAATGCTGATTTTAAACAATTTAGAAGGCCCGTTAAAAATAAATCTAACAATGCGATGACACGTTTGCCTGGCTTAAATCCTCACTGTATCATCCTGGTGCATCCTTTGGAGAATATAGGCGAGTCCGAG
This sequence comes from Mucilaginibacter pallidiroseus, assembly GCF_007846085.1. GTDB lineage: Bacteria > Bacteroidota > Bacteroidia > Sphingobacteriales > Sphingobacteriaceae > Mucilaginibacter > Mucilaginibacter pallidiroseus. Next base: position 70,109 of record NZ_VOEJ01000011.1, read on the forward strand.
ATTTTCCAGTGAAAGAAACAGCGGCTCGAGTTTCTGGCCGCGCGCTGTCAGACTGTATTCTAACCGGGGAGGCACCTCGGCATAATTGACGCGGATCAGCAAACCGTCATGTTCCATTTCTCTCAACTGAACAGTGAGCGTTTTTTCTGAAATGTCGTCCAGCCCTTTTTTAAATGGGAAAAACGAACAGGCCCTCCGCGCCTTAGGGCTTTATATATCCTGAGTTTCCATTTGCCGCTAATGATGGATAAGGCAGCTTCCACGCCGCAGTCGTTATTGGGATTTCTTTTACAATCTAATGTTTCGTTTCTGTTATAACTCATTTGTCAATAATTAAGCAGCGGGTGATAAATCAGTAATACATAGATTATACCATTTCGTTATCCGGGAGAGAGGCTTATGGCCATATTGATAAAAAAACTGTTATTCCGACGAATGGGACGATGGTAACGCAATTCATGCATCATGAAATAATTCCTGTCGCCTGCGAAAGCATCGGATGCGCAGCTTTTTGTTCCGACGATATTTCGTGTTCGTGCCGTATGTCGGCTTTATTTCGTCCGAAAGCACAACTGCAGATAGCTGTAGATCCTCTGAAATGCGGTTTTGGCCTGTTGGCATTTGCCTTGTAACTGCTGGAAAACTTCAGAAACTTTTAACCAACACCATCAACTATGAGCGACTTTTTACGCACACTAAATTCTTCCCTTTTCAAAAAGCTGATGATGGCTTTAACCGGTACATTTATGTGTACTTACCTTATTGTTCATGTCAGTGGGAATATGACCCTGTTCGCCGGAGACGAAGGCTACAGTTTCAATACCTACGCACATTTTATGACCCACTTTCCACCCGTCGAGGTGATTGCTTACCTTCTTTACCTGACCATCATCGTGCATGCGATCTATGCGTTGGCGCTGACTATCCAGAACAGAAGGGCAAGACCGGTCAGATATGCGGTTGTATCCCGTTCGCCGGCGTCCTGGTCTTCAAGAAACATGGGTTTTCTTGGCAGTATACTTTTCGTCTTTATCGTGATCCACATGGCTGATTTCTGGTACCGCTATAAATACACTGAAATAGCATTTCGGGAGTACCGCACAGACCTTCTTACCGGTAAACGTCAAGTGTCCGAATATCACCCCGCAACTCATAAGTTCGAATATGCCGTAACGATGGAAGGTAACACGGAGATCGTCAGGACGAAAGATCTTTATATCATCGTGGCGGAAAGTTTCAAGAGCCTGTGGTACGTAATATTTTACCTGGTTTCCGTGACCGTTGTTTCCTTTCATCTTTTACACGGATTTCAGAGCGCCTTTCAGACAATGGGCTGGCGGCACAAGAAGTATACGCCGATCGTCAAATTTACCGGAACATGGCTGTTTGCTGTCATTATCCCGCTTGGATTTGCATCCATGCCCCTGGTCTTTTATCTGAAGCATCTGCTGCAATAGGAAAGTTTCAGGCTTTATTTTTCCATTGTCTTTGGCCTGCTTGCCCGGGCTGGTTCTTCGTATTTCAGCCATCGACGAAGGTTTTAACCAAACTGAATATAAAAACACAATTAACTGCTGTATGAAATTTTACTCGCAACATGAAATGCGGACGGTATCTTCCTTTCGCAGGTCTTTACAGGTGGCGATCTTCGCCACAGCTTCGGCCGCTCTATTATGCAACCAGCATGTATTTGCTTCGGTTACAGCCATTAAGAAAAAGGCGGCCGCAGATCACAACATCCGATTTTCTTCAACACGCCTTGCGATAACGCTTACTGGAAAGGTTACCGATAGTAAGGGCCTGCCTTTACCAGGGGGTTAGCATTAAATTAAAAGGTACTTCGACGGGCACTGTCACCGATGTGAACGGTTTTTTTAAACTTACGGTGGAAAATACCGGAGGCGTGCTGGAATTCACCTATATCGGTTTTGAGCACAAAGAAATCGCCATCGGAAGTGAGAGGACGATCAACGTGCAATTGAGCGAACTTTCAACAAATCTTAACGAGGTGATGGTTGTCGGTTACGGTGTGCAGAAAAAGACATCGCTCACTTCATCGGTAGCGGATGTAAAGGGCACGGAGCTGACGAAAGCGCCGGTGCCTAACATTTCCAATTCACTCGCCGGACGGGCACCGGGTATTGTGGCAAGGCCAAACGGCGGAGTGCCGGGCCAGGACAACGCCAATATTTATGTCCGCGGTAAGTAGCAGGAATAAATGAGGTCTTTTAAAAACTGGAAGGTATGTTGTCAGAATACACCGCAAATGTTCCCGGGGATAAAGAGTAAGCAGAAGAACTCAGCCGGTCCTTCAGGGATCTCCGCGGACTTTATCAAAAAGGAAAAAGAGTATGGTTTGATCAGTATCGGTTGCTTTTTCGTAGCAGGATCATGAGGCCCTCGTTAAACGGTATAAGGGGATATATCGCCATAGACCTGGACCGTATCTATAAACGCCTTTCCCTTTCAGAAAAACTGATGGTCAGTAACCTCAGCAATGATCGTTATCGCTTTCTGGTCTACAATGACCGTGAACCGGAAAGACTCCTAAGATCGATAGCAGATTGCGTAGCTGCATTTTGTAAATCCCTTTATCGTGATAAAGGAAGGACCGATCAGATATATAACGCCAGTAAGGATACGCTTCTATTTTCGCTGCCTTTGATCACTGAAGAGAAGTTGTTTCGACTGTCAGTGAACGACAATATATTACAATATGACATTCTAAGTCAGGGTATTGATCTGATTAATTTTGATCTGCATTATCAGGCACTCAGTTGCATCGTACAGGCAGCAGAATATAAAGTTGTTTGACAGTTATTCCTTAACAGTTTTCCTGATCCTGAAGAATTATAGCAAACCAGGATCAGGATATTCTGTTTAAAACAAAAGCGTCCCTGTCGCTTCCTCGGCAAATTTCCAAAGCTTATTTATAAGCGCTGGATCTTTTGCCGGTTTGCTTATGACAGCCGGTGCCGGATAGCCTTTCAGCTCACGTTCCCCGTCAGGGCCGTAGTATCCGCCCCCTGTTACATTTTTTGCAGTTGCAGCATATAGAGATGGCAACGCACCCTGCCATGCGGGCATCAGTTCCCCGAGTTGTTCCAGCGCCGCATTGTAATCTGCTTTAGTCATGTGGCGGGACAGGTCAGATGCAGTGACTCCCGGATGGGCACCCACAGACAGTACATCAAGCCCGGCTTTTTCAAGTCTCTGCTGCAGGCCTACCATGAACTGAAGGTCGGCAAGTTTGCTGATCGCATACTCCCTGCCGGCATCATAATCTTTTTCCGTGCGTACATTATTCAGATCCACCGATCCGGCAAACTTGTGGGCGCCGCTGCTGACGGTAACCACTCTCGATCCGGAAGCTTTCCTCAGCAGTGGAAACAAACGTGCTGTCAGCGCAAAGTGTGCGAGGAAGTTAATTCCGAATTGCAGTTCAAAACCATCTTCGGTTTTCCCCGCCGGCGGGGTCATTACCCCGGCATTATTGACCAGGATGTCGAGTTTGCTGATTTTTGAGCTGATCATTTCCGCAGCGGTCTTCACCTCTGATAGCGATGAAAGTGAAAAGACAACGCTGTCAAGTTTCCCTTCTCCGTTGGAAGATAAGATACGATCCACTGCGTTTTCAACGCGTTCGATGTTGCGGCCTGCGAGGATAACATGTGCCCCTGCTCTGTAAAGTGCCATGGCTGTCTCAAAGCCGATACCGGAGTTTGCGCCGGTTACAAGTGCGGTTTTGCCTGACTGTTCAGGCATATCATTAGCTGTCCACATAATTATTTGTTTTGATACAAAATTCGGGTATCGTTCGCGGTAAAAAATAACTGCAGGAAACCAAAACCTACACGATCCAATCATTTGGAGTTTCTGAAAGTTTTCGGATTCAATCCTGTCTGTTTTTTTATGAACGAGGAAAAATGATTAGGGTGACTGAACCCCAGCGCCCAGGCGATCTCGCTCACCATCAGCTTAGTGTTCTTTAAAAGCACGGTCGCCTCGCTGAGTATACGGGCGTTGATCAGTTGTGTGGTCGTTTGCCCGGTTATCTCTTTTAAAACCTTGTTCAGATAATTGACATGGACCGCCAGCCGGCCGGCGTAATCGGCGGGGGAGAGCAGGCAGGGCTTGCGGTAACTGACATCCATATTCATTTCTCTTTCCAGCAGGCGCATGAAAGAGACCGCTAGCCGTTCGGATGCGTTGGAACCTGCCTGTGGGCTGACCGTGGCGGGCACCATTTTCTGTGCTTCGAATATCAGTTCTGTAAGCAAACTCCGGATCAGTTCGGAACGGTACAGATAATCACTTCGGAGTTCATCATCCATTCGGATAATAAGGGCTTCGAACTTTCCGAAATTTTCCTGCTGAAGTTCAACAACTGTGTTTTCTGCGAATCTGAATGCGGGCAGGTCCCGTAGAGAGGTACCCGGAAGAAAATCTTCTGTGAAAATGCAAACGTACCCTTCCTGTTTTTCTTCGTTCCTTTCCCAGTCATAAGGCATGAGTGGATTTGTAAACACCAGTGCCGCTTCGCCGATAACGATACGGTGTCCGGGGTAATGTATCGTACTGCTGCCTTTAACCAGGCTGATCTTATAATAAGAGCGCCTGCGGTAATTCAAGGGAGCTTCCAAAGTGAACAGCATGTCCTCGATACGAACGATATTAAAATGTGCAGGTTCATACTGATCTTTACCGGGACCGTTTTTAATATTGTCGTAGAAGGAATGAAGCTTGAGTACTTTGACCATTTTTGCCCCTTTATGCTTAATGCGCCATACATCCGGGTGCGGCAAAAATACTAAAACAGATCATTTTACTTTTTGAATGAGACTCTTAAAAGGGCTGCCGAAAACCGGCAGCCCCTGGGATTAAGTGTTTATTTATACAGCGCGGCTTTTATTGTGGCAGCAGCCTGCTGGATCGCAACCTTTATGGCCGGCACATCCGCGATGGGATTCAGGAGTCCGTAATCATGGATCAGACCGCCGTATCTTGTCAGCGTTACCGGCACACCGGCTTCGTTGAGTTTGCGGGCATAAGCTTCGCCTTCATCACGAAGCACATCATTCTCGGCTGTCTGTACCAGGGCTGGCGGCAGCCCTTTCAGCTGCTCTGTAGTTGCTTGCAAAGGTGATGCATAAATCTCCTTTCTTTTTTCCGTGTCAGGCAAATAACTGTCCCAGAACCACTGCATCATTTTCTTTGATAAGAAGCGGCCGTTCGCGAAAAGATGGTAGGATTCTGTATCGAAATTTGCATCGGTTACCGGCCAGAGCATGACTTGTAATTGTATGTTGGGGCCTTTTTTGTCTTTAGCCATCAGCGCGATAACGCCTGTCATGTTACCTCCGACACTGTTACCGACAACGGCAAGGTTTTTACCGTTTACGCCGATTTCCGCCCCATGCTGTGCAACCCATTCTGTTGCGGCGTAGATCTCGTTGATAGCGGTGGGGTATTTAGCCTCCGGCGACCTTGAATAATCCGGAAAAATAGCGACTGCTCCGCTTCCTGTGACAAGGTCACGTACCAGACGTCTGTGGGTAGGATAATCTCCCAGCACCCATCCGCCACCGTGAATAAAGATAAATACAGGGGCATTTGCTTTAACGCCTTTCGGTTTCATTATATGAAGTTTAACGCCCGTGCCGTTCTGGCTGATCGTTTTTTCCGTTTCGTCTACGTTTGAATAATCGAACCTGACGGAATTCTGGGCACCGGTGAGTACATTACGGGCCTCCGGCGGACTTAACTGCTCGATCGGCTTGCCGCCGCCGGAATTCAAAGCTTTAAGAAAAGGCCGGATCTCCTTTAGTACCAGTGGGTCTTCTTCGCCTGGATATGGCCTTTCCTGTGCGAAAGCATGAATGTTCAGTAATAACAGCGCGGCAGCGGCTGCAAGCTTCTTGTTGAACTTTAAAATTTTCATAGTGGTCATCAATTAATTATTTACGGATACTCTTCTCGTGATTCAGGCTATTAACTGGATTTGGAGGGTTTGCTATATATGCAGCGGGCGCTGCTTAGGTCCCGCAGGGAGTAGGGAGGGTGGTCACCCTGTTTCACCGGGGCAGCGGTTTTCCCTGATCCGTACCTGCCTGACTTGGCGGTTGAAAAAGGGTTATTACGTGCCGGTGTAATCGCGGGTGTGATCATCTGTTTTTTTTGTAATTGGATGAGTCCCAGATCTCTAAACCTGTGCCATTTTCATAACAAAATGATAATGAATAGATTGTAGTCGATTTAGGGTTTTGTTCCGCACTGCATTTCGCTGTTTGGCGATGAAGTGGCGAAGGGTCGGAAGGGTGTCCAAAAAAGTTTATTTACAACGGTTTATCAGTGATAGTATATTTGACGATGTTATATCGCGCAATCCCGAACGATTAACGAAATAAAGTGGGGCGTAGCTCTTCATTAGTTTTATAAAGTATTGTTGTACAGTTGTTTGTAAGTATGGTCTGTTCTTTGTCATGCCTTCGGCACTCAATAGCTACAACGATGAATGAAAAACTGACTACAGCATCCGGTATACCCTATGCCAGCCACGAAGACACGCAAAGCATCGGGCCGAGAGGTCCGCTATTGCTGCAGGATTTTATCCTGCATGAAAAACTTGCCCATTTTAACAGGGAACGCATCCCGGAAAGGGTGGTTCATGCCAAAGGTTCCGGCGCATACGGAATTTTTACGGTGACCAGTGATATCAGCCGGTTTTCCAAGGCGAAACTGTTTAATGCGGTTGGAAAAGAGACCCGTATATTTATGAGGTTTTCGACAGTGGGAGGTGAGCGCGGGAGTGCAGACACGGAACGTGACCCGCGGGGATTCGCTATAAAGTTCTATACCGAAGACGGGAACTGGGATATCGTCGGCAACAATACACCGATATTCTTTTTGAAGGACCCGAAGAAATTCCCGGATTTTATACATACCCAGAAACGTGATCCACACACGAACTGTAAAAACCCAACGATGACCTGGGATTTTTTCAGTCTTAATCCGGAATCCCTCCACCAGGTCCTGTTTCTGATGAGCGAAAGGGGGACACCTTACGGATACCGTCATATGCACGGCTTCGGCAGCCATACCTATTCCATGATCAATGCCTCAAATGAAGTGGTTTTTGTAAAATTCCATTTCAAAACATTGCAGGGTATCAAAAATCTCAGTGCCAGGGAAGCCGGTGAGCTTAAGGGGCGTGATCCTGATTTTGCACAGCGTGATCTGTTAACTGCTATTGCCGAAAAGGATTTTCCGCAATGGCAGCTGTATATACAGGTGATGACGTCGGAACAGGCAGGTGAGCAAAGATATAATCCCTTTGATCTTACCAAGACCTGGAGCCAGTCAGATTTTTCGCTTATTGAGGTCGGGACGATCCAACTGAATGAGAACCCGGCCAATTATTTTGCAGATGTGGAACAGGCAGCTTTTGCGCCTTCCAATATCGTGGACGGCATCGGGTTTTCTCCTGACAAAATGCTGCAGGGCCGGATACTCGCTTACCCTGATGCGCAGCGTTACCGCCTCGGTATCAATTTCAATTACATTCCGGTTAACCGCTGTCCGTTCATGGTTGCCAATTACCACAGGGACGGGCAAATGCGCACGGACGGAAACGGCGGGGGGCAGCCGAACTATTACCCGAACAGTTTTGATACCATTCATCAGGATATCAACTACAAAAGACCTGCTGAGCATACGCATTCACAGGTTTTGGACTGGTTTGACCGTAATGCGCCCGGTGAAGACGACCATTTCAGCCAGCCCGGGGTCTTTTACAGGAAAGTACTTGACCCCGAAGGAAAAGAGGCGCTGGTCAGCAATATTTCCGATGCCATGTCCGGTATCACAGGGCCCGGACGCGCGGAGATCATCAACCGTCAGCTTTGCCATTTTTTCCGGGCAGATATCGATCTCAGCAGCAGGATAAGCGAGAAATTAAATATCGATCTCTCGGGGGCTTTACATCACTGAAATTTTGCCGGTACTGACCGGGCCTATAAACGATCTTATTAAATATAAATACCGCTATGAAAATCTCTGAAAAACTAATGAGACCAGGCATGTTCGTCCTGGTACTTCTGCTAACTGTTTTTGCTGCTGCAAACCCGCTGGTGGCACAAACACAGCCTGTTAAGAATATTGTTATCGTTCATGGTGCTTTCGCCGACGGCTCCGGCTGGCGTGGTGTCTTCGATATCCTGAGTGCGAAGGGCTACAATGTGACGATTGTTCAGAACCCGCTGACGGGGCTGAAAAATGATGTGGATGCGACGAAAAGGATCCTGGATAAGCAGGACGGGCCGGTGATCCTTGTCGGTCACTCCTGGGGCGGCGTCGTCATCACCGAGGCAGGTATGCATGAAAAAGTTGCGGCGCTGGTCTATGTCGCAGCCTATCAGCCCGATAAGGGAGAAAATACGCTCAAATGGGCGACCTCACTTCCCGCTGCTCCGGAGAACGGCATCTTAGCGCCTGATGAGCACGGTTTCGTCTACTATGATAAAAGCAAATTCCGGGCAGGTTTTGCGGCTGATCTGAGCAAAGCCGAGACTGATTTCCTGTTTGCTTCGCAGCAGCCCATTCTGGGAGAAAGCTTCGCGACCGAACTGAACGATGCGGCATGGCATACGAAACCGAGCTATGGTATTGTCGCAACGGAAGACAAAAGCATTAACCCCGATGTTGAACGAAATATGTACAAGCGTGCGAATACGAAGACCATAGAAGCGAAAGGAAGTCACCTGATATTCGCTTCTCATCCTGATGTCGTGGCCAGGCTGATCATTACCGCAGCAGGCGGAAAATAAGGATCCCGGCCGGACGTGCAGCGTCCGGCCGGTTATTTAAACGGGCACAGCTCTTCGGGGCGTATGCCTGATTTAACGGTCCCGTCACCATAATTAAATCCCCGTTATGTGCGTAAATATGATCATACAATCTCAGAAAATATCGCTGTTAGCTGTTTTGTTATACTGTCTCTCGACGGGACTGGCATTGCCTGCCAAAGGGCAAGAACTGTCAGGCAGTTCCAAAGAGACAGTTGAAGCGTTAGGAAGGATACGGCATATAAATGCCGGCGTACTCAATGTGGGTTATGCCGAATCCGGACCTGCTGAGGGGCCGGCAGTTATTCTTCTCCACGGCTGGCCGTACGATATCCATAGTTTTTCTTCTGTCGCACCGATACTGGCCCGAAAAGGTTTCAGGGTCATTGTCCCGTACCTCCGCGGCTTCGGCTCCACTGTTTTTCTTTCAGCCAGAACTTTCAGGAACGGGCAGCAGTCGGCACTTGCGGTCGACGTGATCGAACTGATGGACGCTTTGCAAATTCGAAAGGCTGTTATCGGAGGCTTTGACTGGGGAGCGCGTACGGCTGATATCGTGGCTGCACTGTGGCCGGAACGTTGTATAGCACTCGTCTCCGTTAGCGGCTATCTCATTGGCAGCCCTGAAGCAGGAAAAAAGCCGCTGCTGCCCGAGGCAGAACAGGCATGGTGGTACCAGTTTTATTTCGCTACAAAAAGAGGTGAGACCGGTTACAGGACTAACCGCATAGCCATGGCAAAGCTGATCTGGCAAAACGCCTCACCCCATTGGAAATTCAGCGACAGTACTTTTAATCTTTCAGCAAGGTCATTTGAAAACAAAGATCATGTCGATATCGTGATCCATAATTACCGTTGGCGGATAGGGGCAGCCAAAGGTGAATCACGTTATGCCGGTCTGGAAAAAAGACTGAAAAATTTCCCGGTGATCAGTGTTCCCGCTATCAGCATCGAAGGAGATGACAATGGCGCGCCTCATCCGGATCCAAAAAGCTACGCCCGGATGTTTACCGGGAGGTATATGCACCGGACCGTCCTTGGCGGCATTGGTCACAATCTTCCATCTGAAGCGCCGGAAGCTTTCGCACAGGCTGTGTCTGACGCGTATATGATGGCGCAATAGATCTTGCATGCGATATTTCGTCTGTGACGATATTGAAGAACGATATATCGTTCTTTTGCTAAACAGTGAAGTTTAAAATGCTGATTATTAATTATTAAAAAACATGGCATGGTTTTTCATGGTGCGCTGGCATTGTTACAAATTATAATTAGTCTAAATAAAAATGATTAAACTTCCACGTAACCAGGGCTTCTGGCTTTTTATCTTTATGTTCTGCGTTGCGAGCGCTCATGCCCAGGGCAACAAGGGAACCGTCAGGGGCAAGGTACTCACCTCCGAAGGAAAAGATGCCGACAATGTTTCTGTTACCGTTAAAGGGCAAGGTTCAGGTACAGCGACAGATGATCACGGTAACTTTGAATTGAAACTACAGCCCGGAGCTTATATCCTGCTGATATCCCAGACCGGTGCCGCCCCGGTACAGCTTCCGGCTGATGTCACAGCGGGGAAAACCACGCAGCTGGATCCTGTCAGACTGGATATCAGCAACCGTGCGCTGCAGGAAGTGACCATCAGCTCGGGAAGAACAAATAAGTTTACGCGTAAGGGAAGTGACTACGTCGCTAAAATGCCACTAAGTAATCTGGAGAACCCGCAGGTGTATACGAGCATCAGTAAGGAGCTCCTGAGGGATCAGCAGATCAATAACCTGGACGATGCCCTGCGTAATGCTCCGGGCGTGACAAAGCTGTTCGATGCTACCGGAAGGGCCGGATCAGGTGCGACCAATTTTGTGCTTCGCGGTTTTTCTACCCAGGCCAGACTGCGTAACGGACTAGCCGGAAATATCACGACCATTGCAGACGCCGTAAATGTGGAAGCGATCGAGGTGATCAAGGGGCCGTCAGCTACCTTATTCGGCAATGCAATGACCTCATACGGAGGACTGATCAATCGGGTGACAAAAAAGCCTTTCAAAGCAGCAGCCGGTGAGGTTTCCTATTACGGCGGGAGCTATGGCCTCAACCGTATCAGCGCCGACTATAATACCCCGCTGGATAGTGCGGGAAATGTGCTTTTTCGGGTAAATACGGCCTACAATTATCAGAACAGTTTCAGCGATAACGGTTACCGGAAAAGCTTTTTTCTGGCTCCGACCTTATCATACAGGGTTAACGACCGCCTTAATTTCAGTATTGACGCCGAATTCAATACGCTGCAGAGCGGGGGCAGCCAGTATTTTTACCTGTATCCGACCGTCAATGTCAGCGCATTCGGTGCAAACCGTGCAGATCAGATCCCAGTCAATTATAAAAGCACATTCTCGAACAACGATGTTATGAAAACAGGCCAGAATACCAATGTTTTCGGGCAAATGAACTATATATTTAATTCCCGCTGGAAATCACAGACGAATTTCAGCGTGACCAGCAGTACTTCAAAAGGTCCTGCACCTTATTTCTATATCATACCTGGCAGCAGTGTCAGAACGCTGACCGGCGTTAATTCCTATACAGATCCGCTTTACCTGGAGCGTATGGTATGGTCGCCTAACGGGACAGACCTGAATGCTGAACTGCAGGAGAACGTAACGGGGGATTTCAAAATAGGTAAGTTCCGCAACCGGCTGACCCTCGGGCTCGATTATTTTCACGCCCGCACGAACATCAACTTTAACCGCTTTGCTTATGTGACATCCAAAACACCGGCTACCCGGATCAACGATCTTTTCGACTTCGTCAGCCTGACGAACCCGGGCAATGCCTACTACAACTTCAACGAAAGTAAAGTAGATTCTGCATATGCCAACCGTCCTGCAGGTACCGTACTGACCACAAAAAATGATTCTTACACGTACAGCGCCTATGCATCCGACGTTTTCAATATCACTGACAATTTTTTAGCACTGATCAGTCTGCGTGTTGACCGGTTCGACAATAAAGGCATTCTGAATAACTCCACCAACGTGACCTCGGATGGGTACAGGCAAACGGCCATTGCCCCGAAATTCGGCCTGGTTTACCAGGTTATTCCCGAGCATGTGTCGGTATTCGGCAACTACCAGTCGGGATTTACCAATAAAACAGGTACCGATTTCGAGAGCAAGCCATTCAAGCCGGAGCATTCCAAACAGGCAGAGGGCGGTGTGAAATATGACCTGCTCGGTGGCAGAATAAGCGGTACCATCAGCTATTACCATATTAAAGTGACAGATATCGTACGCCCTTATGAGGCCAATCCTGTCCTTTCCATACAAAACGGTACGCAGGTCAGTGAGGGTGTTGAGATAGAGGCTGTTGCCAACCCTTTTCCCGGTCTCAACGTGATAGGCGGCTATGGCTATAATTACAGCGTATACACAAAAACCACGACGGCACAAACGGGCCTTCGCCCGACAAACGCAGGTCCGGAGCGTACCGCCAACCTGTGGATGAGTTACCGTTTCAGCAACGGCTTGGTAAAAGGCCTTGGCTTTGGTGCCGGCGGTAATTATGCCGGAAAGGTCTTTGCGATCAACAGTAACACTTACGGACAGTTCATTTTGCCTTCTTACACTATCTATAATGCAGCTGTTTTTTATGACCAGGTGAAATACCGGGTAGGACTGAAAATAAATAACGTCGGCAATAAACGTTACTGGGTGGGCAGCGGCACAATGAACCCGCAAATGCTGAGGGAGATCGTTGCCAATATCAGTTTCAGATTTTAATTGACCGGGAATGTCTTTGTTTAAAAAAGTAGTTTTATTCATTCATCGCTGGCTCGGATTACTGTCCGGGCTGGTCGTGTTTATTGTCAGTATCTCAGGCTGTGTCTACTCCTTTCAGGATCAGATACAGGATGCCTTGTTTTCCTACCGGAAGGTTAACCGAGGGAGCGGGGATATGCTGCTGCCTTCACGGCTTATCACGATCGCTAAAGAAAGATATCCGGGCGGCAAGGTTAGCTTAGTGAATTATTACACCCCTGACCGTACTGCACAGGTGCGTATTGACACGGGTAAGGTACAGCATTCATTGTTTATTGATCCTTACACGGGCCGCCTGATCCATGACGACCCGGATTTTAAGCACAATTTTTTCAATACGGTTAAGAGTATTCATTTTTACTGTTTTTTTCCGCCGGCGATAGGAAAAACGGTTGTCGGTTCGTCGACCATCATATTTATGGTCATAATGATCACCGGATTGGTTTTGTGGTGGCCCCTTCGAAAGTTTGATCGGAAGCGAAGCTTGACTATCAAATGGAAGACCAGGTGGCGCAGGGTCAATTATGACTTGCATAGTGTGATCGGATTTTATGTTTTCAGCATCAGTTTTCTTCTTGCATTCAGCGGACTTTCCATGTCGTATGACTGGTTGAGCAAAAGTATCTATTGGACAGCTAACGGAGGAAAGGAATACAAAAAGGAACTAAAGAAATATACATCTGATACGACAACCAAAGTACAGAATATCGCGGTTATAAAAATCATCGATGCCGGCTTCCTGTATGCCCGCAAAAGATCGCCGAAAACAGAAATGATGCTGATCTCTCCGGGAGCATTACCAAAAAGTCCGATTTCTTACACCTGCTACCCACGGGTATTTCATTTCAGCTACAGCGATACTTATTCCATCGATCAGTACACAGGTAAAGTCCTGAAGGAATTACCTAACACAAGGAAAAGTACGGGCTTAGTCCTGTTAGGAATGAACTATGATATTCATGTCGGGCAAATCGCAGGACTAAGCGGTCAAATCATCATGTTTCTGGCTGGATTGATCAGTGCTTCTCTGCCGGTGACCGGGTTATTTATTTATTTAGGCAAAAAAAAATCGATACTACTCAGAAAAGGTAGAGGGGCGCATTCTGTCAGACAACGACGACTTGATAAAAGTTTAAATTAAATTATTAAAAAACAAAGATCTTAGTAAATACAAGTTGAGGTTTTTACAGAAACTTCAGCAAGTTGATGAATGTCAAATGCATTGCACCTAATACCATAGAAATTGTAGATGTACGCCATTGATGACTCAACGATATCTCAGGTGTTGAGCAACACCTGAGATATCTTTTGATGATTCATGATTTGAAAGAACAAATTAGTTTTTTCTTAAATTAACACATGTTTTACAAGTCCTCCTTATTTAGTCTCAAATATCATGGCAGTCCAAACACTACCTTTCAGCAGTCTGCTCAACATCGATAAAAAATCCGGCACAGCCATCTACCGTCAATTGGCCGATGCACTTATCGATCTGATAAGAGATTCCAAATTAAAACCAGGGTATCAACTTCCCTCGTCCAGAGCTATGGCACTCATCCTGTCCTTAAACAGGACAACAATTGTTGCAGCTTATGAAGAATTAAAAATCCAGGGTTGGCTGGAAGTGATTGAAAGAAAAGGCATATTCGTGTCCAACAAGCTGCCAGTGGTCAAACCAACGCCTTTTCAGAAAGAAGAACCTGAAAAGTCTTTTCCGGAAGCAGAACACTACTTTTACCATCGCTTCTCTGAAATCCCTAGAGGATCACGTGAACTAAAGGCGTACCAGCTGCTGATAAATGACGGATATCCTGATCAAAGGATCGCACCCTTCGATATGATATTTAATCGATATAAAACTCTGATACGCAGAACATATTTGCACGGTACGCTTTTAACTGAACAAGCTGCGGGAAATTCTTTTCTTAGGAAAGAGCTTGCCGATTTTATGTCAAAAACAAGGGCACTGGATATTGCTCCTGAAAATATCCTGATCACCCAAGGTGCACAATTAGCGATTTTTATTGCCGCCAGAATGATTTTGCGACCAGGAAGTACAGTCGTAGTAGCCGACCTTAACTATATTTTGGCAAACAGATTGTTCGAAGAACTAGGTGCTAAGCTGATCAAGGTCAGAATCGACGATGATGGGATCGATGTCGATGCAATTGAAGAAATCTGCCGTACACAGCAGCCGGACCTATTGTATCTGATTCCTCATCATCACCACCCTACCACGGTGACGCTCAGTGGAGAAAGAAGAATAAAACTGCTTGATGTCATCAGGAGGTATAAGCTCCCGGTTATAGAGGATGACTATGATTATGATTTCCACTATGAAAACAGCCCTATATTACCTTTAGCAAGTGCTGCTCATGGTGGTTATGTATTATATATTGGTTCAATATCAAAAACCTTATCACCAACTGTTCGTCTGGGATACCTCGTCGGCAGTAATGATTTTATATGGCAGGCTGCCAAACTTAAGCAAATGGTAGACATCAGGGGAGACGTTTTATTCGAAGAGTCAATTGCTCACCTCTTCAATTCGGGTGAGATGCAAAAACACTTGCGGCGTTCTGTTGAATTATATAAATACAGAAGGGACCTGTTCTGTGACGCTTTGCAGATCGCAGCGTCTGACATCGTAACCTTCGAGAGACCAAAAGGGGGAATGGCAGTTTGGGCAGTTTTTCCGAAAGAATATTCTGTCACGTTACTGGCAGAGAGAATGGCGGGAAAAGGGGCATTTTTAAGCGATGGCAGCATCTACCCCTACAATTCGCGTATAAATGGTGTTCGGTTAGGTTTTGCGTCATTGAATCCGTCTGAAATAGCTCAATTTATGCAGACGTTAAAAGATTCCTTATAGTTTTGGCACATGAAGGTATAAAAAAGGCCGGCTTATAATGCCGGCCTTTTGATTGATAGAATAAGATTATTTGTTCTTTTCTATCCAAGTATCAAAATTCATCTCTCCTTTATAAAAGTCGCCTGTGGGAACCAGGCAAGACTTTGGAATTTCGAAAAACATATATTTGTCATCATCATTCGGAATGACTGTTTTTTCGATACCCGTTTTTTCCAGATACTTAGTTACAAAGTCTGTCATAGGGGCCTTTTCAGGACCTGCAATCTCCACGATCTTCTGCTTTGGCTCACCCAGCGCGAATTGCACAACATAATTTGTTACATCCTCGGCAGCTATCGGTTGATAATCGACCGTCGAAACGAATACTTTATCACCTTCACCTTGTACGGAGATTATTGTATCGATATGTTCGTGAAACTGCGTAGCACGAATTATTGTGTAAGGAATGCCTGAATTGATAATATTATCTTCCTGGTCTTTCTTGGCGCGGAGATATCCTATGTATTGTGCACGGTCGGTGCCTACTATTGATAGAATCAGGTGATGCTTGACGCCCGCCAGCTTCTCAGCGCTTGCAATATTTTTGCCGGCTGTTCTGAAAAAATTCAGAGCAGTCTCATCGTCAGGGGAGGCGGAATTTGACAGGTCGATCACAACCTCTGTTCCTTCCAAAGCCTGTGCTAATCCCGCTCCCGTTAAAATATCGACGCCTGCCGAACGTGCGCCGACCACAACTTCATGACCTGCTTTATTTAATTTGTAACAAACTGTTTTACCAATGAGTCCTGTGCCTCCGATTACTAAGATTTTCATAATTAATAATTTAAGTCAGCTACAATTTTAATAGCCTGAGCAAAGTAACATCATTCAGGACATCAGCTGGTCATCCAGGACTCATATGAAAGCCAGTCCAGACCAGGATAAACCTTATCGTCCTAACGGCTAACGATGATCGAATATAACCCTTCCGCCTGATTTCGCCCACTCATCGATTCCCCCTAACAGCGGCCCTATACGTTTCAAACCAACCTTTCTTAGCTTTTCAGCGTACCGGGCAGCGGTGAGCTCGTTCGGACATGAGCAGTAAATGATCACTTCGTTATGACGCTGAAACCGTTCAGCTATTTCGTTAAGGTTTTTATCACCGATGAGTATCGAACCGGGAATAAACCCATTCCTGGTTCGCTGGTCTGCCGGACGCGCATCAAGTATAACAGGACCTGACTGTTCCTGTATCAGCTCATATAAGTCACTGACCGTAACACGGTCGATGTTAAATTGCTTAATGAGACGCTTTCGTTTTATCCATTTCGCCAGAAGATATAAGCCGAAGGCAGCTGCGAGGATCAGACCACCTATTTTCCCATAGTCAGAAAGCGCTGCAATGATGCTGCTGATCTCATTCCGGAAAAATACCCCTAACGAAACAGCACTGCCGAGATAAACGACAGCAGCAATAAATGAAAATATCCCGAACACACTCAGCCGCATTCTGTAAACCCCAGCTACTAAAGGAGCGATGGTAGACAGGCCGGGAATAAATTTCGCTAAGGTCAGGGCCGGCGATCCGAAGCGTTCAAACAAATCACTGCTGCCGCTTACGCAGGAATCGGGAGATATGGAGATTTTGCAAAGCCTGCCGAGGATCCGGGTGCCGTACCGCTTACCTGCTGAATATAAAATAAAGTCACCGATTAGTGAGCCGGCTGATCCTGTAAATATGAGCGCAACAATATCCGTCAGGGTCAGCGGCGTAAAAGCCGCTGTTACCATCAGAATAGCGAACGCCGGAAGCGGAAGCCCTAAGCTTTGCAGCAGGGTTATGACGAATATCATCCATAATCCGTAAACATGTACCAGTTCGATCAATGTATCCATCTTTCACAAAATGCAGGGTGAAATAAGTTTTTTTGGGGTCTTGTTCAATGAAGGATCTTAATTTTACAAAAGTCTGCTGATTAAGAATTCTGTGTACAAATTTAGCCCTGTCGCGAAAGCAACTTTTTGACATTTGTCAATTTAGATCAGAATAAGCAGGACCAAAGTTCCGTGCCATCCCGACTGAAGCAAAAGTTTACCTGTCCATGCCCGCTGCTGCGCGGGCTGAAAAAATACATCAGACTAAGTGCTCAGTTGGGCGATCCTGACGGAGAGGGCCCGCAGTAATTCTAAAGATATCTCAGCTTTGTTATCGAAACTCAATGCCCTGTAGTCTCCTGCTTCATCCGGCTCAAAGATCACAACAGTTTCATCGATCAGCACTGATATGCGATGCGTGTAACCCCACCGTTCAAACCTCGCCTTATATTCTTTTTCATGGCCCTGCCAGGTAACCTGAATAACAAAAGCTTCGTTCATTTGATTTTTAAGTTGGCGGTATCGGTCACGATGATCTCAGGCTTTCCTTTATAATCTATCACTTCACCACTTACCGTGATCGTTTTATCGTCAAGCTGTTTCCCCAGTTCTTTAGCTCTGCCTTTCAGCGCGACAGTTAACAGCTGATTCGGATATGCCGCACCCAGGTTCACCAGTACCATGCTGCCGATATCTTTTGAGCTGAATACTTTGCCGCTTACTGTAACTGTTTTCCCGGTAGCATTTTTGATATCCTCGAGTTTGATCACGGAAACATCAGCAGCATTTTGAGCCGAAGCTTTAGGGCTGCTTACCACTGCAGGAGCAGAGGCGGAATTGAACAATTTGTTTAATTCGCCTGCCAGGCGGATACCTGCCTGGTCGATACGGCTGCGGGTGACCTGTATGTATTTCTGATAATATGCGTCGCTGATAGTCTGACCCGGTTTAGCCGATCCATAAAGCTCACTGCTGATCTGGTAGCTTTCCCAAAGCCATTCCATAGGACTATCCGCCTGCCATTGTTTGATCTGTGCTAAAGTAGCTACATCATAGTTCTTCGCGATATCCTGTTCGCTGAGACCTTCGTGGTCGATCAGCTTGCTGTCCCAAAGGCTGTGCAGGTTTGTGCCCTTATTATCAAAACGAACTTGTATCGTATTACCACCTTTATCCTCTTTACGGCTTACATGCATCGGCTGGTGCGCGTCACCAACCAAATGAATCAGATATTTCAGGGCTTCGTTCTTAGCCTCAGCAGATAAGTTCTTGTCTTTTAAACTCGCTTCTGTTTTCAGGATCGCTGTATAAACGTTGTTATCGCTCTGTGAAACCGCAGAAACAAAAGCCTCGTGGCTCAAACCCAGGGGCAGGTTCAGGTAATGCCAGCCAGCCGTTTTCGGGTTACGGTTCTCGTCAGCCCAGGTTGCCACATCCGACATCGCCTGTCCGTTCAGATAAGCTGATACCACATAAGCTGTATTGCTCGTCAAATGTACACTATTTCGGTGGAGTTCCTGGTGCCATTGTTCCTGATAACCTGCGTTCCGCCGTAACCAGAGGAAGCAAATACGAAGCGATATTGAATGATGAGTTTGCGTCCTTTGCAGAGCATTATG
>NZ_VOEJ01000012.1 GCF_007846085.1 Mucilaginibacter pallidiroseus
CCCGGAAAGGCTGTCCGCGGTAAGCGGTAAAGCCCTCCAACTTGAATTGGGGGGCTTGGATATTGATTTTAAGACATAACATGCTTTGATCGCATGCAATCACGGCTTTTTAAACTAACTTCGATCTTTACCGGACAACAGTGAAACAAGTTCGGCAGGACCGTAAAGGTGGCCTATTTACATTCTGCTACCTCTCTAATAACTTCATTTCTCTTTTCGAGCAGCCGGGCCATATAGGTTCGTAAAAATAGCCAGTCGGCAAATCTGCCAAGCAATCCATAGAGCGACTCGTATTCAAACCGGTCTTTCATTACCGTTTGGCCGTTTAGCCCAATGAAGTGATGTTCGTGTATGAAGCTTTTGAAGGCACCGTTAACCATTTCATCCGCGAAATAATTGGGGTATTCAAATTGCGTGATTTTGGAAGTGAGATTTTGCCAGATGCCAAAGTGCCTTGCCCGCCAGGTAACGGTTTCGCCAAGCTCAATTAACCCGGTAGTGCGCCCCGCTATTGCACGCTCGCCTGTATGCGCAGTGGATGCAACATGCACGTCAATATCCCGGGCTACGTCAAAACATCGCTCAACAGGAGCATCTATTAAAGTGGATAGCTCAATTACCGGCATATAAATGTTGACTTGCTAATTATGTCATGCTGAACGTATTGAAGTATCTACTAAACTACTTATACGTTTGCGATCAGATTCTTCGCTTTCGCTCAGAATGACAAACTCTTAAAACAGCTAATTATCTCGTGCTGAACGTAGTGGAATATCTATTGAACGACCTGAATGTTTGCGATTAGATTCTATAAACACCTGTCATTCCGCATAGCGGATAAGATGCTGAAATAAATTCCGTATGACTTCATCACGTAAAACCAAGCAAATCCTCAAATCCCTTAATCCCGGTTTAAAACTCAGCATTTTTAGGGAACCTTGGGAAAGGTATTACGTCGCGGATGTTGCCCATACCGGTAACAAATAATACCAAACGCTCAAAGCCCAAGCCAAAGCCGGCGTGTGGTGCGCTACCGAAACGACGGGTATCAAGATACCACCAAAGCTCTTCCTTAGGAATGCCCATCTCATCCATGCGCTGCTCAAGGCGCTCCAAACGCTCTTCACGCTGCGAGCCACCAACAATTTCGCCAATGCCCGGAAAGAGTATATCCATCGCACGTACCGTTTGGCGGCCTTGCGCATCCGGCTCATTCTGGCGCATGTAAAAGGCTTTGATGTCTTTAGGGTAATCGGTCAGGATAACCGGTTTTTTAAAGTGCTTCTCTACCAGGTAACGCTCATGCTCAGATTGCAGATCGGTACCCCAGCCTTCAACAAGATATTGGAATTTCTTTTTCTTGTTCGGCGTCGAATCTTTTAATATGTCGATAGCCTCGGTATAGGTAAGGCGCTCGAAATTGTTATCAAGGCAAAACTGCAGCTTATCCAATAAAGAAAGTTCCGAGCGTTCGGCCTGTGGTTTTGTCTTCTCCTCGTCAAGCAAACGCTGGTTTAAAAACTCCAGGTCTTCCCTGTTCTTTTCCAGCGCGTATTTGATCACGTACTTTAACAGGGCCTCTGCAAGGTCCATGTTATCGTTAAGGTCATAAAACGCCATTTCAGGCTCAATCATCCAGAACTCCGCAAGGTGGCGCGTGGTGTTCGAATTTTCGGCACGAAAAGTTGGGCCAAACGTATAAATATCGCTCAATGCCATAGCACCAAGCTCGCCTTCCAACTGGCCGGACACGGTAAGGTTAGTAGCCGTACCAAAAAAGTCCTGCTTGTAATCTACCTCGCCGGTATCGGTACGCGGTACGTTATCCAAATCAAAGTTGGTTACGTGGAACGCCTCGCCCGCGCCTTCTGCATCACTTTGCGTAATCACAGGGGTGTGCAGGTAAACAAAGCCACGCTCCTGGAAAAACTGGTGCACCGCGAACGACAGTGTATTACGCACCCTGAAAATAGCACCAAAAGTACTGGTGCGGAAACGAAGGTGTGCTATTTCGCGTAAAAACTCTAAGCTGTGCTTTTTAGGCTGCAACGGGTATTTCTCCGGGTCGCTATCACCCAATACTTCAATATCAGTAGCAATAACCTCAACGCTTTGCCCCTGACCCAATGATGCAGCCATTTTACCGTTTACGCTGATTGCCGCACCTACCGTGATGCGTTTAAGCAATACTGCATCGGTATTTTCGAAATCGACAACAATTTGCAGGTTACTATTAGTTGAGCCATCATTTAAAGCAATAAAACGGTTTTGGCGGAATGCACGCACCCACCCTTTAACGGTTACGTCAATGTCTGTTTTGCCGCTTTCTAATAAAGCTTTGATCTTGATACGCTGGCTCATAAAAATAATATTGAGCGGCAAAAATACAATTATTTGCTAAACCTGTAACGGCTTATCATACATTGCGTGTAGCCTAATTAATCATGGAATAAAAACGGAAAAACTGCCCTGGCTAAACTTGACAGTTTGGGCGAAGGTGGCATCGGTATAACGTGCACTTTTTTTAAAGGTAACATTAAAATTCCCTTTAATATTGTTCTTTTCGGCATTGTAATCTGTTACCTCAAGCGTATTGGTGGCTGCATCGTCGGCATAGTATTCGGCTACTATACCGTCACCGCCTATAAGGTAAGTTAAGCTTGCCTGGGCCGGAGTTATGGCATAGCTGCCTTTGCCGGTAAACTTGATGCGTATTAAAACAAGTTCATTTTCCTGCCTGCCAATAATTGTTACCGAGTCGGTTTGCGTTTTAAAATATTCGGGCCTTGCCTGCCACGCAACACCACTTTTTTGGGCCTTTATGTAAGCCAAATCGGGAATTACACAACACACGGGCTTTTCTGCGTTATCTTTTTTACAGGCAACGGCAAACAACACTATTAAAGCAACAAACATGCGTAATAAGTTCTTCATAGATTTTGTTAATTGATTATAAAGCCATTACGCAATGCCAAAGTAAACTGCTACATGTAAATTCAAATTAATATCTTTATTAAGAATAGCCCAAAGCCATAAAAGCTGTATTTTTGCAGCCCGCTTATTTTTGTAACACATACCCATGATAACAAAGCCCACCGTAGATAAAATTATGGAGGCAACCGACATAGTTGAGGTTGTGGGCGAGTTTGTGCAGTTGAAAAAACGTGGTGCCAATTACGTGGGCCTATCGCCGTTCGTAAACGAAAAAACACCGTCGTTTACGGTATCACCAGCTAAGGGCATTTTTAAAGACTTTTCGTCGGGCAAGGGTGGCAGCGCCGTTACTTTTTTAATGGAGCTTGAAAAGTTTTCCTATCCGGAAGCTTTGAAATGGCTGGCCAAAAAGTATGGCATTGAGGTTGAAGAAACGGTAGACCCTACCGAAAACCTGGCCGAACAAAATCGCCGCGAGAGTTTGATGATTGTGTCGGGCTATGCAGCGAAGTTTTTTCATGAAAGCCTGCTTGATACCGACGAAGGAAAAAGCATCGGCCTAAGTTATTTTAAGGAACGTGGTTTCAATAACGAGACCATCAAGAAATTCGAGCTCGGCTATTCGCCCGATCAATGGGAAGCTTTTACTGGGTCGGCTTTAAAACAAGGTTACCAGGAAGAGTTTTTGGTTGACAGCGGCCTTTCTGTCAAGCGCGATAACGGCAACCTGTACGACAGATATCGCGGCCGCGTAATGTTCCCTATCCATAACTTTACGGGCAGGGTAATTGCTTTTGGCGGCCGTACGCTCAAAACAGATAAAAACGTACCTAAATACGTTAACTCGCCCGAGTCGGAAATCTATCATAAATCCAACGTACTATACGGCTTATACTTTGCCAAAAAAGCCATCCGCGACGAGGACAACTGCTATTTGGTGGAAGGTTATGCGGATGTACTTTCGGTACACCAGGCAGGGATAGAGAACGTGGTAGCATCATCTGGCACGGCACTTACGGTTGAGCAGGTAAGATTGATAGGGCGCCTTACAAAAAACATCACCATACTTTACGATGGCGACCCTGCAGGCATCAAGGCATCGTTGCGCGGGTTGGATATCATCTTGGAGGAGGGCCTTAACGTTAAGGTAGTGTTGTTCCCGGATGGGCACGACCCCGACTCGTACGTACAAAAGTTTGGAACCAACGCTTTCAAAAAGCATGTAGACGATAATAAAAAGGATTTTATTCTTTTTAAAACCAGCATCCTTTTAAAGGATGCCGGTAACGACCCTATTCGCCGCGCGGAGATCATTCGTGATGTGGTGGAGAGTATTGCCAAAATACCTGATTCTATCAAAGCATCGGTATTTATCCGCGAATGCAGCAATATTTTGCAGATAGATGAGCGTGCTCTCATGACCGAGCTCAATAAAATGAGGCAGGCAAAGGCACGTAAAGAAAGCGAAAAGTATAAAACGCCGCCACCAAGCGAATTGCTCGACGAGCCTCACTTTTTTGACATCCCGGATACGCAGGGACAACCCGAGAAAAAGCTCGACTCGCCGCAGGAGAAGGAAATTGTGCGCCTGTTGTTGTTGTACGGCAATAAAATGATTGATTGGGACGGCATTGCCAACACCTACATAGGCCCGTTTATGGTTGCCGAACTAAGTGATGTAGAGTTTGAAGACCCTGTTTGTAAAAAATTCATGGAATTGTACAGGCAGGAAGTTGAAAATGGTGTATTGCCCGAAGACCACCATTTTATACACCACGAGGATAAGGCCATTGTCGATTTGGTGGTAACCCTTATTGCCACCAAGTATACACTAAGTGATAATTGGTACGAGATGCATAAAATCCTGATTACTGATGAACAGGCCAATATGAAGGCCACCATACTAGGGGCCATATTCCACCTTAAAAAACACATGGTAGGCAAGATCTTGGAAAACCTGCGACAGGAATTGCAAAACACCGTTAGCGAAGCCGATCAGGATATCTTGCTTACACAATATATCCACATGAAAAAGGTTGAGAAAACCATATCAGACTACCTCGGCTCGGTTATCTTAAAATAATGGCAGTTCATAATGATCTTGGTCGCAAAGGCGAAGCTTTGGCAAAGGCACACCTGGAAGCCCAGGGTTACGAAGTAATTGATGAGAACTGGGTATTTGGCAAAGCCGAGGTTGATCTTATTGCTTATAAAGACCGCGTGATCATATTTATTGAAGTGAAAGCACGAACGGGTACCGGCTTTGGCCAGCCCGAAGACTTTGTAGACGCGCGCAAACAAAAACTATTGGTGCAGGCTGCCGATGAATATATTTATTTGATGAACCACCAGGGCGATGTGCGCTTTGACATAATATCCGTACTTTTCGACCGTAATAGTAACTACAAACTAAATCATATTGAGGATGCCTTTTGGCCATCCGGCATATAACCATGAACAAGAGATTACTTTATTTTGCATTTGCAGCCATACTATTTGCTTATGGATGCGACAATAAAAAAAATACACAAGAGGGCGATTTTTCTGTAAGCCCCGATGCAGGCACCATGTATAAAGTTGGGCAGCCTATCAACGCCAAGGTAACTTATCCAGCAGATGTTAAGCCCGATTCGGTTGTTTATTTGCTTGATACCATGCGTATAGCATCCACAAAAGACTCGGCCGCTGTTACCATAAAAACAGACAGCCTTACCATGGGCGTTAAAATTATAACTGCCAAGGTTTACAATGGCGGTAAAAGCCAGGACTTTGTAACTAACGTAGTATTGCTTGCAACAAAGGCTCCTGAAGAACTTACATTTAAAGTTGAAAAAGTCTTTCCGCATGATACATCTTCATATACTGAAGGCTTGATATACCAGGATGGTATATTATACGAAAGCGATGGCGGCCGCACCGCCGAAGGTTCCGGTCAGTCGAGCATTCGTAAGGTTGACCTTGCAACCGGCAGGGTATTGCAAAAAACGGATATCGACCCTAAAATATTTGCCGAAGGTATTGCCATTGTAGACAACAAAATTGTACAGCTTACTTACACTGAGAAAATAGGTTACGTATGGGACAAAAACTCCCTTAAACTCCTGAATACCTTTAACAACAATGTGGGAGTAGAGGGCTGGGGAATGACTTATGACGGCAAAAAACTTTACATGGATGACAAAACAAACCGCCTGTGGTTTTTAGACAAGAACAATTATCGCTCGATAGGTTATGTTGATGTTTATGATGACAAAGGGCCTGTTAACCAGATCAATGAACTGGAATATATCGACGGCCTTGTTTATGCCAATGTTTATGAAACCAACGACATTGTTGTTATCGACCCAAAAACAGGTGCGGTAGTAAAGCGTGCCGACATGACCAGCCTTTACCCGCAAAATACACGCCCCATGTATGCCGATTTTTTTAATGGCATAGCCTATGACAAAGCTACCAAGCGCATTTTTGTAACCGGCAAAAAATGGGATAAGTTGTTCCAGGTAAAGTTTGCAAAGAAATAGCATTCAATAGGTCATGCTAAATGTATTTCAGCATCTCACACATAATAAATATTTGAAAGACCTATCATTATTTATATAAAACTTATCGCAAATTACATGAGGAAGCTTAAATTTCAAATGCAGGTATCGCTTGATGGGTTTGTAGCAGGGCCAAACGGCGAAATGGACTGGATGACCATCAACTGGGACCAGAAACTTATGGATTACGTTGGCGAACTAACCGAACCCATTGGCACAATTGTACTTGGCCGCAAGCTGGCCGAAGGCTTTATACCTGTTTGGAAAGAGCGCCTCAAAGACGGACCGGGCGGGGGTGCCGAAAAAATGGTTAACACGCCTAAAGTTGTCTTCACAAAAACACTTACCGAAAACCCTTGGGAAAACACAAGCCTTGCAACCGGCGAACTTGTAGAGGAGATTAATGCACTAAAAAATCAGGACGGTGGTGATATTATGGCTTACGGCGGCGCAGGCCTTGCATCTGCACTGATAAAAAATAACCTGATAGACGAATATAATCTGTTTGTTAACCCAATAATTTTGGGTAGCGGTTTGCCCATTTACCAGAAAATTACCAACAAATTGAGCCTAAACCTTGTAAGTGTACAAAGCTTTGATTGCGGTATAACTGCTCTGCGCTATAATAAAGCCGGGTAATGCATCTTACAGGGTTTGTGCATCTGCACAATTACATCAATTCATATTAACTATATTTGCCCGCATATGAATATCCTGCTCCTTGGTTCGGGCGGAAGGGAGAGCGCCTTCGCCTGGAAAATTTCGCAAAGCACCAAATGCGGCCAGCTTTTTATTGCGCCCGGCAATGCCGGCACCGGCCGTTACGGCACCAATGTAAACCTAAAGGTTACCGACTTTGAAGGCATTAAAGCATTTGCCCTGGCTAATGATATTAAAATGGTGCTTGTTGGCCCCGAAGAGCCCCTGGTAAAAGGCATACACGATTTCTTTTTGGCTGATGAGCAGCTAAAAAACATCCCGGTAATTGGCCCTCAGCAGGAGGCGGCCCAACTTGAGGGTAGCAAGGATTTCAGCAAGCGGTTTATGGAGCGCCATAACATACCTACCGCGGCATCACAAACTTTTACGCGTGACACGCTGCAGGATGGGTTTACCTACCTTGCAACTGCCGGCCTGCCTGTTGTTTTAAAAGCTGACGGTCTTGCGGCAGGTAAAGGGGTGTTAATTTGCACCACGCTTGAAGAAGCACAGCAGGAGCTTACCGAAATGCTTACCCAGGCAAAGTTTGGCGATGCAAGCTCAAAAGTGGTTATCGAGCAGTTTTTACAGGGTATCGAACTGTCGGTTTTTGTAATGACCGACGGTAACAGCTATAAAATTTTACCGGAAGCAAAAGATTACAAACGCATTGGCGAAGGCGATACCGGCCTTAATACAGGTGGCATGGGTTCGGTATCTCCCGTTCCATTTGCCGAGGGCGACTTTATGCAAAAGGTTGAAGAGCGCATTATTATCCCAACCGTTGAGGGGTTAAAGCAGGAAGGCATTCCATACAAAGGTTTTATTTTTATCGGCCTGATGAATTGCGACGGCGACCCTTACACTATTGAGTACAACTGCCGCATGGGCGACCCTGAAACCGAAAGCGTAATGTCAAGGATAGAGTCGGATTTTGTAGACCTGTTATTAGGCGTGGCCGAAGGCAACCTGATAGAGAAACAATTAGAAATATCAAACCTCACAGCCGCAACCGTAGTATGCGTAGCAGGCGGTTATCCTGGTGAGTATTTAAAAAATAAAGTAATAAGCGGAATAGAAAATGTGCGCGACTCACATGTTTTCCACGCGGGGACATCGCTTGATGGCGAAGATGTGATCACTACAGGTGGCCGCGTATTGGCCATTACGTCTTTACAAAACAATATGTTTGAGGCATTACAACACGCCACAGCCGATGCCAGCCGTATTTACTACGATGGTGTTTATTTCCGAAAAGATATTGGTTTCGACTTGATATAATAACCATCAGCCGTAAACAAAAAAGGGCCGTGCTGCATATGCAACACGGCCCTTTTAATTATCAGTAGAGATATTTAAATCTTACCTAATAACTCTTCAAGCTTGTTATCAAGTTCAATTCCCCTTAAATTTTTTCCAACGATTTTTCCGTTAGGGTCAATCAAAAAGTTCTGCGGAATGGCACGTACACCGTACAAACCCGCAGCCTGGCTTTTCCAGTACTTAAGGTCGGATACCTGGGTCCAGGCAAGGCCATCTTTTTTAATTGCGGCAAGCCATGCACCACGGCCTTTCTCGTTATCAAGCGAAACACCCAAAATGGTAAAGTTTTTTGTTTTGTAAGCATTATAAGCTTTTACCACGTTAGGGTTTTCCTGGCGACAAGGGCCGCACCATGATGCCCAAAAATCAATCAGCACGTATTTACCACGGAATGAAGATAAGCTTACACTCTTACCTGCAGTATCCAATTCGGCAAACTCAGGTGCGGTAGCGCCTAAAGCCACAGCCTGTAATTTAGGCAGCATCTCGCCAAAGGCTTTGCCGCCATCTGTGCCTTTAATACGGGCAGAAAGGCCATTATAAAGTGGCGCTATCTCCGGGTAATCTGCACTGTAAGCAAATGATTGCAGTATGTTAAGGCTCACGTACGAGTCGGGGTGCGAGGCTATAAATTTCGCATTTAACTCCTTCTCCAGCTTTTCAACAGCTTTGTTGGCCAGGTATTCGTCTTTCTTATATTTCTCGGTAGCTTTTTCTGCCTCGGTGGCTTTTTTATCCTTCGCTTCCATTGCAGTGTAAGCCTCACTTACAGGCTTTAACATTGCACGATATTCTTCGTTATCTTTGTTTGAAGGCGTACCTGTCGCGGTTGCTTTGGCTACAGTACCCGGGCCATTAACCGTAATTGCACCAGGCTCCATATAAATGGATTTATAATCTTCAGACTTGTTCATGCCTGTGCCTTTTGCATTAACAAGCAAATAACCCTGGCTTGGTAAAGCAGGCGCAATGCCTTTAAAAGCAAATTCGCCTTTTTTAAGGGTAGCCGAGTCGATGATGGTTTTGCCGCTTTTGCGGTATTGCAAATAAACTTTTGCAGGTGCATTAAGTTCGCCTAATTTGCCCTTGATAGTAAAGGTGCTATCTTGCGCAAACGCTAAGGCCGGGGCAAGTGCCAAAACGCCCAATAGTAGTTTTTTCATTGTCAGTAATGTTAGTTATTTACTAATTAAAGCATTTAAAATTAATATACTACAGCAGCATCTAAATTTTACCCAACAATTGCTCAAGCTTGGCGTCAAGGTCATCGCCGCGCAGGTTTTTGGCAACTATCTTTCCCTGCGGATCTATCAAAAAGTTTTGCGGGATAGATTGCACACCGTATAAGCCGGCCACCATATTGTTCCAGTATTTAAGGTCGGATACCTGGGTCCATGTAAGGCCGTCGTTTTTTATGGCAGCAAGCCATGCAGCCTTGCCGCTTTCCTTATCAAGCGATACGCCTAATATGGTGAAGTTTTTGCCTTTATACTTGTTAAAATTCCGCACCACATTCGGGTTTTCCTGGCGGCATGGGCCACACCATGATGCCCAAAAATCAATCAGCACATATTTACCACGGAATGACGACAATTTAACCGGTACCCCGTTTACATCGTTCTGTATAAAATCGGGAGCCTGTGCGCCTATAGCAGTAATCTTTAAATTATCTATTGAATTTTTTAAAATCTTAGCCTGTTCTGTCGCTTTAACCTCGTCAGATAAGCCGTTGTACAAAGGCTCAACTTCGGCTACATCCGGCGACGGGCCGCCTACACTGGCCAGGGCAAGCAGGCTTAAATAACTGTTAGGGTTATTGGTAATAAATGTTTTTAAGATGTTGCGCTGCTCGTCCTGTATTTGTTTATACTTGGCCTGCATAGCGTTTTGGAAAGCGGCCGAGCCTTGTTGCGCCGGTGTTGCCGCCTTGGCTTCAGCAGCTAATTTTTGCGCTTTTTCAATAACACCTTTAAGCTGTCCCTTTAACTTGATGTTATCAGTATTGGTAGGAGACCCGCTTACAACACCTTTTGCAACAGAATCGGCAGAGGTTACGTTGATGTCGCCTTTCTCCAGGTATAGGTTCAGCATATCTGCTGTTTTGGACGGGCTGCCATCCGGAAAGTTTTGGGCAATATATTTATCAAACCCAATCCCTTTATAATCAATAAACAAAGAGGCATTTACCGGGAACATCACCACACCATCAAAAGCAAAGTTACCATTTGTAACAGCCGAAGAATCGGTGATGCTGTTTGCGCCCAAACGGTAAACCAGATAGGCTTTGGCAGGCGCATTAAGGTTGGCTACTTTGCCTTTTAACGTAAAGTTGTTAGTAGCCTGGCCGAAGGCCATTATAGGTAAAAGCGCCAGTGCGCTCAACAAAAATTTCTTCATTAAATTTATATTATTGAAATAAATAACGCACAATACGCTAATCCATTGCGGGTTAGTTCAACTTTTGATAGGTGCGCCACCAAAGGTCAGGCAATTCGCCGGATGCGGCCATTTGGTAATCTTCCAACCGGCAGGGCACTAAGTGAAAACGCTCGTTTTTTGAGCCACCGCTCGGGTAAGGCACCTGCATCCACCAGCGGTCGCTTTTTTTACTTTTCACAAATACCAGCTCGTGGTCGTCATGCCGAAGGCTGGTTTTATAAATAAGATATTGTGATTTGGGGTTGAGCGGAAAGTCGCGCTTGCGGTTGTAAAACCCGTCTATAAAGTACCATATCATTTGGGATAGCAGCATGGCTGTTTGACCGTTGCTATCATAAGCCGGGTTAAATTCGTAAAAGCCTATCGAGGTAAGCTTATCGCTGAAACCCGCGTAACGGCATATCTGGCAGGCTTCTTCGCCGTAAAAGCCATTAGGCTTGGCGTTGGCGTTGCCGGCTGCGTCTGATGAGCGGATGGCACCCATATCAAAACTCAGCATATTGGCATTGCGAATTATAGGCTCAGACACCGACATGTTCGACGTGATCTCGCCAAGGCGGTGCACATCAAAGTAAAGCTTCTCCATTACCCTAAGGCTATCCTGGCTGGCAAAATAAGTTTGGTAACCCATATTGCTGTAATTAAACAGGTAGTTGGGCTCATGCAAAAGTATCTTATTCAGATAAGCCGCTGAGGTAGTTTCCAGGCTTTCAGCAAAACCATCATCTTCTAAATCGAAATGCGAATCTATAACCAAAAGATCGACCTTTTGCTCAAGGCTTTCGTAACCCATATACTGCGCGTAGGTAAGGTCCTGCCCGCCGCCAATTATAAGTGGTACTATGTCTTTTTTTATCAGCTCGGTTACCACGGTTTTAAGCGCGTAATAAGTATCAACCACCGTTTCGCCGCGTATGATATTGCCTAAGTCAACTATTTTAGTTTCGTAAGCACCCTCATTAAGCATGTATAGTTTCTCCCGAACATAATCGGGGCCCAAAGCGCAACCAGGGTTGTTTACCGCATTACGGTCGTCAAGAACGCCTATAATGGCAATATCCGCTTTCTGTTCAAGGTCTGGAAATGAGGCCGAGTGATGTACAATTTTATCGCCGAGCTGGCTGGTGTAATACCCGTTTTTTGGGGCAATGCGTGCAAAATCAATCGGAGAAAAAAATTCGGCTAATGACATGTTTTAAATTGAGCAGATGTGCAAATATGCAGATTATTTTAAATGACTGATGACAGGTTTAGCAAATCATCTTAAGGTGTAAAATAATCTGCATATTTGGGGCATGATCTTAGTAACCGGGGCAACAGGCTTTTTAGGAGCCGAATTGGCAAAAGGGCTTGTATTACGCGGAAATAAAATACGCTGTACCAAAAGGGCAAACTCGGTTATCCCCAAGTTGCTGCACCCATACTCCGGCCAAATTACCTGGGTTACCGCCGACCTGATGGATGCCGCCGCGTTAGAAGACGCATTGGATGGCATTACCCAGGTTTACAATTGCGCCGCATTTGTATCCCTGAAAGCGGCTGACAAAAAGGTGATGATACATACCAATGTTACCGGCACGGCCAACCTGGTAAATCTTTGCACCGAAAAAGGTATCCGCATGGTGCATACCAGTTCTGTTGCGGCAGTTGGCGAAGCAAAGCCCGGCGAGATGATTACCGAGAAGCACCACCTCGACCCCTCAGCAGAGAATGATGGCTATGCTATATCAAAGCTGGAAAGCGAAATGGAAGTTTGGCGCGGCATTGCAGAGGGTATGGATGCCGTTATTGTTAACCCAAGCATAATTCTTGGTGTCAGCGCGGGTACTGCAGGCAGCGGGCAGATTTTTGCGACCATAAAAAACGGACTGAAATTTTATACCTCTGGCACTATTGGCTTTGTTGATGTACAGGATGTAGCCAAGGTGATGATTGCTTTAATGGAAAGCGGCATAAGTGATAAGCGTTTTATTGTGAGCGCAGAGAACAGGGCTTATCAACAGATTTTCCCAGAGATTGCTGGCTACCTTAACGTGCCACCTCCAAGCAATTTGGCCAAACCCTGGATGCTTGAAATAGCATGGCGCGCTGCCTCTTTTTGGGGTACTGTTACAGGAAAGGCGCCCGCCGTTGACAAAACAAGTGCCCGTGCAGGTTCGGTTACCCGTAATTTTGATAACAGCGCCATTAAAAAAGCTATCAACTTTGAGTTTAAGCCTTTGAGCGAAACGTTAAAAGAGGTTAGCCAGCGTTTTAAGTAACAATTTTTGTATCTATTAACGCAACGTCAGTAAGGCAACATTCTCAACATGCTGTGTATGTGGAAACATATCTACCGGCTGGATTTTAACCACATCGTATTTTTCCTTCAAGATGAGCAAGTCACGGGCCTGGGTGGCTGCGTTGCAGCTTACATACACAATTTTTGGTGCTTCCATTTCCATTAAGCGGGCAACTACATCGGCATGCATACCGGCGCGTGGCGGATCGGTAATTACAACGTCGGGCTTGCCATGCTCAGCTACAAAATCGGCAACAAGCACATCTTTCATATCACCTGCGTAAAACTTGGTGTTGGTAATGTTATTGATCTGCGAATTTATCTTGGCATCTTCAATAGCCGATGGTACGTACTCTACTCCTACCACTTGTTTAACGTGGCCTGCAATAAAATTAGCAATGGTGCCTGCACCTGTATAAAGGTCATATACCAATTCGTTACCGGTAAAACCCGCAAAATCGCGCGTTATTTCATAAAGGCGCAAAGCCTGTATAGAGTTTGTTTGATAAAACGACTTTGGCCCTACCCTAAAACGTACTACGCTACCATCTGCAGCGCCGGGCATTTCTTCATGAATGTATAAGGGGCCGCGCCAACTCAGTACGTCCTGGTCAAAAATAGTATCGTTCTTCTTCTGATTTAAGATATATAGTAATGATGTTACTTGTGGGAAAGTAGCATCAACGTAAGTCATCAGCTTACTTACCTGCTCCTCTGTAGCGTAGGCAAACACCACAATCACCATAATCTCGCCGGTTGATGAGGTACGGATAATGAGGTTACGCAAAGCGCCTTCGTGCTGCCTTACATCGTAATAGCTTATACCGTTTTGCTTTGCAAAAGCATTAATGCTGTTACGCAGATCATTAGATGGCGCGGCTTGCAAATAGCAATGGTTAATATTTAAGATCTTATCAAACCTGCCGGGGATGTGGAAACCAAGGGCATCCATATCGAGTGCTTCGTCCTCACGGTTTTCGCCATCGTATAACCAGCGCTTGTTCGAAAAGGTAAACTCAAGTTTGTTACGGTAATACCTGTCGGCCGGTGATGGTACAATGGTGTCCATGTGGTCAACATCAAGCTTGGCTATGCGGGTAAATGCATCGCGAACAGCCTTCTGCTTAAACTGTAACTGTGCATCATAAGTCATGTGCTGCCACTTGCAGCCGCCGCAAACGCCAAAGTGCTCACAAAAAGCTTCAACACGATGCTCTGATGGTTTTACAAGGCGTCTTATCTTGGCTTCACCAAAGCTTTTTTTGCTGCGGTAAACCTCAACATCTGCAATATCGCCGGGTACGGCTTTTTCAATAAACAATACAAAATCTTCGGCCTTACCAACCCCTTTGCCTTCTTCGGCTATATCAATTACCGCTACGTTCTCAAAGAACTTTGGCTTTTTTGCAGATTTACTCATGAGGCTGCAAAGTTAAAGGTATTTATGGATTTTCGGAATGATGAGTTTAGCTAACATTTTCCATCTATCGGCTAAAGCCAACGATTACAATAAACGTTTAAAACAGGCTAATAATTAATAGAAAAAATTCAGTAAGCCGGCAAAAAACACCTCGATATCAAAATCAGGCAGCTCATACTTGTCATCAATCTGGTTCGAAAAATCAATCAGTTCCCGGCTCATAACAATATCCTCCTTATTAGATTACTATGCAAACATAGCATTATCTATACCAAAAACCAAAACGGTATTTTGATTACATTGTCATCTTCCTGTATCTTGAACAACATCTTTTTTGAGATCGTAGAAAAGCGCCCCGCCCGCAATGCAAA
The DNA here is from genome assembly GCF_007846085.1 of Mucilaginibacter pallidiroseus. Classification (GTDB taxonomy): domain Bacteria; phylum Bacteroidota; class Bacteroidia; order Sphingobacteriales; family Sphingobacteriaceae; genus Mucilaginibacter; species Mucilaginibacter pallidiroseus. Next base: position 15,007 of record NZ_VOEJ01000012.1, read on the forward strand.
CGCAATTTGCTATCATATAGGGAAAAAATTCACTATTAGGTTGTAAGCCTTCGGAAAATAATAACCAAAAAGTTGCTACTGTAAAAATTACCCCAAATATTGCAATCACATATTTTATTTGTTTATCCGGCAGGTAGAACGTAAGTATAACAGCAACTGTTAAGAAGAACAGCAACCAGGTAAGCAAAGAAAATATACCACCTACAAGAATTAGCACTGGATAAGTATATAACATTTGGTTTAAGCACGCTGCAGCACCGGAATAAAAATGTTCCTTGAAACCGAATTCAGCAACTAAATAAGCTATTGGCGCAATAGCCACGCTGGTTAGCCAGACTTTGAGGCTGTAAGTTAATGCGTTGGTTTTCATATAGAGTTGGCATAGTTTGCTTTTACTTGCTTAACCCCTGCGTTTGTGATGGTCGCAATTGTTTTGTGCTGCCTATACCTCATCTTTTTAACATAGCTCTCAAAGGTGTTTCCGCCGGCCTTAAATAAGTTTTTATGCGCAAACCAGACTACGCAGGCTGTAGCATAAAAAAAGTACCGGTAAGCAAATGCCCGGGCAGCGCGACCAAATGAATTGGTACTATTATAGATAGTTGCCAGCCGCTCGGTTTGGAAAGTAATATGGTAAGCTTCGTCAATCAAAATATCGGTACAAACCTGCTTCAGGAGCCGGCAGCCGGTAGCATCTTTTAGCGATTGGTAAAATATTTGTGCAGCACTTTCAACAGTTATCACGGTGAGTGTCCACATCTCCATGCTGGCATTAAAGTGCCTTACGTGTCTAAAAAGGCTGTCGCCCCAGTTGCGCTTAAGGCGTGGCTTGCCAATTTTGTCGATATACCGGCCCAGATTGTTGCCATGTTTTTGCTCTTCCTTTATAAAAAGCTTGACAGCCTCCAAATACTCCGGGTCGCCTGTGGTGTTGGCATACTTGGTTGATACCGCTATTAATTGCCTCCCTTCGGATGTTTCGCCCAATTGCCAGGCCTGTAGCGATGGCAGTATTACATCCACCTCATCGGCAGTTATGGTTGGGGTTAAATTCCAGTTGATGCGTTTATGGCGGGCATTTTCTTTAAAATGCGCCACCCAATAATTACTTGTGTGCATGGTTAATTTTTTTTGGTGATGTAATGCAGGCAGCTAAATACTGCCTGCGATATGACTTTATTGGTGAGTATCCCAGTTAATTTTGCGGGAGAAATACATGATAATGGCGACTATTACAAACAGCGCTATGCTACCCACAAGCAGTGCGTAATCTTCCAGTTGTATCATAATGTATATAAAGCCATAAAAAGTGGTAAGTATAGCAGCGAACATTGCTGCTGGTTTCGCACTGCCGAGTAATGAACCCGTAAAAACCGATATCAGGGCAATGGTGCTTACCGAAGCGATGAGGTAAGCCAAACCAAAACCAATTTTTTCGGCAAATGAAAGCAGCAGCGTGTAATACACAATCATGGCTGCACCGATAAGGATGTAGTTGAAGTTGTGAATGCTTTGCTTGCGAATAAGCTCCGTTAAAAATAGCGACACAAATGTGAGGAGGATAATCAGCGTGGCATACTTGGTGGTACGTGTTATTTTGTGATACTCATCCACCGCTACCTGTAGCTTAACGCCCGATGTGGCCTGGGTAACCGCTTTGGCATTTTTAAGCTTGTACACATCATTTACCCATTGTTGCGGGAACGGCCTGTTATAACTAAGCAGGTGCCATTTGGCTTTAAAGCCCTGCTTTGTAACTTCCCGGCTATCGGGCAGGTTGCGGCCGTTAAATACCGGGCTGGGCCAGTTACCACTCATCTCAACATCTGTAGTTTTTGCAGTGTGCAAGAAGTTAAAATCGTTAGAGCCTTTAAGGTCGAGGTTGTAATTGAAGGTAATCGGCCCGCCCTGCGGCAAAGTAAATGTTACCTGTAACGCGTTATTGAATAAAGTGTCGCCATCGCTTAGCAACTCCGCTATCTGGCTTTGCCCGGCAACAGCTACCGATGGGTTATTTTTAAGACCCTTTAAATCGGATATGCCGAATATCAGCCTGGCCTTGTCATACTGCACTTGTGCGGCGGTAATACCCAATTTGTTAAGATCAGGTTGGCCAAAAGTGCCCTGTAATGCTACCTTGGAATTATAAACGGTTACATCATACAATCCTTTTTTATAAAGCTCGGTATCCAAACCAGCCTTTATGCTAATGGCATCTGGCAATATATACACATAACCTGTCTGCGCAGGCTGGTTGGCTACAAGCGGCGCCGCATTTGTCGTGTAGGGCAGTACCAACACCGGCCCCTGAATAGACTGACTGCCCGACCAGTTGTTGGAAACATTGTTAATGTTCTGCGCCTGAAAGTCCTGCCGCTCGGCAATCAGATCGAGTATCCATGAGGACGGAATTAATAATAGCAGAATAAGCAAAGTAATAACACCCAACTTTAGCAGGATGGATTTTTGGTACCAATTGTTGTCGTTCATTTGTTCAATCATTTTTTATGTATTTAAAAGTACTTTGAATTACAGAGTATAAAACCAGAAAAAGACGGCAATGCCTGCCGCTCGTCAAAATATCTTATAATTATAAAAGTACTTTGAATAACAAAGTAAACAAATAGTTGCGCGAGTTCCAAATATTTTTCGTCTTTATTTAACTGCGCACAAAATCAAACATTTACACTGCGTTTTAATTATAGGAACATGAAGTTTGATTGGAACGACGTTTTTCTGAGCGACCTTACGATGGCTTTTGCTATTGAAATAGTGGTGCGTACATTTATCATGTTTCTTATTGTACTGATAATACTGCGCATGACCGGAAAAAAAGGTGTGCGGCAGCTTTCGATATTTGAAGTAGCCATTATTATCGGCTTTGGATCGGCCGCGGGCGACCCCATGTTTACACGGGAACTGGGTATTGTGCCATCAGTAATAGTAATGGTGACTATCCTTTTGTTTTACCGGCTGGTTACCTGGCTCGCAGCCAAGAATGAGAAGTTTGAAAGTATACTGGAGGGCGACCCCATGTATATTATTGAAGATGGCGTTTTTGTGTTGGCCAATGACTCGGACCTTACCTTTGCCAAAGATGAGTTTTTAGCCGAACTACGCCAGCAAAACATTGAGCACGTAGGCCAGGTGCGCGTTGCTATATTAGAAACTACTGGCAACGTAAGTTTATTTTACTATTCGGACGAGGATACAAAGCCCGGCCTCCCTACCCTGCCAAAAGTTTATAATCAAAAATCAGAGGAAATAAAAGGTGAAGGTAATTATGCATGTACCTATTGTGCCTGCATACAACATATAACTGCAACTACACACCAATGCCCCCGCTGCGAACGCAAAGAGTGGGTAAAAGCTATTGACACAAAAAGATTAGCTTAAATTGTTATTGCCGCCTTTACCAGGTATGGCAGAATCTCTTTCTGGAAGGATACAAAGTTTTTACGTACATCGCTGTCACTTACCGATGTAAATGCAAAGCTAAAAACAATATTCTTGCTGCACTTGATCAGGAAGCGCATGCGCTGGTGATAGGTCTCGGTTTTACGGGCTGCACCAATTTGAGTAAAAGCCTGCATCAATAACTCTTCTAACTCGTTCGAGAGGTTCTTTAAAAACTCCTGCGAGTTGGTGCTTTCCCTGATAAAATCCCAACCAATAAATTCGTTGCACACGGTGTATGACAGGCGGCAGGTTTTCATGATCAGGTTACTCAGGTAAGTCTCCTCGTCGGTATCAGGTGCCTGGTTGGCTATCAGCTCGTTTACACTTACCTGTATATACTCCATCAAAAGGATGTGCAGGATAGCTTCCTTACTATCAAAGTACTTGTATATGGTTGCCTTTGCTATTTTGGCGCGCCTGGCAATTTCATTAACACTTGTTTTATGGTAACCGAACTTGCGGAACAATTCCTGCGAAGCAAGCTTTATACTTTCTCTTATTTTATCGGCCTCCATTAATCAATTATACACATTTATCTCAAACTGTGTTTCACTTACTCCGTAACTGCGTAAAGAACGCGTTGCGGGCGCTTTTACAGGACCACCGTCTGAAAGGGAAAACTTAGAGCCGCTGCAAGGGTCTGTAACCGTGAAGGCGTTATCATCAAGCACTACGGCACAAACCTTTTCGGGCATATAGCTGCTGCATCTGTCGTAAGCCACGTAAATGCCATCTGCCCGTTTATAAATTATAACGCCCGCAACACCGCCATTTACAAATACGGCGCCGCCCTGGCTGTTAAGTGCCAATATGCGTGGGTCAGTTTTGGCTATAGTAATATTTACCGGGATACTGGGTACAGCATCTGTTACCTTCCCGCAAGAGAGCAGCGTGAACATTGCTATAACCAGTACCGGTAATCTTTTTACCATTATATAATGTCGGTTTGAAATTGTTTAAGGAAGCGTACATCGTTTTCTGAGAACAAGCGCAGATCACGAATAACATATTTAAGGTTGGTAATACGTTCTATACCCATACCAAAAGCAAAGCCGGTATACTTTTTACTGTCGATGCCGCAATTTTCAAGCACGTTAGGATCAACCATACCGCAACCCAAAATTTCTACCCAACCTGTGTATTTACACATATTACAACCGGCACCTTTGCAAATAGTACATGATATATCCATCTCTGCCGATGGCTCAGTAAACGGGAAGTATGACGGGCGGAAACGAACTTTAAAATCTTCGCCGTAAAGCTCCTTCACAAAGTGGTAAAGCGTTTGTTTAAGATCCGAGAATGATACGTTCTCGTCAACATACAAACCTTCTACCTGGTGGAAAAAGCAATGTGCGCGTGCAGATATCGCTTCGTTACGGTAAACGCGACCCGGCATAATAGCACGGAAAGGCGGCTTGCCATTCTCCATCATGCGCACCTGTACGGATGATGTATGAGTACGCAGTGCAATATCATCATTACCATCACCTTTGCGGATAAAGAAGGTATCCTGCATATCGCGCGCCGGGTGTTCTTCAGGAAAGTTTAGCGCTGAAAAGTTGTGCCAGTCGTCTTCAATCTCCGGGCCCTCTGCTACCACAAAGCCCAAGCGCTTAAATATGTCAATGATCTCATTGCGTACCAATGACAACGGATGGCGCGAGCCTATTTCAAAGCCATCGCCAGGCAAAGTGAGGTCGGTATCGGCCTTAGCAGCTTGTGTACCGGCGCCAAGGCTTTCTTTAATATCGTTGTACCGCTCTTCGGCCAGTTGCTTAAACTGGTTTAATACTTTTCCAAAGGTGCGTTTTTCTTCGGCACCAACGGTTTTAAACTGCTCAAACAGGTCTTTGATAATGCCCTTAGTACCCAAAAATTTGATACGGAATGCTTCAAGTTCATCAGCCTTCGCGGCAGTAAAAGCTTTTATCTCGCTGGTATATTTATCTATCTGCTCCTGCATTATTTAACTTATCCTTATTACTAATTTACAAATATACGCGATTATTTAATCACAGCCAGTTCCTTACCTACCTTGGTAAAGGCAGCAATAGCCTTATCAAGGTGCTCAACCTCATGCGCGGCCGAAATTTGCACACGGATGCGGGCCTTGCCCTGTGGCACAACCGGGTAATAAAAGCCTATTACGTAAATACCCTCGTCAAGCATCTTGGCCGCAAACTCCTGAGCAAGTTTTGCTTCATAAAGCATAACCGGCACTATGGGGTGTACTCCTGGTTTTATGTCAAAACCGGCAGCCGTCATATGCTCACGGAAATACTTGGTATTGCTTTCCAGTTTATCCCGAAGATCGGTAGTTTCACTCAACATATCCAGTACAGCTATAGAGGCACCTGTAATTGCAGGAGCAAGCGTGTTACTAAACAAGTATGGCCTGGAGCGCTGGCGTAACATATCGATGATCTCTTTACGGCCCGATGTAAAACCGCCTGATGCACCACCTAAAGCTTTACCCAATGTACCGGTGATAATATCTATTTTACCCATTACATTGTGGTGCTCATGCGTGCCGCGACCCGTTTTACCCATAAAACCGCTGCAATGGCTTTCATCTATCATAACCAACGCATTGTATTGCTCGGCCAGGGCGCATATCTTATCAAGTTGTGCAATGGTGCCGTCCATAGAGAATGCACCATCAGTAACAATAATACGGTGGCGAAGCTCCTGTGTTGCTTTCAGCTTTTCTTCCAGGTCGGCCATATCATCATGCTTATAACGGTGGCGCTGTGCCTTGCAAAGGCGTACACCATCAATTATCGAGGCATGATTCAGTTCATCCGATATTATCGCATCCTGATCGTTAAATAAGGGCTCAAACACACCACCGTTTGCATCGAAAGCAGCGGCGTAAAGTATAGTGTCTTCGGTGCCTAAAAACTCAGCGATCTTTTGCTCAAGTTCTTTATGTATATCCTGCGTGCCGCAGATAAAACGTACCGACGACAAGCCATAACCATGCGTATCCATTGCAGCTTTTGCTGCATCGATAACCTTTTGGTTGCCCGATAGACCAAGGTAATTATTAGCGCAAAAGTTTATTACTTCTTTGCCACCTTGTACGGTAATATCAGCACCTTGTGGCGATGTAATGATACGTTCTCTTTTATATAGGCCGGCGTTTTCAATTTCGGTAAGTTCCTGTTGTAAAACCGGCTGCAATGTGTTATACATATAAATAGATTTTAAGCTTGTAAAATTAAGCATTAACATGCAATTGCATAGCCATTAATTGTATTATGGCTACGCTCTCATCGCCTTTACGCTTTAGTTTTTTACCTTTTAGCTCAAAAGCTTATCTTTGCCACCGCATTTAACACTGTTTGCAGCAGTATCAATGACGTTATGACAAAGTATAATACACTCCTTTACTATTGCTATACAACTATAGCTGATGGCGAGCAATTTGCGGCCGATCATTTAAAATTTTGCAAAAGCCTTAACCTTACCGGTCGCATCATTGTGGCTGATGAAGGTTTAAACGGCACCGTGTCCGGATCGCCGGAGTCATGCCAGGCTTATATGAATGCCATTAAGGCCGATGAGCGTTTTGCTACCCTTGAGTTTAAAATTGACGAGGTTGATGAGCCATCATTTGTAAAAATGCATGTGCGCTATAAATCGGAAATTGTGCACTCGGGCTTACGCAATCCAAACATCATTAACCCGCAACAAAAAACCGGCAAGCACCTGGAACCGCAGGAGTTTTTGGCCATGAAAGACCGCGATGATGTGGTAGTTTTAGATGTACGCTCGAATTACGAGCACTCGTTAGGCAAATTTAAAAATGCCGTAACGCTCGATATTGAAAACTTCCGCGATTTCCCGGCCATGATCAATGAGCTGGCTAAATACAAGGACAAGAAAATACTTACCTACTGCACCGGCGGTATAAAATGCGAGAAGGCATCGGCCCTGTTACTGCACGAAGGCTTTAGCGATGTATACCAGCTACACGGTGGCATTATCAAATATGGTAAGGAAGCCGGCGGCGAAGATTTTGAAGGAAAATGCTACGTGTTTGACAACCGCTTGTCTGTTGAGGTAAACAGTGTAAACCCGGTGGTGATATCTACCTGCCGTAACTGTGGTAAAACCACGCCAAAAATGATAAACTGCGCCAACCCCGAATGCAATGAGCACTTTACCCAGTGCAACGAGTGTGGCGAGGCCATGGATGGCTGTTGCAGCGATGCTTGTAAAGAGCATCCGCGCAAACGTGTTTACGACGGCACGGGTTATTATGTAAAGGTTCCTCAACCAGTTAACACGGCCAAGAAAGCAGGCCTGCAACCAGTAACAGAATAATTTAAAAGGTAAACAATATTTCTCAAAGGTAGCTCAACCACAGGGCTACCTTTGTTGCGTTTTTACAATTTTATATATTAGCTTTTGATAACGCAGCTACACAACTTTAAAGCTTTTAAGCTAAAACACTACTTTTTGCGTTACAGATACTACATCAATTAAATAATCTACTATTTACCTACACTTATGACTAAACTACAACGCCTCTTTACCCTTGCTATGCTCGGTATACTTTATTTTGCAAGTCCTGCAAATGTTTTGGCTCAGGACCAGCAAAAAAATGCAGCCTTTGACAGAGGCAATTTCATTAATAAAAAAGACACACTGCCCTACCGCATTCTGTTTCCAAAAAACTTTCAAACATCTAAGCAGTACCCGGTAATATTTGTGCTGCATGGCGCAGGCGAACGTGGTAACGATAATAATGCACAGCTGGCCTATGGGCCCGAACTTTTCTTGAATGATACTGTTCGCACCAAATTCCCGGCGATAGTGATATTTCCCCAGTGCCCTAAGAACAGTTACTGGAGCAATGTAAAAATTGACACCAATGCTATGGGCAAACGTGTATTTATGTTCCAGGAGAAAGGCGACCCTACCCCGGCGATGGCTGCGTTGCTTGGACTTGTCGACAATGTTTTGCAGAAACCCTTTGTAAACAAAAAGCAGGTTTACATAGGTGGCTTATCTATGGGTGGTATGGGCACGTTTGAGATGTTGCGCCGCAAGCCCAAGCTATTTGCGGCGGCCTTTACCATTTGCGGCGGCGATAACACCAATAACGCAAAAAAATATGCCGACAAAGTGCCCCTATGGATATTCCACGGGCAAGTTGACCGCGTTGTGCCTGTAGACCACTCTATTGTAATGGCCGAAGCTTTAAAAGCCGCTGGTGCCAACCCAAAACTCACGATCTACCCAAATGTAGATCATAATAGTTGGGTTAATGCCTTTGCCGAACCCGGCTTACTGCCCTGGCTTTTTTCGCATAGTAAGTAACAATAAAAATGCCCGCTTAATTAGCGGGCATTTTTTATTGTTTATGTAGATTATACTTCAGGCGTAATATCGTTTGATGCGTCGCTGTTGGTTATCACATCGCTTTCGTCATTTGTGATTTGGCTATCAGCACTTAGTTCGGTAGATGGCTGGTCCTCACTCAGGGTTTCGTTAATGCCTTCGGTATCGGCAACGGCACCACCTTCATTCACAATTTTGTCGCTTTCCTCGCTGTTGGTTATCACTTCCTGTTCAGCGGCATCTACTTTAGGGTCGCCGGTTGGCTGCTGACCCGGTGTTTTGCTATTTGGTGTATTCATGGCTTCCATCGTTTACATATGAACAAGGTAGCTTAAGCGATGTTTTAATGGAAACTGGTACCAAATGAAAACGCACTTCAGATACTTTGATCCTGCTTTAAAAAGTGCTCGAAGGTATCGCTCCTCAAACCGAGCCTCAATGTTTCCAGCGGAATTATATCTGCCGGGGCAATGTTTCCTAAGCTTACGTTGGCGCCTATAAGTTTTATAAACCAAACCTGCTGCGTTTTTTGGGGAGCTTCCCAAATAATTTTTTCTTCGGGTATGCGCGTTAATATCTCATCAACCAAACCCTGGCGCACTTCACCCGAGTCGCGATAAATACCTACGTTGCCACTTTCGCGTGCTTCGGCAATAACCTTCCAGGCGCCGGCATCAAGCTCGGCCTGCATCAGGTTTATCCATTTATAGGGCGCAAATACTTTTTGAACATCCTTTGACCCTACTTCAGATATTACAGTGATTTGTTTACTCAGCCTGCTGATATAGTCGCATTTTACATCGTGCTCAATAGTTATTGAACCGTCGGATACTTCGGCATAGTCTAACTGGTATTGATCCAGTATGCGGCAATAATCATCAAACTGGTTACGCACTATCATGGCTTCGAACAGCGTGCCGCCAAAATAAACCTTTATACCGCCATCTTTATAAACCTTAAGCTTCTCGGTAAGTGTGGGTGTGACTGCCGATGTTGCCCACCCTAACTTAATCATATCAATATAAGGGTGGCCAACTTCAACCAAATCTTGAGCCTGCCTCACGCTAAGCCCTTTGTCCATAACCATTGTGATGCCACTGTTACGGGGTTTAAAAACACGTTCGGGAAGATCATTGATATGGTAGTTCATGTTCAGTAAAATGGTAGAATTGAATAAAGAGCTTTAATCTGCAAATATGCGGATGCATGGATGAAATTTAGATCATCATATCGTTAAAATAAGCACGCAATAGTGGGCGTTATCAGGCTTACTTAACCAGATCAAAGCTAATTTAACGTAAAAAGCCGGAAATTACTATCCGGCTTTTAAAGTTTATGCTGTGTTATCAAAAAGCTACTTTATTTGGTGTAGCGGTTAATGATGTCAATAATTACTTTATTTTTTTGCAGCTGCGGCAGGTAATCAAACAAAATATAATGCTTCTCGGGGTCGGCCGCTAAGGCAGTCTCCAGGTAATTAAGCGCCTCGTTAAATTCCCCTTTAGCAAACAGGTAGGCTACCATGCGGTAATATAGCTCGGCAGCTTCCGGGTTGTTTTTAATGGCCTGCGCAATTACTTCTATACTATCCGTCAAACGTTGCTGCTCATACAATATTGATGAGTAGTCCAGCCATGCATCAACATCAAGCGGATTTAGTTCAACTACTTTCTCATAAGCACGCTCGGCGTCTTCCAGGTGGCCAAGCTTGTACTCGGCATCGGCAATGGCAAACCAATAATCTGCATTGGCAATATCAAGATCCAAAGCCTTTTTATAAAAATGCAGGGCCTCAAAATAACGTTCCTCAAAATCGAGCGTAACACCAATACCAAACCAGGCATCTGCCAGTTTCGGATCCATCTTAACCGATTTTTTGTAGAACGAGCGGGCTTCATCCATCTGCTCCAGCTTCTCGTAACACTCACCTATTGCACAATAAGTATCTGCATTCGGTTGCTCGTACTCAAACGTTTGGCGATAAACCTCAATGGCCTCGGCATATTTTTCAAGGTTAACCAATGCATTACCCTTATTAAAATAAGCAGATGCAAAGCTGTCTTTAATCAGGATGGCATAGTCGTAAGCGTCAATAGCTTTCTCAAACAAGCTGAGCTTTGTATAGGCGTTACCCAGGTTATACCAGGCCGCATAACTATAAGGCTCGTTATCGATATAAGCCTGATAAAATTGTACACTCTCCTGCTGGTTATCCAAAACATCATAACAAAACGCCAACTCATAAAGGGCATCCTGGTTTTCCATGTTTTGTTTAAGGCATAGCTTAAGGTACGTAATGGCCGTTTCGTAATCGCCCATGTTTTGGTATACGTAGGCAATATGCAGCAATATCTCGTCGGTTTCCTCGGCAAGGTCAAGCGCCTTCTCGTAATTTTCCAGTGCCTCGGTATTGCGTTCCATACTCTCGTACAAATTACCGCGAATGATGTATATATCGGCATCACTCGCCTCAAGCATTGCGGCCTTATCGAGCGCAGCAAATGCCTCTGAAGTGCGATTGCTCACTACCAGTAACTGCGCCTGCTTTATTAAAAAAACGGCAGCAAAAGGGTGTTGATTACGGGCATACTCTGATACCTGCAGGGCTTTGGCAGGATCATTCTTTTCGATGTAGTAGTCTATAATGTTCTCAAACGCCTGTGCGTCAAAAAAGTACTGATCATGATTTCGAATCATCTCTTCGTACCGTTCTACCGAAAATTTTGGGTCTTCGGTAAAGCCAAATTCAAATTCTTCTTCCATTCAAGTTTATTTAAGAGAACACTTTGTTGCTTTAAAATGGTCGCATTTTAAAGACTTGCTAAGATCAAATTACAATAATAAGCTGCGGCAAAGCAATTAAGTTTTCAACATGAACACATTATTAACAGATGTTAATACAAGTGCCTGATAATAAATGAAAAGCATTTTAACGGCGGCCGGCAAGTAGTTTGTTTGCCTCAAAGATTTTTCTCAATCACAAAGATAACCATTATTATTTAATGCCGAGTTATAATTAAAGCATTTACAGATAAACGACGTTACCACTGCTTTTAGTACAAATGGCCACCATGCCGCAAACCGAAACATTTTTTATAATGAGCGGTTGGTATCTCGGCTATACTATTATTGATATATTTATGAAATTAATAATATGCCCCGCCGAAAAACGTTTGCATTTAGCTTACAAATAAGCAAACATTGAAATACATTTACAGCGAACACCTAATAATAAAACATGTATAATTTTCGCACTTACTTAACCGGCGCATTACTGACAAGTGCCGTGCTCATGAACTATAGCGCCAACGCGCAAACCACACCGAAACCTGCGGAACTGCCAAAAAATTGGCATACAATGGACCTTAAAACCGATAGACAATTTGGTGTAAGCCTAAACCAGGCCTACCAGTTGGTAAAAGGTAAAAAAAGCAAAACTGTTGTCGTAGCTACGATTGATAGCGGTATTGATACAGCGCAAAATGACCTGAAATCAATTCTGTGGGTAAACACCAAGGAGATTCCGGGTAATGGTATTGACGACGATAAAAACGGATATATTGATGATGTACACGGCTGGGACTTTTTGGGCGGCCCGGGCGGCAAATGCGATTTTACCGAAACCACAGAAGAAGTACGTGAGTATAACCGTTTAAAACCTAAGTATGCTTCAGCTACCGCGGCACCTGCGGGCAGCGAAAAGGAGTATGCCTACTGGCTTAAGGTTAAAGATACTTACGAGAAAACCTACAACAAATCTAAAGAAGAAATTACACAGCTGGAGCCGGTAGTTAATACCCTGATGGCTACAAGCGGTTATTTAAAGCGTGCTTTAAACCTGAAGGCAGATCAATCATTTGTGGCGGCGGACCTTGCTAAGATAAAGACAACCAACGATACGGTAAACCGTAGCAAATACGTATGGGAATCGGTATTTCAGCAGGAAGAAGGATCTGACAATGCTAAGGTATTAAAAGACCTGACCGAATACTACGCCAAACTGAACAACGATGTAAACCCTGACCTGGATGCACGTAAAAATATAGTTGGCGACGACCCGAATGTAAATGATGGCAAACCTTATGGTAACAATATCCTAAAATTTGCCGATGCATCGCACGGTACGGGTGTTGCCGGCCTGATTGGTGCAGTACGAGGTAACAAGTATGGCATAGACGGCATTGCCGACAACGTGCGTTTGATGGGTATTAAAGCCGTGCCAAACGGAGATGAATATGATAAAGACATAGCAAACGCCATCCGTTATGCCGTTGATAATGGTGCCAAGATCGTTAACATGAGCTTTGGTAAAAAATTGTCGCCACATAAAGCCTGGGTTGATGAAGCTTTTAAATATGCCGCATCAAAAGATGTATTGCTGGTACAGGCATCTGGTAATGATAACCAAGATGTTGATGTAAAACCGCAATATCCTAATGACACTTTTGAGGATGGCTCTGTTACCGACCTGGATAATGTGATAAGTGTAGGCGCATCATCAAACAAGCAAAACGAAGAGCTTGCAGGCAGCTTTAGCAACTATGGCAAACGTACAGTTGATGTATTTGCACCCGGCGTAAAAGTAACGTCAATTGACATGGACGCCGAATACAATACTGCCGACGGTACCAGTTTTGCATCGCCGATAACCGCAGGCATTGCGGCACTTGTATTAGAGTATTATCCAAACCTAAGTGCCAAACAATTAAAACAGGTTATCCTGGCGTCAGCTACGCCACTTAACGGTACCATGGTTTTAAAACCAGGCAGCAAAACCGAGAAGGTTGACTTCACTAACCTATCTAAAACAGGCGGTGTGGTAAATGCCTATAAAGCTTTGGTTGCAGCAAGCAAACTAAAAGGCGAAAGAAAAATTTAAGCGCTTTTTCTAGCATATATAAAAGCCGGTTTAGCATGCTAAACCGGCTTTGTTGTTTTTATTTTTTTCTTAGTCGTAAACGATGGAATCTATTAGCTCAACTTCAAATCGGCCAATAATGCTTAAGGCACATATGGTAGCAAGCTATTAAAATATAGCTTCGGCTATACGTTTTGTAGGGCCGGGGTTACCCATGGTATAAAAATGCAATACCGGCGCACCAAATTCAACTAATTCCTTGCACTGGTTTATCATCCACTCAATACCTATTTCCTTAACATCCTTTTCAGACTTTGCTTCATGTATAGCATCACTTAAATCTTCAGGAATATCTATACTAAACGTTTTTGATAACGATACCAACTGCTTTGAATTGGTAATAGGTTTTAACCCTGGAATGATAGGAACGTTTATGCCTACAGCCCTGCAATTATTCACGAAATCGATATACTTTTTATTATCAAAAAACATTTGGGTAACAATAAACCTGGCACCCATATCTATTTTCTGTTTAAGGTATTTAAAATCTGTTTTTAGGTTTGGCGCCTCGAAATGTTTCTCGGGGTATCCGGCAACACCAATGCAAAAGTCTGTTTTCATTACACCTTCATGATTCTCGTGCAGATAGATGCCGTTATTCATGTTAACCACCTGCTGCAACAGATCTGTTGCATAGCAATGCCCGTTTGGTGTAGGCACAAATGATGAATCGCCCTTAAGCGCATCGCCCCGGAGAACCAAAACATTTTCGATACCCAAGAACTGCAGATCGATAAGCCCGTTCTCTGTTTCGTCTTTAGTAAAGCCGCCGCATAGCAGGTGCGGAACAGTATCTACCTTGTACTTGTTCATAATAGCCGCGCAAATGGCTATAGTGCCCGGGCGTTTACGGTAAGCAAGTTTTTCAAGCAGGCCCGAGTCGTGCTGTTTGTAGATATAATCTTCGCGCAGTGAAGTAACATCAATAAACGGCGGCTTAAATTCCATAAGGGGATCAATAGCATCATAAATGCCCTGTATGCTATGCCCCTTCAATGGAGGTATCAGCTCAAACGAGAATAAGGTTTTGCCGCTGGCGTTTGCTATGTGTTCGGTAATTTTCATGTATAGTATCAAGTAGTTAGTATCAAGTATTAAGACTTGACTATATATTTAAGCTTTTTTGCAGTCCGTATATCATTTTTTGTATTTCAGCAAGCATTAGGGTTGCTTCCTTCAGTTGATTTTCCGTGATGTAAGCAAATTCGTTTGCAATTATAAAGTGAGTTTCAAGTTCGAAAGCCGAACCTAAAGATATATTCAAAAACTGATGTAGCTCCTTGTTAGATTTCCTCCCACAGCCCTCAGCAATATTTGATGGTATCGATACAGCCGCTCTTGTCATCTGAGAGATTAAGCCATACCGTTCATCAGGAGGAAAATTTCGGGTAATGTTAAACGTAAACTTACTTACTTCAATCCCAGCTTTCCAAATTTTCAGTTCTTTGAAATTGTGCATCTTTTAGTCTTGATACTTGATACTAACTACTTGATACTCCTTTAATAATTCAAATTTGGCCCCAGCCAGCGCTCAACGGTGTCTATTGACATGTTTTTGCGTTTGGCGTAATCTTCAACCTGATCTTTACTTATTTTATTGAGCCCGAAATAGCGCGCATCCGGGTGGGCAAAGTAAAAGCCACTTACGGATGCAGCCGGCATCATGGCCAGGCTTTCCGTTAAATGCATGTGGGCATTATCCTCTGCCTTTAATATTTCAAACAGTGTTGTTTTCTCAGTATGATCCGGGCAGGCGGGATAACCCGGTGCCGGGCGGATACCCTGGTAGCCTTCTTTAATTAATTCCTCGTTGCTCAGGTGCTCATCTTTTGAATAACCCCAGTAATCTTTACGCACCAATTCGTGCATGCGCTCGGCGAAGGCTTCTGCAAAGCGGTCGGCAATGGCTTTGGCCATAATACTGTTATAGTCGTCATGGTCGGCCTCAAATTCGGCTACTAGTTCATCACAACCAATACCGGTGGTAACAGCAAAACCGCCCCAATAGTCGGCTACACCGCTTTCTTTAGGTGCAATGAAGTCCGACAGTGCATAATATGGCTCGCCTTTCACCTTTTCAGCCTGCTGCCTAAGGGTATGTATGCGCGTAAGTAAATGCTGGCGGGTATCATCAGTATACAATTCAATATCATCGCCAACACTGTTTGCCGGCCAAAAGCCTATAACGCCATTGGCTCGCAGCAATTTATTGTCTACTATTCTTTTCAACAATGCCTGTGCATCATCATAAAGCTTTTTAGCTTCATCACCCACAAATTTATCATCAAATATTTTTGGATAGCTGCCGCGCAATTCCCATGTATGAAAGAATGGTGTCCAGTCGATATACGGCACCAGTTCCTCAAGCGGGTATGCTTCAAAAACTTTAGTACCTAAAAAGGTTGGCTTAGGTGCCACCAAGCCGCTATCAAGCCTTATCTGCGCTTTTTGTGCGCGTGCTTCCTCTATGGTTACAAAGCGCTTATCGCTCCGCTTATTTAAATGCGCCTCGCGGGCCTTAGCGTACTCATCTTTTATGCCCTGTATATAAGCATCGCGGTTATCCTTATTTAGCAAATTGCTGCAAACGGTAACACTACGCGATGCATCTAAAACATGCACCGTTGGACCCGAATAGTTGGGCGCCACTTTTACTGCTGCATGGATACGCGAAGTGGTTGCTCCGCCTAATATCAGCGGGATAGTAAACTCTTGGCGCTCCATCTCTTTGGCAAAATGCACCATTTCATCTAATGAAGGTGTTATTAGACCGCTAAGGCCAATAATATCTACATCGTGCTTTTTAGCTTCCTCAATTATGCGTTGTGCAGGCATCATTACTCCAAGATCAATAACCTCGAAGTTGTTACAGGCCAATACCACACCAACAATATTTTTGCCGATATCATGCACGTCGCCCTTTACGGTGGCCATTAGTATCTTACCGGCATTGGCGCGTTGGCCGGCACCCTCCCCGGCATCAATAAGGCGCTGCTTTTCCTGCTCAATAAATGGCAGCAAGTAAGCTACTGCCTTTTTCATTACACGGGCCGACTTTACCACCTGCGGTAAAAACATCTTACCCGAGCCGAACAGGTCGCCCACCACGTTCATGCCGTCCATCAGCGGGCCTTCAATAACCTCTAATGGCTTGGCAAATTTTTGACGGGCCTCTTCCACATCGTCGTCGAGGTATTCAATAATACCTTTTACCAATGCGTGCGACAGCCGTTCCTCAACTGTACCTTTTCGCCACTCCTCATCGCGCACAATTTCTTTGCCCTTACTTTTTATGGTATCGGCAAATTCCACCAGGCGCTCGGTGGCATCCTCGCGGCGGTTCAGCAATACATCTTCTACAAGCTCAAGTAAATCTTTGGGTATTTCTTCATACACTTCCAGCATACCGGCGTTCACAATACCCATATCTAACCCGGCCTTTATGGCATGGTATAGAAATGCCGAGTGCATGGCTTCGCGCACCACGTTGTTACCGCGAAACGAGAAAGAAATATTACTTACACCACCGCTAACTTTGGCAAGCGGCAGGTTCTGTTTTATCCAGCGGGTGGCCTCAATAAAGTCGACCGCATAGTTGTTATGTTCTTCCAAACCTGTGGCAACGGTAAGGATGTTTGGATCAAATATGATATCCTGCGGCGGAAAGCCTACCTCGTCAACCAGTATGCGATAACTGCGGCTGCAAATCTCTTTACGGCGCTCCAATGAATCGGCCTGCCCGGTTTCATCAAAAGCCATTACTACGGCAGCTGCGCCGTAGCTCATTATTTTACGGGCGTATTCCTTAAACTTTTCTTCGCCCTCCTTTAGGGAGATAGAGTTTACAATCCCCTTTCCCTGCAGGCACTTTAAACCGGCTTCAAGGACAGACCATTTACTGGAATCGACCATTATGGGCAGCTTGGCAATGTCAGGCTCGCTGGCAACCAGATTCAGGAATTTCACCATCACGGCTTCCGAGTCGATCATCCCCTCATCCATGTTAATGTCGATTACCTGTGCACCGCCTTCCACCTGCTGCAATGCAACAGAGAGGGCGGCTTCGTAATCTTCGGCAAGGATAAGCTTCGAGAACTTTGGCGAACCTGTAATGTTGGTACGCTCGCCTATGTTTACAAAATTTGTTTCGGGTGTAAGGCTCACGGCTTCCAAACCGCTCAGGCGCAGGTACGGTGCAATCTCGGGCAGGCGGCGCGGTGTGTGCCTGGCCGCCTTTTCGGCAATACACTGTATGTGGTCGGGCGTAGTGCCGCAGCAACCGCCAACTATATTTACCAGCCCGGCCTTTATAAAATCATCTACCTGGTGGGCAGTTTCGTGCGGGGTTTCATCATACGCGCCAAATTCATTGGGCAGGCCGGCATTTGGATAGGCCGAAATAAACACGTTGGCTTTTTCAGATAATTCTTCCAGGTGCGGGCGCATTTCCTTTGCACCTAAGGCGCAATTTAAGCCTACAGATAACAGGTTTGCATGGCTTACAGAGTTCCAAAAAGCCTCAACCGTTTGCCCCGAAAGCGTACGGCCCGAAGCATCTGTAATTGTGCCCGAGATCATGATAGGCAAATGTTTGCCCGATTCATTAGCGTACTTATCAATAGCGAACAATGCTGCCTTGGCATTCAGGGTGTCAAATATGGTTTCGACAAGTAAAACATCAGATCCACCGTCAACCAGCCCCCGAACCTGCTCATAGTATGCTTCGGCCAGGTCATCAAATGTAACGGCGCGATAGCCCGGGTCGTTGACATCAGGCGATAGAGATGCGGTACGATTGGTTGGACCAACGGCACCGGCCACAAAACGGGGCTTATCCGGATTTTTTGCTGTGTATTCGGCAGCAACTTCTTTGGCCAAACGGGCACCTTCAAAACTTAGCTCGTAGGCCAGTTCCTCCATGTGGTAGTCGGCCAGGGAAATACGCTGGGTGCTGAATGTATTTGTCTCAATGATATCGGCACCAGCATCAAGGTACTCGGCATGTATAGCTTTGATTACATCCGGGCGGGTAAGGTTCAACAAATCGTTGTTTCCTTTAAGGTCCGATGGATGATCTTTAAAACGTTCCCCTCTGAAATCTTCTTCCGTAAGCTCGTACCGCTGTATCATGGTACCCATTGCCCCGTCTATAATCAGGATGCGTTTCTGTAGTTCTTCTTTAATATTCATTGTTCGGTATCAAGTAGCGAGTATCAAGTATCAAGTACCTAAAATCGATACATGAGTATAATATCCCGTCACAAGAAACAACCTTGCTACTTGATACTAATTACCTGATACTAAAAACTTATTTCGAAAAGTCAGGCTGTAATGTTGACTTTCGCTTATCTGTCCTGTCCGATTTTTGTGGCCGGGCAAGTAGAATGTAGCACCTTGTAAGCACAGGTTGCTAAGACATCGCAGGGTCTAATCCCTCCGCCTTTCTCCATAAGCGTCACAAAGATGGATAATAAGTTTGTAAAGTGCAAATTGCGTGGTTCGCAATGCGTTGCCTGAAGCGAAGGGCATCGAATTTAATTGACACTGTGTTAAATTCATTACGTCCCTTTCAAGAGACGGGTGAAAACAAAAAAGCCGCTCTTTTGGGGCGGCTTCTAAATTTCCATTGGATTGATTATCTCCTGTTACCGCCACCAAATATGCGTAGTAAGAATAGGAAAAGGTTTACAAAGTCGAGATATAAGGTTAGTGCACCCATTATTGAAAGTTTGCGTCCTTCTCTATCATTGGCATCTACAGTAGCACCCAATTGCTTAAGTTTTTGCACATCATAAGCAGTTAAGCCTACAAACACAGCAACACCTACGTAACTGATAATCAAATCTAGTGAACTACTATGTAAGATAAGAATATTAATAACCGTAGCTATAATGATGCCCCAAAGCAGCATAATCATGATAGACCCAAATTTGGTCAGATCCTGGTGCGTTATATAACCACCTACTGCCATTGAGCCAAATACAATTGCGGCCGTAATAAAAGTTGTTGATATCGTACCTAATGAATAACGGAAAAAAATGTAGCTCAGGCTAATTCCCATTATTGCAGAAAATGCAATAAACAACAACAGCAGCCCGCCAAAACTCGCCTTTTGAAAACGCGCACCGATAACAAATACCAATATCAGCGGTGCAAACATTACCACTGTACCCATAATATTATCGCTGCCGGTTTCATTGTCGCGTAGTAATGACGAAAGTTCCGGGTTAAAAGCAAATACGTAAGAAAGTATAGCTGAAATACCCAAAGCGACAAACATCCACAAAAATACATTAGCTATGAATTTACGTGATGCGGCCGAGTCTTCAACCTGTATAACGTTATCGTAAGTATAATCAGTTGTCTTAGTTTCCATTTATTTATGTTATTATTTGGTTCGAATTTATATTATTTATTTGATTGTTATAACGCAGAACAGTTTAATTGTCTTAATCAGCCTTGCGTCAGTTTAAGCGCTTGGTTAATTGCTCTTCTACTTTTTTAAATACCTGCAATGGTTTTAATGAGCGCCAATTAAAATCGTCCAGTTCGCCGCCAAAATTAATATAGTAGTCGATATTGCTGCTTTTAAACTCCTGTATAACGTGTTCCCTGAAGTTTACACCAGCCAGCCAGCCATCTTCCACCTCCTGAAACCATTCTTCGTAATAGCTATCGTCA
Source organism: Mucilaginibacter pallidiroseus (assembly GCF_007846085.1). GTDB lineage: Bacteria > Bacteroidota > Bacteroidia > Sphingobacteriales > Sphingobacteriaceae > Mucilaginibacter > Mucilaginibacter pallidiroseus. The sequence continues at coordinate 35,417 of NZ_VOEJ01000012.1, forward strand.
GAGTAGTGAAAGTTAAGCACGTTTTCACCAATCAGCACAAATTTGTTCACGCCCTGGTCAACCATTACATCAAACAGTTCACGCTTCATCAGCATAATGTCGTTGTTAATGGCATCGTTCCACTCACCTATAAATTCTATGATGCAATACCCCCTGTCGTAATCAACAAAAAGTATTTTCAGATACAGCGTGTTGGAGCCAAATGAATCCCACTGAGGATGCAGCAGGTAATTGTAAACCTGCTTATCAAACTCAAACTCATTATATTGCGTAGCGTAAAAAGGCGAGTGCTCGTCTTCTGCCGCAATATAATCATCTCTCCACCTGTAAAAAGGTTCTATCTCGTGCATTGTATTGTTTTACAGCCCACCTTTGGCTGCTTTTTATATTAGTTTTATAACCTGTCGCCTTGCTGCAACAAATACTCGTTAACGGCGGCGCGAACGCTGCCATGCTCTTTCAACAACTTTGCAGCGGTAGCTTTGTCAAGGCCGGTTTCGGCCATTACCATATGCGTGCCGCGGTCAACCAGCTTATTATTGCTTAACTGCATATCAACCATTTTATTACCCTTAACCCGGCCAAGCTGTATCATAACACTGGTGCTTAGCATATTCAGCACCAGCTTTTGTGCTGTACCTGCTTTCATGCGGGTACTGCCGGTAATAAACTCGGGCCCTGTAACTACCTCAACCGGATAGTGTGCCTCGGCTGCAACCGGGCTACCGCTATTACAAACTATACAGCCCGTAGCAATGCCCTGCTGGTTAGCAGCTTTTAAACCACCAATTACATATGGCGTAGTGCCCGATGCTGCTATGCCCACCACAACATCATTGCTGTTTATGTCAAATGCTTTCAAATCTTTCCAGGCCTGCTCTGTATCATCTTCGGCAAATTCAACAGCCTTGCGTATGGCGGTATCACCACCGGCAATAATGCCAACAACCCAATCGAAAGGAACGCCAAACGTTGGCGGGCACTCCGATGCGTCAACAACTCCTAACCTGCCGCTGGTACCTGCGCCAATATAAAATAAACGGCCGCCGTTACGCATCTTGTCGGTAACAAGGGCGGCAAGCGCTTCAATCTGTGGCAGAGCCTTTTCAACAGCATTTGGCACGGTTTTATCTTCGTTACTGATATTCAATAGCAACTCGTGCAGGCTCATTTTATCGAGACCCGTGTAATTTGAATCTTTCTCGGTAGTCCTTTCCATAGCAGCAGGTATTTTGAGCAAAGTTGGGCAAAAAAGATCGAAATGAAAGAAGATGATATAAATTATAGCCGACGATTGCTAATGATTAAATTTGTGCTGCATATATAGATGAAACATACCGCGGGAGTAATTTTAAGGACAGTTGTACTTATATTGATAGGAATTGCCATTGGGCTTTTTGTTGGCAACGAAAATTTCCCGAGCCATCCCCTCCGTTTTAATTTTGCAGGTGGCAGCGACAAGATCTCTAAGGTGCTTAACCTGGTAAACAACAAATACGTCGACTCGGTAAACACCGATAGTATTGAGGGTGTTACCGTAAACGATATGCTGCAGAGCCTGGACCCCCATTCCGTTTACTTACCGGCCCAACAGGCACAAAATATTAACGAACGTTTGGAAGGTGGCTTTACAGGTATTGGCCTGGAGTACCAGCTACTGCGCGATACTGTTGTAATTACCCAAGTTTACCCGGGCGGCCCTGCCGCAAAGGCCGGGATATCAACCGGCGACCGTGTTATTACGGTTGATAGTGCAGCCTTTTCGGGCACCAAATTAACCGTTGCACGCATTAGCAAAGCTTTCCGCGGTGAAAAGGATACGCGCGTAGTTTTAGGCATAGCCAAATATGCAAAAGGACCTGTTAAGGCTTATACTATTACCCGTGGCCGCGTTGCATTAAGCAGCCTTGATGCCGCCTACATGGCCGATGCTAAAACGGGCTACATCAAAATAAGCAAATTTGCATCAACTACCGATAGTGATTTCAGAGCAGCTCTTGTAAATCTTCGGGTTGATGGTATGGAAAAACTGATACTCGACCTACGGGGTAACGGTGGCGGCTACCTGAACACGGCAACCGCCTTGGCCGATGAGTTTTTACCAAAAGACAAGCTGATAGTTTATACTCTTGGTGTACATGAACCGCGCACGGATTATTTTGCAACCGACTCAGGCAGTTATGAGAACGGGCCGCTTACTGTTTTGATAGATGAGTATTCGGCATCGGCAAGTGAGATATTGGCAGGTGCCATGCAGGATCTGGACAGGGCAACCATTGTGGGCCGCCGCTCATTTGGGAAAGGGCTGGTACAACAGCAGTTTCCGTTTGGCGATGGCACAGCGGTTAACCTCACGGTAGCACGTTACTATACCCCTTCGGGCAGGTCAATCCAAAAATCATATAGCAAGGGGATAGCGAGCTACCGCAATGAACTGGCCGAACGGGTACGCAAAGGCGAATTGCTTAGCGCGGGTAGCAACCTAAGCGACAGTGCATTTTTAAATGGCACGGCTTTCCATACCCAAAAAGGCCGGAAGGTTTTTAGCCGTGGCGGTATTATGCCCGATGTTTTTGTACCGGCAGATACCAGCCAAAACACGCAATTGGTTTATGAGCTAAACAGCAACCAACTCTTTACAGCCTATGTTATTGACAAGTTGCAGCCCGAGCTTAAAAACTACCCTACTGCTGATGCCTTTATCAGTAATTACCAGGTAACCGAAAACGAGCTACATCATTTTGTGATGTATGCTGCCCAAACCTTAAAGTTTATGGATTCGCACGAGTTGCTTGTATCGGGCAACATCATCAAGTCGCTTATAAAAGCCAATGCCGCCCGCTTTAAATGGGGCAGCAATGCCTACTACCAGGTGCTTAACCATACCGACAATACCGTTAAAGTAGCGCTTAAGCAATAATTATAAGCTGGTTACGCTTTGCCCTGTAGTGAAGAAAACGTTTACACTTACAGGCAGCTTGCCAATTGGTTTTTGCTGGCCGGTTATTACTTTTACGGCTGCGCGTTGCAGGGCATCATCCTTTTGGTAGCACTCCAGTAAAGCACCGCTTTTTTCTATGCCAGGCAGGCCTGCAATAGCATACGGGTTTGCAAACACACTCACTACCGAGTTAGGCTTGGCTGCAAGTTCGGCCACTAACAGCTTTACATCTACGCTATAATCAAGTTTGCTTTGCGGGCGGGTACGGGTATCATGTATAGCAACGTAAACCTGATCGAACCCTTTTAAGGTAGATAGCATCCGGTTTAACGTTGGCACGCTTGCGTTTTTATCTACCATAAATATCATCCCGTTAGGATACCATTTTGAAAGCTCCTTTTGAAAAGTGGTAGGTTGATTTACCCCGATACTTACAATTGCAGTTTTCATGAGCGGGTTATGCCTTAGCGTACGGCTATCGCCCTTTAACAAGGTTATAGCGGCATCGCTTAGCTGTTGCATCAATTCGGCCGATGCGGGGCGGTTGATATCAGCAATAAGCCCGGCCGGGTTTACCGGTTTGTAATTATTAAGCCCGGCCCAGTATTTGGCAGCAAGTAATTTTTTGATCTTGGCTTCAAACTCTTCCTTACTGATCTTTTTCTGGCGGATGGCTTTTTTGATCAGCCTGGCGGCTACCACCGAATTTTCCGATAATTCCAGCAAATCGTTCCCGGCTATAAACGCGCGGACATCTGCATCGCCATTAGGAAAGTTCTTGGTAACGCCTTTCATTTCCATCGCATCAGAGGCTACAATACCTTTAAAACCAAGCGAGTCTTTCAGGATATTGGTTACTATTTCGCGCGAAAGTGTCGACGGCAACTTTTTAGTGGTATCTAAAGACGGGATGTTTAAGTGCGCAATCATCACTCCCCCTATCCCAGCGTTTATTGCCTGTCTAAAGGGATACATCTCTAAAGAGTCTAAACGTTCGCGGCTAAACGGTAACTGCGGCAAGTCGAAATGCGAATCTACATTGGTGTCGCCATGGCCCGGGAAGTGCTTTGCGAAAGTGATAACGCCGCCATCCTGCATGCCTTTAAAGTAGGCTATCCCTTTTTGGGCAACATTGTATTTATTGTCACCAAACGAGCGGTAGTTGATAACAGGGTTATTAGGATTGTTATTTACATCCATATCCGGCGCAAAATTGATATGCATGCCTAGTCGCCTAAAATCATATGCAACCATCTGGCCCATTTTGTAAATCAGGTTATTATCCTGTATGGCACCAAGTGTCATTTGGTATGGGAACGAAAAGGATGAATCCAGGCGCATGCCCAAGCCCCATTCGCCGTCCATGGCTATAAGCAAGGGTACACGTGACAACTTTTGATAATTGTTTATAAGATTGGCATGCCTAACCGGGCCGCCCTGAAAAAACACCAACCCGCCAACATGTTCTTCGGCAATTACACGCCCTACCGAATCCTCATATGCCCGGCCCTTATTGGTATGCGCCCGTACATAAAACAGCTGCCCTATACGCTCCTTCTTGCTTAACTTATTATAAACAGAATCTACCCAGCGGTTTTGCTCGGTAAGTGTGGTGATGATATTGGGCCGTTGTGCGCTGGCAGTTAAAGTTGCCAGGCAAATGGTGGATATTACAGTACAAAAAACGTTTTTTATTAATTGCATAACAGTTTCAAATGTAGCTTAAATCTGCTTTTGTAATAATTGTTTTACCAGCGATAAAGCTTTTTATAAAATATACCAATAAACCCTGCCGCCGTATTTCGCTCTATAGGTTTAAAAGTACAATGCCAGGGAATGTTCAATAATGCTGCCATGCCCGGCTTTAATAATTAAACAAAATAAAACGACATGAAAAAACTTCTCTTTTTATCAGTAGCGCTGCTTGCCTTTGCGGCATCGGTAAGTGCACAAGGTTATGGCCCAAGGCGGCCAAGGCGCGTAGTTAGACGCGGCCCGGTTGTGTATGAGCGTGTGCGCAGGCCCGTTGATGATTTTTACCGGCCCAAGGTCGGTATAGCCGGTGGCTTGAATATTTCAAACACGGTTGACGCCTACAATGCAGATTTTAGTACCAGCAGCGTTGCAGGTGCAAACGTTGGTTTAACGTTCGAAATTCCGTTAGCTTATCCATTATCATTTGCCCCGGAAGTTTTGTTCTCGCAAAAAGGATACAGGGCCGAAACGCCATATGGCACGTTCCGCAACCGCACCAATCATATCGACATTCCTTTGCTTGCCAAATTCAGGGTGGTTCGTGGCTTTAACATCGTAGTGGGCCCGCAGTTAACTTTCCAGACATCGGCACGCCAAACTTTTGATGATGGTTTTAGCACCGTTTACCGCGACAATTATGACAACGTTTATGAAAAAAGCTATATAGCCGGCGTGTTGGGAGTTGGCTTCGACATTAACCGCAATGTTGAGCTGCGCGCCCGTTACGCTATCGACTTACAACAAAATCATGGCGACTTTAATTCGAGCCTGCCGGATTTTCGTAACCAGGTTTTCCAGATCGGCTTAGGGTTTAAGTTCCAGTAATTTAGGCGATCTAAGGTTTGAAAAAACCGACATTAATAACAAATAATACGAAAGGGCTGTAGCGTTCGCTGCAGCCCTTTCGTATTGTTAACAGAATTTATAAGCAATTTTTGCGTTTAAAGTAATCTATCTTTACTGTTAGTTCATGGTTTCTGTTATTATTTGCTCCGTTAACCCTTCGTTTTTAGCCCAAGTCAGTGAAAATATCAAAGATACAATAGGAGTACCTTACGAACTGATTGCCACAGATAACAGGGCCACCGGTAAAGGAATATGCCAGGTTTATAATGAGGCTGCTAAGACAGCAAAGTTTGATGTGCTGTGCTTTGTACATGAAGATATTGAGATAGAAACGCCAAATTGGGGCAGCAAAATACTTGCTCACTTTCAAGACGACCCACAGCTTGGCCTTATTGGTGTTGCTGGCAGCAGCTACCGGCCGTTAACTCCTTCAAAATGGGGCGGGCTTGGTAGTAACACGGCTTTTAGCAACATATATCAATGCTTTAAAGATAAAAGCAAGCCATGCGTGCACACTTATGACAACCCAAATAATGAGCGCATTTCATCCGTTACCTGCGTTGACGGGGTTTGGCTGGCAACCACCAAAAAGGTGTTTGAGAGGTTTAAGTTTGATGAGGAAACTTTTGATGGCTTCCATCTGTACGATCTTGATTTTTCAATGAGTGTATTGCAGAAATACAAAGTGGCGGTAACATTCGAGGTTTTAATTAAACACTTCTCTGAAGGCAGTTATGATAAAAACTGGCTGGACTATACCATTAAATATTATCACAAGTGGAATAAGCACCTCCCCGTTAACCTTGCAGGATTAAGCGAGCAAGAATTGATGCATGGCGAAAAGGTGATTTTTAAATATCTTATCAATGACATGATTGCGCTCAAATATCCAATAAGCGCAGTTTTTAAATTACTTAACGCCAATAAAAGGATTTCAACATTTAACAACAGGCTTTATAAAAAGCTGTGCTATCACACCATTGTTAAATATTTAAATGCCGGCAAAATACGCCGTATAGCAGCACAAAAGGACTAACTTTTTAGTCGTTAAAGGTTTGCATATCTATCAACCTCCGGTATAGGCCGTTCTTATCCATCAGTTGCAGGTGCGTGCCCTGTTCAACAATGCGGCCATCTTCCAGCACAACAATAACATCAGCATTTTGTATGGTGCTTAGCCTATGAGCAATAACCAACGAAGTGCGGTTTTGCATAAGCTTATTCAATGCATCCTGCACCAGTTTTTCCGATTCGGTGTCTAAAGCTGATGTGGCTTCGTCAAGCAGCATTATGGGCGGGTTATTAAGTACAGCGCGGGCTATACATAACCTTTGGCGCTGCCCGCCTGATAGCTTGGTACCCCTGTCGCCAACGTTGGTTTGGTAACCGTTTTCGGTCTCCATAATAAAATTATGAGCATTGGCTATACGTGCGGCCGCTTCAACCTGCTCAAGCGTTACATCCTGCTTGCCAAAAGCAATGTTGTTAAATATGGTATCATTAAATAATATCGACTCCTGATTTACTACGCCCATAAGGCTACGTAATGATTGTGCAGTAAGTTCCTTTATATCTTTACCGTCGAGCATTATGTTCCCATCCTGGGGGTCCATAAATCGTGGCAACAAATCCATCAAAGTTGATTTACCACCGCCAGACGGCCCTACAAGCGCTACCGTCGATCCTTTTTTAATAGTAAGGTCAATGCCCTGCAACACGGCCTTTTCGTTGTATTTAAAATGCACGTTGTTAAGATCAAGGCTATCATAAAATCCGTTTGCAGATAACGCGTTTGGTGCATCGGTAACCATCGGTTTCTGATCTATCAATTCCAAAACCCGCTCCCCGGCTGCTATACCCGAGTGAATATTACTGAACGAATCTGATATGGCTTTTGCAGGCCGCATAACCTGCGAAAACATAGCAATGAACGTAAGGAAATCGGCCGGGCTCAATGATGAACTTCTATTTACCACCAATGATCCGCCGTATAGCACAATAGCGGCAACCATGGCAACGCCAAAAAATTCTGACGTTGGTGACGCCAGTTGCTGCCTGCGTGCCATTGACTTGGTAATGTCCGAATACTTAACGTTTTCTTTATGGAAGCGATCTTTTATAAATTCGGTTGCATTGAAGGCCTTGATGATCTTGATGCCTGACAACGCCTCATCAAGATAGCTGATCATGTTACTATACGTTTGGTGTGATAATACGGCTTGCTGCTTTAGTTGCTTCACTATACGTGATATTACAAATGCCGATATAGGTATAACCAGTAACGAAACCAACGTTAGCTTGGGTGATATCAAAAATAGCCAAACTACATAAGCAATTAGTGTCAAGGGCTCTTTAAATATAACCTGCAGAGTACCGGTTACAGAAAATTGTACTACCTGCACATCCGATGCTATTTTAGAAAGTATGTCGCCTTTGCGCTCATTGCTGAAATAGCCAAGGTGCAGGTTCATTACATTATCAAAAACCGTTTTACGCAAATTAAGTAACGTATGCACACGCAGGTTTTCCATAGTGCGTTGCGACAGGTATTTAAAAAAATTGCCTAATAAAGTGGATATGATGATAGCTGCACATACAAACTGCAGTGTGCCCATAATGCCGTAATTGTTTATAGCATATTGAACGTAATATTCAAACATTCCCATTATATCAAACGGCGAGGGTTTTGGACCAAGCGGCTTTATGGCGTCTTCCAGCTTACCGGCAAAAAGTGTTTGCAGCAAGGGCGCAAGCAGCGCCAGGTTAAGCGTACCAAATATAACTGCAAACACGGTGGTAAACAGATACGGTATGGCAAACCTCTGAATTGGTTTTGCAAAAGAAAGTAACCGGAAATAAGTCTTCATTAATGGGGCAAAATTAACTTAATTTTATCTAACCTCTTATTATAAGCAATGACAGCATAGCAAACCACAGATAATTGCAGGGTGTGCTGCATCTAAAATCATCCATGACTTTTGTCTTTATTACCAAATAACGCTTTTATTTTTGCGCCCCATACTTGCTTATATATATAATTTAGCTTGCTTAGCCTGCTTTTTTTACGCATGTAAAAAATTGCTTTGCTTTTTTGGTACATCAACATGGTAAGCTTAAAATTCATGTAGCTATCCATACGTTTGCTGTAAGCATCGTAAAAAGCTTTTATAAATTTTGGATGCCTGTTTTGTGGGAAGCTTGCGCATTGCAGCAACCAGTTTAATTCGCGCTGCATTTTTTCGACAGACGAAAAGCTGTAATTATCCTTGTCGCGCGTAAGCTTTAATATATTAGTGTCGCTTTTGTCATGCTGGCGGTATTTAACCAGGCTTTGGGGCAATGCCAATATGCTTCCAAGGTTAGTTGCCACATAGGCCAGCCACCAATCATGAAAATGCCCTTTTGGCAATGGCAGGGCGGCGCTCACCAATGCGCGCTTCATTAATATAGCGTGGCCGGATACGCAGTTAAAAAACAGGAAAACTTCCGGCTCACTGCCACTGTACAGGTTTAATAAGTCGGACATTTTTTTCCCTATCGGCGAACCATCCTGGTGTACAAATTCCGAATCATGATAAACCAGTAAATTATCGCCCATCGCGGCAACCTGCATGCTAATCTTGTCAGGGTGCCAAATATCGTCCTGATCGCAAAGAGCAATCAATTCGCCGGTGCAAAGACCAATGGCTTTTTCAAAGTTTTTTGTAAAGCCCAGGTTCTGCTCGTTTCGATAAAGCTTAAACATGGGATACCTGGAGGCATACTCCTCCAAAATAGACATGGTATCGTCGGTCGATCTGTCATCAACCACTATTACCTCGACATTTGGATAGCTTTGTGCTACTATCGAGTTGAGTTGCTCCCGTAAAAAACGTGCACCATTATATGTACACAGCGCAATTGATACCAGCGGATTATCTATCATGGTTTAAAACGGGTAATAGCTTTATCTTTTATTGAAGCTTTAATGGTATTAATAATTTGAAACACCGATTGCCCCTGTTCATCAAGCAGTATTTCAAGCTGCTTTTTATAACCGGCTATCTGTTTCCTGTTTTTAAATAAACTCGTATAACTCCCCCATATCCAGGTTTGGCCTATCAGTATTTTAGGCAGCAAATCAATCAGGCTTATCTGCATTAGCCATGCCCAGTAGGCCATACCTTTATAGTGCAAAGCATGCATGTAAAAACGGTTGCGAAAATAAATTCCCTTTACCCATTTGGCTGTTTGGTAATTTTTGGTACTTGCCGACACCTGGTGCCTGCAAACAGCTGCGTGTTCATAATAACATTTGTACCCCATGCGCCATGCACGCAGGCTTAACTCATTATCCTCGCAATAAAATGGCGAAAACAATTCATAAAAGCCTCCTAATTGTTTCAGCTTTTTTGCGTCGACCAACGCATTAGCGCCCGATAGATAATACGTGTAAGCATCATCGTTAGCGCTTTCGGGGTAATAAAAATAATCTGTTTTTAACTTCAGTCCATTTAACTTGGGCATGCGTGCTGCATCTTGTATATGGTCGCTGTCCATATCTATAATACGGCCCATTACGCCAAATGTATCAGCGCGGTCAAAATATTTAAACTGCTGGTCGAAATACCCCGGCAATAATTTAACGTCGGAGTTTAGCAGAAGTATCAGTTCATGCTGCGCTGAATTAATGCCGTGATTACACGTGCCCGAAAAGCCCAGGTTTGTTTCGTTTATTAATAGCTTTACCTGCGGATAATTCTCAGCGATGAAAGAAACCGAATCATCTTTGGAAGCATCATCAACTATTATAATTTCATAGGTTATATCTGCATCGTCAGCCACAGCGATGGTATGCGGTAGGTAAGCTTCAAGCAGGGCCCGCCCGTTGTAGTTGGGTATAATTATCGAGACTGTTTTTTTAACCGACTGCAATGCCTTACTTGATAATTTTATAATTACGGTACTCGCTAACGCGCCAACCGGTTAAATCTTCAACTTTCTGCAGCAGCCTGCGCCTGAAGGTCATTTTACGTCTAAGTTCATCAGCATCAAACTCAATTTTCCAGTTGGTAGCCGCAATCCTTTTTTTCATAACCTGCGGATGCTCGCCATCAAAGTGTATGAGCCTGTCGGCGTTCTTGTAATCAAACTCGTGGGTTTCGGGCAGGTTTTCGGCTATCCAATTATCGTCGTGGTAAAACAAGTTGAAGTTTCGCACCTTGCTTTTTAATCCCGACGGGGGCTTTACCCAGCCATAATGATATATGTAAGCGTCCATCAGCTTAACATTAATTTTTCTGTCGCCCCACCTAAAACCCTGCGCATCCCGGTAAGCATGAATATTTTTGTTGTTTCGCAAAATGCGTATTTCATGGCGGTACCATCTGCGGGAGTGCCCGTAATAGTCGTAAGATCCATAAAAGTGCAGGTATTTAAATAATAATCCTTCTACACGTCTATCAGCCAGGTTACCTTCCATCTCTTGTTTTATAAGCGGAAGATATTTTTCATGCACCACCTCGTCGCCCTGTATATAAAAGCACCAGTCGGCATCTGCAGATATTGCATTAAATGCTTTATCGGTTTCATTGGCAAACACTTTGCCCCCGTCACGAACAGATGTATCCCAAACCGTATGCAGTATTTTTATTTTAGGTGATGCAATGCCATTTATCAACTCCTCGGTTTCGTCATCGCTATCGCCAAGGGCTACCACAAACTCATCACAAAGCGGTAAAATTGATGTTATGGCCTCAACAATAGGGTAATCGTTTTTTACCGCATTACGTATAAATGTAAACCCTGCAACTTTCATTAATTATTTATAGAACGGCAAATATACTTATATAAGGTATAAACTGCCGCTGATAACCTATAACGAAAAAGCCCCGGTATTTGATACCGAGGCAAAATTTAATATTAATATCGATCAATTAGCGAACTATTAACTGCTCACTACTTAACCACTCACTATTTACGAATTCATTATCTCTTCGATGTGATCTGCTTCTACAGGTATATCGGCCGTTAAATCAACATTGCCATTTTTGGTTATAAGTATGTCGTTTTCAATACGAATGCCTAATCCTTCGGCCGGGATGTAGATGCCGGGCTCGCACGTTAGTATGTTGCCAACTTCAAAAGGTTTGTAGCGGCTGGCGTAATCATGCACATCTATCCCTAAATGGTGCGAGGTGCCATGCATAAAGTATAGTTTATACAATGGTGATTTTGGATCTTGCTTAGCCACATCATGTTTATCCAATAAACCGAGGCCTATCAGTTCGCTTGTCATGATCTTGCCTACTTCTTCGTGATATTCGTTCCAAACAGTGCCTTCAACCAGCATTTCCGTTGACGCACGCATAACACGCAATACCGCATTGTATACATCGCGCTGGCGTGGCGTAAACCGGCCGTTAACCGGTACTGAGCGGCTCATATCAGCATTGTAGTTTCCATACTCGGCACCAAAGTCAAACAGTATCACGTCGCCATCTTTACAAACCTGGTTATTCTCTATATAATGTAATACGTTGGCGTTATTACCCGATGCTATAATGGGGTTGTAACCATGGCCTGTTGCACGCTGACGTATAAATTCGTGGATAATTTCTGCCTCTATCTCGTACTCAGTAACCCCTGGTTTGGTAAATTTTAGTACACGAACGAAGGCATCGCGGGTAATTTCGCATGCTTTTTTGGTCAGTTCTATTTCAATGTCAGATTTAATTACCCGCAAATCGCGCAGTAGAGGTGCCGAGCGTTCATAGTTATGTAATGGATACTTTGCACGTAAGCCTTCCAGCATTCGCAAATCGCGATAAGGCACTGTGTGGGCATAGCGATCGTTTTCATTTGTATTAATATATATATTATCTGCATAGTTTATTATACTATGCAAAATGCTGTCAAAATCTGTCAGCCAAAATATGCTTTCAATGCCCGATGCTGCCAATGCTTCCGGCTTAGTGTACTTATGACCCTCCCAAATGGCTATATGCTCGTTAGTTTGTCTTAAAAACAGTACTTCTTTGTATAGCGGATTAGGACAATCGGGATACAAAACCAGGATACTTTGCTCCTGATCGATGCCTGACAGGTAAAAAAAGTCAGGATTTTGTTTAAATGGATATGACTGATCGCCACTGCGAGGATATTCGTCGCTGGAGTAAAAAATGGCAATTGAGTTTGATTTTAGCTTCGAAACGAAATTTTTTCTATTATTTATAAATAATTGTTCGTTAATGGGAAGATACTTCATAATGAAAAAAAAAGTGAATTACTGAAAACAAATTAATTTATGAATTTGTAGTAGATAATACAAAATTGGAACGGTGTTTGGTAATCGTTTCAAACATAATTACTAATTTTGACAAAAAATCACAATTAAATCGTTTAATCTTAAAACTATGAATTATTCTACATTGAAGAAATCAGCTGCATTATCTTTTGCGTCTTTGCTGGTTGCTGGTATGGTAAGCGCTCAGGATTCGACCGCTACTGCAACTACAACTATGAAAGACACAACTATGTCATCAGCTACAACTACTGCTAAGGTATTTGGCGGTAGAGGACAGTACAGAACTTGGAGCATCGGTATCAACGGTGGTGTTACTTCACCAACAGTTGCAACAGGTGGTTCAAATGACTACAATGGCAAACAACTTTCTTACGGTTACGGCTTATCTATCCGTGATCAACTGGCTCACTCATTCGGTTTACAATTAGATTTACACGGTGGTCGTGTTAAAGGCAGAACTGTTGATATCAACGGTGACCCAATTGCTAACCGCGAGTCATTCTCTACAGATTTCTACTCAGCTACTTTAAGCGGTGTTTTAAACGTTGCTACTGTAGATTTCTTACGTCGCAAAAACGCAGTTAACTTCTTCATCACTGCCGGTGCTGGTTTGGCTTTATACCAACCTAGTGGTATCACTCCACAAGGCCAGGCATTTGACTATGCTAACTACACAGATCCTAAAGACGGTTCAACCAGCACTAACCACTATGTTAAAGAGTTGATCATCCCTGTAGGTGTAGGTGTTAAATTCCGTTTAAGCGAAGCAGTTGCTTTGAACTTCGGTTACACTCAAACTTTTGTTGATGGCGATAACTTTGATGGTTTAAAAGCTAAATTCCCAACTAAAGACAAATACTCTTACGGTTACGGTGGTTTAGAATTCACTTTAGGTTCAAGCTCAAAACCAAGCTTAGAGTGGGCAAACCCAGTTGCTATGATGTATGACGAATTGTACGATGCTGCATTACGTCAGGAAGTTGAAGCTTTGAAAGGCCGTGTTACTAACGTAGAAAACGCTGTAACTGACTTGAAAAAAGATTCAGACGGTGATGGTGTATCTGATCAATTTGACAAATGCCCTAACACTCCTGCTGGTAGCGTAGTTGACGGTTCTGGTTGCGTTATCGTATTCCCTAAAGATACAATGGCAACTACTGGCGCTCCTTACTCAAACATCCAGTTTGAATTTGATAGCTCAGTATTAAGAACTTCTTCTTACCCAGTATTAGATGCTACTTCAGCTGACTTACGTTCAACTGGTAAAACTGTAGAAGTTGCTGGTTACGCTTCATCAGAAGGTACTGCTGCTCACAACATGTCATTATCACGTGACCGTGCTAACTCTGTAAAAACTTACTTAGTTAACTCTGGTGTTGCTGCATCAAAATTGAAAGTAAAAGGTTACGGTGAAACTAACCCAATTGCTGACAACTCAACTGAAGAAGGTCGCGTACTTAACCGTCGTGTATCTTTCAAACAAAAATAATATTACCTTAAAATAATATTAAGCGAAAGCCCCGGATAACCCGGGGCTTTCTTTTTTTTGTTAATTTTGCATTATGTACTTTTTCAGGAAAAAAGATCCCAACAGGCCAACCAGCTTTAACCTTAAGGTAATGCACATTATTAATGCCATTGCCATAAGCATGTTTGTACTCGGCATCATCTATAAACTTATCGATTGGTTTATCCTTAAAAAGTAGCCACACGGCGCAACTATATTTCCCTATGAAAACTATTATCAACACAACCAATGCTCCTGCGCCTATCGGGCCATACAGCCAGGCAGTTGCCGTAAATGGACTGCTGTACGTTTCGGGCCAGATACCAATGAACCCCGCTACCGGCGAAATTATTTCAACAGATATAAAAGCCGAAGCAAAACAGGTAATGGAAAACCTTGATGCTATTTTAAAAGAAGCAGGCAGCAGCTTTGCCGGCATTGTAAAGTCAACCATATTCTTAACGGATATGGGCACCTTTGCCGATGTAAATGAGGTTTATGGCTCATACTTTACAAGTGATTTCCCTGCCCGCGAAACTGTACAGGTATCGGCTTTACCAAAAGGTGTAAATGTTGAGATATCTGTAATTGCTATAAAACCCTGATCGATAAGAGTTGAATAACCAGCCATTTCAAACACCCATTGAATATTTGAAAGGTGTTGGGGTAGCCCGCGCCGAGGTGCTGAAAAAGGAGCTGGCTATTTACACCTTTGAGGATTTATTAAGGCATTTCCCGTTCAAGTATATCGACCGTACGCGGTTTTATAAGGTTAAAGATATACAGCCGGAGATGCCCTACGTACAAGTGCTTGCCCGCCTTGTATCAAAGGAAATAATGGGCGAGAAGCACACCAAGCGCCTTATTGCCCTGGCAAAAGATGATACGGGCATTATTGAGCTGGCCTGGTTCCAGGGCATAAAATGGGCCGAAAAATTGCTTGTGCCTGGTAAGGTGTATGTGATATTTGGCAAGCCCGGTTTTTTTAACGGCAAACTGCAAATGTCGCATCCGGAACTTGAGCTATACAACCCGGCTGCAATAAAGCAAAAAGGCAACCTTAGCCTGCAACCTGCTTACAACTCTACGGAAAAATTAAAGCAATTTACGCTCGATAGCAAAGGGCTGCAAAAGCTTATAGCAATTTTGCTGGAGCAAACAGCGCGAGACATTCATGAAAATCTGCCAGCCTATTTATTAAACAGGTTTAAGCTGGTGGGCCGCGCCGAAGCGTACCGTAATATACATTTCCCTAACGATGCCAATCAGTTAAAGGAAGCGCAATATCGCCTTAAGTTTGAGGAACTGTTTTTTCTGCAGCTCAAGCTTTTGCGCAGAAAACAGCAACACACGCAAAAATTTAAGGGTAACGTTTTTGGCTCGGTTGGTAATTATTTCAATGAGTTTTATCATCAAAAACTTCCTTTCCCATTAACAAATGCTCAAAAAAGGGTTTTAAAAGAAATACGTACCGATACGCAACGAGGTGTGCAGATGAACCGGTTGCTACAGGGTGATGTAGGCAGCGGCAAAACCGTTGTGGCGTTGATGAGTATGCTGATAGCGATCGACAATGGGTTCCAGGCATGCATCATGGCCCCCACCGAGATTTTGGCTAATCAGCATTACCAAACCATATCAGAATTAGTCGGCGACGGTTTTGTGAAAGTTGCTTTATTAACCGGCTCGGTACCTAACAAGGCCC
Source organism: Mucilaginibacter pallidiroseus (assembly GCF_007846085.1). Lineage (GTDB taxonomy): Bacteria > Bacteroidota > Bacteroidia > Sphingobacteriales > Sphingobacteriaceae > Mucilaginibacter > Mucilaginibacter pallidiroseus. Next base: position 51,456 of record NZ_VOEJ01000012.1, read on the forward strand.
GAAAGATAATACATGAGGGGCTAGAAGATGGTTCGCTACAGATTCTGATTGGCACCCACGCCCTTATTGAAGATAAGGTACGATACAAGAACCTTGGCATGGTAGTAATTGATGAGCAGCACCGTTTTGGTGTTGAGCAGCGTGCCAAGCTATGGCGTAAAAATGTTATTCCGCCGCACGTGCTTGTTATGACTGCTACGCCTATACCACGCACCCTGGCCATGACGCTTTACGGAGATTTAGATGTATCAGTTATTGATGAGCTGCCCGCCGGCCGTAAACCCATCCAAACATTACATTTTCACGAAGCTCAGCGCCTGCGCATGTTTGGCGCCATGAAGCAGGAGATTGCGAAAGGCCGCCAGATTTATGTAGTTTATCCGCTGATACAGGAAAGCGAAAAACTTGATCTAAAAAATCTGGAGGAAGGTATCGAAGTCATGTCTCGCGAGTTTCCGCTTCCCGACTACCGCATCAGCATAGTACATGGCAAAATGAAGGCTGCGGATAAGGAATTTGAAATGCAGCGTTTTATCAAAGGGCAAACTCAAATAATGGTAGCTACCACGGTTATTGAGGTGGGCGTTAACGTACCAAATGCATCTGTAATGATCATTGAAAATGCCGAACGCTTTGGATTATCGCAACTGCACCAGTTACGCGGCAGGGTTGGCCGCGGCGCCGAGCAATCATTTTGCATATTAATGAGTAAGGATAAGCTAAGTAATGACGGCCGCATCCGCCTCAATACTATGGTGAAAACCAATAACGGTTTCGAAATAGCCGAAATTGATATGCAACTACGCGGGCCGGGAAATATTGAAGGCACTGCGCAAAGCGGCATGCTCGACTTAAAAGTAGCCGACCTGGCTGCCGACCAGGAAGTACTACAGCAAGCGCGCAATTGTGTAATTGAAATTTTTGAGAAGGATCCGCAACTGGCCGCGCCGGAAAATCAGATCCTTCACCTGGCTTTCCAGTCAAAAAATGCCGGTTTAAGCTGGGATAAGATATCCTGATAGCGGTTTTTCGGCAGCAAACATTACATTTGTTAAAACTACTATGCTGCAATGAAAAAAATCTTACTCGCATCTTCCCTCGTCCTATCAACATTAGGTTTGCAAGCGCAAGACTCTGTAATGATTCGCAAGATATTTGACGAGGCCCTTGTTAATGGCCAGTGTTATGAAAACCTGCGCTACTTATGCAAAAATATTGGCCAGCGCTTAAGCGGGTCGGCTAACGCACAAAAATCTGTTGAATGGAGCAAAAAGCTGATGGATAGCTATGGCTTTGACAAGGTATACTTACAGGAGTGTATGGTGCCGCACTGGGAGCGTGGTGCAAAAGAGCAAGGCTTTATAATTGATGGCACCAATCGCATACCTGTACCAATTGCAGCGTTGGGCATGTCTGTAGCCACGCCTAAAGATGGCCTCACAGCAAACATTATTGAGGTAAAAAGTATAAAAGAGCTGGCCACACTTGGCGAAAGCGTTATTAAGGGCAAAATAGTTTTCTTTAACGGTCCGTGGGATCAGCGCTTTATTGAAACCGGCCAGGGTTATGGCACGGCAGGCGTACAGCGCTTTGCAGGCCCGGCAGAGGCTGCAAAATATGGGGCAGTAGGCGCGATAGTAAGATCGATAACTCCTGCCTTAGACAACTACCCGCACACTGGCGGCACGGTGTACGTTGACGGTGTAAAGAAAATACCGGCAGCAGCCATATCAACCCTAGCTGCTAACAAATTGAGCTCGATGCTTAGGCTGCGCAAGCTTCCGCTTATAAAGTTTTACTTCAAGCAAAATTGCCGTCAATTGCCTGATGCGAAATCATACAATGTAATTGGCGAAATTACCGGTACCGAAAAGCCTAATAAATTTATTACCGTTGGCGGGCATCTCGACTCGTGGGACCTTGCAGAAGGCGCACATGATGATGGCACCGGTGTAATGCAATCTTTAGAAGTGCTGCGGGTGTTTAAAGCCACAGGCTATCGCCCTAAAAATTCGGTACGTGCTGTATTTTTTATGAATGAAGAAAACGGTGGCCGCGGCGGAGACAAATATGCCGAACTGGCTGTTAAAAACAAGGAAGAGCATATTGCAGCTATTGAAAGCGACGAGGGCGGGTTTACACCACGTGGCTTTAGCTTTGATGGTATACCGGCATCAATGTTAAAAGACATTAACAAGAACTGGAAGAAACTTTTGGAGCCATACGAGGTTGACAGGCTTACAGCCGGTGGAAGCGGTGCAGATATTGAACCTTTGAAAGATGCATTTAAATCAGCAGTACTTATTGGCTTCAGGCCGGATTCTCAGCGTTATTTTGATATTCACCACACGCCTAATGACGTGTTTGAAAATGTAAACAAACGCGAGCTTGAATTAGGTGCAGCGGCAATGGCTTCGTTGGTTTACCTGATAGATCAGCATGGATTTAATTAACCAACTATAAACAAGAGGCAGCGCAACTGCCTCTTGTTGTTTAAAGTAAAATCTGCAATTTGAACAGGTTACTATTTCAACTAAACAGTATTAACATTTAAAACTACTACGTGCCCCCGCCAGATAACACCATACAAAAACCCGATTCATTTGCCGCGCTCAGGTATAAAGACTTTCGCTCTTACATTGGCATGCGATTCTTTTTTACGTTTGCTTACCAAATGCAAACCACTGTATTGGGTTTTTACATATACCAGCTTACCCATAGCAAAGTTGCTATTGCATTTATTGGCCTTAGCGAGGCTATTCCTGCGGTAGGCATTGCGTTGTATGGTGGCTATGTGGCGGATAAATATGAAAAGCGCAAAATGCTGCTCATCATTTTTACCGGGGTGCTTTTGTCATCACTAGTAATGTTTACCGTAACACTTACTGGTATGCATAATTATGTACATGCAGATTGGGTGATACCTATTTTATACGCCATGATATTTTGTAACGGCATAGCGCGTGCCTTTTATGGGCCGGCTACCTTTACGGTTTATGCGCAAAGTATCCCTAAAGAGCTTTACCCTAACGGCAGTACATGGAGCAGCTCAAGCTGGCAGGTAGCATCAATATTGGGGCCATTTACAGGTGGTTTGGTTTATGCTTTTGCAGGCCGCGTTATACCAGGCCTTACTGGTATTACAGCCACCTTTGGCATCATCGTGATATTTATGGCTGTGTCATTAATACTCGTTTACCTGCTGCGTAAGTATCCGCCGGTTTTTATTCCGAAAGAAAATATTTGGAAAAGCTTAAAAGAGGGCTTAAACTTTGTATTTAAAAATAAGATCATGTTTTATGCCATGAGCCTGGATTTGTTCTCGGTTTTCTTCGGTGGCGTAGTGGCACTGCTGCCGGTATTTGCACTGGATATATTAAAGGTAGGATCGGAAGGCTTAGGTATAATGCGTATGGCATCGTCATTGGGCGCTGCGCTGACGATGATTATCATGGTTCGTTTTTCGCCAATGGCAAAACCTTGGCGAAACCTGTTGATAGCTGTCGCGGGGTTCGGCCTTTCAATTATAGGTTTTGGGTTGTCGCGCGTGTTTTATATCTCGCTCGTGTGCCTGTTTATGCAGGGAGCTTTTGATAGCGTAAGCGTTATCATCAGGGGAACATTGATGCAGCTGCTTACGCCCGATACCATGCGCGGGCGGGTATCTGCGGTAAACTCCATGTTCATTGGTTCTTCGAACGAGATTGGCGATTTTGAATCGGGTATGGCGGCCAAGCTTATAGGAACCGTGCCCGCCGTATTATTTGGCGGCTGCATGACCCTGCTTATTGTAACCCTTACATTCTTTAAAACTAAAAGCCTTTTACCGCTATCTCTGAAAGACATTCAGGAGCCCAAAGCAGCACATTAATTTACAACTAATTGCGCTAATAAAAGTTCAGGTAGCTACTTGCAGGTAGCATCAATTGCCTATATTTATCAGCAAATTATAGCACTGCTATAAATTACAAGCCGTTGCCTAATACCTCCTACAGATACCCCTGCAATGCAATCCGCGTAACATTGTTATGCATCGCATTTTCATTTTTTATTTTTTTAAAATGCGTTGCAGCACCCGTCGGCTATAATCCACAGCTTTTTTCAATTGTGCTAAGCAAGCCGGAAAACGGCCGTACAGAATTTGCCCGCAGCCTATACAAAACTACCTGCCGCCAATTGAACGAGGCTGATGCCATGCGCAGCCTTGACGACCTGGTACGCATAGCACGGTCATTGCATGATATTGACCTTTATTGTGCTGTTTATGACATGCGTGCCGATTACTATTCGGTAAACGAAGGCTTCAACAACAAAAGCACAAAATATCATGATGATGCTATTGCTTTTGCACAAGATCATAATAACGACCTACTAACGGGAATTTACCAGCATCGTAAGGCTGTTTATTATTACATCTACAAAAAAAACGCTTTGGCCTGCCGTTATTACCTGCTCGCTCAAGACAAATTCAAGAAGGTTGGCTTTGATAATTTGTCGGGTATAAGCGATTACTTTTTGGATGTAGCCGACTTTTATTATAGCCTTGAAGATTATGGCAACGCCCGCATTTACCTGCAACTGGCCAAAAGCAAGCAGCACAAGGTAACCCGCCGAAGCATGGGTACTGTTACCGCGCTTGGGCTTATATGCCGTAATACCGGCAAGTATGATTCGGCACTTTACTATTTTAACCAAACACTCGCTGCAGCCAAATCTTTACGCGATAGCACTTGGGTAGCGATCACACTGGGTAACATTGGCTCTGTTTATTTTTTGCAAAAAGACTATACCAAGGCACAGCCTTACATTGAAATCGACTACAAGCAATCGGTAAAGTATGATGAGATCTATAATGGAGCTATAGCCCTGTTGCGTCTTGTTAAAATCAGCCTGTATAAAAATGAGTTGGCTAAAGCACAGCAGCAACTTGTTACGGCAAAACAATTACTTGACCGGTGTAATGATAAAGCCTTGGCGCAACGCGCCGAATACTATAAGCTAAGTGCTGATATTGCCCGGCGCAACAGCGAATACAAGCAGGCAAGCGATTTTACCCTGCAATACAGCATATTAACAGATAGCCTAAACAAACGAGATAACCTTGCGGCAGTAGAGCGGGTACGACTTAAATTGGAAATACAAAAAAACAACGATGAACTGGATCATATTGAAGCTGATGCCAGGGCGCGCAACTTTGAGCAAATTACCATAATAGTAGTTTTGCTGTTATTGATTGCAATTGTTGTACTCATATACAACAGAAGGGGATTAAAATATAAAAGAGACAAGGAGATACTGGCATCAGAAAAGTTACTTGTTGATGAGCAGTTGCGAAATGCAATGGTTGAGTTAAATGGCTACACAGAAAATCTTAAGCAAAAGAATCTTTTAATAGATCAGTTTGGCTCAGAGATAAAACGCCTGCAGTTAAAATTTGATGATACCGATACTGCCGTACTGCTTGATGAAATGACCCGCCTGCATATCATGACGGATGATAATTGGGAAGAGTTTAAAAAACTGTTTAATAAGGCATGTCCGGATTTTATTTATGCTGCCCGCAAAAAATTTGGAACGCTATCTACCGGCGATATACGCCTGCTTACACTCATCAAACTAAAACTCAACAACCGCGAAGCCGCCAGTATGCTCGGCATTACTACAGATGGGGTAAAGAAAGCCAAGCAACGGCTCCGCAAAAAGCTCGATTTATTAGCTGACGACGATATTGATGAAATAGTAGGTGCTATTTGAGCTAAAAGCGCCTGGATAGACCATTGGGCTGCTTTGTCCACATTTTGTCCACCCTTATTTTTTTAAAATTTTTTGATAGGGGCTGATATTTACAGTTGTATTTAATTTTAACTGTAGCATCCTTTTACTTTACGACGCAGTTAACAGCTCGTAATTATACCTAATGATTAAACTTAGCATTTTCCTTGTTGAAGACGATGCGCTTATTGCTGCTTCATTAATTCATATAATTGCTTCACTGGGCCATACTGTATGCGGCCATGCCCAAACATATGATGAAGCCATTGAGCAACTACCTGCTGCAGATGCCGATCTTGTTATTTTAGACATCATGCTTAAAGGAGAGAAAACAGGTATTGACGTAGCAAACTTTATCAATGCCAACCTGCATCTGCCCTTTATTATCCAGTCGTCTATTTCATCTTTCGATGTTATGCTGGAGGCACGTAAAACCGGCCCTTGCGCTATTCTCAAAAAACCGGTTTCCAAAGCGCTGCTGCAAACATCGTTGGCAATTATTGCGGTTTAAACAAGCTAAGATTATAAAAAAGGCTATAATATAATCCCCCTACTATGCATATCCCTACATCAAAACACAAATGCCCCCATTGCGGAAAAGGCAAATTAACTTCACGCACAAAGCGTCCGCTTTTGATAAAGTCTCTCCTGTTTTGGCTCCCCATAAAGCGGTACGTGTGCAATTTGTGCTATAAAAAAGCTTATGTTTTTGGTGCGAACACCTGAAAAAGCATTTATAGATTTAATTTATGTTGCTCATCAAAACAGCCGGCTTGTATCAAGTCGGCTCCTTTGCGTTTACAATAAAATTGGATGAGCTTACAATCACCTTGTAGCCTGAGGGATACTTATTCGATTATATTTGTAAATGCAGACATAGTATCTGTTTTCACCTAACGCTACCTATTAAAATATGGCCTAATTTATGTTTAGCATTATCGCCTATGGCAGACAGATATTTAAACCGTATTAACAAATAATGCAGCTTAACGACTGCAAATCAGTAAGCCCCCCAATGGAACCCTCTAAACCTGTATCTTTTACCGGCTATCAAAAATTTGTAATAGCAATACTGGCGTTAACGCAATTTACAGTGATACTCGATTTTATGATCATGTCGCCACTTGGTGATATGATGATGCGATCGTTAAGCTTGCAGCCCAAGGATTTTGGAGTGGCGGTGTCAGCATATGCTTTCAGCGCCGGCCTGTCGGGTTTACTCACCGCCGGGTTTGCCGACAAGTTTGACCGTAAAAAGCTATTTATCTTTTTTTACACCGGTTTCATCATCGGTACCATCTTTTGCGGGCTGGCCCATAATTACGTAGCGTTAGTAACTGCACGTATTATAACGGGCTTGTTTGGTGGCGTTATCGGGTCAATATCAATGGCCATTATCACGGATTTGTTTGCATTGCAGCAGCGTGGGCGGGTTATAGGGTTTGTGCAAATGGGCCTTGGTGGCAGCCAGGTACTTGGTGTACCTATTGGCCTTTATCTTGCCAATCACTGGGGCTGGGAAGCTCCGTTTTGGCTAACTGCCGGGCTTGCAGTGGTGGTGGCCCTACTTATTTTAATAAAACTGCAGCCTGTAACACAGCATTTGTCGTTACAAAAAAAGCAACCTGCCCTTGCTCATCTATGGAGCACAATTGCCAAGAAGAACTATCGTGTTGGCTTTACCGCTACCGCTTTACTGTCGATAGGTGGTTTCATGATGATGCCTTTTGGCAGCGCCTTTGGTATAAACAACCTTAAACTTACCAACGAGCAGTTGCCTATGCTTTTCATGGTTTCGGGCGTGGCATCACTAACTATAATGCCGCTTGTTGGTAAACTAAGCGACCGCTTTGATAAGTTTAAACTGTTTGCCATAGCCTGTATTTGGATGATAGCTGTATGTATTACTTACACGCACCGCTCGGTGACACCACTTTGGATAGCCATGATATTTAATGTTTGCATGACGCTTGGCATCATGAGCCGCATGATACCGTCGTCAGCACTTATCAGCGCTATCCCGGAAATGGCAGATCGTGGAGCTTTTATGAGTGTTAATGCATCCATGCAGCAAATTGCCGGGGGTATAGCTGCAGCCGTAGCCGGGATGATTGTTGTACAAAACGGAGAAGGCCAGCCTTTGCAGAATTATGATATAATTGGATACTTGGTATCAATAATTACACTCATAAGTATTGGCTTACTTTGGCGTGTAAATAACCTCACCAAAAAGAAGATGGAAAGCCCTCGGGCTCCTGTAATACCTGAAGAAGCGTTAGCGGCGCACTAGTATGAAATATCAACAGAAAAGCACCACTAAATGGTGGTGCTTTTCTGTTATGTTATGTTATGTTATGGTTGCTTATTTAACCAAAGTTCCGATATGTTCGCCTTCGGCGATTTTCATAAAGTTGCCCTCTTTGTTCATATCAAATACAATGATAGGCAATTTGTTTTCCTGGCAAAGGGTAATGGCTGTCATATCCATTACATTTAAGCCCTTGTCATAAACCTCCTGGAAAGTAATCTCGTCGTAACGGGTAGCTGTTGGGTCCTTCTCCGGGTCAGCTGTGTATATACCATCAACGCGGGTACCTTTAAGTACAACGTCCGCTTTTATTTCAATAGCGCGTAAAGAAGCTGCTGTATCTGTAGTAAAATAAGGGTTACCGGTACCGGCACCAAATATTACTATTTTACCGCATTCTAAATGATGCATGGCACGGCGACGGATGTAAGGCTCACATATCTGCTCCATCTTAATGGCCGACTGCAGGCGGGTATCTACACCTATACTTTCTAAAGCATTTTGCAATGCCATACAGTTTATAACGGTTGCAAGCATGCCCATATAATCAGCTTGCGCGCGCTCCATACCCGACTTTTCGGCACTTAAACCGCGAAATATGTTACCACCACCAACAACGATAGCGATTTCCATTCCCTGATCTTTGACCTTTTTGATGTCGTGAGCGTATTGCAGAACCTGGTTATTATCAATACCATACTGCCTCTGCCCCATTAGCGATTCGCCGCTTAGCTTCAGTAAAATTCTTTTATATTTCATTTAAAAGGTGGTTTATCAAAAATAGACATTAATTGCTATTGTTAAAACTTTATGTTGTCTTGACTATGGGCCTCACCTGCTAACACAGTAGCCACAGTGTTGTAATCATTATCAAACACAATTAAATCGGCATCATAACCTGCCTCAATTTTGCCCTTACTCGTTTTACCTGCCAATTGTGCAGGGTACAGCGAAGCCATATTTACAGCCTCGGCCAACTCAATGCCCACTTGGTCAACACAGTTTTGTACAGCTTTTAGCATCGTAAGGCTCGAGCCGGACAACGTGCCATCAGGCATAACATACTTATTGCCCTCGAGCCTGTGCTGGTAAGCGCCTTCGGTAGCTGCTGTAACCGCATCGGTAATTAAAAACAGCTTATTGCCCAACTCGCGTTTGGCAAGGCGTATCATCGGCCAATCCACGTGGTTACCATCGGCAACTATGCTGGTGTATGGTTTCTCTTCAAAAATAGCAGGAATATAGCCTGGTTCGCGATGATGCATTTGCGGCATGGCATTAAACAAATGCGTAACTGCGGGAATAGGCTTGTTTAAAAATGCTTTGCCTTGCTCATAGGTGGCGTTGCTATGGCCGGATGATATGATGATACCTTGCTCGTGCAGATAATCAATCACTTCCTGATCCTGCAACTCTGGGGCTATAGTTATCATAGTAACAACACCATCGGCTTGTTCTATCCAACCTTTTACCTCTGCAAGTGTTGCCTTCTTGATATATTCTTCAGGATGGGCTCCTTTTCTTGCGGGGTTTAAGTAAGGCCCTTCCAGGTGTACACCCCAAAAGTTGCCACGCGCATTTGCCCTGTATTCTTTGGCGGCGGCAATGCCGGCCTCAACAATTTCATCGGTATTTGTGCCGATGGTTGCGAAAAAACCGGTGGTGCCCTGGTTAAGCAAATCATCCTCCATGCGCTTAAGCGCTGCAACTTCGGGCTTACCGGCAAATAGCTTACCACCGCTGCCGTAGATCTGCAGATCTATGAAACCGGGAGCCACATAGGCGCCGTTTAGATTTTGCTTCTCTGCCTCGGCAGGTATATCATTATCAGCAACAACAGCAGTTATCTGGCTGCCTTCAACTAAAATGGCTTGCCCTTCGGCAATTGTGCCGTTCGATATAAGTTTTAGGTTGTGGAATGCTATCATAATTCTTATTTCCTGTTTGTCATTCTGAACGCAGTGAAGAATCTATCGCAGTGCATGTAGTCCCACATTTCATATTAACAGATCCTTCGCTACGCTCAGGATGACAAGTTAAAAAAGAAAGGGCAAAAAAAATCCCCCTCGTTAATACGAGGGGGATAATATAATTAAGCTCCTAAAGCTACTCGTTTAAATGCGGTAACGGTTAGGCCCTTTTCAACCGTATCTAAGAACTGTGATACACTCTTAGATGAGTCTTTAACAAACTCCTGGTTTAATAAAGTAGAATCTTTGTAGAATTTGTTCAGTTTACCTGCAGCAATTTTCTCAACCATTTCTTCTGGTTTACCTTCTGCACGGATCTGATCTTTAGCGATAGCCAACTCACGCTCGATAGTAGTTGCATCAACACCATCTTTATCAATAGCAACCGGGTTCATGGCAGCAATTTGCATTGCAACATCTTTACCGGCAGCATCAGCACCTTCGGCAGCTTTGTTAAGGCCTACCAATACACCTAAACGGAAGTTACCGTGGATGTAAGCAACAACTTTCTCGCCTTCAATCACTTCGTATTTAGATACGCCGATTTTTTCGCCGATTTTACCTGTTTTTTCGATGATTGCATCAGCCAATTTAACACGGCCGTTTTCAACGTCGATATCAAGGGCTAAAAGCTCTTCGATAGTTGCAGGTTTTTCATTTACAGCAAGGTTTGCAATTTCGTTACCAAAAGCAACGAACTCAGCATTTTTAGCCACGAAGTCGGTTTCGCAGTTAAGCTCGATAACAACACCGCGTTTAAAATCTTCAGAAGTACGTGCAATAACTACACCTTCGTTTGATTCGCGATCCTGACGGCTTGCCGCAACTTTAGCGCCTTTTTTTCTTAAGTAATCAACTGCAGCTTCAAAATCGCCATTGGTTTCAGTTAAAGCTTTTTTGCAATCCATCATACCCGCACCTGTTTGCTGGCGCAGTTTGTTTACGTCTGATGCAGAAATTTGTACTGTAGACATTGTTTTTATGTTAAATGTTATAACGTTGAAAGGTTACAAAGTTGAAACATTTAAACATTTCAACTTTGCAACCTTCAAACATCGAGGATGTTATTATTCTTCTGTTGACTCAGCAGTTGGAGTGCCCGCTTCAGCTTCTTCAGCTACGCGTTTTGCACCACGTGCACCTGAAGTTGACTCCGGAGCATCAGCTTTAGCTTTAGCAGCTGCAGCTTCTTTCTCTGTTTCGTCTTCTTTCTCACGTTTACGCTCATCTAAACCTTCTTCGATAGCTTTGATGATGATACCTGTAATCAAGGAAATTGATTTTGTAGCGTCATCGTTAGCCGGGATAGGGAAATCGATGTTAGATGGGTCAGAGTTTGTATCAACCATCGCAAAAGTTGGGATGTTTAATTTCAAAGCTTCTGAAACCGCAATGTGCTCTTTCTTAACGTCGATAAGGAACAATGCAGCAGGTAAGCGGTTAAGGTCAGCAATACCACCAAGTAAAGTTTCCAATTTAATACGCTCACGCTGTATCATCAAACGCTCCTTTTTAGAAAGGATAGCGTATGTACCGTCTTTAGTCAATTTATCGATGTTTGACATCTTTTTGATTGACTTGCGTACAGTAGCAAAGTTGGTTAACATACCACCTAACCAACGCTCGGTTATGTACGGCATGTTTACGCTTTTTGCGTGCTCGGCAACAATATCCTTAGCTTGTTTTTTGGTAGCTACGAATAATACTTTGCGGCCTGATTTTACAATTTGTTTTATAGCTGCAGCAGCTTCTTCAACCTTTGATAAGGTTTTATTTAAATCGATAATGTGGATACCGTTGCGCTCCATGAAAATGTACTGAGACATTTTTGGATCCCATTTGCGGGTAAGGTGACCAAAGTGTACACCTGCATCCAGTAAATCCTGATATGTTGTTCTTGCCATTGTTGTTGTCCTCCTAAAAAATTAACGTTTACTGAATTGGAATCTTCTGCGTGCTTTTCTGCGACCTGGTTTCTTACGCTCAACCATACGGTCATCACGTGTCATTAAACCTTTAGCGCGTAGAGCCGGTTTCTTTTCCGGATCCAGTTCAACAATAGCTTTAGCAATTGCTAAACGAACGGCTTCTGCCTGTCCTTTTACGCCACCACCTGCTACGTTTACTTTAACATCAAATTTACCTGCATTGCCAGATACTTCTGTGCTTTGCATAACGATGTATTGTAAAGGTAAGGTAGGGAAGTACTCTTTGTAATCTTTACCGTTAACGGTAATAGCACCATTGCCTTCGCTTAAGTAAATGCGGGCAACAGCGGTTTTTCTTCTGCCTGAAGTGTTAGTTGTTGGCATTGTGTTTTTTCTCCTTTAAAATTAAAAGTTAAATGGTTTTTGGATTTTGAGCAGCATGCGGATGCTCTGCACCAGCGTAAACATGCAGGTTGCCATAAATAGCACGGCCCAAACGGTTTTTAGGTAACATACCACGAACCGCTTTTTCAATTACGCGCTCCGGATGTTTTGCCATTAACTCCTTAGGAGAAATGAAACGCTGACCACCTGGGTAACCAGTGTAAGAAACATAAGTTTTGTCGCTAAACTTGTTTCCGGTCAGTCTTACCTTGTCTGCATTGATAACAATAACGTTATCTCCGCAGTCTACGTTCGGGGTGAACCCTGGCTTATGTTTACCTCTGATCATCATCGCGATCTTAGTACACAAGCGCCCCAAAATCTCATTGTTAGCATCAACAACAACCCATTCTTTGTTAACGGTTTTCTTGTTGGCCGAGACAGTTTTGTAACTTAACGTATTCACTTGCTTTAAATTAAATAATTAAACGTTTTTATAAACCCCGCTTTTACGGGACTGCAAAGATACGCTTAATTATCTAATTTACAAATGATTTTAAGATTAGTTGAACGCTTAGTTTGTTGTGGGATAGACAACTATGGCTTGCAGGCTCATGAGGAAAGAGCCTTCTTATAAAAAGCGCAACGCATTACCTTGGAACGATGCGGTACACTACCCAGTCGCGGGTTTCAAATACCTTTCGAAAATCAATCTGGCTGTTGGTTTTTTTCATCAGCGGCAGGTATTTGTTGTTTAGCTGGGTATAACCGGTGACGGCGTTACGTGATGTAGCTACCAATATATAGTCAACATACTTATCCGGCGACTCGAGTGCACTCAAAAAAGCATCCTCATAAGGCATAATAAGCGGCTTTATATCGTGCACAAAGGCAACAATAGGGTATGAAGTAGCATCATCTACCAATACTTTACTGTCGCCTGGCAGGCTGCTCAGGTATTGTGCAACGTTGATATTGTCCTCCTCAGTTTCATCCTCTGTTCTCCTGAATAGTACATTAACAAAATTCTGCTCCTCGGTAATAGATGACGAATACAGGTAATAACCTCCAAAGTATATTTGTATTACCACACAAATAACCAATGCTATTTTAAGTGAACCTGGCTTACGCACCGTGTGCGATTTAAGTATAACGCATAAATACGCCAATATCACAAACATCAGGTAATATTGGTAAGGCACAAATACCTTATCATACTTAATATGCAAAAATTCGATAAGCGCAAATGGTGTAAGTATGGTAAGCATTTGATAAGTGCTTTCCCTATATAAAAACACCGCAATAATAATCATTGGGCAAAAAAGCAGCACCCTGGCCGATATCAATAGCGATACTTCGGGTATTTTGTAATTAGTGTTTGTGCTTAATGCATCAAAACTCAGTTTATCTACCAATACATTCCAGGTGGCGTATGGGCTCTCATTAAAATAATTTAAATCGCTGGCATGAGTTAGGTTAAGTAACTTATAACATAACACTGCAACCAAAGGCAATGCAAACAGAATGATGTATAACGAAAAAGTTTTGTTTACAAGCTTACGCCTTAAGGATGGGCTGTTAAAGCTCATAAACAACCGGAATACCGACTCCTGTTCGCCAAGGTTTAAGCTGTGTATGGTAATGGCCAATACCAATGGCAGGAAAAACAGCGTGAGCCAAACAAACCTGTAATCGCAGAATATCAGGATAACCAAACACAAACTCGCAATGGATATATGGAAAGTGGTATTAGACCTGTAAAACTTAAACAAGTTAAGGAAGAACAGAAAGAAGAAAATGAGGATGAGATAGATTCCCTTACCTGAACAGGCCGTGTAAATTATACCGGGATGGAAAAGGAAGAGTGCCAGCAATATCCACATGTAAAAATCATCAACCAGGCGTTTTACAACCGTACTGGCAATAATATAAAATAACACGGCTGTGCCCAAAGCCGATGCAAGTACCGGCGCCAGCGTAACGCTGATGAGGTTAAAAGCAAAGGTTGCATAAAAAGGTATTATGGGCGATGTAAGGCCCATTACCTTGAGGCGGTTGCCCACACCCTCGAAAACTATCTTAGTTTTTTCGATATAAAACAACGACTCCTGGTTGTAATTGCCCAGGCCATTTAGATAAATGCCGCATACCAGGTAGTAAACCGCCAGTATGATGGTTATAAACAGCAGATATAACGACTTGGAGATCCTCATTTACTTAACAATGTTTGTTGGATTGTTAACCTTGCTTAAACCGTGGTTGGTTTTTTCCCAATAAAACGGTTTCACAATCAACTGGTATAAACCTTTGTATGCAGATATAGAGTGCATTAACCAATAAATAGGGTTGGCTATGGCAAATAATATCAACTCATAATAGCGCCTTTTAAATACAGCCATCATGTTTACATAAATCATCAGGATGTTACCCACCATCAGGTTAAATATCGACATAAACAAAACCCAATCCGGGAAAAGCGAGCGGATGGTTGACAGATCAAATACCACGTAGCAGATAAATATGGCCAGCAGCAGCGGATAAACCAGGAAGGTGACAGGCGTAGCGCCAATAAAAAAGCTAAAGCCTAAAAAGCCTTTCCAGCCAATGCGTTTCCACAAGGCAACCGGGTTACGCATGTGCACCAGGTAGCTTTGCATGTATCCTTTTATCCAGCGTGAGCGTTGGCGAATCCAGTTAAATGGTTCATTATTGGCCTCCTCATAGGTTGTGGAGTTGATAATGGCAATTTTATGGTTTTTAGCATATGCACGTACACCCAAATCGGCATCTTCTGTTACGTTAAATGGATCCCATGCGCCAAGGTCAACCAATTCGGCAAGTTTAAAATGGTTACTGGTACCTCCAAGCGGAATAGGGATATCCAGCGTATCCAGTCCGGGTAGCATGTAATCAAACCAGTACGAATACTCCAGGGTAAACATACGGGTCAAAAAATTCTCATTCCTATTAAAGTAGTTAAGTGCGCTTTGTACACAAACATACTCCTCGGGCAGTTTGCCAAAAAGCGTTACAACCTTTTTAAGTTGATCGGTGTCCGGGATATCTTCCGCATCATAAATAGTTAAATATTTACCGCGCGAAAAGTGCAGCCCGTAGTTACATGCCTTAGGTTTGGTTTTGGGCATGTGGAACGGTACCACAATAACATCAAATACAGCCGGGAAATCAAGGTTACGTACCGCATTAAGCGTTTTATCGTCATCCTCCTCTATCAATAGCTTTATATCCAGCTGATGCTTAGGGTAATCAATTGCCTGCAGGTTCCAGATGAGTTTTTTTATCAGCTTATCTTCCTTATAAACCGGTAATAATATGGTATATATGGGTAGTTCGTTATCATCAACAAGCTTTAACTCCTCGCGGGTTACAGCCTGGTGCAACTCGAACCTCGACCCCACCAAAGCAAGAAATAACTTAAAAATAATGGCCACCAAAAAAAACGAACTGATAAGCACGTTTATAGTGATGGATGTATTTTTAAAGCTAACTACCAGGCCTATGGTTACAATGGCCAGCAATACAAATATAAACACCAATTGCGGCGTAGTAAAGGTGACAATGGCAGAGCTATCCGGGTCGCGCTTAAGCAACTCGAAAACTGCCGATTTTATTTCCTTCTCACCAAGTAATTTGTGGCTCAGCCAGATAATATCAAGGTCGGATGCAATAATGATTTCGGGTTCCAGATCATACGTAAACCTGATGAAGTCTACAAAAAGCTCATCATCCGGGTTAGCCATTATGGTAATTACCTTACCATCCTGTATACGCAGGGGCATTGCTACACGGTCATGCGCAAAGTGAATGTCAATCTTGCTTAAAACTTCGGGGTCAAATTCCTCCTCGCGGATAGGCGCATAATTGTAGCCCACGTTTATTAACGAGCGCTCGTAATTTTTGCGCGATATATATCCAAAGCTTAACGCAATTTTGATGAACGATATGCCGGTTTTGGCCGACTGTTGTTCTATCTCGTCACGATCACCTTTAGTTATAAACCCGTCTTCGACAAGAATTTCAGGAATCGACTTACGCATGAATTAAATTTAGCATCCAACAAAATGGGTTAGTTATACCCATTAATCGTTAAACAATTCCTGTGATTTTTGAACTTTTGAACGAATGTATAGGAACGATAGCAGTATCAGTACCAATATACCCAGCAATATGTACAAGTTGTAGCTATCCCAGAAACGAGTAAGCGCGCTTTTGGTATCAACATACTCCAGGTTCTCGCTCGATTTGTTGATATTGAATAAGTACTTATTATTATTCACATCAGATATACAAACGTTGCTTGACAAGGTCGACAACTGCTCGGTTATCGATTTAGATGCCGATAAAAATGCCTCTGCAATGTGCTTGCCTGTGGCTGTTAATACCAACGTAGCGTTATTGCTGCGGCCGTAAAATATCTGCGCCAAACCGTTTGATGTAGTGTCGGAAAGCGAATAAACCACCGTGTTGTTATCCGTGTTATACAACCTGAAATTTCTGTTGAATTTAATAGGTGCATCCGGGAACTCATCAAGCAGCTTATCATCTTTTGATAACAATGCAATAACGTTATTCTTTTTAAGCTCAGCATTGCTTATCGCGTCCGAGTACATAAACTCTGGGAAGTTATTGGCGTTGATGTTGTTATTCAACTCATAAATGATCTCGCCCATTGCACCGGCAGCATACTTAGCGTAGTTTTTAGAGACCACGATGCGTGTAGTACCGCTATTGAAAGCCTCGGGATACTGGTAAAAGCTCAGATCGCTGGTGATGAACGGATTTTTCGACTCCAGGTATGATTTATCTACATCAATTTCGGCAAAGAAATTGGTAAAGCTGTTTTGGCAGTTACCGCTGTTAGGATAAAACCTGAACTCGGCTTCCAGCGTATTGTATTTATGATGCTGATACCTGTTGATGGTAACAGATGTATTTAACTTTCCTGATGCATCAAGCTTTTCGCTGCTTAGCAACAAACCGTTAAGGTATATGTTAAAGAAACCGCGGTCGCCGGGATTAAGGCTGCTGTAGTTACCTACAAAACGTATTTCAACCTCTTTAGGGGTAAAGCTGAAATCGGAGTTTTTAAAATTGTACGAGCTTTTTAACGATCCAATACCCGACAAGAAATCGCTAACGCCGCCAATTTGCTTTAATGACAGTTTTGAACGGTTTTCATCAATGGTTTTAAAGAAGGTATTTTGCGCTTTATTTACAAAAAGGTAATCACCAAATGTTGAGTTAAGCACGTTCATGTTACCCATGGTGGTAATGGTTTTCTCGTAACCAACGTCGTCTGCACCGGTAAGGAATAGCACCTCACTTGGCATAACTTCCTGCGCTACCGATTTTACCGGGGTTAACACACCTTTAGCCTCAACCATACGTGTAAGCGTATCAGTAACGGTTTTAACAGATTTGCTTAGGTAAAGCAAACCCTGGTTGGCTTGCGCCGAAACTTTAACCATAGCACGTTTATCTGCCGGCAGGGCGCCAACCTTACCAACCATAATATAGTTGATGATACTATCCGGCAGATTGGAAAGCTCGTAAACACCTATGTTACGTGATGATGTTTTCTTGAGGCGTGCATAAGCCCAGGCAACTGCCTTTAAATCGAGCAGTGAAGGGTTGGAAGGGTAAACAATAGCAGTTTTCGAATCGAAACAGTTTCCAATGTGTACGTTGTTAAAAAAGTTTTTGGTGCTTTTGGTTAATGATACGTACGAGTAGTTTTTAACCTTTATCCACATGGCCGGGTTATCCAGGTCGCGGCATTTATCATCGCTTATGGTTAAGGCTGTTTTTATTTGCAGTTTCAGGAAATGATCTGCACTAACGTCTGCCCTTGAAATAGCTATCCCAATTCGCTGTATCGAATCCTTTGTTAAGCGGCCACTGTAAACAGGCTTGGTGCCTATAAAGATATTTATAAAAGACTTTTCCCTGATAAGGGCTTGTGATGGCTCGATGTAAAGCACCAATTTACTGCCGTTAACTTCATACTCCGGCGTAATTTTGTGATATAACGATGTTGCACCGCTCATACCAAATATCGGCATGTCGTCTGTTATGCCCATCGCCTTTAAGGAAATGAGCTTTTGCGTTTGCGCCATAGCGGCCGCGCCGGCAAAATATATAACTGCAAGTAAGGTTAAAAATCTCTTCATCAGATATGTTAATAGTTAGTTTATTACGTAAAATTCTACCCTGAAATAGTTACCGTTGTCGTCGCTACGGTATATCAACTCGCCACCAAGTTCTTTGGTCATCAGTTTGGCAATTGAAAGGCCAAGGCCAAGGCGGCTTTCCACACTGCCCGATGCATCGTTTAAAGTTTTAAGCTTGTTAAACATCATATCAAGCTCCTCCTGCCCTATTGCAACACCTTCATCAATAATTTCAAATACAAATTTTTGGCGTTGCAGGCCGGTAACTACCTTTATGTTGTTATTGGTTTGCGAAAATTTAATAGCGTTTGAAAGCAGGTTTTGAAACACCTGCCCGGCAAATACCTTATCCAATTTCACATTAAGCGGTAATTTCAGGATATTATCAACCAGGTGAATGTTTTTCATTTGTGCAGTTTCCTGCAAGCCTTTAAAAACGTGGATAACTTCCGCATTAATATCGAAGATCTCCATATTGAACTTCATCTCCGGCGACTCGATCTCCTTAACATCCATCAGCTTGTTAAGCAGGTACTGCATTTTTTCAGATGCTTCGGTAATAAAGTCCGAGTATTCCTTTTGGTCGGCGCTAAGGCGGTAATCTTCCTCCTTAAGCATGTTATTACTCATGATGATCTGGCCAACTATGTTTTTAAGGTCGTGGCCGGCAATATTTATAAAGCTGTTCTTTTGATCATCAAGCTTGCGCAGCTGCTCGTATTGCCTGTCGATAATGTTGTTTTTTTCGTTGATATCCTTGTTCTGCTCCTTTAGCTGGTCGTTTGATTTCTCGATCAATATTTGCGAACGCACTTCGCGGGCAATCACTTTAAAGCGCGAACTTGGTATTAAGCACGAAATAAACGCAATGATGAAGAAGATGCTGCCACCATTGTTAATGACTAAATCGAGCGGATACTCGTTAAAGATGTTATAAAAAATGGCCAGCAGCAAAATAGCAACCAGTGTTTGTATAACAGAGTTTATTGGTTCCCAAAATACCTGGAGATTAAAAAACAGTATAATGGCCGCATAAATGAGGTAGTAAATCTCAAGCTGTTGCACGCTTACGATATTGCAAAGTATGGCCGATGTTAACGATAACAGGAAAAAACTGGCGTGCAATAGAAAGCGGTAGTTATACTTGCGGGTTTGAAACAGGCTGTAAAGCCCTAGTATAACCAGTACGGTTATAATGCGGACTATTAAAAACTGCAGCCAGATATTGTTTCCATATATAAAATCAACAATACTGAATATGGGGTAAAGAAATATTAGCGTCCAAATAATGTTATTGGTTTGATACCAGGCCTTTTTGGATATTTCCTTTAGATATTCTTCTTTTGAAATTTGAACAAACATTCTGGTTCTTAAATTATTAAATAGTATCGTTATTTAATTAATAGCCACATTTAAATTAAGTGAAAAAAACGCCTTGCTTAAAGCTGCTGTTCACAACAGTGATACCATTTATAGTGATAATATTGGTAGGTATGCCAGCTGTACTTGCAAAAAGCAATCCAAGCGCTCCAAATTTAAGAGAAATTGCCTTTAAAAGAGCAAAAAGCCTTGATAACGGCATTAGCGTTTCTTGGCTCGAACAAACCTGGAATACGAATGTTTTGGCCCAAAACCCACTTAAAACCTCAAGTTTTGAACTTTTAAGAAAATTAGGAATCAAAACAATTCGCCTCCCGGTAGCCTTCGCCCACCTTGAGGAGAAAGGCATCCCGCCCGAGAAAGTATTTACACACATTGATGAAGTTTTGAAACAATGCAAGGCTTACAATTTTAATCTTATAATAGATTACCATTACGGCAAACTCGACGATAAGAACTATCTCACAGAAACACCTAAGATAATTTCCTTATGGTTAAAGCTTACAAAGCGATTTATACGGGAAAGCGGCGATAAAGTTTTCTTTGAGCTTTATAACGAACCGCCGCCCATGGATCCTAAAGTTTGGAAGGACGCAGGATATAACATTGTTACCGCTATACGCAAGGTTGATAAGAACCGGACGCTGATAGTAGGCGCATCAAATTTTAACAGCATTTACGAGCTAAGCCGTATGGAGCGGCTGGCCGACGAGAACATCATTTACACTTATCATTTTTACGAGCCGTTTTTATTTACCCACCAGGGTGCCGATTGGGTAGGCAACCAGGTAGCAACAACAGGTATACCGTTTCCATATAATGCAGCAGCCTATCCCCCGCTCAACGTTAAAGCTAAGGGCACCTGGGGCGAAACCAATTATTATCAGTATCAAAAAGACGGAAACGAGCAGGCCATTCGTGATAAATTACAAATTGTTAAAAACTGGGCAGCCAAATATTATGTTCCTGTTATATGCGGCGAGTATGGGGTGTACAATAAATACGCCGATGCCGACAGCCGGTGCCGATACATTACAGCAGTTAGGCGTAACCTAAAAGCCATGCAAATGCCGGGCATATTGTGGGATTACAATACCAACTTTTCTATTTTTGATGGCACGCCGTCGGTAGAAAACCTGAGCGATTGCATGAAACAAGCCATTGATTATACGGCTAAAAAATAATAATCCACTTAAATGATTAACTTTGCTCAATAATAAGGCACTATGGAATTTTTTGAAGAGAAACGTAGAGAGGTAATGGGACATATTCAACAATTCATGCTTGAAAAAATGCATGAATATTTGAAGCCGATAGACACTATCTGGCAGCCGGCCGACTTTTTGCCCGATGCTTCAAGAAGCACCTTTTTTAGCGAAGTTAAAGAGCTACAGGAAAGCGCCAAAGGCCTATCATATGATTTGGTTGCTGTGCTGATTGGTGATACGATAACCGAAGAGGCATTGCCTACTTATGAGTCATGGTTAACCATGGTACAAGGTGTATCGCAGGATGAAGAAGGGGGCTGGATGAAATGGACGCGCCACTGGACGGCTGAAGAAAACCGCCACGGAGACCTGTTGAACAAGTATCTTTACCTTACCGGGCGTGTAGATATGCGCATGATGGAGATATCTACCCAGTACCTTATCGCCGATGGTTTTGACATAGGAACCGGTCGCGACCCTTACCGAAACTTCATTTATACATCGTTCCAGGAATTGGCTACAAACGTATCGCACCGCAGGGTAGCATCACAGGCTAAAAAGGCCGGCGATACGCTTTTATCTAAAATGTGTGGTGTTATTGCTGGTGATGAGGCCCGCCATGCAAAAGCATATAAATATTTTATTGAGAAAATATTTGAGGTTGATCCAAATGAAGCCATGCTTGCATTTGAGGACATGATGCGTAAAAAAATTGTTATGCCGGCACACTTCCTGCGCGAGGTGGGGCTAAAAATCGGCCAAACTTTTGGTCACTTTACCGATGCTGCGGAGCGTTTGGGCATCTACACAGCTATTGATTACGTTGATATACTTAAAGAACTAATTGAAGACTGGCATATAGCCAGCGTTACAGATTTGAAAGAGGACGGCGAAAAAGCTCGCGATTATATCATGAATCTGCCTGCACGTTTACTACGTGTTGCCGAGCGCATGAAAAACCCAATGCTCGAATACAAATTCAGCTGGATCCACGGGTAGTCAGCTATCCATCAAAAAACATAAAACCGGCTCATAGCCGGTTTTTTTGTGTCTAATATAATGCAACTAACTAGTCTCTGATCAACTAAACGCTACACCTATCCTTCCTCTACAAGATCAGTACCTAAACCGCCTGACAGATCATTAAACAGTCCGTTCAGGATCGACTCGAGCGTTACTGAATTCACATCGTCTACATAATGCTCGTTGCGGGTAATCCATAATTCGTCATCCTGCACAACTATTGTGAACAATGCCCCATCGTAAAACTCAGGCTGCCATATTTCAATTGCTTCCGGTTTATTTTCAATATCAAAAGTAATATCACTTTGCCGTTGCTGTTTAAACTGGCTGTTCAAATTCTCTTTGATATGGTTAAATACAGCGTTTTTATTTACCGGTTTATGCAGGGTTATAATTTTCATAACAAGCTGGTTTTATATATTTACAATTAGCTGTAGGTATTGTTCGTTAATCGGCTTAATTCAACGGGGCAAAACAGGGCACTGCTATACCGCGTTATCTTTAAAAACAACTGCTATGAAATATAAATTATTAGGCCGGTCGGGCCTTAAAGTATCCGAACTTTGCTTAGGCACCATGGGCTTTGGCACAGAGGCTGGATGGGGGGCAGATGCCGATACCAGTTTTAAAATAATGGATGCCTATGCCGAGGCAGGCGGAAACTTTCTCGATACCGCCAACATTTATAAATCGGGTACCAGCGAAAAAATAATTGGTGACTATATAAGCAATCATGACCGCGACTACTTTGTGGTAGCCAGCAAATATACGTTAAAGGATAACACCACTAACCCCAATGCCAGCGGCAACAACCGCAAAAACATGATGCGTAGCGTTGAGGAAAGCCTGAAACGTTTGAAGACAGATTTTCTGGATGTACTATACTTGCATATTTGGGACGACCTTACACCCATTGACGAAGTGTTAAGGGGTATGGACGATTTGATTAGCCAGGGTAAGATAACCTATGCCGCAATTAGTGATACACCGGCATGGGTGGTGGCAAAAGGTAACATACTTGCCGAATTGATGGGCTGGAGCCAGTTTATAGCTTTACAAGTTGAATACAGTTTGCTGGCCCGTACTGCCGAGCGCGAGCTAATACCGATGGCTAAACATTTCGGCATGACTGTTACCCCATGGGCACCCCTCGCAGGAGGAGCGTTAACAGGTAAATACCTAAAAGGCGACAAAGGCCGTATAAAACCCGAAAGTAACCGCCTTAATGAGCGAGCCGAAAAGATTACACGTGTGGTAATGGAGATAGCACAGGAACTTGGCGTGAGTGAAAGCCACGTGGCCCTGCAATGGACAATGATCAAGGGCTTTAGTTGCATACCAATTGTTGGCGCAACCAAGGTAGACCAATTGAAAGATAACCTGAAAACTGCTGACGTAACACTAACCGGAGATCACATTCAAAAACTTGATGAAGCCAGTAAAATAGAATTAGGTTTCCCCGGCGATTTCTTTAATGAAGAAGCCGTGAAAACAAACTCGTTCGGCGGCTTTTATGATAAGGTAAAAAAAAGGTAAATCTGAACTTTCCAAATATCCAGGGCGCGATTGATCGCGCCTTCTTATTTGCTAAAATTTCTTCAGATATACTAAACGCAAAAAACCCTTCAACTTTTGATTGAAGGGGTTTTGATTAGTAAAGGATGGCACCGACCTACTCTCCCACATTTTACTGCAGTACCATCGGCTCTGGCGGGCTTAACTTCTCTGTTCGGAATGGGAAGAG
>NZ_VOEJ01000013.1 GCF_007846085.1 Mucilaginibacter pallidiroseus
CTCTTCCCATTCCGAACAGAGAAGTTAAGCCCGCCAGAGCCGATGGTACTGCAGTAAAATGTGGGAGAGTAGGTCGGTGCCATCCTTTACTAATCAAAACCCCTTCAATCAAAAGTTGAAGGGGTTTTTGCGTTTATATGGGTTTGAAAGTCTTTGCTGCCCGTTCGGCTTGTTTCGTCATTATCCACTTCGTCGCGCCTCCTACCCACACTTCCCAACTGCCCTTATCTTCTCATTTGCATATCTGCACATCTACCTTTATCTTAAGGGCTCAAAACCTATAAATACATCATTATGAAAATTGCTATGCTTGGCTCGGGCTTTATTGCCCGCTTCTATGCCGACTCTTTAATTGGCCAGCGCCGGATTGACACCTTACACGCCGTTTATTCGCGCAATGTAGAAAAAGCAAAGCAGTTTGCATCCGACTATAAGCTTCCGCTTTACAGCGACAATATGGATGAGGTTGTTAATCATCCTGAAATAGACCTAGTAGTTATATCGCTTCCAAATGATTTACACCTTGCTGCTGTTGAAGCGTGTGCAAAGGCCGGCAAGCATGTGTTATGCACCAAACCTTTAGGACGCACCGCAGCAGAAGCTAAGCAAATGCTCGATATGGTTGAACAAACTGGTGTAATGGGCGGTTATCTTGAAGACCTGTGCTACACGCCAAAGTTCAGCAAATCACTTGCAAGTGTTAAAGGCGGTAGCCTTGGCCGTATACTTTGGGCGAAGAGTCGTGAGGCACATCCCGGCCCGCACAGCAACTGGTTTTGGAACAAGGAGCAAAGCGGCGGTGGTGCCATTGTTGATTTAGGCTGTCATTGTATCGAAATAACCCGTAACTATATTGGTAAAGATATCAGGCCGGTTTCGGTAATGTGTTGGGCGGCTACGCAGGTTCACCCTATTGATGCCGAAGATAATGCGATAGGTATGATCAAGTACGCTAATGGTGCTATGGCCCAATTTGAAGTTAGCTGGTGCTTTAGAGGCGGTATGGACCTCCGTGATGAAGTGATGGGCACTGAAGGGACTATATGGATAAATAATTTTCTTCGCACCGGTTTTGACATGTTCACCACAGGACAAGGAGACGGTTATGTTGCAGAAAAGGCTGAAAGCAAAACCGGTTGGCTATTCCCCGTTGGAGACGAGGTAAATGAGTTGGGCTACAATCATATGTTTACTGATATGTTCGAAGCTATTGAGCAGCAACGCTCACCGTTCGAAACCTTTTATGACGGATACATCGTTAACGCTATAATCGATGCGGCATATGCTTCGGCCAAAAGCGGGCAATGGGAAGACGTGCAGATAGAGGATTGGCGCGGTGCAACTGGAGACGATAACGCAGAGCGTTTCAGAAGTTTTGATGAAGAATATTACCTGATTAAAGAGGAGATATTGCCTCACGGCGATCGTAAACTGATATTGAAAAACAAAAACACTGGCGAAGTTATCGTTAAAGATCTTTAATAACTCATTCCAATGAACAGAAGGAACTTTTTGTATAACGCCGGTTTGTTCACATTGGCTTCGGCTGCCAATGCACGCACTATAAATAAATCACGGATTATTACGCCCGGCATACAGCTATATATGGTTAGTGATGATATGATGCGCGATGCCAATGGTACACTAAAGCAGCTGGCCGCTATGGGTTACCAAGAACTTGAGAGTTACGGTAGTGACAAAGGTATTTATTGGGGCAAAAGCAATAAAGATTTTCAAAAGCTGGTTACAGATATGGGGATGCGTTTGGTAAGTACACACTACAACCCTTGTACGGATGCCGAGTTTGAGAAGCTTGCTGCTGGTGCTGCAGAAATCGGCATGAAGCTAATAATTTGCCCATGGCTTGGCCCGCAAAAAAATATAGACGCATTTAAAAGATTTGCTGATGGATTTAATCAGCGCGGTGCCATTTGCAAAAAACACGGGTTGCAATACGGTTACCATCCTCACGATTATCCTTACAAAAAATTGGACGGGCAATTACCCATTGATGTATTACTTTCCAACACCGACAAAGATTTGGTGCACTTTCAGTTAGATGTTTATTACGCAGTAACGGAGGGTGCAGACCCTTACGCATATATGAAGAAATATAAGGGCAGGTTTACCAGCATGCACATGCGCGATGTGCTTAAAAAGCGCCTGCCTGCGGGTAGTAAAGAAGAATCGGCTTGCGATTTGGGCGAAGGTGTTGTTAACTATTCTAAATTATTAGCCGAAGCAAAAGCTACGGGTATGAAGCACTTTTTTGTTGAACAAAGCAGATACTATCACGAGACGCCCCTACAAAGTGCTAAAAAAAATGCCGCATACTTAAAAAGCATGCGGCTAACCTAACTAACTACTATTAACAAAAGCTATAATAAATACATTCTAAAAAACTTTTTACCGTATTCGCCCCAATTTTTCATAACGCTTTTAAGAGTTGTGGTTAAGCTTGCGGTGTTTACCGCTTTGCCTTTTGCAGGCGTTTTTAAAGTAGTTTCTGCTATTGGGGTATCAGTAACTTTTGTGGCAAACCAGGTTATGTTTTCATGCGGAATAGCAACGCCCAATATCATACCCGGTAGTCCGGTAAAAAATTCAGGTCCGCCGGATACGGCAATCTCATCAGTGTAAAAAGCTACAACGTATATCGAATCCATCACCAAAGCGTTTGCCCGGCGGCAAGTGTAGCCTGCTATCTCACGCGTTTCGTCGGTTATCTTCCAGTTTATTTTTCGAGTAGTATCTTTAACTAAAAACTGCTCATCAAATACTTTTTTATTGGCTGTGTATGCACTTGTATTTAAATCGGTATAAACGGTATTTATTTGCTGGGCCTGCGGCATATCACTAAACCAGCCATTACTTGGTGCAGCTTCTGCAACTACAGGAGTATAATACGTTTTGTTGTTTGTGAAAGTCAATGTGCTCTTAAGCGACTTAAACTGCGGATTGTTTTTTTTGTAAGCTTCAAAGGCAGGTCCGTACCAGCTTTCGTTGTCTTTTTCCTCATCAATCATTTTTTTGATGATAGCGTACATGTTAACCCGCTTTTCAAACTCGATAGTGCCCGATGTAGTAAAGTGTTTGTTTTGGGCAAACAGGCTATTAGTTATTGCACAAACTAACAGCAGCAGTATATATTTTTTCATTGTGTTGATTGCTGTGATTATTGATTATTGTTTAGGTGCGCCGCCGCCCATTTTGTTGAAGTCCCAGATCACCGAGAACATGAAGTAGCGGCGTATTGTGGTAACATTGGTTTGCGTAATGTAGTTACTTGATGCGCTACGTGTAAAGCCCGAATTTTGGTTAAGTAAGTCGTTCCCGCTTATTTGCAGTTTCAGCGTTTCGTCCTTCAGGAAGGTTTTGGCTATGTTAGCATTTATGATAGTCTGCGTAAAGCTGGTATTGAAAGATTGTGTAGGGGCGCGATACAAGTACTCGCCATCGCTACCAACCTGTATTTTGCCGGGCAGGTAAATGGTGAATCCGTAACCACCGTTCCAACCGCGGCCATTGTTGTTACGATCTGGCTGTAGTGACGATTGGCCGACTGTATAGTTAGGGCCGAAATTTAAGTTTACATCATATTTTTTTTGCTTCCCTTTATAAGCCGATAACCTGGTTGTGTATGAGCTGGAGTTGGTTCGGTTCATCTGGCTGTTGATCATGCTGTAAAAAATACTTCCGTTTAAGTTTGCATTTAAACCTACGTTCATGTCCCAGGCAGATATTTTTTTGTTAAAACTTCCTCCACCGTAAAAGTTTGATTGCCTTTTATCACTCAGGTTGATGTATTGCGTAGTGCTTTTGCCAAGAGATAGGTCGGTCACGGTATTTGATACAATTGGATTTTCTGTAAAGTTGTATTGACCATAAAACCAGATCGACTGACCGCTGATAACTTTATACGAGTTAAAGTTGCCATAAAACGAGTGGCTGAAGGATGGCTTCAGGTTTGGATTACCGATCAGCAAATTCAATGGATCGGTATTTACACGGATAGGCTGTAATTGATCAATTGTTGGTTGCGTTTGGCTACCATTATAATTAAAGGATACCGAACCATAATTAGAATAACGGTATTGGTAACTTGCTTGCGGGTTCCAGTTGGTGAAGCTGCGCCTCGCCATGTTACCTGTTATTTCGTCAACTTGTTTAAAGTCTACAGCTGCAACATAGGTGCCAAAGCGAACAGTGCTTTTTCCTTTTTTGAAGTTGAAATTTGCGCCGCCACGGTTTGATGTTTGATTGAATACGTAATGGTTACTCAACGAGTCATTTAATACATTATAAACACCCGGTGCAGATTGATCAAATGATTTACGATTGGCATCGCTGTTATTTAAATTAATTCCATAGCTTAAAATCACCGAGAAATCTTTTGCCAGAGGTTCAGTATAAGTAACATTGGAATTAAATCTGCTCGTACGAGTATCGGATGTTTTTAGTTGATCTATAATTTGTGGTTGTTTAGTAGTATCAGGTAAACTTGACGTATTGAAAAAGTTTAAAGATGAGTTCAGGAAACCATCTGCCTGACTCTCGGTAACACCTGCCGAAACATTTACAGACAGCGTGCGTCCTTTCTTCTTAAGTTTTTTAGTATAAAATGCAGACGCATTAAATACTTGCTGATCAACATCGTTAGTTAACCGGCGTTTGTTGATGTTTAGTAAACTCCCGTCGGCACGGCGGCTCTCGGTGAGGTTGTCTGTAAGCGATTTGGTGTTTTTCAACATTCCGTCAACGCTAACTTTTAGGCTCGATGTAGTGTCAAGTTTAATCGTATATGTTGCATCAAGTTTCTGTCTGAATATATAGTTATCAAAAAGCTGGTTACTTGTGCTGTTAATCACCTGGGTAGTATCGCCGGGTAAGCTTTGTTGCGATAAGGTATTCCTGTTACCTATTACGGATAGTGACCCTATTTTATAATTGGTATTTAAGGTGTACTTATCGTTTTTCCATTTATCATCATAGTGTACACCACCAGTACGGGCTACCGGTATACCTTCGTTATTGTAAGTACCGCCCCAGCCTTCAAGCTCGTCTCCACCGCTTGAAAAATACATGCCCCCATCATCTGTCATTTGCATGTTGCTTGTGCCGTACTTATTGGCATCTTCCCAGCTAAGGCCTGTTTTGCCTGTATTAGCAAGCGTTCCGTAAAGTGAAAACTTCTTTTTGCCTTTGAAACGGTTGTACAAAACCTGCGTTTGATAGAAGTCCCGGTTACCAATTCCGGCGTCTATTTTACCAAAATAGCCGTTCTTTTTATCTTCTTTTAGTTTGATGTTGATGGTTTTAGTTTTTTCGCCATCATCTATTCCTGTGAAAGTAGCCTGGTCACTCTTTTTATCATACAACTGCACCTTATCAACCATATCAGCCCGGAGGTTCTTAGTAACCAGGGTAGGGTCGTCGCCAAAAAACTCTTCGCCGTCTACCAATACCTTGGGTACAGTTTGGCCTTGTGCGGTAATCTTACCGTCTTTATCTACCTGGATACCCGGTAGCTGTTTTAACAGATCTTCCACCTTTGAATTAGGCTGGATTTTAAATGCCTTTGCATTATACTCGGTAGTATCGCCTTTTATCTTAATAGCCGCTACTTCACCTTTAATTATTACTTCTTTTAACAATCTTGATTTTAGCAGTAGGTTGACGCCACCGAAATCTTTTACACGCTTCACCGAATCGAGCGTGAAATGCTCAACGTAATCGGCATAGCCGGGGTAAGTAATCAACGCAATAAATTTACCTTTAGTTAAGCCATTGATAGCGAAACTACCATCGCTGCCTGCACGGGTAAACTTGCGTAAAACGGAGTCTTTAGAGTTCAAAATGCTGACGGTGGCGTTGGGTAGCTTAACCAATACTGCACTATCAATAGCGGTTCCTTTTACGCCATAGGTTGATTGCGCAAAGGTGGATAGGGTGCACAAGCAAAAAAAAGCCAGTGCTGCAATTGTGAGTTTCATTGTTAGGGTTTATATGCCTCTAATATATAACTAAAAAATTAGTAGTTGTAGTAGACATAGTGTTAAAATGTGTTAAATATTAGGCATGAGTGTTAAAAGGGCATATTCGTTACAAAATCGTTACAATAATTATTCTTACGGGCGAGGACTTGGGGCAAATCCCCCCAACAAAAAAAAAGCGCATTGCTGTATGCAATGCGCTTTCAAAATATTGTAATATTTGCTTAGTACTTGAATGGGCTATTGAAATCGTTCCAGGCCGGTAGTTCCTGATCTTTGGCAGAAAGTACAGCATCAGCCTCATTAATTCCCCAACCAATTGATAGGGCAGGGTCGTTCCATATTGCACCAACTTCTGATGCTTTATCGTAATAATTAGTTACTTTATATGTAAAAATGGTATCATCTTCAAGGGTTACAAAACCGTGCAGACAGCCCGCCGGTACCCACAGTTGCAAATGGTTTTTTCCGGTCAACTCTACAGAAACGTGGCGGCCATAAGTAGGCGACCCAACGCGTGCATCAACAGCAACATCAATAACTGCACCCTGTAAAACGCGTACCAGTTTGCCCTGCGCAAAAGGCGCAGCCTGGGCGTGTAATCCCCTTACGGTATTTTTTTGTGAGAAGGATTGATTGTCTTGCACAAAATCTACATCAATGCCGGCTTCTTTAAGCTTTGCCTTGTTATAGCTCTCATAAAAGTAGCCACGGTCGTCATTAAATACACGAGGCTCAAGTATCAGTACACCCGGTATAAGGGTTTCGGTTATTTTCATATTTAGACGGTTTTCATTAAGGTGTTGAACATCACAAAACGCTCAGCAAAACGTTCCTGATGCATTTCCTGGAAGTTATACAAATGATCGTTATAAAAGTTGTTGAACTGCTCCAGGCTGTCGGCATTGTATTGTACGCAATACGTTACCCCTTCATTTGGCGAATCTATGACAGTTAAGATTTGGAACGAACTGAAGCACCCCGTTTCCATAACAGCAGGTATATGGGTTTCTTTCATGTACTTGAGCCATGCAGGAGCTGTGCTATCTTCAATTATATAGGTGTCGTTATAAACAATCATGGAGCAAAAGTACAATTATTGGTGTGGATTGCACAGATTTATATATGATTATACCGCTTGAGCTACATGACTATACTGATGTATATTTGTTTAGATTGAACACCTTATCACTTAACTAAACAGCTAATTAGGAGCTTTACTCACCCATAATTCCTAAGCTAAACCTCCGTTTTATCGCCTCTCAAAAGCCTGAAGTGCTTGCGGGCATCGTTAAGCCAAAGGCTGCCGGGATAATTGGTAATGATTTTTTGATAGTAAGTTTTTGCAAGGGCTGTGTTGTTAAGCTGGTTTTCATAAATATCACCAAGCATGTAAACGGCGTCATCTGCCCAAAGGTCATCGGGGTGGTTATCTGCTATTTGTTTAAGTTGTATTACCGCTGCCTCGAATTCTTTTTGCTGTAACAATATTTTGGCTTTGGCCATCAAAATATCTGCTGCAAGTGAACCTGGATATTTTATGCCGATGCTATCCAGCGTTTTCATGGCGCGTTGCGGCTGTTCGGCAAATATGAGCAGATCGGCTCGGGCATACATTTTAAGTGCGGCAGCTGTACTATCAATTGCAAGGTTGTCTGATATCAGTAACGACAAGTTCAGCGCATCGTTGGCAATAAGCTGCGACGTTGCTGCCTTTAAAACATCCAGTTGGCGCCGGCTCCAGTTGAAATCGCCGGTATAATAAGCCAGTTTCGCATTACGCAACATGGCATCCTGCCCAATAGGGCTGGCAGCGTTGTCTTTTTCAACTTGGCTATAAAGTAGCGTGGCATCCCACGGTTGGTTATTTAATAGCAGTATATCCCCAAGGTCAAGTTTGCAGGCAGCCATAAGGTTTGGCCTTACGTCGGGAATAGCGACGGCATTTTCCAATAAAGCCTGCGCTTCTTTTAGCTTACCCAATTTAAATGCCTGCAGATTAGCCAGCTTTTGCATAGCGAAAACGGTACCGCGGTTGCGGCCAAACTCGGTCAGCAAATTATTATAGTCACTTTCAAGGCTCAGTAAATCGGCTTGTGTGTACTTGCCCGATGTTACTTTTAAATTTCGGGTATTGATCAAATCTATTTTGGCCGATACATAGTTTGCATTTTCTTTTCCGAGCGTAACTATGTATTCATAACCGCGAATGGCAGCATCGTATGCCTCATTATTAACAAGGGCACGGCAAAGCTCGTATACATTATTGCCATCGTTACTGGTGCGGCGGCTTAGGGCCAATGCCTGGTTAAGTGCTTGCTCAAACTCTTTTTGCTGCATAAATTGCCAAATCAGCAAATCGATGTAAACGGTTTGCTGCGGATCTTTTTGTATGCGTTTTAGCAGGGCCGCCTTAAGCATATCGTAATCAGGTGCGCCTTCAAATAGTGCCGACATCATGTTTTCGGCCTGGCCAACAAATACCGGGTTCGATGGTAAAAAGTTTAGGTACTCGTTTGTAAGGGCAGCCTTATCTCGCTTAAAGCGGTAGAGGTTTATCAGTTCAAAAGCAAATACGGCATCATTGTTAAGCAGCTTTCGGCCCTGTAAAAAAATCTTGATAGCATAGTCGGCGTTGGCATTTTGATAAAACTGGGAAGCAATCATCGAGATCCTGTTCTGATCGGCAGGGAGGGTCTTTATGAGGTCGTTATAAATACCATCAGCTTTGGCGGTGTTGCCCTGTAGCGTGTATACCGAGCCCAGGGCTATAAGATATTCGCTCGTGTTTGGGCTTTTGCGCAACATTTTTTTAGCAATAGCTTCGGCCTCGTCATATTGTTTAAAGTTAACGAGCGCGTTAAAATACGGCTGATAATAGGTTTCGTTATCCTGCTTGTAAAGCTTTTGGTAAATGTCTAAAGCCTTTTGCTGCTCGCCATTAGCTGCATATTGTCGGGCCAGTTGCAAATCATTGTTTTGAGCTACAGCAATGGTGTAAAAAAGGCTGCATATTAATATTAACCAGTGTGATCGCTTCATAGATTTTTATATATTAGGCCGCCCCATTAACAGTATTTATAACGCCTAATACGGGTAAAATTGTAGTGACACTTACGCCCGAAAGAAATAAAATTAAGTAATTTGACCCTGATTGTAAAACTAAGTTAATGTACATGCCTGGTCGTTTAAGATCATTTCTAATTATTTGTGTTATAGGGCTGTTATTTGCATGCAAACAAAAGCATGTAAGGCAAATCCCTGTAAGCGATTTCTTTAAAACGCCCGAAAAGAGTTTTTTCAAACTATCGCCAGATGGTAAGTACGTATCGTACCTTAAGCCTTTTAAAGATAAGCAAAACATATATATCAAGGACCTTGCTACAGGTGCCGAGCGTATGGCCACCAGTTTCACCGATTACTCGGTAAGAGACTATTCATGGACCTATAATAATCAAATTGTTTTTAGCCAGGATATAATCGCCGTTGACGAGTTTAAAATGTACACGCTTGACGTGGCTACATTAAAGCTTAAAAATTTGCTCAACCTGGCTAAGGTGCGTATGCGCGTACTTAACCGTAACCGCATGAATCCCGATGTGATTACGATAGCCATGAACAAGCGCGACCCGGCAAATTTTGATGTTTACCGGCTTAATTTGAAAACCGGGGAGCTTAAGGAATACATTTTAAACCCAGGCAACGTTACAAAGTGGTATCCTGATGCCGATGGTAATATAAGGTTGGCAAAAGCATCAGATGGGGTTAATGAGAGTATCCTGTACCGGGCAAATAATAAAGCGCCGTTCAAGGCAATTATCAGCAATAACTTTAAAAACAGGGTAGATCCTATTGCTTTTACAGGTAGCGGTAATAATTTTTACGCCCTATCAAACGTAAACCGTGATAAAACTGCTTTGGTTGAAATTAAAGCCGGAACCGGCGCCGAAGAAAAGGAAGTTTATGCCAGCGATAAAGCCGATATATTAGATGTAAGCTATTCAAAAGCCAAACGCCGTGTGGAGCTGGTGTCATGGGCGGAAGCCAAGCCAAAAAAGCATTTTTTAAATAGCGAGGTTGAGGCAATTTATAAGAAGGTGTCTTCCAAATTGCCGGGAAACGAATTGGACATTGTAGACCGGGACAGCCTTGAGCAGAAGTTGATATTTTTTACTTATACAGATCGTAATCCTGGTTCATACTACTTGTATGAGACTAACAGCGATAAGCTAACCAAATTGGCTGATATGAACCCTGGTATAAACCCTGGCGAACTCAGCGCGATGGAGCCTATTTCGTTTAAGGCGCGTGATGGTTTGCTTATAAACGGCTATTTGACCATCCCTAATGGCGAGGATCGTAAAAATATGCGCGTGGTGGTTATGCCTCATGATGGCCCCTGGAGCCGTAACTCATGGGACTACGATGCTGAGGTACAATTTTTAGCCAACCGTGGTTATGCAGTATTCCAGGTAAACTACCGTGGTTCTACCGGCTATGGCAAAGCATTTAGAAATGCAGGCTTTAAACAGGTTGGCGGTAAGATACAGGATGATATTACGGATGGCGTTAACTGGCTGATTGAGCAAGGGATAGCCAACCCAAAAAGGATAGCCATTTTTGGCGGTGGTTTTGGAGGTTTCTCTGCACTTAATGGGGTGTCGTTCCACCCGCAGATGTATAATTGTGCAGTTGTTAAGTACGGCTTAATAAATTTCTTTACTTACCTCAAAGATGTGCCGCCATTTGCCAAGCCATATGTGCAAATGACCTACCAGATGATAGGTAATCCCGAAACCGATGCCAACCAGTTAAGAGCGATCTCGCCGGTTTTTCATACCGATAAAATTAAGTGCCCGCTGTTAATATTCCAGGGTGCTAAAGATCCGCGTGCTAACATAAGCGAACTTAACCAGTTTGTACGTGAACTTAAAAAGCGCGATGTACCGGTAACCTACCATTTGAAGGACAATGAGCGTGCTTACTTTAAAAGCGAACATAACCGTTTGGAAATGTACGCGGAGATTGAAAAGTTTTTAGATACCAATATGCAGGTTAAACGTTAACCCGTTATGGCCGGGCAAAAAAATATTTATCGCCGTAGCTTTACGCTCATTACTATCTTTTTGATATTAATTACCGTAACGCTCATCATCGCTGTATTTATTGCCTACAAGCTTACCACCAAGTATGTAGAAAATGAGTTTACCTCCAAGAAAATTGAAGTACAGGAGCAAACTATAAAGCCATACACCGAGTTTTTCCAGACAAAAATTCCCGAGATAACGTCTTACCAGGGTTTTCTTGATTCGGCTTCTGCAGCCAACTACTCGTCAACCGTTTTTAAGGCTTACCCTTTTGTAACGCGTGTTTTGTTTTATGATATACAAATTGGTAACCCAACTTTACGGCCTTATAATGCGGGTATATCTGTTAAAGCGACATACAGGTTTAAACCGAAGCCCGGCCGAATTTCTGCATTGAAAGACATGGCCGCGGCGAATGAAGAAGACTTCAGGCTGATGGCACTTAAGCTTAGCAGATTTATCAGCGTTGCAGATACCACCCGCCTGCCCACGCAGGATGAGATTTTTGAAACGTTTTATGATGTAAAGCCTGATAAGATCAGTTACTTGAATATACCTCGCCGGGAGGATATCAAGATCTACCAGTCGTTATTAAAAAACAAGCGGTCTACAGCTTTTTACAAGCAAAATATGCTTACGTTTTTTTTAGACCCTTACAGGCTTGCTATTAAAAATACGCACAAAGAGCTTTACCAGCGCGTTACCATACAGCCCGTAGTTTATGACCCGCTTGATGTGGAGCATGGCCATATTGTAACGGAAGTTACGTTGCCGGGTGCATTTTCAAATTTCAAACTCTATTTTAGTTCCAGTCGTAAGCATTTATCGAAGGAAATAGACCGGCGCTTCCTGCCCATAGGTGGCGTTGTATTACTTACGTATTGTTTCCTGGTGCTTATTTGCTGGTTGATATATCGCAACCTGAATGTTAACCTAAAGGTGTTTAAGCTGCAATATGATTTCATTAACAACTTTACACATGAGTTTAAAACGCCTGTAAGCGTAATAAAAATTGCAGGCTCAAATTTGCGTGGCGATGCCGAACTGAGCGAGCGGCAGCGCAAACATTACGGCAAAATACTCGACGAAGAAGCTGATAAATTAAATGAGCTGATGAATAAATTGCTCTCATTTACCCAGCTCGAAAATCGGTCGATAAACATTCATAAGCAGGAGATCAATTTAAACGATTTTGTTAAAAGCTATATAAATACGTTCCGCATCAAGTATCCTGATTTTAAACTTGCATACAACATTGATGACGTTACCGATTTTTATAGCGACCCTGTATTATTAGGCAGCATTTTCCAAAACCTGATGGAGAATGCTTACAAGTACTCGCACCCTGGGAAAAAAGAGCTGTTTATAGATATAAAGCAGGACAGGCAAGACGTAGTTTTCTCTTTTGCAGATAAAGGAATTGGCGTAGCTAAAACGGAGCAGGCCGACGTGTTTAAAAAGTTTTATCGGATAGAAAATCAGTATAATCAAAATGGCAGTGTTGGCCTTGGGCTGGCATTTTGTAAGGAACTGGTTAATTTTATGAACGGCAAGATAATATTACATAGTAAGGTAAACGAAGGGTCGACATTTGTGGTTATATTACCATTACAAAATTGAAATATTAATATATTAGCATCTGTACACTTAGCGGTTGATCAGACAAAGCATTACAATGAACAAAGAAATTAAGATAGCACTGGTTGAGGATGACGAAAACTTACGTTTTTTGGTTGCCGAGCGGCTGCAAAGCGAAGGTTACAAAGTTTTGGAGAGCGGCAACGGAACCGAGGCCGAAGCCATGATAATTGAAGAACAACCGGACATAGTATTACTTGATTGGATGTTGCCGGGTAAGCAGGGCTCTGAAGTTTGTGCCGGTTTGCGCGAGCAGGGCTTTGACAAACTGGTTATTATGATGACTGCCAAGGCACAGGATATAGATAAAATTGGTGCCTATAATTTTGGCGTATCCGACTATATTACCAAACCCTTTAACATGGATGTTTTGGTAGCCATGATAGATAGTAAGATAAAACTGTTCCTGAATAGCGAAAAAACGGAGTCGCACAAGTTTGGGAATATGGAGCATTTGCCCAATACACACTTACTCATCCGTGATGGCCGCAAAACCGAGTTAACCATTTTGGAAAACCGCATTTTGCTGTATTTCCTAAAAAATAAAAACAAGGTTATTAACCGCGAAGAACTGATGATGGAAGTTTGGGGTTACAACGCCGACGTTAACACCCGTACCCTGGATATGCACATTGTTCGTCTTCGTAAAAAAATCGAAAACAATCCCGATTCACCTACTTACCTGCAAACCGTTAGAGGGATAGGGTATAAGTTTGTGTATTAATTTTTAGTGAGTGGGGAGTGGTTGGATTGAGTGAGTGGTTGAAAAAGCTGTACTAACCCGCGTCATTGCGAGGTGCGAAGCAATCTTAAAGCGTGTAGATATAAAGGTAAAGTGATTGCCACGACATCGCTCGCAATAATAGTTGGTCGTTGATGGAACCCTATGACAATTACTTGGGCTTTTTATACAATCTGGTCATCACAAAATCTCCGTAAAAGCTTTTTTGATCTTTACGCGCATAACCCAAAAGGCTAAATTGCTTATCAACATTTGGTAGCCGCCAGTTTTGTACGCCGCAAAGAATCTTGAAAAAAATCAGCATACTTTTTAATAGTAGAAACTGCCACCATTTTCCGGTCAGCCTGAAATCGGTATTGAGCCAAATGCCGTTTGGTTTTAACAGCTTGTCTATGTGCTTAAAGGTAGCAGGCAGCGCATCGTCCTTGTAGTTATCCATCAGGAAAGGCGTAATAATCACATCAACCGGCTGCTCAAGATATACATCTTCAATAGCCCTGTTAATAAACTTAACCGCGTTGTTACCCACCGATCGCTTGCGCGACAGCGCCGTCATTTTAGCGGATAGCTCAACGTAAATAATATGCAAACCTGATGAGTGTACCTTTGTTACCTCTTCCAAAATCCATCCTGTACCACCGCCTATTATTAACACCCTGCTGTTTGCAGGTATTTGCGGCAAAAAATATTTTTGAGCATTGATGAGTGCGTTGCCAAAAACCAGCTTTGACAGGCGGTCATAAAAGGCGGCCGAATTATCATAGTTGGCACTCATGTTTAAAATATTATGCTAAAGGCTACTAACATAACGTACTGTAGAATCAGTACGCCATCAAGGTAAAAGAAGTAGTAATACTCGTTCTTTTCCCAGGTAGATTTAACTATAAGCCAGCCGGTGAGTACGGCCGTTAGGGTAAGCGCAAAAAAGTCGGCATTAAAACCATTATGCCTGAAAAGGAATAGTAGGATGATGTAACCTCCGAGCAAAAATTGGCAAAACAGGTACGCGTTTTTTTCGCCCCATGCCACGGGAATGGTTTTCAGGCCCATCTGCCTGTCCTGGAACAAATCGCGGATGTCAAACGGTACTGTTAGCGCACCTATCAGCAAAAAGCGCTTTGCAATCAGTATGGCAATATCGCGCATGGAAATATCTGTTATGTGGTTATCCTGCGCTTCAAAAATCGGCAGCAGCACACAACTTAATGTCCAGACAACAGTAATTAAAAAAGGTTTTAAACCGGGAATATTGCGGAGACCAAACTTTTGGTTGCCTAATGAAAAAAGAGGCAGGCTATAGCAGAACGAAAGTATTGACAGAAAAATAAGCAACACCCGCGATTGTGTGGAGATCATGAAAAACAACGGCACCAGCGTGAGCAAGGATACAATTGTAAAGGTTACCATTAACCTGTAATGCGAGAAAAACCAACGCACCCTTCGGTAGGGCGATTTTTGAGGATACTTTGGCTTGCTGAGCAGTATGCTGAAATTATAAATACCAAGCGTAGATGTGAATAACAGGCCTAATACTTCGGGAACCGGATTGGCATCAATCAAGTGAAATGTAACCAGAGCCTGCGCAACTGCGCATAACGCCATGAAAATGTTACTGAAAAGCAAAAAATCAAAAGCAGACTTTACTAATTTTTTCATCTATTGCTTTTCACAATTGTCAGGCTTTGTATAGCGGATCTTGGCCAGCCTTGAGTTCAAATATCGTAATCTCGGGCAATATTCCTATCCGGCCCGGGTAGCCTAAAAACCCATAGCCTACGTTCACATAAATTTGTTGGTGCTTTTCGCGGTACAGGCCGGCCCATTCGCGGTAAACGTATTGGATGGGGCTCCACTGCACATCTTCGGTACGTACACCAAACTGCATACCGTGGGTATGGCCAGAAAACATAACATCAATCTGCGGGTATTTGGGTATCACTTCCGCCCGCCAGTGCGATGGATCATGCGAAAGAAGAAGTTTCACAGGCAAATCATCAGTGTTTTTAACGGCAAGCTCCATTTTGCCATATTTAGGAAAGCGGCTTAATTCGCCCCAGTTACCAATGCCCAATATACCCAATTCCTGTCCGTCAACTTTTAAACGGCGATGCTCGTCTATTAATAAATCCCATCCTATGGTCTTGTGCGCCTGGTACATGGCCCCCATGTTCTTTTGCTTATCGGCCGGGCTATCCCAATGCCCGTAATCGCCATAATCATGGTTGCCTAATATGGAATAAACACCTAACGGGGCACGCACTTTCTGAAATACAGGTATAACCCGGTTTACTTCAGACGATACACCATTTACCAAATCGCCGGTAAAAAATATAACATCAGCCTTTTGCCCCATCAGCAGATCAACACCGCCCTGCATATCGTGTACGCTATGAAAACTACCCGAATGAATATCTGAAATCTGGCCTATGCGCATCCCGTCAAAAGCCTTCGGCAAATTAGGTAGGTACAGCTTTACATTTTCTACCCGGTAATCATACAAGCCTTTCGACATGTTGTGCTTAATAAGGTATAATGGTACTGCACCGGCCAATATGCCTGCCTTCATCAAAAACTCCGAGCGGGGTATAGCATCAAGTTTAGCTTCCCGGGTTGGCGCAGCTGGTTTCTTTAATTTTCTGTAAAGCAATACGATACCCCGGCGCAGGTCATCCAAAGCGATGAAAAGCACGTAGAAGATCTTAAAAATAAAGGTAAGAAAGAATAGAAGCAAGAATGCGCCGCGTATACCAACAGGGAGGTTCACAAATATGCCCAGTATCAGTACGGTTATTAAGAAAACGGATGAAGCCCAATACAGGTTTCGGAACCAGCGGGAAATAATAAACCGCCTTTTTGGAAAGGCGGTTTTTAATCCTTTGAATATGTAGAAGTCAATTGCTAAGAGTACAATTGGTATAATGATGATGTAAACGATATTTCCCTGCATTACTTACGTAGAAAGACGTTTGTAAAGATAGCAATTAGTACCTATCGTCGTCTACATCAAGGTCGTCATCATCCGGCTCCAGGTTAAACAAGCTGTTAAACATATCTGAAAACGCAAAGCCGTTATCCAGGAAGCCCTTGTTAAGTTGCGAAAACTCGGCAAGGCCATGCAATATAAATTCCATTAGCAGCAATTGCTGGTTTTCGCTTAAACGCGGGTGAAATTTCTTAACCAAGTCTTTTAAACCCGGCACACCATTTAACAGCTTTTTGTATTCCTGCAAAGGCAGGTCATCAATAAGTGCTATAGTGTTACCATCGCCAAACCAGTTAATAATTTCGGTATATGGGTTTGGTGCCTTTGCTTTTTTAGCTTTTTCCGGGTCAGGGAAAAATTGGAGCAACAACGTTTTTATGGCTTTGCCGATAAGGATGTTAGCCACCTTGCCCGGGCCTTCCAACTCACCCTCGTAAACCAGTTCTATTTTACCGGTAATGGCTGGGATTACACCCAAAAAATCCGTAACGCGCACAAACGTGCTGTTTTCACCATTGATGA
This sequence comes from Mucilaginibacter pallidiroseus, assembly GCF_007846085.1. Classification (GTDB taxonomy): domain Bacteria; phylum Bacteroidota; class Bacteroidia; order Sphingobacteriales; family Sphingobacteriaceae; genus Mucilaginibacter; species Mucilaginibacter pallidiroseus. The sequence continues at coordinate 16,966 of NZ_VOEJ01000013.1, forward strand.
TCATGCGGCGCTCGGCGTTGCTGATCAAGTTCTCATAAGCAGATATGGTCAAACGCGCAGATACACCCGATTTTTTATCGATATACTCGGAGTTACGTGCTTCAAAAGCTATCTGCTCAACAAGGTCTTTAACCAATCCATCGGCCTCAACATTACTGCGCTGTTCCAAGGTTAAGGTAGCTTCCTGCTGAGTTATCTTCCTTGAAATCTCAACCGAACGCGGGTAGTGCGTCAGGATCTGGCTCTCTATACGATCTTTTAATGGCGTAACAATAGAGCCACGGTTGGTGTAGTCTTCCGGGTTAGCGGTAAATACAAACTGAAGGTCTAAAGGCAAACGCAGTTTAAAACCACGGATTTGGATATCGCGCTCCTGCAAAATATTAAATAATGATACTTGGATACGTGCCTGCAAATCGGGCAGCTCGTTTATCACAAATATTCCCCTGTGTGCACGCGGAATCAAGCCAAAGTGAATTACGCGCTCATCAGAGTATGTTAATTTTAGTGTAGCTGCCTTTATCGGGTCAACGTCACCAATCAGGTCAGCTACTGTAACGTCTGGTGTAGCCAGTTTTTCGGTATAGCGTTCGCTGCGATGTACCCATGCAATAGGGGTGTCGTCGCCCTGTTCTTCAACGCGTTTGTGGCCAAACCACGAAATGGGCGCCAAAGGATCGTCAAACAATTCGGAGCCTTCAATGAACGGCATGTACTCATCAAGCAGGTTAACCAGCAAGCGTGCAATACGTGTTTTTGCCTGCCCGCGCAAACCCAATAAAAGGATGTTATGACGCGACAGGATAGCAGTCTGCAGATCAGGAATAACAGTATCCTCGAAACCTACAATGCCCTCGAAACCACCTTCTTTATTTTTAAGCTGTTTTATCAGGTTTTCTCTAAGCTCATCCTTAACCGATCGGCTTTTGTAGCCGGCTGCTTTTAGTTGCCCAAGTGTTTTTATATTGTCGTAATCCATGTGTTTTATTTAGTCCGGAAGTCCGAAAGACGGACAGTCCGGGATATTGTTATTTAGTTATGAAGTCCGAAAAAATTTAAGTTAAGTATGGATGAGATGTCTTTTCAGACTTTCCGACATCCCAACTTTTGGACTTCATCTCACATTCTTCCTTCTGTTTCTGGCGTAGTCCTCAAATATGTATTCGCCAAGGTTACCCAACGAACTATAAAAGGCTTTGCCGCCATTGGTTTCGGTAAACTTGCGTACAAACTGCTGCAGGTAAGGGTCTTTTGCTATCATAAACGTTGTGATAGGAATCTTAAGCCTTTTACATTGTGCAGCCATGTTAAGCGTCTTATTAACTACTTTCTTATCCAGCCCGATACTGTTTTTATAATAACGTGTACCCTCCTTTAAACAGGTTGGTTTACCATCAGTAATCATAAATATTTGCTTGTTGCTGGTTTTGCGCCTGCGCAGCATATCTGCTGCCAATTCCAGACCTGCATAAGTATTTGTATGGTACGGGCCAACTTGCAGATAAGGCAAATCCTGCAGACTGATGGGCCAGGCATCGTTTCCAAAAACTACAATATCAAGTGTGTCTTTAGGATATTTGGTACGAATCAACTCGGCAAGGGCCATAGCCACTTTTTTTGCCGGGGTAATTCTGTCCTCGCCGTACAAAATCATAGAGTGCGATATGTCGATCATGAGCACAGTGGACGTAAGCGTTTTATAATCTTTTTCTTCCACCTCCAGGTCACGCTCGGTCATCATGAAATCGTCGCCAATGCCATGATTAACTTGTGCATTTTGCACAGATTGCGTCATGTCTATCTGGTCCAGGCTATCGCCAAATTCAAATTCGCGGCGTTCGGCATTTTTTTCATCACCCTGCCCGCTTTGCGGCGAACGGTGGTTGCCCTTTCCTGATTTTTTAAGCTTGCCAAAAATCTCTTCCAATGCCGACTGGCGGATGCTTTGCTCAGTTTTAGCAGTTATGTTGATTTCGCCGCTTTGGTTATCTTCATTCAGGTAACCTTTTTGTTTAAGCTCATCAATAAAATCGCCAATGCCGTATTCGTCGTTAGTGATGTTGTACTGCTTGTCAAGCTCGGTGAGCCAAGATAAAGCTTCGCCTGCATCGCCCGATGTATAATTTAATAGCTCCAGAAATAGTTTAAGTAATTCGTCAAATCCGCCTTTAGGGATTTGGTTGGGTTTAAATTCTGAAAATCCGTAACCACGCATAGAGTACCCTTTCTTGATATAAAGTAACGGATTATTTGCGTCAAAAGTTTGCCCGCCATGCTGTTAAAAGCAATTGTTAAGCTGATATGACAAATGGACTTATGATATCCTTTCAGCGGTCATTGATCGAAATTTAATAGACTCCCCAATTTCTAAAGAACCAAGATCATTTAGTTCTAAATATGTTAATGTAGAATCGGTATCACTCATTAATAGGTCTTTTGCCAGATCTTTAATTGATATTGGATCAGAATCATCAAGTTTGAAACATCTTGCAAAAAGGTCATCAACGGATTTTTCCAACCAGGATCTCCTTGTTGTCATTATTTATATTCTAACAACTTTTCAGAAGTTATCTCATCAATGTTATAAACCGGGTTTGCGCCGCGCTGACTTGCCACAAACGACCCTACAGCGCATGCCTTCTCAACAAGCGGTTGCATAGGCGCATCATTTAACAAACCTGTTATAAACGTGGCTAAAAAGGAGTCGCCTGCACCAACGGTATCTGCAACGGTTACTTTAAACCCCGGGTGTTCGTAAAACTCATGATCCTTCCAAACTATGGCGCCATGTTCGCCACGCGTTACACAAATAACCGAGGTATGAAATTTACCATGAAATTCTTTGATCTTCTCTTTCAGATCGCCCGAATTGCCGTGTATCAGCAGGTCGGCTTCTTCTTCGTTCATCTTTACTACATTGGCGCGAGCTGCTAGGGCTTCAATAGTCGCCACATCATAATGCGGCGGGCGCAGGTTTACGTCAAATATTTTTAAGCCCTGGCTGGCGTCAAGCACTTCAAGTAAGGTGTCTAACGATGTTCTTTGGCGACAGGCCAAACTACCAAAAACAACTGCTCCGGCGTTTTTAGCAGCATTTTCCAGCTCTTTCGTAAATCGAATATTGTCCCATGATACAGGCTGTGGTATAATGTAGGTAGCCTGGTTTTGCTCGTCTAACTGTACTGTTACTTCGCAGGTTGGCAGTTTTTCGTCGTGCTGTATCAGGTCGCTGAACAGGCCATTGTTTTTCAAAAAATCAGCCAGTTCTTCGCCTGATGCATCGGTACCAACGCTACTTGCAAATTGCACCTCGTTATGCTGCTGTACCAGGTGGCGGGCAACATTCATAGGCGCTCCGCCTGCTTTTTTAACATCGCCAAAGGCATCCCAAAGTACCTCGCCGTAGCATAGTATGTTTTTGTTCATTTCGTTTTGATCGGTTGAAACGTAAAGCTAATTCATTTAAATGATAAGCCGACAGCTATTAAACTTATTGCCGTAATTATGACATAAACTGCGCGCTACGATTTAAGTTTTGAAAAAAAGCCTTCGGCAAGTTCAAGGGTTGACTTTTTCTAATCGGGTCTGTTGAGCCTGCCGAAACATTTTCCGTTTTTATGCCTTCGACAAGCTCAGGCTGGCTCTTATAATTATTTGTGAGGAAATTAAGCGTCACTGCTTAATATGGCTTTCCCTTTGCCAACTCTTTAGCCGCGCGCTTAATGGCTAGCCGTTCGCGAAAAATCGAGTAATTTTGTTTAAAAGTCATTTTAAGTAGGCTGTCCAATCCGCCTTTAACGGCAAGGTTATATAAGCTGGCCGCCTTGCGGGCAACAGATGCATCCCAGGCACGCAGGCTCAGCGAGTAGGAGCCATCAATGTACTTCATCCAATGCCAGTAGCCGGTTGGCATAAATAGGGTATCGCCATGCTCAAGGAAGGCTTCGGTACCCTCAACGCCATTAAGTGCCGGGAATTTTTTAATATCAGGGTTTAATACATCAAAGTCCTCCAAAGCGTAGGTGGCATTAGGCAGGCAGTAAAGGCGGCGTTTCCATTTGTTCTCGAATAAAATTACGTGTTTGCGCCCGCCAAAATGGGTATGGAAAATATGCGGCAGGTCGATGTCGTAATGCAGAAAGGTAACCGAATTTGAGCCGCCAAAAAACATGGCAGGCATACTTTCCAAAAAACCGCCCATTAGATCTTTTGGTAATACAATATCGTCCAGCAGTTGCGGGGCCTGTTTAAATATATTGAAGAAAAATATACGCAACTCGGTATGCGAGCTTGTAATCAAATCGATATAATCATCAAAAGGCATCTCTGCAGCAGCCGAGTTGATGGGTTTTGAAGCGTCGGCCTTAGAGTTATCGTACAACGGCACTACCTTTTTACCAACAACTTCCTTAAGGTATTCGGGCGTCCATTTTTCTCTGGCGGGCCATGTTTTGGTTAAGCCTTTTATAATAAGCGGGCGGCGCGGCTTCAAATATTTTTCCCGGAAATCTTCCGGACTAATCAGGTCAACGGTATCAATAGGTTGCAATTTAAAGCCCATTTTTTTAAACGCCGGGGCGTAAATAGTTGCTTAGGGCACAACAATTACCCGGATTTGTCAAAATAACGAAAACTAAATGCACAACCTGTTAAGGGCAGGTTAAATTACGGTATTGGCTTATCAAGGTTTACCGGAAGCCAAAGCCTTATTTGCACGTTTTACAGCCAGCTTTTCTTTCCAGGCCATGTAGTCGCCTTTGAAACGGGCTTTCATGATATCATCAAATTTGCGCTGAATGGTTAAGTTGTAAAGGCTTTTAGCCTTGATGGCCCAACTACTGTCCCAGGCGCGTAAGGAAATGGAGAATGAACCATCCAGATATTTCATCCAATGCCAAAAGCCCGTTGGCATAAATAGGGTATCACCATGTTCTAGAATTGCCTCCTGCCCCTCAATACCATCAAGTGCCGGGAACTTGCTAAAATCCGGGTTCTCGATGTCATAATCCTCAAGCGCGTAGGTTGCAAAAGGGATTTTATAAAGGCGCTCGCTCCATTTATTATCAAACAACATTACATGCTTGCGGCCGTTGAAATGTGTATGAAAAATATGTGCCAGGTCAATATCGTAATGTAAAAACGTTACTGAGCCTTTGCCGCCAAAAAACATGTTTGGGTATTTGTCTAAAAATCCGCCCATTAAATCGGTAGGGGAGCGATAATCGTCAATTAAGCCGGGTGCATGCTTTATCGGGTCGAATAGAAATATGCGCAGATCTGTGGGCTGGCTTTGTATAAGGTCAATATAATCGCCAAACTTCATTTCGGCGGCCGATGCGTTGATTGGCTTGGCAGGGTCGGCCTTGGAACTGTCATACAGCGGCACGGTTTTATCGCCAACTATTTCTTTAAGATAATCAAAGGTCCACTTTTGCAGGGCAGGCCAGCTTTGGGTTGCCTTGCGGATAACTAATGGTTTGCGTGGCTTTAAATAGTTATTAATAAAATCGTCTTTGCTAATATTATCAACCCTGTCAATAGGGGTAAGGGACAAGCTCATATTGGTCAACATTAAAAGTTCAAAAATAGCTAATTGCCAATATTACCAAATCATTAACAATGCTTTTTATATTTTGCTGACAAAAAACAAAGCCTGCCACTAAACAGCAGCAGGCTTTGTTTTTTATAGGTAGATGTGTTATTACTTATCAATACACGCCCCGCATATAACAATCGCTTTGTTGCTGAATTGTTAAGGGCAATGTGTTTTAAGCTATTTAGTTAGGCATTAATACCGTGTTTACAACGTGTATTACACCGTTGCTTTGGTTAACATCCGGAATGGTTACCCATGATTTTCCGCCTTTTTCGTCAACCAGGTAAATTTTCTTGCCTTGAGCCATAGCAGTTAGGGTGCCACCGCTTACAGTTTTTAATTCGGCTTTGCCTTTACCTGCTTTAATTTTCTTCAACAGTTCGGCTGCGCTATGCTTACCTGCTACCACGTGGTAGGTTAAAATTTTGGTAAGGGTAGCTTTGTTTTCTGGTTTGGTAAGTGTTTCAACTGTTCCGGCAGGTAATTTATCGAAAGCCTCGTTGGTTGGTGCAAATACTGTAAATGGTCCTTTTGATTCCAAAGTTTCAACCAGGCCTGCAGCTTTTACAGCAGCTACAAGGGTAGTGTGGTCTTTAGAGTTAACTGCATTTTCAACAATGTTTTTTGTTGGGTACATAGCAGCGCCCCCAACCATTTTGGTTTGGGCATAAGTTTTTGGTGCAAACGCGACAGCCACTACAGCTAATGCCGCAATAATTAATTTTTTCATCAGTAATGTTTTTTGTTTTTAATAAAGCTGGTTCAATTGCGCGTTTTTTATTTTACCGGTAGCGCAATGTTTTTACTTCATCTTAAGGTGTTTGTTGTTTAATAGAAGATACGCCGATATCTGAGAGGCGGTTTTCTAAAGCACAAAAAAATTATACAACTCAGTGCTATAGCTGGTTATTGCTCGTCAAAAAACAGGCTTGCGGCTATGTTATCAGCATACAGCTTGCCTTGCCTGCTCAATTTAAGGCAACTGTTATCTTTAATAATGCGGCCTTCGCTAATGTGTTTTTGGGCATTGGCAAGTAAAATAGCAGCGGCACCCATTGCAAATTCATCAAGCTTGGTAAGGCTGATTCCCCATTGCGTGCGTAGAGCCGTCATAATATATTCATTAAGCCGATTGGTTTCTGTAAGTAGTTCCTGTTCGGCCGGAAGGTTGCCGACGGTTATTTCAGCAATATATTTTGAATTGTTAGCAATATTCCATTGGCGTGTTGCACCATTGAATGAATGTGCCGATGGGCCCACGCCCAGATAGTTTACGCCACGCCAGTAGTTGGAGTTATGGCGCGAATAATGCCCCGGTTTGCAAAAATTCGAAATTTCATATTGCTCAAAGCCATTTGCCTCCATGGCATCAAGCATCAGTATAAACTGGTTTGCGCTTTGCTGCTCATTCATGGGTGGCTGTTTCTTTTTACTGATAAAGGCAGCTAAGGCAGTTTGTGGCTCTACCGTCATGCTGTAAGCAGACAGGTGCGGAATCTGCAAATCAAACATCTTTTGCAGGTTGTGTTTCCACTTTGCATCGGAAAGTAAAGGGTATCCGTAAATCAGGTCGGCAGTGATGTTTTCAAAGCCGGCATCCTGAACGCGCTTAACCGAGGCTTCGGCCTCATGGGCGCGATGTGCGCGATTCATCCAAGCCAAATCTTCATCAAAAAAAGATTGAATGCCAATGCTAAAGCGATTGATAGGCGTTTGGCGTAAAGCTTTAACCTTTTGCTGGTCCAGGTCGTCAGGATTCGCCTCAAGAGTTATTTCGGCATCGGGCGCTACGTTGTGCATACATACAACGCTATCAATAAGGCCGGAAACTTCATCTGCAGATAATACTGATGGTGTGCCCCCACCAAAATAAATCGTCTTTACAGTTTCATTTTGGAGGTAGGCTTTTTGCAAAAAAAGCTCTTGTTGCAGGGCCAGTATCATTTCATCTTTATAGCGTGCCGACGTACTGAAATGAAAGTCGCAGTAGTGGCATGCCTGTTTGCAAAATGGTATATGTAGATAGATCCCCGCCATTGCGCAAAAATCGCATTATTAATTTAAATAACACAAAGCTTTGATATAAGGGACGTTTGACTTAGTTAATATTTCGCTTACTCTAATTATTGCGTAATTTTGCGGCCAATTATGCGGCGTTTGTTCAGTTTACTATTGTTAATGCTTTGTTGCCTCAGTTTTGCCTATGCACAGCAGCCCGACAGCACTGCCGATCAGGATGAGCAAGCAACGGCAGACACGGCACCGGTAGTACGCAGGCGTTTCACCGGCCCTTTACCTTTTCTTGACTCCGTTGCACACGCTGCCGAATTGCGGCAGCAGCAAATATCCGATTCATTAAACATGGTGTATGTTGCTGCGCCGGATGCTGCACGCCCCAATTTATATGTAGACAGCATTTTGAAGGCCAACGTTTACAAGGGGAATCACTATCTCGATCTTAGTCTTAAATCAAAAAGTATACAAGGCTACGGGCACAACCGGCCCACGCGTGATGCCTGGGTAATTGCCGTTATTATTGCGCTTTTGTTATTTACTTCGGCTCTTAATATAACCTCTACCAAGGATATGCGCAGCGTATTCCAGTCGTTTTACGTTAGGCGCACCGGCAATGCCGCGGGTAAGGAAGACAGCCCGATAAACGCGTGGACATTTATAGGTTTGTTCTTACTGTTTGGATTTACCTCGGGTATATTCCTGTACCTGCTCACAAATGGGTATTACAAAGTGTATTACACCGTGGCTGGTGTCCAGTTGTTTTTTACTTTGTCGGTAGTTATCATCACGCTGTTTGCAAGCAAGTTTTTGGTGCTGAAATTTTTAGGGTTCGTGTTTGATATCAGCAAGTTGGTAAGTGAGTATATCCGGGCACTTTCACTAACTTATTTTAATATAACGTTTGTTTTTTTGCCTGTAGCGCTGTGCTTTAGCCTCATTGCCGATAAGTTTATACCTTATTTGCTTGTAATAACATTATTGTTGGTCATCGTAATTTTTGTTTGGCAGTATTTGCGCAGTAGCGTAGGCATCATTTCTAATTTCCGATTTCACAAGTTTTATTTATTTGTGTATCTTTGTGCCCTCGAAATTTGCCCTATTTTAATACTAATTAAGGCACTTAATATCGGATTTAGGTAGTAATAATATAGCATTGGAAGACAGAAGAAAAAAGGTTAAGAGCATTTTAGTTACCTTGCCAAAACCTGAAAATGATAAAAACCCATACGCTGAGTTGGCAAAAAAACTCAATCTGAAAATAGACTTCCGGTCTTTTATTCACGTTGAGGGTGTGCCCGCGAAAGATTTTCGTAAGGAAAAAATTAATCTGGCCGATTTTACCGCTGTGATTTTTACCAGCCGTAATTCTGCCGATCATTTTTTCCGCATTTGCGAGGAAATGCGCTTCGAGGTACCTGCAGAAATGAAGTATTTTTGCCTTTCAGAAACCATTGCCCTTTATCTTCAAAAGTATATTCAATACCGTAAGCGTAAAATATTTTTCGGTAAGCAAACCGCTGCAGATTTGGCAGAGGTGCTTAAAAAACACAACAACGAGAAATTTTTATACCCTTGCTCGGACGTTGCGGCCGAAGAAACGCAAAAGTTTTTGCTTGATAATGGCTATAATTTTACGCCTGCCGTGCTCTTCCGCACAGTATGCAGCGACCTAAGCGATTTGGCCGATGTTTTTTATGACGTTATTGCCTTCTTTAGTCCGTCGAGCATACAGTCTTTATATCAAAACTTCCCCGACTTTAAACAGAATAATACCCGTATTGCAGCTTTCGGCGCAACTACGCACAAAGCTGTTTTACAAGCCGGTTTAATTCTTGATATACCGGCACCTACCCCTGCCGCGCCGTCTATGACAATGGCTATTGACCAGTATGTAAAACTGGCTAATAAATAAGCGCTTACATCTTTTTATCCTTGCTGCAACCAAACAGTTAATTTTATCGTATAAAGAGGAAAAATATTAAGGGACGACGAAAACTTTTTGTTTGTTTGGTCATTCCTTGCGGTAGCAGCCGCTTAAAATATTTTCTTAATTGTGAGTTTAACTGTTATTGCCAACAAATTTTGCCCTTGCTTAATGTATTTTTAATATATTCGGGCATATATTTCTGTTCGTATTAACAGTTAGCGTGTACAGACTTTTGGATTGAAGATGAAACAATTATACTTTTTGACGGCATTATTTGCGGGTATTATTTTATCTGGTTGCGGCATCGGTTCGGGCGGCGACAGGGGCGAAGTTACCGGCGTAAGGGGCCAGCGTCCTTTCAGAACAACCATACCTTTAAATATGGTTTACATCAAAGGCGGTACTTTTTTGATGGGCCAAACCGATCAGGATGTAACTTTTTCCCAAACTTCTCAAACCAGGCAGGTTACTGTTCCGCCATTTTTTATGGACGAAACAGAAATATCAAATACCAAATACAAGCAGTTTGTAAACTGGGTACGCGACTCAATAGCTATTACCAATTACCTTAACGATCAAAAATATTACATGCAGCCTAAACGTGGCGCTGTAGCTGCGGATGCAAATGGTAAAAAATTTATCGACTGGAAGTACGTAGAAAAAAATCCGCCTTTCTCTACCCGCAACCGTGGCGCTGCAGGTAACGCTCAAAAATTACAGGGTATTTATTACCAGGGCGACGACCGTGTGTTTGACCGAAATGAAGTTGATGTGCGGATGCTTAAATACAACTACGCATTATTCACCCTGCGCGATGCATCAAATCTTCGTAACGATAAAACCAAAAGACGTTCGGACTTCATCTTCCGTGATACAGTTGCTGTTTATCCTGATACCCTGGTTTGGTTGAATGACTTTTCATACGCGGCAAATGAGCCGATGGTTGAGGGCTATTTTTCGCACCCGGCTTATCGCAATTATCCGGTTGTTGGTGTTACCTGGCGCCAGGCAAGAGCATTTACCGTATGGCGCACACGCCTTATGGAAGGCGCTCGCCATGCCCGCAAACAGGATGCTAACCCACCTTTTATGCTGCCGAATGAAGCTGAATTTGAATATGCGGCGCGTGGTGGCCGTGTTGGTACCGATTACCCATGGGGTGGGCCGTACATAAAAAATGCAAAAGGATGCCTGTTGGCCAACTTTAAACCAGGCCGCGGTAACTATACTGATGACGGCGGTGCTTATACCGTAAACGTCAGGTCATATTTCCCTAACGATTTTGGCCTTTACAATATGGCCGGCAACGTAGCCGAGTGGACTTTATCAGCCTATGATGAGTCGGCGTCTACATTTGTTCATGATCTTTCCCCTACATTTAATTACGAGGCAAAAGCAAATGATCCTGAAGTGTTGAAGCGTAAAGTGGTACGCGGCGGCTCATGGAAGGATGTTGGCTATTTTCTTCAAAACGCTACACGCAGCTTTGAGTACCAGGATACCGCAAAGTCATACATCGGTTTCCGTTGTGTAACACACTACCTTGGTCGTGATATCAAAGACAAACGCTAATCAATCTATCAAAAACTAATCAATCAACGTACTATACTATTAAAATTTATGGCTGGGAAGAAAAAACCATTTGGAATTGGGAATATCGTATCATGGGGAGCAACCATTGTTATTATTGGTCTTCTTTTTAAAATTCAGCACTGGCCTTACGGCGGAACCTTCATTTCTGTTGGTTTGATCGCAGAGGCGGTATTGTTTTTTATACTTGGTTTTCAGAGAGAGGAAAAAGACATCGATTGGACACGTGCGTATCCAGAGCTTGATGAAGATTTTAACGGCGAATTGCCAAAAGCAACCGCAAGGCCTGTAGCTGCAGCTGCGCCTGCGTTTTCAAATACCGCTGCTTTGGACAAAATGCTTAGCGACGCTAAAATAGGCCCCGAGCTTATCGGCAGCTTAGGCGATGGCTTACGTACATTTGGTGATAAGGTTGCCGCTATATCAAAAGTAACTGATGCTGGCGAAGCGACCATTGCTTTCACTAACAAAGTGAAACAGGCTACTGCAAGCTATGATAACTTAAGTGCATCATTTGAAAAGGCATCTGCAAACTTAACAGAAATGGCCAATTCGAACGTTGATTCAAAGGCTTATCACGATCAGGTTAACAGCTTGGCTAAAAACCTGTCGGCCCTTAATGCAGTTTACGAATTGGAATTGCAAGATTCAAGCGCGCATTTAAAATCAATGAACAAGTTTTATCAAAACCTGTCATTAACCATGAATAACTTCAACGAGTCGTTAGAAGATTCGAAACAGTTTAAAGATGAGGTAGGCCGCCTGGCTAAAAACCTATCGTCATTAAACGCTATTTATGGTAACATGCTTACAGCAATGAACCAACCCCGCGTTAGCTAACATATTTATTTAACACGAGCAAAATAGGGACAAGAGAATGGCCGGAGGTAAAGAAACCCCAAGACAGCGAATGATAGGTATTTTGTACCTGGTACTATTAGGGCTTATAGCCCTGAACGTGCCAGACAGCTTACTGGATTCGTTTAAAAATATAACAAGGAGTTTGGATGCATCAAGGGGTAACGTTACTAATAGTTTAAAAACTACTTACAGCGCCTTTGAATCGAGCAAACTGAAAGAGCAGCCCGAAAAGGCCGGCCAGTTACTGGCAAAGGCAAAACAGGCAAGTAAAATTGCAGATGAACTTAATGCATATATAGAGGAGTTAAAAGCCGAACTTATAAAAAAAGGTGGTGGTTTTAATGCCGATATTGATGACGTTGACGCGCGCGAAAGCCTTGACATATCATCTGAAGTGATGATAAACGGTAAAAAAGCTGATGTATTAAAGGATAAGATTGTAGCTACCCGCGAAAAATTGCTTGGTCTTTTGGGCAAAGACGGTGAGGGCGTAAACTTTTCTTTGAATGCCGATAACCTGCCATCGCGCCCGGGCTATCAGCAGAAAACATGGCAGCAGGCTTACTTTGGCGAAGGCATCCCTTTAGGAGCTGCTTTGACAACGTTGGCTAAAATCCAGGCTGATAATAAAAACGCCGAAAGCGAGGTAGTGAAAAAGTTATTGGGCAAAGTTGATGAAGCGCAGGTTACGTTAAACCAGTTCAGGGCTGTTGCCGTAGCACCAAGCAGCTATGTGCTTGCAGGTCAGCAATACAAAGCTGAGATCTATTTAACGGCTTACGATGCTAACTCAAATCCAGCAATTACCGTTGGCGGCTCATCGGTACCTACCTCAAATGGTGTGGGTACATATACTGTGACCACAAGCGGCGAAGGTTTACGTACCTGGACTGGCTCATTATCTGTTAAACAGGTTGAAGGCCCGCCAAAAACTTATCCTATCAGCGGCAGCTATATGGTGGCAAAACCATCAGCAGTTGTATCACCCGATAAGATGAACGTATTGTATATAGGTGTGCCGAATCCATTATCGGTATCTGCGCCGGGTGTACCTCGCGAAAGTGTTAAGGTTAGCATGAGCGGAGGATCTGTTAGCGGTTCAAATGGCCATTACACCGCTACTGTTAGCAGCCTTGGTACTGCCAAAGTAACCGTAACAGGCGAAAAAGGAATGGTTTTAGGCACATCTGAGTTCCGTGTAAAGCGTATTCCCGATCCTAAGCCGATGTTTGCAGGCAAAAGCGGTGGTAACACCAGCGCAGCCAACCTGCGTGCGCAGGACAGGCTTTTTGCCAAGCTTGACGGATTTGATTTTGATGCTAAATTTAATGTAACACGTTTTACATTGATTATTATAAAACCACGCCAGGATGCTATAACACAATCAACTACCGGCGGCGAACTTTCTGGTGCTATGAAAGCGGCTATGGCGGGCATCACACCAGGTAGTACGGTTGTATTCCAGGATATTGTAGCTGTTGGCCCGGATGGCACACAGCGCGGGCTTGATGCAATTGTTTTAAGAGCTAATTAAAGCATTATGAAGACAAAATTTTTGATAGTTGTTCTGTGTATTGCCTGCAGCGCATCTTTTGCGCAAACCAGGCGCAGAACAACCAGGCGGGCAAATACCAGTACTGCGGCTAAAAGAGCGCAGGCGCAAAAAGCTGCTGCCTCAAGGCAACTGCAGGCTGGCGGCGCCACAACTTCGTCAAACTTGCAAGCCCCGGATACAACTACCAAAGCTGCAAAGCCTTTTGACCGCCCTTTAGATGGTTATTACAAAAAGAATAACATATTAAGCGCCAGGGTTACGCCTTACGCTAACCTGCGCGAGGCGGATGTAATGTTTGCTAAACGTGTATGGCGCGAGATAGATCTGCGCGAAAAGATGAACCAATACATGGGTTCGCCTAAGCAAAGACTTATCGATATTTTGTTGAATGCCATTGATGCAGGAGAACTTACCGCTTACGACCCAACTGCCACCAAGGATGATCCGGGAGGCGATGGTTTCACAAGGCCTTTGGCAGCTGGCGGCGCACGTTCGAGAATGTCTGATAGTGCGGTAGTTGATAAGTTTGATAAAGACGGTAACAAAATTGGCTCGTCTATACAAGCCGGCGAATTTAACCCCGACAGCGTTGTTAAGTTCCGTATTAAAGAGGATTGGGTATTTGATAAACAGCGTTCAATTTTTGAGCCACGCATCATTGGTATAGCGCCGTTAATTAAACCTAAAGCTGCTGGTTTGGATTTGGATTATCAGCCTGCATTTTGGGTATATTTCCCTGAAGCAAGGCAGGTTTTGGCAACCAAAGAGGCCGTTAGCCGTAACAATGATGCAACGGGTTTAAGCTATGACGACGTATTTGTTAAGCGTATTTTTAACAGCTACATTGTTAAGCAATCTAACGATAAGGATGAGCGTATCCGCGATTACGCCCAAGGGATTGATAAACTTTATGAATCTGAAAGGATTAAAAAGAACCTGATGGATTGGGAATTTAACCTTTGGCGATACGGCGAGTAATTGCCCCTTTTTAACAATATTAAGCCCGCTTGTCAATGCAAGCGGGCTTTTTTGTTCAAAAACCCTTGCGAAGCGTTACTTAGCACCTGAGATGCTGAAACAAGTTCAGCATGACTTTTTGTTAATCTACGGTCATGCCGATGCATATCGGCATCTCACGAGGAAGGTCATTCAAGTGCAGGTCATTACTTAGCACGCGGGATGCTGAAACAAGTTTAGCATGACTTTTTTGAGTAGAGTTTTAAATGACGCCCGGCAACCCTGTTGTCTCACTTACCTCGGGTTTAAAGTAGGCTATTATTGCCTTTGCCTGTTTCAGGTTGACTACTTCCTGCAGTTCTACTTCTGTTGCCTCACGAATTTTCTTAACCGACTTAAAGTACTTAAGTAATTTCTCGGAAGTAGTTTTGCCTATGCCGCCAATCAGTTCCAGTTCGGTAGCCAAGGTGCCCTTATCGCGCTTTTTGCGGTGGGCGGTAATACCAAAGCGGTGGGCCTCATCGCGCAGCTGCTGAATTACCTTAAGTGTTTCTGAACGCTTATCTAAATAAAGCGGATACTGGTCTCCTGGATAAAAAAGCTCCTCGAGCCTTTTGGCAATACCAATTACGGTTACCTGTTTATCTATACCCAGCAGCCTTAAACTTTTCATGGCCGATGATAGCTGGCCCTTACCACCGTCGATAATAATGAGTTGCGGTAATTCGGTCCCTTCATCGAGCATGCGGCGATAGCGGCGGTGCACTGCCTCTTCCATGGTGGCAAAGTCATTTGGACCCTCAACCGTTTTTACGTTGAAAAAGCGATAGTCTTTTTTAGAAGGCTTTGCATCTTTAAACACTACAATGGCCGACACCGGGTATTTACCCTGAAAGTTTGAGTTATCAAAACACTCAATATGACGCGGCAATTGATTCATGCGCAAGTCCTTCATCATCTGCGTAAGCAAACGTTCAATACGCACCTCGGGGTTCAATTTTTCGTACTGGTCGATCTTTTCCTTTTTAAAGAACATCACATTTTTTTGCGACAGATCGAGCAGCTTGCGTTTTTCGCCAAGTTTGGGTACTGTAAACTTCAGTGAAGGGTCGTCAAGATCAATATCAAAAGGAACAATGATCTCTTTTGAGTGACTGTTATACCGCGTGCGGAACTCGCTGATTGCAATGGTAAGCAGTTCTTCATCGCTTTCGTCCAATCGCTTTTTAAGTTCAATGGTTTGCGTTTGGATGATTGTGCCATTCATCACTTTCAGGAAGTTTACAAATGCGTATTTTTCCTCTGAAGCGATGCTGAAAACATCCACGTCTGTAATTGATGAGTTTACCACTGTCGACTTACTTTGATAGTTTTCCAGCAAATCGTACTTGCGCTTTAGCCGGTGTGCCAGTTCAAAGTTATAATCGGTAGCGGCCTTATCCATCTCAGCCTTCATCTTGCGCAGTACAGCGCCTATTTTACCGTTCAGGATGTCTTTTATCTCTTCTATGCTCTGGTCGTAATCAGCTTCCGACTGAAAGTCCTGGCAGGGGCCTTTGCAGTTGCCTAACTGGTATTCAAGGCAAACCTTAAACTTCCCTTTTTCTATATTCTGGCGTGTTAGTGGAAGGCTGCAGGTACGCAGGGGATAGGTGTCTTTAATAAGCCCCAAAATGGTATGCATCATGCTTACCGATGCATAAGGGCCAAGATATTTGGAGCCATCGCGGATGATGCGGCGTGTCCAGTAAATGCGTGGGTAATTTTCGTTTTTGATGATGATCCACGGATAGGTTTTATCATCCTTGAGCATCACATTGTATCGCGGCTGATGCTTTTTAATCAGACTGTTTTCCAACAACCAGGCATCTACCTCGGTATCAACAATGGTAAAAGTAATATTGCGGATCTTGGACACCAGCACGCGCGTTTTAGCATTGATCTGTGTGTCCTTATTAAAGTATGAGCCGACGCGGTTGCGCAGGTCTTTAGCCTTACCAATGTATATCAGTTCGCGCTCACTATCCCAGTATTGGTAAACCCCAGGTTTGTGAGGGATATTTTTTAAAGCTTCTCTGTAATCAAATTTCTCCATTTGTCGTTCACTCGTTCGTTGGCTCATTGGTTAATTAGTGCCTGTTTTTACACTTGTTTTACCAATGAACTTTATATACGTATTAAGCTTTAAATGAATGGTCTGAAGCTTTTCAAACAACGTATTGAACTTTTTTTCACTTATTAAATTTCTGTTTTTGGCTCTTTTGAGCCAGCTTTTTGGTTTCCAATATGGAGCCACGACTGAAAAAACAAAAATTTCTATTCTCTTTATAATGATATCTGCCGTAACCTTCGGCGATATTTGCCGCAATTGAATCTGATGATCTGGCCAACTGTTTTCCAATAGTGTCCTTAGCAAAATAGTCCCAATCCTGAATTAAGAACCAAACTTCATCGCCAAAATTTTCAGATAGTTGGTAAACTTCAAGTTCCTCAAGATTGTAGTAAGCCATACATTTACCAATAAACTATTAAACAAATGAGCTAATGAACATCACTAAAAATCCAGTTTCTTCTCCACCTCGCCGGTGCCTTTTTGCTGTTGGCTGTAAACGCTGCAGTCGAGTGTTATGGCTACCCCCGACTTTGGCGGTGCAAAGTCAACATTCTTTTTAACGCCAAGTTTGGTATCTGCGTACACTTTTTTCATGTACAGGGCAAAAATAGGTAAGGCGGTGTTTGCACCCTCGCCTAAACGGGTAGAGCGGAAGTGGATGTCGCGGTCTTCGCAACCTGTCCATACACCGGTTACCAGTTGCGGGGTAATGCCAATAAACCAACCATCGGAGTTATCATTTGTAGTACCTGTTTTGCCGCCTATAGGGTTCATCAATTTATAATCGCGGCGCAGGCGGTAACCAGTACCCTCGTCAACCACGCCCTTAAGCATATAGGTCATTACATAAGCCGATTGCGGGTTTAAGGCCTGCACAACTCTTGGTGTATTGTTGTATAGCACGTTGCCGTTTTTATCTTCGATGCGCAAAAGGTATGTTGGCTCTGTCCAAAGGCCCTCGTTGGCAAATGCCGAGTAAGCGCCTGTCATATCAAATACCGAAGCATTAAACGTACCTAAACAAATAGACGGGTATGGCGGCACAGTGCTGGTTATACCCATTTTTTTGATCAGGTCAACAACAGGCTGCGGTTTCACCTGGTCCATAATATTGGCAGTTACCCAGTTTTGCGAACGGGCAAGGGCAGTACGCAAAGTAATTACACCCGGCAATGTTTCTGTAGGAGATGAGCGTGGGCTCCACGGTGCGCCGTAGCCGGTAATAGTAATAGGCTCATTAGCAATCTGCATACAAGGGGAGAACCCGTTATCTATCGCAACGGCATAGGTAAATGGCTTGGCAGTTGAACCTACCTGGCGGGTACCCATTTTCACCTGGTCATATTTGAAGTGCTCAAAGTTGGTGCCGCCCACCCAAGCCTTAATGTAGCCGGTAGTTGGGTCCATACTCATCATGGCGTTACGCAGCATCATTTTGTTGTACACTATTGAGTCGATAGGCTTCATCACTGTATCTATATCGCCGCGCCAGGTAAAGATGTTCATCTTGGCAGGCGTCTCAAAGTCTTTTTGTATTTCCTCGTCAGATGCACCGCTTTGTTTAAGGGCGATGTAACGGTCGGAACGTTTCATGCCCCTGTCAAGCAGGGTCTTAAACGTAGGGATGCTTTTCCATAAGCTTATACCTTTCCAATGAGCGTTAAACTGTGCCTGTAGCTTACGCATATATTCCTGCTGGGCTTCTTCGGCGTACTGCTGCATGGTGGCATTTATGGTGGTATATATTTTCAGTCCGTCTCGGTCAAGATCGTAAGGCGTGGTGCCGTCCGGTTTCATGATCTCTTTATCAACCAAAAGTTTTTGAATTTCTTTTTTCAATACCGCCCTAAAGTAGGTGGCCATCCCCTCATTATGATCAATAGGGTGGAAGATAAGCCCAAGTGGTTTTTGTTTAAATTCATCAGCTTGGCCTGTGCTCAAAAAACCTTCTTCGCCCATGCGCCTAAGCACAAAGTTGCGGCGGTTTGTGGCATTTTCGGGATGATTGATAGGGTTGTAAATACCGGGGCCGTTTATCATACCTACCAATAAAGCAGCCTGGTCGGGCGTAAGCTTATCCGGCGTGGTGTTAAAATAAGTGCGCGATGCCGAGCTGATGCCGAAAGTATTGTAAGCACCAAAGTCTACTGTATTAAGGTAAAGGGTTAGTATCTCTTCCTTGGTGTAGTTACGTTCGAGCTTCACAGCGGTTATCCACTCCTGTAATTTTTGCAGGATACGTTTAAAAGGATTGCGCGACCTCTCCGAAAATAAATTGAGCGCCAACTGTTGTGTGATGGTACTGCCACCTTGCTTTTTACCAATAAGATTGTAAAG
Source organism: Mucilaginibacter pallidiroseus (assembly GCF_007846085.1). Lineage (GTDB taxonomy): Bacteria > Bacteroidota > Bacteroidia > Sphingobacteriales > Sphingobacteriaceae > Mucilaginibacter > Mucilaginibacter pallidiroseus. The sequence goes on from NZ_VOEJ01000013.1 coordinate 35,918, forward strand.
TACTATACTAAAAGTACGCTGGAAATCAATACCTGAGTGCTGGTAAAAGCGGGTGTCCTCGGTGGCTATAAGCGCGTTGATGATGTTTGGCGATATTTGTTTATACGTAACACTTGTGCGGTTTTTTACAAAGTATTTGCCTATAACTTGGTCGTCTGAAGAGATTACCTGCGATGCCTGATCACTTTTAGGGTTTTCCAGCTCTCGGAACGATGGCAGCGGTCCAAATACTTGGAAAGCAATAAGCAGGATCATTATAGAAAGAAGTGCAATACAGCCGATAACGAAACGCCATATATACCAGTTATAACGTTTTATATCCTGTTGCAGTAATTTTACAGCCATGTGTGTCAGAAATTTTGTTGATAGTACTCAATGTAGCTATCCAATGTTTTTTTGTCGGCTAATTTATTCAGATTTTCCTGGGTTATTATAAAAAAGCTGTATTTATCCTTGGGTACCTTCATAATATCGGGCAGCAAAGGCACAATTGCCCGGGCATAATCCTTTACATTATTGAGGTTATAAAAGCGGCCCACAAATATAAGTTGATTATCCTGCCCGGCAGTACGCAGCTGATGTTTGATGGCATCGCGCTCAAAATTTACCCTGTTAAATTGCCCAATGCCAAAACGTGACGATGCCACATTAGTTGTGCCGCTGCTAACATTTACCACAAAGTAGTAGTTGGTGCTGTCGAGCTCGTTAAACGCATAAGTTGGTTTTTTTGGAGGCGCAGCAACAGGTGTCGGTGTTTCGGTAACCGCCGGTGCCAAAGGCTCAGTTTTTGGAATTATAGATGGCGCATTTATATTTTTAGGCAAATCTGTTTTACTGCTAATGGCAGGTTTTTGATTTACATTTTGAGCAGCCTGTAGGTTTTCAACAGGTTTTGCTTCCGGCTTGCGCACATCAGGCACTATCTCTGTCTCGCCTAAGGATGGGTAGCGGTATTCTGTTTTCTGCTGGTAAACTATCGGGATAGTAAAGCCAGGTTCATTAGCATCCTTTTCTGTAAGCACTATGGGCCGCGCAGCAAGTTCGGCCTGGTTTACATTTATATATGCCAGGTGTTGGTTTACCAAAGGAGTTATCAATTTATCGTCCGGGTACGTAGATGCTATGAACTGTAGGTCTGCCTGGAACGGGGCTAATTTTTCCTGATGGCCTGCAGCAAATGCTTTTAAGTATTGCAACTGCGCAGCATACCTGTTATTCGGATACTGCTGAAGCAGAGTAGCAGCCTGCGTAATAACCTGGCTATGCTGGCGCGACACATACAGGTCATATATCTTATTATATAGGATGCTGAATCCATTGTCCTCATTGCTCAGGCGGCGGCTGTAGTCCGGGTCGAGAATGGTTTTTGCAAAAGGGGTTTCCTTGTAATCGCGGAGCAAGATGGCTTTATATTGGTCGGACCGTGCGGCATCCTGCTCACTGTACAAGCGGTACAAGTTATAATAAACCGCTGCGGCGTTAGGATTATTGGGGAAGCGCTTGGTGAGGGTTTCGTAAACAGCGATTGCCTCTTTCCTGTCTTCCAGCACGTCGCGGTAAAAATTGGCAATATCAAGATACGCACTGTAAATCCTGTCGTTTGATTGTGCCAGCAGTGCAGCGTTAAGCGGCAGATTTTGTAGGATATCCTGGCGAAACTGTGTAGCATCTACCTGGTCGGGGCTACGCTTCAGCGGGTCGGGCAGGGCATCAGGATCGGTATTTTGGGGCGTAGTTGGTGGCGGTGTATTGGCAGCAATGTCACCGCCTGATCTGCTGCCACGTCGCCAGTTATCTTCCAAACGGCGGTTTCCCCAAACGCGTTTAAAATCTGTAAAGCCGGTGCTCACGGCATTGCTGTTATAGAAGTAAAAGCTGCTGCCGTTTGGCGTGCTTTGCTGTGGTGAGGCAACGTCATTAACAAATGGATCGACATTGGCGTTGGCAACACTCACGGCCGCTGCCTGTTGTTGCAGCGTATTGCGGTTCACCATCTCATCAATTTTTTTATTGCGTGCGGCTTCATCCATGCGGGCCAGCATTTGCAGGGTATCCTCGCGGGCTATAGTTTGCAACCTGTCGGCCAGGAGTTGCAGGTTATCTGCCTTCTTTTTAATGGAGGCGTAGCCAATATAATTTGGCGACATGGTTAAAAGCGTGCTGTCGTAATAGTTTTTTGCCTTAGCGTAATCTGCTTTGTTTTTAAAATAGATATCGGCCAAGCGCAAATATGACAGCGACTTTTGCGCCTGATTGGTTGCGCTGTACCTCACCGAAAGGTTATAGTTATTGATGGCCTTGTCGATATCCTTATCTATCATTTGCATTTCGGCTATCTGGAAATAAATCTGATCGATAAATTCTTTGTTATTAGAGTTTTTAAGCAACGAGCGCAGCCGGTCTATCCGGCTTATTTTTACACCATTTTGCTGGTCCTCTATCCGGATGCGGTTAAGCTGGGCGTTAAAGGCCATGTTAAATGCTACATTGCTATTGGCCACCCGTGCATAACTGGCAATGGCATCACCCGGTTTGTTGTTGAGTTCCTGTAGCTGGCCTAAGATAAATGTCCAGCGGAGGCGTTCCATGCTGTTGCGGCTATATTCAATTGCCTGCTTTGCCATCTCTTCGCCCTCGGCATAATTTTGCGTATTGATGTCGTACTGCAGGCGCGTTGCATAAATGTTAGCGTCGGGTTTTTTCTTTGGGTCGATGTTGAGCAGCGCCGTATCAAGCACGTGTTTGGCTTCGTCGTTTTTCTTAAGGTATAGCAATGCACGAGCCTTCCAAACGGTGGCTTCTGTTTGCAGTTCCTTATTTTCGGGGAATGAACGTATTACATAGCTACTATATTCAACAGCGTCAAAATAGTTTGCCTGCAAGTAATTGGCTTTCGCCAGCAGCAGGTAACCATTACCTACATAGTGGCTTTGCTCTTTCAGGCTGATGATGTTATTGGCTTTGGTTTTTACAAGTTCCAGGTCGGGGTCCGGCTCCGCAGACTGTGTGATGGTGTCACGATAAACGGCAAGTAACTCGCTGTAATCATCAACATACGCGGCTGCATACGCATCCTGCTTTTCGCGCAGCAGCACGTTTGCATTAAAAAGAATGTTGTATTTGGCCGTAAGGTTTTGCAGATTACGGTTGAGGCCGCTTTTTTTTTCCAACGAGCACCCGGCAACAATTAACAATACAACGCTAACTTGTATATAAAATAACTTTGAAACATGAGGTAGAAGGAGGCGTCGCAAGGTATTCTTAATAGGTTTAATTTGCAGCTTGGTATAAAGCATCGCTAATTTACTAAACATTATGCAATAGGTTTAATAAATTTGCGGGATGGCAGAAAATGAACAGAACCAGAACAGCGGCGGCAAAGGTGTTAATGCCTATGCCAAATACACCGGGCTTGCCTTCCAGATGATTATTGTAATAGGTGTTTTTGCTTTTGCCGGTTACAAAATTGATGAAGCTACGGGGCACGATGTAAAATGGGTGACCGCAGCCCTCTCACTGGTGGGTGTTTTTGTTTCGTTGTACCTTGTTATCAGGTCGGTAAAAGCATGAGGCCGCTTAAAGCATTTTTATTATTTTTTTTATTTATTATTTTGCTTGCGGCGGGCCCGTTATGGCTCAGTAATTCAAGCTATTCGGGCTGGCTTGTGCCTAAGTTTTGGGTGTTATTTGCTTTCATTTCAGGGCTCACTTTTATTGCTATTTCCGGCATCTTTGTAGTGCAATACCTCAATCCCGCAATGTATGCGCAGATTTTCCTGATCATGACCATAGTTAAAATGATCGGAAGTATGGCTTTCGCCCTGATTTTTGTGTTAAAAATACACATTGACAACAGGGTGTTTATGGCCAATTTTACATATTTATATTTTCTAAATACTGCCTTTGAAGTTTACGTTTTGTTGCGTAACTTGCGCAACCAAAATTGAAAGTAAAAAACACTCATTCAATGTATTTAAGCCACATTTTGAATTCAAAAAAAATAGCTCTAAGTGTCATTTTAGGCGTTTTTTTGACTTTTTGCACTTGTAAAACTTTTGCGATACAGCACGAAGAAGCGCATGAAGCCGCCGCCGCAACCGAGCACGAAGAGGAAGCGTTTAATCCGAGTGAAGTTATACTTGAGCACATTGCCGATTCGCACAGTTTACACCTTTGGGGCACTACCTCAATTCCGTTGCCTGTTATACTTTACACTGATAAAGGTATCGAGACTTTTTCTGCATCAAAATTTGAGCACGGCCACGCCGATTATCAGGGTAAATATTATACATATCGTTTAGTAAAAGATAAAGTACATATCGTTGGCGAAGGTTCTGATTTATCTGCTGCTGCTACTGTATTGAAACCCAACGGTAAACTGGTTGATTTTTCAATCACCCGTAACGTAGCCAGCATGTGGCTTTCAATAGTATTATTATTTATTATTTTCTTCAGCGTATCTGCAGCCTACAAAAAACGTGAAGGTAAAGCGCCAAAAGGTTTGCAATCATTTTTGGAGCCGGTTATCCTTTTCGTTCGTGACGATATTGCCCGCCCTAATATTGGTTACCGTTACCAGCGCTTTATGCCGTTGTTGTTAACCATATTCTTTTTTATCTGGATCAATAACCTTATTGGTTTGGTTCCGTTTTTCCCGGGTGGTGCCAACTTAACTGGTAACATTGCAGTAACATTTGTACTTGCATTTATTACGTTGATTATTGTAAACGTTAACGGTAACAAGTATTACTGGAAACACATTTTTGCACCAGATGTACCGGTGTGGTTGTACCCTATTATGTGGCCGGTTGAGCTGGTAGGTATCATTTCAAAGCCCTTCGCTTTGATGATCCGTTTGTTTGCCAACATCACTGCAGGTCACATTATCGTATTAAGCTTAATATCTTTGATATTTGTATTCAAGAGTGCGTATGTATCAGTAGTTTCTGTTCCGTTTGTGGTTTTCATGGACGTGCTTGAGCTATTGGTTGCTGCACTGCAGGCGTTCATCTTTACGTTGCTTACCGCTTTGTTTATCGGTACAGCAATTGAGGAGCACCATCACTAAAATTTGTAAATAACTATATAATATATATTCACTTTAAATTTAAAACAATGATTGGAAGTATTGCTGCACTTGGTGCAGGTTTAGCAGTAATCGGTGCTGGTATCGGTATCGGTCAGGTAGGTGGTAAAGCCATGGAAGGTATTTCTCGCCAGCCAGAAGCTGCTTCAAAAATCCAAACTGCAATGATCATCGCTGCCGCTCTTATCGAGGGTGCTGCTTTGTTTGGTGTGGTTGTATCATTCCTGGGCTTGAAATAATCCCGGAGAGAAAAATTTTAACCTTATCTGCAGCGGTTGGCGGCAGATAAGGTTATTAAAGAGATTGACGCTTAAAAATTTATTATATATAAAATGGAATTAGTTACTCCCGAAATTGGCCTTGTATTCTGGACCACCGTATCATTCTTAATACTGTTCTTTTTACTGGCTAAATTTGCTTGGAAACCAATCATGGGCGCTATTGACGACCGTGAGCGTTCTATAGAAGATGCTTTAACCAAAGCTGAGGCAGCTAAAGAAGAAATGGGCCGCTTGACCAGTGAGAATGAATCATTGCTTAAACAGGCACGTGCCGAGCGCGATTTGATCTTGTCTGAAGCCAAGAAGGTGAAAGATCAGATTATTGCTGATGCTAAGGAAGCAGCGCAAAAAGAAGGTGCCCGCCAGATTGAGCTTGCCCGCGTTGAGATCAACAACCAAAAAGCTATTGCAATGGCTGATGTGAAAAACCAGGTTGCTACGCTTTCTATCCAGGTTGCTGAGAAAATTTTGCAGACGCAACTGGCCGATCAGCAGAAACAAGACGAGCTGGTATCACAGTTGTTAAAAGAAGTGAAGTTATAATTTAGAGATTAGTGATTGGAGAATAGTGAGTAGTTAAACCACTCACAACTGAACCGCTCACTACGCACTATTCAAAGAATATATGTCAGAAGTAACAGTAGGTACCAGGTACGCCAAATCGCTTATCGACCTTGCGCAGGAACAAAATATTGTTGATGCGGTAAAGGCTGATATGGATTTGTTTATACACACACTTAAAGCCAATCCGGAATTGAAAGCCGTTTTGGGTAATCCGGTTGTAGCACAAGGCAAAAAAACCAATATACTTGACGCTATTTTTGCAGGTAAGGTTAACAATGCAACAATTGGCTTTTTTAAGCTGATGGTTGATAAAGGCCGTGGCGAAGTGTTGTACACCACCGCTACTGAATATGTTAAATTGTATAACGCCAAAATGCATATCACCAAAGCTGTGGTTGTGTCGGCAAGCCCATTATCGGCTTCTAACCAGGATGTCATAGCTAGAGAGCTGCAAAATGCAATTGGTGGTACTATACAATTACACGCTAAGGTTGATCCCGCTCTTATAGGTGGTTTTGTGTTAACCGTTGGCGACAGGCAACTTGATACAAGCGTATTAAGCAGCCTTAAAAAGTTGAAAAAAGATTTTGCCGCACAGGCAGTGTTATAACAGAAATACAAACTCCAAATAAATTTAAAAATGGTAGAGGTAAGACCAGACGAAGTATCAGCAATTTTGCGTCAGCAGTTGGCCGGCTTCAAGTCAGAATCTGAATTAGAAGAAGTGGGTACCGTACTCCAGGTGGGTGATGGTATTGCACGCGTTTACGGATTATCAAAAGTACAATCAGGCGAGCTTGTTGAATTTGGTACAGGCTTGCAAGGTATCGTACTTAACCTTGAAGAGGATAACGTGGGTGTGGTATTGTTGGGTAAATCTGACGATGTTAAGGAAGGTGATACCGTTAAACGTACCAATCGCATTGCATCAATAAACGTTGGCGAAGGCATGCTTGGCCGTGTTGTTGATACTTTGGGTAACCCAATTGATGGTAAAGGCCCAATCGTAGGCCAAACTTATGAAATGCCTTTGGAGCGTAAAGCTCCCGGTGTTATTTACCGCCAGCCGGTAACCGAGCCTTTGCAAACCGGTATCAAAGCTATTGATGCGATGATCCCTATCGGCCGTGGTCAGCGTGAGTTGGTTATTGGTGACCGCCAAACCGGTAAAACTGCAGTTTGTATTGATACCATCATCAACCAAAAAGAATTTTATGATGCCGGCCAGCCGGTTATCTGTATATATGTTGCGTGCGGCCAAAAAGCTTCTACCGTAGCTAACATTGTGCGTACTTTGGAAGAAAAAGGTGCTATGCCTTACTCTATCATTGTTGCAGCAAACGCGTCAGACTCTGCTACCATGCAGTTCTTCTCTCCGTTTGCAGGTGCTGCAATTGGTGAGTACTTCCGTGATACAGGCCGCCCTGCTTTAATCATCTATGATGACTTGTCTAAACAGGCTGTTGCTTACCGCGAAGTGTCATTATTACTTCGTCGTCCACCGGGCCGTGAGGCTTACCCTGGTGACGTATTTTACCTGCACAGCCGTTTATTGGAACGTGCCGCTAAAATCAACACGAATGATGAGATTGCCAAGCAAATGAATGACCTTCCGGAATCTATCAAAGATATTGTTAAAGGTGGTGGTTCATTAACTGCGTTGCCTATCATTGAAACACAAGCGGGCGACGTATCAGCGTATATCCCGACCAACGTAATTTCAATTACCGATGGTCAGATCTTCCTTGAATCAAACTTATTCCTTGCAGGTATCCGTCCGGCTATCAACGTAGGTATCTCGGTATCACGTGTAGGGGGTAACGCACAAATCAAATCAATGAAGAAGGTTGCCGGTACCTTGAAACTTGACCAGGCTCAATACCGCGAGTTAGAGGCTTTCTCTAAATTTGGTTCGGATTTGGATGCTTCAACTAAAAACGTGATCGACAAAGGTGCACGTAACGTTGAGATGCTTAAACAAGGCCAGTACTCTCCGGTATCTGTTGAAAAACAGGTTGCTATTATCTACTTAGGTACCAAAAACCTAATGCGTAATGTGCCTGTAAACAAAGTAAGAGAGTTTGAAACTGAATTTACTACCCAGCTTGAGCTGCGCCACCCTGAAGTGCTTGCAGCCCTTAAAGCAGGTAAGTTTGACGATCAGCTAACCGGCGTGCTGGAAACAGTTGCTAAAGAGCTATCGGCTAATTACTAAATTTCAGATGTGCAGATTTCAGATGTGCAAATGATGGTACAGCTGAAATCTGTTCATAAATAAACATAACACCGTGTGGTAGTGCAGTCTGCACATTTGCACATCTAAAATTTGCACATCGTCAAGAATGGCTAATTTAAAAGAAGTAAGAAACCGTATATCATCTGTAAGCTCAACCCAGCAGATCACCAAAGCCATGAAAATGGTTTCGGCAGCTAAGTTAAAAAGAGCGACCAATGCTATCGTACAATTGCGCCCTTACGCCTACAAGCTAAAAGATTTGTTGGCTAACCTGTCTGCAAGTTTAGAGGATGGAGCATCTCCGTTCCTGCAAAAGCGTGAGCCTGTACGTGTTTTGGTTGTTGTGGTAACATCAAACCGTGGTTTGGCTGGTGCTTTCAATGCCAATGCAATTAAAACTGCCAATAACATTATTGCCGAGAAATACGGCGAGCAGTTAAAGGCAGGCAATGTATCAATTGTAGCTATAGGTAAAAAAGCGCAGGAATTTTATCAGCGTCGTAAATACAATGTGGTGGGTAACAATAATGATCTTTACCTCGATCTGAATTTTACCAACACATCAAAAATTACTGAGGCTATAATGGACGGCTTTTTGAATGGTCAGTATGACCGTGTAGAGTTGGTGTATAACCACTTCCGTAATGCCGCCATTCAGCATTTAATTACAGAGCAGTTATTGCCTGTGCCAGCTCCAGAAGAGAAAACCGAAAACAAAAGTACCCAGGTTGACTACATACTCGAGCCATCAAAAGAGGAAATTGTTGAGCAATTGATCTCTAAAAATATCAAGATCCAGCTTTACCGCGCTGTATTAGACTCACATGCTTCGGAGCATGGTGCCCGTATGACCGCGATGGACAAAGCAACAGAAAACGCAGGCGACCTGTTGAAAGCCCTGAAACTTTCATACAACCAGGCGCGCCAGGCAGCCATCACTACCGAGCTTACCGAGATTGTGAGTGGTGCGGCAGCGTTAAGCGCTTCGTAAGCTTTCCAAGCACATAAACAAGAAAGGCTTTCCAGAATTGGAAAGCCTTTCTTGTTTATAGGTATTTTGTAAAATCAAAATTCATGTCATTTCGAGCGCTAGCGCGGCAATCTCCTCGTTTGCTATTATAAACGCGATGAGATTGCCACATCGCTGCGCTCTTCGCAATGACATATATATGATTGGATTTTATATAACCGGATTTGCACTATACTCTGCCCAAAGTTCGGTTACAGTTTTGCCTGTAATATCTTTCCAGGCGTTGTCTGTGTATTTATGATCGCGCATCAGGCTATCCATCTTCTTAACAAAGCCCTTTTTAACTTTCTTTTCAATCCAGGTGAAAAAGCGGGCGGTAACACGGTAGCTGTTATCGTAGTTTTGTTTGGCGCTATAGTCTGGCAGTTTCCAGTTTGCAGCAGGATTGGCCACGCCAAATTGGTTGCGTACATAGTCGGCAATGCCTTCTGTTATCCACCACGGGCCATTTGTTTGTCCGTAGGCCTGGGCAATATGCATAACCTCGTGGGTAACTACATCAATATCGCCCGGATGCTTGGTCATATATGCAGCGCTGAATAACACACGGTCGTCGCTGGTGGCAGCGACACCCTTGTAGGCCGTATCAATAAAAAAGCTTACGTTTCTTGATGTATTCTTGTTGTACTCTTTGGCTATTTTAGGATAAACCGCAAAAAAAGTATTGATCAGTTTTTGGCGCAGGCCATTGTCAAAGCTGGCATCATTGCCGGATACCGTAAGGGTGTAACCATCCTTTTTTATGGTGTCAATCTTTTGCGCGTAGCTGCACATTGCAGCGATAGCGAATAGTAAGGTGAGGATAAATGCAGGTGTTTTCATATAGCAAAAATAGCCTAAAAGGTTACTTAAAGGCCATTTTTGCGTAAAATGGTTGATACACGTACTTAATCTTGTTCGGCTATTCTTTTAAGTTCATGCAGGGCTTTGGGCCAGGCATCATACATATAATCCATCATTTCCTTTGGGAAATCAGTGCCGCCCATGTGTATTTCCAAATAGGTTTTACCGTTAGTCTCGGTAAGTGTGTAGTTCTCGAAGCCCCCAGCCATACCGCAGGCTGCTTCGCTCTCATAATCCTCAACGCCGCCTTTCACCTCGCCTAACATTTTAAGTGACATAAATTCGTTCGGCTTTTTATCTTCGATCATAGCAATTCCGCCATCTTTATTATGATCGAGAAATAATACTTTGCTGCCCTTTTGCCAATCTGTTACCGCGTGCGAACCTTCGCAAAAAGGACTTGTCCATTGCGGGTATGTTTCGTCGCCCCAAAGTGTTTCCCAAACTTTTGATGGCGGCGCATCAATTTCGATGTTAAATTTTTTGTCTTCCATAACTCTTAGGTTTATGATCAAATATCAATAAGGATAGGCAGATCCCGCGGGTGTAGAAGCGACAAATTACAGGCCAATCGCGACAAGCATCATAGTTAAACAATAATCCGTCGATTTAAGATTTGTATCTCTATACGCACTTATATACCTTGCGTAATGAATTTATACCAAAGCCTCGGCTACTTGGTTTTGGGCAGCCGTTTAAGGCGCCTGAGCGAAACTTTCCTGTCCGAAATTAATCGCATCTATCAAACAGAAAATATTGAGTTTGATGCAAGCTGGTTCCCGGTATTTTATCTGTTGTCAAAAAATGATTCACTTTCCATAAGGGAATTGAGCGATCAAACAGGTGTATCCCACCCGGCAGCGAGTCAGCTGATAACCAATTTGAAGGCAAAAGATATAGTAGAAACCACCGTAAGCACCGATGATGGACGAAAGCAATTGGTACAATTGACTGAAAAGGGCAAGGCTATCCTTAATCAGATACTCCCGATATGGAACGCGATAACTGAAAGCATGGACGAAATGACCAAAAGCAACCCGGGTATGGAAGGGTTACTGCCAGCCATAACTGCGCTTGAAGATAATTTTAAACCGGCCGACCTGCCTGCAAAAGTAAGTGCCAAAATCAGATCTGAAAGTTAATGGATCAGCTAATTGAATGTGTACCCAACTTTAGCGAGGGGGTAGACGAAAGTGTTATAAATGCTATCGCAATGGCGATTAAATCCGTTGCCGGCGTTAGTTTGTTAAACATAGACCCGGGCAAAGCGGCTAACCGTACGGTAATGACCTTTGTTGGGCCGCCCGATGCTGTTGTTGAAGCTGCTTTTTTAGCCATAAAAAGGGCAGGAGAGTTAATTGACATGAGCAGCCAAAAGGGGGAGCATCCACGTATGGGGGCAACAGATGTTTGCCCGTTGATCCCCATTGCCAATATTACGATGGCCGAAACGGTTATGTATGCCCAAAAGTTGGCGAAACGGGTAGGTGCAGAACTTAATATCCCTATTTATTTATACGAGGAATCTCAGCCTGATAAAAGGCGCAGCAATCTTTCTGTAATACGTGGGGGCGAATATGAAGGATTTTTTGATAAGATAGAGCAACCCGGTTGGCAACCAGATTTTGGACCCCTTAACTATGATGCAAAACGCGGCGCTACCGTAATTGGTGCACGTGAGTTTTTAATTGCGTACAATGTTAATCTCGATACAGAAGATGCCGATTTGGCTCATGAAATAGCTTGTGATGTGCGCGAGAGCGGGCGGAAGGTACGCGATAATAACGGCGTTGTCCAACAAATACCGGGCGCATTGAAAAGCGTAAAAGCCATTGGCTGGTATATCAAGGAATATGGCAAGGCGCAGGTATCTATGAACCTTACAAATATTAATATTACACCAATACATATTGCGTTTGATGAGGTTGTAAAATGTGCGAACCAGCGCGGCGTAAAAGTTACCGGCAGCGAGCTTATCGGGATGATACCTTTGAAGGCGTTAGTTGATGCCGGCCGTTATTTTGCAAACGAGAAAGGATCGATGGAAGATCTGAGTCTTGAAGATTTGATAGCTCTCGCAATAGATACGATGGGAATGGATGAGCTTGCACCCTTTGAACCTGAGAAAAGAATAATTGAGTATATGCTCCGATAATGGTTGGGTAATTACTATTTGGTGGCACAGTTGTTGGATAGTAGTTATTAAACTCATAACTATGAAATACTTATCTAACCTTTTATTAGCCGGCTTGGTAGTTACAGCGGTATCATGCAAGCAAAAGGCAGAGAATAGCAGCAGTACAGATGCTGCGCTTGACAGTAACAAAAAAGAACTGGCAGCTAAAGATTCAACCGAGCTTAAAGATGATGCTGAGTTTGCGGTTACCGCAGCCAACGGTGGTATGCTGGAAGTTGAATTAGGCAAACTTGCTAAGACTAAGGCTGCATCTGCAGAAGTAAAACAGTTCGCAGATATGATGGTGACAAATCACTCCAAAGCAAACAAAGAATTAATGGAATTAGCAGGGGCTAAAGTGATTACATTACCGGCTATACTAAGCAACGATAAGCAAAAGGATTATGATGATATGGCCAAATTAAGTGGCAGCGAGTTCGATAAAGCTTATACCGACTACATGGTTAAAGACCATAAAGAGGATATAGAGGAATTTAAAAAGGAAGCAAGCGAGGGTAAGGATGCTGAATTCAAAGCATTTGCTGCAAAGCATGTCCCAATTTTACAGCATCACCTGGAAATGGCCGAGAAGGCACAGGCTGCTGTTAAAAAGTAGTTTGTGAAAGCCGTTAGGCTTACATTGTAATCAGCAAAACGCAAAAGAGCCGCTAAGATTAGCGGCTCTTTTGCGTTGAAATGTATGTATTGGTTAAAACTCGTAACGTACGAAGGCTTCCATGGCAGCGTATTCGGCAAGGCCAAGCTTGTCATAAGACTGGGCAGTTTCGCGGTTGCGGTCCTCGGCACGTACCCAAAACTCCCTTGCATCATCACCCGGGAAAACAGGCAGATCCTTTTGCGACTGGTGCTTGAAGATGGCATGGCGCTTGCGGATCACCTCGGCGGGCGACAGCGGCACAGCCATCTCGATCTCATGCGTAGGAAACTCCTGCCATGCACCGCGGTACAGCCACATCCAGCAGTCCTTTACCCATTCCTCGGTTTCCTTCAAACGGGTTAAGGCAGCCAGGATAATGTTGAAGCATACGATGTGCGTCCCGTTAGGGTCGGCAAAGTCGCCCGCTGCAAATACCTGGTGAGGCTTTATCTTTTGCAGCAGC
>NZ_VOEJ01000014.1 GCF_007846085.1 Mucilaginibacter pallidiroseus
TGGATACAAACAAACACATTTTACAATGGAGAGTTTGATCCTGGCTCAGGATGAACGCTAGCGGCAGGCCTAATACATGCAAGTCGGACGGGATTTGGGAGCTTGCTCCTAATGAGAGTGGCGCACGGGTGCGTAACACGTATGTAACCTACCTTAATCAGGGGGATAGCCTCTCGAAAGAGAGATTAACACCGCATAATATATTTTTATGGCATCGTAGAAATATCAAATATTTATAGGATTAAGATGGGCATGCGGAACATTAGCTAGTTGGTAAGGTAACGGCTTACCAAGGCTACGATGTTTAGGGGATCTGAGAGGATGACCCCCCACACTGGTACTGAGACACGGACCAGACTCCTACGGGAGGCAGCAGTAAGGAATATTGGTCAATGGGCGCAAGCCTGAACCAGCCATGCCGCGTGCAGGAAGACGGCCCTATGGGTTGTAAACTGCTTTTGTACCGGAATAAACCCTTTTACGTGTAAAAGGCTGAATGTACGGTAAGAATAAGGATCGGCTAACTCCGTGCCAGCAGCCGCGGTAATACGGAGGATCCAAGCGTTATCCGGATTTATTGGGTTTAAAGGGTGCGTAGGCGGCCAATTAAGTCAGGGGTGAAAGACGGTAGCTTAACTATCGCAGTGCCTTTGATACTGATTGGCTTGAATCCACTTGAGGTAGGCGGAATGTGACAAGTAGCGGTGAAATGCATAGATATGTCACAGAACACCAATTGCGAAGGCAGCTTACTAAAGTGGCATTGACGCTGAGGCACGAAAGCGTGGGGATCAAACAGGATTAGATACCCTGGTAGTCCACGCCCTAAACGATGAACACTCGATGTTGGCGATATACGGTCAGCGTCTAAGCGAAAGCGTTAAGTGTTCCACCTGGGGAGTACGCCCGCAAGGGTGAAACTCAAAGGAATTGACGGGGGCCCGCACAAGCGGAGGAGCATGTGGTTTAATTCGATGATACGCGAGGAACCTTACCCGGGCTTGAAAGTTAGTGAATGTGACAGAGACGTCACAGTCCTTCGGGACACGAAACTAGGTGCTGCATGGCTGTCGTCAGCTCGTGCCGTGAGGTGTTGGGTTAAGTCCCGCAACGAGCGCAACCCCTATGTTTAGTTGCCAGCATGTAAAGATGGGGACTCTAAACAGACTGCCTATGCAAATAGAGAGGAAGGAGGGGACGACGTCAAGTCATCATGGCCCTTACGTCCGGGGCTACACACGTGCTACAATGGATGGTACAGCGGGCAGCTACCTGGCAACAGGATGCCAATCTCGTAAAGCCATTCACAGTTCGGATCGGGGTCTGCAACTCGACCCCGTGAAGTTGGATTCGCTAGTAATCGCGTATCAGCAATGACGCGGTGAATACGTTCCCGGGCCTTGTACACACCGCCCGTCAAGCCATGGAAGCTGGAAGTACCTGAAGTCGGTAACCGCAAGGAGCCGCCTAGGGTAAAGTCGGTAACTGGGGCTAAGTCGTAACAAGGTAGCCGTACCGGAAGGTGTGGCTGGAATACCTCCTTTCTGGAGCAGTATCCAACACCATTGTTTCATATAACAATGTTACCTACATGATTATTTCTTAATTAAAGGAGTTTGGCCAACAGGGGCCAGATTAATGAAATCAACGGTTCGAATCCGTTATTCTCCGCGCTGCTTAGGGTAGCAAGTAGCAAGTATATAGTAGCAAGATTAGTCTTGATGCATGATACTGAAGACTTGATACTAAAGCAAAACGTTCTTTGACATATTGGAAGAAGTAAAAAAAGAGAAGACAACAGTAGGGACGTCTTTTCTTAGAATCAAGAGTAAAGAATCAAGAGTTAAGACTTCGGTCTTGAATCCTGACTCTGGCATCTTGAATCAAAAGAGAGACATCTCGATAAAATAAAAACGTATCATACCGAGCAAAAGGCGGTAAAAGATATTAGAAGAAAGTAAGAAAGGGTACACGGGGGATGCCTTGGCTCTCAGAGGCGATGAAGGACGTGATAAGCTGCGATAAGCTCCGGGGATCAGCAAATATGAATTGATCCGGAGATTTCCGAATGGGGAAACCTAACTATTTGAAGAATAGTTGCAATAGCGCAAACCTGCTGAACTGAAACATCTAAGTAAGCAGAGGAAGAGAAAACAACAGTGATTTCCAGAGTAGTGGCGAGCGAAATGGAAGAAGCCCAAACCATATATGTTACGGCATATGTGGGGTTATAGGACCACAACATGAGTATTAAAATGAACCGGAAGGGCATGGGAAGGCCCACCATAGAGCATGAGAGTTGCGTACGGGTAAGTAATAATATGATAGTGGTATCCTGAGTACCGCGAGGTCGGAGACGCCTTGTGGGAATTTGCCGGCACCATCCGGTAAGGCTAAATACTCCTGAGAGACCGATAGTGAACCAGTACCGTGAGGGAAAGGTGAAAAGAACCCCGAACAGGGGAGTGAAATAGAACCTGAAACCGTGTACTTACAAGCGGTCGGAGCACCTTTGAGGTGTGACGGCGTGCCTTTTGCATAATGAGCCTACGAGTTACTCTTCCCTGGCAAGGTTAAGTGTTTAAGACACGGATCCGAAGCGAAAGCGAGTCTGAATAGGGCGTATAGTCAGGGGAGGTAGACGCGAAACCTTGTGATCTACCCATGGGCAGGTTGAAGGTGCCGTAACAGGTACTGGAGGACCGAACCGATAAACGTTGAAAAGTTTCCGGATGACTTGTGGGTAGGGGTGAAAGGCTAATCAAACTGGGAAATAGCTCGTACTCCCCGAAATGTTTTTAGGAACAGCGTGGTGGTAAAGTTATACAGAGGTAGAGCTACTGATTGGGTGCGGGGGAGTCAAATCCTACCAAATCCAGACAAACTCCGAATGCTGTATAATATACACTGCAGTGAGGCTATGGGTGCTAAGGTCCATGGCCGAGAGGGAAAGAACCCAGACCATCAGCTAAGGTCCCCAAATTAACGCTAAGTTGAACTAACGAGGTCCGATTGCACAGACAGCTAGGATGTTGGCTTGGAAGCAGCCATTCATTTAAAGAGTGCGTAACAGCTCACTAGTCGAGCGATCGGGCATGGATAATAAACGGGCATTAAGCGTTATACCGAAGCTATGGATTACATGTAAATGTACTGGTAGGGGAGCATTCTAATTGCCGGTGAAGCAGGAAGGACAACTGACTGTGGAGGAATTAGAAAAGCAAATGTAGGCATAAGTAACGATAAGGCGGGAGAGAAACCCGCCCACCGAAAGACTAAGGTTTCCTGATCAACGCTAATCGGATCAGGGTTAGTCGGGGCCTAAGGTGTAGCCGACAGGCGAAGCCGATGGACAACTGGTTAATATTCCAGTACTTTTTATAACTGCGATGCGGTGACGGAGTAGTGACACTGACGCGAACTGACGGAATAGTTCGTTAAAGACTGTAGGTATAGATTGTGTAGTTAAGTACGCACGATTTGCTGAAAGTTGATAGTACAGCAGACCTTCGGGCGAGTTGATAGTTCAGGTAATCAGACTTCCAAGAAAACCCGCTAAGCTTCAGGTTATAAAAACCCGTACCGTAAACCGACACAGGTAGTCGAGGAGAGAATCCTAAGGTGCTCGAGTGAATCATGGCTAAGGAACTCGGCAAAATGGCCCTGTAACTTCGGGAGAAGGGGCGCTGACAGCAATGTCAGCCGCAGTGAAAAGGCCCAGGCGACTGTTTAACAAAAACACATGGCTTTGCAAAATCGAAAGATGACGTATAAGGCCTGACACCTGCCCGGTGCCGGAAGGTTAAGAGGGGATGTTAGTCGCAAGGCGAAGCATTGAATCGAAGCCCCGGTAAACGGCGGCCGTAACTATAACGGTCCTAAGGTAGCGAAATTCCTTGTCGGGTAAGTTCCGACCTGCACGAATGGTGTAACGATCTGGGCGCTGTCTCAGCCATGAGCTCGGTGAAATTGTGGTATCGGTGAAGACGCCGGTTACCCGCAACGGGACGGAAAGACCCCATGCACCTTCACTACAACTTAACATTGATATCGGATACAGGATGTGTAGGATAGGTGGGAGGCTGTGATCCTGCTTCGCTAGGAGTAGGTTAGCCAACGTTGAAATACCACCCTTTCTGTATTTGGTGTCTAACTTGAGAAACTCGAGGACATTGTTTGGCGGGTAGTTTGACTGGGGTGGTCGCCTCCAAAAAGGTAACGGAGGCTTTCAAAGGTAAGCTCAGTACGCTTGGTAACCGTACGCGGAGTGCAATAGCATAAGCTTGCTTGACAGTGAGACAGACAAGTCGAGCTGGGTCGAAAGACGGATATAGTGATCCGGTGGTTCTGCATGGAAGGGCCATCGCTCAAAGGATAAAAGGTACGCTGGGGATAACAGGCTGATCTCCCCCAAGAGCTCATATCGACGGGGAGGTTTGGCACCTCGATGTCGGCTCGTCACATCCTGGGGCTGGAGAAGGTCCCAAGGGTTGAGCTGTTCGCTCATTAAAGTGGCACGCGAGCTGGGTTCAGAACGTCGCGAGACAGTTCGGTCCCTATCTGTTGTGGGCGTTGGAAGTTTGAGTGGGGCTGACCTTAGTACGAGAGGACCGGGTTGGACGAATCTCTGGTGAATCTGTTATGGCGCCAGCTGTACTGCAGAGTAGCTACATTCGGAATAGATAAGCGCTGAAAGCATCTAAGTGCGAAACTAGCCACAAGATGAGACTTCCATTGAGGATCGTAGCAGACGACTACGTTGATAGGTTACAGATATAAAGGTGGTGACATCAAAGTCGAGTAATACTAATAATCCGAAGCTTTCTCTAACAGAAGACTTTGTGAGAACAGAAGCAAGAATATAGAATCAGGAATCAAGACTTAGGTCTTAAATCTTAACTCTGATCTCTTGACTCTCCTCACTAACTGTTGTTTTCTCTTGAACTTACTTCTTTCAATAATATGTCATTGTTTGATGGTGAATGGAGCCGGTTGCCGGTGCCAGGCAGAAATGTCCCGCACTCACACCCATTACCCTCACCAAACAAACTATAAGATCTTCAGGTGCCTATATCGGCGGTGTCCACCTCTTCCCATTCCGAACAGAGAAGTTAAGCCCGCCAGAGCCGATGGTACTGCAGTAAAATGTGGGAGAGTAGGTCGGTGCCATCCTTTACTAATCAAAACCCCTTCAATCAAAAGTTGAAGGG
>NZ_VOEJ01000015.1 GCF_007846085.1 Mucilaginibacter pallidiroseus
TACACTATTTCGGTGGAGTTCCTGGTGCCATTGTTCCTGATAACCTGCGTTCCGCCGTAACCAGAGGAAGCAAATACGAAGCGATATTGAATGATGAGTTTGCGTCCTTTGCAGAGCATTATGCTGTCACCGTTGTTCCTACACGCGTTTACAAGCCGCGTGATAAGGCTTTAGTGGAAGGAGCGGTCAAGCTGATCTATCGCAGCATATATGCCAGGTTAGAAGGCCGCAGGTTCAGTGACCTTGAATCGCTGAACTCCGCTATAAGGCCTGCCCTGGAGATCCATAACAACAAGCCTTTCTCCGGGCGAACTTACTCACGCAGGGAGCAATTTGAGGAGATCGAACGGAATGCGTTGGGCCAACTCAACCCGCTGCGCTACGAGGTCAATAAACAAGTTATGGTTACCGTGATGAAGAACGGCTACGTTCGTTTAGGAGAAGATATCCACTATTACAGTGTGCCTTACAACTACATCGGAAAGAAAGTAAAGGTCTTGTATACCTCCATTGCGGTCAAGATCTATTACCAATATACGCTGATCGCTTCTCATCGCCGTAACCGGATCAAATACCGTTATACCACAGATGAGAACCACCTGGCCTCTCAACATCGTTATACAACCGAATGGTCGCCTGAAAAGTTTATTCAGGAGGCAGAAGCTATCCATGAAGATGTAACCCGGTATATCATCAAAGTACTGGAACATAAGGTTTATCCCGAGCAGGCTTATAAGTCATGCTCCGGTATTCTGAGCTTTGCGCGCCGTGTCGGTGCCGGAAGATTGGCTGATGCGTGCCGATGGGCCGACAGCCTTGGCCAGTACAACTACCCGGTTATCGAAGAGATCCTCAGGAAACGCCTGGACCAGTTACAGCACGACGACGAACCGGTATCGATCCCCGCCCATAAGAATATCAGAGGAAAAGAATATTACCAGTAAACCCCATAAAACATAGAACAAATGAATAATGAAACATTAGACAAGATGCGTCAGCTTCGCCTTTACGGCATGTATGATGCCTTTAAAACCAATCTGGAGACTTCAGTAAAAGAATCGCTTACAGCCGATCAATTCATCGCTTTGCTGGTCGCTAGCGAATGGGACGACAGGCGTAACCGTTACGTAGAAAGGGCCATCAGGAGCGCAGGCTTTCGCTATAAAGCTTCGCTGGAACAGATCGACTACGCTATCGACCGTGGCCTGGAAAAGAACCAGGTCCACAGGCTTGCAGCCCTGGACTTTGTTAAGGAGCACAAGGACCTGTTCATTACCGGTTCCACCGGTACAGGTAAAAGCTACCTGGCAACGGCGCTGGGCTATCAGGCCTGTCAGAATGGGTACAAAGTAATGTACGTCAATACCGCTAAGCTTATGGGCCAGCTGAAGCTGGCCAAAGCAAAGGGTACCATTCTGGCGGAACTGAAAAGAATAGAACGGGCCGAGCTGTTGATATTGGACGACTTCGGGCTACAGCCTTTTGATGCGCAGAGCAGGGCCTCTCTGCTGGATATCATAGAAGACCGACATCAAAAGCGCTCTACGGTAGTTACTTCGCAGATACCTGTTAAGGAATGGTATGATATTATTGGTGAGAAAACCATCGCTGACGCGATCCTGGACCGCATTGTCCACCACTCATTAAGGGTCGAATTATACGGCGAATCACTAAGGAGAAGAAACTCTAAATCAGAAAATGTATTTTTGTAAAAATAATAGTTGTTAAACCGTACAAAAACATCCGCTCTCAGGAGCCTATCTGTACAACAACTTTACTCTCTTTCAAACCCTAACTCAAAGGGGTCACTTTAGATTGGCGAAGAGGGGTCAACATCAGTGGTATATCCA
>NZ_VOEJ01000016.1 GCF_007846085.1 Mucilaginibacter pallidiroseus
TCGGTTTCCTTCAAACGGGTTAAGGCAGCCAGGATAATGTTGAAGCATACGATGTGCGTCCCGTTAGGGTCGGCAAAGTCGCCCGCTGCAAATACCTGGTGAGGCTTTATCTTTTGCAGCAGCTCCATTGTTAATTTAATATCTTCCTCGCCAACGGTGTTCTTCTTGATCTTACCGGTTTCATAGAATGGCAATGCCTGGAAGTGGATATTGCTGTCGGGCAGGCCTGCAAAGCGGGCACCCGAGATAGCTTCTGTTTTGCGGATAAAGCCCTTTACGTTACGGATCTCCTGGCTGTCGATCTGGTTGGGCTGCTTTGCTGCCATAAACTTGCGCATGTCCTCATAGGTCTGGCGCATTACGCCTGCATCCTCGCCTTCGCTTTCTTTAAAGTCGATGGCAAATTCCACAAAGCGCAGTACATCATCATCCCATACGGCGGTGTTGCCCGAGGTTTGGTAGGCCACGTGTACATCATGCCCCTGGTCAACCAGGCGGATAAAGGTACCACCCATCGAGATCACGTCATCATCCGGGTGCGGAGAGAACACGATGGACCGCTTGCGTGCAGGCTCAGCCCTTTCCGGGCGCTGGCTGTCGTCTGCGCCCGGCTTGCCGCCCGGCCAGCCGGTGATGGTATGCTGTACCTGGTTAAAGATATCGATGTTGATATTGTATACCGGGCCCTGCTCAACGGCAAGCTGTGCCATGCCGTGGTTGTTGTAATCTTCTTCGGTTAGTTTCAGGATAGGCTTGTTTACCTCCGCCGACAGCCAAATCACGGCTTTCTTGATCAGGGTATTGTCCCACACGCAGTCTTTTACCAGCCATGGGGTATCAAAGCGGGTAAGGCCGGCTGCTGCGCCTTCGTCAAGTACAAACTCTACGTGGTCGCTCAGCTGCAGGTAGGTGGCCGGTACATCGCCTGACAGTTCACCCTCTACCGCTTTGCGGATGATCGGTGCCTTTTTACCGCTCCAGGCCATCAGGATGATCTCGCGGGCCTTGAAGATGGTACCGATACCCATGGTGATGGCTTTGGTTGGTACGTTTTCCTTACCGCCGAAATCGCGCGAGGCATCGCTGCGCGTCAGGTCGTCAAGGGTTACCAGGCGGGTACCCGAGTTGGGCGCCGAACCAGGCTCGTTAAAGCCGATGTGGCCGGTACGGCCTATGCCTAAGATCTGCAGGTCCAGCCCGCCAAGTTCTTCTATCTGCTTTTCGTAGTTCAGGCAAAAAGCGGCCACATCTTCCAGGGCAAGGGTGCCGTCGGGGATATGTACGTTGGCCTTGTCAATATCCACATGGTCAAACAGGTTCTCGTTCATGAAAGTAACGTAGCTCTGCACGGCATCGGGCTGCATAGGGTAGTACTCGTCAAGGTTGAAGGTGACAACGTTAGCAAACGACAGGCCTTCTTCCCTGTGCTGGCGTACCAGCTCTGCATATACCCTGATGGGGGTTACGCCTGTTGCCAGGCCCAGTACTGCGGGCTTGCCTTGTGCCTGTTTGCTGCGGATCAGCGCTGCTATGCGCCCCGCTACTGCCAGTGAGGCCGTCTGCTGATCGGCATATACCGTTACCGGCAGCTTCTCATAACG
>NZ_VOEJ01000017.1 GCF_007846085.1 Mucilaginibacter pallidiroseus
CGAAGTTAGTTTAAAAAGCCGTGATTGCATGCGATCAAAGCATGTTATGTCTTAAAATCAATATCCAAGCCCCCCAATTCAAGTTGGAGGGCTTTACCGCTTACCGCGGACAGCCTTTCCGGGTTATTCAGGAAGTTAAATAAATGAATGTAGCTCATCAGGTGTAGCCTGATGATAGATGTAAGGTTGGAGAAGGCCCATTTCCTTTTAAGCTGCACCTGCACGAGTTTAATAAGCAGGTCGGCAATAAAGGCACACCATATCTGGATCTTTATGGCATTTTCATTATCGCCAAGGAAATATTTGAGTGGAAAGTTCTGTTTAACCCGCTTGAAAAGCACTTCGATCAGCCAGCGCTTTTTATAGATATCTGCCACCATTTCAGGCGGCAGCGAAAAGTTGTTGGTCAGAAACTCAAACGTCCTGCCGGAATCTTTATCAAAAAAGGCCACTAAACGAACCTTTAGCTTGATGCCATCCTTTTGAGTCCTTGTTCCCTGTAAGAGGGTCCTGTCGGATAATACACCCGAGGCCCTGCTGTGCTCGCGCAATTCATGCACATTGGTTACTATGTAACGGGCATCCTTTTTCTGCCTTGTAACGAAGAAAACGCCTTCATTACAGAACCTTTCATACTGCGAATAATTCACATAGCCTTTATCAAAAACGATGAATGAACCAGGTTGCAAATGTATTTCCTTTAGAAAAGGCATATCATTGGCACTGGCGGCAGTGAAACTCACTTTTAACGGTACATCGTCTGCAGCATTGATCAACGTATGGACTTTGATCCCGCCTTTTCGCCTGCCATCAGACTTCCCCGGACTCGGGGCGTTCAATATCCGCTGGAATAGGGTAATGGTGGAGGCATCGGCTATAAAAAGCCTGGGGTCTATCTGCAACCGGCTGTCCGGTAAAAGTTGTTTATGACGACAGTATAATTGATCATAGATGCGGGCAAATACTTCAAAGCTACGCCCGGCATTAGCATCACATAACGTACTTCGCCCCGGACACTTAATAATACCCGTGTGGTTGAGTTTATGCAGGCAGGCTTTCATGCCACTCACTACTTCACGGCTGCTGGTGCACTTATTAAAAGCACAATAAAGCATTGTTACCAAATGCGTATAAGTATCAAAGTATCGGTAATAGCGGTCATGTCCACCGCGTTTGGCTAATAACCTTATTCCATTACGGTCAAGTAAACTCAATAGCTGATTCAGAACCGGCTGTCCGGTAAAAAAAGTACTTTTGCCCATGTTGAATATTTAAGTGTGGTAACTCAAATATCAACAACAAAGGGGTAGCTATAAACTACCCCTTAACTTTTCCAAAAATATTTTACCGGACAACAGTGAACTTGTTTC
>NZ_VOEJ01000002.1 GCF_007846085.1 Mucilaginibacter pallidiroseus
CGCCACTCTCATTAGGAGCAAGCTCCCAAATCCCGTCCGACTTGCATGTATTAGGCCTGCCGCTAGCGTTCATCCTGAGCCAGGATCAAACTCTCCATTGTAAAATGTGTTTGTTTGTATCCAGACCCTATTAACTCAATCAATAGAAATCTGTAAAAAAAAATATTCTCTTACAGTATTTTCAGATAACTGAGCTCTCTTTTGTTTGTTAACAGTTCGTGTCTCCACTCACCGTTACGCTGCATTATTTTATTTTCTAATCTCTTTAAGAACTTCTTCGCTTCATCTCTCGAATCTGCTTTTATATCTTCAGCCGTTGCGGCTTCAAATCTTCAATCTTTTCGCTCCTGAGAATTGCTCTCAGGCTTAACGTTTTAAAGTCCGTCGTTTCCGATTTCCTCTCCCCCGTTTCGGGTTGCAAAGGTAATAACCTTTTCTATTATTTCCAAACTTTATTTTTTTAAATTTTTAAAGTCCGGTTTTTCAATTAACAACCGCTTCTCCTTTCGTCGTTGCGGGCTGCAAAGGTAGCAGCTTTTAGTTAATTCACAAACTTTATTTTTAAATTTTTGTTTGCTTTATTTCAGAGAACATCCCGCTATTTCGTTTGCGGAGTGCAAAGGTACGCATCATTTTTGCTTTTGCAAATCATCCTTGCAAAAAAGTGATAGTGTAAATTTAACACGCTGAAAATAAGCTTTAAAATTTTGTCTCTCATTTATCATTACGCAGTTTTAATAGCGCTAATGGCAGTCTTGTAGTAATACCACTACTTAAAACGATTAGATAAAAAAGGGTCGTGTTAGGGATAGCAACGGATACCGGCCGTGAAAAGGGTTTATGCCGAGGGATAGCTTAATGCATGCAGGCGTATGAGTGGAGAGCCCGGCCGTTAGGCAACGCCCATAACTATACTAAAGGTAAATCCAGTTTTTGGGCAAGTTTTTCAACATTCATATCTATACCACTAATATGGTAGCTGGCTTTTAAATAATACTGCTCGCGTTCGGCAAGTTTTTCGGTTATCAATTCAACAAGGTCGTCGCCCTTTTTTCCCTGCAATACCGGGCGCTGTGTTTTAGCGTTTTCGAGCCGGCCAGCCAATGCTCTTGGCGATAGCTCAATATACAGGGTCTTGCCGTGCTTGTTCATCCAATCCATGTTATCGAAAAAAACAGGCAGCCCCCCACCTGTAGATACTACCGTGTTAGTTTTGTAAGGAGTGGTTTTTAATATATCCGACTCAAGCCTTCTGAAAGCATCTTCGCCATGTATGGTAAAATACTCAGGAATGGTCATACCTGCACGATCTTCAAATTCGTGGTCAAGATCAATAAACTCGTACCCTAAAGCCGCCGACAGTTTACGGCCCCATGAAGTTTTGCCGCAACCCATAAATCCTACTAAAAAAACCAGGCTCATTATTTATTGAAGTA
This sequence comes from Mucilaginibacter pallidiroseus, assembly GCF_007846085.1. Lineage (GTDB taxonomy): Bacteria > Bacteroidota > Bacteroidia > Sphingobacteriales > Sphingobacteriaceae > Mucilaginibacter > Mucilaginibacter pallidiroseus. The sequence continues at coordinate 1,437 of NZ_VOEJ01000002.1, forward strand.
ATTTTTTACCAGATCATCATACTTAGGCATGTTGTGATAATGCCATTTATTAACAACCGTACCATTCTTTATTAATATAACGCCGGGGTTTGAGCGGACCATTGTTTTAAGCGGCACGCCGTCTGCATAAAAAAGTTCGCTTACAAGGCGATGCTCTTTGGCAAACTTCTGGGCATTCTCGGGCGAGGTAGCTGTTAATAATATCGTGCGGGTATTAAAGTTTTGCGTAAGATTAATGGCCAGGGCGTTGATACGGTTCAAAGCGTCGGCATTGGTTTCGTTTAAGTCGTAAGCAACTATCCATAGGGTATAAAAAGGATTATTAAGCAATTCTTGGTTGTAGGCATTTCCTTGTGCATCTTGTATGGCAAGGTCACGAATTTTAGGTTCAAAGCCCTTTTTAAGCAATTTACTTTCCGGGTTACCCTCAACTACCCATGTACTATCTTTCCAAATGCCGGTTTTAAGGTATTCTTTATCCGTCATAGTTTTGGTTTGCTTAGTTTTTTTGTTTGTTAGGTGATAGGTTATCTCAAACTCATCAGTTGGTGCGCCCGGCGGCGTTTGCATTTGCTGCCAAATGTTCGCCCCTATTTTATAAGGTAGGAAATCTACCACGGGCAAAAAATTGTATGTATAAACCCCAAATCCAACCGAAACAACGGCAGATGCTGCCAACGCTACATCACCTGCTTTTTTATCAAATAAAGGCCGTAAGCTTTTGCGGTTTACAAACAGTACCAATACAAGCACTAACAAAATAAGGTCTTTAGTGAACGATTGCCACGGCGTAAGCGGTATGGCATCGCCAAAGCAGCCACAGGTTTGTACCACTTTAAAATATGCAGAGTAAAAGGTAAGAAATGCAAAAAAGATAATTAACAGCAACAATCCCCAAACTACCTGCACGGCTCGCGCCCCGATAAGCAGGGCAAAACCCAATATCATTTCAAGCGCGCAAAGCACTATGGCAAGGCTTAGCGCCAGGCCGTTTAACGAAGTTAGGTGGAACACCTCGAAGTACTCTTCCAGTTTGTAGGAAAATCCAAGCGGATCATTGGCTTTTATCAACCCGGAGAAGATAAAAAGCAAACCCACCGCTAAGCGGCACAACCACACTAAACTATTCTTCATACTTACTTTACTCCTAATTTAATCAGCGCAAACACCGCGTAATTAAGCATATCCTGGTAATTGGCCTTTACACCTTCCGAAGCAAGGGTTTGGCCCTTGTTATCTTCTATTTGTTTTACGCGTAACAGCTTCATTAGTATTAAATCTGTTAATGAACTGATGCGCATGTCGCGCCATGCCTCGCCGTAGTCGTGATTTTTGGCAAACATCAATTCTTTTGTTTCGTTTGATTTTTCGTCGAACATCTTCTCTACAAAACCCGCCTCCAATTCAAACGGCGTTTCAGATGCTATTTCGAGTTGCATCATGGCAATAAGGCAGTAGTTTACAATGCCTATATATTCGCCGGTGATGTCTTCATCTATCTTGGCCACCTTTTTTTCTTCGAGGGTGCGGATGCGCTGCGCTTTGATAAAAATCTGATCGGTTATAGATTCGGGCCTGAGTATGCGCCACGCCGTTCCGTAATCGCGGGTTTTTTTCATGAAAAGGCCTTTGCAAAGGCTAATTACTGCTTCGTATTCGGTTGCGGTGTTGTTCACGGTTTAATAATGGTGCTAATTTATTGGTGTCGTCTATCCTGTTCGGGTGCCGGGCGAATGATTACCTTGGTGCCTTTTAAAGAAAAGTGCCGAACAGGAATATAAAGGCCTTTATAAAGTAGATTTTACTTTACAACTTTGCAGCCTTCGGTGACCTCAACATAATAAAGTGGCTAAAGATACATTTTTTCGGAAAAAACTAACCCTTAACGCCGGCGGCAGATTAATTGATTTAACCAACCCGCTTGTTATGGGTATCATTAATATAACGCCCGACTCATTCCATGCCGATAGTCGCAAAAATGGTATTGATGAAATTGTTAAACAGGCAGGTGCTATGCTGGCAGATGGCGCTGCAATACTTGATATTGGCGGATACTCCTCACGCCCCGGCGCAGCCGAAGTGAGCCCGCAGGAAGAAGCCGACCGTGTGATACCTGGCATTGAAGCGATAGTGAAATCCTTTCCTGATGTTATTATTTCTGTGGACACCTTTAGGGCAGATGTGGGGGAAGCTGCTATAAATGCGGGTGCGAATATTATCAATGATATATCCGGCGGGGAACTGGACGATAAGATGTTTACGACGGTAGCCAGGCTGCAGGTACCTTACATACTGATGCATATGCGTGGCACCCCGCAAAGCATGACACAGCTAACCGATTATGATGATGTATTTGCCGAAGTATACAATTATTTTGCAAAGAAGATTTACCAGCTAAGGCAGCTTAATGTGCATGACATTATACTTGACCCTGGTTTTGGTTTTGCTAAAAAGGCCGAACAAAGCTACACGCTTATGAACCGCCTTGAAGATTTTGCACCGCTTGAGCTACCGATACTTACCGGTGTATCGCGCAAGCGAATGATTTATAATTTATTAGGTAACACAGCTGCCGAGGCTTTGAACGGAACAACCGCACTTAATACCATTGCGTTAACTAAAGGTACCAACATACTGCGGGTACATGATGTTAAGGCAGCGGTAGAAGCTGTAAAGATTTGGGAGGCCTGTGATGCTTAACCTATTATTTATTTGCTACTAATTTTACGATACTCGTAAGACGGACCATCTGCAGCGGATGAACCGATAATAATGCGGCCCGACACGGATTGCATCCAGGCATCCTTGTAAGTGGGATTGGTAAAAGTGATTATCCCGAATTTCAGCGAGTCGCGGGTTTCCGTTATGTTGATGCTGAATTTGCCTTGGGCGGTTATCTTATTATCTATATAACGTGAATAGGTACTGTCTTTATTGAACTGGTACATATCGCCATTACCAGTAGGTGCCGGCCTCGGCATGGAGAGGCCACCGTGTGTAGCAGCAAGTTCCCAACGGCCAAATAAATTCGCACTCATCGGCTTGCTATCCTGCTTTTGGCAAGATATAACTCCCGCCGCCGCAAAGAAAATCAGTAATGCTTTTTTCATTTTACAGGCTTTATAATAGCATTACGCGGCAGGTGCAGATAGTGCAACAGCTTGGATGATATATTATTGTGCTGATATGGCTAGTGTAGACCCTTAAATTACCCTACCAACTCCAGCATTTTCAAAATACTGTCTACGTATTCCCGATTGTTGGCCAGGCGGGGTACTTTGTGCTGGCCGCCAAGTTTACCTTTCTCTTTCATCCAGGTAAAAAACGTGCCGTCAGCTACTTTGCGCACAAGGGGGCGGCGCAGGGCCATGTCTTTAAACCGCTTGGCATCGTAATCTGAATTTACGCGGCGCAGGGTTTCATCCAGCAGGTCTACAAACCTCTCAAACTCGGCTGGCTTTTTTACAAACTCAATGAGCCACTCGTGAGCGCCACATTCGTCACCGTTAAAGTATACCGGTGCGGCTGTATAATCACGGATGATAGCACCTGTTTGCTGGCAGGCCTCGAGCAGGGCGCGCTCAGCATTATCAATTATAAGCTCTTCGCCAAAGGCATTTATGAAGTGCTTGGTACGCCCGGTTATTTGAATGCGGTATGGCGAAAGTGATGTAAACCTAATAGTATCACCTATCATGTAGCGCCATAAGCCTGCGTTGGTGGTGATGATGAGTGCATAATTCTTGTCCAGTTCCACCTCGTCAAGCGTAAGTGTCTTTGGATCATCGTCATGCAGATACTCCAGTGGTAAAAACTCGTAGAATATCCCGTAATCCAGCATCAACAGCATATCGCCGGGCTCTTCCAGATCCTGAATGCCAAAGAAACCTTCGGATGCATTATAGGTTTCCAGATAGTACATGTCGCTTTTAGGGATCAGCTTGGCAAACTGCTCGCGATATGGTGTAAAGTTAACCGCACCATGAAAGTAAAGCTCAAGGTTTGGCCAAACTTCTAACAGATTGCTTTTCCCGGTAATTTCAAGGATACGTTTAAACAGTAATATATTCCAGGTAGGTACGCCACTAATACTGGTAACATTTACATCTTTAGTGGCATAAGCCATCTTCTCAATCTTCTCTTCGAAGTTTTCGAGCAGGGCGATATCTAAGTGCGGGGTGCGGTAAAATTCGGCCCATAGGGGCAGGTTTTTCATGATAACTGCCGATAAGTCGCCAAAAAAAGTATCGTCATTAAGCTGGCTTACCTGATGGCTACCACCCAATGTTAGGCTTTTACCTGTAAATATGCGGGCGTTTGGTCTGTTATTAAAGTAAAGGGTAAGCATATCCTTACCGCCTTTGAAGTGGCATTCCTCCAAGGACTCTTCGCTTACAGGTATAAATTTGCTTCTGTCGCTTGTAGTGCCTGATGATTTTGCAAACCAACGGATCTCCGACGGCCAAAGCACATTTTGCTCGCCCTTTAGCATCCGCTCTATATAGGGCTTCAGCGTATCATATGTTTGGATAGGTACGCGCTCCTTAAAGTGCGCAAGATTCTGAATGCTTTTATAATGATGGGTTTTGCCCCACTCGGTATTTTCGGCCCCCGCTATAAGTTGCTCAAACCATTCTTCCTGCACCTCATTAGGGTATTTCATAAAAAGCTCAATCTGATGGATGCGCTTTTTCATGAACCAGGTAAATACCGAATTAAAAAGAGTCATAGGCTGCTTGGCGGGGCTGGGTTAGTGTTGGTTTGCCGCGCTATTGGTGATCTTGGCAAACTTCTCAAATATATTATTTACTAAGCAAATGTCTTTCTTTTTAAAACGAAGTTGGCCCCAAGATAAACCTTACGTACCAGTTCGTTCGCGGCCAAAACTTCCGGCACGCCCGACTCAAGAATTTTACCTTCAAAGAGCAAATAAGCCCTATCAGTAATCGATAACGTTTCCTGTACGTTGTGGTCGGTTATCAAAACACCAATATTACGGTTGCGCAACTTGGCCACCATGGATTGAATTTCCTCTACGGCGATAGGGTCGACCCCGGCAAAGGGCTCATCAAGCAGTACAAAGTTTGGTTCGGCAGCCAGGGCGCGTGCAATCTCGGTACGCCGGCGCTCGCCGCCCGATAGCAGGTCGCCACGGTTTTTACGCACTTTATGTAAACTAAATTCGTCTATCAACTCTTCCAGCTTGTCGCGTTGCTGTTCCTTGGTCATTTTGCCCATCTCTAGCACCGCTTTAATATTATCCTCAACAGATAGTTTACGAAATACAGACGGCTCCTGCGCAAGGTAACCTATACCCTTTTGTGCCCGGCGGTACATGGCATCGTTGGTAATGTTTTCATCATCCAAAAAAATCTCGCCGCTGTTTGGCCTAACCAAACCCACTATCATATAAAATGATGTGGTTTTACCTGCACCGTTTGGGCCCAGCAAACCCACAATTTCGCCCTGCGAAACGTTGAACGATACATCGTTAACCACGGTGCGCTGTTTGTATTTCTTAATTAAATGATCTGCTCTTAGTATCATTAGCGAAAATTCAAAAGTTAAAAATCGAAATTAAAACCAAAAGCCGCAGCTCTTTTTACTTTAAAACTTTGACTTTTTAATTAAATCTAATCCCTTTTATATTCAATTGTATAATACGTTGGTCACGCCATACATTTTCTTCAATGCTGTAACAAACGTCGAACGGAACGTTAGGTTTTAATTGGGGCAGGTATTGGGCATGATTAAACGCTATGCAGCTAAACGATGCCGAGCCGGGCTGCATGATAAACATTTTTACATGATTGCCGCCAACCAAACCTGCATTGCCGCTAACATACACATTTTTACTCATGAACACCGGTGCCATATTTTCCGGCCCGAAGGGCGCAAACTGGTTCATGACCCTAAAGAATTTCGACTCGATATCTTTTAATTCCAGTTCAGCATCAATATTTATTTGTTGGATAAGCAATTCGTCGGGAATGGTAGCACTTACCACCTCTTCAAATTTATCTATAAATGCCGGTACGTTTTCGGGCTTCATGGTAAGGCCGGCAGCATACTTATGACCGCCGAATTGAATGAGCAAGTCGCTGCAACCACATAGGGCTTCATACAGATCATATCCAAGAACCGACCGGGCCGAACCCGCAACATGCCCGTTGGATCGGGTTAGTACAATTGTAGGCCGGTAATACTTTTCGGTAAGGCGAGATGCTACAATACCTATCACACCTTTATGCCAGTTCTCATTAAAAACCACAGTCGATTTCCTGTTGATCATTATCTCATCATTATCTATGAGGCTCAATGCTTCGTCGGTAATTTGTAGATCATGACCTTTGCGTTCGATATTATGCGTGTTGATGAGTTCACCCATTTCCCGGGCTTCCTCCTCATGGCAGGATATCAGTAAGGCAACGGCATGCTTGGCGTCGTCAATCCTCCCGGCAGCATTAATGCGCGGGCCCAGTAAAAAAACTACGTCGGCTATACTTAGGTCTTTGCTTTTTCCGGCAACCTGCATCAAAGTTTTTACACCCGTACAGGGGTTGTCGTTGATTTTTTGCAAACCCAAATGCGCCAACACGCGGTTTTCGCCAGTTATGTGTACAATGTCGCAAGCTATACTGATGGCAACCAAATCCAGGTATGAGGCCACCTCTTCAAAATCAATATCATTTTTTTGAGCGTAGGCCTGTATTAATTTAAAGCCAATGCCACAGCCAGAAAGTTCTTTGTAAGGATACTCGCAATCGCTCCGCTTTGGATCCAGCAATGCTAAGGCATCCGGCAGTTCATCCCCGGGCAAATGGTGATCGCATATAATAAAATCTACGCCAAGTTTATTGGCGTAGGCAACCTTATCCACCGACTTTACGCCGCAATCTAATGCGATTATTAACCCGAAGCCGTTTTGAGCCGCGAAGTCAATACCCTGAGTTGATATACCATAGCCCTCCTTGTAACGATCGGGTATGTAGTAAGCAATATTGTCGTGACACTTTTTAAAAAATCTATAAACCAATGCTACAGCTGTGGTGCCATCAACGTCGTAATCGCCGTAGATCATCACCTTTTCATTTTGGGCAATGGCTTGCTCTATACGCAGGATGGCTTTTTCCATATCCTGCATCAAAAAAGGATCATGCAGGTGCAGTTCGCTCGGGCGGAAGAAAAACCGCGCTTCTTCAAAATTAGTTATGCCACGATTTACCAGTAAACGGCTTAAGACAGGGTTAATGTTGAGGTCGGCAGCTAATTGCTGTACAACGTTTTCATCTGCCGTATTTTTTAACACCCACCGTTTACTCATGTAGTAATATCGCTTAAAAAAGATGTAAAGATAGCCATTGCATGCAAAACGTAAATAACAGGCAATAATTTTAATTGCTTGTGTATTTCAATTTAACAGCTTATGTTTGCAAACATACCAATTAGTATTTTTAATGTCCAAAGCTGAAATTACACGTAAAATGATCCTTCAAAAGTCTTTCGACTTGATTTATAGGCAAGGTTACCAAGCTACTAGTATTGATACTATTTTAGCAACCACACAAGTTACAAAAGGTGCTTTCTTTTATCATTTTAAAAGTAAAGACGATATGGGCCTGGCTATGATTAACGAGATTGTTTATCCGGGTATGTATGAAACGCTTGTAAAACCTTTGCAGCTAGCTGATAGCCCTATACAGGACATCTATACAATGATGAAAAATCTGCTGTTCAAAGTCCCTTTCATGACGGCAAAATATGGCTGCCCTGTGGTGAACCTTATCGAAGAAATGTCGCCTGTTAACGAGTCATTTAAAAAAGCGCTACTTAAACTTACCGACCAATGGCAGTCAGCCATTGCCCAAAACTTAGAAATGGGAAAGGAGAAGGGTGAGATACGTGCCGATGTGGATGCCGGCCAAGTGGCGTGCTTTGTTATTGCCGGCTACAGCGGCATACGTAATATGGGTAAAGCCGCCGGTGCAGGATGCTATGAGATTTTTCTACAAGAGTTTAAAAATTACTTGAACAGACTCTCTTAATATTTTTTAATCTAAAACATACCGATCAGTATTTTTTATATGTATTTAACATTATTATTTTTTCACTCTGCTACGCGCTGGCTTTTACTATTTGCATTGATCTATACTGTTTATAGCGCTTTTGCAGGATATACAAAAGGCAACAGATTCACCAACGCGGATAACGCATGGCGCCATTGGACGGCTACCATCGCCCATATACAATTGGTGCTTGGTATGCTGGTTTATACCCAAAGCCCTACTGCAAAATTTTCACTCAATGCCATTGGCGGCAATGGCCATATACGCGAGCCCTTCTTTTTTGGTGTGATGCATTTGATATTGATGCTCACTGCAATTATTGTATTAACCATAGGCTCGGCAATGGCTAAGCGTAAGGCAACAGACGCAAAGAAATTCAAAACGATACTGATATGGTTTGGCCTGGCTTTGTTAATCATATTAATCGCTATTCCGTGGCCGTTTTCCCCTGTGGTACAACGCCCTTATATACGCACACTTCAATCCACCAATATTTTATTATGATACAACTATTGAAAAGCAGCGTTGGCCGCTTGCGCATTATTGCATTTTTAGAAGGCATTTCTTTATTAGCACTCATATTTATAGCAGTACCACTCAAACATTTCGGCAACACCCCCTCAATGGTGAAAGCAATGGGGCCGGTGCATGGCGTGCTTTTCCTACTATTTATATTTAACACCATAAGTGTAGGTGTCGAGCAAAAATGGAATTTTAGGAACACCACCCGCAAGGTGTTGCTGGCCTGTATTATTCCATTCGGTACGTTTTATATAGACTATAAAATCTTAAAAAAAATAGATTGCAGCAAGCAGGGAAAGTAGCGCTACTTAAGCGTTTGGTATTTATTGCCGTTGGAAGGATCGATCTGCATCAGGATGTTCATGGCCTGTACGCGCTCCGGCGGCGCGGCTTTGCTGTATATGGACACAAGCTCATCATCCTTAGCGGTAAAAAAGGCCAGCGGAAAGTATGAGCCAAGCCGCTTACGATCTACTTGCGAAAGTAGCGGTAAGATAGCGCTGATGGTCTTACGTCCTTTTGACGGGTTATCGGCCATTACATCCAACCCGTTACGATGATAGTCATACATAAAGCTGCGCAGATTAAGATATAGCTTATTGTTAAGGTTTTCGGCAAGCCAGTACCGGTTGAGCGTATTGTCGAAAGCTTTCCACCCTCTGAAAGATGATGTTTGGGCATTAACAGCTACGGTTTGCGCAGCCTGAAAATATGGCGTACCGCCATAGCGTGAAAACGAATCATAATCCATGCCTACAATCACGTAAGCGTAGAAAGCCATTATCGAGCTTAAATTGCTCTGAAAAGTTTGATCGGTGTAATCTATGGTCTGGCCTTCGGTATACGTGAAGTCAACATCCCTATCATTAATATTAAGCAGTGTACTGGTGTAAGTTGAGTTAAACACCGGCCTTGACGACTGCACCTGTAACTCTCCGCTAAAACCCGTGCTGCCATCCCAATTGGTAATATTAAATACAAAGTTGCAGTTGATACGCTCCTGCGGGGCAATAACATCTGCACTCCATTTGCGGCCATTCAAAAAGTCGCGCATGGCTGTTTCCAGCGTTTGCAAAATGCGCCTGTTGGTTATTTGCACCTTGGGCGCTACTACCCTTACCCGCGCATTCAAATCCTGCCCTTGCGAATAGCAAAAACAGGTAAGCAACAATGCAAGCAACAGCAGTTTTTTCATCAGTTTATTAATTGTAGCAACTTGGCGCAAATATCCTTTGCCACCTCGGTTTTTGATTTAAGATCATAAACCGTTTTTTTAAGTTGGCGGTCTATCAAAGTTACTTTATTAGTATCGCTTTTAAAACCCGCGCCAGCATCATTTAAGCTGTTTAGCACAATTAGATCCAGGTTCTTTTTGTTCAGTTTTTCAATGGCGAATTGTTCCTCATTTTCCGTTTCCAGCGCAAAGCCAACGAGCACCTGCCCCGGCTGCTTTTTGCTACCAAGGGTTTTTAAAATATCGATTGTCTTTTTTAAGTCGATAGTTAAACCGTCATCATGCTTTTTGATTTTCTGCGTGGCCACATTGGCCGGCGTATAATCGGCCACGGCAGCACACATTACACAGGCATTGGCGTGCTCAAAGTTTTCCAGGCAGGCATTAAGCATTTGCGCGGCGCTGATTACATCTATCCGCTTAACAGATTTTTGTTTACTTATCTGTGCAGTTGGCCCGGCGACAAGCGTTACTTCGGCACCCAGACTCGCCAACTCATCGGCAATAGCAAACCCCATTTTGCCCGATGAGTGATTCCCAATAAAACGCACCGGATCAATAGCCTCATAGGTTGGGCCCGCAGTAACCAATATCCTTTTGTTTACCAACGGTAATTTACCTTTGATATCCGCCTCAACAAAAGCAATGATTTCTTCAGGTTCGGCCATTCGGCCCTCGCCATGCAGACCGCTCGCCAGTTCGCCACTGCCGGGGGGAATCAAAATGTTACCAAATTGCTGTATTGCTGCGATGTTGGCACGGGTGGAATTGTGTTTCCACATATCCAGATCCATTGCCGGGGCAAAATATACCGGGCACTTGGCCGAAAGATATACGGCAGTAAGCAGGTTATCAACCAATCCGCCTGCCATTTTTGCCATGGTGTTGGCGCTTGCCGGCGCTATAATCATGGCATCACCCCAAAGGCCAAGCTCTACATGGTTGTTCCACTCGCCAGTGTCAGGTTTAAAGTAGTCCACATAAACCGGCCTTATTGAAAGGGTAGAAAGTGTAAGGGGTGTAATAAAATTGGCTGCATCGGGCGTCATCACAACCTGCACATTGGCGCCCGCCTTAATTAGTAGCCTTACAAGGGTTGCCGTTTTATAAGCGGCAATACTGCCACATACACCTAAAATGATATTCTTACCCTCAAGCATAAATTAAAGTAAAAAATAAAAAGTCAAAATTCAAAAGCAGCACTAAAGCTATCTTTATGAATTTTGACTTCTAAGTTTTGAATTAAGCCTACGGCTTATAACTCCCTTGCTTCTTTAGCCGGGTTGCGGTAATAAATTTTGCTATCCAAAAACTCCTGAACGGCTACCAAAGTAGGTTTAGGCATTTTTTCGTAATGCTTAGATATCTCAATTTGCTCGCGGTTTTCAAAAACCTCTTCAAGGTTGTCATTTGCTGATGCAAACTCTGATAATTTTTGATGTAACTCTTCCTTGATATTGTTTGATATCTGGTTTGCCCTTTTGGCCATAATAACCAGCGACTCGTAAATATTTTCAGTCTTTACGTCCAACTCACGTAAATCGCGAGTTACTGTGCTGCTGGCAACAGCTGGTTTGGCGTTATTATTTGTATTGCTCATGTCTTGATATATTAAATATTAATATGGTATTTTTTGATTGCCTCTATCCTTAACAGATGGCGGCTGGGTTGCAACAGTATCTTTATCGGCCAGCTTTTTAGCTAATTTCTGGTCAATTTCGGCCTGGGCTATTACTCGTTTTGCGCGCTCGATACCGCGTTCGCTATCCTTTTTCAGGTCCTGGGCATCTCTTAAATATTTGCTGCCTTCGTACTTCTCGGCAAACTGATCGGCGTAGGTCATTGCCTGGCCAAAACGCTCTTCCTGTTTGTACTCACGGCTAATGCGCGCGTACTCATATTGGGCCTTAATAATTAAAAACTCCATTTCCTCGGCATACTTGGTATCCGGGTAATCGCGCAAGGCATTGTTGAATGCGATAACGGCCGCCTGGTAGTCATTAATTGTTAAATAAAGCTTTGCATTTGCATAGGCTTTTTGCTCAAGTTTATCGCGCAGGTTTTGAATCAGCTTACTGGCCTCGGTCACGCGGTCGCTTTTTGGGTAAAGGTTAATAAACAACTGCAGCGACTCAATTGCCTTTGTAGTATTCTCCTGATCTAAAGAGTATATAGGCGAATCCAGATAAAAACAATACGCAGCAATAAAACGGCACTCTTCCGCTTTAGGGCTCGATGGATAGGTATCTGCAAATGTTTTAAAGTGATAACGTGCCGATGTATAATCTTTTAGCTTATAGTTGGTATAAGCGTAATAATAATATAAATCTTCATAACCGGTACGGCCACGATAACGCTGTACCAGATCCTCAAATAAACCAAGCGCTTTTGAGTAATCCTTTTTGTTATAGAACTTTACAGCCTCCTGGTATTTTTTGGTATTATCATTACTCGCTTTAAGTTTTTCGTATTTGCTTTTGCATCCGCTAAATACAGCGAGAATCAACAGCAATACGGCCGAAAAAGTGAGTACTTGTTTTTTAAACATTTTGCAAAGATAGTTGAATATTATAAATCAGTCAATTATTTATTTATGAGCGAATATATAACGACGGTTTTGCTCCTTTTATATAAGGCCAATGTATTTAACATCTTTTAACGTTACGACTGATTTTTAGAACCGAGATTACTTTAAATAAACAGCATCTTCCTGCCCTTCCTTATTCAAAATAACATCAACATGTTCTTTAATTACGGTTGACAGCGCTATACCGGCATAATCTGTAGTTACCGGGAAGCTTTTGTGGTTACGATCAACCAATACCACCGTGCGCAACTTTTTTAGCGGCACATCCAGGAAAACGCCAAAACCATACGCAAGGGTTTTACCGCTATTCAATACATCGTCTACCAAAATTATAACCTTGTTGCTGCATTCTTCAATATCAAAATTGATATGTGCCTGCAAACTGGTACTATCTTTTTCCAGCTCTATGGTTAGTAAACGGCTGCTAAAAGGAGCAATTTTATCCAATACATCCTTTAAACGCTCGGCCACCTGGTTGCCGCGCGGCAATATGCCGGCTATCAGGATTTCCTGCTCATCAAAATTGTCTTCCAATACCTGGTAAGCAATCCTATCTATTTTTTGCTGTATCTGTTTGCTGTTTAAAACAAGGATCTTTTTGTCAGGCATGGTGTAAAGCTATATTGAGAATTGTCAAATATAATATTCTATTATGGTTAAGCAGACTTTCCGTCAATCTCATCAATTAAGTTAGCACAAATGGATTGATCTGAAAGGTAAACGCCTTCTTGGATTTTTGATTTAAAGCAATGATAATACACATCGAATTCATGTCCAAAAATACTCTGCCAATCATTATCTTGATGCTCGAATAAACTAACCTTAGCGGCAACTATTAACATGAAGCTGGCTAAGTATTGCCGATATTTACCTAAGATATTGTTGGTATCGTCAAATGACGGGGGGCTATCACTAATTATCTGCTCGACATCGATAAAATACTCGGCCAAAGAAGGAGCCACATCCAAAATATTCCTCATTCGCTTATCCCGTTACATACGGATAATACACGAAGTTTGCCCCTTCCGGCACCACTACAAACAGGCACATAAAGTCATTTGGATTTTTATATGTGCTTAAAAAGCGCTCTTTCAATTCCTTTTTAATGATGCCCTTCTCAACAAATTCCTCGATGGTTGACGCATGGATGCTCCACTCGGTGTTAAGTTCGTCGCGGTTAAGGATCATCTCGCCCAATGCAATTTCATGCTGATGAGCTACAAATATCGGCGTAGCAGACAGGCCCTCAACCATTATCTCGATGGCTACTTCTTTGATGGATTCATTAAAAAGTTTCAGATCGCGTTCCAGGCTTATAAGCGGGCTTTCTTTTTTGGGCTTATTATCACCGCTGCCGCGTTCCTGGTTAAAAAGTTGTTCGGTATCCATATATTTTAAGTTGGATATATTTAGAATTATTCCTGCGGCGGTTTGGGTTTAAACCTTGGCTTGAAACCGGCAGGTTTTGTAATTGGCGCATCAGCAGGTTTACCTTCTTCCGGTGCTTGTTGCACATCGGGCTTAACCTCATTAGCAATTTCGTCAGGATTGTTTGCAGGCTCAGCGGCTTTTGCACCCAGTTCTTCCGCATTTTCTATTCCAGATGGCTTTGGTGCCATCTTCATATTAAATCGCGGTTTAAAACCTGCAGGCTTTGATACCTGCTCTCCCACTTCCGGCTCATCTGTTTTTGGAGATTTATCTTCAGCCGCAGCACTATTAACTTCAGGTTTTTCGCCTTCTACATCACTTTTCGGCGATGCCATCTTCATATTGAATCGCGGCTTAAAGCCAGCCGGTTTTGGTGCAGTGGTTTCTGATGTCGGCTCATCAGTCTTTTCCGCGTCAACGCTTTTGACTTCAGGTTTTGAATTTTCACCTTCAGAATCCGCGCTTTCAACTTCAGTCTTCGGCGCAGCCGTTTTTATGTTAAAACGCGGCTTAAATCCTGCAGGCTTTGATGTTGGTGTTTCCGTTGCTGAGTTTTCCGATTTCGCACTTTCGACTTCGGTCTGCGGATTTTCAACTTCCGGCTTGGGCGCGGTCATTGCTTTATTGAAGCGTGGTTTAAAACCGGCAGGTTTTGGTGCTGGTGTTTCACTACCTACTTCCAACTGCGGACTTCCGGTTTCCTGACTTTCCACTTTAGCCTCTGAACTTTCGACCTCCGGCTTCGAATTTGTAATTGCTGCTTTAAATCTCGGTTTAAAACCAACTGACGGCGCTGCAACCGTTTCTCCAAGAGACTCGGCAATGGTTTGTTCGGCAATCTGGTTTTCGATATGTACCTTGTCGGTCTTTACCTCGGATGCAAGATGATATTGTAACCTTAATTTATTAAACCAGTACTTTTTGGTATGGTCGAAAGATTTTTCGCCCATTTGTTCGAAGTGCGATTTAAATTCCCAAAAAAGCCCGGGCTGGCCAACCTGCAAAGCAGCCAGATCAATCTTCTTTTTAGCGAAAAACTCTTCGAACGTCATTATTGTAGATTTGATATATGAGATTTTAGACATGAGACCCAGATAAAGTCTTGTCTAAAATCTCACATCTAATGTCTCATATCTCCTTTAAAGGTCAACATTAACATCAAGCTTATTAAACCTGATGCCTTTTTCGGTTTGTTCCCAGTCTTCAAGTTCCTCTTCGGTGGCTTCCATAAGTTTGGGGAACCACTCCAGGGGTATAGCTTGCTGTTTACCATCAGCCTTTTCAACAAAAAGTAAGCCGTGGGCAAAAGTTACTTTAACCTTTTTTTCCTGTTTGCGTGTTGATAGTAAAGGCATGGTAGTAAGTCAAAAGTGTAAAGTTAAAAGTCAAAATACGTGTCATTGCGAGCGATAGCGTGGCAATCTCAACGCTCTCTAAAAACGCGAGAAGATTGCTTCGTCGTTACACTCCTCGCAATGACGCAATTACTACAATTACTCTGCCATATTATGGTAAACGGCCTGCACATCGTCGTCTTCCTCTAAGCGGTCAACAATTTTAAGTACATCGGCAGCTTGCTCTTCGGTAACGGCAGTGCTCGATTGTGCTATACGCTCCAACTTGGCAGATTTAGTTTCGATACCCAACTCCTCTAATGCTTTCTGCATTTTGCCGAAATCCTCATAAGCGGCATGGATTACAGCAACGCTGTTACCTTCCTCATCAGCCTCCACAAAAAGATCCTCTAAACCGGCGTCGATAAGTTCAAACTCCAGCTCTTCCAGATCGCGGTCGCCCGGATCAAAAGTGAATACCGATTTACGGCTGAAGATAAAATCAAGCGAGCCCGTTTTACCTAAAGTACCACCATATTTTGTAAAATAGCTGCGTACGTTAGCAACCGTGCGGTTGGTATTATCTGTAGCGGTTTCAACCAATATGGCAACGCCGTGCTGGGCGTAACCTTCGTATACCAACTCTTCGTAATCCTTTTCGTCGCGGCTGCTGGCGCGCTTAATGGCTGCCTCAACACGGTCTTTAGGCATATTTACCGCTTTGGCATTTTGCATAGCAGTGCGCAGGCGCGAGTTTGAGTTGGGGTCGCCGCCGCCGGCCTTAACCGCCATTACAATCTCTTTACCTAAACGTGTAAACTGCACGGCCATTTTGGCCCAGCGTTTAAACTTTCTTTCCTTACGAAATTCAAATGCTCTTCCCATAATTCCCCCCAGCCCCCTAAAGGGGGAGCCGGAATTTTATATTTAAATATATTGTATATGTTAAGCTATACTCCAATTCCCCCTTTAGGGGGTTAGGGGCTTAAACTAACTCTTTTAAATTTTGCAACATATCCTGCGTCATTCTCGGCAGGTCGTACTCTAATTTCCAACCCCAATCCTGCTGTGCCTGACTATCATCAATTGATTTTGGCCAACTATCGGCAATTGCCTGGCGCGGATCAGCATCTGCATAGCTTATCTCGAAATCAGGCAAATGCTTTTTAATTTCATCGGCCAGTTGTGTTGGCGTAAAGCTGATGCCACCCAGGTTATAGCTCGATCTGATACTGATTTGTTCGGCAGGTGCATCCATTAATGTAATAGTGGCGCGAATAGCATCTTCCATGTACATCATTGGCAAGGCTGTATTTGCCGATAAAAAGCTTTGGTATTTACCATGCTTTAAAGCTTCATGGAAAATATGTACGGCATAATCTGTAGTGCCGCCGCCCGGATTGGCCTTCCAGCCTATTAAGCCCGGATAACGAATGCTGCGCACATCTACGCCATATTTTGTGAAGTAATATTCGCACCAGCGCTCCCCTGCCAGCTTGCTAAAACCGTAAACCGTATTAGGATCCATCACACAGTACTGAGGCGTATCATATTGCGGCGAATGCGGGCCGAACACTGCTATAGAGCTGGGCCAAAAAACTTTAGCCGTTTTAAATTCAACAGCAAAATCCAATACGTGAAGCAAGCCTGTCATGTTTAAATCCCAAGCCATCTTTGGCTTTTGCTCCCCCACTGCCGATAGCATTGCCGCTAACAGGTAAACCTGTGTTGGGCGGTGCTTGTCAAATAAATGATGCAGGTTGTCTTTATCAAGCACGTTCGCAAACTCGAACGGGCCATTGTTACGTATAGCGTATGTAGGGCTGTTTATATCTGATGCTATCACGTTTTCGGCACCGTGTATTCCGCGTAATGCAGTTACCAGTTCGGTACCTATTTGCCCGTTAGCACCTATCACTAAAATCTTTTCGCTCATTCAATCACAGGTTTGGCTACAAAGGTAAATTTTTTCGGCTGAACGCAAATTTGAGTAGTAAAGAAATTACGTTGGGTTGTGAGTGGCTTTAAGGGTGATAACTATCACAAGAAGCCATTTCTATAAACTATCTTATTACACACCCCACTTTGTCATTCTGAGCGGGATCGAAGAACCTGTTGGCAAACTATTCGTCGGCAAGTAGATGCTTCACTACGTTCAGCATGACAGAATTGTAAGTTATTGAATAGCGTAAGTTACTTTTCTTTAGCTGTCCATAACTTCCACCACGGTAGCCATGGTGCGTCATGGTGTTCATAATGGTAACCGAAAAAGTAACAGGTTATAAAGGCAAAAAAGTGATTCCGAGGTAAACTGCGCGACTGGTGTTTATTATCGTGCTCGCCTTTATGGGGCAGATAGGTGCCAAAATAAAACAATTGAAGTGTACTTAGTAACGATGGCGCTACCCAAAACAGCAACAGGTTTTGCTGCGGGATCCAGATTTTTAGGATATTAAATACAGCAGCCATAACTACTATTTGCCACAAGGACAGATAATTTCGGATAAACCTTACGTACCAACTAAAAAAGCCGCCGTTGTGGTAGTCAGGGTCGGTATCGGTATGTACGTGGTTATGGTGCTGGTGGTGCTTTGTATAAAGCTTAGGGTACCAAAAACTGGCGTATAATAACGTGCTTAAAAATCCTACAAAATTGTTGATGCTTTTGTTGGGCGCCACGGTGCCGTGCATAGCATCATGAGCGGTAATAAATAAGCCTGTGTAAAGGTGCATCATTAGCAACACTGCCAAATAAAGCAGCGGGTTGCCAAAATCTATCTGCCACTGCATTAACAATACGAAGCTGACCGACCAGCTGCCTAGTACCAGCAGGGCTACAAAAAGGCCAAAATATGATGGAAATTTTTCCAAGTGTTTTAGTTACTATGGAATGTATACAACAAATAGCGTGCTGCTAATAAGTTTCAATTGCGGCTTTCACCTGCTGCATAAGCCACATTGGTGTTGATGTTGCACCTGCTATACCAACAGTATCGCCGGGTGCGAACATACTTCTGTCCAATTCATCAACCGATGACACGAAATAAGTGTCAGGATTATGCTTGCGACAAACTTCAAACAACACCTTGCCGTTAGATGATTTTTTGCCCGACACAAATACCACTTTATTAAACCGAATTGCAAAAGCAGGCAGATCCTTATCGCGGTTTGATACCTGGCGGCAAATAGTATCATTGGCCTTTACCTCGTACCCACGGGCAAGCAATTGATCTTTTACATTGTAAAATTTCTCCATGCTTTTGGTGGTCTGGCTATAAAGCGTAAACTTCTCGGGCAAGTCAGCATCATCAAGTTCGGCAATATCCTGAAACACCAGTGCGTTTCCGTTGGTTTGCCCTTCCAGGCCAATAACCTCGGCGTGGCCGTGTTTACCAAAAATCAGGATCTTCTCGTTGGCATCGTACGATGTTTTGATGCGGTTTTGCAGCTTTAATACTACAGGGCAACTTGCATCAATTAAAGTGATGTTATTTTCGAGCGCTACCTTATAAGTTTCGGGCGCTTCGCCATGTGCACGGATCAGCACTTTTTCATCGTGCAGATCAACCAGGTCTTCATGGGCAATAATGCGCAAGCCCTGCGCTTTAAGGCGCTCAACTTCCTCATCGTTATGTACAATGTCGCCAAGGCAATACAGGTAGCCATCTTCGGCCAGTATTTCCTCGGCCATATCAATGGCATAAACAACCCCGAAACAAAAGCCGGAATCCTGATCGATAGTTACTTTTAAATTATAGTCGCCCATTGGGTTACAAAAATACAGCAATTAAGATGAAAGGAGAAAGTGTTGTGGTAAAAGGTTTGTAAATCAACTACCAGTCGATATTATATGAGCCTTTGTCAGGCCATAAAGCCAAACAAAAGCGTCCCTTATACTCACTTATCTGCAAATCTATAATGCGACCGGATGCTGCAAACAATTCAACTTTGATATTTTCTCCCGGCAATAACTCAAGTAACGTTCCTTCAGGCTCTAACGATAAATAAAGCTTTTTACTCAAGGTGTTTGTTAGCGTTATTTCATTTGGTTCCATTTTTGAAGTTTTAAAATATTCAATTGTTTATTTATATCACCAACCCCAACAACCCAAAAAACACAAACTCCACCAATATCAATACAGGGCCAACAATGCTTTGCTTTTTAAATTTAAAAGCTTCAAAAATGTAAAGCAATATAAAGCTGAGCAAATACCAGCACAGGTAGTTTTTAAAAGGGATGATATTATCCTGCCATTGCCAGTAATCAAGTTTAATGGCTACGGGCTCAATCAGTAAATCAAGCAGCACCATTATGGCTGCGCCTATTGCAACCCTGGCAAATAGGCTTTTCAACCTGCTGCGCTGCAGGGTAACGCCCACGCCATATATTAACAGAAACCAGTTAATGCCAATTGTTAGCGGGATATCATTGAGCTTTGTACCCAGCGTTGGCCCGTAAGCGTAATTGCCGAAAAGCCAGTAGCCATGCACACCAAGCCACTCTGCCGTGTAACCGGCTAAGTATATTATTGTTGCAAACAGCAGGAGTTTTGTATTGATGGTGTCGTGACTTAACAAAATAATCGCCAGCATCAACAGTAAATGAAACGGCACTATCTGCAAAAACAACGGCCGGCTAACCGGCAATGCTAACCCTACCAAACCAACTAAGTGAAATAGAATGATAATGCCGGATGCGAGGCGCGGTTTAATGGTCGTCATATTTTGCGGCCCTTCCATGTGGTGGTTTTGGTAATGCGTTTTTGTATAGATGTTATGCCAATAAGCAACAGGCTTATCATTTGTATGGGATGCAAAAGCAGGTTTTTTGCAACGTTTTGGCCCGACAGGTAAGATATCATTAACCGCCCAAGTAAAATAATGCCTATCATCATAAAGGCAAAATTGATGTTCATGGTAAGGATGATGAGTACCGGGCCGCCAATTATTAACAAAAGATATATCAAAAAGCCAAATATGTTATAATTGAAGGCAGCTAAAAAATTCTTCCCAAAACCGTTTATAGCTTCCGTATAGCTTTTATACATACGGCAACTAATCATGCCGTTTGCTAACAGCGCCTCGCCATTAAGCTTTGCCTGTTTTACCAATTTCATGATCTCTACATCTTCCACTACCTTTCCCTTCGCTACCAGGTGCCATTGGTAATCGATATAGGTCTGCGCATCAAAAAGCATAAACTGCCCGCTGGCCGCTGCTACCGATGGGCTCTTGATAAGATAAACCAAGCGCAATGGCAGCAGGTTAAGCAATATATAATGCATTAGCGGCACTACCAAAAGTTCGCCGTTGGTACGCATATCCTGGTTGGTAAAAAGGCTTAGCAAACTGAGTTTGCGCAGATACATGCGGTGCAGTGCGCTATTTATAAGTCCGTTATTTACCTGTTCGTCAGCGTCTAAAAACAAAAAGAATTTCCCTTTTGCCAATTGTGCCAGTTGATAACAGGCAAAGTTTTTACCTAACCAACCGGTAGGCAGGGGCTGCCCTTTTATCACCCGGAAAGCATGATGCTGCTGCGCAAAGGCCTCGCAAACGGCAAAGGTATCGTCGGTTGAGTTATCGTCAAGTATAATTACCTCATAATTGGGATAGTCCTGCTTGTGTATAGATTCCAGGAGCGGCAATATGTCTTCGGCCTCGTTGCGGGCCGGTATCAATATCGAAACCTTGTCTGTGTATGCCTTACTTATTTTTGGCAGTTTAGGGTTCGACACAAAATTGAACAGCGTTACTGCAAAGCGGAGTATAATAAATACAGATACTATTAATAGTGCTATGATCAATTTAAGCTGTTTTTTGTGATTGTACTGCCAGCGCCTTATTATAATGTGACGCGTAAACCTGGCCTATATCTTCGGCAGTAAAGCTTCCCTGAGCCGGTGCCGTTAAATAAACGCTGGCCGTAGGCTTTTCGTGCTGCATGTTTTCAATAAAAGTTGCCGACAGTAACGCCTGATATTTACCCGCTGCCGCTTTCATGATTTTGAACAACCCTTTTTCGAAATTTACAACATCAGTAAAGTTTGAGTGCAATTTACCCTGCGGAAATATCAGTAACAAGTTTTCCGGATCCTGAAGCAACTGCGCAGCATAATTTAATGATGTAACCATATCCCGCGATTGCTTATTTACTGAGAAAGCGCCCATATATTTAAAGAACGATACTTTTTTAACGGTGTCCTCGATAACCATTACATGAAAGTTTTTTTTAATGGCTCTTTGGTTTACGTAATACATCAAAAACCCGTCCCACCAGCTAAAATGGTTGGCTATTAACAACACCGATTTGCCGGCATCTATAGTTACATCATTATTGTCAACGCCATTGAAATTTGTTTTGATAATCCTGTTGATATACCAGTCGAAAAAAATGCGGACAAGTTTGTTGCGTTTTGGGTAAATCATAAAACTTAATGCTTAACGTGTACCTGGGCTTCGAGCGCCTGTTTGTGAAAAGCATCTATTTTGGCAGCAAGCTCGTGAAACGGCACTTCGCCGGCTATACCGCAATCATATAAATGAAAATAAGCTGATGGCTTAAGGCTTTCAAAGTATTCTACAAAGCATGCGTTATAAATGATCTGGCATGGGCCTTTTATGTTTTTTATCAAGCGGTCTATCCCCTGCTCAACCTTTAAATCTGTTGTGTAATTCGATATCAATTCGCCCTGGGGAAAAACTACCACTAAGTTTTCCGAATCATCCAACAAGCCCGCTGCATGTTGCAGGGATTTAATCATCTCGCGCGATTTTCTCGGCATTGAAAAAGCCCCTAAATGATTTGCCCACATGCGTGCCTGCAAATGGTCTTCCTGCATCATTATGTACGATTGCCGATGCAGGTATTTATAAGCCAGATAATTTGCCCAAAGCCCGTCCCACCAGCCAAAATGATTGCAAAGCAACAATACAGAGTGCCCGGGCTTAACACTTACCGGAGTAGCTACCTCCAGCCTGTTGAATATCCTCCGCATCCTGAAGAACAGGTATTTGGCAAACATATCGGCCATAAACTTTTTGCGTTGGGCAGGTATCATCGGGGTAAATTTACTAAATACTCATCCAGTTGTTTAATTACCAGCCAGTGCCCTAAAGGCAGTTCGTGCACGTCGGCGTTATCAAGCATACTAATAAACGGCATCGCAGCTGATTTCGGAAATAACTTATCATCCCTGCCAAAAATCAACGTACAATTAATTTTATGCTGATTGATGAGCGATGCCACTTTGCTAATATCCGGCTTTAACATGCGGATGAGGTTTAGCGTATAATACACATCCTGCCGTTTTTGTTCGGTATCAACCTCGTTATAGGCTATAGTATAAAGGCTTTGGTCAATAAATCCTGCTTTGAGAGCATTTTTAAGCAGGCTTGGCGCAAGCCATTTGCTTTTGCAAATGTTACGAAACAGGAAGCGACCAACAGGTTTGTGTAACATCAGGTTAAAACCCTTATGTACTGCAAGTCCATCAGGTGCCATCAATATTATAGCATCTATCAGGTCGGCATATTCTTCCAAAAGTATTAAAGCTATATTTGCCCCGATAGAGTAGCCCATTACCGAGAAACGCTGCCTGCCATAAACAGCAAACCATTGCTCAACGTATTGCCTAACCATGTTGCGGGGCATCCCGTCAACAATTTGCTGCTCGGCCCATCCGCTTAGTTTACTCTCACCATGAAAAAAATGGTCGAAACCGTATACGTGATATTGCTGTAAAACCGACTGCTCAAGCACATGGAATTGTTTCCCTGTCATGCCATAACCATGAAACGCCAGCATAGGTTTATTACCTATGCCATATTCATGAAAATGTGCCTTGCCCAAACCGGGAATGTCCAAAAAACCCATAGCAGGCAATATTAATAAATTAAAGGGTAATTGCCGCTTTCCTGACTACAACAGAGGATGCTTATCTATTATGTAACTCATAATAGTGTTAGTAGCACCAATGTGGCTGTCTACATAATGCTTTGCAATTTGTGCAGCTGCGTTGCTAAGATCTTCGTTGGCCATTAACCGGTTGACTGTGGTAAGCAATTCTTCCTGGTTATTTATGCTAAAACCCGCGCCTTTTTCAATAAGATCACGAGCCTCTTTAAACTTTTGATAATTTGGCCCGAAGATTACCGGCACGCCAAAGGCAGCAGCCTCAAGCGTATTATGAATACCCGCGCCAAAGCCTCCGCCAATATAAACCATATCCGCATACTGGTACAATGCAGACAGCATCCCCATGTTGTCGATAATCAGCACGCGCGTCTGCTCGTTTAAGGCTTCGATGTTTGAATGACGCACTGTTAATATGCCCGACAATGTTTGTTCGAGCCCGGCAATTTTTGAATCGCCTATTTCATGCGGTGCAAATACAAAGCGCCATCCGGGATGCTGGTTAATAAGTTGTGTAAACAAAGCCTCATCGGCAGGCCAGGTGCTGCCGGCCACAAAAAGTTTTTTCCCATTTTTAAATTCTGCTATATGTTGTAATGCTTTTGGCGCTTGGGCGTTTGCCCACACCCTGTCAAACCTTGTATCGCCGCTTATGGTAACATTGCTTATGCCTAAATTTTGCAGCAAATGTTTCGAAGGGATATCCTGCACAAAGAACCAGGTAACCATTTTAAGCATTTCGCGGTGCAAGCTGCCATACCATTTAAAAAAAACCTGCCCGGGCCTGAATATGCCCGAGATTACATACAAAGGAATATGCCTGCTGTGTAATTGCTTAAAATAATGATACCAATACTCGTACTTGGTAAAAACTGCCATTACCGGGTTTATGCTATCTATAAATTGCCTGGCATTTTTGAAAGTATCCTGCGGAAGGTAATACACAGCATCAGCCAGCGCCGTATTTTTACGAACCTCGTAGCCCGACGGCGAAAAAAAAGTAATGACTACCGGCACATCAGGATATTTGCTTTTCACTTCTTCCAGTACAGGCCGCCCCTGCTCAAATTCACCTAATGAGGCAAAGTGAAACCATAAAGATTTGGGCAGGGCCTTTACAACCTGGGCCTCCCTCCCTTTAACCAGCAGCTTTGCCTTGTTGTTAAATAATGCAGCAAGGGCTAATAGCTTGGTGTACAGGTATATGATAATGTTGTAGGTAGCAACCATTTTTTATAATAGTTATTATTATCTTCGTCGGGTTTAAAGTAGCACTTAAAAAAAGCCCTTGCGAAGATAGTTACATGTTTTAAAATGTGTTTACGCGTTGCGCTAAAAGCTACTTACGGCAAAGCCGTTTCTCTGGCATAATAAGCTTGTACAGGGGAATAAGTTTTGCAAAATCCGGAATGCAGTCACAGAAAAAACGTCCGAATTGCTATTTTATAACTACACCGAAAACAAACTAAGATAAGCTAATGGCTCGCAAACGTATTTTAATTACCGGCGCAGCCGGCTTTTTAGGCTCGCATCTGTGCGACAGGTTTATTAACGAGGATTTCCATGTAATTGCCATGGATAATCTTATCACCGGCGATTTACGTAACATAGAACATCTTTTTAAACTCGAAAATTTTGAGTTTTATAATCATGATGTTTCAAAGTTTGTACACATCCCCGGCGAGCTGGATTACATACTTCATTTTGCTTCGCCTGCAAGCCCTATAGATTATTTAAAAATCCCTATTCAAACCTTAAAGGTAGGCTCATTAGGTACCCATAATTTATTAGGATTGGCACGTGCCAAAAATGCGCGCATGCTTATTGCGTCAACTTCAGAAATTTACGGCGACCCATCTGTTAATCCACAACCCGAAGAATACTGGGGTAATGTAAACACTGTTGGTCCCCGTGGTGTTTATGATGAAGCTAAGCGTTTTCAGGAATCTATTACCATGGCTTATCACACCTTCCACGGTGTAGAAACCCGTATAGTACGGATATTTAATACGTACGGCCCGCGTATGCGCCTTAATGATGGCCGCGTATTACCTGCATTTATTGGTCAGGCTATCAGGGGAGAAGATTTGACCGTATTTGGCGATGGTTCGCAAACCCGCTCTTTTTGTTATGTAAGCGATTTGATCGAGGGGATTTATCGTTTGCTTTTTAGCGACTACGCTTACCCGGTAAACATTGGTAACCCAAGTGAAATTACCATTAAACAATTTGGCGAAGAAATTATCAAGCTAACCGGCACTAAGCAAAAAATGATTTTTAAAGATCTGCCGGTAGACGACCCTAAACAGCGCCGCCCCGATATAACAAAAGCTAAAGAGTTATTGGGATGGGAGCCCAAGGTATCTCGCGAAGAGGGCTTAAAAATAACTTACGAGTATTTTAAATCCCTTCCTACAGATGTGCTTGAAAAGGTTGAACATAAAGACTTTACCACCTACAATAAATAAATTAAATACTCCCTATGAAAATTTTAGTTACCGGCGGGCTTGGTTTTATAGGCTCACATACTGTTGTTGAACTGGTAAATGCCGGCTACGACCCTATTATTGTTGACGACTTGTCCAATTCCAATATCCGTATACTGGATCAGTTGGCTAAAATAATCGGATACAAACCTGCTTTTTACCAATTTAACCTTTGTGATGCACAGGCTATTAAAAGCTTTATGGAACAAGAGCCGGATATTAAAGGCATTATTCATTTTGCGGCCTTTAAAGCGGTAGGCGAATCTGTAAAAGAACCGTTAAAATACTACCGTAATAACTTTTATTCGCTTATTAACATACTCGAGGCATACAACAGCAAAGGTGTAAACCTTGTATTTTCATCAAGCTGTACTGTTTATGGCCAGCCGGATGTTTTACCGGTAACAGAGGATGCGCCGGTTAAAGCAGCTCAATCGCCTTACGGCAATACCAAACAAATTGCCGAAGAAATTTTGCAGGATGTTATAGCTGCGGGCAGTAAGCTAAAAATTGTATCGTTAAGGTATTTTAACCCGGTAGGCGCTCATGATAGCGCGCTTATTGGCGAATTACCGTTAGGCGTACCGCAAAACCTTGTACCTTTTATTACGCAAACAGCCATTGGCAAACGCGAAAAACTAACCGTTTGGGGTGGCGATTACGACACTCCGGATGGCAGTTGCGTTAGGGACTATATACACGTAGTTGATTTGGGCAAGGCGCACGTTGCCGCCCTCAAACTGATGGAAAAACAGGATTTTAAAGGCTATGACATGTTTAACATTGGCACCGGCAACGGCAGCTCGGTGTTACAGGTAATTAAAGCTTTTGAAAATGCTACGGGCGTTAAACTGAATTATGAGGTCGGCCCCCGCCGCCCGGGCGATGTGGAGAAAGTTTGGGGCGATGTTACCAAATCAACAGAGAAACTTAATTGGAAAACAGAACTTGACCTCGACACAATGATGTCGTCGGCATGGCAATGGGAAAACTATATTGCAAAAAATCCGTTGTAAACTACTTATCATGAAAAAAATTATCATTACTGGTGGTGCCGGTTTCATTGGCTCGCACGTAGTACGCAGGTTTGTAACTACCTATCCCGAATACCAGATCATAAACCTGGACAAATTAACTTACGCGGGCAATCTTGCTAACTTAAAGGATATCGAAAATGCGCCTAATTACAAATTTGTAAAAGGTGATATTGTTGATCTGGAGTTTATAAACAATCTTTTTGCTACAGAGCAGCCAGACGCAGTAGTTCACCTCGCTGCCGAATCGCATGTAGACCGTTCCATTACCAACCCGCTGGAGTTTGTAATGACCAACGTTGTTGGTACCGTAAACTTGTTGAATGCCGCTAAAAACCTTTGGAAAGGCGAGTATGACAAAAAACGCTTTTACCATGTGTCAACAGATGAGGTTTACGGCACACTGGGCGAAACAGATATGTTTACCGAGCAAACTGCGTATGATCCACATTCGCCATACTCGGCTTCTAAAGCCAGTTCAGACCATTTTGTGCGTGCTTACCATGATACCTACGGCATGGATACCGTAATATCAAACTGCTCTAACAACTATGGCTCATACCACTTCCCGGAAAAGCTGATTCCGCTTGCTATACACAACATTACAGAAAACAAACCTGTACCAGTTTACGGCAAAGGCGAAAACGTGCGCGACTGGCTTTGGGTTGAAGACCATGCCCGCGCTATTGATGTAATTTTCCATAACGCAGCTACAGGCACAACTTATAATATTGGCGGCCACAACGAGTGGAAAAACATAGATCTGATTCAATTACTTTGCCGTATATTGGATAAAAAACTTAACCGCGAAGAAGGCGAGTCGGCTAAATTAATTACTTATGTAACAGACCGTGCCGGCCATGACTTGCGTTATGCTATTGATGCCACCAAACTTAAAAATGAACTTGGCTGGACCCCATCAATAACATTTGAAGAAGGGCTTGAGAAAACTGTAGATTGGTATTTATCAAACAATGAATGGCTTAAAAACGTAACATCGGGCCATTACCAGGATTACTACAGCGAGCAGTACAATAACCGTTAATAATGTTTGGATTTTTTAAGAAGAAGGAAGTCAGGAAAGCGGTAGATTTTAACTACAGCGCTATTGCTACGGATATGCACTCGCATGTGCTGCCGGGTATAGACGATGGCGCGCAAACACCTGAAGAATCAATTGTACTGATCAAAAAAATGATGGAGCTGGGGATAAAAAAAATTATTGCTACCCCGCACATCATGATTGATTATTATCGTAATGATCACGACAGTATCTTTAACGCGCTTGCTATTCTTAAGGAAGAGCTAAAAAGGCAGGAAATTGATATTGATATCAGCGCCGCTGCTGAACATTATTTTGATGAAACGTTTGAATCCCGTATAGACGAACGCAAAGTTTTAACAATGGGCGATAACTATGTACTGTTCGAGTTTTCGTTTGTTAACCAGCCGCTCAACGCCTTTCATGTAATTCAAAAAATGCGAGACATGGGCTATAAACCAATTTTGGCTCACCCTGAGCGTTACAGTTATATGGATATTGAGCAGCTTAAACGCTTCAAGTTAATGGGTTGTAATTTACAGCTTAACACCATATCACTTACAGGCTATTACGGCAAAACGTCAAAAAAAATGGCGGAAGATATGGTAGACAATCAACTGGTTGATTTTATATCAAGCGATATGCACCACCCAAGGCACGCTCAAGCGCTTGAAGATGCGCTGCAATTTCCTCATCTTGAAAAACTACTTTTTAATTATCCGTTGAAAAACGTGCTATTGTAAAAGCAATATGTTATAAAAAAAGAGAAGGCCTTGCTTAAACAAGGCCTTCTCTTTTTTTATATATTTCCTGCTAACTATATACTAATCACTGACAACTACTATAAAATTTACTCGTACCGCAATGCCTCAACAGGATCAAGCCCGGCTGCTTTTTTGGCAGGATAAAAACCTGATAACAGTCCTATTGCAGTACATAATGCAACCGCGGCAAACAGCCATAACCATGGCACAACAAACGTACCGCTTATTTGCACGGCTATAAGGTTGCCAACTGCCATGCCCAATATCATGCCCGCAATGCCGCCCAATAGGCAAATTACAATTGCTTCTATCAAAAATTGCTTGCGTATAACAGCCGGGGTGGCTCCTATGGATTTACGCAAACCAATCTCCCGGGTACGCTCGGTAACCGATACCAGCATAATGTTCATCAAACCTATTGCGGCACCTAATAACGTAATAATACCAATAGCAAAACCTGCAACCGTAACATTGTTTAACTGGCCGGTAAGTTCTTCCTGTATCGAGTCGCTCCGGAATATTTCAAAATTATCCGGCTGACCAATGCGCAGCCCGCGAACATTGCGAAAAAGAGATGTAGCCTCGCCAGTGGTAGCATCGAGCGCTCCCGGACCGCTAACGGCAATGGTAATACTAAAAGTTGGTTTTGATGTAGCCGCAATTTGCCTGGCTTTTAGCACCGGGATAATACAAAATTTGTCACCCCCGAAGCTATTTGCACCTTTAGAGGCAAGCACACCAATAACCCTAAATTTATTACTACCCAGCAATATTGTTTTGTTTATAGCATCGTCCTTTTTAAAAAGCTGTTGCTTTAAGTCGTCGCCGATAATAACCACGTTTGCCCCGTGCTCCAATTCTGAAGATGAAAAATTGCGGCCAAAAGCAATAGTGTGTCCTTTGATAGCTACGTAATTATCATTACTCCCAATAACGCGCAGGTTAGGGTTAGTTTTTACGCTATTATATTTTGCTATCGCCGTACCGCTTACCGTGACATCTACACTACTGCGCACAGGCATCTTAAAAAGTTTTATAAAACGGTCGGCTTGTTCGTAAGTAATCACAGGGTATATTTTGCGGTGCCCACCTTTGCCAAAGCTAATGCCCGAGCCACGGTTTTGTATGGTGAAGGTATTGGCACCTAACCCCGCAAAGGCATCGTTGGTGTACTGGCGTATGCCTTCTATAGCGGTTAATATCCCAACAAGTGCCATAATACCAATAGCAATGATGAGGGCCGTAAGAGATGTGCGCAAACGGTTACCACCGATTGACTGCAGCGCTATTGATATGTTTTCTTTTAAAGTAGTTTTTACAGCCATGCTTCAGCGTAATCATTTAAGCAATTGTTTGACTGCTATGACAGGGGATTTGTTACACAGTATCATACTACATTTTTCACCTTCAAACTAAAGTATTTTTTGCTATGTACATGGCTTTAGTTAACTTAAAGGCATATTATCACCAAATGAAAAAGCATATCATTTTAGCAGCTACAATGTTGGCATTCTTGCTGCCAGCAACTGCGCAAAAAACGATAATACGCAATATAAAAACCTTACCCTCTAAGGTCGGCCAACGCATACCGGATGAAACATCAGTAGTTAAAGATTCAACCGGGAAAGTGTTAACATATAATCAGTGGCACACTATGATGATTGAAGGTACGCATAGCTTACGCAGAAGTAGCCTCGATCCCGAAAATCAGTATAAGTTAGTAAGGTTGAGCCCAAGAGAACAGAAAGAACGTAAAAAAAGATTAGCCCTATATCAGTCTGGCCAACTGCAACCAACAGCAGCACCACAGGAAATTCAACGAGCTATCGGGTCAGCGCCTTTGGCACAAAAAGACACCGAAGAGGAAAGGATGGCAAGGTTGCCAATGCCTCGCGAAAGCGGCTCATTTGTTAACGGAACAATTCCGGCAAATTTTCACCTGTTTGATATGGATGGAAAGCGCGCTGATTTAAAGGAACTAAAAGGCAAAGTTGTTGTGCTTAACTTTTGGTTTATTGGATGCCCACCTTGCCGCCAAGAGATACCTGAACTTAATAAAATTGTAGATGGACATATCAATAACCCAAATGTTGTGTTTTTGGCTATCGGCTTGGACAGAAGGAAGGATATACAAACCTTTACAGGCGTAAATCCCTTTAAATACCGCCAGGTTGCAAGCGGGCAAAGCGCTGCTGATATTTACGGAGTGCATTTATACCCCACCAACGTTGTTATTGACAAAACAGGAGTAGTAAGATTCAACTCATGCGGTTTTGCTGCAAACACTCCCTACTGGATAAATAAAACTATTAATGAAAGTCTGGCAGCCAATTAATTTAAAATTCGGCGTAAAATCAAAAAAGCTTCTGCAAAATGCAGAAGCTTTTCTATTATAGACTTTTAAAATACTTATACCGAGAATGAGGAACCACAACCGCAGGTGCTTGCTGCGTTGGGGTTATTGAAGGTAAAGCCACGGGCATTAAGGCCGTCCTGAAAATCAATTTGCATCCCGGCAAGGTAAAGGCCATGCGCTTTGTGCATATAAACTTTAACACCATCTATATGATACTCCTGATCGCCGTCCTTTTTTTGATCAAAACCTAAAACGTAGTTCATGCCCGAGCAGCCGCCGCCTTCAACGCCAACGCGCAGGCCAAAATCGTCGTTAAGTTCCTGCTGATCTCTTAATTTAAAAAGTTCTTTTACCGCCCCTGGTGTAAAGGTTACCGGTGCAGTTAAGGTTTCAACACTTGCGCTCATCTTATTTTAATTTAACTATAACAAATATAAGGTAAAATGCAGAGTTTTGTTGGCCGGGCCATATTTATGACCCTTGCCAAACACTTTCAAACAATGCTTTACAATCTTCTTTTAGATATTATAAAATATACCATTGCCGGCATTGGCATTATATATATAGCCTTTTACTTGTTTAAGCCATATCTCGATAAAAGTAATAATATACAATTGCTTGAACTTAAAAAGGAGATAGCCGCCCAAACCCTGCCCTTACGCCTGCAGGCATATGAAAGGTTGATTTTATTTACCGAACGCATCAACCCCAGCAACCTGTTAATACGGCTTAACGATAGCAGCTACACCGCCGCAGATTTGCATGCCGTAATAGTATCGGACATCCGCACCGAATACCAACACAACGTAACCCAGCAAATTTATGTAAGCTTGCAAGCCTGGGGCGTGGTAAAGCGAATGAAAGATGATACCCTTGCCTTAGTAAATAGCGCCGCCAAGGGCATGCCCGCAAACGCAACCGGGCTTGACTTAAGCAAAGTGATACTAACCCACCTTGGTACGCTTGAGAAAAATCCTTACGATGTTGCTACAGCCATGATACGCCAGGATATCGAGGAGCTGTTTTAATTAAATCTGCTTACCTATATAAAGGTGTACTGTTAATTATATTGTTAATTTAACAGCCTGCAACTCCTTTAAAATTTATTGCTCTGTATTTGTGCTACATAGCATTGTCTTTTAAAAATTATCAACATAGCAACAAACAATGTAAAGCTACTGCCCGTTTAAGATGCCGAAAGAAGTGGTGACAGGAAACAGCAAAAAATAGCCAAGCAATTTGGCTGAGTCAATGCAGCGGATTAATAACCGTTCTGCTTAATTGAAAGCGACCGGTGCGATGCCAAAATCTCAATTAGGGACACAAATTTTGGCTCCTGCTTTTTTAGAGATAACAATTACAAGATTTGCGTTTTAAGATATTTAATATCTTAATCCATAAGGATTTTGCAACGATGCTTTTCGTTCAAAAAACGCAAATTCCTTGTTCAAACTTTAAAAAATGCAACAGGGCTTTGCAGAGGCAGTTTTCCACACTTTCACGCAAAATATAAATATTAAAAGTTGATTTGGTGGCAATTAGCCCACATTTTTTTAAAAATATATTTCTAAAAAAAATGTTAATAACTGTTTTTTAATCCGCTTTTTTTTAGAATATTCGATGTTCCGAAACGGCCGAAAATTGCCACACCCGGAACACTGTAAATCAAGATATTACTCGATCCCCATATGGAAAAAACTTGTACTAACGTTTGGAATAGCTGCCTTCAGATCATTAAAGACAACATACCGGCCCAGAGCTTTAAAACCTGGTTTGAGCCGATAAAAGCTTTGAGGATGGAGGGAAGCGTTCTTACTATACAGGTACCAAGTTTATTCTTTTATGAGTGGCTTGAAGAGCATTATGTAGGCTTGCTGCGCAAAACAATAAAGAAACAACTTGGCGACGAAGGCCGGTTGGAGTATAATATTGTTGTTGAGCAATCATCCGCTAAGCCATATACAACCAACATGCCCTCTAACGGAAATGGTGCCGAAGCAAAATCGCAAAGTATGCCGATACCTATTTCTATTAATAAGGACATTAAGAACCCTTTTGTGATACCGGGTTTAAAGAAACTCAATGTCGACCCTCAACTTAACCGTAACTATACGTTCGAAAATTTTGTAGAGGGCGATTGCAACCGTTTGGCCCGATCTGCCGGCTACGCAGTGGCAGCAAAACCAGGCGGCACATCATTTAACCCGTTGATGATTTATGGTGGTGTAGGTTTGGGCAAAACCCACCTTGCACAAGCCATTGGTAACGAGATAAAGCGTACCCTTCCGGACAAGCTTGTATTATATGTAAGCTGCGAAAAATTTACCCAGCAGTTTGTTGATGCGCTTAAGCATAATAACATTAATGACTTTGTGAATTTTTACCAGGCCATTGATGTGCTGATCATGGATGATGTGCACAACTTTGCAGGTAAAGAAAAAACACAGGATTTCTTCTTCCATATATTTAACCACCTGCACCAAAGCGGCAAACAACTGATCATTACCTCAGATAAAGCGCCTAAGGATTTGGCTGGTTTAGAAGAGCGTTTGCTATCGCGTTTCAAATGGGGCCTATCTGCAGATTTGCAGGTGCCTGATCTGGAAACACGCATGGCTATCCTTAAAAACAAGATCTACCAGGATGGTATCGACCTGTCTAACGAGGTGGTTGAATACGTAGCCCACAATATTGATAACAATGTGCGGGAGCTGGAAGGCGCAATGGTATCATTACTGGCACAATCAACCCTTAACCGTAAAGAGATTGACCTTAACCTGGCCAAGCATATGCTGAAGAATTTTGTAAAAAATTCGGCAAAGGAAATTTCAATGGAATACATACAGAGCCTTGTTTGCGAATATTTTGAGGTGCCTGTTGATATGGTAAAATCACAAACCCGCAAACGCGAAATTGTACAGGCCCGCCAAATCTCAATGTACCTGGCTAAGGCACATACCAAAAGTTCCCTTAAGTCAATCGGTAGCTTCTTTGGCGGCCGCGACCACTCTACCGTTATCTATGCCTGCCAAACGGTTGAAGATCTAATTGACACCGATAAAAAGTTTAAAGGCTATGTTGCCGATATCCAGAAAAAACTAAAAATGTCTTAATTGACTTGACATATTTTGAAGCCTCGCATTCGCGGGGCTTTTTTTGTTTATCAATTCAATATCACTACATTAGATAAACCATAACCATTATTCAAATGCCCCTGCTAAGACGATTCTACTTATTCGTTATATCAGTAATTATCTGTGGCCTTATAAATTTTTGCGCATTGGCTTTTCTTTTTAAAGAAGACTTTCATAGAAGTTTTATAACATCTTTAATAAGTGGACTGGGCGCAGGCATAGGCATATTATTGGCTATCCACTTCAAAAAGACACAGCCAAGTAATTCTTAAATTACTTCTATGAAAAAGCTTTTTATCATTTGTACCTTAATTTGCGTTTCATCCCTTTTGCGCGCCCAGCAAAGCGAGGCCAATGCCGTTAAACAAACTATAAATACCATGTTTGCTGCCATGAAAGCGGGTGATAGCACAGCGCTTAAAAATACATTTGCAAAAGGGATGGTATTGCAAAGCGTTGTTAACAGAAAAGACGGCACAACTGCTTTGATAACCGAACAGCCAGAAGTGTTTATTAAGCAGGTTGGCGCCCCGCATAAGGAAATTTACGATGAACGCATAACCTTTGGCGATATAAAAATAGACGGCACACTGGCAAGCGTATGGACGCCTTACAAGTTTTACCTGGGCGACAAATTCAGCCATTGTGGTGTTAATTTCTTTCAATTGATGAAAGGAGCTGACGGCTGGAAAATTATTTACATTGTTGATACCCACCGAAAAGACAATTGCCCTGAATAAATTTCGATAATGAATCTTAAAGAGTATATTGACTTGATTCTATCATTATGGAACGAATTTCATTTACTATTTTTTTAACCTTGTTGCTGTTCTCTTGTAACAGTAACAAGCAAGATAAGTTCGATACATTTAAGACATTGACGGATATGATGAGTAATAACTTGCCAAACGCAAATTATACTATTTCAATACCTGCAGACTATACGATTGTTGAGAGTCGAGCTGGAGACTTTTCAGTATACTATATAAAACGAAAAAATTCAGCGAATAAATCAGGATTTAATGCCACTATGTATATAGGAAATCATCCATCAAAATTTCCAGTTGTAGAAAAATGCAAACTGAATAATAAAAACTCAATTATATTACAGAATAATGTACTTTGGGAAATTTATAGTTGCAAGGATGATTTTTTTACACAGACGTTTTCAAAAAATAAATTTAATCATGGATGGGATCAAATGATCCACGCGGCAGGCCGTTCAAAATCAAGGGCAGGAGTTGATACGATTCTCTATATTTTTTCAACATTAAAACCGAAAAAGTAACCAAAAACGGCCGGGCAATTTGCCCGGCCGTTGTCTTGTATCTTGATTTCTTTTTGTTAAATTATTTACACAGTCAGCTTTTTATACTTAATCCTTTTAGGAGCAGCATCGCCAACGCGTTTCTTGTAATTTTCTTCATAGTCGCTGTAGTTACCTTCAAAGAAATAAACCTGAGAATTCCCTTCAAACGCCAAGATGTGGGTACAAACCCTGTCGAGGAACCAGCGGTCGTGGCTGATGATAACGGCACAGCCGCCAAAGTTTTCAAGGGCTTCTTCCAGGGCTCGTAAGGTATTTACGTCGATATCATTGGTTGGCTCATCCAGCAGCAACACGTTCGATCC
Source organism: Mucilaginibacter pallidiroseus (assembly GCF_007846085.1). Lineage (GTDB taxonomy): Bacteria > Bacteroidota > Bacteroidia > Sphingobacteriales > Sphingobacteriaceae > Mucilaginibacter > Mucilaginibacter pallidiroseus. Next base: position 36,974 of record NZ_VOEJ01000002.1, read on the forward strand.
TTTTTTCAGCGTAATGGCCAGGTGCACACGGTTGCGCTCTCCACCAGATAATACGCCAACTTTCTTCTGCTGATCCGCACCGTTAAAGTTGAATTTGGATACATAAGCGCGCGAGTTAAGCGGGCGGTTACCCACCATAATATTATCTAACCCATCGGTTACATTTTCCCAAACAGATTTATTCGGGTCAAGGTCGTCATGCATCTGGTCAACATAGCCAAGCGCAACAGTTTCGCCTACACGGAAGTCGCCAGCGTCCGGTTTATCCTGACCTGTAATTAAACGGAACAGGGTAGTTTTACCGGCACCATTTGGCCCTACAATACCCACTATGCCGGCAGGCGGCAAACTAAAGTTCAAATTCTCGAACAATACTTTATCACCATAAGCCTTGGTAACGTTATTGGCTTCAATAACCACATTACCCAAACGCGGCCCCGGCGGAATAAACAGCTCCAGCTTTTCTTCGCGTTCCTTAGTTTCTTCAGAGGCTAATTTGTCATAGTTTGATAAACGCGCTTTTGATTTGGCATGGCGGCCTTTTGCGCCCATGCGCACCCACTCCAACTCTCGCTCCAGCGTTTTCTGCCGTTTGCTTTCGCTTTTCTCTTCTTGTGCAAGACGTTTTGATTTTTGATCAAGCCATGATGAGTAATTACCTTTCCAAGGCAGGCCCTCGCCCCTGTCAAGTTCCAGAATCCAGCCTGCAACGTTGTCAAGGAAATACCTATCGTGCGTTACAGCTATAACGGTACCCTTGTATTGTTTAAGATGCTGCTCCAACCAGTCGATAGATTCGGCATCCAGGTGGTTGGTAGGCTCGTCAAGCAGTAAAACGTCCGGCTCTTGCAACAGCAAGCGGCATAAGGCCACGCGGCGGCGCTCCCCTCCCGATAATACTGAAATTTTGGTATCGGGCTCGGGGCAACGCAATGCATCCATTGCACGTTCCAGTTTGGTATCAAGTTCCCAGGCGTTTACAGCATCAATCTGATCCTGCAGCTCGCCCTGGCGGGCCATCAGCTTATCCATTTTGTCTGCATCGCTGTAATATTCCTCAAGGCCAAACTTCTCGTTGATATCTTCGTATTCTTTTAAAAGAGCTGTAGTAGCGGCAACGCCTTCTTCAACTATCTCTTTAACTGTTTTTTCCGGATCAAGCTCGGGCTCCTGGCTTAGATAGCCTACCGAATAACCCGGTGAAAAAACAACCTCGCCAATGTTAGTTTTATCGATACCGGCAATGATCTTTAACAATGATGACTTACCAGATCCGTTTAAACCTATAACGCCAATTTTAGCGCCGTAAAAAAACGACAGGTATATATTTTTAAGTACTGTTTTTTGTGGCGGGTAAACTTTGCTTACGCCAGCCATTGAAAATATTATTTTTTCGTCAGCCATGTGGTTCAAAAATTATGTTGCAAATATCTATTAAAAGGACAATTAATGCACTATGTTTTTAACATATGCTACCATCTTAATTGCTATTTTGCACAATGCTCCGCACCATAAAATTCATACTCAATCATCCATTTACCAAGGGGCATAAGCTGCAGGCAATATTGGGGTTTGTTAAGTGGCAAATAACATCAAGAATAACAAAAAGGCCTGCTGTATATCAGTTTACGAAAAACAGTAAGCTTTGGGTATGGAAAGGCCTTACCGGTGCCACCGGAAATATTTACTGCGGCTTACATGAATTTGAAGACATGGCATTTTTGCTGCACTTTTTACGGCCGGGTGACTGGTTTACCGACGTGGGGGCTAATATTGGAAGCTACACCATATTGGCATCAGGAGAAGCCGGCGCAAATTCGATAGCGGTTGAACCAGTTCCTGCCACATTCTCAAACCTGCAGCATAATATCAACTTAAATGAGCTTGCCATTAAGGTAAAAGCTCTTAATATAGGCTTGGGGAGCAAAAAGGATATTTTAAGATTTACCAAAGGGCATGATACAGGTAATCATGTGGCTAATGACAACGATACCGACATCATAGAAGTGCCGATTGATACGCTCGATAACATCATGACAGACAATGCGCCAATTTTGATAAAGATAGATGTTGAAGGATTTGAAACCGAGGTTTTAAATGGAGCAAAAAAAACACTGGCATCTGCCAAATTAAAAGCAATTATTATTGAGCTAAATGGCGCAGGCCGCCGTTATGGTTTTGAAGATGCTAAGATACATACTATGCTATTAGACCATGGCTTTAAGCCCATGCGATATTTGCCCTTTAAACGGCGGCTTGAGACCGGCAGCCTCAACACCGAGCATAACACACTATATATACGCGATTTAGCCTTTGTTGAGAAGAGGCTTATAACAGCAAAAACCGTTTATATCAAACATCGCCCGCTTTAGGTACCAATTTTAACAGAGTGTTCACAAGTTTTCATGATATTTTCACGGGTTGCTTTGTATCTTACAATATAAATCGTTTGATTTATTTTATTCGTATATCAATTACGGCGCAAAAACCGGGCTATGCCGTATTGTCATAGTTAGTGACTAATTGCCTGTTAGGGCAGGCCAATTTAAAATAGCTTAATACTATTAAACTATTTTGCAGACGAGGTATCAAATAGACTATAGATTACGTTTTTATACTTACAATCAAGGGTTTTAATAAAGATTTAAAAACAAATTACCAGGCGTTCAATTATTCTTTGGGTAGGCATTCATCATTAAATTGTCTGATTGCATCAAGGTTAAGAAACTGGCAATATTGTTGATAATTGTTTAACATCGTCTTGACAGATAAAAACAAATATTTAGATTAGGGACGATCAATTAATCAGAAAGGTATATATGGAAGCTAAATTTTCGCCGAGGGTTAAAGATGTGATACAGTACAGCAGGGAAGAGGCGTTGCGCCTTGGCCACGATTACATTGGTACTGAGCATCTTTTGCTTGGCCTTATCCGTGACGGAGATGGCGTGGCAATTAAATTATTAAAAGGGCTAACCGTTGATACCGCTAAACTACGCCGTGCTGTTGAGGATGCTGTAAAAGGAACAATAGGCACTAATGTACATATAGGCAGTATCCCGTTAACCAAACAGGCCGAAAAAGTATTAAAGATCACTTACCTTGAAGCCAAAATATTTAAAAGTGACGTGATAGGCACGGAGCATTTGCTGCTGTCTATCCTTCGCGATGAAGACAACATCGCTTCACAAATACTAATGCAGTTTAATGTAAACTACGAGGTATTTAAAAGCGAAGTTGAATCGAATAAACACGATGTTACCGACGAAATGCCGGGATCATCAACAGGTGGAGATGACGACTTTAAAGATGATGACTCATTTACGCAACCTAAAAAGGTATCTGACATTAAATCAAAGACACCTGTACTTGACAACTTTGGCCGCGATTTAACGAAAGCTGCCGAAGATGGTAAGCTTGACCCGATTGTTGGCCGTGAGAAAGAGATTGAGCGTGTATCGCAAATCTTATCGCGCCGTAAAAAGAACAATCCTATTTTGATAGGTGAACCTGGGGTTGGTAAAAGTGCCATTGCCGAGGGTTTGGCGCTGCGCATTGTTCAACGCAAGGTATCTCGTGTATTGTTCAATAAACGTGTAGTTACTTTAGATCTGGCCTCTTTGGTTGCAGGTACTAAATACCGCGGCCAGTTCGAGGAGCGTATGAAAGCGGTAATGAATGAGTTGGAGAAATCTCCGGATGTTATCCTGTTTATCGATGAGATCCACACTATTGTAGGTGCGGGTGGTGCTTCGGGCTCGCTGGATGCATCAAACATGTTTAAACCGGCTCTTGCCCGTGGAGAAATTCAATGCATTGGCGCAACCACTCTTGATGAGTATCGCCAGTATATCGAAAAAGACGGCGCGTTGGATCGTCGTTTCCAAAAGGTAATGGTTGAGCCTGCTACTCCTGATGAGACAGTAGAAATACTTAACCGCATTAAGGAGAAATACGAGGAACACCACGGTGTTACTTACACACCTGAAGCTGTTAATGCTTGCGTTACTTTGACCACCCGCTACATTACCGACAGGTTTTTACCGGACAAGGCGATAGATGCGCTTGATGAAGCCGGCTCACGTGTGCACCTGACTAACATCCATGTTCCACAGGAAATTTTGGATATCGAGCAAAAAATCGAGCAGATCAAAATCGAGAAGAACAAAGTGGTTCGCAGCCAGAAATACGAAGAAGCTGCAAAACTACGCGATACAGAGAAACATTTGCTTGAAGAACTTGAGCAGGCCAAGGCGGCGTGGGAAGCTGAAACAAAATCTAAACGTTATACTGTAACCGAAGATAACGTTGCCGAAGTTGTTGCCATGATGACAGGTATACCTGTACAACGTGTTGGCCAGGCCGATAGTGCAAAACTATTGGGCATGACAGATACCATCAGTGGTAAAATCATCGGTCAGGATGATGCCATCAAAAAGCTTACACGCGCTATACAACGTACTCGTGCAGGCTTAAAAGATCCTAAAAAACCAATCGGATCATTCATATTCCTGGGGCCTACCGGTGTCGGTAAAACCGAGCTTGCCAAAGAGCTTGCCCGCTTTATGTTTGATACCGAGGATGCGCTTATACAGATAGATATGAGCGAGTATATGGAAAAATTTGCTGTATCGCGTTTAGTAGGTGCGCCTCCGGGCTACGTTGGTTACGAAGAAGGTGGTCAACTTACCGAAAAGGTACGCCGCAAACCATATGCAGTAGTGTTGCTTGACGAGATTGAAAAAGCACATCCTGATGTATTTAATATACTGTTACAAGTGCTTGATGAAGGCCAATTAACTGATTCGCTTGGTCGTAAGGTCGATTTCAGGAACACCATCATTATTATGACATCAAACATTGGTGCACGCCAGTTGAAAGATTTTGGACAAGGTGTAGGTTTCACAACCAATGCAAAAACCACCCAAGCAGAAGCGCACTCACGCGGTGTGATTGAAAATGCTTTGAAACGTGCTTTTGCCCCTGAGTTCCTGAACCGTATCGACGATGTTATCGTGTTCAACTCGTTAGGTAAAGACGAGATCTTCAAGATCATAGATATTGAATTGGCTTCATTATTTGGCCGTATCAACAGCTTAGGTTACACTATTGAGTTAACTACCGAAGCCAAAGAATTTATTGCCGACAAAGGTTACGATTCGCAATTTGGTGCAAGGCCGCTTAAACGCGCCATCCAGAAATACCTGGAAGACCCAATTGCCGAAGAAATACTCAAAGGCGAACTTACCGAAGGCGATATTTTAGTTGTTGACTTTAATAAGGAAACAAGTGAGATAACGGTATCTTCAAGAAAAAATGAAGACAAAAAAACTGAGGAAGAAGAACAGAAATAATTTTCTGCAGTAAATATCAAAAAGCCCTGTTTGCATTGCAAGCAGGGCTTTTGTTTTGTAATAATGCTTACTACTTTTCCTCGGTTGGTACAAAGTCTATAGGTAACTGATCGCCCACTCGCAAGGTTCCCCACCTGTAATTAAACAATACGCTTTCCGGGTTTAGCAAAACGCCATTATCATCAAAGAATGCATTTGGTTGCAACAGCTCGATTTTCCCAACATTTTCACCAGGCTCCCGCCAAACTGGTGCTCCGTTTTTATCAAAAGTAACTGCGGTATACCAAATGTATAATGGGATGTTGTTAGTCAGCATGTATATGCCAGGCATTTTTGTACGTTTAGCAAACGTATAGGCACTTGCCGTATCCTGCGCCACAACGTAAATTTTCTGACCAGGCTTTAATCGCCTGTCCGACCTTACAATAATAAAATCGTCGTTTAGTTTATTAGCTACAAGATCTCTAAAGAATTGCATAGGAGAGCCCTTGTACACGGCATTCCTTTTTTTTCTCCATTTACTTTGCTGCCGCGGTGTACCCTCCATTTCTTCATAAAGTGCGGTGCCCTCATAAAATACACGCCTATTTTTATAATTCACTATGCAGGTTTTTAGATAGTATTTTACTTTATAACCCAACGCTTTGTTTTCGAGCTCTATATAGTCTGGCCCGCTATCGGCTGTAAGCATTTTAGTCTCGGGGTCATAATCAATATTTACCACATCGGGATTTATTATAATTGTTTGGCGAGCAAGATCCGATGTTCCTAAAAATTCCTTTTTAAACTCATTAAAATATTTTTCGCGGTTGAAGTTAGGCCTGATTTTTACTTCACTTAGGGCAATTGTTTTGGGTAACAGCTTGATATCACCTAATGCTATTGCATCATTGGTAACCATTACTGTTTTTTTGTAACCCTCGAAACCAACTATAGTCACTACAAGGTCGTACTGCCCTGACTTCACGTTATTGAGGGTGAACCGCCCCTGTTCGTCTGTTTTATCCCCCACTGTGGCATTGCTTAAAAAAACACTGGCGCTAACTAAAGGCGTATTGTCTATTCCATTAACCACACGGCCTTTAATTTTGACCTGGGCAAGTAGCCCTAACGGGAACAATACCAAAAGCAGAATAAAGCGTTTCATGTAAGGAAGGTATCAGTAGAAATAAATATAAACTATTCGGTTAGTTTGTTAAACCTTTTTGTAAAACTTTCGTCTTTATTAATATAAACAACAAACCTCCATCGCTGCGTTGCGATGTATCAATTCTTTAAACCACCAGTAAATGAAAAAACTCTTATCTATCCTATGTATTGCGGTTATCGGGCTTACTGCCTCATCATGCAAGAAAGAAACTATTGTAGCGCCAAATAACAATCAAACCATCATCCAATCAGTTAATTCAAGCGCCTGGGTTAGTACCGATGGCGGTGCAACCTATGCTGTTGATTTAGACGTTCCTGAAATTGATAGCTACGCTAATGACAATTATGCTATTTTAGTATACATATCTTTTACAAACGGCGTGTGGGAACAAGTACCTGAAGTTTACCAGGGCAATGCCTTTAGCTTTACACACAACCCTGGCTTTGTATCACTTTATGCGCAACGTGCTGACGGTGCACAGGCTGCCACCCGGCCAGACAATATGCAGGTAAAGATTGTATTGGTAGATTCACAGCCGTAACAATATGATGTTGTTATAACAAAAAAAGGTCGTCTTGATATCAAGGCGACCTTTTTTGTTTATATAATAATCCTTATTTCTCCATTTGCTCGATAACGGCCTGGGTAACGCCGGTGAAAGAAAAACCACCGTCGTGAAACAGATTTTGCATAGTAACCATGCGGGTAAGATCGCTAAACAGGCTAACACAATAATCGGCACACTGGTCGGCATTGGCATTGCCAAGCGGGCTCATTTTTTCTGCGTAGTTTATAAATCCGTCAAAGCCCTTTACGCCGCTGCCCGCAGTGGTACGCGTAGGTGACTGTGATACGGTATTGATACGCACGTTCTTTTTAACACCATACTGGTATCCAAAATTACGTGCAATACTTTCCAGATAAGCCTTGTTATCGGCCATATCGTTATAGTCCGGAAATACACGCTGGGCAGCAATGTACGTTAGTGCCAATACAGATCCCCACTCGTTGATTGCATCCATTTTCATGGCAGCCTGCAAAACGCGGTGAAAACTAAGTGCAGATATATCTAAACCTTTGTGAGTGAAGTCATAGTTATTATCGGTGTAAGCAATGCCTTTGCGCACATTAAGACTCATGCCTATCGAGTGCAGGATAAAATCAACACCGCCGCCAAAATGCTCCATTGATTTTGTGATCAGGTTGTTGATATCATCAGTACTGGTAACGTCGGCAGGGATAACCGGTGCGTTGCATTCTTCGGCAAGCTTATTAAGCTCGCCCATGCGCAATGCCAGCGGTGAATTGGTTAAAACTATTTCGGCACCTTCGGCTACACAACGCTGTGCTACCTTCCAGGCAATAGATTGCTCATTTAAAGCACCGAATATGATGCCTTTTTTTCCCTTTAATAAATTGTAAGCCATTTATTTTACGTTTGGTTTTAATGTGGCAAAGTTATAAAATAAGTTTACAGTTTGCAGCGGGTAGTTTTGCAGATAAGATACTGTTAGGCATTTAACAACTCACGTGCATTTTGTATTGCACTTTCGCCTGGCTTATCTCCGCTTAACATTTTAGCTATCTCAAGTACACGCTCGTCGTTATTAAGCTTCTTAATACGGGTATAAGTAGTTTTAGCGCTGTCGTCTTTGTATACAAAATAATGGCTGTTACCCTTGCCGGCAATTTGCGGCAGGTGGGTTATGGTAATTACCTGCAGGTTTTGCGACAAGCGCTCCATTACCTGCCCTACTTTGTTGGCAACCTCTCCGCTTACACCGGTATCTATCTCATCAAAAATAATGGTAGGCAATGCTGTGTATTCTGCTATGATTGATTTAATGCTCAGCATCAGTCTGCTCAATTCTCCTCCCGATGCTACCTTGCTCATATCCGCAAGCGCATGACCCTTATTGGCCGAGAATATAAACCGAATAGTATCTATCCCATTTTTAGTAAGGTGGTCAGAAAGTCCGGAAGACCGTAAGTCCACAGATGGAGTTATCTTTCCGACTTCCTGACTTTCCGATTCTGCTACTATTTGCTCTATCTGCATGGCAGAATTACTCATGCCCATTTCGCTCAGGTTTGCCAATACTTTTTGTATGATAACGGGGATAGCCTTTTTCCTATTGGCCGATAGCTTCGCTGCAAGTTTTTCAAGCTCCTGCCTGGCAACACTGATTTGCCTATGCAACTTTTCAATCATATCATCGCCTGATGTAGCCTGAAGTATTTTTTCGGAAAGGTCATCCTGTATTGCAAGCAGTTCGGCATTTGTCGTAACGCGATGCTTTTTTTGCAGGTTGTATAACATACCAAGCCGTGTGCTGACTTCCTCGGCACGGGCCTCGTTTGTTTGGGTGCTCTGCTCGATCGTTTCAATCTCGGCCGCAATGTCCTTCAGTTCGATAAGCGTGCTCTTCAAACGTTCCTGCAATTCCTCAATTGTCGGGTTGTATTTTTCTATAGCCGATAATTGCTGTCCTGCTTCGCGTAGCTGCCCTATCGCAGCGGTCTCGCTCTCCTGCATCAAATAATTTGCATTCAGCAGGCTCCGTTTTATCTCCTCGGCGTTATTTAAAGTGTACAATTCCTTTTCAAGTAGTTCCTGCTCATCTGCTACAATAGCTGCCTTTTCCAACTCATCAAACTGAAACTGGTAATAATCCAGGTCGGCCTTGGCTTTATCATTTTGCTCAATCAGCTGCTGTAACTGTGTTTGCGACTTTTTGTAAGCCTTGTATTTTGTCTGGTAATTGTATAAAACATCGGCGTGGCCTGCAACGCCATCAACTACCATTAGTTGAAAGCCCGCATCGTTTATTTCGCGGGTTGCATGCTGCGAATGGATGTCTATCAAACGCTCACCAAGTTGCTTAAGGGTGGCTAGATTTACCGGCGTGTCATTTATAAAGGCACGCGATTTACCATCGGCAGAAATCTCTCTGCGCAGCACAGTTTCATCTTCGTAATCCAGATCATTATCCTCAAAAAAGTCGTTGAGCGGGAAGCCGGTTATTTTAAACAGTCCCTCAATAACACACTTCTTTTGCTGATTAAAAAAGTAACGGCTTTCTGCACGTTGTCCCAACAATAACGACAAGGCACCCAAGATAATAGACTTACCCGCGCCGGTTTCGCCCGTAAGTATATTCAATCCCTTATCAAAAACGATTTCGAGATTATCTATCAGCGCGTAATTTTGTATGGTTAGCTTTTGAAGCATAAAAAAAGTATCCCCTTTTATGAGGATACTAAATTACGGTTTTTCTTTTTTGCCTTAACGGGAAGACAAACTATTTAACTAATTTTTTTAGTTATTTTCGGTTTTTTCCGGTGCTTCTGCAGGTTCGGTTTTTTCCGGTTGTTCTGCTCTTTCGGGCACTTCATCCACCTCAACGTTGTCGCTATAAATACGGTACTGCTTTTTGTAGGCTGCTAACTTCTTTTTAAACTCCGGCGTATTCATGTAGGCGCGCAGTTTAAGGTTTGCCACCCTCATTTGTTCTTTAATAGCTTTAATTTGCTGGCTATTGCCATATTGATGCATTTGCATACCCAACTTGCGCATCTGCTCCTGCTGATCCTTAATAGCCGGATTGTTATAAACTTTGCGCATTTCATCGCCATACTGCCTCATTAATTCCTGCTGCTTTTTCAACTCCGGATCCTCAGTGTATTTGCGCATTTGCTGGCCCAGCTCCTTCATTTTGTCCTGCTGTGCCAATACATCTGCCGGTATATTCTTATTAAGCTCGGCCTGGTATGCTTTGTAATTTTCGCTTTGATATTCGTTCTTATTGTAATAAGTTTTTTCGGGAATATTATATTTTTTAGCGAGTTTGGCGTTCATATCTTTAAACTCTTTCGATTCGTAATATTTACTCATCACGTCGCCCGCTGCGGACATCTGTTTTCCCAGCTCTTCAATTTTACTGCCTTTGCCAGACCATGCCTTTTCATAGTCAGCCGCTGCTTTCTCTTGAGCCGCCGTTGCTTTCTTTACAGCATCGCTTTCATAAAACGCACTGATCTGTTTGCCTAAACGCTCCATGTCGGCAGTTTTGGCCTTAAAGTCGGCGCTTTCGTAATACTGGCTAATCAGTTCGCCCTGTTTTTCAATGTCCTTGCTTAGCCTGCTCAATTCAGGATCGTTCAGGCCTTCATAGGTCTGGCCAAATTGCTGTACCCTAACCGTTCTGCTGCGATTTTTTGCTGCAGCTTTTTTGGCAGCCGCAGTACCTTTATCACTTGTAACCACTTGGGTTGCTTTTTTTACCGGCACCGTATCGGTTTGCGTTACCAGTTGCTTAATAGCTGGTACAATTGCTTTTACAGATATGCGGCCCTGGGCAACCTCGGGTTTTAATATGGTAAGAGCACTTATACTTACGGTGAGTATCAGCATAGCCACTACTGTAGGCCGCACGCTTAATGTTTGTTTTTTAGTTTTCATGATACGTTCAATTCTGTTTAGTAAATGGTATTTTTTGCCAGTGACAGCCAGCGCTAACTGTAACGTATTTTGGCGGGTTTGCTCCAGCTTGTACAGGGCCTTCGCATATATAATGGGATTTTGCGTAGCATCCACAACCATATCGTCGCAGGCATTTTCGCGTTCCTCTCCAATTATCTTGTTAATAAGCAACACACAGGGGTTAAAGAAAAGTATAGCCGTAATAACCTGCTGTGCAAGGTTTACCAGGTAATCATTACGTTTAATATGGGCCAGCTCGTGCATTAGGATTGCTTCAATTTCATCGGCGTTAAGGTACGTAGCAAGGCTAAAAGGCAGCAATATTACCGGCTTTACGTATCCCGTAATGCAGGGCACATCAACTAACCTGCTCAGGCCTACTGTTACTTTCTTAGCAATTCCGAATTTTTTAGCGAAGCGGCTTATCTGCTGTTGCAATTGCACATCAAGGCTCATGGTTTGCTTTACAATACGGATTTGCCTGCGGGCAACTAAGGCCCGTGCCGAGTTAAACAACAATCCAAAGGTGTACAACACCGATATGTACGGCAGGTACTGCTGTATGCTATAATAATAGCGCATGCCTTGCTGATTAAGTTTGTGCACGTTGGCAGGTAAATCAATTAACACTTCGGTACCGCCTGCTGGCACAGTCGACCAATCATAAGCCTGCACCTCGTTTATAAGTGTTACAACAAACCAACCTGTTATACCAGCCAATGCAGTAACAGCAATCTTATACTTTTTTGAAGCAGATAAATCTCGTGCTGCGGTAAAAGTTATCCTCAACAAAAAATAAATAAGCAAAGCCTGCCATAACGAGTGTATAATGGTTATACCTATTACCTGGCTGATGTTGTAGAGTATTGCTGACATATTTTTTAAATTTCTAAATACTAATTGATAACTCCGGATCCTAAAACCAAAACTCTAAATCAGTCTACACCTATTAACTACTCGCTGATAACTGCCTACTGATGACTGACAACTGCTAACTAATCCTTACCCTCAAACTGATCAAGGAAACTCTTGATAGCATCGATCTCATCTTTTGAGGCCCGATGTTGCCCAAGTGCCTGTATAACCAAATCTGAAGTTGAGCCTTTAAATACAGTATTGATAATTTTATCTAAAGCTCCTTGTTGGGCTTGCTCTCGGGTTATCAACGCTTTGTATAAATGCGTTTTAGATGATGCATCGCGTTCCAACAACCCCTTTTCAAACATGATCTGCATCAGTTTTAAGGTGGTGGTATAACCTGCATCTTTGCTTTTAGTCAATTCATCATGTACTTCGCGCACGCTGCACTGCCCCTTTTTCCAAATAACCTGCAATATTTCTAATTCGCTTTCGGTCGGCTTAATATCCATCTGTAATTATGTATCTACGAAACTTGTCGTACAAATATGTACGATATATTTCGTAGATCAAAATTTTATTTAAATATTTTACAAAAAAGACGCAAGCAGCAGCAAAACGTTACGCCAAGGTCATTTATAATGCATTAGAAACAAGGATTAAGCTATACTGGTTATATTTGCACTGCACACAGGCAGCTATATATGGAAGTTTTTGTTTTAGGAGAAGGTTCGTACTCGGTAGATGTTACCAAGAAGTTTGTTCCGTTTAACCCAGAATTGGATAAACGTGCCGACAGGCCGGGCTCACTGTTTATTCATGTAAATCCTTTTTTGATTAAAACATCAACTGATCTGATTCTGCTGGACGCAGGGCTTGGTTATAAAGATACCCGCGACGAATTACTGCTGCACCAACATATCCGCAATGCAGGGTTCGACCCGGAAGATATTACGCTTGTGTTAATGAGCCACCTGCATTACGATCATTCGGGCGGCCTGGTAGTTGAGCGCAACGGTAAATTGGAGCCGAGCTTTCCTGCGGCAACGCACGTTATACAACGGCAGGAGTTTGAATTTGGCCTTAGCGGCAAGTCATCTTCATATCACCAGGAAATTTTTGAAACGCTGCAACAATCTGCAAAAATTGATTTTGTTGAGGGCGATGGCGAATATAAACCGGGTATCAGGTATGAATTATCTGGCGGGCATAGTAAATATCACCAGGTATTTTGGCTGGAAACAGAGGGCGAAAAAGTGTTTTTTGGCGGAGATGAACTGCCCGAGCCTGAGCAATTACTACGAAAATTCGTTGCTAAATATGATTACAACGGACACCGCGCGGCCGAATTGCGCATCCAATACGGTAAAACCGCTGCACAAGAGGGCTGGACCTGCCTGTTCTACCATGCCCGCATAACGGCAGTGGGCACAGTTAAATACACAGACGAGGCATTTACTGTTATCCCTACTTAATTTGCAGATAATTCAAAAAGCTCTTTTATTTTTTCCACATTAAGTGGTTTTGATACAAAATCTTTTACCAGCGGGTATGAGCGTGCCTTGTTTATATCATTACTGAACACAGATGATGAAATGATGTAGATTTTACTTTTGCCCAGCGGATCCAAATTCAACCGCTTGTACTCGTCCAAAAATTCCCAGCCGTTCATAATCGGCATGTTGATATCAAGAAGTATATAATCGGGCAACTTTGATGGATCTTTCTCCTGTATCTCAATCAGTTGCTCAATAGCAAACCTGCCGTTAAGGCAAGCCATTATATCAGTATTAATTAATGCCTTTTTGATAAGTTTAATAGAAATAAAGTTGTTTATTTCATCATCATCAACCAATAAAACACTTACTGTTTTGGTACTATTAGGGCTCATGCTTTTTTATACGTGTGCTTGAAATAAAAGGTTATATTCCCTTTGGTTGTAAATATAAGTTTTCAGTAATAAAACTCAAAAGTCGTTATAAATTCACCTCTTAAACAATGTAACACATTTTGTAGTAGAAACTACTATGCATTTTGGTCATTTTTTTTTAAGCGATGTTAATCCAACTTTAGATAAGGGCTACATATTTATGTAAACAAAGCTAGGCCCCATATCGGGGCCTTTGCTATGTTTAGTTATCGGTTTACTCAGGTACCGTATTCTGGTGTGGTTACTTCGCTTTCTTCAAACTCATAGTCGGTAAGCGGCGGGCATGAACAAATCAACGTACGATCGCCGTAGGTATCATTAACCCTGCCTACTGATGGCCAGAATTTATATTGCGCCACATACGGCAGCGGGAAAGCTGCTTTTTGGCGGGTGTAAGCATGCTCCCATTCGTTGCCGGTAATTACGGCAGCGGTGTGAGGTGCGTTTTTAAGCGGGTTATCGGCTTTGTTGCTTAGTCCGCTTTCTACATCAGCAATTTCGTGGCGGATAGAGATCATAGCATCGCAGAAGCGGTCAAGCTCGTGCTTAGGTTCCGACTCGGTAGGCTCAACCATCACGGTACCCGCAACCGGGAAAGATACGGTTGGTGCATGGAAACCATAATCCATCAAACGTTTTGCTATGTCAGTAACTTCGATGCCGAATGATTTAAACGAGCGGCAATCCAATATCATTTCGTGTGCGCAACGGCCTTTCGATCCGCTGTAAAGCACCGGATAATGGCTCTCTAAACGTGCCTTGATGTAATTAGCGTTCAGGATAGCGTATTTGGTTGCGTTAGTTAATCCGTCACCACCCATCATGGCGATGTAAGCGTGAGAGATGATTAGGATAGACGCAGAGCCCCATGGCGCAGCAGATACTGCGTGGATCGCCTTACCATTATCAATATCAACCACCGCATGGCCCGGAAGGTACGGAACAAGGTGTTTTGCAACACCGATAGGACCCATACCAGGACCACCGCCACCGTGAGGTATACAGAATGTTTTATGCAAGTTAAGGTGGCAAACATCGGCACCTATATTAGCCGGGCTTGTTAAACCAACCTGGGCATTCATGTTGGCACCGTCCATATAAACCTGGCCGCCGTTGTCATGAATTATCTGGCAAACTTCAATGATTGACTCTTCAAACACACCGTGGGTAGATGGATAAGTTACCATCAGGCACGAAAGGTCATTTTTGTATTGCTCGGCTTTTGCTTTAAGATCCGCTACATCAATGTTACCGTTATCATCACATTTAACAACAACTATTTTCATACCGGCCATAGCTGCAGAAGCAGGGTTGGTACCGTGTGCCGATGCAGGGATGAGTGCTACGTTACGGTGTGCATCGCCCCTATCGTTGTGATAAGCGCGGATAACCATTAAACCTGCATATTCGCCCTGTGCACCTGCGTTTGGCTGCAGGCTCATGGCTGCAAAACCGGTAATTTCGCTAAGCCAATTGTTCAATTCATCAAACACCTGCATGTAGCCGCCTACCTGGTCGGTTGGTGCAAAAGGGTGCATTTTGCTAAACTCCGGCCAAGTTACAGGAACCATCTCGGTTGTAGCATTAAGTTTCATGGTACATGAGCCCAAAGCAATCATCGAGTGGCAAAGCGAAAGATCTTTTGCCTCTAATGATTTGATATAACGCAACATCTCATGTTCTGAGTGGTGCGAATTAAATATTGCGTGTGTAAGGTAATCTGACGTACGTTGTAAAGCTGCCGGTATAACTCCAGAAACATCGTTTCTTAAGCCATCAAAATTTGCATCGGCAAGTGTTTTACCTTTAACCTTAGCAAAAAAGCGCACCATTGTTTTAATATCTTCTGGCGATGTAGTTTCATCAACAGAAATAGTAACCACGCTCCCGCTGAAGTTAAGATTGCTCTCGTTGTTCAGCGCCTCAGATTTTACCGGGCCTGCCAGCTCGCCAACATCAAACTTAATAGTATCAAAGTAAGTAGTGTTAAGCTGCTCGTAACCAAGTTCGTTAAGTGCCGATGCCAAAAGCACGGTTAAACCGTGTATGCGTTCAGCAATCAATTTTAAGCCTTGCGGGCCATGGTACACCGCATACATACCAGCCATAATAGCCAGCAATGCCTGCGCGGTGCAAATATTTGATGTTGCTTTATCCCTGCGGATGTGCTGCTCACGTGTTTGGAGCGCCATACGCAGCGCATAATTACCGGCACTGTCAATAGTAACGCCAATTATACGGCCCGGGATAGAGCGTTTATATTCCTCTTTGGTTGCAAAAAATGCAGCATGCGGCCCGCCAAAACCCATAGGTATACCAAAGCGTTGAGATGTACCTACAACAATGTCGGCACCCCACTCGCCCGGAGGCGTTAACAGCACAAGGCTCATCAAATCGGCCACTACCGTAAGCTTGATGTTTTTTGCATGCAATGCCGCTGCAAAATCAGTATAGTTGTAAACCTCGCCATGGCCTGCAGGGTACTGCACCATAGCGCCAAACATATCAACATTAAGCTGAGCTGTACGGTGGTCGCCAATTTCTAATTTAATGCCGTAAGGTTCGCTGCGTGTTTTAAGGATATCGATTGTTTGCGGGAACACTTCCTCGCTCACAAAAAATACATTTGCCTTTGGATTTTTGCGGAGGCTGTATTGCATAAACATAGCCTCGGCTGCTGCGGTACCTTCATCAAGTAACGATGCATTTGCAATTTCCATCCCGGTAAGGTCAATCACCATGGTTTGGAAGTTTAGGAGCGCCTGTAAACGGCCCTGGGCAATCTCGGCCTGGTAAGGAGTATATTGCGTGTACCAGCCAGGGTTTTCAAGAATATTACGCTGAATTACACCCGGCACTATAACATCATAGTAGCCCTGGCCAATGTATGATTTAAAAACTTTGTTTTTTGAAGCTGCCTGCTTCAGGGTATTTAAATAATCAAACTCACTTTTCGCGGCGGGCAAATTAAGCGTATTTTTAAGCCTGATCTGGTCAGGAACGGTTTGCGCTATCAATTCGTCGAGCGAATCAACACCGATTGTTTTCAACATTTTATCGGTATCTGCCTGGTTTGGCGCTATGTGCCTGTGCTGGAATTTTTCCTGATAATCTATGTTCAGCTTCATTGAGGATGGGTGCCTTAAAATTTACCGCAAAGGTACAAAAACCCAATCGAATAACAATTGAGTAATAGTATAGTGACATTGGTTTTACAGGGGTTATTGTACTCTTTCTTTAACAAGCACTCCCAAAGGTATATTGGTAATGTGCAAAGATTTAGTTAAATTAGGAGTATCAACTGGCTATGCTTTATCGCTTAATGTTATTGTTTGCATTTCTGGTGCCCTTATCTGCACTATGCCAGTTATTACCTCAAAAACCGAAAGCAGCAGTGGATTCATTTTCACATGCAGACAGCCTTAAATGGGATGGAACGGGTTTGATCGTGGACACGTCTTATTTATCCATAGTAAACATAAACAGCAAAAAACGTTTAGGCTCCATAACCGGGATTAAAATAATCGGTAAACATCATATCAGATACAGTTGGCGTAACACCTATAATAAAGAAATTTCAACCAGCCGAAATTTAACTAATCAGCCCGCCGGGTCATACACCTTAATTGTAAGCGCGAAAGTGAATTCAAAGCTGATTGAACAAAAACTGGGGCCATTTGACATATCGTGTACTGACGGACCTGTTATTGACTCAACAGGCTACACGGTAATATCCCCAGATTGCGACGGTAAAGGTGGTTCCATAAGAAACATAAAGGTATTTGGAACAGGAACAATCAAGTATGCATGGTATTCAATTAATTTAAATACAAAGGAAGCTACGTATTTAACCAATACGCCTAATTTGCCTAATGCACGGGTAGGCACATATCAGCTAATGGTTTCAGATGAGATCTGCGGACCAGTTTATAGCAAATATATTTCCGTATTACCTTATAAGGAAATAGCTTTCAACTTAAGTAAAGTTGTCGTAACACTAGCAAGTTGTGATGCATACCCATCTGTGACAGGTATTGCCTCACAAAATTTAAGAAATTTTTTATTTCAATGGGAGTATCCCTTTGGAACTATCATAGCCACCACTGCAGATTTACGTGATTGGTCTGGCGGGGGGAGGGTTTATCTACGAATGAAGCATAAGTGCAACCCAAACGAATCGTACCAGTATGTGTTTGACCTTGGCCCAGCTATTACCAGGAATATCCCTGTTTTTAGGTACACAATCAGAAATACATGCGGTGCTCAAAACACAGGTTCTGTAACAATAGACGCATATCCGGCATATGTTACAAATTTTAGATGGGTTGATGAAGCGGGCAAAAACATGGGCTTCGGCAACGAAATAGTTAATCTTCCACCTGGCAAATACACACTTTATGTAACGGACGAAATGGGTTGCGAAAGGTTATACGATATCTTCACAATTGATGAAACGTATCCAGTAACTATTACAAACAACGCCGAAACAATTACATCCGATACCTGCAACTCCTATACAGGAAGTATTAAAAATATTAAAATAGAAAACGGTTACCCACCTTACACTTACCGGTGGACGGATGCCGGTGGCAAGCTGGTTTCAGACCAATTGGATTTAACAAATGCCGTTGCCGGAAACTATACTTTACAAGTGCTTGACGCAACAAGTTGCGAGGCCGCTGAAAAAAAATATACCATAGGAAACCTTAACGTATATGATGATGCCCCGATAAATACTACCACTTACATATGCACAAGTGGTGAGGCCACATTTAGGGTGAGTAGGGCACTGCCTGGCCGCCGTTACCGGCTTTATGATGCTGAAAACGATGTTACACCTATAGATGAGAATGCAAATGGGGAGTTTAAAATCAATGTTTTTAACGAACGGGATTTTTATGTAAGTGTAATAAGAGGCGACTGCGAAGGCCCGCGTAAAAAAGTAGCAATCCGTATTGGTTTTATACTAACCGATTTGACTAACACCTTCACCCCCAACAACGATGGTATTAATGATTTTTGGCTGATACGTAACGTGGATAAATACACCGATGCTTTGGTACAGGTTTATGACCGGTCCGGCTTGCAGGTGTTTCAGTCGCGCGGATACGCAAAGCCCTTTGATGGCATTTTCAGGGGCAAAACGTTACCGTCAGGCACGTATTACTATGTAATAACTTTAGACAGGGGTTGCAAGGTATCCGGCAATGTCACTATATTGCGGTAGCAAACCTTTACCCATTACAATGCGCTTTTCTACGGCAAAAATACAGGTTTTCTTTGCACTTGATATAAGCTGTCTACACCATCGCACCTTGGTTGTAACTACTAATGCGCCATCAATTTTTTATGTATTGTAGGTGGGTTCTAATCTTTGTCTTGTCAATAATATTTGCTGTACAAACCCATGCGGAAACATTTACTGTAACCAGCAATGGTGATAGCGGCCCCGGTACTCTCCGTGAAGCTTTGACAAAGGCAGCGGCCAATGGCGATGCTGAAAAAGACTTTATATATTTTAACCTGCCGGATGTGAGCGAGGCGGGCAGGACGATAGCTATAAAAAGTTTATTACCGAAAATGACATCAAACTTAGTGATAGACGGTAGTACGCAACCAGGAGCTAATTTTGGTGTTGCTGATGCGAAAGTCCAGATTACCTATAAATTCATATACCCTGATCAACTCAACCTATTCTATAGTGACAATGCTAATCTTATCGAAATCTATGGTCTTTATTTAAACTGCGATTCAACAGGTTGGGGCGGAGCCGCAATCGGCATAAGCAATTTTGACAAAGTAATCATTGGCGCACCGTCAAAAGGGAACATGATAAATGGCGCCAACGTTGGTATCCATAATGGCAATACATGCATTTATCAAAGCAACAATTCCGGAACTGACCCAACCGGAGAAACCGTAGCATATTCTACGGTTGGAATCACTTGCGCCGATGTTACTGTTGGAGGGGCTGAGGTAGCTGGGAATGTTTTTTTCAGGTTATATATAAACTTCGATAGATTAGTTGGCAATAATTTAATTTTAAGCCACAACAAATTCGGGACTAACTATAATGCCACAAAACAAGTTCCTACTAATATTTATTCTCAAATAACGCGTTGCACTATACAGAGCAGCAATGCAACCAACCCTCAGCCGTCGGTTAATGCCTTAATTGCCGACAACATATTTGTAGATGAATATGTGGGTATTTTATTATCAATTTCAAACTTAGACGGACAAATTAAAATAAAGGGAAACGGTTTTAATACCGACCGTTCGGGGACAATAAATTATCTTGAAAATGTCAATGATATGTCCATGTACGCCTTAATATTAAATGGCAAAGCTAAATTTTTGGTAGGAGGAGATATGCCTGACGATAAAAACTTTATAACATACGCTCATACGGCAATTGCATATACCCCTAACGATAACGTAATCTTAAAACGCAATAGCATATTTTGCGTTAGAGGGATAACGTTTTTAGGAAACGAAAATGAAGAAATAGTACCCAAAGTGAAAATAACATCGGTTTCGGTAAACGGAATTGCAGGAACAGCAACGCCTAATACAGATATCGAATTGTTATACAGCAATTGCAACTGTTATCTTCCTGCTCCTAAAACATATTTTGCTACAGTTAAAGCTAACGCCACCGGAAGCTGGTCTTATGTAGGCCCACTGTTAGGAAATGTTATGGCCTCAGCCACATCGAATAGAATTACAGGAATGTTTGCAGGGACAAGCTTCAATGAAGACGATGCACTTGTAGAACAAACACCTTGCAGTAATACGGGGACTATTAAAATAATGAATACCGTATATAATTTCGGTTACCGCTGGTATAACAGTAATAATGAACTTGTAGCCACAACGCCAGATTTAATAGATGTTGCTGCCGGAGTGTATACATTAAAAGTGGGTGTAGGATCCGAGTGCGACTTCACCAAAACCTATGAAATAAAAGACAATACTATAACTGTAACTACTGATGACTTAGAAAAAACAAACGCATCATGCAATAGTGGGGGCTCGTTAAAAGGCATTAAAATTACATCGCAATCTTCTTATCGCAGCCGTTGGATTGACAAAAATGGAAGCGTTGTTTGTGACAATTGCCTTGATCTGACAGGAGTTCCCGCAGGGCAATACAGCTTAGTTGTTGGAAGTACAACCGGACAATGTGAGCAAATTTTTGGTCCTTATGAACTTCAAAACACCAACGGCGTACAGCTTGTAACCACCAACGTCAGTGTACGTCCATCAACCTGTGGGCTGGCCAACGGATATATCAGGGGTCTGCAGGCGCCAGGAGCCACTACCTTTATATGGACGCGCGATGATGGCAGCGTTGCAGGCAATACGCTCAACCTGGAGAATATCCCGCCAGGTAATTATCGCCTTACAATCAGCAACGCCACGTGTGCAAACTATGCCGACTTCCGCATTGATGCTGTTACACCTACCGTTTACCCGCAATTTGCGGCTACCATTACAAAAACATGTGCCGCCTTCCCTACCGGCACCATCAGCATAAATACGGATGGTGCGCAAGATCAGCCAGGAATTTTCAGATGGGTGGATAGCCAAAACAACACAGCAGGCTACGGAAAAACAATTCAATATTTGCCTGCCGGTACATACAAACTTTACCTTACAGATGCCGGCAGTTGCGAAAGCTTCTATAAAGAATATACCGTAGATGCATATCCCGAACTTACCATTGCGTTTGGCAACGCGCATGATATTTATTGCGGGGTGGGCAAGGGAAGTATCGATGCAGCCATTGTGAGCGGTGGTACGGGCAATTACTTTTACGAATGGAAAGATGGCAACGGCAACGTAATCCCTGGTAAAACACAACCTTTTATAAACGATCTTGATGCCGGCACCTACACCCTGTCCGTAACAGACGGCGGCTGCAACCTTGCGATGCTTACTTATACCATAAAAGAACAAACGCAAATTATCCCGGCGCCAATCATAGCAGATGTAGAGGTAACGCGCACCGGCAACACCACTTTACAGGTTACAGATCCTTTCCCTACTGCAATTTACAGGCTATATGATTCGGAAACCGGTTCAACTCCACTAGCCGAAAGCAAGGGCGGCAGCTTCACGGTAAATGTTACCGGCAATCGCAGCTATTATATAGAACTGAGTTATGGTGAGTGCGAAAGCCCGCGCACACGTGTGCGTGTTGTGTTAACTATCCTGAACGTAAACATCCCTAATACATTTACCCCTAATGGTGATGGCTTTAACGATTATTGGACCATTACTGGTATTGAAGAATCGAAGATAGCTACGGTAAAAATATTCGCCAGATCGGGGCAAATGGTGTTCCAATCTGTAGGTTATCCAAAACCCTTTGATGGCACACAAAATGGCCAGCAGCTCCCGGCAAGCACCTACTATTACATCATCGAACAAAAAAACGCAAAGCCTATTTCCGGCTATGTAACCATACTACGTTAAGCCAGTTGGCGCAGATACATTTGCACAGTATTTTCTAACCCGTAATAAAGGGCATCGCTTATAAGGGCATGGCCTATACTTACCTCATCAAGCGCAGGTATATTTTCGGCAAAGTATTTTAGGTTTTGCAAATCCAGGTCGTGCCCGGCGTTTATGCCAAGCCCTGCCCTCTTTGCTGCTTCTGCAGCTTTTACATACGGTGCAATGGCCTCTTCGCGGTTTGCAGCATAGCCATGTGCATAGGCTTCGGTATACAACTCAATACGGTGTGTGCCTGTAGTAGCTGCGGCCTCAACTATCTCAACCACTGGATCCACAAATATGGATACGCGGATACCTGCGTCGGCAAATATCTTAATAGTATCTTTTAAATACTGCTGATGGGTTATGGTATCCCAGCCATGGTTTGATGTTATTTGCCCTAAAGCATCGGGCACAAGGGTAACCTGCTCGGGCTTCACAGCCAATACCAAATCAACAAATTTTTGCTCCTGGCAATTACCTTCTATATTAAATTCGGTTGTTACAATCTTCTTCAGGTCGTAAACATCCTGATAACGTATATGCCTTTCATCAGGCCTTGGGTGTACAGTTATGCCCCGCGCACCAAAGCGTTCACAATCTTTAGCAACTTGTATCAGATCAGGATTGTTGCCACCGCGCGAATTTCGCAGGGTAGCTATTTTATTTACATTGACAGATAAACGGGCCATAGTATTTTACAGATGTGCAGCAAATATCAATAATACATTAATAACAATTAAATGAATTTTGTACGTATTGGGTTTTAAACTTTTTTAGCTGTAAAGCATTTAGTATCATTATTACAATCATGAAACCTGCTTACAACCTTTTTGCCGCTTTAGCTATTTTAATAATGGTTCCGTTTACAAGCATTGCACAGGCCAATTTTACCGGCATTACAAGCTACGAACCATTTTACGGCCATGCCGAAAAAGCGCCGCAGGACTGGATGGTGTTGCGCCGTTTCGAAAACGCCGGTCGCAGGTATTTTTTGCTTGTAAACCCACAAACGCTCGACACCAAAATAGCCGACGATGGGTTTTACAAAATAACGCCTATGAGTTACCTACAGGCGCGTAAATATTTTTCAAGTCCGCCATATATTAAAGTCTTAGCCAAAGCGGAAAGCAAGTCTGTTACCATCCAGGATGCAGGCATTGAACGTGGCATGCCAAAGGAAACGGGTATCACATTAACCGCCGACCTTTGCCCTTCGCACCGCCCGCTCGACAGGCGCATTTTCACAGATATTATTAACGGCTTTAAATCTGTTGAAAGCCCTGTACCCATAGCACTTTCGGTAAGTGGTTTGTGGATGAAGCATCATCAGCCGGATATTGCCTGGTTAAAACAGTTACAAGCCAACCATGAGATTTATATAACCTGGGTAAACCATTCATACAACCATCGCGTAAGCAAAACCAGCCCCCTTAAAACCAACTTTTTACTGGAGCCCGGTACAGATATTAATTACGAAGTTTTGGAAACAGAAAAGACAATGCTAGCCAACGGCCTGCTGCCATCTGTGTTTTTCAGGTTCCCTGGCCTTGTATCAGACCAGCAATTGGTATACAAGATAACCGGCTTCGGCCTTATACCTATTGGTACGGATGCCTGGCTGGCAAAAGGGCAGCAGCCACAGGCGGGCAGTATTGTACTGATACATGGCAACGGGAACGAGCCTGTGGGTGTAAATGACTTTATAAAGCTATTACAATCAAAAGCCTCGTCAATAGCTAATAAGCAATGGTTATTATATGATTTAAGAGAAACCGTGGAAGAAGACGGTAGCGGCAGGTAGCGTTTTCAACGTCGGTTTAGAAAGCATTTTTTAAGATTAGTGCTTCGTCAGGAATACCCTTACTTTTAAACATTTCACTATTCTATCAATTTCATCAATTCTTCGAATTCGAGTTCAGACAAAAAAAGCCGCTCAGTAAACTGAACGGCTTAGATATAATAAAATAATCCTATTTAAGCGGCGGGAATTTCGCACCGTCAAATATACTGCTTTGGGCGGCCATTTTCTCCACATCCTGCCATTTTCTTGGCGCATCTATAGATAGGTTTGTGCCCTTATCCTTACCTATCAAAATATCATCTTCAATGCGCACACCAATGTTCCACCATTTTTTATCGCACGGGCTGCCCGCCGGTATGTAAATACCAGGCTCTACGGTTATCACCATATTTTCCTGCAAGCCACCTTCGTAAGCGCCTTTGTCGTGAACATCTAACCCCAGGTGATGTGATACGCCATGAGTATAGTATTTACGCAACTCTTTAGCGTCTTTAATAATGCCCAATTTAATTAAACCAGCAGCTAATACTTCCCCAGTTTTCTGCTCGAGCGATGCATATGGTACGCCTTGCTTACACATTTTAAACACCTCTTCCTGCGCATCATAAACCAACTGGTATATGGCTTTTTGGTCTTCGGTAAATTTGCCGTTTGCGGGTACAGTACGGGTGACATCTGCCGAGTAACCATGATACTCGGATCCAACATCCATCAGTACCAACTGGTTATCGATACTTGTGCGGTTATTCTCTTCGTAATGCAAAATACAGCCATTAGCTCCTGCACCAACAATTGGCGGGTAACCCTCATCTTCGGCACCATACCTTTTATGCACATAAAGCAAAATACCTTCAAGCTCCTTTTCGCCCATGTTTGGTTTTATGGCACGCATCACTTCGGCGTGGGCTATGCTCGATAACTGTACCGACTTACGCAGCAAAGCCACCTCTTCAGGTTGTTTAATGCCACGCAAAGCCGTAGTAAAATCGGCAAACATATTGGCAGCACCGTATTGCTCATTGATTTTAGCCTTTGCCGCAACAAGCGATGCGCTATCCGGCTTGGCCGCAAGCTCTTTTATTATAGCGTTGTTATTATAAACATCGGCGCTTAGGCTTCTTTTAAGGTAATTGATAATTTGAGGGAGATTGGCCGGCGTTGCATACCTATTTACCACGTTAAAACTGTTCATTAAGGCTTTATCGACTTCCGGCAATGAAGCTTTGGCTTTAAAAGCATTTACCATTTTGGCCAATCCTTCGTCGCCACCAATATCTGCAGGCAACTCATCGGTTATAATGGTTTTAAACTTTTTGAGATCTATTGGAAATTTGGCAAAATCGGCATTGTTGTAGGCTCGTTTGAAACCAAGCTGTGCCTTTGCTCCTTCTACGCCTAAACGGCGGCCGGTCCACGATTCGCGCTGCGGGTCGCGCGGGCGAACAAACAGCAATTCGTTATAACTGGTATCGCCCTGCCCCTGCTGCTCTTTAAACACAAGCAACATTGCATCAGCCTCCTTGTAGCCCGAAAAGTAATACATATCCGGGTTGGCATGATACACGTAGTTAACATCGTTCGAAAATACGCGCTCCGGGTATGCAAATATTACAGTTACCGAATTGGCTGGCATCAGTTTGCGCAAAGCCTCACGGCGACCGGCATGAAATTCTTTGGTAAGATAATCTGTTGGGAGTTTAAGATCAGGTGCCTGGGCAAAACTGCTAACAGCCCCCAAGATTAGCAAGGCGGCCAAAGCAAGGCCTTTTTTCAATAGTTTCATTGTAGTTTAGGGTTTGTTTACAACCCGCGAAAGATACAATTAAAATTTTAGTTGATGAAGAGACCTTGTATCGTTTTTCTATATTTAAACTATGAAACCTAAACGCATGGTCATCGAATCAATTATAGTTATAAGTTCATTTGTATTAACCGCTTTACTGCTTAATGCATTAACCGGGTCTCCGGTTTTCGGCAAAAAAACTATAGACATCAATTTACATGACACCTATTTTGTAATTGAGTTATCGCTACCGCTAATATTAACGCCGGGGTTAATATTCATTACAATAATCTATTTATTTAGAAACACATACGCGCACTTTAAAAATCACTTACAAAATCTTGTACTTTTAGGATCATTATTTTTGCTTAATCTCTTTACTATACAAGCTATACAACCTGTCACTAAAGTCACCGCGATGCTCGGTGGCAAATGGACAGTGCAACCACCGTTGCCAAACCAAGCGCAATCGGATAAAGTTCCGGTATCTCCGGTTAGTGAACTTGCTGATATTTTGTTTTATGTAGAAATAATATTACTGCTGATATTAGTTGCAGCAGCTGTTTTGACGGGAAAGAATTGGAAACGCAAAAATCGTAATGTTGATGCGCTGCCGAAATAAATTCGGCATGACCATTTCCTTAAATAAAAAAGGGACATGGCCTCAACCACATCCCTTTTTTAATTTTGACTTTTGAATTTTTACTTAGTACCTGTAGTATTCCGGTTTAAATGGACCTTCAACAGTTACACCAATGTACTCGGCCTGATCCTGGTCTAAAACTTCCAGTTCGACACCAATTTTTGCAAGGTGTAAACGGGCAACTTTTTCGTCAAGGTGTTTAGGCAAGGTGTATACTTTGTTTTCGTAAGCGTCGGTATTTGTCCAAAGCTCCAATTGCGCCAAAGTTTGGTTGGTGAATGAGTTACTCATTACAAAGCTTGGGTGGCCGGTAGCGCAACCAAGGTTAACCAAACGGCCTTCAGCCAAAACAATCACGTCTTTACCATCAATTGTGTATTTATCAACCTGTGGTTTGATCTCAATTTTATGATCGCCATAAGCACCGTTTAACCAGGCCATGTCAATCTCGTTATCGAAGTGACCGATGTTACAAACAATAGCTTTGTCTTTAAGGGCACGGAAATGCTCCTCGCGCACAATGTTTTTGTTACCTGTTGCGGTAACCACAATATCAGCCTCGGCAATTGCTGTGCTTAGCTTTTTAACTTCATAACCTTCCATTGCTGCCTGCAAAGCACAGATAGGGTCGATCTCGGTTACAATAACACGCACACCTGCATTGCGTAATGAATCGGCAGAACCTTTACCTACGTCGCCATAACCGCAAACAACACCTACTTTGCCGGCCATCATTACATCAGTAGCACGACGGATAGCGTCAACTAATGATTCGCGGCAACCGTATTTGTTATCAAATTTTGATTTGGTAACCGAGTCGTTAATGTTTATTGCAGGCACCAATAAAGTACCGGCTTTCATGCGCTCATATAAACGGTGTACACCGGTGGTAGTTTCTTCAGATAAACCTTTAATACCGGCAGCCAGTTCAGGGTATTTATCGAATACCATGTTGGTTAAATCGCCACCATCATCAAGGATCATGTTTAATGGCTGGCGGTCTTCGCCAAAGAACAAAGTTTGCTCAATACACCAGTCAAACTCCTGCTCGTTCATACCTTTCCAGGCATAAACAGAAATACCTGCAGCAGCAATTGCAGCAGCAGCATGATCCTGAGTTGAAAATATATTACATGATGACCAGGTAACTTCGGCACCCAGCTCAATCAAGGTTTCAATTAGTACGGCAGTTTGGATAGTCATGTGCAAACAGCCTGCAATACGCGCACCGGCCAAAGGTTTGCTTGCGCCATACTCGGCACGCAGTGCCATTAAGCCCGGCATTTCGGCCTCGGCAAGTTCAATTTCTTTACGACCCCATGCGGCAAGCGATGGGTCCTTTACTTTATTTTTAACGTACACAGTTTCTGCTGTCGACATATCTATTTAAAATTTTTTACAAAAATATACTAAAGTTTTGTGAAACTGAAATTATTGTTATGGAAGGAGATTTGTAGCTATTGAGTAAGTACATAGTTGCCAATCTGCCGAGGCCGAATAAATGCAATAAAAAGCCCGCTCTTAAATAAAAGAGCGGGCAGAATTTATACTGATAAAAGATTAAAGAACTAATCACTAATCTCTTAATCAACTAATAACTATCCCTTACATATTCAAGCTCAAATACTGCTTAGGGTTTACTGGTTGCCCGTTGCGGCGCACTTCGTAATGGAGATGCGGGCCTGTTGAGCGACCAGTTGAGCCTACTTTACCAACCTGGTCTCCAACGGTTACACGCTGGCCTTCTTTAACATTGATCTTGGATAGATGGCCATACCAGGTTTCGATATTATTGGCATGTCTTATCTTTACGCAATTACCATAGCCTCCCGCACGGCCGGCAAATACTACCCTTCCACTGGCGGTGCATTTAACAGGGTCGCCTTTGTGCCCCTTAAAGTCAATACCGGGATGAAATTCATTACCGCCAAAATTGAACGGATTATCACGATGGCCAAAAAATGATGTAAACGAGCTTAGTTTTGGATAGCCCATAGGCATGTAGGCAATATTGCTTACCAACCTATCCAGATAGTTATTAAAGTCGTTAAACAATTTGGTTTCGTTAACCGGCTTGTCGCTCTCAACATTTATTTTTTTGAAAGCCACGTTGCGCAGTCCTCGTTTGCGCATGTAGGTATTAATGGTTTTAAGCTTAGCCTGTATATCGGTAATGTACTGTACGGCTTTGCTTTTGTTGCCTTCCTTTTCGGCATTCGCCAAAAGCGCGGTTGAACTTTCCTTTTCCAACTGGCTTTGTAATGATTCTATCTGCGATTGCAGCCTGCTGTTCTCCTGGCTCTTCTTAAGATTATCATTACTGAGCCTGAAGATGGCTGTCATCAAAATCATCACGGTAATTAATACCGCGGCAACAACCATTTTTATACTGTTAAAATAACGCGCTTTTACCTGAGCCACCCGTGGGCTGGCCTCATTTTTTGAGGAAAGAATACCCATAACCTAAAAATCCTGCTTTAAGTTTAATCAATTAGTTTATTACTTAGGGAATTAGCTGATGCTAACAGAATGCAAGATAACTAAAACTGAAGCTCCCTGCAAACCCTGTCATTTATAACCGAAACGTCAATTAATTGGTAATATTCTTAACGGGGTTAATTTTTATGAATGATTAATTATTTTTGTAAATAAATTAAGAGAACACATATGTATCCAGAATATTTAGTTGCCCCAATGCGGGAAGAGTTAACCAACAATGGTTTTGAAGATATGCGTACTGCAGATGCCGTACAACAAGCTATTAAAAGCGAAGGCACTGTGTTTGTAGTTGTAAATTCGGTTTGTGGTTGCGCTGCTGCAAATGCACGCCCTGCAGCCCGCGTTGCAGTACAAAACGAAAAACATCCCGACAAAATGATCACTGTTTTTGCGGGTATGGAGCGCGATGCTGTTGATGCTGCACGCAACCTGATGTTGCCTTTCCCTCCGTCATCGCCATCAATGGCTTTATTTAAAGATGGTAAATTGGTACACATGATAGAGCGCCACCAAATTGAAGGCCGCCCTGCACAAATGATTGCTGATAACCTTATTGGCGCATTTGATCAGTACTGCTAAGCGAACTTCACGAATAGAGATTATAAAAAAGACCGGCTTTATTAGTCCGGTCTTTTTTTATTCAAAATATTCTTAACCCAAGATAATGCGGTGCGTTTAACTCTCTACGCCTAAGCTTCCTAACTAAATCCCCAGGAAAAAAACTATGCCACCACCAACTATAACTTGTAGAACTGTCGATCACAGAGGCGATTTCATGAACTTATACCTGATCATGGCAATAGCTACCAATTCAAAAGCTACAACACCGTAGGCAAGATGTAAAGCCATAGTTATGTTATCTACCAAAAAAGGCAAGGTGTGTAACATCCCTCCTATGGCGGTGGCAACGCCGGTGATAATACCCCGGGATATGGGGCTACCACGTCCGGTAACTTTTCCATCGTCAGACAAAGCTTCGGCCAATCCCATGCTTATCCCGGCACCAAGTGATGCAGCAAGGCCCACAAAGAATGCTTTATGAGCCTGATGCGTAAGCCCTGCCGCAGCAAATAGCGGGGCGAGTGTGGAAACAGACCCATCCATCAAACCTAAAAGCGCCGGCTGAACCCTTTGTAATACGTATTGCGCTTCACTCACTTTTTGTAATGACATATACCAATTACGAAGAAATTCACCACAATGTTTTAAATACAAAGTATTGATAATTAGACAAATTATAAACGATTTAATGGTTTATAATTTGCATGTTGCTTGAAGTTATAAATAGCTAAAAAAACCAAAGCCTGTGGAGAGCGAGTGATTTCTAAATGCCTACATTTTCCCGCTTCATTTGATTACGTCAGTTAGCTGATCCAACCCGCCATTATTCTCCAATTTATCATCAGCGTAACAATAAAAAAACCTGTACTTATTCTCATAATCATTTTTATTGCTACACCAACTTAAGTAACATGTCCAAGGTAGCAATGCAAATCGTAACCGTTATTCGACCGAGAGTAAACTAAATGCACACATGCAAATTAGCTAAGAGCAAGTGTGCATTAGCGTTGGTTATCTACTGGATTGTGACCTTCCTTATCACGTTCCTGATGTCGGTAACAAACAACGCCGTTTCACTGTTTGATAGCGCGAGGTTAGCCGCTACAACGTCAGCGTTCAGGCCAACACCATCTCGGCCATCGGCCGCCCCTAAAGGTTTACATACCGTAGTAATTACACCGTCTTTTATTTTTTTAACGGCATTACCATCAACAATATATAGCGTCTCGCCGTTTTTGGTGACTGAGATACCGCTTATAAAAGTAAAGGGCACGTTTGGAAAAAGCTTTGTAATAGTTCCCTGAGCGCTTACTTTGAACAACTGCGTAGCCGTACTTACATATTTCACACCATTAGGACCTAAACCTATACCTCTAAGTGTTTCATAAGAAGCAAGGAGGGAAGTGAAGTCAACTAAATTCCTTTTGATAGTTGTTCCGGTGATGTTACCTATAGTTTTACCGCCTACAAACCACATTATACCTTTGCTGTCTTGTTCCATATCCAAATTTGAGTCACTGTTGGATACCCTGTTGTACACATCTATGCCTTTTGCCTTATTGTAAATTCTGATGCCATAACCAGTAGATACGATATACAGTGTGCCACCTGGCGAAATAGTAACGGCTTCTGGTAATAATCCCCCACCTGTGTCCGTATTATACGAAAGAGGCACTGTGGATACAATATTTTGAGTGGATATTTTACGTATCGCGCTGTTAAAGAAATCCGCAATATATAAGCTGCCATCGCCACTTACAGATATACCATGCGGTTTCCAGAATTTTGCTTTCGGTCCGGGGCCATCTACCAAATTAGGCGGTTGGCTTTCTGCATTAAAGATGCCGGCTATTGTCCGCACTGTATATAACTCTGGCGTAGCAACGGCACTCAAACTTTGTGGAGCGTTGGTAGCTTCTGATTGTAAAATCGCGTCCGGAGAAGCGCTCTCTTTTTTGCATGCCGACAATACACAAGTAATTGCAACTAAAAATAATATGTATTTTTTCATAGTGATAATTTCATGCAAAAAACGGATTATAAGCAATGAAAAATAAGCTAAGCGGATGTTGTACCTCGATATGTGTATCTAACGCGTTCTGCAACCCCATCCAGGTAAAAGTTGGATAAAACCTGTGCAGATTTACACAGTAGCAAGGTATGCAGCTTTAGAAGCATCTATTATTGCACGGCCAAGATGGTCGTTTTCGGACAAGATGAAATACTTAACCTGGTTGATACCTTTATAAACGATTTAATGGTGAAGGGTTTGTCCTTTATTTTAGCATAGACAGCTAAAAATTAAAAGCCCGTTTTCATGCGAAATACGAGCTTTTAATTTTTTTGATATTCATTTTCAGCGGAGAGGGAGGGATTCGAACCCTCGATGCACTTTTGGCGCATACACACTTTCCAGGCGTGCTCTTTCGACCACTCAGACACCTCTCCGGGGCCTTTTCAAGGGGAGTGCAAATGTAGCAAATACCGCCAATAAAAAAACGGGGCCGGATTTTAAACCCGGCCCCGCCTCAAAACGAAAACTTTAACTCACAAAAACTAAACTTATGTACTTATTTTAAACTACTATTATATAGAGCATATTTACGGGCAAAGGTTTAACCGGTATATAAAATTATTGATGTTTGCGCATCTATTTTTTTTACCTTACGTTTGCTGCGGATTGCCGGTTACTGTAATGCTGAACATCAACGAGATTAAGAAACCCATTGCGTCAGAAATTGATGTTTTTGAGGAGAAGTTTAAAGCTTCCATGCGTAGCTCGGTGCCGCTGCTGGATCGTATTACCCACTATATTGTAAAGCGCAAGGGTAAGCAAATACGCCCTATGTTCGTGTTTTTTGCAGCTAAACTTGCAGGTGGTATCAACGAGGCTACTTACCGTGGTGCAGCCCTTGTAGAATTGCTGCACACTGCTACTTTGGTACACGACGATGTTGTTGACAACTCTTACCAGCGTCGTGGTTTTTTTTCTATCAATGCTTTATGGAAAAATAAGATTGCCGTTTTGGTGGGCGATTACCTGCTATCAAAAGGATTGTTGCTGTCTATAGATAACGGCGATTTTAAATTGCTTAAAATAGTATCTGAAGCTGTTAAACAAATGAGCGAAGGCGAACTATTGCAGGTAGAAAAAGTACGCCGTATGGACATCAGCGAAGATGTTTATTACGATGTTATCCGCCAAAAAACGGCATCGTTAATTGCTTCATGTTGTGCCTGCGGGGCGGCCTCTGCCGGTGATGATGACGAAACGATCGAAAAAATGCGCCTGTTCGGTGAAAAGATAGGCATAGCATTCCAGATCAAGGATGATATGTTTGATTTTGGTACCGACGATGTAGGCAAGCCGCTGGGTATCGACATTAAAGAAAAAAAGGTTACGCTACCGCTGATCTATGCGCTTAACAATGCTGATAAAAGCGAAAAACGCAAGATGATTGATCTTGTTAAAAACCATAATGATGATTCTAAAAAAATAGCGCAGATCATTAGCTTCGTGAAGGAGAAAGGCGGCCTGCAATATGCCGACACGCAGATGAAGCGTTTTACTGAGGATGCCTTTGCTATTTTAAATACCTTCCCACCAAGTGAGGCCCGCACCGGGCTGGAGCAACTGGTGCGCTACACCACCGAGCGCGACAAATAATCTCCTGTCATAATGCCCTTAGCCTGGTTATGTTAACTTAAACTTGTTAACTTCGTGCAATGCATTCCTTCGACCTAAGTTTTCTTAAATTCGGGGTATTTGATATACTGGATGTACTGATAGTTGCATTTATAATCTATCAGTTGTACAACCTGATCAGGGGTACCATCGCAGCCAATATTTTCATAGGCCTCATAACCATATACTTATTGTATAGGGTGGTGAATGCGCTCGAAATGCGTTTGCTTGCCGGCATACTTGGCAAATTTGCCGAGGTTGGCATCATAGCAGTTATCATCGTTTTTCAGCAGGAAGTAAGGCGTTTCCTGTTATTGGTAGGTAAAAACGCTTCGCTACAACGCAATAAGGCATGGTGGAAATATTTTTTTGGCAAAGATGATGCTGAAAAAAACAACTATGCACGCATCAAACCAATTATTGATGCCTGCAAAACCATGAAACAGAGCCGCACGGGTGCCCTTATTGTTTTTACCAAATATTACGACGAACAATTTTACCAGAACAGCTGCGAAGTATTAGATGCCAAGATATCCAAGCGTATGCTGGAAAGCATTTTTCAAAAAAACAGCCCCCTGCACGATGGCGCTGTCGTGATATCTGAAAACAAGATAAAATCTGCGAGCTGTATATTGCCAGTTACCGAAAAATCTGACCTGCCTGCTCAATACGGGTTACGGCACCGCGCAGGTATTGGCGTTACCGAGGCTAATGATGCCACGGCTATAATTGTATCAGAAGAAACCGGCGAAATATCGTACGCCAAACAAGGCCGCATTAAAATGGACCTTAGTTTTGCCGAACTTGAAAAGCTATTAAATAAAGATTTTTAAGCAGGTATTAAGGAGTTACCTTGGCAATCTTTTTAGGCGCCCCCATATTGGTACCCACTATCGGCATTTTCGAAAAACCATCTATTTTCTTTACAGGAGTGTTAGCGTTATCTTCTGTTACCTGTACGGGCATCTTGTAACCGTCAACGGCCACTATTAATGGAGCGTTGTTAGGCGATATTCTTGTGATGTCACCACGGTTGGCCAAAGCCGGGAACGGATTAGGCTTTACCAAATCATTTATTTTGGAAAGCGTACGCCAGCTGCTATCCTTTTTAAGATCAAATTTTGGATTAAACAACCCATCAAGCGGTTTTACCGGTTTAATTTGAGCAGAGGCAGCGCTACCTGCCGCCAATAACGTTAGAAAGAATAATGCCTTCTTCATGAGCGTGACCGTTTAGTTGTGTAAAGTTAGCTAATCATTTAACCAATAACGTGTTAAATAGGGTTAAAAAGTGTTAAATACAAAAGCCGCTCCTGTTAAGGGGCGGCTTTTAGCGTGTATTAAGGTTAGGGTGTAGGCTTATTCCGCTGCATTTACATCGGCAATACCTTTGTCAGCAGCAGTTGCTGATGCGGCATCATTTAGCTTTGTACGCTCGGCTTTAATATTTGTTAGCAGGGTTACCACTTGCGGGCCAACACCGTATTTTTTGTACTTGGCACCAAAATCAGCAATGGCTTTAATGCCGGCTTGTGCATAAGCAGGGTTTTGCACACGGGCAGTAAAATCTGCAAACTTGCGCATAATGTTAACCTGTGTTTGCGGCTGCCCATTTTTAAAGGCATCGTAAACATAGTTCCACTGCTCATCGCTGCCACTGGTTGCGTAAGTATTTAAAACAGCTTGCTTTAAAGCGCCTTGGCTGTCTTTCTCGTATTGTTTAGCCAATGGCATAGCCTCGGCAGGGTTTAACAAACTAATTGCTGTTAAAGCAGCGCCCTGCACGGCGTATGATTGGCTGTTTAATGATTGCTTGAACAAGTTCATGTTGCCGGCAGCTTTAAGCTTGCCTAAAGCTGTAAGAGCTGCCGCTTTTACAAGTGTATTTTCATCTATTTGAGCCAGATTTACCAGTATAGGCTGGGCAGCGTTTCGTACATCATCATTTGTTAAATCGGCAGCTTTAATGGCTTTTATACGCAGCTCGTAGTATTTATCTTTCATCGCAGCAATGATTACGCTACGCGCACCTTTGTCGGTTTGCTTTTTACCGGCGGCTGTAATGGCTTCAAACCTGTCCAAAAATAGCGGGGCATTAAAGTATTGAAATACGTACTCCTCTAAAGTTTTGGCATCTGTTTTTTGCGTAAGGATAACCTTATCGCCGTCAACGTTAACTAAGTCTGGCTTCGATGCAACTTTAAATGTTAATGTATCAGCTTTGCTGCGCATCCAAACGTTATAGCGTGTTTTCTTACCGCCCGCGTAAATATCAACGGCCATTGGCAGGATAAAGGCATTGCCATCCTGGTTTTGGGCCAGGTAAACGGTTTGCGTTTTGGTAGCATCATCATATTTATAGCTGATGTTTAATACCGGATGGCCTGCGCCATAGTACCATTGGTTAAAGAACCAGTTAAGGTCGCGGCCGCTGGCTTCCTCCAAAGCTAAACGCAATTGCTGCGCTTCGCCGTTTTTGAAAGCGTTTGATTTTAGGTAGATGTTTAAGCCCTTATAAAATGCAGCATTGCCAAGATAGTTACGCAGCATGTATAAAATACGACCACCTTTTTGGTAGGTAACCACATCAAACACATCCTCCTTATCATTATAGTGGAAACGAACAAGATTTTTGGTTTTGGCATCCGGCTGGCTCAGGTAGTTAACCATATCCTCATAAATATGCGCATCGCCGGCATCTTTACCATATTTATACTCGGCCCAAAGGGTTTCGCTAAAATCGGCGAATGACTCGTTTACTGTTAAGTTGCTCCAGCTTTCGGCAGTCACATAATCGCCAAACCATTGGTGGAAAAGCTCGTGCACAATGGTGCTTGGCCCCTGCCCGTAATAGGTA
Organism: Mucilaginibacter pallidiroseus; assembly: GCF_007846085.1. GTDB lineage: Bacteria > Bacteroidota > Bacteroidia > Sphingobacteriales > Sphingobacteriaceae > Mucilaginibacter > Mucilaginibacter pallidiroseus. The sequence goes on from NZ_VOEJ01000002.1 coordinate 73,083, forward strand.
TCCAACAATTCGCGCTTAGTAGCTTGCACATAGTCGCCATGCAGAGTTGCACTCGTATTCTCCATTGCACCACTTACATAGTCGCGCACAACAATTTGTGAGTATTTGTTCCACGGGTAATCAACACCTAAAGTTTTTGAGTAAAACTCCATCGCCTCGGGCGTAAAGCCGAAGATATCTTTAGCGTAAGGTGCATATTTAGGCTCCAGGTAATAGCTTACTTCCTTGCCTCTCCAGGCATCTTTGGTAATCTTAAAATCGCCAACTGCCATCATAAACAGATATGGCGAATGCGGCAATTCCATTTTCCAGGTATCGGTACGGGTACCATCAGCATTAACCTTTTGCGAAGCTAACCTTCCGTTAGATAGCGTTACATACTTATTAGGCACGGTCATGCTAATTTCGTCTGTAGTTTTTTGGTTGGGCTTATCAATTGTAGGGAACCATGCAGATGATCCTTCGGTTTCGCCCTGGGTCCATATTTGCGTTGGCTTATCTTTCTCGATACCGTCCGGGTTAATAAAGTAAAGACCTTTAGCATCGCTGATGGCCATGCTTCCTTTTGATTTTAACTCGTTTGGTTTAGATGTATAGTCGATGTAAACGGTATAGCTTTCGGCATTGGTGTATGTTTTATCAAGCTTTATGTTAACCGTTAAGCTATCGTACGTAAATTTAAGCGGTATATTTTTTCCATTTTTTACAATGGCAATGCTTTTTAAGTCCATGCCTTTTGCATCAAGCCTAAGGCTGTCGGTTGGGTAAAAGTGAGGTTTCAAAGTAACCCACTCTTTCCCATACAGATAACGTTTTTTGTAATCGAAACGCACATCCAACTTGGTGTGCACCAGGTCGTTTATTTTTGTCGGGGTCTCGCGGTAAATTTTAAATGCGGCGCTTTCCGCCGGTGCCTCTGTTTGCGCCCGTGCACTGTTTAAGGCAAAAGCACTGATACTGCCGGCTAACAATGCGGCGTACAAAGTTTTCATATTGTTAATAGTTGGGGTTAATACGTAGTAAAACCTAAAATTATAGGATTTATCCGGATCTAAGACAAGCAAAAAAACTTAATGTTACAGTTAATACCTTTTAAATATTAAATTAGCCGTACCAATTATACATCAATCATTTACCTAATATTAATATTATGCATCGCCGTAGTTTTTTAACAAATACTGCTATTGCCGGTACTACGTTTTTAGTAGGCTCATCTTTACAGGCATCAGCCGGAATATTTACCGGCGCACCTAACAAAAAAATTGTTTTAGGCGTAATGGGCGTAAATGGCCGTGGCGATTTCCTGGCACACAAGTTTGCCGGCTTGCAGGACGTTGAGATAGGCTATATATGCGATGTAGACAGCAATGCGATGGAGCGATGCATAGCGGGTATTGAAAAAGCCACGGGCAAACGTCCCGTTGGTATTAAGGATATCAGGAAATTGCTTGAAAAGAAAGATCTTGACGCGCTGGTAATTGCCGCGCCCGATCATTGGCATGCGCCGGCCACCATCCTGGCCTGCCAGGCTGGTAAACATGTTTACGTTGAAAAGCCATGCAGCCACAACCCGCGCGAAGGCGAAATGGCTATCGAGGCAGCAGCAAAATATAAACGACTGGTGCAAATGGGCAGCCAGCGCCGCTCGTTTACCAATGTGCAAAAAATGGTCGAAGAGTTGCACCAGGGTGTTATCGGTCGTGCATATTTTGCAAGGGGCTGGTATGCTAATAATCGTAAACCTATAGGCGTTGGCAAAGTGGTACCTGTGCCCGCTAATTTAGATTATGAACTTTGGCAGGGTTATGCCCCGCGCAGACCTTACAAAGACAACCTGATACACTATAACTGGCATTGGAACTGGAACTGGGGCACCGGCGAGGCGCTCAACAACGGTACACATGAAATTGATGTAATGCGTTGGGGACTGGGCGTTGATTATCCTGAAAAGATAACATCATCGGGAGGGCGCTTTGCATACAAGGATGACTGGGAAACGCCGGATACACAAACCATTATGGTTAACTTCCCTAACAACACGGCTATATCATGGGAAGGGCGCAGCTGCAATGGGTTTAATAGTGAAGGCGTTGGCCGTGGCGTTGTATTCTACGGCGACAAGGGAACTATTTACTACGGCGGGGGCAACAGCTATACCGTTTATGACCTTGATAACAAACTTGTAAAGGAAATTAAAGACGACACCAAGGTTGACCCTACCAATAAAGTAAGCCCTACCGAAATGCTTGACAGGGTGCACCTGCAAAACTTTATCAATGCCATACGCGGCGAAGAGAAATTAACACAAGATATCATTAGCGGGCATAAATCAACCGTGATACCGCAACTGGGTAATGTAGCGCAGCGCGTTGGCCGCGTGCTGAACCTCGATCCGAAGAACGGACATATCCTTAACGATAAAGAAGCTGCCAAACTATGGGGCCGTGAGTATGCCCAGGGCTGGGATTTGAAAGTTTAACGTCAACCATCTACCAAATACTATGAAAAACCTAAAGACGATTTTATTGGCTGCAAGTATTGCTGCAGGTGTACAAACCTCACAGGCTCAAAACGGCTATACCAACTTATTTAACGGCAAAGATCTTAAAGGCTGGAAAGTGCTTGCGGGCAAGGCCGACTATAAAGTGGAAAACGGCGGCATAACCGGCACAGCCGTATTGAACAGTGGTAATACCTTTTTAGTAACCGAAAAAGAGTACGGCGATTTTATTTTGGAGCTTGATGCCAAAACCGAAAGTACCTTAACCAACTCGGGCATACAGTTAAGAAGTCATTACAACCCTGCAGGTAAGGATGGCAAAGGCCTTGTTTATGGTCGCCAATGCGAAATTGACCCGAGCGACAGGCAATGGACCGGCGGCATTTATGACGAGGGCCGCCGCGACTGGCTTTACCCTATGGAGCTAAACGGCAAAGCAAAATCTGCCTGGAAAAATAGTGCCTTCAATCACATCAAAATTGAATGTATAGGTAACACCACCAAAACGTGGATAAATGGCGTAGCTACTGCAATGGTAGTTGACACGGTTGATATAAAGGGCTTTATTGGCTTGCAGGTGCACGCTATTGAAAATGCAACGCAGGCCGGCAAAAAGGTATATTTTAAAAACATCCGCATTAAAACAACTAACCTTAAGCCCGAGGCCTTTAGTAAAGATGTATACGTAGTAAACCTGCAGCCCAACAACTTATCGGCCTACGAAAAGCAGGACAGGTGGAATTTATTGTTTGATGGTAGATCGTCGGCCGGCTGGCGCAGTGCCAACAGCAACAGTTTCCCTGCAAAGGGTTGGAAAATTGGCGATGGCATGATAAGCGTGCTACCATCAACCGGCGGCGAAGCTACTAATGGCGGCGATATTATAACCGACAAACAATTCGCAGCGTTCGACCTGTCGTTCGAGTTCAGGATGACAACAGGAGCCAACAGCGGCGTTAAATATTTTGTAACCCTGTACGAGAAAACCGTAGGCTCGGCCATTGGTCTTGAGTACCAGGTATTGGATGATGCAGTACACCCCGATGCCAAACTTGGCCGTGATGGCAACCGCACGTTGGCATCTTTATACGATTTAATAACAGCGAAAAAGCAACCCCGCTTTGTGCACCCCATAGGCCAGTGGAATACGGGCCGGGTAGTGGTATATCCGAATAATCATGTGGAACATTATTTAAATGGCATAAAAGTACTGGAGTACGACCGTGGATCGGCCGCTTACCGCGAGCTTGTTGCACAAAGCAAATACAAGGTATGGAAAGACTTTGGCGAAGCGAAAGAAGGCCACATATTGCTGCAGGATCATGGCCACGAGGTAAACTTTAGAAGTGTTAAGATAAAAGAGCTTAAATAAAACAGGCTCCATTTAATAAGTCTTCGACAGGCTTATACTGACGCAACACAAAGTGTCATGTTAAGCCTGTCGAAGCACTTGCCGCTTGGCTAACTCGTTGAAAAGCTTAGTCGGAGGTTATCACTACAAATCATCATTTAAGTACCTTACTCAAGGTTTTCTCAGAAATTTTGCAATATTTGGACTATGCAAAACGACTTGACCGCGGTACAATTACTTCGACTTTTCCTGGAACCCCACTTTGCCAATGTAAGTATTGTACCTCACGGACTTAACGCTGAAACAGGTCGGCCGACACTTAAGATCTCCGGTCTTAGGAATAAGAAAGAAGGCCGCGTGTTTATCGACGAAGCAATACTGCTTGACTTATTAACAGCACCCAACATGGAATCGATTTTTCAGGGCCTGCTGGATATGATGCTCGAACAAACCGAAAAATAATATTCGAATTACCCCTTCTTCTCTTTCTGCAATCGTACACCCACCGTCCGAATCCGAACGTTTTGCAGATATTAAATCATTATAATTGCTTGATTATAAATAATTTAAAAAAATGGCACGGCTTTAATGTAAATTAGTGGCTATCTAAGCTGCATCTATAAATTACACCTTTAAAGTGATTGCCATGATTAAAAATTTCCTACTTGACGATATACTGATAACAGCATACGATGTAAGTGGCCACGGCGTAAATCCACAACTGTAAACCCTGCTATAATTTCAGGAGCGAATAAGCAAACTATAACCTTTTAATACATGTTGGGCAACTATTTAAAAATGGCGTGGCGCGTTCTTGTTCGCCAAAAAGTTTTCTCTGCAATAAATATATTCGGCTTGGCTATAGGTATGATTTCCTGCCTGCTGATAGTGCAATACATCAGCTTTGAACTAAGTTTTGATGACATGCACCAAAACGGGGCAAACATATATAGGGTAAAACAGCAAACCATTAAGGAAGGTAACATTATTGAAAATTCGCCCAAAACATTTGCTGCGGTAGGGCCGGCCATCAAATCGGAGTTGCCTGAGGTTTTGCAAATGGCCAGGATATCTAAACTGGAAGGCCAGGTAAGCATCGCCAGCTCCAAATCGTCATTAGTTTTTAATGAGAAGAGGCTATACCTGGTTGACGCTTCATTTTTGAAAATGTTTTCTTTCCCTTTGATAGAAGGGACAACCGCTGCACTTGATGCACCCAACACGGTAGTCATAAGCCAGGCTATGGCTACTAAATATTTTAATGGGCAACAACCAATCGGAAAGACGCTACAAGTTCAGCAGCAAATATCGGGCACTAATATTACTGCAACCGTCACGGGGATTTGCAAAAATGTTTCTGTTAACTCACACCTGCAGTTTGACATGTTACTGTCTGCTCCTAACAACGCCGGCGATTGGGTATACCCGGATTTTTATACCTACCTGCAATTGACACCCGGTACAAACCAGCAAATATTTGAGGCGAAGCTCAACGGCTTTATACACAAAATAGCGGGCAATAGTGCTAATAACGCAAGTTTTACACTTGGCAAAACAGATCTTTCAAAAGTCAATCTTGCATTACAACCTTTGCGCGATATTCATTTATACTCGGGCTTCGGGCAAGATATCAGTACACCAGGTAACGGCAAAATGGTTTGGTACCTCGGCTTAGTAGCTGCATTAATATTGATAATTGCCTACGTCAATTATATCAATTTATCTACCGCCAAAGTAGTTGAACGGGCACGCGAAGTAGGTGTTAGAAAAGTGTTAGGCTCGCAAAAATCACAATTAATAACACAGTTCTTATTTGAATCTGCATTGGTTAGTTTTTTCAGCGTAATACTTTCGATAGTTGCCGTGATACTGGTTATGCCATTGTTTAGTAACTTATGTGGTGAACAAATGCAATTTACACTTTATAAAGATCCCGTTTTGTTACCTGGATTTTTATTGATAGTGTTTGCGGGCATCATATTGTCGGCCATATACCCGGCGCTGGTACTGGCTAACTACAAACCTGTGCACGTGCTAAAAGGCAAATTTGCAAGCAGCGCAAGCGGCCTTATGCTACGAAAATCCTTAACCGTATTTCAGTTTGCTGCTACTATTATAGTTATGATAGGTACGCTTGTAGTATACAGGCAGGTTAATTTCATGAAAAGGTCCACCAATGGGATGGACATGAAACAAACGCTTGTTGTGCTTGCGCCGCAGGTGGTAAGAGCCAATGATGACGATGCCCGTAGCTATGCCCTAAACGACAGCGCTTTTCGTACCGAAGTAATGCGCAGTCCTCGGGTACAAAGTGCAACAGCATCCTCGGCAATACCCGGGCAGGATATTGACTACGTAATGTCATACATCAACTCATCAGGAGGTGCAAAAGGCAATGGCGTAAGGCTGCCTACCCTTGAAATAGGAAGCACGTTTGTTAAGCAGTTTAAGGTAAAAATGTTAGCGGGTAGTAGTTTTAAGTTCGACCCAATGGCCAGGCGACAACCAATGATCCTGAACGAGGCTGCCGTAACGTCATTAGGATTTAAAAGCCCACAGGATGCCATTGGCAAAATCATCAATACAAAAAATGGCCGTGGGCGCGTATTTGAAAATGAGATTGTAGGTGTAATGAAAAATTTTCATCAAACATCGTTAAAGGATGCTTTTACGCCCATTGTTTTCAGGGAGATTGACCCCTCGAGTATTACCCATTACGAAATCAAGATAAACACTGCCGATATGCACGCAGCCATTTTGCAGGTCGAGCAAGCATATAAACGCACCTTTGCAAATGCTGCATTTGATTACTTTTTTCTTGACGAATATTTTAATCAGCAATATAAAACTGAGCAACATTTTGGGCAGGTGTTTGGCCTGTTCTCTGGCTTCGCCGTACTTGTGGCTTGCCTTGGTCTATTTGGGCTTACAATTATCACAATTAACCAGCGTATTAAAGAAATTGGTGTGCGCAAAGTCTTAGGCGCTTCGGTAGCAGATATTTTGACGTTGATAACCAAAGACCTTGTTATGCTTGTAGCTTTAGCAAGTACAATTGGTTTGCCGGTAGCCTACTGGGTTTGCAATGGTTGGCTTCAAAGCTACCATTTCAGGATAGAAATTAACGCCTGGCTACTTGCATTGCCTGTATTAACCGTGCTTGTAATTGCATTAGCAACTATTAGCTTTCAAAGTGTAAGGGCCGCACTGGCTAATCCGGTTAAAAGTTTACGTACCGAATAATTTATGACATGATAAAGAAACGAATTTTTATAATAGTTACAACTTTCCTATTTGGGCATATCATCTCTGTTGCCCAATCCTCTGTACAAAGCAGCGACACCCTTAAGCGGCAAATTAATCTGGTAGAAAGCAACCTCGCCGGCTCGGTGCGCACAACCGATCAAAAGCCATGGACAATTCAGGAACGTATGGCCTTTTACAAGGTGCCGGGTGTTACGGTTGCCGTAATTCGCAATTACAAATTGGCGTGGGCTAAAGGTTACGGATGGGCAGATGTCGCCGCAAAAATCCCGGTGACCGAAAAAACGCTTTTCCAGGCAGCTTCGGTAAGTAAATCATTAAATGCTGTTGGCGTATTAAAGTTGGTTCAGGAAGGAAAGATCGACCCGGATAAAGACATCAACTATTACCTTAAAAGCTGGAAATACCCTTATGACTCTGTATCTAAGGGGAATATCATCAATATCAAACACCTGCTAAGCCATACCGGCGGCATAAGCGTGCATGGGTTTGGTGGCTATAGCGTTACCGACAGTTTGCCCACTATTGTACAGGTATTGAATGGTACAAAACCGGCCAATTCTGAACGTATAAGATCATTAACGGCGCCCGGTGCCAAGTTCGATTACTCGGGCGGCGGTGTTACAGTTTCGCAATTGATACTAACCGATATTACCGGGCAACCGTATGATACATACATGTATAAAAACGTACTGAAACCAATGGGCATGGATAACAGCAGTTTTACCCAGCAGCCAGCCAAAAACAGGGCTGCCTTACTTGCTACAGCGTACAGCGCCGATGGTAGTGAAGTTAAGGGCAAATATCACATTTACCCGGAACAAGGCGCTGCCGGTTTGTGGACCAACCCAACCGACCTGTCTAAATACATTATTGAAACGCAGCTGGCGTATGAGGGCAAATCGGCCAGGGTACTTAACCAGCAAACAACAAAATTGAGGCTTACCCCCTATTTAACCGGCGGCGCACTGGGCGTATTTATTGACAGCCTTGCCGACGGTGTTTATTTTCAGCATAGCGGCGGCAACGAGGGCTTCAAATGCCAATATTACGGCAGCCTGCAGGGAGGTAATGGTGTTGTAGTTATGATCAATTCTGATAATGCCGGCATCATTGGCGAAATTGTAAACAGTGTTGGTAAGGTTTATGGTTTCAAGGGGCTTAATCGCTCAAAGGTATATACAGAGGTAGCCGTAGATGCAGCTGTTTTGCAAACTTATGTGGGCGAGTATGAAATGAAGCCGGGCTTTATTTTAACGGTAACACGCGAAGGCAACAAACTTTTTGCACAGGGAACCGGGCAAGACAAGATCGGATTATTTGCTGAAGCGCAGAACAAATTTTTCCTGAAAAATATTCCTGTTGAACTGGAGTTTATTAAAAACAATAAAAACGAAGTAATTACCTGCCGAGTATTTCAGGGCGGTGTTATTGATGCCAAAAGGATCAAATAATTGACTAACATAAGGCATTGAGCCCGGCGTTAAACACGGCGGGCTTTTTTTGTGCCCAGCCCATATCACCGCCATGGTACGTCCTGATTTAATATTTAATGAATAATTAAACTGCTCGTTAATCTCGATATATTTGGCTTGCATCTAACAAACTAATTCATGATAAAAGCTAAACTACTGGTATCTGCCATAGCTATGATCGGCACCTTCGGTACTGCAAGCGCTATTGACGGCCCAAAAAAGCCTGTGGCAAAAACACCTGTCGATTACGTTAACCCAAACATTGGTAACATAAGCCATATGCTTGTGCCCACCTATCCTACAACGCACCTGCCAAACAGCATGATGCGTGTTTTCCCGGTAAGGCATGATTACACCACCAACTATATTGGCGGCCTGCCACTGATAGTTACACAACACCGGGCCGAATCCAGCTTTAACTTTTATCCTTACCAAGGTGCCGAAAGCGGCATATCGCCCCAAATGAATTTGAGCTACGACCAGGAGCAAGTTACACCGTACCGTTACAAGGTATATCTTGATGAGTTAAATATAGGTGCAGATTATGCCCCATCGTACCAAAGCGCGGTTTATAAAATAACGTTTGATAAAGCCGGTACCCCTTACCTGGTTTTTAATTGCAGGCGCGGAAAGATCACGGCCAATGGCAACGTAATCAGTGGTTCCAAAGATTTAGGCAACAAAACTACCGTTTACCTTTATGCAATTACAGATGCTACGCCGGTTAAGGTAGGCGTACCTGCGGCTGGCGGCGTTACCTGGAATGCCGAGCCAAAGGCTGCCATTGCGTTGCAATATCCGGCATCGACAAAAAGTATCGGCATGCGCTATGGCGTATCATTCATCAGCATAGAACAGGCTAAGAAAAACCTGGAGCGCGAAATAAAAGGCTTTGATGTAAATGCCGTTGCAGCTGTTGGGCGTGCCATATGGAACAATGCGCTTGGTAAAATTGCAGTGTCGGGCGCGTCTGATAAGGAAACAACTGTATTCTACACATCGCTTTACCGCACTTATGAGCGCCAAGTAAATATCAGTGAAGACGGCCGATATTTCAGCGCGTCCGACGGGAAGGTGCATAGCGATGAAGGCCACCCATTTTATACAGATGATTGGCTTTGGGATACATACCGTGCTGCGCACCCGCTGCGCATACTGATTAATAAAGATGCTGAGAATGACATACTACGATCATACATATTGGCGGCACAGCAAACCGGCCAAAACTGGTTACCCACCTTTCCGGGTGTGGCTGGCGACGAACGTGGCATGAACTCCAACCACGGCATTGCTAGTATTGCCGATGCCTGGAACAAAGGTTTACGAGGTTTTGACCTGGCTAAAGCTTATGAGGTAAGCAAGGGCGCTATAGAAGACAAATCACTTATCCCATGGTCGCACGCTGTACCGGCAGGCGAGCTTGATGAATTTTATAAAAAGAATGGCTACTTCCCTGCACTTAAACCGGGCGAAGAAGAAACCGTGGCCAACGTTAGCAAATGGGAAAAGCGGCAGCCAATTGCCGTTACACTCGGTACATCATTTGATGAATGGTGCCTGTCGCAAATTGCGCAAAATTTGGGCAAGGCTGATGAGGCAAAACATTACCTGAAGGCATCATACAATTATCGCAATGTGTTTAACCCCAAAACAGGATTTTTCCACCCGAAAGATAAGGATGGCAAATTTATTGAACCTTTGGACTATCGTACATCTGGCGGGCCGGGCGCAAGGGATTACTACGACGAAAACAACGGATACATATACCGATGGGATGTACAGCACAACATAGGCGACCTGGTTGCTTTGGTAGGCGGTAATAAAAAATTTGTTGATGCACTCGAGAATATGTTTAACGAGCCCTACCCTATGGCGCGCTGGAGTTTTTACAACATCCTGCCAGACCATACGGGCAATGTTGGCATGTTTTCAATGGCTAATGAGCCCAGCTTTCACATACCCTATTTATATAACTATGCCGGAGCCCCATGGCGCACGCAAAAACGTATCCGCTCGCTGCTTGACCAATGGTACCGTAACGACCTGATGGGTGTACCCGGCGATGAAGACGGTGGCGGGATGACGGCCTTTGTAGTATTTAGCCAGTTGGGCTTTTATCCGGTTACACCGGGTTCGCCTACCTATAACATTGGCAGCCCTTGTTTTCCATACGTAAAAATGAATATGGGTAATGGTAAATACTTTGAAATTAAAGCACCGGGGGCATCATTTACAAATAAGTATATCCAATCTGCAAAGTTAAATGGCAAGGTTTGGGACAAGCCCTGGTTTAGCCATAGTGATATTGCGAACGGTGGTGTGCTCGAGTTGGTGATGGGTCCGGTAGCCAACAAAGCATGGGGCGTAAGTTCGCCGCCGCCATCTGCGGCGCCGATGCCGCAATAAATCCTTACAATAACCTATCAACACAAAAGCCTTCAGATCAAATAATCTGAAGGCTTTTGCTTTATGCAAATATTAATGAGTAGACTATTGCACCACCGGGAACGCCGATATCCTTAACCTTGCGCCACCCATTGGTACCAACGTTAATTGCGTTACGGGCTCACTGGTTTTAACCGGGCTTTGCGGCAATACGCTGCATAAGCCGTATTGATCAATCACCCAGTTATCAATCTTTTTCCCCTGCGCTACAATTTGTATAGGTGTGCCGGCATTGGTAAAAGGATTATTGTCTGCAGGCCAGGCGCGTTGCACAACCTTAAACGATTTTTCTGGCTGTTTATCGTCCAGTATCAAACCATAGTTCCAGGCTGATGTTGGATGGATCTCAAAAGATGGCCACTTTTGCTGATCGGCACCTTCCTGCCAGCCCGAATCGCCCATGGCCGTTTTCTTACTGTCGCCCTTAACGTATTTTTCGTCTATCTTTAAAGAGTAAGTTAATGGGCCATAATTTACACTTACACTATTCTTGTTTTTGGCCCACTCGCGCAACGTGATCTGCATAGGTAAACGAAGCATAATTTTATCGCCGTTTCTCCAGGTTTTGGCCAGGCGTACGTAATCGCCGCTTGCGTCAGCAAGTTTAACCGGCGCACCGTTCACACTTACTTCAGCATTTTTACACCATGCAGGGATACGCAGGTAAAGCGGAAAAGAAACTGGTTTAGCTGTGTTAACAGTAAAATTCACCTGATCCTGGAACGGATATTTTGTGGTTTCGGTAAGGGTTACCTTTGCACCATTGCCAACTGTTGCATTTACCTTGCCCTCGGTGTATAGCTGGGCTACCAGGCCGTTGTCGGGCGTAGCCATCCAGCTGTTCTCGGCATAGTAAACCCAACCTGCGGCGTGGTTGTGCTGGCAGCAGCGACTGCTAAAGGGGTTCATCATTAAGAATGGCCCGTTGTTATCAATTCCCGGGCTATGGTTTTTGCCATCGCTCAACACCATGTTTGGTGCAGTTAAATAACGCAATGAGCGGTAGTCGGGCATAAACGCAGCCGGGAAAGTATTAAACGCCACATCATCGCAGTTATCGGCCCAAAAGGTATCGCCGGTAATACCCAGCAGCATTTGGTCTGATGTCATTTGCTCAACCATGCCGCAGGTTTCAACTGCCTGGCGCGGATCGTCATATCCTTTTCGTGCGTTCTCATCGGCCCCAAACATACCCCCCGGCACCTGTCCGTAAATATTGCGGATCAGCTTAAAATCGTTATATGTAGCATCCAAATCTTTTGGATCATGGCTTTGCAAATAAAACGTAGCCGGTTCTCTAAAACACTGCGCAATATTTACGTTATGCCAGTTGGGCAGGTTGTTTGCCTGCCGCCAGTTGGCCGTGTTCTTATCAAGCTTCGCGGCAAGGTCAAGCAAAAATTTATCGCCGGTGCGGTTATACAGCCAGTACACACTTGCGATATTATCGCCGCCACGGCTATTTTCCCAGTAATCTTTCAATAGCTTGCTATCCGGCACAGTTAGCTGGTACTTAAAATACCTGGTCATGAACGGAATTACACGCGGATCCTTGCTATACTCATAGTACGATTGCAGGCACCACAGCATTGGCATGTTAGTCCAAAGGTCGCGGTTGCCGTTACGCTCAACAGCAGGGCCGAAATCGCCGTTATCGCGCTGGTTGTTCAGCACGGCGTCAATCCAGAATTTGGCTTCGGCAATCATTTTTTTATCGCCCAGCATGTAGCCAATGTTTGCATAGCCTTTTAGCCAGTAGGGTAATTCCTCCCAGCCGTACTTGCCTTTTCCCTCTTTATTAAGCCAGGCGTTGTCGGTTTTAGATAGCCACACGCTTATCTCACCAAGGTTACCGGTAAGGCCGTCACGCTGCAGTTCGAGCATCTTTTTAAGCCAGCCACCCGCCTTTACACTGCCAACCGGCAGCTTTACAAAATATGCCCTTTGCAGCGGCGCTTTATTGCTTACATAGTTTGCATTTACCGCATTGTTATCAATCTTCTTTAGCACTGTAGCCTTTATTGCCTGTGCTGAAGAAAATTTTATGCCGGCAACACTAATCACAAATGATAAACACAGCAGCTTACTAATATTACTAAGTTGATTCATGACGTTGGTTTTATTTTACTAATGCAGGGTTATATAACTTAACGTTTTCCTGGTGCAGTTTTTCTACCGGCATCTTTATCACTTTCCTGTCGTACGTTAAAAAGCCGTTAATCTCGCCTTCAACATCTGTTGTTTGGGTATATACCGCTGCAGATAGGCCCAAGGTGATCAGTTCCTGCAGCCTGTCGGTAAAGCTGGCGTATTTTTTAAACATGTCATCACCGTTCTTAAAGGTTTGATAGCCCCAGTTCTTCTCCTGCCAATTATGCCCCTCAACAGGCAAGCCCAAGCCGCCAAATTCGCCCAATACAACTGCTGTAGTTTTTCCGAAAATATCCGGCCTTGGCATGGCAGGTTCAGGGTAATTGTGCAGATCAACCATGTGCCCGGTAGTGTAAAAGTTACCACCGCTGGCACTATTAACCAGTCGCGACGGATCATTTTTCATGGTCCATTCAGTTATCTCCACAGTTTTAAACTGGCCCCATGCCTCGTTAAACGGTGTCCAGACAACAATGCTTGGGTAATTATGCAATGCAGCCATAATAGCTGTCCACTCCTTACGGTAATAACCTTCAGATTCGGGCGTGCGCTTTTGTTCAGTGCCATGGTCAATTACACCGGGGCGGTTTTCCCATCCGTTGCCAAGGTCGCCGCTTGGCATGTCTTGCCAAAGCAACATACCCTGCTGATCGCAATAGGTGTAATAGCGGGCAGGCTCAACCTTAATGTGCTTGCGTATCATGTTAAAGCCCATCGCCTTCAACTTGTCAATATCATACGTCATAGCCTCGTAGGTTGGCGGGGTGTATAAGCCATCCGGCCACCATCCCTGATCGAGCGGGCCATACTGGAATACAAATTTATTGTTCAGCATTATCCGCTGTACGCCGTTTGCATCCGGCGCTAACGATATCTTACGCATGGCAAAATAGCTTTTGACATCGTCAACAGGCTTGTTGCCGCGTACCACGGCCACCTTTAAATCGTACAGAAACGGATCGGTGGTTGACCATAAGTGAGGGTTGTTTACATTAAGCACGGCAGTAGCACCTGCATCAACCGTCTTTTCGTCAATTACGATTTTGCCATTCATGGCCGTTACTTTAATCTTGTCGCCCGGCTTAGCGTTGGCCACATCGGCAGAAATCGTTAGCGTTTTAGCATCGATATCCGGCGTTTGTTTGGTTGATGCAATGTGCGTATTGGCTACACCTTCCAGCCAAACAGTTTGCCATATACCCGTAACAGGTGTGTACCAAATACCTTCGGGCTTTTTAACTTGTTTACCACGCGGCTGCGGGCCATCATCTGTCGGGTCCCAGACGCTTACTACAATATCCTGGTTGGCACCGCTTTTAAGGAACGGCGTGATATCAAAACTGAAAGGATCGAAACCACCTTCGTGCTTACCTGCGCTTTTGCCGTTCACAAAAACCTCTGTACGCCAGTCAACCGCGCCAAAGTGCAGCAACACAGTTTTACCTTTTAAAGCGCTGTTTAATTTGATGCTGGTTTTATACCAAAGCATGCTATCCTTACCAACGGTTTTACCTACGCCCGATAAGGCCGACTCCACCGCGAAAGGCACCAGTATTTTACCGGCATAAACCGTTGGTTGGCTGTTAGCCTTTGGTTGGATTGCATAGTTCCACAAACCGTTTAGGTTTTGCCAGTTGCCCCTAACCATTTGCGGGCGGGGATATTCGGGCAGCGTGTTTTTAGGGTCTACCTTTTCTGCCCAGGGTGTTGTGATCCTGTTTTTGATAAGGTGCCAGTTGCTTTGTTGCGCATTGGCCGATAGGCTAGCCGCTGTGAGAAACGCAAGGCAAAGTTTAAGTTTTTTCATTATAGAGCTTTAGTTGTTTATAAATGCTTTTGCGGCTGTAATTTATAAAAAAACCGCCCATTTGAAGGCGGTTTTTGCTTTTACGTTAAATTGCTTCTTAAAAGTATGATTTTAAAGGTGAGCTCGAGGCAACCAAATTTAAACCTTACAATCGGTTGGGATAGTCTGATATAATGCCATCTACACCAAGTGCCTTTATTTCCTTTATCTTTTCGGGATCGTTAACTGTCCACGGAATGATCTTGATTCCCTTAGCATGGCAGCCATCAACTACATCCCTGGTTACCATCTTATAATCGGGGCTGTAAATAGTGGGTTTAAAAGAAAGTGTGGCAAGGTTTTCATTCAGAGTCAATTTATTTGACACCAGCCAGGCTGTGGGTACTTGCGGATATTGCAGGTGCATGATCTCGAGCGTGCGGGCATCAAACGATTGAATAATAACGCGATCAAGTACCTTTTTATCTTTTAAAACGCCTATCAGTAAGTCAACAAACTCTTTTGGCCCGGGATGTTCAATATTATCTCCTTTTGGGCTAGTCTTGGTTTCGATATTGTAATGCGGCGGCTTGGCTCCTTTTTGTTTAGCGTATGCTTCCACAGTATCAATTAAGGCCGATAATAAGGGGATATTCACCTTCATTTTCTGCTGCTCCGGAAATTGCGGGTAATACTTGCTGCCAACGTCATATGTCTTAATAATGCCATAAGGCATGTTGTACAATCTAAGTGCCTTACCGTCTGCTTTTGTCAGCGTATCGCCGTTTGGTTTTAAAACGAATTTTGGATTGAGATACTGGTCGTGGGATACAATGGGTAGCTTTTCTTCACTGAACGATATATCCATTTCAAGCGTAACGCCCAAATCGACTGCCTTTTTCATGGCTGCGATAGTATTCTCGGGCATAAGGCCGCGGCCACCGCGATGGCCCTGTTTATCAAACGTCTGCTGCGCCGTGGCGGTTTGCGTGATTAGGGTGGCTATTGCAATTGTAAGTGCTTTTGTAAATTTATAAGTCATGCTAACCGTTTTTGTAAAAATAGAAAAGCCGCCTACAATGTAGGCGGCTTAGTTTTAAAATATATTAGTTAGTCAATTTGTTTCCGTCGGCACCGCCCTCTATGTCGGTTAAGCCGGCCGTGGCTGAAAGCGTCAGGAAAGTAAATGTGCGCGGTGTTATCCAGGTTTTAGCCGTTGCATCAAAATTACCGCCCAACTTTACAAATATCCCGGCATCGGCAGGGGTCGAGTGTGGTATTACGTACTGATTGGTTCCCTGGAAAAAGAACGGCTGTGCTGCACCAGTGCCGTCAACGCTGCTATAGCGGTCGTTATCTGCAACGCGGTAACCTTTATTTGTTGTAGCATTATACATGGTGGTTTTACCCGTACCGCCAAATATAATAGCATCAACCGGTACAGATGCTTCGGTAACGGTTACCCCATCAAAAATGGCAATACCGCCTGCATTACCGCTGTTTGGCAACAAGCCCGAGCTTTTGCTGCCGAAACCGTCGCCATCGTTAGTTACATAAGCTATAGCACGAATCCATTTGGCAGAACTGATATCGGTAGTGTTTGGCCCGTTGATACGCTTATTGCTACCACCTACATAAAAGAACTCGCCTTTGGCAACGGTGCCTTCGGTAAGGTTAAATTTATACGTACGACCACCACCGGTTGCCCAGCCTGCTCCCGGTGCATCGCCTGCGTTTGGTGCAGCAGTGCCTGCATTGGTACACGTAACCACAGCCATAGGTGTTTTACTGAAATCGATAGCACGGGTAGCCCTGAACTGGAAGTACTCGTAATTACCATCGGCACCTTTGGTATCATTGATGTAGCCTGTTATAATTACCGGTGCTTTACCCAAATTCACGTTGGGGTCTGGCGGGGCGGTTATATCGCTCACGTCTGATATGCCGCGCGGCCATAACTGCAATATTTGCCCGCCGTTGGCATCCTGGCCAACAAATAAAATACCTGCTACGGTTGCGCTTGCCGGTAGTTTGGCTTTCGCAAAGCTTGATGTTGCTTCGGTATGCAGCATGATGCTGTCTGCACCATTTACCAGAAAACGGTCGCCGGCAAATGTGTCCTCAAACGTTGGTGCCGGGGATACCGTTGCTGTTTTTATCTGTACCAAAGTATTTTCATATTGATCCGGGTTTTGTTTGATAGAATAGCTTGATGCCGATGTGACCCTAACAGCATTATTTTCTGATACCTTTTGGATATTAGCCTGTGTAAGGCCTGTTATTTGTAGCGAGCCGTTTACACGTTTTAACACTGTATTTTCAACATTGATAAGCAACGAATCGCCGGAGTGATATGTGCCGGCTAAGTCGCCAAGGTTAAAAGAGATGCCGCGCAAAACGCCCCTGCGATAATTTTGCATCACAACTACACCTACCGGCACGTTGCCCGAATCGGGCCTCGAGATTACCGTTCCAGTAATTTGGTAAGCACCCAGCATGTTATCTTTTGTTAAAGTAACATCATTACCCCTGTAAATTGCGCGTAAATCGCTCACGGCAATAATTGGGCTAAGCTGCCCCTCGGCAAAATTCTGCTTTTTGCATGAGCCAAGCGCAAAAGCGGCCAGGCAAAGCATTATGTAAAAAAATCTCATTTTCATATCTGTTTAATTTCTGATAACCGTTTTAACTATTTCTGCCACCAAACTTTGGTGTTAATATCATCGGCACCCTGTGCAGCTACCGCGGCATTGTAGTTTGCCGTATTACTGGTTTGCACATATGTTGGATAACTTAAGCGGGCCGGCATTTTTCCGCCGTTTAGGAAGCCCGGCCCCGTAGGCAATACCGGGTGGCCGGTACGGCGATACTCAAACCATTGTTCCAGGTCGGTAAAAAACAGTGCGTAGTATTTCTGCTTGTGTATAAGCTCCATCTTTTGATCCAGCGTGTAGGTATCATCCCACTTCACTTTCTGGAAACCAAGGTACCCGGTTGGTACCGTCAGGTTCCAAAGGCTAATGGCGTTGGTGGCACCGGTTTCATAGTAGGTTTTGGCCGATTTGGTTGTCCAGCCTTTTGCGGCGGCCTCAGCTAAAATAAATTGCAACTCCGAATAGTTCATCACATTGCCTAGCAGCGCCTCTGTTTGTAACGAAGTAAGCAGGGTAGATTTCGACGGCGGCGCCTGGCCCGGCTGGTAACCGCTTGGGATGCCTGCATATTCACCATCGGCCAGGGTGGCCCAGCGGCCAATACGCGGGTCGCTCCACTCGTTCAGGTTATCTACAAAAAAGCTGGCGAGTTTTGGTGTATACCAATCTGCGGGGCGCCATGTAGCAAATGGCGACACGTACGGCGATACGCCTGTCCATTTTAATATGGCCGAATCATCATTGCTTGCCATAACCGGGTAGTTGGCCGGGTTGGTATCAATCATTTCGGTAATTTTGGCCGGCGTATTCAACTCTGTTTTAGCCGAAACCCTTAACAGCAACCTGAGGTATAATGAGTTACCAAACTTGCGCCATTTAGCAGCATTACCCCCAAATAGCGGGTCGCTTGATGATGCTACATTTGCGCCTGTTTTAAGCAACGTATTTGCTTCTTCAAGTTGCGCAAACATACCTGCGTAAATATCCTGCTGCTTATCAAACTTAGGCGTAAACAATCCGTCCTTGCCCTGGTTGGCCTCGGTAAAAGGCACATCGCCATAGGTATCTGTAAGTAGCGAGAATACCCATGAGCGGCATATCAACGCAATAGCCTGGTAAGTTGGGCTTGCTGTTTCGACACCACCGCGGTAAACATCGTTAAGATTGGTTAGCTCCAGGTACCAGTTGCGGTATAAATAATCGGCCTCGGCTTTGCGTACATCATAACGGAAAATTTTGCCGTCGCCGTCGCCCATGTTTACCGTTACCTGCATCAGCTCGTTTTGTATGCGCTGGCTGCGGTTCATGTTTGTAGCCACAATATCAGTTATTGATTGAGCCAGCAAAGCCTGCGGAAGCGGTTTTTCGACCGCGTTAGGGTTAACGCTTAATTCTTTAAAGTCCTTCGTGCAAGATGTTGTGCACAAAGCTGATACTAATGTTACCAGATAAATGATACGTATATTGGTTTTCATCGTCATAATAATTAAAAGGCTACAGTTAGGTTAACACCAAAGGTGCGGGTTGAAGGGAACTGCCCCAGCTCGAAACCCCTTGCAATGGTTGGCGTACCCTGCGCATTGGTGGTAAGGGTACCAAACTCAGGGTCAAAACCCGGCCAGTTGGTAATGGTTAATAAATCGCGGCCGTAAATGCCCAGCGTAGCACGCTGCAAACCAAGTTTACTTAATACTTTAGGGCTAAGGCTGTAGTCAAACCTTGCTTCGCGCAGCTTTATATAATCGGTTGAATAGGTTGCACCTTCTACGTTATCGCGGCCGTAATGCGCATTGTAATACGTTGGTATATCCTGTGCAATTACATTGTTAGGGCTGTATGTACCATCAGCATTACGGATTACGCCGTTACCAATTATACCGTTGTACCTGCCCGGTAGCGTATTGGTGGTTTTACCCTGCTCGGCCAGTACAGCAGCTGTAAGCGAGTAAGCCACTGCACCATATTGGGCATCAACCAAAAAGCTCATGCTAAACTGTTTGTACCTAAACTGGTGGCCCATGCTCATTTTCCAAAGCGGGATAGAGTTGCCGATGTATTTAACACTGTCTGTCAATTGCGGGTAGCCGTTTTGGTAAACTATCTGGCCATCAGGCGAGCGCTGGTAGCCACGCCCATATAATGCGCCCATGCTGTTACCAACTTGTGCCACTACCTGGCCCCTGCCACCCGGGCCGCTTTGCAATGTTAAAGGCAGATCATTTGTTAATGATATCACCTTATTGCTATTGGCCGAGAAAGTGTAGTTGATGTTCCAGTTGAAGCTTTTTGTTTTAACAGGTGTACCGTTTGCGGTGATCTCGATACCACGGTTTTGCACATCGCCTGCGTTTATCACCGCCTCGTTGTAGCCTGTTGCGGGATCGAGTGCGTTGCGCAAGATTTGCGATTTGGTGTTGCTTTTATACAAAGCCACATCCAAACCTAAACGGCTGCCAAAGAAACGGATATCGGCACCAATCTCAGCACTGGTTGTTCGTAACGAGCGGAGATCGGGGTTAGCCACCAGCGTTGGGTTATACAACCCGCCGGGGAACGTGGCACTTGCTACATAATTATATGATGTTAAATACGGGTCCTGCCCGCCGCTGCCCACGCTGGCGTATGAGCCGCGAAGTTTTGCATAGCTGATAAACGATGGCATTTTAACCATTTCGGATATTACAGCACTTAAGTTAACCGACGGATAGAAGAACGATACGTTGCGGGTTGATGTAGCCGAAGCCAAAACTCCGTTCCAGTCGTTACGCCCGGTTATGTCCATAAACAGGAAGTCTTTATAACCAACTGTGGCAATACCATAAAAGCTGTTAATCTTGTATTTGCTTTGGTATGGGTAAGCTACCAACACACCCGCCTTATTGGCCAGCGTGTAAACGCCCGGATACAAAAGCGAATCAGCACGCAAGTCGGCACGGTTGTACGTATTTACAAGCATGCTACCACCTGCAGATATGGAAGCCGACCAATCCTTATTGATTTGCTTGGCATATCGTAGCAAGAAATCGTTGTTGATTTCTTGTGAATTGATGCTTTGCGTACGGAACATACCTTTCCTGAACTTTTCGGTATCGTAAGGCCTTTGCTGCGAACGCTGATCGTATGATGTGGTAAGCGCAGTACGCACCATGATGCTAAACTCCTTTGTAAAGTTGTAGGTTGCCTGTATGTTACCCAACACATCATTACGGGTAGACTTATTCAGCATCTCGTACGAGATCAGGTAAGGGTTATCCGGGAAACTGCTGAACGGGTAGCTTTGGTTGATGTTGGTTTTACCCGGCAACCAGTAATCTTTTAACCAGGCTAAATCACCATTTGGTACCCAAAACATGTTCCAGTACATCAACGATTGATTGTTGTAACCGGTTGACGGAAGGTTGTCGCTGGCTTTGTTGGTATAGCTGATCTTGGCATTGATCTGCAACTTATCGGTAACCTTTTGATTAGCGGATAACGCTACCGTGTTACGCCCGTAACCTGTGTTTGGCAGTATCCAGGTGTTTTTAACATTGGTGGCCGAAAAACGTACCGATGTTTTATCGGTACCGCCATCAAGCGTTACGCTGTTAGTGTATGTTTTGCCGGTTTCAAAAAAGTCTTTACGTGCATTTGGGTAAGCTACCCATGGCGTGCGTGTGGTACCACCGGTATGCGTAATAGGATCATACTGAAAATACGACTGCCCATCAAACTTGGGTCCCCATGCCGAGCTGGTGCTGCGTGTGCTTGCGCCGTCGGCAGTGGCACCAAATGAGTAGTAATTTTCGCCATCGGCACCCTGTCCGTATTGGTACTGATAATCTGGCCAGCGTGATATTTGCTCGAAGGCCGTATTGGAGTTGATTGTTACACCAATGCCTTTTTTAACGCGGCCGCTTTTAGTAGTAATAATTATAGCGCCATTGGCACCGCGCTGGCCATAAAGTGCAGCAGCACTTGGGCCTTTTAGTACGGTTATATCCTGTATATCCTCTGGGTTGATGTCATTTAAGCCGCTGCCAAAATCCACCGGCGATTCGCTGTCGAGATAAGCGCCGTTACCGGTATCCGTGCGGCGGCCGCTACCGTGGTTAATAACCACACCATCAACCACAATTAATGCATCATTTTCGCCTGTAAGGTTACTTTCGCCGCGTAAAATAATTTTATTTGAACCGGATGGGCCACCGTTTGAGCGGATAAGGTTAAGACCAGCCACCTTGCCAGATAATGCATCCGTCCAGTTATTCGATAATGCTTCTGTTAACTGCTCGCCCCTTACTTTGGTAACGGCATAGCCCAACGCCTTTTCCTCGCGTTTAATACCAAGTGCAGTTACCACAACCTCGTTAAGTGCGTTGCTGGTAATGCCCATTACTATTTTGGTATCTTTCGTATTTTTGGCGAAGGCAGTGGTTTGCGGCTCAAAGCCAAGCATGGAGAACGTAACGTTTGCGCCACTTGTTACACGGATGTTAAACCTGCCGTCGGCATTGGTAATGCCCAGCATCTGTTTGTTGCTGCTCACGGTAACGCCTATCAGCGGCAGGTTATCATCGCCAGAGAATACTACGCCACTTACAGCTACAACATCAAGCTTTTTGATGACCAGGTTGCCGCCAATGTTTTTCATGCCTACGTTGGCCTGTATCTCTACCTGCCTCATCAACTCATCAAGGCCCAGATTCCTTGAGGCCAGGTGTATTACTTTGCCTGTGTTGATATCGGCATCGTATGATACCCTGAATTTGTAAACCGCTTGCAGGCGGTCAATTATTTGGGCAATGCTTACGTTATTGCTAAAAGTGAGTTTGTTATTGTTGATCTGGGCAGTCGCTGTCAGCACCGTTGCAGCGGTAATGAAGCAGCATAGCAATAGCTTGCTCATGTTAAGTAAAAGTTTACGATACATAGCGTTTGATTAATATATGAGGATAGAATTTTCGTTTTTAAACCTGTATTTGATGCCTGTTGCATAGTGCAGGCCATCCAGCATTTTGGCAAGGCCGTAGTCTTTCATTTCGCCGCTAAAGCCGGAGTGCTTGTTTGCAGAGGCGGCAACCTCGACCCTTACATTATAGTAGCGGGTTATTTTTTGCGCTATTTGTGCGGCATTACTGTTATTAAAGTATAGTACACCGTTTTGCAAGCTGGCCGCATCACTCACATTTACAGGCGTTTTATTAATTTTTGCATTGGCCAGCATATAATTGAGCTGCTCACCTGCTTTTAACATGGTGGTTGTTTTGCCGTTAACTACGCCAACCAGGCCGGTGGCTACCTTAACTTCTTCATTGTTACCCTTGCGCGAGTAGACATTAAAGGAGGTGCCCAATACGTTTACTTTTGAACTATTGGCGGTATTTACAATGAATGATTTTTGGGCATTGTGCTTAACATCAAAAAACGCTTCGCCAGTAAGTGTAACCTCCCTTGTTTTGCCGCCGAAGCTGTTGCTCACCACAAGGTTTGAATTTGGGGCCAGGTAAACTACAGATCCGTCGGGCAGTTGTACCTGCCTGCGTTCTTTAATTGTTTTTACAATTACCGGGGCATTGTTTGCACTGTCATGATGTATCCGTAGCGAATACCAGGTAGCAAAGCAGGCTATTAACACTGTTGCAGCTATACTAAGCAGGCCAAATAATCGAGTTATTTTTCCCTTTTGCTGACTGGGTGTTGTTTGCTCAAAAACACGGTCGAGCACTTTTACCCATTCCTTATGCACTACATCGTCGCTAACCGGCTGGGTAAGCTGTTTTTGTTTTAATTGCAGTTGTTTCAGTATAATTTTATTCTCGGCTTTTTCGCTAACCCAGGCTTCGACAGCGGCTATCTCTTCTGCCGTTGCTTCTGCGTTAACGTACCTCATCAGTAATTCCCAATTCATTTGGTGATCTTTACATAAAGAGGCCCGGGAAGCCCTATTCCACCAAAAGAAATTGTTAATAGTGGATAAACTTTTTGTTAAGGACGGTTTGAGATAGTGGGTAGTTGGCAGTTACTAGTTAGAAATTTGCATTTCTGTCATTGTGCCACGTTGCTATCTTTTAAAAAAAAGCGGCCCGCTCGCCGGGCCACCTATTTATTAAATTAAAACACGTTAAAGGGAAATCTCTTGCGAGTATTGCTTACCAAATCTATCGGTAGCAACAACCTTAATGACTTTTGCCCCGGCAGACGGGCGGGCAAAAAACAGGTGGTCGGTTAGGGTTGGGTCAACCCATTTATGTTTTTTAGGGAGTTGGTCGCCGGCATACAACTCAACCGTCCAGGGGTCAAAATCAACGCGCTGCTGCATAGAGCCTTTCGGCGCGCCATCCTCAAACCACTCTACCTTCCATTGTTTATCCCAGTTCCAAACGTTGGCCGCAACTTCGTCCGGCGCATTTTTCACATAGCCTTTTGGGTAAATTTTAAGTTGGTAATCTTTTGGCTTATTGGTGGATTTATAGAACCAACTGATGTCGTTGCCCTGTACTTCATAAACGGCGTAGCCTTCAGGCGTGCCGTCACTGCATATCGGGCCTGTCCACCAGGCACCGCAAATGGTACCGTGTACGTGCTCGGTTATATTGCCGTTTTCCCATTTTTCGTTCATATGGGTGTGGCCCGACATGATGTGCACCTTATAAGGCGCTAATATTTTATATAACTGCTCGCGGTTTGATACCGTTCCGCCCAACTCTTCCTGTTTATCGTTGTTGCGGCGCATGGCACCCGTATTGGTTGGGATATGCAACGATACCACCACGGTGCTGCCTGGCTTCACTTGCTTTAAATCCTGCTCCAGCCATTGCAACTGTGTTTCGGTTAGGTAGCCTATATATTTTTTAGCTGTGCCGATGAAAAACACATCATCCAACATTACATAATGAATATTGCCGCGGTTAAAAGAGTAGTATGTAGGGCCAAAGTTTTGCTTAAAGGTATCGGCCGAGTAATCATCTGTGCGTGCGTTAAGGTCCATATCATGGTTACCTATCACGTTAAAGAACGGAACACCCGTTATGCGTACAGCTTCGCGGTAATCCTCAATCAGTTCAAAGTGATCCCATACAAGGTCGCCGCAGCCAACGGCATGCACAAGCGTCCCGGCAGGATAGTTTGATACCAGGTCACGTAGATCGGGTGCCGGGCGGTCAATCAAGGCCTGCGCATCTTTTTTAGATATAATTTGCGGATCGGCCCACACCACAAACACATGGTTTTTATCATCCTTTTCCAAACGCTCCAACTGAAAGTTGGCCGTAAACGTGTTTGACTTGGTATCAATTGCCTTATAAAAATTTGCAATACCCTTATTATGCGGTATGGCGTAACCTGCCGGGATGGTAATGTATACAAACCTGGCGGTCTTATTGCTTAGCAACTGATAATTGCCGCTTTTATCTGTAAGGGCAATATTAACGCCATCGGTTACGGCAACGTTAGGTATGCCTGCACCGTTGCTTTGCACCCTACCTTTAAGGGTAAGGTTGGTGATGTCAATTTTATCAGCAAGGCCGGGGGTAGTTGGGTTGGCAAGGGTAATACCTGCAGGCACAGTAAGCGCTGCGCCGCCAAGGCCAAGCACTTTTATAAAATCTCTTCTGTTGGACATATCTCTCGGGGATTGATTTGTTGCTTTTTTAAAGTAAGAGCAACTAAACAGCAATTTCCACCAAAAGAAATAATTAAATTAACGTGAAGATTATGTTAACAAGCATGAGCCCGCCGGCAATAGTTGCTTTATCATAATTGCTGTTATTCATATAATAACTCAACTGCTCAATGGCCTCGCGCATGTTGTATTCAACTTTCTTTTCGGTTATGTCGAGCGTTTTAGCTATTTCATGATTTTTTAAACCACAAAGGCGCAGGTGTATTATTTCCTTACGTGTGGCGGGCAACTTGTTCATTAATTCTTCAACTATCCGTATCGACTCTTTGGCTACAATACGCTCGAGTGGGTTAAATGAATCTTCGGTGATGTCCCAGTAATCTTCTGTAAGTGCACTGGCCGACTGTACATTCAATGCCTTCAGGGAACCGTTTCGCGCGGCACGAAAAAGGTATGACTTAATGAATTGAATCTGCAGCTTGTCTTTTTGTACCCAGAGATTCAAAAAAAGATCAGACAGTACATCTTTAGCCAGATCATCGTCCTTAACTATAGATTTTACGTACCGGTACAAAGCTGCGTAATGTTCCTTGAAAACATTTTCGAATTGTTGCAGATCAAAAAAGGGGGGAGTACACACCGTTTCCATAAACGTCACAAAGTTAATAGTAAGGCATTTTGGCAACTAAAACCTCTTATTAAGTTTATGTTAATTTTTGATCGTTGCTTTAGACATAGATTTGAGGCCGTAAATTTTTAAACTGGTAAAAACATTTCATCAAATTACTGTTAAATAACAAACGTTTAACTTGAAAGCACAACCTATATATAACTGTTTGCCCTACAGCTTAAAGCGCATGGTAAAATACTTTTGCCTTTGTGTTGGCTTTGCAAGCATAGTTGGTGTTGCCAACGCACAAACCGACACAACAGCCGTAGCACTAACCCCCGATACCGCCAAGAAACAGGTGGCTAACGATCCGGGGTTAAATCAACAATATGATATCGCCGACTTATTCAGGGACGTTTTCCACCCGAATAAAAAGCCTGATACACTAAAGCAAAAATCGGGCATCACCATTATACCCAATGTGGCATCAAACCCAAGTATAGGCTTCCAGATTGGTATCAAGGCGGTTGCGGGTAAAGTTTTGGGCGGTAATCCTAAAACTACGCTACTATCAGTAGCAGCTACTTCTGTATCTATCACCACAAAAAACATCATCTACTTTTATCTTACGCATAACGTTTACACGCCCGGCAATAAATGGAACTTTCAGGGAAGTTTGGTAGCAGCCAAAACCGTTACGCCCGATTTTGGTATCGGTATAGGCAATGCAGCCACCGGAAGCATTGAAGACGAGGTGCTGAGCAACCCATCGCGCAAGCCATATGTGTTAAACGCCTACTACTTTAACCTGCGCGAAAAGGTTTATAAGCAAATAGATAAAGGCCTGTTTTTAGGCGCCGGTATATCTATTGATGCCCGTACCAGCATTAAGGACCGTAAAACGCCCGAAGGCCAATTAACGCCTTATAATATTTATACCGACAGATACGGTTTCCGCAGGGATAAATATTTTTCGAACGGGTTTTTATTCAACGTGCAATACACCACGCGTGACAATCAAAACCGTGCTTACAAAGGTATTTATGCTGATGCCGGTATCCGTGTAAACCAAACCTGGATTGGCAGTGATAAAAATGCGGTACAATTAAACACCGACTTTCGCAAATACTTTAGCCTGAGCAGTACCAACCCCGAGCATGTGCTTGCCTTTTGGAACTGGACATCATTTGTAGTGGGTGGCGCATTGCCATACCTCGAATTACCGGGTACGGGCCGTGACGGTAACTTCCGCAGCGGGCGTGGTTACACCGTTACTTATTTTAAAGGCACACAATACTTTTACTCGGAAATGGAATACCGTTTCCCGATACTTGCCAACAAATTCATCAGCGGGGTGACTTTCCTTAACGTACAAACCGCAAATGATGACTTAGGCACCAAGCTGTTTGACAGGTGGCAGCCAGGCGGAGGCGCAGGCTTGCGCGTATTGTTCAACAAAGCCACCCGCACAAACCTTTGTATAGATTATGCTTGGGGTAAATATGGCGCGCGCGGCTTGTTCCTTGGCTTGAACGAGGCATTTTAACGCAAAGTGCTATATTAGCACTGATGATAAAGGCTTACAAACTTACAACAGGTGCCGACGGCCACTCGCATGTTGAAACCGGCCACCTTACCGACGGTGTTTTTTATAATGCAGCAGCAATAAGTTTTAAAGAAACTGCAGCTCATGGGTTTTTAGACTGGCACCCTGCCCCACGTAATCAATATGTGATATGCCTTACCGGCACGCTTTTGTTTACCATGAACTCGGGCGAAGAATTTACACTAAGCCCGGGTGAAGTACTGATTGCAATGGATACAACCGGCAGCGGCCACAAGTGGAAAATGCTTGGAAACGATCCATGGCGACGCGCTTACGTGCCGTTTAACGATGAAGAGAATATAAATTTTGTATCTGAAGCCAAAGCGTAAAACCATACTGCTTTATATGCGTTAGCTTTTTAAATCAACTAACACACTATGAACAGTTTTTTCAAAGCATTGATAGCCGGCTGGGGCGCAAAAAAATTAGGCGGTGGCTGTCTGTCAACCATTGTGATATTCATTATCATTTACACCTTATTGGGTAAATGCGATAATGACCCTAAGGCAGCACCTGTACCTGCAAAAGCGAAAGTGCACAGCGTAAGATAACACACCATAAACTATTTCATTTGCCCTGGCTGCTGCCGGCGGCAAATGAAATAAATTTGCCTACATCATATCGGTATTCAGCATTGCCTTTAAGATATTTGCCTGCGCATCAAAGTTGGCAATGTTCTGCATAAAGTTAACATCAGATATTTTCTTGTAATGGTCGGCCATCAACTGCCTGATATTGGCAGGCAAATTGGTTTTGGCTACCGCGATATTGCTTAGCAGCTGGTCATTCTTGTTCTTCAGCTCATCAACAATATTATCATGCCTTTCAACAGCAATTGTTTTGCTGATGGCTTTCATTTCGTCAGCATCGCAAAGCAGGAACAGATTACGCGTTGGATAAAAAATGTAGAAAATATCGGTATCGATAATTTTGTAAACCTCAATAATAAGGTTGCCGGTCTTTAAGCCGCAAAAAAACGCCGATTTAAAATCGTACTTGCAAAGCAGCCCCATCAGTTTGCGCTGTATTATGGCGTGGGCATTAGTATAAACCTCCTTTGGTTCAAACTCAATCAACTTCATGAGCACATCACTCTCTACCGAAAAATAAAATTCGTTGGCGTAACGCGCGCTAAACTGATTTATATTTTTAGAAAACGGATAGTTGGATGTATCGTCAGACAGTTCCTGATACAACCGCCTCAGCGATGTGTTTATTTTCAGCGATTGGCGCTGCATCTCCAGCTTGAAAGATGCTTCGGTAAGTACTTCGCTCTCCAGGCTGGCAATTAAATCATTATTCACGTGCATTTCGTCAACCAAAATGCTTACGCTTTTCTCGTTGCTTTTTTTAATCTTCTTTAACAGCTCAACCACTGTTTCGGTGAACTGTAAATGAAACAGCTCGAGCTTGTTGACGTCCAGCTCTTCGCTGTTTTCAAACAATTGATGAATAACCTGTGTGCGCAGGAATACCTTGTAGATAATATCATCAGCAAAAAAAGCTGCTAAAATTTGCAGCTTACTTATTATCCTTAAAGAGTGGGTTAGTATTTCCTTGCGGTTATCATCCATTCGCCGTAATTACCTGGTATTAGTAACGTTCTTTTTAAGTTCGGTTTCCAATGTTTGCAACTCGTTGTTAAGCGTTTTGCGGTTTTGGGCACCTTGTTCGTGTATCTGTTTTACCTCGTTTAAAGTTTCAATAAGGTTTTGCGTGGTACGTTTCAAGGTATCTATAGATACAACCGTTTTTTCGTTTTCGCGCGCTACATCAATGCTGTTTTGTTTAAGCAGCTCGGCATTTTTTTGCAGGATGGTATTGGTGGTATCCGAGATCTTTTTCTGCATTTCCACATTTTGCTTTTGCCTGTGCAGGGCAACCGCAATGGTTAACTGGTTTTTCCAAACCGGTATAGTGGTAGATACAATTGATTGTGCCTTTTCGGCAATTGATGTATTATTGTTTTGTACTACACGTATCTGCGCTAATGATTGTAGCATGATAAACCTAACCACTTTAAGATCGGCAAGGCGCTTATCCAAACGGTTTACGAAGTCTCTCAGATCAGCAATCTGGTAATCTTCATAAGCCGATGGGTTGGCGTCCATCTGGGCAAGCTGTTCGCTCAACTCGTTATGCTTTAACTGGCCCGAGATTATGAGCTCCTCCATTTGCTTAATGTAATTAACATTACTATCAAACATGGTTTGCAACGAGCTATTATCTTTTATAGAGTTAACGCGGCCCGCCTTAATTTTATTGGTGATCTTATCGATATTGCTTACTACCGTATCGTATTTAGCAAACAACTTTTTAGCATCGAAAACCAGTTTTTTAAGGAAAGGTATGCCTGCCACAAAACGTGTAAATGCATTTTGCTGCAACTCATCAACATCAACATAGTTAAGCTCGTTAAGCAAATCATTAATCAGCAAACCAACTTCGCCCGAGTTATAGGTACGTACCGAAGTAAGGAACTCGTTGCTGTAACGCTCCATTGAATTTTGAACATCAACGCCATAGTTAAGGATGGAGTTAACATCCTTAGGGTCGATAGACTTACTTATTTCCTGGAACTTCTGCGTTTCCGCAGGCGTCACGGCTGTCAAATCAACGTTGCCCTCTTTATCTAATTTGGCGCCGCCCTGGTTAAGGTCTATACTCGGCAGGTTATTTTCCATTGTGGTAGTAATTAAGTTTGGATAAGATTAAGGTTTATGCTTACAGGTAACGCTGCATTACTGTGTTAACCGTTTCCTGTAATTTTTTGTCTTTAGTTGGCTCACCAATGGCATTAAATTTCCATTCGCCGTTACGTTTGTAAAATACGCCCATCACCATTGATACGTGCCCGGCGAAACCTGCTCCATGCGCAATATCATATTTTGCAAACACCTCGTTAACACGTGTTGGCGTACCCTCATAAATGCGGATTGATGCAAACGGAATGCTGCCAAAATCATGCCCTCTAAAACTGTTCAAAACGAAAGCAACATGCTCTGTAGTGGCATTTAGTTGGCCCAGGTCAAGCGTAATTACCTCGTTATCCAGGCCGTCATCACCACCTATATCGCCGGTTAGGTCATCGCCGCTATGGCGTACAGCACCGTTTTTTGATTTAAGGTTACCAAAGTAAACTACCTCTTCCAGTTGCTTATTGCCGTTAAACAAAGCGCAGCTTGCATCAAGGTCAACCGCTTCTTTACCGCCGCCAAAACCGAGGAAACCTTTTTTTTCAATAGCGCCCCAGTTAATGCCTACGCATATGTTTTGCAGCTTGCTGCCATTGCTTTTTTCAAGACTAATGCGCTGCCCTTTTTCCAGATTAATTGCCATTATGGTTTAGTTGTATTTGGTTAAATAATCGGCCAGGCCACCTTTCATGCCTACACCTACTGCTTCAAACTTCCACTCGTTGTTACGTTTGTAAATACGGCCAAACTCCACAGCCGTTTCTATCGAAAAGTCTTCTTCCAACTCATACTTCAATAAATCGGCACCGGTAGCTGCATCAGCTATGCGGATAAATGAATTGCGCACCTGACCAAAGTTTTGGCGGCGTGTCTCAGCCTCGTGTATGGTCACAACAACGCATATTTCGCTTACAGTGGGGCTGATTTTCGAAAGGTCTATTTTGATTTGCTCATCATCACCGTCGCCGGCACCGGTAAGGTTATCGCCGGTATGCTCAACAGCGCCATCAGGTGATTTTAAGTTGTTATAAAAAACAAAGTACTCATCAGCTATAAGCTTTTTGTTATCGCCCATTATAAATACCGAAGCGTCGAGGTCAAATGCTGCCCCGGTAGATGAAGTATTGGTATCCCAGCCCAGGCCTATCACAAACTTTGGTGCGTTGATAGCTTCGCGCTGGCCTTTTTGCAAATTAATTGCCATGTTGTTTCAGTTTTTGGTTATTCGTAAATAATAGATGTTCAAGATAGCTCAAATTCTGTATATATGACTCCATTGTATGGTAACTGTTACCAAGCGCCATATTATAAAGTTCTGCGGCAAACCCGCGCGACTGCCTTTCGATGAACGAGCAGAAGTCGGCATAATCATAGCACAGTATATATTTTACTATCCTGGTGTTAACGGCAAACGCGCCGCCATTGATGATCTTATGCAGATCAAATATGGTTTTAACATCGTGATAATTCAAATAGTTTTCAATATTGGGATGAATGTCGGTATTGGCAAGCTCGGCAAAATAAAGCATCCATACATCGTTGTGCAGGTCATAATGCTTTATCATTTTAGTTATCATGCGCTCGTGGCTGCCGGTAATTTTTATATCATCCAAAAACAGCAGCGTTTTATCTTTTAAAAAAGCTGCATCTATATGGAACGAGTCGTTACCAATTAATGTCATGCGCTGTGCGGCATCAAGCGCCCCATAATCGTCTTTGTAAGTTATGGTGCGGTGCACCTTGGTTTCCTGCACCACGGGCAAGTTACTTTTTGCCAGCCAGCGGTTAAGCTCAAACACAAAATGGTTCTTCATAGCAAAAGTAGCCGTCGGGATAAAAGAGTAGGGGCTCGACACCACGACGATTTGCTTATCAGGTGTATTTTTCGCCAGTACTTCGCTAATAAATCCTTGCGCCAAATCGGTACCAAAATTTGCGGATATGTTGTTATCGCCGAACTTAAAACGACTGTATTGGCCGGCATCAAACCCAAAGGCAGTACTGCTGTAAATTTTATGAAGTGAATATATTTTGTGAAGCATGGTTTAGCAGGTTGGTTATAGGTGTATCATTCGAGTTTACAAGCAGCGCATTCAGGCCCATTGCCCTCGCGCCATCATAATCGGTTTTTATGTTATCGCCAATATGGATGATTTCGGCCCGGTCAATTGGTTTTATAGCCATTGCTTTATCAATCATTTGCTGATAAAAAGCCTTATTGGGTTTTGAATACCCCGATTCGTCAGAATAAAGCTGAAAATCGAAGTAGCTGCCAATGCCAAGCTCGTGCAATACCTTGCGCAAGGTAGCACCTCTTATAAAGCCCGTATTGCTTAAAATATTGATGCTTGTATTATCACGTTCTTTTATGTTAGATAATACTCCGGCGGTTCTGTTACAATAAATATGGGGCAAATTCTCAAACAGCAGCACTTCCATCTGCAGGTATATCTCATCGATATCAAAATTTTGCAGCGATACCTGATTATCATTTATAAGGCTGATGATCATCAGGTACATTTCGTCGGCATCGATATTTTTGCCTGTTTGTTCATTCACTGCATTGCACATTAAATCAACCTGCCTGAAAATTTGCTCCACCTCGGCCAGGGGGCGCTTCACAAAATTGTAGCGTTCATAAAACCACAGGCTGCGCAACTTTTTAAAAAGCGGGTTAGACTTTATGAGTGTCAACCAAAGGTCGAACGAGTAATGTTTAAAATAGGTCATGGCGGTAAACGTAGTAGTGTTGGTATAATGAATAAATTACCGCCTTAGCCGTTAACTCATCGTCAACTTAATAATAAATAACATTAGCCGTACTAAATTAACGGTGGCATTAAATACAAAATGCGCCTTAAAATAGCGCATTCCGTGTAAATTCAAAGTTGGGTTCAGCAAACCGGTAGCAATCAGCTTTTGTCGAGTGTCTTTTCTGCGTTCTCGGCTACCTCGGGTTCAACTATGTGGCGCTTCGGAAAATTGAACAGTAGAGATGAAAGTACAGGCAAAATAAATATGGCAACAGTAAATATTGATACAAACAGGTCAGTTTTTTCGCCCTCAATGGCTTCCGCTATTGGGGTTCCCGGGTAAAAATGGGTGTATAACGACGAACTAAGTTTTATACCTAATACGCCGATAACAATAAAAGCTATGGTTTCCAGGAAAGTGAACTTCTCCATCAGTTTAACAAAAGCCTGTGCCACAAAACGCATAGCCAAAATACCTATGAATACGCCTGTATAGATGAGAAATACGTGATCTGTAAATGCTACGGCTGCAAACACGTTATCGATGCTAAAAGCAAGGTCCATAACCTCAACTAATGCTACAGTAGCCCAAAAGCTGCCTATTAAACCCACCGTCGATTTATAGATCCAGCTTTCTTCTTTCTTAACCGCCTCGTCTTCCTCTTTATCGCTGCCTGCTTTCTTCCTGAAATAATCAAAAGCAAGGTACAGCAAGTATAAACCACCCAATGGTTTTAACCACCAAATTTTCACCAGCCAAGCCGCCAAAAACAGGCAGATACCCCTAAAAACGTATGCCCCAATAATACCGTATCGTAATGCTTTATTGCGCTGTTCTTTAGGCAAATCAAGCACCATGGTAGCCAGCACTGCGGCATTATCTACTGATAGTAAGCTCTCGATTACTATTAAATTTAAAATGATCAATAACCCTGCCTTAATGTCTTCGCCAAGCAGCGTATGTAAAATATCCATCCGGGTGTACTTATTAGTGTGTATTGCAATAATAAACAGAAAATGTAAGCTTACAGTTAGCTGCTTATTATTTCTTTTGATGAGCAGCGGGCATTATTGTTACAACTGCCGCAGCTTAATATGGCTTTACAATAATATAACATTATTAATGCAGGCTTAAAACTACTTAGCGCTTTAGTTAACGCTGCAGTAATAATTTCGTCTTTTAACACATACACACTAAAATTTATGAAACGTTTTTTACTTGCACTCTTTGTGTCGTTATCCCTTTACAGCTGTAAAAAGGACAATATGACCCAGCCAACAGAGCCCGAGTTTTTTGTAAATGAAGACCCGGCTACCTTTGCCGAAACAGGCTCGCTTGATATTGGCGATGCTGGTGCTGCCGAAATATCTGCTTTCGACCCGGCCACCAACCGCCTTTTTGTGGTTAATAATTCGGCCAGCCTGAATAAAATTGATGTGATTGATTTTAAGGACCCGGCCAATATGAAAGATATTGGCTCCATAAGCGTTGCGCCTTACGGCGGTTACGTGAACAGCCTTGCGGTGTCCGAAGGTAAGCTTGCCGCAGCCATCGAGTCGACCAACAAACAGGCCAACGGCAAAGTGGCAGTTTTTAAAACCGACGATTACAGCGAGGTTAAAGTTATCACAGTAGGTGCCCTGCCCGACATGATCACCTACTCGCCCGATGGTAAATTTATATTAACCGCTAACGAAGGCGAGCCGAGTGATGATTATAAGAACGACCCGCCAGGATCCATTTCTATTATATCTGTTGCTGATAATTATGCCGTTACCACTGTTGACTTTTCGGCATTTGCGGGCCAAAAAGCTGCACTGATGGCCAAAGGCTTCAGGATATTTGGCGTAGGTAACGATTCTGTAAAAGATATCGAGCCTGAATACATCACCGTATCATCCGATTCAAAAACGGCCTGGGTTACTTTGCAGGAAAACAACGGCATTGCTAAAATTGACCTGACCACCAAAGCCATCACCAATATTTTCCCGCTGGGCTTTAAAGACTATAATGTTGATGGTAACGAGATTGACCCGAGCGACAGGGATAACCAAATGGCATTGGCGAAATGGCCCGTTAAAGGCATATTCATGCCTGATGCTATTGCCGTGCTCGAAAAAAGCGGCATCCCATATCTGTTTACCGCAAACGAAGGCGATTCACGTGAATACAGCGCATTTGTAGAAGTTAAGCGTGTTAAAGACGTAAAGCTTGATGCTACTGCCTTCCCTAATGGCACAGCCTTAAAAACAGATGCACAATTAGGCAGACTAAATATCACAACCACGCTTGGCGATACAGATGGCGACGGCGATTTTGATGCGCTGTACTCATTGGGTGCCCGCTCTTTCAGTGTATGGAACGGCACCAACGGCAACCTTGTTTTTGACAGCAAGAGTGAGCTTGACGTAAAAAATATTGCAGCCGCAACTTACGACGATACCCGTAGTGATGATAAGTCTGTTGAACCTGAAGGTATAGCCATTGGTAAAATAGGCAACAAAGACGTTGCGTTTGTGGGCCTTGAAAGAGCCGATGCAGTTGCCGTTTATGACGTTACCGACCCAAACAAGCCGGTTTACTTACAACTACTAAAATGCGGCGACGCGCCAGAAGGTGTCTTAATCATTCCTGCTAAAAACAGCCCTACTAAAAAGAGCCTGTTAGTTATTAGCAGCGAAAATGATGGGGTGATAAAAGTATACACACCTAAAACCATATAACAATTACTGTTAGTTGCAAAGGCCCGCGGTTAGCGGGCCTTTTTTTATATACTTGGCAGCCGGTAGTGATGAACTCGTTTCAGCATCCCACCAAACAGGCATATCAGCATGTGAGATGCCGATATGCATCGGCATGACGTAATTATCGGATGAAAAATTAACTAATGCACCTCTTGTTTCCGCTTGTCGAAACTGTAAACGAGATAAAACAGGGCAGGCAAAATAAATAAGCTACCTACCAATAAAGCCGAACCAAGTGCATTTAACGTTTTTTGCGGCGTTTGCTGCCCGAGTAATGAAAGATGCCCACCATTTTTAAGCAGGATGATATCCGGGTAATGTGTGTAAGTACCTGCAATAAGCAGCGAAGTGATAAACATCCCTGCAAAAAACCTGGAGAGTTTAACGTCGCCACGGCTTATCATCAACCATAATAATGTTAGTGATGCAAGGG
This sequence comes from Mucilaginibacter pallidiroseus, assembly GCF_007846085.1. GTDB lineage: Bacteria > Bacteroidota > Bacteroidia > Sphingobacteriales > Sphingobacteriaceae > Mucilaginibacter > Mucilaginibacter pallidiroseus. The sequence goes on from NZ_VOEJ01000002.1 coordinate 109,155, forward strand.
ACGCAAAAACAGCTATAATACTAATTGTGTTACCAAACAACCAGGTAAGCATGGGCACGTCTGCCAGTAATGATGCGCCGAAAACTAGCGCCACGCAAACTACCAAAGCAATATTCATGGTGCGCGCTTTGCGGATGTAACGCTGCTTCGCTTCGGCATCTTTAACTTCGCCAAACAAAAATACAGCTGCCAAAAAGCCGCACAGCGATACTGTGAAAAAGCCAACCGCGATAGCAAAAGGGTTGAACCATGAGGTGATATAGGCCGACACAAAATCAGTGGCACCGGTATCAATAGTTCGCGATACTGCACTGCCCGCTATGATGCCCAAAAATAGCGGGGTTATAAAGCTGGAGTACACAAATATTTTGTTGTAAACCTTTTGCATCCCATCCTTTACAGCATCGTAATGCCTAAAGGTAAAGGCCGTGCCCCTGGCTATAATGCCCATTAACATGACCACCACAGGTATGTGCAGATAGGTAGATACCAAGCTGTAGATACCAGGGAAACCTACAAATAGTATTACAATAGCGATGATGAGCCACATATGGTTTGCTTCCCAAATTGGCCCCATTGCACTATAAGCAGCCTTTCGTACGCTCGATTTATTTTTTTCGGACGTGAACAGTTCCAGGATCCCGGCGCCGAAATCGGCACCGCCCATCAGCAGGTATAACAGTAGCGACACCCACAAAAAAGCAATGATTACATAAAGCATTATCATACCATTTGGGGTTTAGCGTGAACATCATAAATCTCCGGAACCATCTTTATTTGCCGCTGAAGCAGAAATATAACCGCAAGCGATAATGTGAAGTACACCGCCGTAAACAAATAGAATGACCATGCTATACCCGGCATTGGTGTAACAGCATCAGCAGTACGCATAATGCCGTTTATAATCCAGGGTTGGCGGCCAACTTCGGTTACTGTCCACCCGGCCTCAACAGCTATAAACCCAACCGGCGTGGCGAAAATAAACAGCTTGAGAAACCATGGCGCGCGTAGCAGGTCGGGTTTTTTCCAGGCGGCAAAAATGTAAAGCAACCCCATAGCCATCATTAGCATACCTAAAGCAACCATAATTTGAAAGGCGTAATGGGTAACTGCCACGGGCGGCTGGTCCCTTTTATCAAACTTATCCAGGCCCGTAACCACACCGTCGGTGGTGCCGTGTATCATTAAACTGAGCAGCCCCGGCAACTTAATAGCGTATTTAATTTTTTTGGCCTTCTCATCAGGTATGCCGCCAACAATCAACGGCACGTTATTTCCCGTTTCAAAATGCGCTTCCATAGCGGCCAGTTTGGCTGGTTGGGTTTTTGCCACGAACTTGGCAGATATATCGCCGCTTAACGGTTGCAGCAACGCAGCTGCAATACCAAACACAGCCGCAATTTTGAAAGCAATGCTATGGAAAGCGATATTTTTTTTCCTAAAGATCATAAGAGCATGTACACCTGCTACTGCAAACCCGGTTGCAGCAAAGGCGGCGATAGTCATATGCAATGCCTGCGAGAACCAGCCCGGGTTAAACATGGCCTTAATAGGGTCGATATTGGTATAAACACCATCCTTAAAAGTAAAACCGCTTGGGCTATTCATCCAACTGTTAGCTGCAACTACCAATATGCCCGATGCTATACCGCTTATGCCTACAACTACCCCGGTAAACCAGTGGAACCAGCGGTTAAACCTGTTCCAGCCGTACAGGTAAAAACCAAGCGCGATAGCTTCGATAAAAAAAGCCGTACCCTCTAACGAAAATGGCATTCCGAATATAGGACCAGCCTCCTTCATAAATCCCGGCCAAAGCAGGCCGAGCTCAAAGGATAGTACCGTGCCCGAAACTGCCCCGGTTGCAAAAAATATAGCCACACCCTTGCTCCATGCCTGGGTAATATTCTTATAATTTTCGTTCCCGGTACGTAGGTAAATAAAGTGTGATACTGCCATAAAAAATGGCATCACCATACCAATGCACGAAAATATGATATGAAAGCCCAGTGAGAGGGCCATTTGCGAGCGGGCAGCTAAAAAATCGTCCATAGCGTTAATGTTTAAGCCTTTTTGCAACACGTGATAGTGCTGTAAAAATACTTGATTATTTGTACGCTATTGTGCTGATGCAATGCACAATTGTTCAATTTATAATCAATATTTATTATAAATAAACTTGATTATAAGCTATTTGAGCACTATACGAATATAATACTTAACGAATAAGAGCAGTTTTCTGGAGTATAGTGTAAATGAAACAGCCAATGCATACAGCAGCAAATGCTTCCAAAAAAGCAAAGCAGCACAGCATAGCTGTTAATACAGTTGCTGCGGTAACCCAGTGCATTAACGCTACAAAAAGTATCAACAGGTTAAAAACAAGACCCATCCCGGCGGCAAAGCGCTTAGGGCCACGGTCGGTTGGTTTTTGCTTAAGTTTAAGTAAGGCGGCAAGCAGGCCTGCAAGTTTGGCCAACAAACTATACTGTGGATTACCTAACATTCGGGGTAAAAAATCGACTATTACAAATACTATGATCAAAATATAACCTGTAAGCAGGTAACCTATGCCGCAAACCGATACCAGCAGGGCTATTAGCCTCATCTTATTTTCATCAACCTTTACATGGTCTATGGGGCAGCTTAACTCACTCATATGATTATAATTCGGCACTAAAGATATAGCCAAAGTTTATCTTAACTAAATAATTTAATAACCAACAATTTAACTTCAAAACAAAACGGAATATTATGAAACCATAACATACCTTAACTGTTAGGTAGCTTTTAAATAACGCCCACTTAACACGTACTAATATATTGAAAGCACTTTACGTATTTGCCGCTTTATTAATCAGCCTTGTTTGCTTACAAGTGCCTATAGATGCTCTTGCCCAAAACCCTACCGAAGTTAATAAGCTTATACCAGACAGCGTTGGCAAATTGCCGCCGCCACCCATGCTTCCACAAGCTCAGCCTCAGCCTAAAAGATTTGGCCGTGCAGCCTGGCAATTGGGCGTTGCCGAAGCCACGCCTTTTATATTTAATACCATATCGGGCGCGCCATACGCGAAGGTAACTTTCAAGTCGATAGGTTATAACTTAAACCCTACGCATTGGGCATGGGATAAAGATATTTTCCAGACCAATCAGTTTGGGCATCCATATCATGGAAATTTGTATTACAGTGCTTTTCGTACAAATGGTTATAGCTTTTGGCAATCGGCAGCGGCCACGGCAGCAGGCAGTTACCTGTGGGAAACATTTGGCGAGAATGAGGCACCATCACCTAACGACTTTGTAAATACCACCTTTGGTGGGGTAGTGTTAGGTGAGATGACACATAGGCTTGCTAACCGTTTGGTTAATAACCGTACAACAGGCTTTAAGCGTACCATGACCGAGGTAGCTGCATTTGTTATAAACCCAATGAACGGGCTTAACCGTATTATTGATGGCAAGTGGGGCAAGCGCAGCAGCACTTTAACCGCCAGCGATTCAACAATAGTGAGTGCCGAGTTTGATCTGGGAGCCCGCAGCTTTAACTCCAGGAATAGCAACTTTATCAAATATGGGCAGTATGGTTGGTTTGCGCGTGCCAAGCTTATTTACGGTAACCGTTATGAAGATTTCAGCACGCCGTTCAGCAACATGTATATCTCGGCTGAATTTGGTCGTGACGATAGTTCGGCGGTAAATAACATCAGCGCATACGGTTCACTGGCCGGCTGGGAAATACGCTCGAGCCGCTCGTTGCAGCATTTGCTTATCCTGTCGGCAAATTATGATTATATTAAAAACGAGGCTTTTTTTTATGGCGGGCAAAGCGTAAAGCTTAACTTGTTTTCACAGTGGGCTCCTGTACGTAAATTTAAATTTACCACAACCGCGGCTGTTGGTGCGGTTGTGCTGGGTGCAGTACCCGACCCATACCTTAAAAACGGCCGCAACTATGCCTACGGATCCGGCGTGGCGTACTCCGGCGGGGGCGGTATAAACTTTAAGGACCGGCTTTTTTTAAGCGCCGATTACCGGGGGGCTTTACTTTACACGCTTAACGGAAACGAATCGCACTACTTTTTACACACCGTTACCGGCGAGGTGAGGTATGCGTTTAAAAATGGGTTTTCTATCGCTACCGAGCCGGGCTATTTTGTGCTCAGGGGTGTTTACAAAGAATATCCTAACTTTAAACAGCTGTATCCCTTTACACGAATATCGGCACGGTATAGTGTGAATTTGTAGGCGACATTTTGGCTTTGCGGGTTTTATAGGCTAATTGAAAAATAGACATGGTCAGTTGCACATCACCTTCTGCTTTAATAAACAGGCTTATCCAACCTGTTCCTTTAAAGGTATGATGATCTTGCACAGTAGCATGCTGTTGCATTAACTGATGTTTTTGTTTTCTGCTCAAAGGCATATCAAGTAAGCCATTACTGTGAATATGGCCTAACTCTTTGCCATGATAGTTGAACTGAATCCCGCCATATTTATGAATAGTTAGCCGCATGCCTTGCCACCTCATCAGCTCAGCCTCGATGGTATCTATGTAGCCAAGTACGTGCGGGCGCGAAAATGCCGTCCATACTTTAAGCATTGCGTCAAACACATGCGGTGCTAAAGGCACGTATTTTAAAAACCCAAAGTGTTTAATAACAAAGCCGAACATATCACTTAGCTTCGCTTAGTTTTTTAATATGCTCCATTACCCTGATGTGAACATTACGGGTCACGCTTTCGGCCCACATATCGTAATACCAAACCGGGAAAACGTATAGCCTGTACCAGCTATTGCCTGTAAGCGTGGTGGTACCGTCGCCGTTATCTTTTAGCAGGAACTGGCCGCGCAGTATGTCTATATGTCCCATTATTTCGGGGTCGCGGGGCTGTTTGGTAATGTCAAAGGTAAGATTCCGGTTTTCATCATAGGTTACTATCTTTTCATCAAAGGTATAGCCATTACTGAAAATGCACTTGCGCCCTGCACCCAGGTAGTAACCATCGGCAGTTGACTGTACCGGGCTCGGCATACCCATTTTAAAGAGCCAGTATTTTTCCTTCTCCTCGATGCGCTTATAGGCAACCACGTATTGCCATACTTTGGCTGGCGGTGCTTTTATAACCATTACATCGGCTACCATATTTTCATATTGATGTATTGATGAAGCATCAGTTATAAATATTATTGCAAGTATAGCAACCACACTTACGTTGAGGTTTTGGTTGTTATACCCAAATAGGGCTTTACCAGTAAACGCACCTGCAATCATAAAACACCAAAGCAAAGGAGAAACGATTATAAGGCATATTACCCCTTCGCCCAAAGCAATTAAACTTAAAAAAATAGCCAGAAACGTATTAATCAGCATGTGCTTTAAAATATCCATGCTACTTAGTCCCTCCTTTCGCCAGAACCACGCACAGATCAAGCCCATAGCAAAAGGCAGCACTACAAATTCTGAAAATATTAATGTTGTTGAAGCCGATAAGCCGATATTATCCCTTATAAAAATGCGGGATGCAAGCATTAAAACAAGTGCAAGCGCATTTGAAAGTATAAAGCCAAGGCTTTTTTGAGTAAATAAATTTTTAAACATGATAAGAAAGGTTTTTGAAGTTAGTGAATAAGGTTGATTATATATGAATAGCCAAAAGATCATGCACAGCATGCTTTGCTTTGGAAAAGATAAATTGGTAACCGCCGTTTATAAGCTTGCCCGGTTTTACCCAGCGGCTTTTAAATACCAGCTCGGTTTCGGTGCCGATAATGCGTGCACCTATTTCCATTAGCCAAACAGGGGTTGGAAAACCAAAAGGAACGCCGTATGCATCACGAAGTAGTTGCATAAAATTGCTGTTGGTTACAGCTTCGGGCGCAGTACAGTTAACTACACCATCAACCGCCGTGCTTTGCAGCAGCCACTCGGTGCATTTGGCTGCATCCTGCTCATGTACCCATGAAATGTATTGCCTGCCATCGCCCTGCCTGCCGCCCATCCCTACCCGTACCAGGTTTAGCAAACGCGGAAACGCGCCACCGCTCCTGCCCAATACAATACCCATGCGCAAAGCTACTTTACGGGTATTGGGCGTAATGGTGTCAAACAATGTTTGTTCCCATTGCTTGCAAATGTCAATTGACATACCGTAGCCAATTTCGCCGGTATCTTCGTCCTGCGGGCGGTCTTCAGCATGGCGGTAAATAGTGGCAGATGTAATGTTGATCCACAAGGCGGGTGGTTGCCGTAAACCTGCAACAACATTCCCCAGCAATCTCGTAGGCACCAGCCTTGAGCTAAAAAGCTCGCCGCGATTGGCTTTGGTGTATCGGCAGTTAACATTTTTGCCGCACAGGTTTATCAGCAAATCGGCACCTTCCAATTCATCAACCCAGGCGCCTGCGGTTTTACCATCCCAAACAATGGTGCTGATATTACCTTCCGCAATTTTAGGCTTGCGACTAAGAATGATAACCTGCCCGGCTTTGTCTTTATAATAGTTAGCCAATACCCCGCCCAGGTAACCGTTACCGCCGGCAAGTATGATTTTCTTATACAGCATGATTAATAGTTTCTAGATAAAGAATCACGATTAAAATCAGGGCACGATAAAATGCCCAGCTAATGGTTGGCAACCAGCCTATTGCCAAAAGCTTACTACGGCGGATATGCTCTAAAAACATCAGCCCCGCCACCAGCATAAAGTAGCTTGCATACATCACAGGATGATTACCCGTTAAGCCGCTTATCATCACCACGGGCAGCAGCAGCAAGCCACCGGCAAAAGATATGGTCATCATATTACCTAAATATTCCCAGCGTTTTTTGGGATCAGCGAAGCTGATAACCATACCCTGAAAAAAGATCTGCCCGCCGCAAATTAAAGCTTCGCGATACAAACCGCCTACCGGCATAATGCCGCCAAGCAGTGGCGCATAGTATGTTAAAATTAATGAGGTTATTGCCCAGGTAAAAATTAAATAGGCCACGCGATAGTGCAACTTAAAAGTGGGTTGCAATGCAAATCCATCGCCTGCGGTGGGGATGATAACGCGCCGGTTGTATGAAATGAAACTGTAAACCTTAATCATTAAAAAGGCAAAGGGCCTGAAATTAAACAGGGGTTTTAATACCGGCAGGGCGTTTCCTATTACCTTAAAAAGGCTGTGCACGCCATAAGTTACTTCGCCGGTAGTTTTATTTACAAGTGCAATTTCGTTAACGGCACGCTGCCTGTCAACCATGGGGCAGGCTTCGGCCTGCAGGGTTTGGTAGGCCGCCCTGCCATCTTCATCAAGCATGTTTGCGCCTATAAAAGCGTTGGTGTAGAGCCTGCACATAGGGCATTCGGCATCAAAAAGTATAAGGTGATTTGCTAAGGTTTTCATTATATAATTATTATTATTATATTTTCAATAAAAAATGAAATATCAAATCATAAAAAAATGTTACTGGAACATTTTAAAAATCGAACCCCAAAACCAGTTTTCCTCTGCCTTAAGCATAGTTTCTAAAGTTTTGTCGACGTTTTTTGCCATCTTATTTATATCGGTAACTGATTTTTTAAATGTTTTGTAATCTTCATCATGGCTGTCGCCATCAACCTTAGCAAGCTCGTCAAGCACCTTTAATACCGGCTCCAGTTCGCGTTTGCGGCGCTCTTTTGCTACCTGGCGGGCAATGTTCCAGGTGTTTTTATCAGCATAAAAATATTCTTTGCGTTCGCCGGCTTTGTGGCGTTTTTCAACTAAGCCCCACCCCATTAACTCGCGCAGGGTCATGTTGGCATTACCTCTGGATATGCTCAGCTGTTCCATAACCTCTTCGGTTGTAAGCTCGGTAGGTGTAAGCAACAATAAGGCATGTACCTGTGCCATAGTACGGTTTACACCCCACTCAGAGCCTAATTTACCCCAGGTTTCAATAAACTTTAATTTTGCTTCAGGTAATTCCATATACAAATATAATAACAATATTAAACTTTCAAAACTTTTTGAAAGTTTATTTAAAAATAAAATTTATTTAATTAAAAAGGCCTCCCGTAAATCAGGAGGCCTTCGGTATGTTAAATTGCTTCGGCACCGGCAGTGGCCACTTCATGATCCTGATCTACCGACCCGCCAGATACACCTATTGCCCCGATAATTTTATCGCCGTCCTTTAACAATACCCCGCCCGGGAAGCTGATAAGGCCGCCGTTTGAGTGTTCGATGTTGTAAAGGGGACCGCCCGGCTGCGAAAGTTTTCCAATCTCGCCCGAGTTCATGTCAAAGAAACGTGCCGTTTTTGCTTTTTTAATAGCAATATCAACCGATCCAAGCCACGCATTGTCCATTCGGTGGAATGATACCAGATTGGCACCTTCGTCTACAATGGCAATATTCATTGGTACGCCAATGGCCGCTGCCTTCTCTTTAGCTGCCTGCGACAGTTTTTCTGCCTGTTCTAATGTAACGCTCATATAATTTCTCTTTTGGTATAGTTGTACATGAGCAACAGGCGCGGCGTTGCTATGTTTTTGGCATTTAACACCTTAATAGGGTAAATATCAATCCTTATCAAGCTGAGTAAGAAAATCTTCTGCTGCTTTCAGGTGTGCCTTTTGTTTTGATGCATCCATTTTATCGAATGTGTTAACCAGCATGCCCAGGCGCGGGTTTTGCGTGAAAAAGTTACGGTGCACGTGCATAAATCGCCAAAAAAGGCCATCCCAAATTTGCTGCCATGGCCCTTTGGCCCAATCGCCCATTTTAAGCAGGTAATTACTACCGCTTATATATGGCTTGGTCATCATGAGGCCACCATCGGCAAATTGTGTCATACCGTAAGTGTTGGGCACCATTACCCAATCATAGGCATCAATATACATTTCCATAAACCAGCGGTAAACCTCATCTGGGTCAAATTCGCAAAGCAACAAAAAATTACCCATCACCATTAGCCGTTCAATATGATGGCTATAGCCCGTCGCCAACACTTTTTTAATAACGGTATCTACAGGTAAAATGCCGGTTTCGCCTTTCCAGAATGATGACGGAATTTTGCGCTTAAAGCCCCAATAGTTTTTTGTGCGCTGCTTTACACTTTCGCGTTCGTAAACTATATGGATAAACTCGCGCCAGCCCATTACCTGCCTTAAAAATCCCTCAACCGAGTTTAGGGGAATGTTATTCTCGGCGGCGAAAGTAATGGCACCATCTATAACCTGCTGCGGGCTTAGCAAGCCTATGTTAAGCATGGGCGTAAGCACCGAGTGGTATAAAAAACTCTCTTTAGCCACCATGGCATCTTCATATACCCCAAAGTGATGAAAACGTTGCTTGTAAAATTGCTGCAGCCAGGTTTCTGCATCCTTAAAATTAATAGGGTAAAAACTTTCTCCGCCGCCGAAGGGCGATGCGGTTGTGCCGTAATTATCAGGATAATGCTTATTAACCCAAACGCGGGCATCTTTTATATATTCATCAGCGGCCGGCACATCCAAAACCGGTACCTGCTCGTTTTTGGGAAATTTTTTGCGGTTATCGCTATCGTATGTCCACTTGCCGCCAAGCGGTTTGTTATCTGCCTCCAACAAAAGATTGCGCTGCTTACGCTGTTGTATGTAAAAATCGGTTTGGAAGTATGTACGCTTGTTATCAAAAAAATCAGATACTTCATTTGCATCATTGAGCCAGTTAGGGCTGCGGTATTTGGTTAGCTCAATACCATGAGCTGCGGCGGCCTTGTTCAGGCGGCTATCCAGCCAATCATCAGCAACGTGGCCATAGTGTATCTGATCTACGCCCTGCTTTGCCAGGTAAGGTATTAACTTGCGGATATCGCATAACTTGTCTGTCGCTTCAATATAGTCAACCGCTACGTTTTTTTCGCGCAGGTAATCAGCGTAAAACTGCATGGAAGCCCGGTGCAGCACCAGCTTTTGCTTATTGAAGTTATACTGATTAAAAAACAACTCCTCCTCCACCAGGTACACCTTGCGCGAAGGCTTTACTGCCGGATGTTTATTAAATAGTTGATGCGGAAATATAAGGGTTACAGCAGTATCCATGCTGTATGCAACAGGCTAATTAACAAGCTTGTTTTTGGTGCAATAAAAAAGGGGAGTTGCTGCTCGCCAGCCCACTCCCCTCCGCTGCATACACACTAACAATACACAGCGCACATTTTTAATATTTTAAGCGTTAATAGCGCCTATATTTTTTAGAAGTTTGCGGTTTTTGCGGTTATGCATAAACCTGTAAACAACCGCATATATTACCGGCAATATCAGTAAAGTGAGTATAGTTGATGTTACCAAACCACCAATTACCACAATGGCAAGCGGCTTCTGAGTTTCGGACCCGATACCTGTTGATATAGCAGCCGGCATTAAACCTATAGCAGCCATCAAAGCAGTCATTACCACCGGGCGCACGCGCGATATTACACCTGTGAGGATAGCCTGATCGAGCTGTAAACCTTCTTCAAGATTTTTACGGAACACCGATATCAGGATTACGCCGTTTTGGATACACACGCCAAACAATGCAATAAAGCCAATACCTGCCGATATACTGAAGTTGATACCGGTAATGTGAAGGGCCAGGATACCGCCAATTAGCGCGAACGGCACGTTCATTACAACCAGGATGGCATCTTTCGCGTTACCAAACATGCTGTAAAGGATAAGGAAAATTACCAGCAAACATATTGGCACTACGTGAGATAGCGTTTTTGATGCCCTGATCTGGTTTTCGAACTCACCGTTCCAGGTAAAGCTGTAGCCTTGGTCAAGCTTAACGGCTTTGCCTACCTTTTGCTGCGCCTCGGCAATGGTGCTACCTAAATCGCGACCACGAACAGAGAATTTTACAGCTATGTAGCGCATGTTGTTGTCCCTGAAGATGAAGGCCGGGCCGGTTAATTCTTTAATCGTCGAGATCTCTTTGATGGATATTTTGGAGCCGCTAAGGGTTGGTACCATCAGGTTTTCAATTTCTTCCTGGGTTTCCCTGAATTGTTTTTGGTAACGAATACGGATATCAAACTTGCGTTCGCCCTCATACAGTTGGGTTGCAGCTTTACCGCCTATGGCCATTTCAATAACCGCGTTGGCATCGGCAGTGGCAACACCATATAAAGCCATTTTACGCTGATCGAGCTCAATCCGGAACTCGGGCTGGCCAAGGTTGCGCAATATGCCCAAATCTTCTACGCCTTGCACATGCTTTAACGTAGCCATTACCTGGTTAGCCTTTTTATCTAATACGTTAAAGTCAGAGCCAAAGATCTTCACTGCCATTGATGCGGGCACACCGGCAACTGCTTCGGCCACGTTATCAATAATTGGCTGCGAGTAGTTGAAAATGATACCCGGGAAAACGCTCAGCTTTTTATCTATCTGCGATATAAGCTGCTCCTCGGTAATTTTGCGTTTCCATTGTTTTTTGGGCAGCAAATCCACCTGGATTTGTACGTTGAAGAAACCTTTCGGGTCGGTACCATCATTGGTACGGCCAACCTGCGAGAGCGTTTGCTTCACTTCAGGGAAGGTTGATAATATCTCCCGCATTTTATCAGTAACCTTAACAGAATTTTCCAGCGACGTACTCATCGGCATTTGGGCGGTTACCCAAAGTGCGCCCTCGTTAAGCTGAGGCAAAAACTCCGTACCTAAAAACTTGGCCGAGAAAAACGTAAGTGCCATAAAGCTAATAGCAACTATAAGGCTAAGCTTTTGGTTGTGGTAGGTATAATTGAACATGCGGCGAATACCGTTCTCAAAAAATATCACCACACGGTTGTGTTTTTCTTTTACGTTTTTGCGAAGCAATATACTTGATAGCGCAGGCACCAGCGTAAGCGTGAAAAGCAATGCACCTAATAAGGCAAAACCAAGTGTGTATGCCAGCGGCGAAAACATCTTACCCTCCACCTTTTGGAAAGCAAAGATTGGCACCAAACAGGTTATAATGATAAGCTTTGAGAAGAAGATAGATTTACCCATCTCGGCCCCAACGCTTTTGAACAAGCCAAGTTTGGCCAGGCCATTAAACTTTTGCATGCCCACCTCTTTGGCCTTATGATCGAGCGCCACGAATATCCCCTCAACCATTACCACCGCGCCATCTATAATGATACCAAAATCTACCGCACCCATAGAGAGCAGGTTGGCTGTCATGCCCTTTATACGCATACACATAAAAGCAAAAAGCAAAGCCAGCGGAATGATAATGGCCACGGTAAGCGTTGTACGCCAGTCTGCCATGAAAAGGAATACAATAACCGTTACAAGCACTATACCTTCCAGCAAGTTGTGGATAACTGTTTCGGTACAAAACTCCATCAGGTTGGTACGGTCGTAAAAGGTGTCGATCTTTACATCCTTTGGCAACACGTTATCGTTCAGGTCGGCAACCTTGGCACGGATGCGGGTAAGCACATCTGCAGGGTTCTCGCCTTTACGCATCACCACAATACCTTCAATTACGTCATTATCTTTATCGCGCCCTACCTGACCTAACCTTGGCAAGCCGCTTTCTTTAATGTCGGCAACGTTGCGGGCAAGGATAGGCACATTGTTTACGTTCTTAACAATGATGTTTTCTATCTCGCTGATGTTGTTTATCAAACCTATACCACGTACCACGTATGCCTGGTCATTCTTTTCAATTACATCGCCGCCTACGTTAATGTTACTACGGTTAACGGCGTTGAAAACATCAAGCGCTGTGAGGCCGTATTTTTGCAATAGTGCGGGGTTAACACTCAGCTCGTAGCTTTTTTCCTCACCGCCAAAGCTGTTAACATCGGCCACGCCGGGTAATGATTTAAACTGACGATCGAGCACCCAATCCTGTATGGCAGTAAGCTCATGCAACGATTTGGTTTTGCTGCGTAATGTGTAACGATAGATTTCGCCTGTTGGGCCGTATGGTGGCTGCACCTCCGGCTTTACGCCATCGGGCAGGTCGGCGTTACTTAAGCGACTTAGTACCTGTTGTCGTGCGAAAGAGTCGTCTACATCATCATCAAAAATGATACGCACGTATGATAAACCGAAAGATGATGTAGTACGCAGGTTAGCCTTTTTTTGCACGGAGTTTAAAACGGTTTCCATCGGGATGGTTATCATTTTCTCCACCTCTTCGGCACTGCGCCCCGGCCATTGGGCTATGATGATTATTTGTGTATTGGTAACGTCCGGAAAGGTTTCAATAGGGGTATTTAAATAACTCCAGACGCCCAATACAGCCAGCACACCAGTCATGAAGAACACCATAGCACGGTGCCTCAGCGAAAAGTGTATTATATTTTTAATGAGCTTGTTCATTTACTTATATGTTGTAGTAATGATCTTAATTGTTGTGAATGCTGCGGATTTGCTATTACTCTTCTGTTAAAGCGTTGTAAAGCAATAGCTGGCTTTTTGATACTATCTTTTCGCCGGGTTTAAGGCCGCTGGCAAGGTAGGTTACACTATCAACCGTTTTAATGGGCACTACTTCGCGCACCTTAAGGTTGCATTTGGAGTTGTACAGCACCACAAAGTTTTTCGCGTTATCAAATATTACTGATGACGCCGGTACCGATACCGAAGTGCTTGGCTCCTTATTAGTGATCACCACATTGGTAAACATTTCCGGCTTGAGCAACAGGTCGGGGTTGGTTAGGGCTATACGCACCTTCATTACTTTATTGTCCGGATCAAGTACCGAACTTACCTCGTCAACCTTACCGTAAAATGCCTTATCGGGATAAGCTAATACAGTGATCTTGGCATCGTACCCCTTTTTAACTTTAGCAATATCGGTTTCGAACACGTTGGCCCAAATCCAAACATCTTTCATGTTTGAGATGGTAAACAGGCTGCTGCTGTTATCCGGGCGAATAAAGTTGCCCGTAGCGATATTCTTTTCAACTATATAGCCATCACTTGGTGCTTTTATAACCAGCGTGCCGCTAGCATTGGTGTTACCACCTCCGTTAATGGCTATCTGGTCGCGCACTTTTGAGTTGGCTGCTACAGATTTATTGTAGTTCTCTTTTGCTTCGGTATAGTCGCGCTCGCTTGATATGCCGCTTTTGTAAAGGTATTCGGCTTGTTCCAACTGGCGTTTAGCTATGGCAAGGTCGGCACGGGTTGATGTAAGGTCGGTGTAGTTACCGGCAACATCCGCACTGCGAATGATGGCAAGTGTTTGGCCCTTGCTTACCTTATCGCCCAGGGATACTTTTACGTCTGTAACCTGCCCGCTTGCAAACGGGAAAATCTTAACCACTTTATTTTCATCGAATGACACCTCGCCACTAAGCGAAAGTTCATCCTGCATGGCGGTGGTTTTCGCCGTATCTATCTTTATCATTTTAGCCAACGAGTCGCTCACGCAAACTTGTTTAGCTTCCATGGTACCGGTCTTTTTCTCCTGGCAGGCGCTCAGGCCAATGGCGGCAGCAGCAATATATATTAAAGGCTTTTTCATTATCGTATTATAATGTTGTTAGTGTTTTGCTTGTTATTGAGGGGTAATTATAGTAGTGCCAACTGCGTAGTTGACATCGGCAATGGCTTTTTGCAGGTTAACCTGCTGCTGCATCACCTTGATCTTGGTTTCGCGGTACGAGTCAAAAAAGTCTACAAACTCCTGCAAGCTTACCTGCTTAAGCTGATAGCCTCTCTGCATACTGATGTACAATTTGTCGTAGTTTTTTACAAAGTCAGTTTGGCTCTGGTTAAGCAGTTGCTGGCTTAAACGGTATTGGTTAACCGCCGAGTAAACATCATTTTTAAGCTGTAACTCGCTGTTTTTTAAGGTATATTCCTGACTTTGGGCAGCCAGTTTTGCGTTTTTAATATTGCCCTGATTGCGGTTAAACAAAGGAAGAGGCAAACTTACTTGCAGGCCCACGTAATTGTTGGCGTAACTGCTGTGCTGGTCAAAAGCGCTACCAATGGTAACATCCGGCACGGCTAATGCTTTTTGCAATGCCAAGTTATGGTTGCTTTGGTCTAACTGATAACGGTTAGCCAGATAATCGCCTCGTGTTGAAAGCGCTTGCTGCGTTAGGGCAGCGGCATCTAACGTAGTATCGGCGTTGTTATAAGTTACCTGCGGGGCAATAAACTGGCGCTCGTTTGCAACAAGTAACGTTTTAAGTTCGGCCTGTAAATCATTTATCTGGCGGTCAATCTCTACAAGATCATTTTCTAAACCAAATGCCAATGCCTTTAAGCGCACCACATCTTTCAAGGAGTTGTTGCCGGCCTCGTATGATTTCTGAATTGCATTTACCATGTTATTTGCCGATGCAATTTCTGTCTGGTAAATTTTGCGCTGATCTATGAGGTTGGCCACCTGTGTAAAATCAAGCAACAGGTTGTAGCGCAGGTTACGCATCAAATCGTTAAACTGGGCCTGTTGTATTTGCACCCCATCTTGTGCCACCTGCACTTGTTTACCGCGTTTGCCAGCAGTTACAAATACTTGGCTCAATTGCACAAATATTTGCCCCTTACCGTTGCTATGGTCAAAAAACTTTTTGTTGGCGTCCGTAATGTTCTGGTCGGTGCTTATTACAGGGTTGTCCCAAAGTTTGGCCTGCTGTATTAATGCTTTTGCAGCATCAACATTATACTTTTGAGCAATAAGCTCCAGGTTGTTGTCCAGGAAGCTTTTTTCGGCTTCCTTAAAGGTAACCCGTAAGGTATCTGTTTGCTGTGCGTAAGCGCCGCGGCCTGCAAAAATTGCTATGGCTAAAAGTGCGGCGAAACGGATATATTTAACTGACATCGGTTATAATAAGATTGATGATTCAAAATTATTTTAACAGAATTAGAGGCAGATTAAAACAGAATTAGAATGAGATTAGAATTTGAATTACCTGTTGCGAGCGGCAAATTCAATAATAAAGGTACTGCCTTTAAATCCGTTCGACAGTACTTGTATACTGCCGCCAAACAGTTCAATGATTTTGCCTGTGATGTATAAGCCAATACCGCTGCCGCTGATGGAGCGGTCTTTATTTACCCGGTAAAACGGGCGAAAGATTTTGGCTTTATCGGCTTCGCTTATGCCCGGACCTTGGTCTGCCACAGAAACTTTTACAGTGCCTGCACCAGCCTCAAAATTTAAGGTTACCGGCTGGGGCGCCGAATATTTAAAAGCATTATCAATGATATTGTTTAGGGCAATATATAACATTGATTTATGTGCAGATATGGTAAGCAACTCTTGATCTTCGGGCATGTCGCCAAATTGAACCTTGAGCATACCGGGGCCTTTTTTAACAGCCCAATATTCATCAAGCTCCCATATCAATTCATCAACACGCACCGGGCTTAATATGGCCTGCGTGTAGTGCAGATCAACCTGGGCAAGCTCCATTAAACTGGTAATTGTTTCCTGCAGGTGGGAGCCGTCAGCAGCTATAGACCGTAGCACACGCTCGTACTCTTTGGCATCGCGTGGCTTATCAAGGGCTACATCCACCTCGCCCATTATGCTGGTTAGCGGCGTACGCAACTCATGCGATGCATTGGCAACAAAGGTCTGCTGCAGCTCAAAGGCATTTTGAAGATGCTCGAGCAGGCGGTTAAAATTGTCTATCAACTCGTATATCTCGTCCTTGCTTTTTACCTGGCCTACCCTGAGGTGCAGGTTGCTTGATCGTATACTGCGGATCTCGGTAACTATCTTATCAACCGGCGACAGCGCCTTTTGGGCAAACATGCGCCCGGCAAAAAACAAGCCTGTACCAAAAATTATGAATAAGATACCTGTAAGCTGGCCAAGTTTTACCATACGCCGGGTAGATCCCTTGTCTACGGCAGATGCCAGTATAACAAAGTTTCCCTGGTTATCGTGGTAATAGTGCCCTACTACCTTCTTTTTTCCATCCTCGTATTGTATACTTCCCTCTTTACGTACCTGGTTGATAATATCTTTTGACCAATAGATATTATGTTTCATATCAAAGGCCGAGATATTATTATCGTCGTAGATACGGATGATCTCGTCGGGCAACTTTTCCAGGTATTTTTGCTGCACCTGTATCATGGAATCGGCAGCAAGTTCGTCGGCTTTAAGGTATAGTTGCGACGCAAGGTTGGTGCGGTCGGTAAGGCGCTTATAAAAATCGGCAGTAAAAAAAGAGAATACGGCTATGTAGATAGAAACCAAAACCAGCAACAAAGCCCCCGAACTGATGAGCGTAAAATATAACGATAGCCTGGTTTTGATTTTCATTAGCGCCTAATCTTTTAAGATATACCCCATACCTATAACTGTGTGGATAAGCTTTTTATCAAACCCCTTCTGGATTTTATTGCGCAGGTAGTTTACATAAACATCAACCATATTGGTGCCGGTATCAAAGTTAATACCCCATACGCGCTCCATAATAAACTCGCGCGACAGCAGCTTGTTAGGGTTTTTGATGAACAGCTCCATTAAACTGTATTCTTTGGCGGTAAGGATAATTTGTTTACCATCCCGCTCGGCGGTTTTATCCCAGGTATTAAGCTTAAGCCCGCCAAAGGTTATGATATGCCCGTCGCCGTCTGCCAACTTTTTACGCCTCAGCAAGGCTTCTATCCGGGCAAGTAACTCGTTAAAATGAAATGGCTTTACCAGGTAATCGTCCGAGCCGGATTGCAGGCCGTTTACTTTGTCGTCAATGGTACCAAGTGCACTCAACATCAGTACAGGCAGCTGCGGTTGGCCTTTACGCAAAATGCGGCAAAACTCCACACCGCTCATGCCGGGCAGCATTACATCCAATATAACAAGGTTATAATCCTTGGCGGCAACAAGTTCCATAGCGGCTTCTGCCGATGATGCTACATCTACCTCATAATCATGCTCGTTGAGCCCCTTCTTTATAAAGGAAGATACTTTTTCTTCGTCTTCGACCAGGCAAATGCTATTCATTTTTTACAAAACTCCCGTACCTATTTTGGATAAATTGTTGTAACTACGTAGCGGTAAAGTTAAACTTTATTACAAAGCTTATGAAAATATTAGTTACAGGTGCCACCGGTTTTATAGGCAGGCAACTGTGCTTAAAACTGGCACAAGCCGGTAACCACGTTATTGCGCTTTGCCGCAATACGCAGCACCCCTATCTTATACCGCATGCCAACATAGCCCCGATCAAAGGCGACATTTTAGATACAGCCAGCCTTAAAGCAGCTATACAGGATTGTGACCAGGTATACCACACAGCAGCTATGGCCAAAATGTGGTGCCGTAACCCAAACGAGTTTTATGATACCAATGTTACAGGCACTATTAATGTAATGGAGGCTGCAAAAGCTGCCGGCATAAAACGCATTGTATATACATCAACCTGCGGCGTTTGGGGGCCTACGCTAAAGCACCCCATGACGGAAGACGACCCGCGGGTAGTTGGTTTCCCGATAGCTTACGAGCGTACCAAATACCTGGCCGAGTTGGAGGTAAACAAATTTGTGGCTAATGGCCTGGATGTGGTTACGGTTAACCCTTCGCGCGTTTTTGGCGAAGGCCCCGTTACAGATAGTAACAGTGTAAGCAAAATGGTTGGCGGGTATTTAAAAGGCAAATGGCGCATCATCCCCGGTGATGGGTCGCAGATATCAAACTATGCTTACCTTGATGATGTGGTTGACGGCCACATCTTGTCAATGGAGAAAGGACTTACAGGAAACCGATATATTTTGGGTGGCGAGGACAAAAGCTTTGATGAGTTTTTTGCCACGTTGAAAGAAGTATCGGGCAAGGAACTTGGTATGATAAAAGTTCCGCAAAAGGTTATAAAGTTTTACAGCCGTATTGAGGCGCTAAAGTCACAACTGACCGGCCTGGCACCCTTCTTTTTACCTGAATTTGCCGACCGTATAAATTTCAACCAAAAATACAGTAGCCAAAAAGCTATCGACCACCTGGGCTATCGCATAACGCCATTTGCCGAGGGCATGAAACGCACTGTTAACTTTTTACGCAATAACGCCAATTGAAACCGCTACTTACCGCTATAGTTACCGGAGCCAGCGAAGGGCTGGGGAAAGCCTTCTCTGTTGAACTGGCCCGCCGTGGTATAAACCTGCTGATGGTTTCGTTACCGGGTACAGGTTTAAATCATTTGTCTACCTATCTGCAAAAAAGTTTCGATGTAAAAGCAGATTACCTGGAGCTTGACCTTACCTTGCAAGAAAGTTATACCGGGATATTTGATTACTTAAAACAAAATAACACCACAGCCCATATCCTGATCAACAACGTTGGCCTGGGAAATTGGGATTGGTTTATCGATAAGAGTACCGCCTTTTATAAAACGCAGCTTGAGCTTAATGTAATGACACCCGTAATGCTTACCCGAGTGTTTTTGGGCCAGGTTGATGATAGCGTAACATCGTACATTTTAAATGTGGGCAGCTTGGGCGGTTTGTTTGTTGTGCCTAAAAAAGCAACTTACGGCGCAAGCAAAGCCTTTATAGCCTACTTCACAAAATGTATGCAGCTGGAACTGCATGGCCGTAACGTTAAAATGAGCCTGCTTAGCCCTGGCGGTATCAATACCAAACCCGAGCTGCTAGTAATGAACCAAAAGCTGAAAGGCATAGCGGCCGCAACAATTTTTGAGGCAGAAGATGTTGCCCGCATAGCTATCGACGGTTTGTTTAAAGGCAAAAAAGAGATTGTACCCGGTGCCGCCAATAAGTTTTTAGTTACGCTGAATGGGCTGCTTCCCGCCTTTATAAAAAATGCTATTGTCAAGAGGAAGTTAAAGGATCATGGGTAAATAACATGTCATTGCGAGGAGCGCAGCGACGTGGCCATCTCCTCGCTATACATCTACCGGAATTATTTTCTGCTCGGCTCTAATACTCAATTTACGGACGGCAGTGCTACGACTCAAGCCTGTGATGTTACTTTCTTTTCTCTCAAAAGAAAGTAACCAAAGAAAAGTCGCGGCTTGGTAAAGCCCTTTCAAAGTTTCTGCGTTAGCAATGCCTGTGCTACCCGTGCGTTACACTATGCCGCATTCAGAACTGTTACGTTAAGCTTGTGCTCACAATAGCTATTACTCATATTATTTACACGACTTACTTTCCACTTATCCGCTGTAGTATATTAAAGGCCGTAGCAGGTAGCTTTACTTTGTAGCGGTAACCGCCGGGGAAAACATCTTCTTCCTTGATAAACTCATGTCCTTTTTTGGTGATCCAGAATGTTTGGGTGGCGTGCTGGCCTTTAAAATCACTTTCGTTTACCAGTTTCCAGCAATCAACTTTATGATTATCATATGTGGCAATCACTTCACTGCCCGATACTTTGTAAATGGTAAATTCGGGTTTGCCAAAGCCGGCATCATAAAAGTTTATGGCAAATGTTTTGCCGGCAGCAAGCGGCAGCATTTCAAAGGTTTCTATATCAAGGTTCCAGTTGTAGCAAGGCTCGGCAAAAATAATGGCAAATCCCTTTTTAGTATTATTGGCAACAGTATCGGCGCCGGTAACTTTATCTGCTGCCCAATTAAACGCTTTATTTTTCCCGGCAACGGTTTCCGAATGATAGATTGGCGAAAAATCACTCACTCGGTTAACTGAATATCCCGACCGATAGCTCAGCGTATCGCTGCCAAACCAATTTTGCGTTGTTACGAATACATTTTCGCCGTTGCGCTTTTGCACTTGTGTGTTGCGGAGCCATAGCCAGTATCGCAATGTTTTGGGAGATTGCGGCATTTGGAAATAAACCAGGTATTGGCGCATGCCAGGCTTCAGGGTTGATGTATTGAGGCGCTTGTCTTTTAGCCTGATGGTGTCTGTCTGGGCAAAGCCTGCCGATGCCGTTAAAAGTAAAAAGGCAACGGTTAAAAATTTAAATTGTGATGTGTTCATGTTAATGTGATGATTGATTACCGGTCGCAAATCTGCTTTTATTAGTAAGCAGTCGTGCATCAATTCAATTAAAGGGCATATATTTTTAACCATTGATCTGAGGATACACATTCAGCCATCCGTTGAATAATTGCGGCAAAGCGTTTAAGAATGTGCCGTGGCATATTAAAAGCTTTGTATTTTTAATACGTGAAAATTTTGAATAGCAAACCAACGCTGATACAGCTGCAATGGCTTATATGGGGATTTGTTTTTTTAGCAATTGCCCTATCGCTTATGCAAATGGATGGGTTTGGGCAAGCTGTTGTTTACGCTTTACTGAATACCTGCTTTTACGCGGCCATAGTTTATGGTAACATTTCATTGCTTTATAAACGTTTATATCAAAAGGGTAGAAAATTCATTTACGTCATTGCTACGGTTGCGTTTTTGTTGGGCATAGCAGCAATCAGAATGGTTGTTTCGTTGTGGGTTTACAATGCACTTTTTGCCAAACAGCCCGAGCATTTGAGTATAAAGGCCTATCTGAGTACTTTATTTGGCGGGCTTATGGTTTTTATTTTGAGCTTCGTGTTCAGGATTGCGATAGCATACTTTACGCTGAAGCGGCAGGCAGACGAAATTATAGCGCAGCGCACAGAGGCCGAACTAAATCTTTTGAAATCGCAGGTTCAGCCCCATTTTCTATTTAATACGCTCAACAACATTTATTACGAAGCTTACCTTGAAGCACCCCGCACCGCTGCACTGATTGAGCGGCTGAGCGACATTATGCGCTACTTTGTTGACGAAAGCCCCAGACAGCAGGTCAGTCTTGCCACGGAAGTTCAGTTTTTGGAAAATTACATCGCGCTCGAAAAAATCAGGATCAGGTTTAATGTAGACATCAATATTGCCGGGCAGTACCACGCCAGTACACTTGTGCCGCCCATGTTATTAATGACCTTCGTTGAGAACGTATTTAAGCATGGCATTGATAAAAGCAGTGAGTTGAACAAAGTAGACATTCGGCTTGATCAGAAAAACGACAGGCTGATCTTCAGCGTTGAAAATACATTATGCGCCAATCCCTCAACAGGCACCACAACCGGTTTCGGTTTAGCCAATTTGCGTAAACGCCTCGTATTACTTTACGGTAACAACTTTGAATTGTATACGTCAAACACCGGTAACACATTTATTGCTACCTTAAATATCCCGCTTGCATGAGCCTCCGCTGCATTATTATAGATGACGAACCAAATGCAGTAAACCTGCTGGAAGTTTTAATTGGCCAGACAACTCAATGGCAATTAGCAGGCAAGTGCTACAACGCTTTGGAGGCGCTCGACTTTTTAAGAAAGCACCCGGTCGATTTTATCTTTCTTGACATTAACATGCCGCATTTAACAGGTATGGAACTTGCCGGATTACTACCGCCCGTAACGAAAATTGTTTTCACTACAGCCTATGCCGAATACGCGGCGGAAAGCTACAGCTATAACACCATAGATTACCTGCTGAAGCCTATAACCCTAAAACGCTTTTTAGCAGCACAGCAAAAGATTGAAACTGCTTTTGAAAAAACCACACCAATGCAAGTGCAAATGGTAGACAATGAGCCGGGTTATTTCTTTGTAAAATCGGGCAAAACGTTGCAGCGTATTTTGCTGGATGATGTGTTGTACTTTGAGGGCGAAAAGGAATATGTGCGCCTGGTTACCCCCGCCAGCGACTTGTTGATATACCGCCGCCTTAAAGACATTGACGAGCAGCTAAACCTGCCTTTTGTAAGGGTACATAACTCTTATATTGTCAACTCAAAGCATATCAGCAAGGTTCAGGACAACCATATATACATCGGCACAAAACAGATACCTATAAGTGATAAGTTTAGGGATAGCTTTATGGATATCATAAAAAAGAAAATATTTTAAGCCGGGGTAAACGGTACCTATGCTTCGGTAAGTTCGCCGCGCAGGTCCATTTCCAGGTAACGCTTAACTTCTTTCGGGTCGTTCAGCTCGCCTAGCAGGTACATCATCTTGGTTACGGCCGCCTCAAAAGTCATGTCATAACCGCTGGCCACACCCATATCTTTCAGCTCCTTGCTGGTTTCGTAGCGTCCAAGTTCAACCGTACCTACCTTACACTGTGAAATATCCAAGATAACTTTACCGCTATCAATAGCCGCTTTCAGCAGGTCAACAAACCACTGGTCTGTTGTGGTATTACCTGCACCAAAAGTTTCCATAACAATACCCCGCACATCGGCAGATAAGATGGAAGATACTACCGTAGGGCTAATTCCCGGATACAATTTTAAAACCGCAACATCGCTCACCAACGTGTTATGCACTTTAAGCGTGCCCTCTCCGGGTTCACGGATATCGTTCACGCTAAAACGCAGGTGCACGCCCGACTCGGCCAGGATTGGGTAATTGGGCGAGCGGAAAGCCTCAAACTTTGATGAATTGTATTTGAACGCCCTGTTACCGCGAAAAAGCTTATAGTCGAAATAAATACACACTTCCGGTACACGAGCCCTATCGTTCTTTTTGGCTTTGGCAATTTCAATAGCCGTCATTAGGTTTTCCTTGGCATCGGTACGTACCGCGCTTATGGGCAATTGCGAGCCTGTAAATATCACCGGCTTGTTCAGGTTCTGCAGCATAAAACTTAACGCAGATGCACTGAAAGCCATCGTATCCGATCCGTGTAATATCACAAAGCCATCAACCTTTTCGTAATTGGCCTCAATCAAAGCAGCAAGCTCCGCCCAAACCTGGGGGTTCATGTTAGATGAATCGATAATCTGCTCAAACGAGTGTACCTTAATTTTACAATTAAGTTTCTCAAGTTCGGGCACGTTATCCATTATCTGCTCAAAGTTAATCGGCACCAATGTTTTGCTTATGGGGTCGCTCATCATACCGATTGTCCCTCCGGTATAAATGATAAGGATCTGGCTCATTAAATCAGGTTTATTCAATAAAAATACGCTTTTATTTACACACCAAATATCTTCTTTGAATTTTGGGTAGTAATATCAGCAACGTTATAAATTGTGGTTTGGTGCAACTGGGCCACTTTATCGGCAATGTAAGTTAGGTAAGAGCTTTCGTTAGGTTTACCCCTGTAAGGCACTGGTGTAAGGTAGGGCGAATCCGTTTCGAGCACAATATGCTCAAGGGCAATATCAGCCACAACCTTATCAAGCCCCGAATTTTTATAGGTAACAACACCGCCTATGCCAAGGTAAAAGCCAAGATCAATTATTTTATTGGCCTGCTCAAGCGTGCCAGTAAAGCAATGAAAAATACCGCGCAAAAGTTCGTCCTGCTCATCCAGCAATACCTGGTAAACCTCGTCGAACGCATCTCGGCAGTGTATCACAATAGGCAGTCGCAACTGCTTGGCCCACTTTATCTGCAGTTTAAATGCTTGTATCTGCTCCTGTAAAAAAGTTTTATCCCAGTAAAGGTCTATACCTATTTCACCGATGGCATAAATCGGCTGTTTGTGTAAAGCTGGCTGCATCAATGCCAGCTCATGCTCCCAATTTTCCTTAACAGAACATGGATGCAGGCCAAGCATAGCATAGCAGTTATCCGGATAGGCGGCTACCAAATCAAACATCAGCGGGATGGATGCAGTATCAACATTTGGTAAAAAAAGCCTGTTTACATTGCTATCAAAACAGCGCTGCATTAAAGCTGCGCGCTTTTCTTCAATGGTTTCATAATACAGATGGGTATGTGTATCAGTTAACAGCATGCTGCAAAAGTAAAAATATAGTTGTCTTTGTTTTAAAATAAACAGCTTAAACGATAGGGAATTTTAACGCAACACGTATTTTTAAGTACTTATCACTTAAGCTGCACTTATGAGCGGATTAGGAGCTCCGGAAATTATATTGATTATGGCTGCATTAGCCATATTATTTTTACCCGCCTACCTTGGCTATGTAGCAGGTTCGAAACGTACAATTGGCGGCCCGGCCGGTTTGTTGCTTGGCCTGTTCTTTAGCTATATCGGGCTCATTATAGTTTACATTTTGCCCATAACGCAACCTGTATATTATGATTTTGGTCATCGCCAGCCGCAGTCTTCATCCGCAGATGAGATAATGAAATACAAAGAACTTTATGATAGCGGTGCAATTACCGAGCAGGAATATAACACACAAAAAGCGCGGATACTTAATAGTAACAGGTAATTAAATAACTACAGATAATAAAAAAAGCCACAGCGTTTATAAACACTGTGGCTTTTGCTTTTACAGAACGCTAACGCTATTAATTTTTTCGTTTTACAGCACTGCGCTTTTTAACCGGTGCTTTGCCTTTAACACCTCTTTTTGTAGCCGGGCTAACCGCAGCTTTTTTAGGATGCGTTACCTTAACAAGTTCCACGTCAAAAACCAGCGTACTGTACGGTGCAATGGCACTGCCCCCGCCGCGCTCGCCATAGGCAAGTGCCGATGGGATGATCAACTTAGCTGTGCTGCCTTGATTTAGTAACAACAAACCTTCGTCCCAACCGGGTATTACGTTACCAGCACCTACAACAAATTTAATTGGCTCATATGTGCGGCCGGGCTGCTCAAGCCCGCCTGCCTTTGCAACAGATTCAATGCTTGAGTCGAACAGCTTCCCATCTGTAGTGCGGCCTGCATAATTTACCTCAACCGAGTCGCCGTTTACCGGCTTAATACCCGTGCCAACTTTAGTGATAACATATTTTAAGCCCGATGCAGTAGCTTTAGGCATTAGCTTTTGCTGTGCTATATAGGCATCAGCAGCTGCCTTTTCATCGGTCTTCAATTTTTCCAAACCTGCAGTACGCTCGGCCATGGCCTCATCAAGCGTTTGCACCTTCACTATCTTGATATTGAAAACTATGCTGCTGCCTTTTGCCATAAACGGCGGGCGCGCTTCTTCATGACCCTTAAAAACCGAATCGGTAGGTACGCGTACAATTGCACTATCGTTAACGGACATCAGCGGAAATATATCCATCAGGTCGCCAATGTTTGATGACGGGCGCACCTGTGTTTTTACCGGTTGGCCCTGCGCATAGGTGCTAAATAAGGTTGAATCCTTATCCGTTTTTTGAACAGCGTGGAAGGTGATCACATCATTCTGCTTGATCTTAACGCCCTGGCCCGATCCAATGATCTGGTATTGTACGCCTTTGCTTGTTTTGCCTGCTACCTGTGCATTTGCAGCCATGCCGCCAAGCAAAAGTAAAGCAATAGTATATATGGTATTTTTCATATGCAATAAAAAAGCCTTCCGGTTTTTACATCCCGGAAGGCTAAAATCATTTTCAAAATTATCTTACTGCCGGCGGCTGCGGAGCAGTTGTTTTTGGAGCGTTAGGGTTTGGCTTTACAATGTCAACCACTTCTACCTCGAACATAATAGGTGTAAACGGCGGGATAGCACCACCGGCTGCACCCTGCTCGCCATAGGCAAGCTCTGATGGTACTACGTAAGTTACTTTGGCACCTTTGTTAACCAATAGCAAACCTTCGTCCCAGCCTTTTATAACACGGCCGGCACCAACTGGTACGCGTATAGGCTCAAATTTACGCTGCGGATCAACCGGTTGTTTAGCCTTAACCAATTCATCTTTAATGTTGGTATCAAACACTTTACCATTCAGCATTTTACCAACGTAGTTTACAACAGCAGTGTCGCCAACTGCAACGTTTGCACCGCTTCCCGGTTTGGTAATAGCATAGTATAAACCGTCGGCAGTTTTGGTAGCCTTGATGTTTTTATCGGCAATGTATTTCTGGATTTTTGCCGGTTCAGCTTTTTTAATTGCTTCGGTTTGCACTTTGAAGTAATCGGAGATACGACCCTGGAAAACAGCATCAGACAAGGTACCTTTAGGAATAACCTTTTCTACCTTTACTTCATAAATAACAAATTTACCTTTGATACCCGGTGGCCTTGGGCCTTTTTTAAACATGGTATCAATGCTCAGTTTTATGGTTGCACTATCGCCTTCGCTTAGCAGCATAATACCCTGGCTGATGTCGCCTTTCTGAGCTGGTTTTTGCATCAACTGTGGCAACGGGCGGCCCATATCATAAGTGCTTCCCAAAACAGAATCTGCTTCGTTTTTAAGTGTAAGGTTTACTGCAACAAAGTCGCCTTCTTTTATAGTAGCGCCTGGCTTGTCGGTATGTATGTTATATAACAAACCGCCTTCGCCTTGTTTAAAACCGCTTTTGCAACTTGCAAAGCTTAAGGCTGCAAGGCCAATTAACATTAAGTTCTTTCTCATTTTATTTTTTACTGTATTAAAAGCTTTTTATACTCCGGTAGGATAGATTTAAATTTTGCAATGGTGTCATCTAAAGAAAGGGTTGACTGCCCGCCTGCCGCATTACGGTGGCCGCCGCCATCAAAGTACCTTTTGCAGATGTCACTTGCCGGGAACTCCCCTTTTGAACGCAGGGATAATTTTACCTTGTCGCGCCTGTCAACTATAAAGGCGGCAAGGCGTATGCTGCCAATTGATAGGGCATAGTTTACGATACCTTCAGTATCGCCGGTATTGCTATCATATTTTGCAAGGTCTTCTTTGGTAACCCAAATAAGCGCCGTATTGAACTCGGGCAATATCTCCAGCCTGTTGGCAAGGCAATGGCCCAAAAAGCGCAAACGGTTTTCTGAAGCGCTGTTGTATATCAACTCATGAATGCGCCAGTTTACAGCACCCGCATCAATCAGGTCGGCAACTATACGGTGCACTTCCGAAGTGGTATTTGGCAAACGGAACGATGCCGAATCCGTTAAGATACCTGTATAAAGGCACGTAGCAACATCTTTATTAACCAGTTCCTTTTTATGCAACGAGTTTACAATAAAATCATAAACTAGTTGTGCAGTGGCGCAGGCATTAATGTTCCAGTGGCGGTAATCATCAAAGTCTTCGGGCTCCAGGTGATGGTCAATCATTACCTTGTATGCAGCACTTGCACGTACCAGTTCGCCCATTTCGTTGATGCGGCTCAGGTTATTAAAGTCAAGGCAAAATATCAGGTTGGCTTCGGCAATTAACCGGGCCGATTGCTCGATAGTTTCGGTGTAAATAATAACGTTTTCATTACCCGGCATCCAGGCCAAAAAGTCGGGATAATCTGTAGGGGCAATAACCTGTACATGGTGGCCCAACTGAATAAGGTAGTGGTATAAACCTAAAGATGAACCCATAGCATCGCCATCAGGCTTATGATGCGTTGTTATTACAATTTTTTGAGGCTTATCTAAAAGTTCGGTAAGCGAGGTTAAATCTAACATCAATCTTTAAAAACGAGCAGCAAAGCTAAGTAAATTAATTAAATACGTGCATTATAATTACATTAAAAAGCTTTAAAATACTAAGTAAAAAACCTACTTTTGCGGCAATTTTAAGACAAATCATAATTAGCTGATTGCAACAACAATAGCAAACAGCATTACCCCAAATTATACGTAAAATATGAAAACCAACAGAACATTTACAATGATAAAGCCTGATGCAGTTGCAAACGGCCACATTGGCGCAATTTTAGACCACATAACCAAAGCCGGTTTTAAAATTATTGCACTTAAATACACTTCCCTTACGCCAGAAAAAGCCGGCGAATTTTACGCAGTACACCAGGAGCGCGGTTTCTTTAAGGATCTGGTAAACTTTATGTCATCAGGCCCTATCGTTGCTGCCATTTTAGAAAAAGATAATGCTATTGCCGATTTTCGCACGCTAATTGGCGCTACCGATCCTGCAAAAGCTGATAAAGGCACAATTCGTAACCTGTTTGCAAAATCTATTGATGCTAACGCGGTGCACGGATCTGACTCTGACGAGAACGCTGAAATAGAAGGAAACTTCTTCTTCTCAGCTTTCGAGCGTTTCTAAGCAGTACTTTTTAAAGCATAAAAAAAGAGGTTGTGACCAAGTGTTACAACCTCTTTTTTTATGCTTTATATTGTTTAAGATATAATATGTAACTAAATTTACGTTTACTAAGTAGTTAAGAATCAATTAATAGCCCCATTGTTATGAAGCTCCTTATAAAATATTTTATCTATTCTATAATAATGGTTACCCTTTTAACCATCTCGTTAAACATCTTCAGAGACCACCCCGAAGCGCAATTTGTGTTTATCTTTCCCGGGATATTCCTTGTTGTATTCTCGGAAATTATGGACGATACCTTTCGTAAAGTTAAGCAGCGTATACGTTTTTCACGAGGCAGGTAATTTTATAGAAAGATGATATCTGTAACCAATTCGGATTTTGCATCATCATTTATTTTCTGAACAATCTGGCTGCGCATCATTACCAGCTCATTCTTGATAACAGACGACTCTATCCGCAGAAATAACTTTTTATCGCGTATAAATAATTCCTTGGTACGGTTAGCTACCGATATTCCAACCAGATCTGGCCAGGCGGCTACAATACCGGTTTCATCAAACCTTCGCTTAATTTTATAAACGTTAAGCATTTGCTCAATAGCTTCCTTTATTGGCTTGTCGTTGGTTTTACGCATCAATGTTACCCTCCGCAACTTTAAACATTTGCACCTGTACGTTTATATCATCAAAAATAGTCTTCACCCGGCTTAGGCTTGTATCAGTTATCAGTACCTGCCCAAAATCATTGTTAGATACCATTTGCATCAGCTTGGTAACACGCTCATCATCCAGCTTGTCAAAAACATCATCAAGCAGCAGCAACGGTTTAAAGCCCTTTTTTTGTGTCAGAAAAGTATATTGAGCCAGCTTAAGCGCTATTAAAAATGATTTTTGCTGCCCTTGCGATCCAAACTTTTTCATGGCCATACCATGTATATTGAAAGCAAGGTCGTCTTTATGAATACCTGTGGTGGTGCGCTCCAGGATTCTATCGCGCTCAATATTTTTTTGCAATAAATTCGCAAAGCTGTCATTCAGCAACTGCGACTCATAAACCAGCTCTACCTGTTCGGCCTCGTTGGTAATAAACTTATAGTGCCTGTTAAATATCTCCGTGAAGCGTTGCATAAAGTTTCGCCGCTTTTCGAAAATACGCACGCCCGATGTTACCAGTTGCTCATCAAATATCGATAGCAGCGTTGGGTCATACCGGCCGGTATCGGCAATCTGCTTAAGCAACGAGTTGCGGTTAGCCAGCACCTTATTATACGCTATCAGTTCATCAAGATATGTACTATCCGTTTGTGATATTACATTATCAATAAACTTACGGCGCTCTTCGCTGCCTTCAATTATAATGCTGATATCATATGGCGAAACCATCACCAAAGGCAGCAATCCGATATGATCGGCCAGGCGCTGGTAATCTTTCCGGTTTCGCCTAAACTGCTTTTTTTGATTGCGTTTAACCCCGCATGCAACCACTTCCTTACCACCATTTTTTTCAAACACACCGTTTATCATAAAAAAATCGGTGCCTTGTTTAATCTGCTGGCTATCTATGGGGTTAAAATAACTTTTACAAAGCGACAGGTAATGCACAGCATCCAGTAAATTGGTTTTCCCGGCTCCGTTATTACCAACAAATGCATTTACACCCGGGCTAAGTGTAAGCTCGGCCTCGGCGTAATTTTTAAAGTTGATGAATGAGAGTTGCTGCAGATACATATATATGAGAAGGTACAAATTTAGCCTTTTTTGGGTAGATAGTTGGCCATACGCTATAGCAATATGAACGAACTGGCACAATGCCTTGATTTTGACGTTGAACGCTGGTGCTTACGCTACTCAAAATCAACTGAATTAAGGCCAAATTTAAATTTGCTTAAAAGGTTTTAAACCGTATTTTTGCAAACTTAATTTTTAAATAAAGATGTCAGCAACCGAGGTAAATACAAAGAACACTGAGCAGAAACCAATTGCTAAAACAGGTTCTTTTGTACAGGAAAACCAAAAAAGTTTATTGTTTATAGCAGCGGCCATTGTTGTAATGGTTGTTATTTATATAGCATACTTAAAATTATATCTTGCCCCGAGAGAAGTTACTGCTGCCAACCAAATGCACGTTGCACAAGATTTTTGGGCTAAAAAAGAGTGGGACAAAGCCATTAAAGGCGATGCAGGTTACCCGGGCTTCGAAAAAATCATTAGCGACTACAGCAATACAAAAGTTGCTAACCTTGCTTACTTTTACCTTGGCACAGCTTATTTAAATAAAGGCGAATACCGTAAAGCTATTGACAACCTTAACAGCTACCGCGGTGATGACAGCATGGTTGCTGCAGAAGCATTGGGCAGCATTGGTGATGCTTATGTTGAGTTGAAAGATTTTGATAAAGCAGAATCTTACTTTAAAAAAGCTGCTGATAAAGCTCAAAATAAATTTTTATCGCCTTTTTACCTTAAAAAGTTAGGGTTGGTTTACGAAGAGAAAAAAGATAAAAGTGCTGCTGCCGATACTTACAAAAAAATCAAAACTGATTATGCTGAAAGCCCTGAAGCGCAGAATATCGATGAGTATATTGCACGCGTAACGGTACAATAGTACTCAAATTACAATATTGATAGCCCGGTTTCGGGATTTATAAAATGGATATATTTATATTCACGGCGTAAATCAACTTAACCGGGCTTTTTATGTTACAGGTTTAGTACAGCTTGTAATTTATAGCAAGGCGTAAACTTGCGGCCCAATAAAACCTATGGCAACTCAATTAAAAAACCTTTCAGATTTTTCATCTGCATCAAACATACCGTCAGCAGCGGGATATACTTTTGGCATTGTAGTGGCCGAGTGGAACGCCGAAATAACCGGCGCTTTATACAACGGAGCATATCAAACACTGTTAAAATACGGTGCTGCCGAATCTGCTATACATACTTACCCGGTACCCGGCAGCTTTGAGCTAACTACTGGAGCCGAACTACTGTTAAAAACAGGCAAATTTGATGCAGTGATTTGCCTGGGTTGCGTTATACAGGGCGAAACACGCCACTTTGATTTTATTTGTGATGCCGTTGCAAATGGAGTGTCGAATGTTGCTATAAAATATTCGAAACCTGTTATATTTGGTGTACTAACCACTGATAACCAGCAACAAGCTATTGACCGTAGCGGCGGCAAACATGGCAACAAAGGCGATGAGGCAGCTGTAACCGCAATTAAAATGGCTAAAATGGCTGAGTTAACAGCCGCTTTATAGTACGTATATTTATAACTTAACACAATTATGAAAAAGGTAGCTTACATTGTACTTATTGCACTTGCACTCGGCAGCATGTCTGCCTGCTCTAATAAATTATGCCCGGCATACGGCTCTTATCCGCGCGGCAGGTAGTTGCTGATCCATTTAAGTATCTATAACTGAAACCAAGCGCAGTTTTACACTGTTGTTACTTTTAGTTAATTATATACTTTTATTTTTGTGACATGAAATGGACACCGCTTGACTCTGCCAATCAGATAGATGCAATAAAACAGCAGCAAGGCTATAGCCTTATATTTAAACATAGCACGCGTTGCTCCATCAGCATGATGGCTAAACGCCGCTTTGAGCTTGACTGGGAAAACCTGCCGGCAGATATGCCGCTTTATTTTCTTGACCTGTTAAACCACAGGGATCTTTCGGGCAAAATTGCTGCCGATTTCCAGGTACATCATGAATCACCGCAGGTATTACTTATTAAAGACGGTGAGTGCGTGTTAGACCAATCTCATGGTGCTATTTCAGTAGATGAGACATTGAGCGTAATGGCTTAATCAATTAGATAATATTTCACATCAAAATATTAAAACCCGCAAGTAGCTCTTGTGGGTTTCTTGTTTTACAGCAACCCGTAAAGGGTCTTTATACTCTTTGGGATTATATACTTTTCACTTTTCACTTTACAACAGTCAACCCTTTGTAAGCATTTTACAGCTTAATGCTTTTAAAACATTTTTACCTAAATTTGTAACATGATAGATTTGCCAGTAGTGCCGGTAAGCCAGCCGCAACGCAAGCCTGATTGGCTTAGAGTAAAGCTGCCTGTAGGAAAAGAATACGCCCACGTACGCGGATTGGTTGATACCCACAAGTTACACACCATTTGCGAGAGCGGCAATTGCCCTAACATGGGCGAGTGCTGGGGCGCCGGTACTGCAACATTTATGATATTGGGTAACATTTGTACCCGCTCCTGCTCTTTTTGTGCTGTAGCAACAGGCAGGCCGTTAGCTGTTGATATGGACGAGCCTAATCGTGTTGCCAACTCGGTAAAACTTATGCAGGTTAAACACTGCGTTATTACATCTGTAGACCGTGACGATCTCAAAGACGGCGGATCCACCATATGGGCAGAAACCATCAATGCTATCCGCCGTGAGAGCCCTGAAACTACCTTAGAAACATTACTGCCAGACTTTCGCGGCATTTGGGATAACCTTGATCGCGTAACTGCTGTACGCCCCGAGGTAGTATCACACAACCTGGAAACCGTGCGCCGCCTTACCCGCGAGGTACGTATACAGGCAAAGTATGATCGCAGCCTTGAAGCTTTAAAAAGAATTTCGGCCGAGGGGCTTCGTACAAAATCAGGCATTATGCTTGGCCTTGGCGAAACCAAAGCAGATGTGCTGGAAGCAATGCAGGATTTGCTCGACGCCGGTGTACATATACTTACACTTGGCCAGTACTTGCAGCCAACCCGTAACCATCACCCTGTGATTGACTGGATACACCCTGATCAGTTTGCGAACTATAAAGAATGGGGTTTAAAAATGGGCTTTAAGTATGTTGAGAGCGGGCCACTGGTACGTTCATCTTACCATGCCGAAAAACACTTGTTTGAAATGTAGTTAAACATTTCTATCTTTCAGACCTTTTGACCCGCAAAACCAAAATATCGCTTTCTGAAGACCAACTTGTCTTGTCGCTGCGCAATCGCGAGAAAATCGCTATTGAAGCATTGTACGACATGTATTCGGCATCATTGTATGGTGTGATTTCACGCATTGTGATTGACGAAGCCGTTGCCGAAGACGTTTTGCAGGAAACTTTTGTAAAAATCTGGCATTCGTTTAATGGTTACAGTGCCGAAAAAGGGCGTTTATTTACCTGGATGGTTAATATTGCCCGCAACCTTGCCATAGATAAAATCCGATCAAAAGATTTTAGAAATCAGAATAAAAACCAAGAGCTCGAAAATAACGTAACTTTCATAGACGAACAGAAAAACACCGTTTACAATCCTGAGTTGCTGGGCATCAAAGAATTAGTGCAAACACTAAAGCCCGAGCAAAAGTCGATTCTCGACCTTGTCTACTTTAAAGGTTATACCCATGTGGAAGCAGCTGAAGAGTTGAATATTCCGCTTGGCACCATAAAAACAAGGCTTCGACTGGCTATCCAACAACTCAGAAAACATTTTAATTGAAAGTGGAAGACATTAAGGCATATTTGGAGTCGGGTATTTTGGAACTTTATGTTCTGGGCGATGTAAGCGCAGAAGAAAAGTTACAGGTAGAAACTCTGGCTGCGCAATATCCAGTCGTGAGGCAGGAGTTAGACGAGATTGAACGGTCTTTAGAGCAATATGCCAATCAACACGCTATTACACCTTCCGAGAATCTTCAAAACAAAATATTAAACAGTACCCTTGTTAACCTTGGCGACGATCGTAGTTTTACCAAGCCGCGCAAGCACAGCGATGAGGAGATTTACGAGGATGACAACATTGTGAACATGCCGCAGCGCCAAAATGCGTTTTTCAAATATGCTTTTGCTGCCTGCCTTGCTTTGCTATTGGTTAGCGTTTATGCCATATATAATTTATACAGTAAATTACAGGATACAAACACCCAGCTCACCGCAATGCAGCTGGATAGGCAACGCATTGCCAACCAGGTAAACCTCCGCGATCAGGAACTGGAAATGTACCAGGATACCGCATTTAAAGTGTTAAGGCTGCAAGGCACTGCAAAAACGCCGCAATCGGCAATGATAGTTGCATGGAACCCTTCAAGCCAAAAGGTAATGGTTGATATGCGCAGCATGAAACTGCCAACGCATGACAAGGAACATCAATACCAGCTATGGGCACTTGTTGATGGCAAACCTGTTGATATTGGCGTATTTGACCTTCCTGCAAATGATTCTGCAGCGGTGGTTAAAGAGATGAAACCAATTGCAGCAGCACAAGCCTTTGCTGTAACACTTGAACCAAGAGGCGGTAGCATCAACCCAACACTTGACCAAATGGTTGTGTTAGGCAAATTTTAAAAATTAGAACACCCTATATCTATCCATAACGTAGAAAGTCCGGCTTGTTGAAACAGGCCAGACTTTTTCTTTTTAAGCAAGCGTGAGTTGCATAAAACTAAAACAAAATAATGTTGTTGTTGTAACTATAATCTATATGATGCGTCATATAGTCAATAGTTAGAAGTATTTAGTTCTTTATAAGATCAGTTAATAGTTAATTAAAAAATACGGATGTTTGATACTTACATCCGTATTTTTTTTGCCTTTTTTTAACTATTAAACTTTGCCATAGTTACGGGCAGCTGTTTTATTATAGCGCCCGGCAGCACTACCTGCATACGATTTGGTAAAGCCAGTTCGTCGCCAGCTTTGCCATGCAGATATACACCTAAAAGGCATGCATGCAAAGGGCTGTACGTTTGCGACAACAGTGCTGTTATAATTCCTGTAAGCACATCGCCCATACCACCGCTGGCCATAGCCGGGTTGCCTGTGCTGTTAAAATATAGTTTGCCGTTTGGCGCAGCAGTTATGGTAAAATCATTTTTAAGGATGATGTGCAAACCCAGCTCAATAGCTTTCTTTTTTGCAGTTTGCAAACGCTGCCACCAATTTTTATGCTCGCCAAAAAGCCGGTCAAACTCTTTCATATGAGGCGTAATAACACTGGCTTTAGGTAACTTTGCTAACAACTCATTATTCCCGGCCAGCACATTTAAGGCATCTGCATCTACTACAATTGGCTTGTTAAACTTTTCGCTAATGGCCTTTAGCAATGCCAGGGTATCATCTCCTTTGCCAATACCCGGCCCTACCCCTATTGTGGTAAACTTATCCCAATCCACTTCAGGTAACTTGTCCGATTCGCGTAGCACAACCATTACTTCCGGTTGATAGCTGTTAAGCGCCGTTAATCCGCGTTGCGGGATACAAGCAGTAGTAAGCCCCGCCCCTGCGTGCGCACAAGCTGATGAGGACAGCAAGGCCGCCCCCATGGTTTCATCTTTACCGGCAATAATAAGTGCATGACCATAGGTGCCTTTATGGCTAAAGCGCCCACGCGCTTTATAAATCTGCCTGATGTCCTGCTCCTCTATATAATAATAGGTCGTATCAACCTGACATAAAAAATCCTGACTCAAACCTATTTGCACTACCTCGCATTTATGCATAAAAGCAGCACTTTCGGGCAGCAAGAAATTTATTTTAGGCAGCTGAAAGGTAATAACCAAGTCGGCTTTCAAAACCGTAGCATCGTCTGGTATATCTCCCTCTGTATAAAAACCAGTGGGCACGTCAACCGCTACCTTTGTGGCATCAATGGTGTTTAAATGCTCAACCAGTTTTTTGTAATCGCCCGCTAAAGGTTTGTTTAAGCCACTTCCCAGTAAGG
This sequence comes from Mucilaginibacter pallidiroseus, assembly GCF_007846085.1. Taxonomy (GTDB): domain Bacteria; phylum Bacteroidota; class Bacteroidia; order Sphingobacteriales; family Sphingobacteriaceae; genus Mucilaginibacter; species Mucilaginibacter pallidiroseus. The sequence goes on from NZ_VOEJ01000002.1 coordinate 145,622, forward strand.
CATCTATAATGATTTCTGCAGTTTCGCTGGGTAATTCAGCACCCGATGTCAACTCGTTAACTTGTATGTTAGCTGCTTTAAGTCGTTCCAAATTCGTTTGAAAATTTGCTGTAGCCTTTTCAGAGAATCTTGCTACAAAAACCGACAGATTGCAAAAGCTGTGCTCACAAAGTAACCGGGCGATAGCCAAGCCGTCGCCACCGTTGTTGCCGGTGCCACAATACACGCTGATGGCTTGTTCCTTATCCTGAAAATGATTAACAAACCAGCCAACAAATGCCTTCGATGCACGCTCCATCAAATCTATAGAACTTATGGGCTCGTTAGCAATGGTATAAGCATCCGCCTCGCGGATTTGTGAAGAAACAAGTAAAGGTAACATATATCCTAAAGGTAGGACTTATGTGTTTTGTTTGGAATAGTTGCGGTTTGAGCCTGTAGAAGAACCATCAGCTTTCAATGTTTCGACAAGCTCAACAAGACGCTATTTTCAGTGTCAGGCTGAGCCTGTCGAAGCCCTGTAGCGCTTATGTTATCCTACTTTATCCCCATTTCCTTTTTAAGAAATCTGCCGGTAAAGCTGTCTTTAACTTTGCATAAACCTTCAGGTGTACCGCTGAAAAGAATTTTACCACCGCCAGAGCCACCTTCTGGGCCAAGGTCAATTACATGGTCTACTACTTTTATCACGTCGAGGTTGTGCTCAATAACAAGTACTGTATTACCTTTATCAACTAACTGATTAATTACACCAAGCAGTACGTTAATATCCTCGAAGTGCAAACCGGTGGTAGGTTCATCTAAAATATAGAAAGTGTTACCGGTATCTTTCTTGGAAAGCTCGGTAGCAAGTTTAACACGCTGCGCCTCACCGCCTGACAAAGTTGTTGACGCCTGCCCTAAAGTGATGTAACCCAAGCCTACATCATTAAGTGTTTTTACTTTACGGTATATAGACGGGATGTGCTCGAAGAATGGTGTGGCATCCTCAATGCTCATATCAAGCACATCGCTTATTGATTTGCCGCGATAACGCACCTCAAGAGTTTCGCGATTATAACGGCGACCCTGGCATTCTTCACACGGCACCTGCACATCGGGTAAAAAGTTCATTTCAATAACCTTCATACCGGCACCCTGGCAGGTTTCGCAACGGCCACCTTTAACGTTGAATGAAAAACGACCGGGCTTATAGCCGCGTATACGCGATTCGGGCAGAGCCACAAACAGGTTCCTGATATCAGAGAATACACCCGTGTAGGTAGCCGGGTTTGAGCGCGGTGTACGGCCAATAGGTGTTTGATCTATCTCTATTACCTTATCTATATGCTCCAACCCCTCAACTTTATCGTAAGGAAGCGGATGCTTTTTAGCGCGGAAAAAATGATGATTAAGGATAGGATACAGCGTTTCGGTAATTAAACTTGATTTACCACTACCCGATACACCTGTCACTCCAATCAGCTTACCTAACGGAAAATCGACAGAAACTTTCTTGAGGTTATGGCCGGTTGCCTTTTTAAGGCTTAATACTTTCGCGTTACCTTCGCGGCGTTTCTTAGGTATAGCAATCTCGCGCTCCCCGTTGATGTATGAGGTGGTAAGCGTATGCTTTTGCATCAGCTGCTCGGGCGTACCTTCGGCAACAACCTGCCCGCCGTGTACCCCTGCCGCCGGCCCCATGTCAATAACATGGTCGGCTTCCAAAATCATATCCTTATCGTGCTCAACAACCAGTACGGTATTGCCCAGGTCGCGCAGGTTTTTAAGGGCGTTTATCAAACGCTCGTTATCACGCTGGTGCAAACCTATACTTGGCTCGTCCAAGATGTACATTACGTTCATTAATTGCGACCCAATTTGCGTGGCCAGCCTTATGCGCTGCGCCTCACCGCCCGAAAGCGTTTTGGCCGTACGATCAAGCGTTAGGTAACTTAAGCCAACATCAAGCAAAAAGCCTATGCGTGCGCGTATTTCTTTCAGTATTTCTTTGGCAATAACATTCTGGCGGTCGTTAAGGCGGTCTTCCAGGCCGTTAAACCATTTGTCGAGCGTGGTGATATCCATTGTAGCCAGCTCGAAGATATTTTTTTCGTCAACCTTGAAGTGCAGCGACTCTTTTTTGAGCCTCGCACCATGACAGGTGGGGCAGGTTTTGAGTACACGATAGTTTTCCATATCGTCCATCCCCTCATCACCGCGACGCTCCTGCTGTTCTTCCAGCATCCTGATTATACCATCAAAAGTAATCTGGTAACTCTGTACGTTATACTTATTGTATTCAACAGCCACCGTAATTATATCCGCGGCTCCATTCAGGATAATATCAATGTGCTCGCGGCTAAGCTTTTCTACCGGGGTTGATAGCGAGAACTCGTACTTCTTACCAAGGGCCTTTAAAACCTGGAAAATCCATGTTTCGCGGTACTCGCCAATTGGGGCCAGGCCACCGTTAACAATACTCAGTTTTGGATTGGGAATTACAGATGCCTCATCAACCTCAAAAATATAGCCCAGTCCGTTACATTTTTCGCAAGCACCATAAGGCGAGTTGAAAGAAAACGTATTGGGCTGCGGCTCGTCATAAGATATGCCCGATACCGGGTCCATCAAAAACTTACTGAAGTAAGCAACATTGTTATCCTTATCAGCAATACGAATAATACCTTTTGCGGTTTTTAAAGCCGACTGTACAGAAGTATAAAGCCGTTTATAATCAGCCTGGCTTACCACAAGGCGGTCAACCACAATATCGATGTCATGGATCTTATAGCGATCCAACTGCATTTTAGGCTCTACATCAACAATAGCACCGTCAACATAAACCTTTAAATAACCTTGCTTGCGTATCTGCTCAAAAAGTTCACGGTAATGGCCTTTACGGGCCTTTACCACAGGTGCCAGGATATTTACCGGCTGCCCGTCAAACTTTTCCATGATGGTTTTAAGGATCTGGTCTTCACTCATGCGCTCCATCTTCTCGCCTGTGGTGTACGAGTAAGCATCGCCCGCTCGGGCAAACAAAAGGCGCATAAAATCATAGATCTCGGTGATAGTTCCTACTGTCGACCTTGGATTTTTGCTGGTGGTTTTCTGCTCTATAGCAATTACCGGGCTCAGGCCTGACACCTTATCAACGTCCGGGCGCTCCATGCCGCCCATAAACTGGCGCGAGTAGGCCGAAAACGTTTCCATATAACGGCGTTGGCCCTCGGCGTAAATTGTGTCGAAAGCCAGGGATGACTTACCGCTGCCGCTTAAACCGGTTATAACAACCAGTTGATTGCGCGGAAACTTAATGTCTATATTTTTTAAGTTATGCACCCGGGCACCATACACCTCAACTTCACTTTGCTCGCCCAGATCTAAAGGTTTTTTGCTCATATATCTCTCAGGAAACGTATTTAACCCGGCTTAGTTTGCACCCGGCATAATTACTAAAAAACTTGGCAAAGATAGGCAAAAGCAGCGGACTTTCATAGGGTTAGCTACGAAGCCACAAACCGGTAAATGTAAAATTTAAGGCGATCTAAATTTTAATTAGACGTTATGGAATATGAGCTTATGGCCGTTCTATCAGGCACACCGCATAGGCTACTACACCCTCTTCCCTGCCTATAAAACCCATTTGCTCATTAGTGGTAGCTTTGATGGAAATGTCTTCCTCGCTGATGCCTGCAGCCTTTGCAATGTGGGTTTTCATAGCCGGTATATGCGGGTTGATCTTTGGTGCTTCCAGGCATACCATTGCATCAATGTTGCCTATCACCCAACTCTTGTCGGCAAGCAGTGCAACTACATGCTGCAGCAATACAAGACTGCTTATGCCTTTCCAACGGTTGTCTGTATTGGAGAAATGAAAACCTATATCGCGCAGATTGGCTGCGCCAAGCAGGGCATCACATATAGCGTGCAACAGTACGTCGGCGTCCGAGTGTCCGTAAGCGCCAGATGTATGCTCAAGATGTACGCCGCCCAATATAAACGGATGTTGTGCTTTCAACTGGTGTACGTCGAAACCAAAACCAACTTTAATTTTAGCCATTATTTTTTATCTGCATTGGTTGTGCCGCCAAAACTGGCCGACAGCGTAAACCTGAGCGTATTTGCCAGCGGGCTGTTTTTTTGGCTGGCCGCCAGGTATGAAAAATCGAATTTAAAAACGTCGTACTTAACGCCTAAACCCATAGTGGCATAATGCCTGCCGCCCTTTGCAGGGTTTTCATAAAAGTAGCCCGCACGCAGGGCAAACAAATCATTGTACCAGTACTCGGCGCCAGGCGAAAAGGTTATTTCCTTAAACTCCTCGCTAAAGCCACCCGGTGCATCGCCAAATGATTTGAATATGCCCGATGGCACAGATACGCCATCATCACTAATGCGATTGCCGTTTGAATCGAAACGCGGCGTAGGCACAAGCAGTTTATTAATATCAAATGTTACGGTAAACTTATTTACATCATCAAGCAGCCAGGTATTTGCTGCACCTATCTTTAAATTTGCAGGTAAAAAGTAGCTTGGCCCAACATCGCTATAGCTTATTTTAGAACCTATATTTGAGATGTTTGTACCAAACGAGAAGATAGCATTATTACCGTAGGGCTTGGTGTAATACATGGATACACCGGCAGATACTGCATGCCCAGCATTACTTTGAATGGCCGAACTACCCCCAAAGCTACCGTTTGAGTAATTTGAATAGATATAACGAAGCGTTAAACCCAATGAAAGGTTGTTGCCAAACTTACGCGCAAATGATCCGTCTAAAGAAAACTCGCTTGGGCGGTAAGTACCCTGATCTACCTGCTGCTGGTCGATAAGCTGTATCGACCCAAGATTAAAATACCTTAACGACAAGCCTAAACTGTTGCGCTCATCTATTTTATGCGCATAGCTAAGGTAGGCGAGGCTTACATCGGGCACCAATTGGCGCAACCATGGACTGTAAGATAATGAAAGGTCGTGGTTGTTTTCTAAAAAGGCCAGCTTTGCCGGATTCCAGTAGTTGGCATTCACATCCGGCGATAAGGCAACACCTGCATCGCCCATAGCACCGGAGCGCGAGTCGGGCGCGATGTTTAAAAATGATACTACGGTTGATATTGCATTTGCACCGCTGCCATTGGGGTTTGCACCATTTTGTGCATATACGGCAACCGGCAACGTGACTAAGGCACAAAGGGTTAAAGCCTTGCTGTTAAAAAACTTCATTGGGTGCAATTTAGTGCTATTATTTAAATTAATAAAGACAATGCCTTTCGCAATTTATACAAATGCAGGGCAGATAGTGTGTAATATCAACAAATTAATGTAACTCAAATATTAATTATCTCGTTTAACAGTAGCATGGTAAGGTTGCAAACAAAATACACCGTTTAATGCGGTGTATTTATGATTGATTTTTTTAAATTTACCTCCAATATATTTTTGCAAGAATATGAAAGTACTTTTTACTAACACTGCTTTGGTGTTGTTGAGCTTGGGCGCAGTGCTTAGTGGCTGTAGCAAAAAGCAAACCTCATCAAAAACCGGGTTAGCTTATAACGACCGCACAAATGGTGGTTATGTGCGCTACAGGCAAACACACCCCTCGCCGGGCCCCGGCCTTGTGCCAATTGAGGGCGGTACGTTTGTGCTTGGCGGCAGTGCCGACCAGGACGTATCGTACGAATATAACAACGTGCGCCGCAGGGTTACCGTACCATCATTTTACATGGACGAAACTGAGGTATCAAACCAGGACTGGCTTGATTACCTGCACTGGATAAACATAACTTTCCCTGATGACAGGGAGCTTTACTACAATGCCATCCCGGATACACTGGTTTGGCGTCGCCCGTTGTCATACAACGAACCCTGGGTTGAAAACTACCTGCGTCACCCAGCTTTTCAGGATTACCCGGTTGTTGGTGTAACCTGGGACCAGGTACAAGATTATTGCGTTTGGCGTACCGACCGCACCAACGAAAATATTTTGCGTAAAGGCGGCCAGATGGTTACCTGGAAAGATGCCTCAAAACCGGGCTCGCCTGCTGTTGCCGGCAGCCAGCCATTTAACACCGATATTTACCTTAACGGGCAAATGCGTGGTGCAGGTATAGATGGTAAGAACATGCCACGTGACCTAAGCCCGTCAAGAGGAACCGGCGCTGCTGCAACTGGTAAAAATGGCCCAAGGCGCCCTGTACGTTTGGAGGATGGTATCCTTAAATCGGGCTATCGTTTACCTTCGGAAGCGGAGTGGGAGTATGCTGCACTTGCTTTAGCTGGTAATACACAATTCGAAAACATTAATGATGGTAAAATATACCCATGGAACGGCCTGGGTGTACGCTCACCAAATCGCAGCACACGTGGTTTAATATTGGCAAACTTCCGTCGCGGATCTGGTGATAATGCCGGTGTTGGCGGTGGCCTAAATGACAAGGCAGATATCACGGCACCTGTACGCTCGTTCCCTCCTAACGATTTTGGCTTGTACCAAATGGCGGGTAACGTAAATGAGTGGGTAGCCGATACCTATCGCCAAACCACATTTGAGGATGTGAACGATTTTAACCCTTTCCGTGGTAACGAGTATACCAATAAACGCCTTGAAGACCCTGCACGTGGCCTTTATGCAAAAGATAAATATGGCCGCCCTATAAAAGACCCGGCAAAGGCTGCCAAAAAACTTAAATACAGCGAGCTGCTTGCATTGCAAAACGGCCAAAACCCGGCTGGGGCTAACCAGGCTGCTCCGGGCACGCCAAATGCAGCGCCTGGCACACCTGCTGCCAACTCAATTGCCGGCAAACCATTTACTGCCGACTTAAGAGGCTATGGTGATACGGTGAATACGGCGCTTTACGGCAACACCACACTGGTAAGCGACCACTCAAAGGTTTACAAAGGCGGCTCGTGGAATGATATGGCATACTGGTTAAACCCGGCAACACGTCGATATATGAACCAGGATGATGCCAGCGCTGAAGTTGGTTTCCGTTGCGCCATGACAATGGTTGGTGCGCCGGAGATAAACCCTCGCGGTAAACCTCATTTCCAGGTAAAGAAAGCTAAATAGAAATTATAATTTATTTGAAAGCCGCCCAAAAGGGTGGCTTTTTTTATGCGATAGACCGAACCCATCAAAACAAGCTAACCTGTTAATAATCAAACTAATGTTAACAAATAAATCACTCCCTTTTAACGTTTATAAAATAGTTTATCGCTTATTTTTATAGACCGCAAAAAACGGTCATCAAAAAATTAACCTAAAACAATTTTTATGACCTGGAGAAAATTTAGCGGAGAGGTGATCCAAACACCCATCTTAGAAGAAGTAGAGGCAGCCATTGAGCGCGAAACCAACCTGGGCAACAAATTAAAAGTTTGCATTGGTACCGATTCGCAGGTAAAAGGCTCGGTTACCGATTTTGCAACAGTAATTGTTTTTATACGTGAGCAACGCGGCGCATTTATGTTTATACACCAGGAGCGCAGCACTCAAAAGATGACCATCAAAGAGCGTATGCTTAACGAGGTGCAAAAATCTATCGACATTGCCTATAAACTTTGCGACCTGTTGGACCTGTACGATGTAGACCTTGAGGTTCATGCCGACATCAACACCAACCCCATGTTTAAAAGTAACCAGGCCCTGCACGAGGCAATGGGCTATATTTTGAGCATGGGCTTTGTTTTTAAAGCCAAACCAGAAGCTTTTGCCAGCTCATGCTGTGCTAATAAAATGGTGCAGTAGTGTTTAGTGAGTGGTTGATTGAGTGAGTGGAGAGTGGTTGAATGGCCTGCAAATAAGATATGCTATTAAATTATTTATCTTGCAGCATGCCGCATAGATTTTACAGTAACCGTAGTAAATTAAAACGTATCCCTGTTTACTATTTATTAGTCATCATAGGCTCTTTATTCCCTTTATTTCTTGCTTCGCTGGCTGGATATATCGCCAAAACCAACTGCTGTACATTAAGTGAGGCCGGCGCTCATCCTTGTTTTATTGATGGAACTGATATTGGAGAATTGCTTTCTATAATGTTCGGTTTGGGATGGATGATGTTAGCAACTATCCCCACTGGAATTTGTCTTTTCTTAGTCCTCACTTACTACACCATACACGACATCCTATACTATAAAAGAAACCCCGATAGCGATTATGATGCTTGGATTAAAAAGATAAAAACTGATCTTTGACAACTGATATCTAACCACTGAAAACCATGTCTCCACTAATAGAAATTACCGACCCGAGGGTACTTGATCCCGAAACGATATTGATAGATGTTCGCGCAGGCGCAAATGCGCATGAGCGTTACCTGCAAGGTCACTTGCCAAACGCCATTTTTGCTACGCTTGATGACGACCTTGCCGCACATCCCGAAGATGCGGCCATTGGCGGCAGGCATCCGCTGCCTTCGCTTGCCGATTTTGCTGCTACCTTAACCCGTTGGGGTATAACGCCCAATAAACATATTGTTGTTTATGACGACAAAAGCGCGGCCATGGGCGGCGCACGCCTTTGGTGGATGCTACGCTCGATAGGCCACATAAACGTACAGGTATTAAACGGCGGTTTGAAAGCCGCTACAGACGAAGGCCTTGAACTGAGTACTGACGACTACCAGCCCAAGCCAGCAGCAACGCCCTACCCTATCCCGGCGGAGTATAGCGGCACGGTAGATATTGAAGAAGTAAAAAAAGCTGCCAGCGACGAGAACCGCGTGGTGATAGATGTGCGTGAGGGGCAACGCTACCAGGGCATAACAGAGCCTTTGGATTTGGTTGCGGGGCACATACCGGGTGCCGTAAACCTGTTCTACAGCAATAGCATGTCGCCCGAAGGTAAATATCTTACCTCGCAAGCATTGGCCAGCCTTTATAAAGATACTATAGGCAATACTAAACCCGAAGATGTTGTGGTGCATTGCGGATCGGGCGTTACGGCCTGCCATACCTTGTTAGGTATGGAGCACGCAGGCATTACCGGCCCAAAGCTTTATGTAGGATCGTGGAGCGAATGGAGCCGGCGCGACCTGCCCATTGCAACAAATACCAAATAGTTAAAAAACCGGGAGTTATTGCTCCCGGCCTTTTTAATGAATACTATTTTACAGATACAACAATAATCGCTGCCGTATGTTAATGCCATCGTGAAAACATACAGCTTAAAATTTGTGCAAAACATCCCCATCAGCATTGATGAGGCATGGGATTTTTTTTCGTCGCCGCTTAACCTTGAAAAGATCACGCCCAACGACATGAAGTTTGAGGTAACTTCAGATTATACCCCTCAAACCAAAATGTATGCGGGTATGATCATCACCTACAAGGTGACACCCTTGTTCGGTATCAAACTGGACTGGATGACCGAGATTACCCACGTGCAAGACAAAAAGTATTTTGTGGACGAGCAGCGCTTTGGCCCGTATGCATTATGGCACCATCAGCACCACTTTAAAGAAATTGAAGGTGGGGTGGAGATGACAGATTTGTTGCATTACGCCATTCCCTACGGTGTAATTGGCCGCTTGAGCAATACGTTGTTAGTTAAAAAGAAGGTTAAGCAGATATTTGACTACCGCGTGAAAGCAGTTGAAAATTTATTTGGAAAATATTAACCTGTAACTGCCTTTAATTTCAGCGCATTATAACTAATAACATCAGCATCTTACAGCTGCTGCCTTGCTACAGCTGTATCACATTAAACTATCGGTGCGTAAACCTATCTATACAATAAACACACATATATAACAGCCATGAAAAAATTATTTATTATAGCCGCTCTTATAACCAGTACCATTGGCGCATTTGCACAAAGTGTTGATCTTCGCCGTAAAATTGAAGTTACCGGCACAGCCGAGCAGGAAGTTACACCTGATATTATTAACGTAAGCATATCGCTTAAAGAATATATGAACGGCAAAACCAAGGTTAGCATAACTACCTTGGAAAAACAACTCGAGAAAGCCGTTGCAGAAGCGGGTATTGCCAAAGAAGATTTTACGGTAAACAGCCTATCGTCATGGAACTATGCTACGGAAAAGAAAAAGAACCCGGATTTTTTAGCCAGCAAAACTTACGGCATCAAATTTCGCGACCTGAATAAGTTTAACCAGTTGATAAGCAAGGTCGATGCGAAAGGTATCCAGTCTACCAATATCGACAGCTACGATTATTCAAAGATCAACAGCATTAAAAACGATTTAAAACTTAAAGCCCTGTTGGCTGCAAAAGAAAAAGCTACGTTTTTAGTAAACGGACTTGGCGATAAATTGGGCCAGGCGTTAAACATTACAGAGAATGATAACAGCAGCTTCCCATCGCCGCGCATGTATATGGCAAAAGCTTCGATGGCCGATGCCGTGCCTGAATCTGATATTGATGTGAGGAAGATTAAGATAAGCATACAAATACAAGCCGTATTCGAGATCAAATAATAAAGTCTACAATTTAAATTCCAGATAAAAAGCAGGCTAACACAGCCTGCTTTTTTGCTTTATAAAACATTTATCTTACCGTATTGTTAATATTTTGACATCAACTTATACCCATAATGAAGGCGATCAAAATATTTTCAGCAATACTTATAGCAGGTGCATTGGCAGCTTGCGGTGGCAACCGTAATGATGCTACACTTGGCGGCACACAGGATACCGTTGCAAAAGCAGGTAATGGCGACGATGGTTCATCAACTAACGGAACTGATACCAGCAAACTTGATAGCACCAATCGTGGAAATGCAGACCCAAGCGGCCGCGGCAGCAGCGATACATTAAACAGCAGGCCTGTACATTAAACGCTTAATTTATTGGGCTTTTGCCGGTTAGGTATTGATAAAATAATTTTTTGATTTTATCTTTACAGTCCCTAATTGATTGAAGCATGATTAAAGCCCGTGCAAAAAAAGTGCTATTGGTAGCCCCGCAAACGTTTCCCGACCAGCTATTAGCCGGTTATAAAAATGTTACGCATATATCTGCTGCCGGTACAATTTTTCCTTCTATACATGCGCTTAAGCCTGATGTTATCTTTTTTGATAATGCACATGTAGGTGCCGATCTTGAAAGAGTATTACGCCGTTTACAAACCAACCAGTTCTACAAAAACATCAAGATTTACCTGTATAAGCAAAGCGAGCAGGTAACGGTTGACAGCCTTTTAAAAACTTTAGGCGTAGATCACATTATCTATAAAGAAGATTTACAGCGAGCCACCAAGAGCAGTGCAACCCTTACGGCTATCAACAACGTTATTGATGCATCATTGGTAAGGATGCTGGCGGGCTTATCTACTACCTAAGCTCATACCTTTCCCTTTTACTTTTAATTGAGCCGGTGGCATGCATAAGCTTGTGCTATAATTTACACAGGCGTAACACTTTTACCGTAAATTGCTGTTAAACTTGCATGCTTATTATAAGTGGCAAAATTGCGTAGCCCTACATACCAAACAAGCCGCCCTATGGTACGCCTTAAAGCTTATTATAAATGAAAATAGGAATAGTTTGCTACCCTACATTTGGTGGTAGCGGCGTTGTAGCTACAGAGTTGGGTAAAGCACTTGCCGATCGTGGCCACCAGGTGCATTTTGTAACTTACAGCCAACCTGCAAGGCTCGATTTTTTTTCGGAAAACCTTTTTTACCACGAAGTTGCCGTATCCAGCTATCCTCTGTTTGATTATCCGCCATATGAACTTGCTTTAGCCAGCCGTTTGGTTGATGTGGTGCGATTTGAGCAATTGGATGTACTGCACGTACATTACGCTATTCCGCATGCTTCGGCAGCATTTATGGCCAAGCAAATACTGCTTACCTATGGCATAACTATTCCCGTAATTACCACCCTTCACGGAACTGATATTACTCTTGTAGGGCAAGACAGAACTTACAAACCGGTAGTTACATTCTCTATCAATAAATCTGACGGGGTAACCGCCGTGTCTGACCATTTGCGTAACGATACCTACAAGTTTTTTGACATAGAGAACGATATAAGAGTAATACCAAACTTTATCGACCTTAACCGCTTTAGCCTTAAACCTAAAGATCACTTCAAAAAAGCGATTGCCCCCAATGGCGAAAAGGTGTTGGTGCATACATCAAACTTCCGTAAGGTAAAACGTACCGAAGATGTGGTTAAGATTTTTGCCAAAGTGGTAGAAAAGATCCCATCTAAATTACTGATGGTTGGCGATGGCGGCGAACGCTCCAAATGCGAACAGCTTGGCCGTGATCTTGGTATATCAGAACATATGCGCTTTTTAGGTAAACAGGATGCTATTGAAGAGATCTTATCCGTGTCTGACCTTTTCCTGATGCCATCTGTATCTGAAAGCTTTGGTTTGGCGGCATTGGAAGCTATGGCATGCAAAGTTCCAGTGATAAGCAGTAACGCTGGTGGCCTGCCCGAGCTTAACGTAGAAGGAGAAACCGGCTACCTGCGTGATGTTGGCAATGTTGACGGCATGGCCGAACGTGCCATTTACATATTGGAAGATGAAGAGCGGCTTGCACAGTTTAAGGAAAACGCACTTGCCCGCGCCAGACAATTTGACCTGGCCAACATATTACCCGAATACGAGAACTACTATAAAGAAGTAATAGCAGCAAGTAAGCAGGCGTAACATTATTGCAACCTTTTGGCTTGATTTGTGTTAATAGCCTACACAAAACACAATCAACAATGAAAAGAATATTAAGAACAACCTTTGCAATATTAGCTGTTGCATTGGTTTTTAGTGCCTGCTCTTCTTCTAAAACCGTATCATCATCGTCAACCGGTGTATCACGCGGTAAATTTGTAGGCACGTGGACTCTAACCAACGTAAGTTACGATGGCTTGCTACCAAATGCAGTACAAAACGTATTTGACCAGGCAGCACCAAGCGCTTTTGTAGGCAGCACCTGGAAATTAACCAATAGCGGCAATGGTATTTATACCCTTACAAATGGCGCGTCGCAAACCATTTTCTGGTCAGTTTACAACGACCCGACTCTTGGTACCCAGTTCCAGTTTAAAAAGATATATGAAGGCGATAAAGCTAAAAACGTGCAGGAAGGTTACCGCTTAAACATTGCCAGCATCAGTGATAGCGGCATGACATTGCAAACCCCGGTTGCCGTAGGCAATGGCACAGGTTATGTAGTGTACACATTTACCAAAGCGAACTAATTCAAAAGTTAAAAATCAAAATTCAAAAAAGAAGTGCCCGGTGTTATACAACATCGGGCGCTTCTTTTATATAGCTAAAGTCGATTGCTTTGACTCAGAGTTTTGACTTTTGAATTTTAACTTTCAACTTATAAAGCCGGTGCAAATTGCAGGCATACCGGGCTGCCTACTTCTATTCGGTTATAGGTGTCGGTTAATTTGCCGGTATTCTTATCGATACGGAAAATCACTACGTTATCTGTATACTGATGTGCTACTAACAGGAAGCTACCGGTTGGGTCGATAGCGAAGTTGCGCGGGCCTTTGCCATTGGTTGACCGGCGCTCGATAAATGTTAACATACCTGTTTCCTGGTTAATTGCAAACAAGGAAATATCGTTGGCATCGCCGCGGTTTGTAGCATACAAAAACCGGCCATCAGGCGATACATGAATATCAGCCGCACCTGTAGCACCTTTAAAGCCATCTGCCAGCAAGGTAATATCCTGAATTTGTTTTAGTGTGCCGTTATTGTAATCATAAGCCACTACCGAACTGCCCATTTCTGTGATCAGATACAGGTGCTTTCTATCAGCAGAAAAAGCTAAATGGCGTGGGCCCGCACCCGGTGATACCTTTACAAATGGCGGCTTTACCGGTGTAATGGGATTATCTTTACCTGCCTTATATTTCGTTATGTTTATTTTATCATTACCCAAATCTGTGTAAAGCACAAATTTTTCATCGGGCGATAAAACAGCTGTATGCACATGTGCCTTTTCCTGGCGCTCTTTATCCGGCCCGTGCCCGTCATCTTTAATAGTTTGAACAGCCTGCCCAATCGAACCGTCGGCGTTAAGCGGCATTACCGCAATGTTGCCACCAGCGTAGTTGGCAATAAAAAGGTTTTTGTTGTTCTTATCAACCGATATATAGCAAGGTGCCCCGCCAAGCGTGGATTGCTTGTTAATGAACGTCAAAGTGCCCGACTTGGCATCAAAGCTGAACGAGCTTACTTCACCATTATCATTCTCATTCACGGCATAAACAAACTTATTGTTTTTTGAGACGCAGAGGTATGATGGGTTGCTTACGCCCTGCGCTTCATTTAAATAAGCAGTGCGGCCGCTTTCGGTATAAAAACGGTAAACGCCAATACCTTTCGCTTTACCGCTGTTGGTATAAGAGCCTATAACCAGATCGTATGTTTTTGGAGCCATATCTTTTTTTTGGGCAAAGCTTAGCCCTGGTAAAAGTACAACTGCCAGGAATAATAGTTTTTTCATCACTTCAATTTTAGTTTATAATGCAAGTTAACAAAATCATTAATACCCCCGCCAAATGTTAACTAAAGTAATAAGACACTAAAAATATCGCAACGTTGCAACAAAAAAAGGCAACGGTAAACCGTTGCCTTCATATCTATCATCTAACCTTGATAATTATACCAGGTGTTTTAATTGTATTACTTCTTTCTCGTCAAGATATCTCCAACGACCACGCGGAAGATCTTTTTTATTAAGGTTAGCGTAAACAGAGCGGTCAAGCTTTACCACCTCATAACCCAACGACTCGAATATACGGCGCACAATGCGATTTTTACCGCTGTGTATTTGTATGCCTATTTCCTTTTTGGTACCGCCGGTTACATAAGCAACGCTGTCCGGTTTTATAAAGCCATCTTCAAGCTCCAAACCGAAACCTATTTTGTTCATGTCGCCTTGCGTAAGGCTTTTGTTAAGCTCTACGTTATAAAGCTTCACTATGTTGTTACGCGGGTGAGATAGCTTATCGGCAAGGTCACCGTCGTTGGTCATTAGCAATAAACCGGTTGTGTTACGGTCAAGGCGGCCTACCGGGTAAATACGCTCGCGGCTTGCCTTTTCAACCAGGTGCATAACGGTGCGGCGCTCCTGCGGGTCGTCGGTAGTGGTTATGTAATCCTTTGGTTTATTTAGCAACACGTAAACCATTTTCTCGCGTTTAAGCGGCTCACCATTGTATCGTACAATATCTTTTACTGGATCAACCTTAAAGCCTAACTCAGATACAACTTCGCCGTTTACAGATACCACGCCTGCGCTGATCAGCTCATCAGCTTTACGACGGCTGCATATACCTGCGTTGGCTATGTAACGGTTAAGCCTTATCAGGCCATCGTCCTGAGTTTTCGCCGGGCCATTTTTACGGCTACGCATGGTACGTGCAGGGGCATCACTTGCCGGCCTGCTGTAGTCGCCTTCGCGTTTTTTGTATCCTGTTGTGGTGCTTTTAAAATCTTTTTTACCGGTGCTGTTGGCATAACCGCTGCGGCCTTCGCCACCAAAGTTGCTGCGTTTAGGGCGATCATCGCCTTCTGTTTGCGGCCTGCGGTTAAACGGCTTGTCTGTACCGGCCGAACGACCTTCGCTGCTAAAGCTGCGCTTTGGGCTCTCATCGCCTTGTGGCCTGCCACCGTAGGGTTTGTCTTTTGCAAACGGTTTCCTGTCGCCGAATGATTTCCTGTTTCCGGCTTGTTCGCCGTAGTTGCTCTTTGGCCTGTCGGCATCTGCTGGGCGACCGCTATATGGCCTGTCTTTAGGAGTAAATGGTTTTTTATCGCCAAATAATGGTGATGAAGAACCAAATCTCCTGCCCGAAGCGCTATCGCTACCAGTGCGGGATTTGTCAGAAAATGATCTTTGATTTGATGAAGCGGGCTTCCTGTCGGAGTAGCTGCTTTTATTACCACCATCGCGGGTACCGTAAGGTTTTGATGATGATGCGGAAGATGATCTTCCGGCTCTTTCATTGCCACTTTTTGAGCGGTCTGATGATCTGTTGGGTTTGTCGTCGCGACTACCTGCTGGTCGTTTAAATACCATAATTTTTTGTTTTGCGCTTTCGCAGCGTGAGGGTCAAAAGTACAACATTTTAACCAAAAAAGCAATTTTTTTGACCGTCCCGAAATCAACGTTTAAACCACTTTAAACGTCGATTTTTGCCCTTTTTCAGAACCCTCAAAACACTAAGCTATTGCCAACTATTTGACAATCTGCCTTATATAGCATACATTTGCCGCACATTTTACCTCAATGTTTAATTAATGATAGAATAGAAATGCGTAAAAAACACTTAATTACGTGCTCCGTAATCTTGGTGCTGGTTATCATTTCCAGGCTTAACATTTACAGTACTGACGCAGCAGTTGCCGCACATCCCATTGCTTATACACCTGCCGATCTGCTCTTCGCAAAACCAATTGAAGAAGCCGAAGCGGAGTATAATTTTGCTGATGAATTGCTGCCCGTTAATGACAAAAAAGTAGATTTTAAACTACAGCGCTCAATAGCAAAACACAAGTACAAACACGTTCAGTCAAACCTCTTACATGCTAAAGCTGATAAGATGTTTCCAATTATTGAGCCAATCTTAAAATTTTATGGTATACCTGAAGATTTTAAGTACATCCCGCTGGTCGAGTCGGGCCTTAAAGGCGGCACATCGCCAAAAGGGGCGCGTGGCGCATGGCAGTTTATGCCCGGTACCGCACGCAGCTACGGCCTTAAAGTAAGGCGCGGCGTTGATGAGCGGCTAAACCTTCGCAAATCAACCATAGCAGCCTGCAAATACATCAGGGAACTGTATGCCGAATTCAACAGTTGGACATTGGCAGCAGCGGCTTACAACAATGGCTCAATTAAATTGGAACGGGCCATTAACAGGCAAAATGAGGATAATTATTTCCGCATGAAGCTTAACCGCGAAACAGGGTCGTACGTGTACAAGATCATCGCGATGAAAGAGATCATCAACCACCCGAAAAAGTATGGCTATGATAATTACTATAGCTACTTACACAAATCGTCAGAATTACCGCTGGTAGCTATGCAGCCGCCAATGGTTTTCGACAACTAAAGTAATATTACATAATTACGGAGCACATTAAAAAACGCCATCTGCCAGACGCAGATGGCGTTTTTATTTGCCATCAATTCATGAGATTTATCAGCTCTTGTTATCAGGGCCAATACTGGTTTTTACATCTTCATCGGCTACCAGGTCATCTTGCTTTATAGTTACGTTACCCGTACGTTTAAGTACACCCCAACCGCTTAACTCACCCTTTAAGGCCTTGCGGATAGATTTAAACAGAATGTAATACATCAATTGGCGCCATATAAAACGCTGCGGTATGATGTAGATGAGCTTCCTGTAGTTTTCTTTTTCCATTTTGAAGGCGATTATACCGACCAGGAAATCAACTAATACAAAGGCGACGTAAAAGGTTAGTATTTTGCCCGGCTTATCGCTGAATAAACCGACAATCATCATCAAATCGGCCAATGGCGAAAACAACGGCAATATAATCTGGAAGATGAGGATATTAGGCATACCCACCATGCCAAAAAACTTGTACTTTTTGTTAAACAATGCATCCCTGTTTTTCCAAAAGCTTTGTATCACACCAAAGCTCCAGCGGAAACGCTGTTTAAGCAGCATATTAAGGGTTTCGGGCGCCTCGGTGTAAGCCAGCGCTTCGGCACAATTACGTACCACGTAGCCTGCTTTCAGGATACGCATGGTAAGGTCGCAATCTTCGGCAAGGGTATCATAGGTAAACCCGCCAACCTCGCTTATGGCCGCTTTACGGAAAGCACCAATAGCACCCGGCACAACGGTTATACTATTGATAAGATCGAATGCGCGCCTATCCATGTTTTGTGCAGTAATGTACTCTATCGACTGCCAGCGGGTAATCATGTTGGTTTCGTTAACAACTTTTACCGTACCGGCTACAGCTCCAATCTCGTTATCCGTAAAATAGGTCATGAGTTGATATACGGCATCGCTTTTTAACTGCGTATCCGCATCAATACAAACCACAAAATCATTTGCGGCCTGCGCTATACCAAAGTTCAGGGCCGATGCCTTACCGCCGTTTGGCTTTGTAAGCACTTTTACTAACGGATGGTTACGATACGCTGCTTCTACAACCGCATAAGTATTGTCCTTTGATCCATCGTCAACAAATATGATCTCGAAATCGGGATATTCGGTTTTGAGCAAACTATCAATGGTTGTAAGCGCAGTTACCTCTTCATTATAAGCAGGAACAATTATACTCACGGCAGGCATTTTGCGCTCACCGGCGTGTAGCTTCAGGTCTTTATTCTCGCTGAACTGCCTTACGGCCAAAATACCTATCAGCACAATACGACCTATTGCGAGGAATATGGCCGACAAGAACAGGTAAAAAATAAACTTGTTACCTATAAAAAAGCCAACAACAACTATATCATAAAACTTACCCCAAAAGCTCTTATCCTCACTTGGGGGCAGCGGCATAAGGTCGTCTTTGCTTTTTCCTAAAATATCTGCAATGGTGGTGAACTCGTATCCCTTGCTTTTAAAGAAACGAATAATCTCGGGCAGAGCCTGCACAGTAGCCTCGCGGGTATCGCCTCCTGCATCGTGCAATAGTATCATCGATCCATTTCTGTACTGGCGTTTGGTACGCGCAATAATACTATCAGCAGTTACCCCTGGCTCCCAGTCCCACGGGTCGATAGATTCGCCTATAGTTATATAGCTTTGCTTTCGGCTCTCGGCTACCGGGATAACTTCTGCAAGGGTTTGAGGTTCGGCATCGGCATTAAATGGCGGACGGAAAAGGATAGTGCTCCTGCCTGTAACCGACTCTATCAGTTTACGCGTAGCATTCAACTCCAGGCTAACCCGCTCCAACGGTATGGCAGAAATATCCGGGTGAAAATAAGTATGATTGCCAATTTCATAATTCTCTTCATAAATACGCTTAAGCAATGGTATATTCTTCTCTACCATTGTACCTACCACAAAGAATGATGCCGGCACTTTTTCGCGCTTTAGGATATCAAGTATTCGTGGGGTGTAATTAGGGTCGGGGCCATCATCAAATGTCAATACCACTTTACCGGGTTTATAGCCATAGCGGCGTATAACATATTTGGTTGGCAGGTCTACATACTTTTGGTTGGTAATGGTGTACGTGCTGGTATCCATAGCTACCTGAATCTTTCCGGGCGATGGCTGGGTTATCAAATCCAGCACCTCGCCGCCGTCACCTGCGTAGTCAATTTTATTGTTAAGGCCAACGGTATCTAACCTGGTTACATCGAACCCTGTTTTACGGAGCGAGTCCATCGAAAGGTTTTTCTGGAAATATGTCCATAACCTTGGGTCTTCAAAACCCATGCGCCATAGCGCTACACCACCGGTGGCCCAATCATCGGCCATGCGGATAATGTTGAAGTTTGTGGCTGCATCAGCAAAATAAACAGTATGGTTAAGGCTATCGGGCCCCAAATAGGTATAATGTGAGTTGGCCGACTGCTGGTCATAAATAATTTTTTTATTTGCCTCTTTAGCAGTACTGATGGCCTGAGGATAGCCAATGGCTTTACCTACACTTCCCTCGCGCCAGTCGAACCCGCCACCGGCAAACATCAGGATAACCTTCTCGCTCGGGATAACCGAACAGGCATAATCTAGTATTTCTTCTACCCAGTGCTGGTGCGATACATCGCCGGGGTTACTTTGCTCGTTATGCTGGTCAATAGCCATTACAAACAAAAAGTCATTAACCTTTTGCAGTCGTTTTAGGTCGTACCCCTCATCAAAAGCAACTGCGTTTTGCGCAACCAGTAAGTTTTTGGCTTTAAAGTTCGCATAAAGCTCGTTCTCAAAAGCTATTACGTCGGCTCCGTTCCGGTTGGGTAAGTCTTCAATATCAACATGCACACCGCTAAACTTGTACTTTTGCAGTTGCGCAGCCATTTGGTTTATAAAGCTGGTACGCAGCTTTTTATTTTTTAAAATACGCTCTACATCCTTGCGGTTATAGCCGCCGGTAACGTTATTGTAGTTAACATAGTTTGATAGCGTAACCAGTACCTGCTTTTTATATTTTTTGTTAAGGTTGATGAGCCCCGTATCAAGCACGGTTTGCAAAGAGTCTGAGCCGGGCATAAATGAAAAACCTTCGGTAACAACCATATCAAGCCGGCCTATATGGTCAACCAATGAGTTGTAGGCCTGTGGCTCCCATGCACGGTAAAAGCCTGCGTTTATACGGTTATCATTATTAGGGTGTTTGGCCTGGTGCAAACGCCTGGCACGGGCAAGTGCCTCGATCTCGGTTTTTTCGATACGAAAGTCCTTATAACGCTTGGATTTTTTAAGCGCCTCAAGTTCCTTTTTGGATAGCTTTTTTGGTGCTGGATCAAGCACAGGCAGAACAGGGTATTCGCTTGAAGTAACGGTTACAATAGCGGCAACAAAGCCGGCAATAAAAATGATGAGTAAAATCCGGCTGATCCATTTAAAACGGTTCCACCTGCCGGGATTGTCAGCCTGAAAGACCTGCTTAGACATGAAGAAAATTTAAAAATTAATGTGACAAGGCACGCTGCGTAAACCAAGCCCCACTACTTCTGTTTTGGGGCTTCGATATCGGAAAAATCCACGCCGCATTTGCAATCTGTTCCGCAACCTTTTTTAGCAAACAGGCTGTTATACATTTTGCGCCCTATGTAATATACGGCAGCAACAAAAACTATAGCTATTATAATTACCTGTGCGTTCATCTTTAGTTTACAAAGTTAGTACAATATATTATACGTATACAGTGCAAAAATAGTATCGCCTTACTTGTGCATAAAGGCCACGGTGCCGCCTACCCAATCAAAGTCCTTGTTATAGCGTACCCCAATCATTTTGCCCCGGCTAAGCCTTGCAAGGTTAATGGCAAGCGTTGGCTTGGCATCACCATCGGGCCAAAGGTATAGCAGGCGCAGCTCTATTTTAACGCCGCCATCCGGTGCTTGCAGCACAGGTACATAATCTACCTTTTCCTGCAATATCCAATTCTCAGGGTCGGGTAGTTTTTCAATGTCATCATCCATAACATCTATTTTCACCCCCTGCCCTGCAAAGCTAAACAGCGGCTTCAACACATAATTATGCAAATCATCCGGAACCTCTTTTAACTTACTTACAAACTGCGTTTTTGGCACATAATTACCGCTCAAATAGGGCATAGTATATTTGCTGATGCGGTAAAACCAGTTAGGATGCGTTATCCATTCCACATCGAGCGGCTGGCGTATATCAACTACCTTTTTAAAGATATCCGGGTCGGCATCAATTTCATCAAATATCAAGCGGTTATAAATCCTGCGAATCTGTATTTTTTGTCCGTCCGCTTTGTAATAAAGCTTGTCGCCTTCCTGTATCAGATCGGACAGGGAAACCACCGGCGTACCGATGTACCTTTCCGTCAAGTAAAAATCAATAGCGGTTTTCTGGTTAGGCGCGTCCACATCCATCAGCACTACCTGCTCCGGCTTATACGGGCCTAAAATTGTTTTTTTAAGCAGGTTGATGTATCCTGCTTTGTCGAACCCGTTAAAAAAAATGGTTTGGTTACCCGGTATATTGTAGGTATGCCTGTAGTTTTCGCCAAGGTGCAGCTGAAAACAATAAAGCGAAGGGAAACCCTGCAGTTCTATCAGCTTGGGTACAATGTTACCTGCATCATCTTTACAAACACCAAAATCGAGCGCTACACAATGCGGGTGATCGTTCTCATTAGGAACACGCCATTTGCCGGGGATTGCATTTTCGGTAAGCTCCTTGAAATTGGGCTGAAGGATCGTTTCAATAATCTCCTCTCCTGCTTGTATCAGCCTATCTCGAAAATCATCCGTAAGAAACACAGGCGTTTCGGCAACACGAAATTGCACCGGATTTTTAAGCCCCTGGTTTACATCAACCAAAAAATCAGCATACTTCTCCTCAGTGAAGTTTTGGTTAAATACTGTTCTGAGAGATGAGTTCATAAAGCTTATAATTTAGTTAGCAAATTATTGTCATCCTGAATTTATTTCAGGATCTCAAATCCAATTAAACACACCCTGTGAGATGCCGAAACAAGTTCGGCATGACTGTTAAGCTTCTGCGTTTAACCGCTTCAATATCGCTTCATCCAAAAAATTTGGAATCATGGTTCTTTGGGTATGGACTATCTTGTCGGGATCTTCCAGGCGCTCCAGCATTTCATTGTACTTGGCTTCGCCGTGCTCGGCAATTACGTCGGCTTTTTTGTCATCGCGTTGCAGCAACATGCTCATGCCATGGGCATCGGCCTCGGGGTGAAACTGCGTGGCAAAAAAATACTCGTTAAAGCGGATGGCCATCATGGCGCGCGGCAAATCAACATAGGGACGCTCTTTTTCGAGGGCCAATAGTTGCATACCTAGGGCGTTCAACTTTTCCATATCCGGGTTAACTACCTGCCAGCTTCGCGAATCAACCGTATAGAACGGATCTGCAAGGCCATCAAAAACATGATCTTTTAAACCATCGGCTGTTTGATGAACGGGCAATACACCAAATGATGGCGAACGCCTCAAACTTATGTCGCCAAGGCCGTACTTGCGGCACATTAGCTGGAAGGAATGGCATACAAAAAATACATGCTTTTTATCCGGATTGTTGCCAAGATTATGGTCTTCCAGCTTATCTATCAATCCGAAATATCTATTTTCCCATTCTGATCCCTCACTATCCAGCGGACTGCCGGGGCCACCGCTTGATATGTAAGCATCAAAACTTGTATCGGGCACCTCGGCCTTTCCGCGAACGTCAAACACCTGATAACTGAGATCGAGATTGTGTTGTACCTTGTACCGCTCTAAAATATCACGAAAGCCGCGCATCCCTTCGTTAGCCACGCCATCATACAAATCTAATATGGCTACTTTGATTCCCATAAGCCCCTCTTTTAATAATTCGTTAAGCCACCTTTATCGTATAAGCCCTCCCCTTCATGGTAGAGCTAGGTGGGGCTTATACCCCTTTTAATGTTTGTGATGTGATATAATCTACCACATCAACAAAGCTATTGTTTTGCTGGTAAATGGCTAGCTGCCTGTCGGCACCGGTTCCGTTCTCCAACATCGTGTGTACATATTGCAAATCATCGCGGCAGCCAAGATCATCTACTACGTCGTCAATAAAATCGAGCAGTTCCAATATCAGTGCGCGGGTATTAACTTCAAGTTCCTTACCAAAATCAATCATTTTACCATCGATACCGTAACGTGCCGCGCGCCATTTATTTTCATTAATAAGTGCGCGGTTGTAGGTAATAAACTTCATGTTTTGCTGGCGCAGCTTATACAACTTGGCACAAATGCATTGGAATAATGCCACCATTACCATTGTTTCATCAATTAGCATAGGACAATCGCAAATGCGAAACTCAATGGTTTCATAAAATGGGTGTACCCGCAGGTCCCACCATATTTTTTTGGCGTTATCTATACAATTGGTTTTTACCAGCAGCTTTACGTAGTTGTCATAATCTTCAATACTGGCAAAAAAATCGGGGATACCAGTACGCGGGAACTTATCAAACACTTTCGTGCGAAATGATTTGTAACCCGTATTCCTACCCTCCCAAAATGGCGAATTGGTTGATAATGCGTAAACGTGCGGCAAAAAATACCGCGCCTGGTTGGCAATATGGATGGCCATATCACGCGATTGTATACCTACATGCACATGCAGCCCGAAGATAAGGTTGGAACGTGCGGCTTCCTGCAACTCATCCACAATCTCAAAATACCGGGGATGATCTGTTATCAGCTGATGCTGCCAGTGCGAAAACGGATGCGTACCGGCAGCCCCAATGCGCAGCCCTAAATCGCCGGCTAACTGGGCAACGGTGCCCCTTAGCTTGGTAACTTCCTTGCGGGCTTCCTCGGTATTGCGGCAAATATGCGTACCCACCTCAACCACGGCCTGGTGCATTTCGGCCTTTACCTGGTCTTCATGGATCTTTTGCGCCCCGTCAACAATTTTTTGCTCATGCGATTTCAGCTCCCTTGTAACAGGGTCGAGCACCATAAATTCCTCTTCAACACCTAAGGTGAATTCGTTCATAACTGGATAGGGGTTTGATTGATTTTTATTCCTGTCATTCTGAGCGTAGCGAAGAATCTATTTCGCTAACTGTTCTGTCGGCTATCAGATGCTTCACCCCGTTCAGCATGACAAGGTGGTTTTATTTCTTAGCCGCTTTCTTTGGCGCAGCCTCTTTTGCGGCTGCTTTTTTTGGCGCTGCAGCTTTCTTTTTCGGTTTCGCTTCGTCGGCAATGGCGTGGTCAACCTCGCCAACGCTTACATCAGCAGCAGCGGCTTTTGGTGCTTTTGCTTTTGCAGTTGCTACCAAAGGTTTACCCGCTACGCCGGTGCGTACAAATTCGCCCCAGGTAAGGTTGTCCTTGTCGTCTTTTTGTGCCTGTGCACGCTCAATGGCGTAATTGGCTGCGGTTTCAACCACCCAGTCAAAGTTTTCCTGGCCTACGCTGGTAACCTCTGCATCGGGTGCCGGGTTGCAAAAGTCAATAGCGTAGGGTATGCCATCGCGTACTGCAAATTCAACGGTGTTAAAATCGTAACCCAGGTACTGGTTAAGCTTAAGCACGTAATCGGTAATGGTATCCAGCATTTTTTTAGATGCAGGGGCCTTACCATGCTCGTAACGCAGGTGGTGCGGGTTACGCGGCTCGTACTGCATAATGCGCACATGCTTGCCGCCAATGCAATAGCAACGGAAGTAATCATCAAAAATAATTTCTTCCTGCAAAAGCATCACCAGCTGCTTGGTTTCTGCAAATTTTGTCCAAAGGTCTTCCTTGTCGCTTATTTTGTAAACATCGCGCCAGCCGCCACCATCAAACGGTTTCATATATGCCGGGAAACCAACATAATCAAATATTCCGTCCCAATCTAACGGGTAAGCCAGGTTGCGAAACGAATTTTCGTTGGTATCTGTAGGGTGATCTTTCGAGGGCAGCAACACCGTTTTAGGTACCGGTACGCCAAGCTTAACGGCTAAGGCATTGTTAAAAAACTTTTCGTCGGCGCTCCACCAAAACGGGTTGTTAATAACTGCCGTACCTGTTATGGCTGCGTTTTTTAACGATGCACGGTAAAAGGGAACATCCTGCGATATGCGGTCAACTATTACCGAATAGCCCAGTGGTTCGCCCTGCAACATCTTGTCGATACGTACAAACTCTGCCGATATATCTTTCAGCCCCTTCTGGTTAATCCTGTCAACAAATGCCTGGGGGAACGAATTTTCCTGTCCAAATAAAATGCCTATTTTTTTCATGGTAGATTATATATAAATTCTGATTTCTAAATACTAAACTCTAAACAAAAAGCGCTAATTCCATACAGCAAAATCGCTAATCTCTTGTCTCCAACCCCTAATCTCTATTTTATATTGGATAAATAATGCGGAAACATTTCGCGCCATATCGGCCAGTCGTGGTTGGCAAAGGGGCGTATATCCAACCAGTGGTTGATGTTTTTTGCCGCCAATATGCGCGACATTTCCTCATTATATCCTTTGCACATATCATGCTCGGACGTGCCCAATATAATGTTCATCCGCCACAGCCATTCGTTATTACTGCCGGGTACAAAATCCACCGGGTTGTTGTAAAATATGTTGTCGTCGTAATAGCCGTCGGTAAACATTTTGATATCAAAAGCGCCGCCCATGGTAAACAGGTGGGCCACCTTTTCAGGGTGCTTAAAGGCAAAATTGGCCGCATGGTAACCGCCAAAACTGCAACCGGCCATACATACGCGCTCTACCCCTGTTTCGTGCTGCGCCCAGGGCACCAGCTCGTCGGTAAGCATGCGGTCATACCAGGTATAGTTGCGGGCACGGTCGGCGGGGTGTATGTCTTTGTCGTACCAGCTTTGCGCGTCAATAGTATCGGGGCAGTATATCTTAACGAGGCCCTGTTCAACAAACCAGCGTGCGCTGTCTATCAGTCCAAAATCTTTATTTTGATGAAAGCGGCCCTTGGTAGTCGGGAAAAGTATTACAGGATAACCCCTGTCGCCAAATACCAGCATCTCCAGTTCGGTATTTAAATTGGGCGAATACCAGCGGTGATATTGTTCTGTCAATGTGGTTACGTTTTATAGTGGTAAGTTAAGTGCTTTGCGTGTAAATGTCAACAACATGCCAAAAATTGTGTTTTACCTGTCTAAGTAAAAGTATAACCCTACTTTTGTACCCTTAATTATTTTTTTATATGTACTACAGTACAGCAACAGAAATGAAGATTGCCCAAAAGGATTTACATATAACATCGGCCATGTTACAGCGCAACGTAACCGTTACCCTGCTGATGCCCGAAGAGGGCAGCATTGCCGAGCCGCTTAACCTGCTTTTACTTAACGACGGGCAGGAACTTGAGGCGCTGAAGCTAACTGAATCTTTAGAGAACTTATACGAGCGCAATCAGCTTAAGCCCGTACTTGTGGCTGCTGTACACGCCGGCGACGAACGCCTGCAGGAATACGGCGTAGCGGGCAGGCCCGACTTTAAAGACCGGGGCAACAAGGCCGACCTTTACACCCAATTTATTATTGATGAGTTGCTGCCGCAGATAAAAATGGAAACAGGCGTTGACGATTTTGACGCTACTGCTTTTGCAGGATTTTCGTTAGGTGGGCTTAGCGCCCTTGATATTGCCTGGCATAATGCGGACGTGTTTGATAAGGTTGGCACCTTTTCGGCATCGTACTGGTGGCGCAGCAAGGATTTGTTAAAGGGTTATACCGATGCCGACCGTATTATGCATAACGTTATAAGGGAAACAAGCGGCAAACCCGAGCTCAAATTTTGGCTGCAAACCGGCACCAAAGACGAAACGGCCGACCGTAACCAAAACGGCATCATCGACTCGATTGATGATACCATAGATGTAATTAAGGAATTGCTTGCCAAAGGTTACGAGCGCCCTGCCGATATCCAATACCTCGAGATACTAAATGGCACCCACGATACCGAAACCTGGGGCAAAGCCATGTCCAAATTTTTGTGCTGGGCCTTTGGGCGATAAATGTGGCTCACGCTGATTGATAGATACCGTGTCATTGCGAGGAGCGAAGGGATCTCCGAATGGAATAATTAACAAATGCTGCGATGATAAATACTTCGTAGGCTCAAACGCTTTAATGATAAAAATAACATTAATTCAATCTTCTTTTTTCATAATAATATAAACGCGATTTAGAATCATGACCATGGTAAGCGTAAATAGTATTAAAAAAAAGTAAATTAAGGGACTAACTATATAATCAAACAATCTAAAACAAGAATCCTTTGGTTGATAAGAATAAATAATCAGGATCAACAGTAATACTAGAGAAAGGAGGATATTAAAGGAAATATTGACATGGATTTCTTTTACAAATTTCCTTTTAAGCGCATTTTCTTGAGAATCAGTTTTAAGCTTATCCATTAAGCCATATACAATTGCTAAAAAATTAAATAGAAATCCACCCAGAATAGAGACTGCTGTAATTAAATCCGTAGTATGATCAATTAATTTAACTCTCTTATAAGTGAGAATCGCAGAAATTATAATTGGAGATAAAAAAAACAGCAAGGCATCACCTCTGGAAATCCAATTTGAATCAGAATTATTACTTCTTAAAGTTTTAAGATGGTCTTGAACGATCTTAAAAATATTAATTCTGCTAAGCATTAACTGGTTTCAACGTTAAGATATCATTTATTAGCCCTTGAGAGACCTCAATCAAAGATTCCGTTGTTGGCTGATTATCAATAATTTCTACTTCACCTGTCACATCAATATCTGGCTGTGTTCGATGCTTCTGTAAGACATGAAAAGTTTTTATTTTGCCTTTAAATTCTAATTGAAATTCAACTTCATCTACACTATCATTTTTGGAATTTAATTCTATCACTGAATTTTTATTTTCCCCTACAAATAAATTATGAATTACGCTTTTCCAATAATTTGAAAGTGATGACCTTGACTGTATTGTAGTTGTTAGAGTTCCTTTATCTGAATACTCCTTCTGTTCATTATCATAAAGTTCTTCAATTGTATTAGGAATACTTCTTTTAATGAAGTCGATTTTTTTCAAATTACCTAACAACATCATTTTGTCATAGACGCGTTTATTTAATAAGTTAGATATTACCACATTATAATCAGGGTATCCCCGCTCCCTTAAATACAAATTCAAGGACTTAGATAAAAGCCCTTTCGCACCTATGTCTCTTTTCTTTTGAATAATCAAGTATGCGTAAGTTTTACCTATTGGAAATTCAATATAAAAAAAAAGATTTCTGTAAGTAACGTGTTTAACAGGATCAGACTCAAATTTTTTATCATCTCCTTCTCTTACGGTGAACCTATCCTCGTTAACACCACTTGATATAAAACCGTAAATCGCCCTCTTTTCAGCTAACACCGTAACCGGTTCATCTAAAGCTAAATGTAATATGCTTCTATCATTTAGTGATGGTGCTGCCTTAATGTTTGTGAACACGTCATCCATAAAACCTTTGAAAAGTTCTAAAAAGTCGTTACTCCCGTCAAATTGACTTAATATCGCATCTGAAGATGCGTTTACACTGACTTTTAGGTTATAGGTTGATAATAGAATTCTATTTGCCATTATTAATTATGATTTGGTTAGGAGAAACTAATTTACAACATTAAAATCATTAACACAATCAGATGAATTTAATATAAAAATGAGTCTACGTGGTGGTTATCTGACACCAAATTCGAATACTAGCCCAAACGATCAATTCCAACCTTTTTAAAAACCCATACATTTTCGACAATGCACATTTAACATCATCTGCATAACTATCTGCCACCCCATCAACATTAACTTACAATTACATAATAATCAAACATTTGTAAAAACATGGCTTTGCTTTTTTATACCGTAAATAAAGCGTATCTTTGCGCCAAATTTAGAAGAGCATTTGCATGCAAAAAATTAGAAATATTGCGATCATCGCACACGTTGACCACGGTAAAACCACATTGGTTGATAAAATTTTACACAGCTGCGCCATATTCCGCGACAACCAGGAAACAGGAGAACTGATACTGGATAACAACGATTTGGAGCGCGAGCGTGGAATTACCATCGTATCTAAAAACGTATCTGTACACTACAAAGATGTTAAGATCAACATCATTGATACTCCTGGTCACGCCGACTTTGGCGGCGAGGTGGAGCGTGTATTGAAAATGGCCGACGGCGTTTTATTATTATGCGATGCTTTTGAAGGCGCCATGCCACAAACACGTTTTGTTACCCAAAAAGCTTTGGCACTTGGCCTTAAGCCTATTGTGGTTGTAAACAAAGTAGATAAAGAAAACTGCCGCCCTGAGGAGGTTTACGAGCAGATCTTCGAACTTTTCTTCAACCTTGAAGCTACCGAAGAGCAATTGGATTTCCCGGTTGTTTACGGTTCATCAAAACAGGGCTGGATGAGCACCGATTACAAAAAACCTACAGATAACATTTTCCCGCTGATGGATGCCATTTTGGAGAACATCCCTGCTGCGCCGGAAAATGAAGGTACTTTACAGATGCAGATCACTTCGTTAGATTATTCATCTTTCGTTGGTCGTATCGCTATTGGCCGTGTTGCACGCGGTACCATCAAAGAAAACCAGCCGGTATCTTTGGTAAAACGCGATGGCAAAATTGTAAAATCACGTATCAAAGAACTTTACACTTTTGAAGGTTTAGGTAAAGTAAAAGCTACTGAAGTAAAATCTGGCGATATCTGCGCTGTTGTAGGTATCGAGGGTTTTGACATTGGCGATACAATTGCTGATTTTGAAAAACCGGAACAACTGGAGGTAATCAAAATTGATGAGCCTACCATGAACATGTTGTTCACCATCAATACGTCTCCTTTCTTTGGTAAAGAGGGTAAATTTGTTACCTCACGCCACCTGCGCGACCGTTTGTTTAAAGAGATGGAGAAAAACCTGGCACTTAAGGTTGTTGAAACCGAGTCGCCAGATTCATACCTGGTTTATGGTCGTGGTATTCTTCACTTGTCGGTATTGATCGAGACCATGCGTCGCGAGGGTTACGAGTTACAGGTAGGCCAGCCACAGGTTATTGTTAAGGAAGTTGACGGTGTTAAATCTGAGCCGGTTGAAACCCTTATTGTTGACGTACCGGGCGATGTTGCAGGTAAGGTAATTGAGTTGGTAACACAACGCAAAGGCGACTTGCTTATCATGGAGCCAAAAGGCGATTTACAGCACCTTGAGTTTGAAATTCCTTCTCGTGGTATCATCGGTTTACGTAACAACGTATTAACTGCTACTGCCGGCGAGGCCATCATGGCACACCGCTTTAAAGCTTACGAGCCTTGGAAAGGTACTATCCCCGGCCGTTCGGCTGGTGTATTGGTATCAATGGATACCGGTAAAACTACTGCATTCGCTATTGATAAATTGCAGGATCGCGGCCGTTTCTTTATCGATCCGGGTGTTGATATTTACGAAGGTCAAATACTGGGCGAGCACATCCGCGATAATGATTTGGTTATCAACTTAACCAAAGGCAAGCAGTTAACCAACATGCGTGCATCTGGTAGCGATACCAACGTACGTATTGCTCCGGCCATCAAATTCTCTTTAGAGGAGTCAATGGAGTACATCCAGGCCGATGAGTATATCGAGGTTACACCACAAAGCATCCGTTTGCGTAAAATCTTCCTTAACGAAGGCGAACGCAGAAACAATGCTAAGAAGTTTGTTAATCAGTAATTATTAGTGATTAGAGAGCGGAGATTAGAGATTAGTTTTTAATAGCCGCATTAAATATCAAAAGGCATCCGTAGTACGGGTGCCTTTTTTTATTGCAGTCACCAATAACTAATCAGCAAATAACTAATCACTGCACTCAAATCTCTAATCTCTAAAACCTATCTTTACGCCCCATATGCGCATACCCAGCATCCCCGGTTTCAATCAGCAGGCTTTAGAAAAGTATTTTAAGAATACGGGGATGTCTTTTATAGGAAAGGTTGGCAGCCTTTTAATTAAAATGCTTGTTGGTATTGCAGTAGCCCGATACTTGAGTAAAGACAGGTTGGGTATCATAACAGGCGGCGTAACATATGTTTACTTATTTTCGGCAATAGCCACCCTGGGGCTCGATCAGTTTATTGTTAAGGAACTGCACCAGTATCCGGATAACCGTGATCGCATTTTGGGTACATCCTTTTGGATGAAGATACTGGCCAGCCTTAGTTGCATACCTCTGCTGTGGCTGGCATATCATGTTTATCCTGCCAAAGACACGCCTTTTACTTACATCCTTATTTTATCAGCAGTTGGCATAGTGCAAGCCTTTAATGTGATCGACTCGTACTTTCAATCTCAGGTACAGTCTAAATACATTATGCAGGTACAGGTTATAGGCAATCTGGTATCAGCAGCCATCAAATTTGTTTTGATATACTTAAAAATGCCGCTTATAGCTTTTGTATTTGCTTACTCGCTCGACTTTTTGTTAGTCGCATTAGGCTATTGCCTCACTTATCAGCGCAAAGGCCGCAGTTTGTTCAACTGGTCGTATCAAAACAGCTTAGCAAAAAAGTTGATCACACATTCTTGGCCGCTCATTATATCGGGTATAATGGTGTCTTTATATATGAAGATAGATCAGTTGATGATCCAAAACATTTCGGGAATTGACGAGGCAGGTGCATATGCTACGGTTGCCAGCTTAAGTGAAGCCTGGAATTTTATCCCTACCGTTATTGTAACCACCCTTTTCCCTGCAATATTGAATGCCCGCCGTGATGATACAGCCCGATACAAAAAACGTATCCAAAACCTGTACGATTTGATGGTTTACCTAAGCCTGCCCGCAGCAATCGTAATTACATTTACATCGCATTTAATTTACAAGCTTTACACGCCCGAGTATGCTTATGCGGCACCTACTTTGTCGGTACATATATGGTCGGGGGTGTTTGTATTTTTAGGGGCCGCAAGCAGTCAGTATTTAATTGCCGAAAACCTTACCAAACTTACTTTTATAAGAACTGGCTTTGGTGCCTTAGTAAATATATTGCTTAATTTGGCTTTGATACCCAAAATGGGTATGATGGGCGCTGCAATTGCCACACTGGTAGCTTATGCAAGCTCGGCCTTTGTAATAGTATTTATACCTAAAGTTAGGGAGCAGGCAGTAATGATGTTTAAATCATTATTTTTAATTTCACTTTTTCAAAAGATCATAAAACGTTGAGTACAATTTCATCGCTTATAAAGGTATTGTTTAAGCCGGCACATCTGCGGGCACTGCTCTCATATGATAGCAAGGGTTATTTAACTGATATCGGCTGGTTCAATGCCTTTGACAGCAAATCGCCGGTTGATGAGCAGGGCAACCCGATACCGTGGGTAACTTACTCTTTTATCGACTTTATTAAAACCCGCATCAGTAAAGAACATGCTATTTTTGAGTTTGGCTCAGGCAACTCAACCTTGTTTTATGCCAAATACGCGGGCATAGTAGTTTCTGTTGAGCACGATAAAGAATGGTACGAAAAGATCTCGGCTACCAAACCCGATAATAGCGAAATGATTTACACCGAGCTGGTACGCGGTGGCGAGTACTGCCAGGTACCCGTAAAGCTGCAGGAAAAATTTGATGTGATTATTGTTGATGGTCGCGACAGGGTAAACTGTTGCATACAAGCCGTTAACGCTTTGTCGGATAATGGTGTAGTTGTCTTGGACGATTCGGAACGCGCTGACTATAAAGACGGGATAGAGTTTTTAGTAGCGCATGGCTTTAAAGAACTGCCGTTTAGCGGTATATCGCCGGGTTTATTCTACCGTAAATCCACCTCCGTATTTTACAAACCAAACAACTGCCTGGGGATATAAATAAACCTTATATTTTTATTTCAGATGGCGCTCTGGAGATATGCCTTATCAGTTTTTTTAACATCCGCTACAATTATTTGTTTTCCAGGCTGGTCAATAGCCAATAACACGCGCTACACACTCAATTTAACAGATTCATTACCCATAATAAAACCAAAAAATATAAGTGCCGTTAATTGCTATGATATCAATTGGGCAACCTGGGGCACTTTTAACGACGTAAATACCACCACCGGGAGTGTCTTAGACGCTGATGGCAGCCCCATTAGCATCACAATGTCAGCCAATTACAGCTTTGGCTCAACTCCGTCTATTTACACGTATTCCAGATTTAGTTCCTACCCCTCAAATATTCCTAATTCAACAGTACCCAAAACTACTTGGGCTGCAGGGGCTGGTGGTACCACTACAATGTGTTTTTCTAAAACGGTAACTAACCCCGTACTATTGCTATCGTCGTTAGGCAGCTCGCTACCAACCAGTTCAAAGCTGCAATTCTCAACACCATATGTGGTTTTATTTGATGGCGGCGGGATGGTTTATAATGACAGCAAAAACATTACAGGCACAGAAGGATATGCCATCATTATGTTTCCCGGCGATTTTACCTGCGTAACTATAAATTCGTCAACACCAGAAAACTACACTAATTTAACTTGGGGCATAAGGCCCCAACCATTTAATATTGCCATAACAGACCTGCCAAGCTCATGCGGGAGCGCCGTAGTAACTGCTAATGGTGGCATAAAATATAAATGGGATGGTGGCGATACCCCCGATCAGGCAACAAATACATTTCATCAAAGCGGCACATACTTATTAACTGTGACAAACGCAAGCGGATGTGTTACATCTGTATCAAAAACTATAAATGTAAACACAGCTGCCACCCCTACCATCACAAGCTTTAGTTTCCCTCAACAAAATTATGCAGCTGTAATAAACCAAGCAGCACATACCATAAATGTAGAGGTTTCGTCAAAAGCCGATATAAAACGCCTGATACCTGCTATCACTATCAGTAACGGTACAATTAGCCCCGCATCGGCAAGTGAGCAAGATTTTACTAACGACGTTATTTACCACCTAACCAGTACATGCGGGGTAGCTGACTATCGCGTAACAGTAAAAGTGGCTGTATCGAATGTAATGAAGATTTGCCAAACCGAGCAAAATATACTAATACCAGGCAGTTTAATTAGCGGCGCAACCTATCAATGGCAAAGATACTCGAACGGGACATGGCAAAGTACAGGGTTAAGTGGAACTAATTCATCTTACATTGCGCCGGTATCAACAGGTAGCGCAGAGATAGTTGATAGCTATCGCAGGCAGGTAACAGTTAACAATATAATTTCTTATGATAATTATACGGACGTTTATAACGAACCATCAATTCTCAATAATCTCGTAACAGCCGATAAACAAACAATTTGTGTCATTGGGGATAAAACCCTAAACATTACAGGCAATATACCTAGCGGCAATAGCGTAATTTATCAATGGCAGTCAAGTACCGATAACAACGCATGGGCAACTATTACTGGTGCTACCCAAAAGGACTTGCAGATTAATTTCACAAGCACAGTGTCACTATACTATCGCAGGCTAGCCAACAACAGCACTTGTAATGCAATAAGTAATGTGGTTAAGGTCGATTATTCGGGGCCGGTTACCGTTGCCAACGCAGGCAGCAGCCGATCAGGCTGCGACCAAGTATTGATTACATTAAACGCAAATATACCGGCAAGTTCCGAAATCGGCACCTGGACAGTTGTGAGCCCATCGAGTTATAGCCCTTTTAACAGCACTTCTGTACATGACCCTAATGCTATACTAAACAATTTCCCTCAAGATATAGATGTATTGTTAAAATGGACCATAACTAAAACTGATTGCAATCAGCAATCAGAAAGTACTATTAATTTACACAGTGTAAGCTCTCCTACTGTAAACGCCGGAACTGACAAGTACATAGAGCCGGGGGAAAGCGTAACTCTTCACGCAGAGATTAGTTCATCAAACAGTTATTCTTATCAATGGAGCCCTGCTACCGGCCTGAATAATCCTTCCTTGAAAGACCCGGTAGCAAAACCAACCGAAACTACAACTTATACACTTACAGCCCTAGCAGACAACGGAAATTGTGAAAAAACAGATATGGTTACGGTATTTGTAAATAACACGTTAGAGGTGCCTAATACATTTACGCCAAACGGAGATGGCTACAATGATATATGGAATATAAAAAACATTATTAGTTATAAAAAAGTAAGTGTAACCATATTGAATAGGTGGGGTAACCAAATTTATTATTCAAACGGCTATGCAAAACCTTGGGACGGTACATTTAATGGAAAAAAAGTAACACCAGGTACTTACTATTACATTATTGACGTTACCGATACGCATATAAAAAAATCGGGTTCCATTACAGTAATTTACTAATATTGCATTAATGCAAACATCCAACCTTAGCGGCAATGTAAAAACCGCTTACGACGAGTTTTATACCAAGCACAGTGAAGACTGGCGTATGCTAGGTGCCAAATACAAGGCCCAGCATATTGTAAATGTTTGCAGCGGCCAATCGTTCAAAACCGTTTTGGAAGTTGGCGCTGGCGATGGTAGCATTCTTAAATACCTATCAGACTGGAACTTTGCGCCCGAATATCACGCTGTTGAAATTTCGGACAGTGGCGTGGCTCACATCCGCTCAAGGCAAATCAAGAATCTGGCTTCGGTGCAAGAGTTTGACGGCTATACCCTGCCTTTTGCGGACAACAGTATCGACCTGATTATCCTCTCGCATGTATTAGAACATGTGGAGCATGAACGTATGCTGCTACGGGAGTTAAAGCGGGTAGGTAAACGTTTTGCTATAGAAGTACCTATAGATTATAAGCCCAATGTTGATAAGCGTATAAAGCATTTCTTGGCTTACGGACATATAAATGTTTACACGCCAACTGCACTACGCTATCTTTTGCAAACTGAGGGCTTTGTGATTGAAAAGGGCCTCCCCTCGATGATTGAACCTGAGGTAACCCGCTTTAATACCTTTAACAATCAAAAAAAATCAAAGAGCTTTGCAGCCAGCCTAAAAATCGCGGCCGAGTATCTTGCCAAAAATACGTTAGCCAAACTTGGAGGCACCAAATGGCAGGAAAAGCTGGCCAACGCCTACACTGTGCTTTGCACAAAAACAAACAAGCAGGCCGACATCTTTTAGGCTGATAGATAGAATTGTCCCCTCAAAACATAAGCTTATAAAGCGCGTATTCTTACAAGTTTTAACCTGTATTAAACAAAAATCGCCTAAAAACATTAATTCTGTAAATTTTGATTCGGATATTGGTATCTGATTTGCAAACTACGGCTGATAGTATGCTTTTACATCGTTAAAAAACAGTACAGCTTTGTCACAAAAACCTGCATTAAACTATATACCTGCCCTTACAGGTGTGCGCGCATTGGCTGCATACCTGGTTTTTATATCGCACTACTCGTACGCATTTGATGAAAATTTTCCTCATGCTGTGCAATGCTTTCTTGGCGAATTCCATATTGGAGTAACCATCTTTTTTGTACTGTCGGGTTTTTTAATTGCATTCAGGTATTTCGACACATTTCAACTAACCGGCGACTGGTTCAGGCAATATTTTAAGAATCGCGTGGCGCGTATTTACCCCATGTACTTTTTACTTACGCTGGCTGCCTTTATAAGCTATTACTTTACCAAAGATCCAAAAACCACAAACGGCTTTGGCAGCCCCATAGGGTTGTTCTTTATGCACATAACCTTTGTACGTGGTTTTTTTGATCAGCTTAACTTCACCGGCATTGCACAGGGCTGGAGCTTAACTGTTGAGGAGTGCTTTTACTTTACTGCACCGTTTGCATTTTACATTGCCCAAAAGTACCGCAAATTTTACATACAGCCTGTGGTAATTACATTAATTGGCGTAACACTGGTGTTGATATTTCGTAATGTAAATTGGTATGGCTTCTTTGGCAATTTTAGCTTCATGTTTCTTTATACGTTTTTGGGGCGCTGTTTCGAGTTTTATGTAGGTATACAATTAGCGCTTATTGTCCGTAAAAAAGAGCTTACCGGGCAGGCCAAAAGCTGGTATACGTATTTAGGTTTTGCACTCATATTTGTTTGCGTTTGGATCATATCTTTAATGCCCATACCCGAAGGTAAAATTGCGGGCCTATACCATCCTGGCGGCATATTTACCAATAACTACTTGCTGCCAATAGCAATAGCCCTGTTCTTTTACGGGCTGCTTACCGAAACGACGATCCTTAAAAAAATCTTATCGAACAAGTTTGTTGAGCTGCTGGGCAAAAGCTCTTACATATTTTACCTGATACACTTGGGTTGGATGTATGACCTGCTGCACAAAAACTTTAATAAATGGAACGACGACATTTTTGAGCTTTATGACAAATGGGGCAAAGACTGGAATTCGCCTTTTCAATACGATTGGCTAAATGTGGTTTATGCTTTTATCATCTTAAATGCGGTATCAATACTATTATTCAGGTGGATTGAAGAGCCGATGAACCATTATATACGTAAGTCAAACTTTCTGATCAAGTACAAACAAAAAACAACCATTAGCGGCTAATAGCCGTTTAAGGATATTATTTACGCAATGCAACTATCAAAAAGTATAAAATTTTGCCTGCTCTCCTTAGGTCTTGTTATGGGCGCCTGCTATGCCGTATCAGCCCAGAACGAGGAAAAAGAAATATCAACCGTGCTTACAGCGGGTAGTAAAAACGCCATTTTTAGCAATAACGCAAAATATACTTTCGAGGTTAAAAACCCTACCGGTACCGAGCAAACGGGCACGGTATCTTACGTCATCAGTCAGCATAATAAAAATATCGATTCAAGTGTAGTTAAGGTAAAAATCGGCAAGCATAGCTCAGAAAAATACAGCTTTGATATGCCCGCTTTTAAAGCCGGCTTTTACAAGGTTAACTTTATGGTTAACATAACCGAGTATGATGATACTACCCGTCGTGTCTTCGGTATTCGTCCTGAAGAGATACGTTCGCAATACCCCAAACCGGCAGATTTTGATGCATTTTGGCAAAAAGCAAAAGATGAGCTGGCGCAGGTAAAGCCACAGTTTAAGGTAACGCCCATGCCTAAGCTTAACACAAGCAACCGTAATGTGTACGCCATCGAAATGAAATCATTAGATAACATGACCATTCGCGGGTGGATGACAGTACCAATGACAAAAAGCAAAAGCCGCAAATTTTCGGTATTGCTGGGTTTGCCGGGCTACCAGGTAAACCTGTCGCCCATTGTTGGTAATGACGAGGATTTGGCTATTATAACGCTAAATGTAAGGGGCCAGGGTAACAGCCGCGGCCCTATTGATACCCGCCGTGATGAGTTTATTTTTTATCGGGTTGAAGACAGGGACAACTACGTTATGCGCGGCGTAATTATGGATTGCCTCCGCGGTGTCGACTTTATATTCTCGCGTCCCGAACTTAAGCATGATAACATCCTGGTATCTGGTGGTAGTATGGGCGGATGGCTGGCTATGGCTACAGCATCTTTAGACAAAAGGGTAAATCTATGCTCCACCCAAAACCCTATTCTTTGTGATGTTTACAACCTTGATGGGGAAGTTACCTGGCCAATACGCGACATTAAGAAATACGTACGAACCCAGCCCGGCCTTACGCTGAAAAAAGTGTTGGATAACCTTGCGTATTACGATGGTAAAAACTTTGCCTACAACATTAAATGCCCCCTTATAATGGGTATTGGCTTGCTTGACCCATATGCCCCGCCTGCTGCCGAATATGCTACTTACAACGTGCTTACCGATAGCAAGCGCATAATGGTGTTTAAAGACCTTGGTCATGAGATAAGCCAATCATACAAAGAGCTTGAAGGGCGCTGGATGCGTGATACTTTTGCATTATTTTAACAGTTACCAGAATGAATTACACACTTACCCGAACAAAGTATTTGCTTACCCTTTTGGTGCTGCTAACCGCCGCAGGCAAAAGCTTTGGCGGCGGTTTCCCCGTGCGGCCAAAGCGCTTATTGCTGTCGCCCTCTTTTACATATTTCACTGCATCAAAAAACTGGGATTCGCTACGTGTTAAAAACAGCTTCCCCGATAACGGGCGTTTTACCTCATTGGGCTTCCAGTTATACGGCGAGTACGGCCTTAGCCGCCGGTTTACCCTTGTGGGCTTGCTGCCCTATGTTAACAATACTTATGAGGATGATAAAAGCAAAACCGTAAGCCGCGGCCTTACCGATCTTGAGGTAGGTATCCGTTACTACGCCTTTAATATCGACTATCGCTATTATTTTACGGTACAAGGCACTTACGTTACGCCATTGTATAATGACCCATCGTTAGGATACCGCCAGCAAGGTGCCGAAATTAAGCTTGCTTTTGCGGGTAGCGGCAAGGTGTTTGGCAAAAACTATTACTTCACTGCAGAGAATGGCTTTCGCCAGTATTTTGGCAACCAGGGGCCGTTTCAGGACAGGTATAACGCCACCTTTGGTTTGACATTGGACAGGAAGTTTAGGCATCAGATTTCGGCTTCTGTAAGTGGTTTTTACTCAAAAAGTAACTTCACAAGATTTTCGCCTATCCAAGCAACCAATAAAAATTTTGCGTTTAACCAGGTTTCGCTTACTTACGGCTATACCTTTAGCAACAGGTTCTCAACATTTTTTTCAGGTGGTAAATTTGTAAGCGGTCGTAACACTGGTGCAGGCACAACCGCATCTGTATCGTTTTTGGTAAAACCATTCAGATAATAGCATTTAAAAACATGGGTAAACTACTTATAGCCTTTATACTTTTTCCGTTTTGCTGTCTGGCACAAAGCGCCGAAACTTATATTAAGGTAGGCAATACCGAAGCGGGTGCTAAAAATTATACCGGCGCCATTGAAGATTTTAACAAAGCCCTACAACTAGAGCCGTCAAACAGCAAGGCCTTTTTTTATCGTGGCAATGCATACAATAACCTTAAGCAGTACCCTAAAGCGGTGCAGGACTACGATAAGGCCATTTCGCTTGATCCTAACAATGCCTACGCGTATTTTTATCGTGGTAACGTTAATAACGAACTGCAGAAATATAACGAGGCTATAGCCGACTTTACCAAAGCTATTTCGATATCACCCATTGCTGATATGTACCATTACCGGGCCAATGCTAAAGCTAACCTGGGCGATAACGCGGGTGCCGTGGCCGATTTTAACGAGGCAATAAAGCTGGCACCAAACAAAGCTGCTTTGTATGAATACCGTGGCGTGGCCAAAGCCAACCTAAATGACAACCAGGGTGCCATTGCCGATTATGACACCGCCGTTCGCCTTGACCCTAAAAACTCCGACCTTATTTATTACCGGGCCAACTCAAAAGGCAACATTGGCGATTACAGGGGTGCTATTGCTGACTATACCGCTGCCCTGGCCATCAACCCCAAAAATGCTGAGGCAGTTTTTTATCGCGGTAACGCATACGGTAATATCAAAAACTACACTGCTGCCGTTGCCGATTATAAAAAAGCTATAACTCTTAACCCTAAGCTACCTAACCTTTATAAGTACTTGGCCAACGCTTTAAGCAACAGCGGTAATAAAAAAGATGCGCTTTCTTACTTTAACGAGGCGGCAAAAACCGACCCTAACAATGCCGATGCATATGTGCTGCGCGGTACGGTTAAAAATAACCTTGGCGATGCCGAGGGTGCCCGTGCAGATCTTGATAAAGCCATTGAATTAAGCGGTAAAAGTTCTGAAGCCTATCAAAACCGTGCGGATGTTTTGCTTAACGCCAAAGATTTCAACGGCGCTAAAGAGGATGCGGATAAGGCAATTGAGTTGAGTAGTAAAAACGGTTATGCTTACATAACCAGAGCAAGGGCAAACCTCGAATTAAAGGACACCACAGGTGCGCTCGCCGATATTGCGCAGGGCATAAAACTAATTCCGACTTACGATTACCAGTACGTGGTACTGGGTAATATACAATTTGACAGGCACGATTATGCAGCTGCCGTAGCAAGCTATACCAAGGGTTTACAATATTCGCCTGCAAATACTGAGACATTTTTAAAACGCGGAACTGCACGTTTAAAAAATGGCGACCGAGCCGGAGCCATAGCCGACTATAAAAAGATTGCCGAAATAGGTACAGATAACGACAACTTGTATGCACGCATGATTAAAGCCATTACTAAAGGTGGCTTTTATAAAGAGGGTTTACCGCTTTTTAATGATTTGGTTGCTAAGAACGGCAGGAATGCAAACTTTTTGGTTGGACGGGGATGGGCAAGAAAAAACTCGGGCGATATAAACGGAGCTTTGCTCGATTATAACGCGGCTATAAAGATTGACAGCACCTCGTCTGATGCGTACAGCTACCGTGGCAGCGCCAAGCTCGAACTGAAAGATTATGAAGGCGCACTGGCCGATGTTGCTAAAGCCATTAAAATACACGAAGGCGAAGAAGAGCCTTATATCATTCGTGCCCGCATAAGGCTGGCCATGAAAAATTACCAGGGAGCTGTTGATGATTACAATACGGTAATTTTTATCAACCTCAATAACACGGTGATGTTTGCCAATCGCGGCTATGCACGCAGCTTTTTGAACGATGTAGAGCGCGCTAATGCCGACTTTAATTATGCGCTAAAACTCGAACCCAACAACGCCCAGATTTATTACCAGCGCGGCAGGGCACGAATCAACTTTAAAGACACTACGGGCGCCTGCGCAGATTTTCAGAAGGCAATATCACTCGGCTCGACACTTGCCGCTGATGAAGCTAAAAAGTACTGTAAATAGTGAATACTGCCCTTATTGGTAATTTTAGTTATTAAGCGATCCTTGCGAGGAGCGCAGCGACGAAGCAATCGCGCCGTGTATATAAACAAGCGACGAGATTGCCACATTACAGTTCATAACGACATGTAGTTGGAGATTAAGTGAAATAAAAAAAGCGCCCTGTTTCTGCAGGGCGCTTTTTTGGTATCTGGGTTTACAGCAAATTATTCCTCAACCATTTCGCTGTTGGGGTTGCTTATTTCAGGTTCTTCCTGTTTAAAGTAACGCTTCTGATTTATCAGGATCATGAATACGCCAACGGAAATAGCAGCATCGGCCAGGTTAAACACCGGGCGGAAGAATATATACTCTTCGCCCCCCCATACAGGGAGCCATTTAGGGAAGTGACCTGTCAACAATGGGAAGTAAAACATATCAACTACGCGCCCGTGAAACAGCGGTGCATAGTTGTAAATAATACCGTAAAAAGCAGAATCAATAATATTACCAACGGCTCCGGCAAATATCAGGGCTACCATCATAATTAAGCCGCGATGATATTTGTGCTTAATAAGGTGTACCAAACCGTAACCAATACCGCAAACAGCAACAATGCGAAAAAGGGTTAAGGCAAGTTTGCCCAGTTCGCCGCCAAGCTCCATCCCGAAGGCCATACCATTATTTTCGGTATAGTGCAGCATGCCACGGTTGCCAAGCAAAGGTATCTCCTCTTGCAATTGCATGTGGGTACGTACCCATATTTTAATTGCCTGGTCAAGTAGAATAATAAGAGCAGCAATAAAAAAAGGTTTAGTGTAGGCAGCCTTCATCTATTGCTTCAATTTAGCTTCCATGGTCATGGTAGTGTGAGGCACGGCACGCAGGCGCTCTTTTGGTATCAGTTTGCCTGTTACTTTGCAAATGCCGTATGTTTTGTTCTCGATACGTACCAAAGCCGCTTCCAACTGCTCAATAAATTTCTTTTGGCGCGCAGCAAGCTGGTTTATTTGCTCTTTCTCTAAAGTAGCAGACCCATCCTCAAGCGTTTTATAAGTGCCGGCAGTATCGTCGGTACCGTTTGCATTGGGGTTGCTTAACGAGCTTGCCAATGAGTTTAACTCCTCTTTTGAGCTACGAAGTTTATCTAACAAAAGCTCTTTAAATTCTTTTAATTCTGCGTCAGAATATCTTGTCTTTTCGTTTTCCATTTAATTTTTACTTATAGCAATCAAAATTTTGTTTCCGTCTATCTCAGTTTCGTCGCCCTGTGTAATGGCTTCATTCTGAGTAAGGCGCTCGGCCAAAACTTCGGCGCTGATGTAAATTATGTTTGATTCAACAGCCTGCCAAATTCCGGCATCGCAGCTGGTCTCCACCACAATTTTATCTGTTACGTCAAATCCTTTTGCCTTGCGCAGGTTTTGTACGCGGTTAATAAACTCACGTGCAATACCTTCCTGCTTCAATTCTTCGGTTATCG
This sequence comes from Mucilaginibacter pallidiroseus, assembly GCF_007846085.1. Classification (GTDB taxonomy): domain Bacteria; phylum Bacteroidota; class Bacteroidia; order Sphingobacteriales; family Sphingobacteriaceae; genus Mucilaginibacter; species Mucilaginibacter pallidiroseus. The sequence continues at coordinate 188,907 of NZ_VOEJ01000002.1, forward strand.
TAACATCTAAAGCAACAGTTAGTTTTCCCAAATTTGCAACCTGCCAGCCCGGTACATCTTCGGCTATAATTTCAACATCGCTAGGTAGTATCGAGTATTTGTTATCAAGTACCTGTATGCTGCCGTTTGTTTCCAGTTCGGTTATATCATCCTGCGTAAAGGCATTTATAGCGGCAGCAACATCCTTCATATCCTTACCCACTTTAGCACCAAGAGCCTTAAAGTTTGGTTTGATCTTCTTTTTGATGAAGCCCGCAGTATCGGTAATGTACTCGATATCCTTAATGTTGGTTTCGGACAGGATAAGTTCTTTTACCTTCTCAACCTGTTCTTTAAAGTTATTATCAAGGATAGGCAACAAAATCTTGCTTAGCGGGCGGCGTACCGGGATCTCGATCTTTTTACGTAGGGATAATACCAATGAAGATATATCCTGCGCCATTTGCATACGCTCCTCAAGCGCTTTATCAACCACATCGTTATGATACTCGGGGTAGTATGCCAGGTGTACCGATTCAAACGCCTCCTTACCGGTAACGCTGTTAAGATCCGTATACAGACGCTCAGCAAAAAATGGCGCAATCGGCGACATCAATTTGCTGATGGTTATTAAACAGGTGTAAAGTGTTTGGTATGCCGATAGTTTATCATCAGAGTTGTCAGATTTCCAGAAACGGCGACGGCTCAAACGGATGTACCAATTGCTAAAATGCTCGTCAACAAATTCCTGTACCGCACGGGCAGCTTTAGTAGGCTCAAAATCGGCGTAGTAACCATCAACCTCTTTGCTTAACGTATTTAGCAGGGAAATGATCCAACGGTCAAGCTCTGGGCGTTGATCGATAGCTATTTCCGCCTCTTCATATTTAAACTTATCAATGTTGGCATAAAGCACAAAGAACGAGTAGGTGTTATAAAGCGTTCCGAAGAATTTACGGCGCACCTCGTCTATACCGTCGACATTGAATTTAAGGTTATCCCATGGTGCAGCATTGCTGATCATGTACCAACGGGCCGCATCGGCACCAAACTGCTCAATAGTTTCAAAAGGATCGACACCATTGCCCAAACGTTTAGACATTTTGTTGCCGTTTTTATCGAGCACCAAACCGTTGGAGATTACGTTTTTAAAGGCGATACCTTTGTTGCCTACTTTTTCGTTAACGGCTTTAATTTCGTCGCTGGCTTCGCTAAGCATTACCGCTATTGCATGCAGGGTAAAGAACCAACCGCGGGTTTGGTCAACACCTTCAGCAATAAAATCTGCCGGGTAAGCCGTTGCAAACTGCTCCTTGTTTTCGAAGGGGAAGTGCCATTGTGCATAAGGCATGGCACCGCTGTCAAACCAAACGTCAATAAGGTCTGTCTCGCGGATCATTTTATTGCCTGCTGATGAGCATAAGATCACATCATCAACATAAGGGCGGTGCATATCTTCCAGCTTAAACCCTTCGGGCATAAAACCTGCAGCAATTGCTTTTTCAATTTCAGCATTCAGTTCAGCTATCGAGCCGATGCATTTTTCTTCGGTGCCATTTTCCTCGCGCCAGATAGGCAGCGGGGTACCCCAGTAACGTGAGCGCGAAAGGTTCCAGTCAACAAGGTTTTCCAGCCAGTTACCAAAACGGCCTGTACCAGTGCTCTCCGGCTTCCAGTTGATGGTTTTGTTAAGCTCAACCAGTTTCTCTTTTACCGCGGTGGTGCGGATAAACCAGCTATCGAGCGGGTAGTAAAGTATAGGCTCATCGCTGCGCCACGAGTGCGGGTAGCTGTGCTCGTATTTTTGTACGTTGAAGGCCTTGTTCTCTTCCTTAAGTTTTATCGATATCAAAACATCCGTAGGCTTAAAGTCGGCAGCGGCGCGTTCATCGTTATTGTAATACTCTTCTTTAACATAACGGCCTGCAAAATCACTAACCTCTTCAACAAAGCGACCCTGCTTGTCAACCAGCGGTACTTCTTTGCCAAATTCATCCTTTACCATTACAGATGGCACGTTGTTTTCCTTACATGCCCTAAAGTCATCCGCACCAAAAACAGATGCAGTGTGTACTATTCCTGTACCGTCACCGGTGGTAACAAAATCAGCCGGGATAACACGGAAAGCATTTTGCTCCAACTCCGCATTGGTTACATAAGGCATCAATTGCTCATAGTGTATGCCAACAAGGTCGGTACCTTTGCACTCGCCTTTTATTTGCCATGGGATGATTTTATCGCCGCCTTTGTAGTCTTCAAAAGATGCGTTCTCGCCATCGGCTTTAAAGTATTTACCAACAAGCTCTTTAGCCAACACCACGCAAACAGGCGCGTATGTGTATGGGTTGAACGTGGCAATTTTTACGTAGGTAATATCCTCGCCAACGGCCAGTGCGCAGTTTGATGGCAATGTCCATGGTGTGGTTGTCCACGCCAGGATATAAACGTCGGTATCAACGCCATCAAACAGGAAAGCCGAATCGCCATCCTTTTTAACCTTAAACTGAGCGGTAATGGTAGTATCCTTTACCATTTTGTAAGTGCCGGGCTGGTTAAGCTCATGCGAGCTCAGGCCCGTACCCGATTTTGGCGAATATGGCTGTACAGTGTAACCCTTGTATAAAAAGTCCTTTTTATACAGTTCCTTCAGTATCCACCAAAGGGTTTCGATGTATTCGTTTTCGTAGGTCACGTATGGGTTTTCAAGGTCAACCCAGTAACCCATCTTTTCGGTAAGGTCGTTCCACACGTCGGTATAACGCATTACCTCCTTGCGGCAGGCATCGTTATACTCTTTTACAGTGATCTTTTTACCAATATCGTCTTTAGTGATGCCAAGGGCTTTTTCAACAGCAAGCTCAATAGGAAGGCCGTGGGTATCCCAACCGCCTTTGCGCTTAACCTGGTAACCCTTAAGGGTTTTGTAACGGCAAAAAATATCCTTAATAGAGCGGGCCATTACGTGGTGTATACCCGGCATACCATTGGCACTTGGCGGGCCCTCGTAAAAAGTATATGGATTACTGGCCGGCCTGCTGCTGATGCTCTTCTCAAATATGTTGTTCTGTTGCCAGAAATCAAGAATTTCTTTGCCTGTTTGCGACAGGTTTAACTGTTTATATTCCTTGTACATCAATATGTTCGCGTCGAATTTTAAAGGTTGCAAAAATAGGTAATTTTATCTTAAAAAGGTAGCAGTAGGGTAATTATGACACCCCTGTTGTGCTATAATGATGCTGTTTGCCTGCCCATTGCCTCTTCTATACCAAGCCCAATTAAACAAAGCTTTAAATTGACGACTTCGACGCAGGATTTGTGATAATGCAAAATTTATATATTTGGATAAATACGTCGAACTTATGAAGTTTAAATACGCCCCTATACTTGCCATTACCGCCTTGATTGCAGGATGCGCAGGTAACGATAAAAAAGCAGCAGAAAGCACTACTGATACTGCAATGGCTGCCGATATTAAACAGCATATAGCAGTGCTGGCTAACGACAGCATGCTTGGCCGCAAACCATTCGGCCCGGGCGAAACCAAGACCATCAATTATATATTAAATGAGTTTAAAAAACTGGGGCTCGAGCCTGGCAACAACGGCAGCTATTACCAGGAAGTGCCTTTGGTTGAGATAACCAGCACACCCGCTGATATGCATATAAGCGGAAAGGAAACGGCAGACCTAAAGCCCGGAGTTGACTTTGTTGCCGCTACCCGCCGCGAGGTTGATACGCTGAACTTAAAAAACTCGCCGCTGGTATTTGCAGGCTTTGGCGTGGTAGCACCAGAGTATGGCTGGAACGATTATAAAGGACTGGATGTTAAAGGCAAAACGGTATTGGTTTTAGTTAACGACCCTGGCTTTAAAGCCAAGGAAAAACTATTTAAAGGCGATACCATGAGTTACTATGGCCGCTGGACATACAAATATGAGGAGGCTGCCAGGCAAGGCGCGGCAGGTGTGATCATCATACACCAAACTGAGCCCGCAAGCTATGGCTGGCAGGTTATACAAACCAGTTTTATGGGCGCAAAACTGCATTTGCAACAGGCCGATAAGCACATGAACCGCTGCAAGGTTGAAGGCTGGATAACCGAAGATGCCGCCAAAAAGTTATTGGCCGCAGCAGGCATCACGGAAGACATGCGCGACTATGCTCGCAAAAAGGACTTTAAGGCTGTGGCGCTTAACAGCACTGCATCGGTAGCTATTACAAATAAGTTGAAATATGCAAAATCGCATAACGTTATCGCAACGCTTAAAGGCAGCACCCGGCGAAACGAGTATATTTTGTACAGCGCCCATTGGGACCACCTGGGCACCGGCAAGCCCGACGCCAAAGGCGACAGCATTTACAACGGCGCTATTGATAATGCCAGTGGTGTAGCCGCCGTTTTAGCGGTTGCCAAAAAATTTGTAAGCCAAAAAGAAAAGCCTCAGCGTTCCATAGTTTTCCTGATGGTAACGGCAGAAGAACAGGGATTATTAGGGTCTGAATATTATGGAACGCATCCTGTTTATCCGCTCAATAAAACGGTTGCCAATTTAAATCTTGATGCCCTGTCGGACTTTGGCGAAACCCGCAACCTGAGTATTACAGGAAAAGGCCAAAACGACCTGGATGATTATGTGGAGGCCGATGCCAAAGCACATGGCTGGACGGTTGAGGGCGATGGCAACCCCGGCTCGGGCGGTTATTACCGGTCAGATCATTTTAACTTTGCTAAGGTTGGTGTGCCCGCCTTAGATATGCATACAGGCAATGACGCCGTTAATGGCGGCAAAGAGCTTGGCGAAAAGAGAGGCAATGAATATGGCGACACTAAATACCATCAGCCTGCCGATAATTACTATCCCGAAATGAATACAAACGGTATGGCACAGGCAGCTGATATACTTTACCGCATCGGGCTAAAATTAAGCAATGAAACCACCTTCCCCGGCTGGAAACCAGGTTCCGAATTTAAAGCGATAAGGGAAAAATCGATGAAGTAAAATTTTAAACATCAAAAGGCCGAAACGTTTTGCTTCGGCTTTTTGTAATTTGTGATCGGGTTATTATATTTAACAAAACCTTATCATGAAAAAAATTTTGGTTACCACCACCGAAACACTTCAAGGCTACGATATTGTTAGCTACATAAAACCCATATTCTCGAACCTTGTGGTTGGGGCAAACTTTTTTAAAGATTTCGGAGCTTCTTTTTCTGATTTTTTTGGAGGTCGATCAACCCTTTACGAAAGAAACCTGCACTTGCTCAACGAGCAGGCAATGCAAACTCTAATTGTGAAAGCTAAAGAGATCGGCGCAAATTGCGTGTTGGGCATGAAAGTGGATGTGGATGAAATTAGTGGAAAAAACATGCAGATGTTTATGGTTACCGCATGGGGTACTGCTGTAATTGCAGTAAAAAGTGGCGATACCCGTTTACAAGAAAACTTCAAGGAGGTAGATAAAGAATCTATCAAGGAAAAAGCAAGACTGCTAGTATTGATAAATGAATCTGCTAAAGAAGGCTTTAAGCTGACATTAAAGGATCTTGAATTTATCGTAGAGACTAAGTCCCCGGAATTTCGACACTTGCTTATAAATAAATATAAACGGCTGGACCCGGCGAACTTTGATGATGCTCAATACAAAAGCATAGTTGCCTTGTATCAAGATTACTTTGCCACACTTGATGCAAATTTGGCAGTTCCTATTGTATATGATGCATTGTTAAAGGAGACAGATAAAAAAGCTATAGACAAAATTACTGAGCTTATTAAAGCAAACGATTTGTTAGATTACGCTTACATCAATCTATTATTGGCTGGCGACAGGGACAGACGACTTATAGCTTTAAACCTTCTTACCGGCGATAAAAAGACTTACGTTACTAACGATATTAACGAACTTAAAAATATCAAAGAACAGTTGGCCAGCGCCTTGCCAATACAAACTACAAGAGGTACTAAAAAAGGATTCCTGTCATCAAACGAAAAGGAGGTTTGGATATGCAGCTGCAATACATCAAACCCACTGGATCAACAATACTGTAGCAACTGCAATAAAGATGAATACGGCTTTAAACCGGGCGAGGTTTCGGTAACTGCAGTTTTACCAATGCTTGAAAATAAAATTCAGGCTTTGAGCAGTCTGTTGTAAATTTGTTTCCTTATGGTTATGTCTAAACAATTTAAGCGCACGGTTTATATGCTGCTTATTGCCATTATTCTTTACTCCGGAACAATGGCAATACCCGAGCTATACTACTCAAAGTACAGGGATTTAATTCAGGGTGCATCGTTTGGATTATTTGTGGCAGGGATATTAAGTGCGGGGATGCTTATCTATAATAAGTATTTTAAAAAATAGCCCGGTTTGCACCGCCATCAACCTGTATAGTTGTACCCGTAATGTACGATGCCTGTGCCGATGCCAGGAAGGCGACTAATGCAGCTAATTCTTCGGGTTCGCCAATGCGCCCCAATGGTATGTTCTTAGCTTTTTCCTTTATTGCTTCTTGCGGGTCGACACCTTGGGGTAGGGTGTGTTTTATACGGTCGGTAAGGATCATGCCGGGTGCAACGTTATTTACCGTGATGTTGTAAGGGCCAAACTCATCGGCCATCAGCTTTGCCATACCAACAACGCCCATCCGCATTGCGGTTGATAGCACCGACCCGGCCAGCACAGCCTTTACAGACCCGCTTATAATATTAATGATTCGCCCTGCACCAGCTTGTTGCATGTATGGCAATACCTGCCTGCTGGTGCGCGCAACGCTAAGCAGGTTAAGGTCAAAGGCTTTTTGCCATTGCTCGTCGTCAAAATTCTCGAACTTGTCAAACGGCGGGCCGCCTGCATTGTTAACCAGTATGTCAATCCTGCCGTAAACAGCCGCTGCTTTTTCAATAAAGGCCTGTAGCTGCGCGGCATCGCTCACGTCAACATCAATTGCCGTAACGTTGTTACCTGTGGCACGGCTTATCTCGAGCGCTGTGTTGCTTAACGCTTCCTGGTTGCGTGAGCCAATAATTACTTTTACACCTTCGGTAGCAAGGGTTGTTGCAATGGCCCTGCCAAGGCCTTTACTGGCAGCAAATACAATGGCAACTTTACCGCTAAGTTTTAAATACATGCAAGTACAACAATGCAAGTTGGTAGCTTGTTCATGATAAGTTATTTGTTATTAATTAAGTTTGCATTTAATGAATAAACTCGTTCGAAGTTTTGGCTTTGCTATTAAAGGGTTGCGGTATGCCCTGGCTACCCAGCAAAATTTCAGGATCCATTGCGTTGCAGCAGTTTTAGCAATTGGGCTGGGCTTGGCTTTACATGTCAGCAATAATGATTGGCAGTGGATAGCCTTATGCATTATGCTGGTTTTGTTAACCGAACTGATAAATACCGGTATTGAAGCCTTGGTTGATCTGGTTTCGCCGGGATACAACGAACTTGCCGGGCGCGTTAAAGATGTTTGTGCAGCAGCCGTACTGCTCACGGCTATATTTTCGCTGGTGACAGGACTTGTCATTTTCGTCCCCAAATTTATATCGCTGTTTTAATTATGCTACATAAAACAAGGGGCATAGTTTTTAAAACCACCGATTACAGCGAAAGTAGTGTAGTGGTACAGATATTTACCGAAAAATTTGGACTGCAATCGTACATGGTTAACGGGGCAAAAAAGCCCAAGGCCAAAATAGGGCGCAATATGTTGCAGCCCCTGGCATTGGTTGATATGGTTGTTTATCACAAAACATCGGGCAGTATACAGCGCATAGCCGAGCTTAAGAATCTGCCGCTATTGCAAACCATCCCCTACGACATTATAAAAAGCTGCCTCGCCATGTTTCTGAATGAGGTACTTTACAAATCAATTAAACAGCAAACGGCAGATGAGCGCACGTTTGATTTTGTGTTTAACGCTATCGAATTGCTGGATAACACCACCACCGGGTTAGCAAACTTCCACCTGATATTCCTGATACAGCTAACACGCTATTTAGGCTTTTACCCCCACGGTAATAACGCTCAAACAGCTGATTATTTTGATATGAAAGATGGCGTATTTAGCCGCTATCGCCCCGAAACACTGAATTATCTTTCGCCTCCGCATACCCGAAATTTTTACAACTTACTGCAAAGCGGCTTCGGGCATATCGCAGATATCCGTTTAAGCAACGACGAGCGACGATACCTTATCAACAAACTGCTGGAGTACTACGCCCTGCATATCGAAAGTTTCGGCAACATTAAATCGCATGAAGTTTTGGAAGAGGTCTTGAGCTAACTTGTTAATTTACTGTAATTTTAATATTAAGTACGTTAATTAATAGTTATCTTCGCGTGCTTTTTTTGCACTCCTAATATCTTTAAACGTTACTTACTTATAATTGCCGTCCTGGCTGCACTATTTATATATAGTTGTAAAAAGGAAACTATCATAAAAACGCCGCCTGTTGATAAGCCGGAAACGCCTGCCAGCCCGGCCACTATAGCCGCAGTAAAAATTGAAGCCAAATACAACAAAGCCTTAACTGAAGATATTGATGCAACTATTGGTACAAATGATACCATAACGGCTGTTTTACCTGCGGCAGATGCCAAAAAGAAACTTGTCATAACATACACACCTACAACCACCGGCCGCATTGTTAGGCTTAATGATACCCTACAGATTAACGGTAGTACTGTTATAGATTACTCCAAAGGGGTGAAGTGCGAAGTAACGGCAAGCAGCGGGGACATTAAGAAATATGTATTAATAGTAAAGGTATTTACCGGCCTGCCGATATTATACATTAACACTACGGCCCCTGTCACCTCTAAAGACAATTACGTAAAAGGCAATGTTACCGTTGATGCAAACACGGGTTTAAGTACCGACAAGGCAAGCCTTTCCACACAAATTAAAGGGCGCGGCAACTCAACCTGGGCACTGTTCCCCAAAAAACCATACAGGCTTAAGCTTGATGCTAAAGCAAGTGTGTTAGGTATGCCGGCTGCAAAAAACTGGGTGTTGCTGGCAAATTATGATGATAAAACCTTAATGCGAAATTACATTGCGCTTAAACTGGCTCGGCGGTTAGGATCGAGCTATGCTGCCGATTGTAAGTTTGTGGAGGTTGTTTTAAACGGCGACCATATTGGCAACTACCTGCTTACCGCCCAGGTGGAGGTGCATGAAAATGGTGTTAACATTGCCGAACTTAAGCCGCAAAACACATCTGCTGATGATATTACGGGCGGATATTTATTGGAGCTTGATACCCGCCTTGATGAGAAATACTGGTTTAAAACCGCCAAAAATCTTCCCTTCACTATTAAATCGCCGGAAGATATTACGCCTGCGCAGTTAAACTATATCCAAACGTATGTGCAAAACGCCGAAAACGCTTTGTTCTCCCCTACCTTTGGCGACCCTAATACTGGCTATGCAAAATATTTTGACGTGGATTCCTTTATCAACTGGTACTTTACCGAAGAGGTTGTTCAAAACCAGGATGGCCGCGATTACAGCAGTATGTTTTATTACAAAGACCGTAATGGCAAAATAGGCATGGGGCCTGTTTGGGATTTTGATTTGAGTGCAGGCAATGTTGATTATTCACCCGCTAAAAATCCTACAGGGATATGGTATATAAGGGATGCTACCTGGATGATGCGCCTTGCCCAGGACCCGGGCTTTATTACGAAGGTGCGTAACCGTTGGGCACAGATAAAGGACCGTGAAGTAAAACAAATATTTACCGATATCGACCAAACAGCCGCTTACCTGAAACTATCTCAACAAAAAAACTTTACAAGATGGCCGATACTTACCAAGTATGTTTGGCCAAATGCAGTTGTGCTGGGCAGTTACGACCTTGAGGTTGCTTACATGAAAGACTTTATAACGCAACGGGTTGGCTGGCTTAACAATAACATGGCTTCGTTTTAGTCGGCAAAGCAATGCTGTTATAAACCGGCGGTTTGCTTTTGCGGAACAATAACGTCATTGTAAATGCTGGCAGCTATTTTAGTGCAAAGTATTTCGCGCTGCTGGCGGTCGTACTGTTCGTTGCCGCAGGCAAATTCAAAAATACTGCTCAGGTATGGGTCGTACACTTTTGTGTTTCCAATTTGCCATGGCAGTGCATAAGGGGTAGATGCAGGCCCCGCCTCAATAGTGTATGTTTTTTGATCTTTTGTTATGATTGTAAGCAAGTGGCTTGCTTTGCTATCGCTACTACTGCCTGCAACATTCTTTACCAGCGCCTTGTTAAACAGGCTGTCAACTTTGAAAAGCTTAAGCATCTGCAACTTATCGTCGGGAGCTATTTTTACGCTCACGGCATTTAAACCCTTAGCCATGTCGGGCTGTTGTATCCTAAAAAGTGATGCATCAATACCCGAGTCCTTTTTGGCAGATAGTTTCACCAAACGGTTTACAATAAACGGAGGTATAGCTTTTACCAGCCGACGCGTGTTATCAGTAACTTTGGTACCTTTTGCATCAATAGTTTCAAGCGCTACCTGGTAACAGTTCCAGTCGGAATGTTCATTTATAGCCTCGTACTTTTTTACCGTGCCTTGTTTGCCATTGCCCCGTATCTCAAACTCGAAACGGCTTACATCGCCAAGCTTAATATTTGATTGTGAAAACGCCTTATTAGTTATGACAGTGAACAATAACAAGATTGTCCCGATGGCAAATTTTAATGTGCGTTGCATATTCTTTAGGCGTATATAGGTGATCGTATAAATATTTCCCGCTTATTTATACGCTTTGCAACTGTTAAAAGGTTACTTATTTTTTTTGAAAAGCCGTGTAAAAAAATTACCCTCTTCGCCTTTCTTTTCTTTGGGTGGGCCAATTAAAAATCCATAGTCTTTAAGCGGCTCACAATGGTCGCAAATTATTTTAAAGATGCCCAGCAAAGGCACCGCCAGTATCATACCCGGTATGCCCCATACGGCTTCGCCAACAACAATTATAAGAATGGTAAATAGCGGGTTAATATTCAGTTTATCGCCTACAATAAGTGGCTCGAGCACGTAGGTTTGGAAAAGCTGGACACAGCCATAGGTTATTATCACACCTACAACCACGTTGGTATTGCCCGTTTGGGCCAGCGCCATCAACACAGTTATTGATGTGCCTGTAATATTGCCGGCAAAAGGAACCAGCTCCAGCACGCCGCAAAGTATGGCAAAAAAAATGGCGTTTTTTACACCTGCTATGCTAAAACCAATGCCGTACAAAATCCATAACATTACTATCATCATGGCCAGGCCACCCAGGTAGCTTTGAGTTACTTTTCCTGCTTCGCTAAGTACAACTTGGGCCTTGCCGGTGTTTTCCCTGTCTACCAGGCGCAATACAAATTTTTTAAAATGCGAGCGGAAGTAAATGAACAGGAAGGTATAAACCAATACTAATATGGCATCAACGGCTATACCGGCCAATGAGCTGGCCAGGGTGGTAACCATACCTGCAGCCTTTTCCATCCCGCCGGATTGCTGCTCTTTTATCATCTTTTGCTGCTCACGGTGCGATATGCCAAAATGCTGCTTCACATAATCTTTCAACCCTGCTACAAGCTCACCTACACGCTCTTCAATCTTTGAAAGATCTTCGGCCAGCCCGGCTATCTGGTACTGCAGCAGGGCCACAACACCTGCTATTAAAAGCACCAACGCTACTATGCTTAATGCCGAAGCCAGGCCGTTGTTAAGCCCACGTCGTTGCAGCCAGCGGCAAACAGGTAATAGCAACATGGCCAGCACTACACCAAATGTAAGCGGCACCAGTACTGCTTTTCCAAAAAACAGGATTACAAATGTGAGGATAAAAAGGGCAAGTACTTTTAGCGTATTGTTCAGGTAAATTGTATTCATAAGCGTTGGGTTAAATAAAAAAGCATGGTAAATGTTACCATGCTTTTAGTAGCGATAGCTAAGTGCTATCCTAATATGCGTTTCTTGATATATTCAATGGCCGAGTCTGGCAATTCCGAACCGCCGGTTTGTTTGATTGTTCCGTCTGATAACAATTCCAGATCGGCAAAAATCTTGTCTTCAATTTGTACCGAGATCCTGTTTTGATTTTTCTCTACCAGGCAAGGAACTTCACGACCTGAATAATGCAGTTGAAATTCATATTTCCCGTCTTTATCTGCTGGCGAGGTGTCTTTTTCGTCAATCATTGGTTTAGTTTTTTAGTGATATATATTACCCTTATAACCTAAAAAGCATGCCAATGTTTGCTAAACAAAAAAAGAGAAAACGACGGTTTCCTCTTTTTCAGAATTTTTACTGACCTCATTATTTATCATAAAGAACGAGAGGTTTGTATTAGATAGATAACAATTAAATCAAATATATTATATGTACCGAATTGGCAGACTTTATACGACCTATTTTTTACTAACAATGAGGGCGTTATGTTGAAAACAACTATTATTAGCGCTTTAGCCAGGTTTGTTTCAGATAGCGCACACCCCTGGCAAGCAAACTGCCCTTGCGATTTTTGAAAAAACGTTTAATTGATTGAAAAGCTTCCCGGCTTTCTATTATCTGGCTCGGAAAGTAGGTTACGGGCTTCACTGCCAACTGTACCTGGTAGGTATTTTCGATATTGGAGTGCGTGCCGCTGCCATCGTGCCCGATGTTATGGATCAAGGATTGGCTTGGATTTAGCGTAAGGCCACCTTTTAAGAAAACAGACGCGTACCACCTTATGGCCCATGAATTATTTTTACGCGCCTTAAAATCCTGCATCTGTTTCCAAAAATTCATGCTGCCCTCTGCCGAGAACTCGTGAATCTTTTGGGCATCAAATTGCGCCATCAACCTGTCGACATCTGTTTCGAGGTGCTGCCATGCGCGTGCCCATGTTGCCCAACCCCAGCTAAATGCCACCCTCGAAAAAAATGTTTCGGGCAGGGATTTATCATCCAGATCAAACATATATGCACCAATATGCATCACTTTTTCCTGATCGGCATAATTATCAAGAGCATCGTTAAAAAACTTAAGGGCATACGGCGACGATACCAGGTCGTCTTCAAAAACAATTACCCGCCCGTACTCACTAATCAGTTTGCTAACTCCACTAATTATTGAGTTGGCAAGTCCAAGATTGCTTTCGCGTTCAATAATTTCCACCGATTTAAAGCCCGTTACAGTTTTGGCTAGTTCTTTTACCCCGGCTACTGCTTGGTAATCAACAGCGGTTTTGGCGGCGTCACAAAAAATAAACAAAGGTGACTCCTGCGCCAGTTCGTTCTTTTGCAGATAGGCAATAGTTTCCCGGGCATGATCGGGCCGGTTATACAGGAAGAGTGCTATGGGTGCCGGAGAATTCAATACTGATGTGTGATGAAATTAATTGAGCTTTTGATCGGGCAGGCAATATTACAATGCGCTGCCCTGCACTACGCCGCGCTGCAATATGCGCTGATCTATAAAATACTGTATCTCGCTTTTTTTGAGGCCCCAGTTTGGTGCAATCAGTAATTCGCGATCGCTAAGGCCAAATAAACGCTGTATCACAATGTCCGGCCTCACCAAAGGTAATAGGTCACACAAGAAGTTGGCATACTCATCCAGACTGAAAAGTTTAAACGGCTCCCGTTTATACCTTACGCCCATTACGCTACCTTCCACAATGTGCAGGTGGTGGAATTTTACAAATTTTATCTGGTTAAAACGGTTTATTTCCTCGGCATAGGCCAGCATCATATCCCTGCTTTCGCCGGGCAGGCCAAATATGGTGTGTACGCAAATATCAAGCTTGCTGTTCTCCACCAATGCAAGGGCTTTAACCAATTCATCGTGCGTGCAGCCGCGGTTTATCTGGGCAAGGCTATCGTTATAAATGCTCTCCATACCCATTTCAAGGTCAACATCAAAACGGTCGGTATAGCTTTCAAGCAGGGCAACCTTTTCGGCATCTATACAATCGGGCCTGGTGCCTACGCTAAGGCCAACTATATCTTCGGTGCCATAGCTTAACGCCTCATCATAAAGCATTTTAAGATAATGTGCCGGGGCGTAGGTGTTGGTGTTGGGCTGAAAGTAAATAATAAACTTATCGGCCTTGTTACCCTTGCGGGCACGCTCCATCCCCTCAATTACCTGCTGGCGAACGGTAGGCGCGTTCCGGCTCACACTGGGTGTAAACGAATCTACATTACAATACGTACACCCGCCATAGCCCTTTGAGCCATCGCGGTTGGGGCATGTAAAGCCACCATCTACAATCACCTTAAAAACCCTGTGGCCTTTATATTTTTGCTTAAGCCAGGGGCCGTAGTTATTGTAACCCTTTTCCCACTGTACCCCCGCCTGATTAGTTAACATCATGATAACCGCAAAGATAGGGATTTTTGGGGATGGGCTATTAGTTATTGGGGAGTGGTTATTTGTTATTAGCGTGATGTGACAAACCTTGCAGATGCCAGCCGAATTGACAAGCTTTGAGCGAAGCAAAATTATATAGCCATAACATGAAAGCAACTGTACTGGCATCCCGCATTATACTTGGCCTTTTATACCTCATATTTGGGCTCGACTACTTTTTTAAATTCATCCCCTATCAACCGCCGCTACATCCTGGCGCCGCAGGAGCTTTTAAGGCCGGACTAATGGCCGCCGGATACTTTTACCCCATGCAAAAAACCATACAGATACTTGGCGGCCTGGCGCTGTTAAGCAACCGCTTTGCACCACTTGCAGCCGTGGTATTGTTCCCGATAAGCTTAAACGTTTTCCTGTTTCATACCCTACTGGCACCGGAAGCATGGCAAATGGGCGTTTTGTTACTGTTGCCCAACTTGCTTTTGGGCTGGGGTTACAGGAAGTATTATGCGGGAGTGTTTACGGTGAAGGCGGTTGTATGAAGATTTTTGTAGTGTACACAAATTTAAGCTGTTACACTTTTAGATAGGTTTATATTTTTTGTTCTAAAATTTGTACTTTTAGCTATAACCCTTATCGCAATTTGATGTCCTTACCAGATTTCAACCACAATCATGTACTACCTCCACATTTAGGAGATCCAACTAGTGAAGTAGATTTGTCTCCATATCGATGCTCAATACTCGACTTATGTCATAGATTTGCGACTTCTCAAAAGAGAATAAAAATACTTCGGGGGCTAATTTCGTTTAGGAAAAAAATGGACTCCATAGGAATTGTAAATGGCTTTCAATGGATAGATGGTAGTTTTTTGGAAAATATTGAGGTTTTAGAAAACCGAGATCCAAATGATTTAGACATAGTTACATTCCATGGTTTTTTGGACACTCATATTTTACACAACATAACTACAAGCTTTCCAGAATTTTCCAGTTCAATTCAATCTAAAACAAATTTCTTGTTAGACCATTATCCTGTAGACTTTACATACCATCCAATTGTGACTGTTGAGGCTACAAGATATTGGCTTCAATTATTTAGTCATAATAGAAAAGGCGTCTGGAAAGGAATAGTTCAACTGCCCTTAAACACCTCTTCAGAAAATGAATTGGCGTTAGACTTTTTAAATGGACTTGGCATATGAGTTTATTTAGGGAAAGAAATAGTATCAAGTCACAGATTATTGATACAGAAAAAATGCTTGAATTGGTCAAGGACCATCCACTTATGTCAATAAGTTTGACAGAGCGTTTGACACTTCTTAAAAACAAGCTTTCTGAGATATCAGCAGATATCATTGAACCTTCCATTACCCTACTGTTTAGTGGAAACGCTGTAAGGGGATCTGTGGGGATAAAATCGTCTTTTGTTAGCAAAATTTTATTACCGTTTCAAGAGATAGTTAAAACCCAATCAGCACTTGTTAGATTTGGAAATGTCGCAAGAAGAGGGCAAGCCAAAAGTAGCCCTTACACAGAACTCTTTTTATCAAGCTTGCCTGTCGGATCATTTGGCATTGAACTACGAAAACTCGACAGTCAAGATTTATTCGCTGAAATTGACGTGGCATACGCCATGAAAGAGGTTATACAGTTAATTAAAGACACTTCAGAGAGCGATGAGAAATTTGAAAAAGTCCTTTCTAAAACGCCCAAAAGGAATTTATCAAATCTTAAAAAATTTTTAAAGGAAGTGTCAAATGAGCAGTCCTTTCTCGAAATGGAATCAGGGGAATTACATGCCGAGATTTCTAAAGAAAGCGTGACTGCTGCTTACTTTAGGGTAGCCGAAGCAATTGATAGTGAAGAGGAAATTCAGATTGAGGGTATTTTGCGAGGTTTTTTATTAGACTCTTGGAAATTTGAAATACAAGATTCAAATGGCAAACACATATCTGGATCTATAAGTGATGATTTAAGCGAAGCAGAACTTATCGAATTTGACCAAAGATTTCTAAACAACGATTGTAAACTACATTTAAGAAAATTTACAACGAAATTTAAGACGGGAAACGAAAACGAAGAATACGAACTGTTAGGAATTTCTGAAATGTAATCTTAGATATTCTCGTCATGGCTTGACTAATATTAAAGGGCGTCGGCCCTGACGAAAAACCGGGGCCAACGCTCGGGACATGTGGGCAGAAGGATTTTTTCGTCTTGAACTTTTGCTTCTTTTCTTTCAAGAGAAAAGAAGTAGCCTCCGCGGCAATGAGCGGACTGACGTTCATAAAGCACAGCCCGTTAATAAACGCGAGGAAATTGCCAAGTAGCTCCGATCCTCGCAAAACATAAATTAAGTTCTCAGCTAAATCCTTACGTTATTATCTTTACCACCATGCAAACCATCGAGGATAAAACCTTTAGCAGGGCTACTTTTGAGGATATAAAAGGTAGCAACCTAAGCTATGAGAACTGCATTTTTGAAGCTTGTGATTTTGGCGGGGCTTATCTTGACGGTTTGATTTTTATTGACTGCACATTTATTGATTGCAACCTGGCGCTGGCTGGAGTGAGTAATACAGGCTTGCAGAACATTCGGTTTAAAGGCTGTAAGCTAAGCGGGGTAAACTTTGGCAAAGCGCGCGATTTTTTGTTCGAGGTGCACTTTGAGGGATGCAATCTCGACAATGCCGTTTTTTACCAAAAGAAAAATAAAAAGGCCTGGTTTAACGATTGCACCATGGTGGAAACAGATTTTACCGCTGCCGACCTAACAGAAGCTAAATTTAACAACTGCAACCTTCACCGGGCGTTTTTCAGCAACACCATACTGAAAGGTGCCGACCTGCGCACATCATACAACTACACCATCGACCCGGACGATAACCAAATTAAAAAGGCAATGTTCAGCGTGCATGGGTTGCCCGGGCTGCTTGGCAAATACGATATCAAGGTACAGGGTTAAAGCCCAACCAACGCAAAAAAAAAGCCCCGCACATCATGCAGGGCTTTGCTATTTTATGGCAGCTATTAAACTGTATAGTTCCAGTTGTGCGTGTCTTCGCTGCGGCCATACTTGATATCATCAAGCGTAGCAAACAACTTGTTCGAAAACTCGCGGGTTTTAGGGTCGCTCAAAAAGTATTCTTCACCATTGTAGCTTATTGAGGCTACAGAAGCAATTGTAGCAGCCGTACCGGCACCAAAGGCATCGGTAAGTTTGCCGTTTTTGGCACCCTCAATCAACTCGGCAACTGATACGCGGCGTTCTTCAACCGGGATACCCCAATCTTTAGCCAAAGCAATTACCGTATCACGGGTTACCCCATCAAGTATGGTGTCTTTGGTTTCGGCGGTTATCAGCTTGCCGTCTAACAGGAACATCGCGTTAGCGGCACCCATTTCTTCGATGTAAGCGTGCTCTTTGGCATCTGTCCAAAGCAGCTGGTCAAAACCTTCTTCGGCCGCTTTACGGGCAGGCAGCATTGATGAACCGTAGTTACCGGCAGCTTTCGCATAACCCATACCACCTTCGGCAGCGCGGGTGTAGTGCGTTTCGATCTTAACACGCAATGGTTTTGAAAAGTATGGTCCAACAGGGCCAACTATCACCATATATTTATAAGTTGCCGATGGCGTTACACCTAAAAAGGGATCGGTAGCAAACATAAACGGACGGATATATAAGGCATGGTTAGCCTTTGCCGGGATCCAGTCGCGGTCAAGGTCAACCAGTTGTGCAATGGTTTGTACAAAAATATCCTCTGGCAGGGTTGGCATGCAAAGGCGCTCGGCTGATTTGTTAAAACGTACCGCATTTTTATCAGGGCGGAAGATAGACACTGTACCATCGGCATGTTTGTAGGCTTTAATACCTTCAAAAAACGCCTGTCCGTAGTGCAGGGCAGAAATCGCCGGGCTCATTTCAATAGGCCCATAAGGCAAAATCTCAAAGTTTTTCCATTCGCCGTTGGCATAGTCGGCAACAAACATGTGGTCAGAAAAAACCTTACCAAAAGGCAGGTTGTCAAAGTCGGTTTCGGCTAAGCGCGAATGAGCGGCTTTGGTTATTTTGATGTCCAGTGTATCGGTCATTGTATTAGATATTATATCAGAAAACGGCAAGGTATGAATTTTTGATTTATTATTTATTTTTTCGACTTAGCTGATGGTTTAATATTTAATAGTTACCTATTACAACAGCTACAGTTCGCCTAGCACCTTATCTACCCAGGCCTTGCCCCAGTTCTCAAGCTCTTCATCACTCCATACCGACGGGAAGAATATTCGTTTTTGAAAGCGCGGAGGCAGGTATTTTTGCCAATTGGTACCACCTGTTGCCCGTATCTCCTCGGGCTCGCGATGCAGATAACGCACGGCAGATTTATAGTGAGATAACGGCCAGTTCACGTTTACATTTACATCCAACTGGCGCAGCTGGCTTATCATAGCAGCGGTTGCCTCCCCCTTATTCTTATATTGCTGAAACAGGTAGTTAAAGTTGGTGTGTGTAACACTTTTAGCAAGCTCGATAAATGCTTTGGCGTACTTTTTTTCGAACTGATTTAACGTTAAAGTCTTCTTACCGGTAGATAGTTCGGTAGCGCCATACTTCCAGTAGATCTGCTCGAACTGCTCTTCGATGCTCGCCCCGGCAAGTGCCTCGCGATGACCTGGCGCAACAAGGTTCATAAAATCGGTAGCGTAAATCTCTATCATGCGGTACTGACCGCTTTGGAAACCACTGGCTGGTAACAACGACATCCGGAACTGCAGAAACTGCTCCTTCTCCATCCCGTCAACCATAATTTCAAACGAGTTGGTAAGGGCCTCAAAGTACATGTTTATACGAGCCAAACGTGTCGTAAAAAAGTCGGGGGTAAGGTTAGCATGTTCGGTTATCTGCCTGCACTCATGTATCGAAAGCTTAAAGTAAAGCTCGGTGATTTGGTGGTACATGATGAATATCTCCTCGTCCGGAAAAGGCGTTTTAGGGCTTTGCAAGCTTAACAGCGTATCCAGATGTATGTAGTCCCAGTAGGTTAAAAAATCGGCATGCAGCAAGCCATCCAGGTATGATGTCATATCCTGGCCCATTGCATCGTATTTTTCCTGCAACAGATTTAAGCGCTTCTCTATCTCGGGCGATATACTCATATAATAAAAAATTCTAAGTCAAAATTAGAAATTCAAAAGGGAAATGAGAAAGTCCGGAAGTTAGAATGTCGGGAAGCCCAAAAAGGCAGGACAAAGGTCTCTCTAATTGAAATACAACAGCAATTGATTTTTGACTTTTTAATTTTTACTTTTGACTTAACTCAAAAGGCAATGGTGTCCTGCCTAATCGAACCGCTTTTTTTAAGAAAGCTGATGGCGCCTACCAATAAGATATTTATTTTGTTACAGGTAGGTTATGCTTAAATCCATTTTTTTAAAGCTTGTTTTTTCAATCAAATATGCAGTTCGTTGGCTATTTTATATTCTACCAACCAGCATAGTCATCGGCACTTTTATAGCATTATTTTTATGGTTACTCAACATGGCTATCCATTATCGCTTCGCGCATCCGTGGCTGTTATATTTGCTGCCGTTGGCCGGTATTGGCATACATTTTTTATATAAACTTTACGGCCAAAGCGCCGAGCGGGGAAATAACCTCATTATTGATGAGATACACAAGCCAGGTGCCGGGGTGCCCAAGCGCATGGCGCCGCTTATCTTGATCACCACCGTTATCACGCATTTGTTTGGTGGATCAGCCGGGCGTGAGGGTACCGCTGTGCAAATAGGGGGTAGTTTGGCCAACTTTTGCTCGGGCTTATTTAAGCTGAATGAGGCAGATAAAAAAACCTTACTGACTGCCGGCGTTGCAGCCGGGTTTGGTGCGGTGTTCGGCACACCTGTTACAGGGGCTATTTTTGCGGTTGAAGTTTTGGCTATCGGCCGGATATCTTACAAAGCTTTTTTGCCATGCCTGCTTGCCGCCTACGCAGCGGACACTACTGTAAATTTTTGGCACATCAGGCACACCCATTACCATATTGACATTGTAAATACGGCTACCGGTGTCTTTAATATGCAATTGCCAAATGATTTATGGTTGCCTGCAAAAGCCATACTTGCTGCTATTGCTTTCGGGCTAGTTGCATATGCCTTTACTAAAACTGTGCACGGCGTAAAAACCTTCAGCCTTAAACTTATTAAGGGTTGGCTGATACCTGTAGCAGGCGGTATAGTTATTATAGCCCTTACGTTTGTTTTGGGCAAGCCCGATTACCTGAGCCTTGGCGTTGATGCCGAATATCCGGGAGCTGTTACAATAGTTTCGGCATTTAAACAAGGCGGCGCCGATGCAATAAGCTGGCTTTGGAAATTGATTTTTACGGCCATAACACTCGGCACAGGCTTTAAAGGCGGCGAGGTTACCCCGCTGTTTTACATTGGCGCTACGCTTGGCAATACTCTGGCCGGTTTGCTTAACGCACCGGTGAGCCTGTTTGCGGCACTTGGCTTTATTGCAGTATTTTCTGGTGCCACCAAAACACCGTTGGCCTGTACCGTAATGGGGATGGAACTTTTTGGACCGCAATACACCATTTACTTTGCGCTGGCTTGCTTCACTGCCTACATTTTCAGCGGGGAGCAGGGCATTTACTCATCGCAGCAGGTGATAAAATACAGGTTGCCCATTTTTAAGATTAATGCCCTAATAAAAAAGCTAAAACGTTAAAAACTAATTAAAAATCGAAGCTTAGGCAAACATAGCCGGTAATGTTTGTTTATAAGTAAACCAACCTTTGCACCCATGAAGATCAGCAAAATACTTATAGGCATAGATGACAGTAAATACGCCGAATATGCCGCAAGCTATGGCTTTGATATTGCCAAAACGTTTAACGCCCACGTTGGGCTGGTGCATATTGTTGAACCAACCGTTGCCCCTATCACCACCACAGATACTTTGATGGGTGTACCGATGGAGAACTCGCTTATTGCGGATGAAACCATCATGGATATTCAAAATGAGCAAAGCGAAAGCCTGATTGTACGTACAGCTAAGAAATATGGCGAGGGATTGCAGGTAACGCACTTTAATGAATTTGGTGCAACTGCCGATGGCATTTTACAATGCAGCAAAGATTTCAGCGCCGACCTTATCATCATCGGCACTCATAACCGCAGCGGAATTGACAGGCTGCTGATGGGCAGCGTTGCCGAAACCGTTGTGCGCGAATCTCGCATTCCGGTACTCGTTGTGCCAATGGTGGAAGAGTAAATGGGTTATAGTTAATAGTTCATAGATCAAATAGCCTATGGTTAATGGTTCATAGATCATAGCGAAACACTGCTTAACAATTGAGCATTTGATTACCAATAAGGCTATGAACGATTAACTATGATCTATCGACTAACGCCAGCTATTAATACAACAGCCTGAACTTAATGGTATTATCAATAGCCTTTAACTGGTTAAGTACCTGCGCATCGTAACCGGTATTTACATCGGTTATTACGTAGCCTATCTGGGCGTTGGTAACCAAAAACTCGCCAACGATATTAATGTTGTGCTGGGCAAATACCTCATTTATTTTGGCCAGTATCCCGGGCACGTTCTTGTGGATGTGAATTAAACGGTGTGCGTTACTTACACGCGGTGGTTGCAAATCGGGGAAGTTGCAACTCATGTGGGTTTTACCCTCATTCATGAAGCCAATTACCCTGCGTGGGATGAAGTCAACGTTCCGCGGATTTTGCTTAGGATCATCAAAAATAATAATGCCTTTATCACAAGCGGCCTCGGCTAGTTTACGGTTTTGTACTTTCCCAAAACAGCCAATAACCTTTAACCGGCCCGCGTTCGCCAACTGCTCGGGTGTAGGCTGGTGGTGCTCATCACAAAATAACACGCCGGCTTCCTGCAGGTATTCTTCTTCAATAACCTCTTTGTGCCTGATGTTGTACCCTTCCTTTTTCATTTGGGCCAGGGCTTCATCGTCAACATTACCTACCACAAGGCACTTTATCCTGTTTTTAGGATATGATATTGCGCGCGGCAGTTTATTGATGTAAAGAAATTCGTCAAAGCTTGGGGTTATATGATCGGCTTTTTCGGCAACAGATTTGCGCTCTATGTTTTCTGTAAAGGCAAAGAATTTCTTGATCATTCCCGATTCCTTTAACTGGAAATCAGAATACCCATCGCCAATACCGAAAATTTCTCCCTGAAGATTAAGTTCCTTAAGCAACTTTACTTTACCACCCTCCTGCGACAGCGGGTTTTCGGTATCGTAACCTATAATGTTGCCTTCCTCGTCAAATACAAAGGTATTGGCATAAATATTATCTTTTTTAATATGATACTCCGTTACTACCGGCGTAATAAATTCCTTAAAGCCACCCGAAACGATTAATACCTCGTTCTGATGGTTTTTAAAAAATATGGTGTTACGCGAAAATGAGGTAGAAACCTTCTTTTTCAAGTGTGATATCAGCTGCTTAAGATGATCGCGGTTCGCACATAAAAGCTCTACCCGTCGCTGCAAGCTTTCGGTAAAAGAGAGGCGGCCTTCCATTGAAGCGTTGGTCAAGTCCTCAATTTGTTTATAAATACCTTCGCGATCCGGATGATTTTTTAATGAGATGCGGGCAAGTTCATCTAAAGCTTCTACCTGCGTAAATGTACTATCGAAATCTATTATGAAATACTGATCCATGGTAAGCAGTTTGGCAGCATTAAATCGCTACCTATGTTTGATGCGGCAAGATACAGGTTTTATAAAAACTGTGCTGTGCAAATTTCGGATAAATGGACCAGAGGCAAACATTGATCGTTCTTTCGACAACTTAGCTTAAGCAAACTGCATGCTTAAGCAAAATAGCAATTAAATTATTTCTTAATAGGATAAAACTTATAGCTATGGTTAGTGTTTAATGTGTACTAAACAAATTAAAACAGATCATTTACCATGGCAACAAAAACTAAAAAAGCACCTGAGACAACCGAGATTGTCGAGGAGTCGGCATTGAACGAATTGTTTATTGACGAGTTAAAAGACATTTACTGGGCCGAAAAGCACTTAGCGAAAGCATTGCCAAAACTAGCAAAAGCGGCAACGTCTGACGAGTTAAAACAAGCTATAGAGCAACACATAACAGAAACTGAAGGCCAGATAACCCGCCTGGAAGACGTTTTTGAAGCTATAGGCGAAAAAGCAGCAGCCAAAAAATGCCTTGCAATGGAAGGCTTGCTAAAAGAAGCCGATGAAATAGTATCAGATACAGAAAAAGGCAGCATAACCCGCGACGCAGGTATCATATCGGCCGCGCAAAAGGTTGAGCACTACGAAATAGCATCATACGGCACTTTAAGGACACTTGCCCTAACCCTTGGCCACAACGATGCAGCAGATTTACTGGAAGCTACACTTAACGAAGAGAAAAATTGCGACAGCCTGCTAACACAAATTGCTGAAGCCGGCATCAATCAAAACGCCGTAAGCGAAAAGGAATAATAGCTTATTATATATTAAAGAAATGCCGCGCAACTAACGCGGCATTTCTTTTTTTAATTTAAAACACTTCATTATCAACGCATTATGATATATGATGTTAAATTTATAATTTAATTAATTACAGATTAATTATTGGCAAGCGATTTGCAATGCTGCTAATACATTAAATTAAAAATGTTAACTACCATGGAAACTACAGAAAAATCAATTGAAGTATTAAATGACCTTATTGAAATTAATAACGACCGTATAGATGGTTTTAACCGCGCAGCAGAAGGCTTAGGCGAAGGCGATGCAGATTTAAAAGCTGTATTTGAGCAATTTGCAAGCGATAGCCGCGAAAATGTACAGGAGTTAAGCGCAGCCGTAGGCCAGGCCGGCGGCGATGTTGACACAGGTAACACTGTAACAGGCTCGCTACACCGTGCATGGTTAAATGTAAAAGCTACATTCAGCGGCCATGACCGTAAAGCAATTCTTGAAGAATGCGAACGCGGCGAGGATGCCATTAAAAAAGCATACCGTGATGCACTATCAGAAGACAATGGCCTATCTGTAGAGCAAACACAGTTGATCTCGAAACAGCAAGGTGCTATTAACGTTGGTCACGACAGGATCAAAGCGTTAAGAGATAGCCAGGCATAATTAATTTTTGCCAATAAATTTTGAGCCGCTCCGTAGCTACGGGGTGGCTCTTTTTTATAAAATACTTTCTTAGTTGTGCCGAATTAAAACCCTGGCCACCTTTAAATACGTATATTTGTAACCATTATAAATAAGTACAATATAAATTTACCCGAGTGATCATATTAATTTTCTTTTTGGCCCACTGGTTTCTATCGCTGTTTTTTCAAACGTTCTTTTTACACCGGTATGCCTCGCACAAAATGTTTACTACAAATAAATTTTTTGAGCGTACATTTTACATCATGACCTATGTTTTTCAAGGTTCATCATTTTTAAACCCGCGTGCATACGCAATTATGCACCGCGAGCATCATGCATATAGCGATACAGAGAAAGACCCGCATTCACCGCACTTTTTTAAGGACGTTTTCCAGATGATGTGGTACACTGCCATGAGCTATAAATTGCACGTTAAGCGCCTAAAAGAGCCCGAAGAGCGCTTTAAAGGCAACTACCCGGAGTGGCGCTTTCTTGATTTTGTAGGGTCATCTGCCGTATCACGCATTTTGTTCGGCTTGTTTTACATTGCCTTTTACGTTTACTTTGCTACTGCCTGGTGGATGTTTTTATTATTGCCTATACACATAATAATGGGCCCTATACACGGTGCAATAGTAAATTGGTGCGGCCACAAATACGGTTATTCAAACTTTGACAATAACGACAAATCAAAAAACACTACACCGTTTGACTTTTTGATGCTTGGCGAATTGTTCCAGAATAACCACCATAAACGCCCCAACAATGCAAACTTTGGTGCAAAATGGTTTGAGATCGATCCTGTTTACCCGGTCATGAAACTGATGCACTGGGCACGCATTATTCGCCTCAGAAAAAACTACGCCTGATTTTAGGCTGACAGAATTTAGCAGAGAGCGAAAAGCATTGCCCAATTGGTAAAGCTTTTCGCTTTTTTGTTTTTATATACTTCGTGAGATGCCGATGTGCATGGGCATGACTAGTGTAAAATGTGTTTTAAAGTACAGCAACGACAATCTTGTCCGGCCGGGATAATTATATAATCTTATCTTTGCCATCCTAAAATTCAACGTATGAAAGTATCCGCATTAGCCGAAAATTTAAGCGGGTCGGAAATCATCAAGATAGCCGGCGAAATAAACGAACTTAAAAAACAGGGGCAGAACATTGCCAATTTAACCATAGGCGATTTCGACTCGAATATTTATCCTATCCCCACTGAATTAAAGGAAGGGATTATAGACGCATACAATCACAACCAAACCAACTATCCACCTGCCGACGGTGTGTTAGCCCTGCGCGAAAGTGTATCAACCTTTCTTAAAAACCGCATGGGGCTGGAGTATGCGCCCAATCATATCTTAATTTCGGGCGGCTCGAGGCCGCTAATTTATGCAGCTTACCTGGCACTTGTTGATCCCGGAGATAAAGTGATTTTCCCTACTCCATCATGGAACAACAACCATTATTGCGATTTGCTTAGTGCAGAAGCGGTACTTGTTGAAACCAAGCCCGAGAATAATTTTATGCCAACGGCAGAGGAACTGCGCCCGCACTTAAAAGGCGCAACCTTACTGGCATTATGCTCCCCGCTTAATCCAACGGGAACTATGTTCAGCAAAAAGGACCTGGAAGAAATTTGCGACCTGGTAATTGCCGAGAACAAAAGTCGCGGCGACGACGAAAAACCGTTATACCTGATGTATGACCAGATTTATTCGCAGTTAACGTTTGGTCAGCACCAGCATTTTGACCCGGTTACTTTAAGGCCCGAACTAAAAGATTACACCATATTTATTGATGGTGGATCGAAATGTTTTGCAGCTACCGGTGTACGTGTTGGCTGGGGCTTTGGTCCGTCTTTTATAATCGACAACATGAAGGCCATTGTAGGTCACATGGGTGCATGGTCGCCAAAGGCAGAGCAGGTTGCCATGGCTGCTTACCTTAAAAATGAAGAATTTGTAGATACTTACCTTGACGAGCTGAAAGGCAACGTACAAGCCAGCCTGAATACCTTACACCAGGGTTTTCAAAAACTAAAAGCCGAAGGCTATAGCGTTGACTCAGTTGAGCCAATGGGTGCCATATATCTTACCATTAAAATAGATTACACCGGCAAAACTACGCCAGACGGACAGGTTTTAAACAATAGCGCCGATGTAAATTTTTACCTGATCAAACATGCCGGTGTGGCCTTTGTACCGTTCTCGGCATTCGGTACCGGCCATGATGTAAATTGGTTCAGGGCATCGGTAGGTACGGTAACTTTAAGCGAAGTAGAGCAAATGATGCCGCGCATTGGCGAAGCACTTGCCAAACTGAAATAAGCACATTAAACCAAAGGGCGCAAACTTAGCGCCCTTTTTTGCATTATAATATTATGCCCAATGGAACCCTTTTTTTAATCCCGGTACCTCTTGCTGACGACGCTGCTGCAAAATCTTTTACCCCGTATCTGGTTAATACCATCAATAGTATTAAAGAGTATATTGTAGAAAATGAAAAAACAGCGCGCCGTTTCCTGAAGGAAGCGGGCCTAAAAACTCCGCAAAGCGAATTGATTATCCATGATTACGGCAAGCACAACCGCGACCAGGGATTAAAAGCATTTTTTAAGGGCCTGCTGGCCGGCAACGATGTTGGCCTGATGAGCGAGGCTGGCTGCCCCGGCATTGCCGACCCGGGAGCAGATATTGTTGCCGAAGCGCATCGTAAAGGTATAAACGTAGTACCATTGGTAGGGCCAAGCTCGATATTGCTGGCATTAATGGCTTCCGGGTTTAACGGGCAAAGCTTTACCTTTCATGGTTACTTACCAATTGATAAGGCAGAACGAGCAAACAAAATTAAACAACTGGAAAACCTGGCCGAGAAGGGCAAGCAAACCCAACTTTTTATTGAAACGCCTTTCCGTAACGATAGTATGCTGCAGGATGTATTAAAAACCTGCAAGCCCAACACCCGTCTTTGCATAGCCTGCGATATAACCGCATCTACAGAATTTATCAAAACAAAAACAATAGCCGAGTGGCAAAACCAAGTGCCTGATCTGCGCAAGCGGCCGGCAATTTTCCTGCTATTCCACGCCTGATGATATGCTTACCCTGCCGCAACATACCAGTGTATTAATTGTGGGGGCCGGGCCTTCTGGTTTAATGATGGCTGCGCAGTTGTTGCGCAATGGCATACTACCCGTTGTCATCGATGCTAAAAAGGGGCCCACAGATCAATCCAAAGCGCTTGCAGTACAGGCCCGCTCAATTGAAATATACAGGCAAATGGGCATTGCGTCTTCCGTTGTTGAGAACAGCAAACAAGCCGGTGCATTATCTTTTAATATGGATGGTAGCGAGCTTGCACATTTCAACCTGATGGAAATGGGCAACAACCAAACGCCGTTCCCTTACATCACGCTGTATCAACAAAGCAAGAACGAACGCCTGCTGCTTGATTATCTTACCCAAGGTTGCCTGCCCGTTTATTGGGAAACGTCGCTTTTGTCTTTAAGTCAAGACAGTAAGTTAGCCACCGCTGTTTTACAACACGCCGGGAATAACTATACTATAACTTGTGATTATGTTATTGGTGCCGATGGTGCCCACAGCCTTGTCCGTAAACAGGCAGGAGTGGCCTTTAACGGCGATACTTACCCGCACCGCTTTTACCTTGCCGATGTAACGCTTGCCAGCAATATGGACGGGCAAACCATTTCACTTTTTTTAGCCCGGAACGGCTTTGCCGGATTTTTCCCGCTGCCCGAAGAAAGGAGCTTCAGGATTGTGGCGAGCCTGCCGCCAGGATTTGAGACGAAAGAGGAGATTGAACTAAATGAAGTGCTACCACATTTGCAAAATATTACAGCGCGCGATGTATCGATCAGCCATGTAAATTGGTTCACAACATACAAGTTACACCATCGCATGGCCGATAAGTTTAACGAAGGCAGGTGCTACCTTATAGGGGATGCGGCGCACATCCATTCGCCGGTTGGGGGGCAAGGAATGAATACCGGTTTGCAGGATGCCTATAACCTTGCCTGGAAATTGGCAGCTGTTATAAAAGGCGAAATCAAGCCAGCTATATTGCAAACATACGCGCAGGAACGCATGCCGGTAGCCAAACAACTCCTCAACACAACCGACAGGATCTTCAATCTCATCACATCTGGCAGTTGGCTCGGCAATTTTGTAAAAGGAACAATTATGCCCAGGGTGTTGAAGTATGCCTGGAAAAAGGAGAAGATACGCAACCAGTTTTTTAAGCGTACATCGCAGCTCATTATCAGCTACCGTGACAGCAAAATAAGCCTGCAACTAGGGCACGATACCAGAGTTAAAGCCGGCGACCGACTCCCCTACCTCGAAATATTTGACGAGAAAAAGCAAATTAAAACAGACATACACGCATGGTGCAGCAAACCAGGCTTTACGTTGATAACGCTTGGTGATATCAGGGAAGAGTTTCTATTTACCATAGCCAAGTGGATAACGCAAAACTACCAGGGTAGCCTTAACTTTTTCCACCTGCCTCAATCGGCCAAAAACAAACATGTGTTTGATGTATTAGGGCCTATGCCCGGCGGTCGCAGGGCTTTAATAGTTCGCCCGGACATGCATATTGGCTTTGCAAATGACCTGGTTGATATTGGCCAGATGGACAAATACCTTAAAACCATAGTAGGCTTTAATTAATCACTTGCCCATCCATCTGCGGGCGAAATCAATATAGGAATCGCTAATTGGCAGCTCTATAGTGGAAAGCTTTACCCGCCGGTTTTGCATAGAAATGATTTTGCCTACCGGCACGATGTAACTGCGGTGAATACGCTGAAATTTATCGGCAGGCAACTTTTCCAATACTCTTTTCAGCGGCATAAGGGTGAGTATAGTTTTTGAGAACTGAAGATGTATCTTAATATAATCTTCCATACTTTCGATATACTCGATATCCCGCAGGTTTATCTTAACCATGCGGTACTCGGAGTATACATACAGGCTTTCGTCATCCTGATTGCCAGCGATTGCATTTTTATATTTATGATAGTCAAGGGCTTTTTCAATTGCCTTACCAAAACGTTTTACATCTATGGGTTTAAGTAAATAATCAATTGCCTCAAGCTCAAATCCCTCAAAAGCAAAATTTTTGTATGCTGTAGTAAAAATAATCATCGGCGGGTTTTCCAGTCCACGCGCAAGGTCTATTCCGGTGATATCAGGCATATTGATATCCAAAAAAAGCAAATCGACGGTATGTCTTCCAATATACTCAGCACCAGACACGGCATCCTCAAACGTTTGTACCATTTGCAACGCCGGAAATTTCAATACGTAATTTTTAATCAGCTCAAGGGCCAAAGGCTCGTCATCAATAGCTACACATTTTAATTGCATATTATTTAGCATGGCAGTTTTAACAGAACGCTAAATTGCTTTCCGTCATTATCAATATAAAGTACATGTTCTCCGGGGTATAAATGCTCCAGGCGCTTTCTGGTATTAGCAATGCCGATGCCTGTGCGTTCAATATTTTCCTTGCGGTCAAAAACAGGGTTAACGCAGGTAAATAACACATGGGTATCTTCTACCAAAATATTTATATCTATATCGCCGTCATGTTGCTTGCTTACGCCATATTTAAAAACATTTTCTACAAATGTCATAAATAGTAAAGGCGCAATTTTTTTATTACCAGTATCGCCGTTAACAGTGTAAGTCACTGTAGTTTTATCGCCGAGGCGCAAGCGCTGTAAATCAATATAATTCTCAATACAATCTATTTCGGCCTGTAAGCTTACAAAGTTGGCACTTACATCATCGGTAACATAACGCATAATGTTTGATAGCTTCATGATGCTTTCGGCAGTATTGGTATTGTTTGTTACAGCCAGCGTATAAATGTTGTTGAGCGTATTAAACAAAAAATGCGGGTTTATCTGCGCTTTTAAAAAAGATAATTCGGCGCTGGCCTTATCAGCTTCCGCGCTTAAAACGCGCTGCTCAGTAACCTGCCACTGTTGTACGGTTTTGGTTGCAGTGCTTAGCGCCATAATCATCAGGAATATAAACAAGCTGTTAATGTCGAGGTGCTTCCTTCCGTTTGGCGGCATCATCCCCGGGCCAGGCGGCATTCCGTTAGGCCAGGGTATATTATTTGGCGGCGTATTACCCGGCGATGATTGCTGCACTTTGTTATTGATTGAAGGTGGCGGAGGCGGAGGCATTGTACCACCGTCGCGTTGACCAGGCGTCATAGGACCCATATCGGGCGGCATATTTGAACCTTGCATACCAACCTTAAATACTTCCATACGGCTACGCAAAAGTTTATCATAAGGTTTCACGTTAAATACCAGGGCAAACAATATAACAAGCACCAAGGCATAATTTAGGTACTGGCGCGTAAGAAAAAAACGCGGTATAAGTACTAAGGCGTTTAAGTAGAAAAGAGTAATATAGGTAATAGAAAAGAGCCAATAGAAAGGTGATGTAAGCAAAACAAATATACTGGTTGAGCCATCCCTGCTATTTAAAAACAACAAGGGCAGCGCCATAAACAGCAGCCAGCCAGCTATATGGATTATTACCGAAAAGGTTTTTAAGCGTAACATATTCAAAGTAAGCTATTACTACTTAATTCGTTAGCCAGTGTATCGGTAATGAGGTGGTTTGTATAGATAAAACTTAACCGTGTATGGTTTCGCTTTTGCCGTAGTTTTGAATTACGGTTGCTTCGAATGCTAAAAACTCGGCCCAGCGCTTATCAACATCTATTTCAACAGCATACTTTTTAGCCAGTCGAATAAACATCGCATAATGTGTTGCTTCGCTTACCATCAATTCGTGATAAAATGCAGACAATGCCTCATCATTAATGTTTTCAGACAATACTTTAAACCGCTCACAGCTGCGCGCCTCAATCATGGCCGAAAACAACAGTCTATCTATCAACTGCGCCTCACGGCCGCCGCCAATGATTATAAACTTGCGCAGCTCGTTTACATAGTTGTCTTTACGTTCGCGACCAAGGGTAAAGCCCCGCTCAATTATGATATCATGCACTCGTTTAAAATGATCCATTTCTTCCTGCACAAGCATGGCCATCTCCTGCACTAGGTCGCTCAGGTTTGGGTTTTGCACAATAAGCGTTATGGCATTGCTGGCAGCCTTCTGCTCACAAAAAGCATGGTCGGTAAGTAGTTCTTCAATATTACTTTCTACCACGTTCTTAACCCAAAGCGGGTCGGTAGGCAGTTGCAGTTTAAGGATGGTTTTCTCGCTCACAGTGCAAAGATAGGAAGAATGGGAATATAGTTTATTGTCTATATATCAATAGCAGAGTTGCGGCCTAAGCTTCGAGAATGGTGATGGATAGTTAAAATTATGATAGTTTTATTATCGGCAATATCGTAAATAATGCGATAATTTTTAAATACAAGCTCACGTGTAAACTCATCGTCCGAGTATTCGAAAACCTTACCCCGATATGGATGCAGCCGCAATTTTTTTATTGCATATCTAATGTCATCGATCTCCTTTTTAGCATACCTTACAGAATCTCGACTAATAAACTGATAGATATCTTTAAGATCGCGAAAAGCTATACGCGAGTACTTGATCTTTAGTTCCACTTGTCAATTTCAGCATCCAATTCCTCGTCGGTCAAATAATCACCACTTCCAACTTGTTGCCGAGCTGATTCAATTTTTTGTAAAAGGATCACCTCTTCAACTAATTCATCAACAGAGAAATTTTCAGGCATATGATCAACCAACTCTTTTACTTTATCTTTCGAAAGCATCGTAAAACTCCTTTTAGTAAATATACAAACTAACGCTTATACAAGCTCTTGCTTTCAATAAATTTCAGCACAGGGTCTGGCACGAAGTATTGAACGTTCTTCTTTTCGAGAATTGATTTTCGGATGAAAGTAGCCGAAAGTTCCATCTGCGGGGTCATGGTAATGGTAACCGCAGGTTCAGACGCTAGCTCGGCATTTTCATAACCGGGGCGTGGGTAAACGTAAATTTTATAATCGCGCAGTATCAACTTATAATTTTTCCACTTGTGTAACGTAGCAAGGTTATCTGACCCCATGATCAAAGCAAACTCATGCTCGGGATGCTTCTCCTTTAAAAATGCCAGCGTATCAATGGTGTATGATGGTTGCGGCAATTTAAGTTCAACATCGCTCACGCTAATATTTTCGGCATTCTCGGTGGCCAGCTTAGCCATTTCTAACCTGTCGTAAGTATTTATAAGATCACCAAATTTTTTGAAAGGGTTCTGCGGTGATACAACGAGCCATACCTTGTCAAGCGAGGTGTGATTAGCCATGTAGTTGGCGATAATTAAATGCCCTATATGTATTGGATTAAACGAACCGAATAGTAAACCTATCTTCATAGTTTGCAGTTTTTAGTAAGCAGTTTGCAGCATTTCTATTTTAAACTTACATAGAACCGAACTTTTCCGGATTATTGATCATGTAATGAATAAGTTTACCCACTTCATTAGATTGATCATTCATTCGTGTAAATTCCTCTTCAGAAATATAGTTACAAGCAAGAGAAAATTCCAGCCATCCTTGTGTTTCACTATTTTCCATATCAGCATCAGTTAGTTTACTGATGAAATGATTAGGATATCGACGTTTTCTGTATGCCTCTACGGTACAAATATTCACAGACCTTGACGAACGCCTGATTTGATCTGTTAAAGAAAATGTTTCTTCTTTAGGAAACTGCTTAGTTATGGCAAATACTTCCATAGCTAAGGCGAAGCTCTTTTTATATAGGATAAGATCTTTGTAGGTTCCCATTCTCTAACAACGCACACTGCAAACTTAAAACTGCAAACTGCCTTCTACAAAATCGCTAACCAGCTCCTCAGCTTCGTTGCAAGCTGTTTGAAGATCGTAATTTTTAAGGATTATATCAAATTGGGGTGCGTAATTCAGCTCTTTTTCGGCTTTTACAAAGCGTTCGGCCAGTTTTTCGGGGCTATCGGTGCCGCGACCGGCAAGGCGTTCCTTCAACACGTCTAACGATGGTGGCTGCACAAATATAGCTAAGGCTTGTTCCTGGTATTTGCGTTTAAGGTGCATGCCGCCTTCAACATCAATATCAAATATTACAACTTTGCCCGCTGCCCAAATGCGTTCAATCTCTTCGCGCAGGGTGCCGTAAAAAGTACCAGAATAAACCTCTTCAAACTCGACAAATTGCTTCTTGGCTATTCGGTGCAAAAACTCCTCTTTGCTAATAAAGTAGTAATCTTTGCCGTCTTGCTCATCGCCACGGGCAGGGCGTGTAGTGGCCGATATAGAAAACTCCAGGTTGGGTATTTTACCCAGCAGGTGGTGTACAATAGTTGTTTTACCTGCGCCCGACGGGGCCGAAAATATAATGAGTTTACCGTTTTGGCTCATGGTTAATAGTTCATGGTTCATAGTGGTTGATAGTGTTGCTGCTCGCTATTAGCTATAAACCATTATCTATGATCTTTATAATACGTTCAATAATTGTTCTTTTATTTTTTCAAGCTCTTCCTTCATGCCCACTACCAGTTTCTGCATGTTGGCATCGTTGGCTTTTGAGCCAAGGGTATTAATCTCCCTGCCTATTTCCTGCGATATAAAGCCAAGCTTTTTGCCGTTTGCATCAGCATTGGCAAGGGTTTCTATAAAATAGTTGCAGTGCGCTTTAAGGCGTGTTTTTTCTTCTGTTATGTCCAGCTTATCTATGTAGTAAATAAGCTCTTGTTCGAAACGGTTCTTATCCACGGTTTCTGCACCAACAGCCTCGCTTAAAAACTGATTAAGACGTTCACGTATAGCCGGTACACGGTTCGGCTCTTCCACTTCAACCAATTCCAGGTTTTTCAGGATGATACCAATACGATGCTTAATATCCCGCTCAAGTACGTTACCTTCCTGCGCCCTGAAATCCTGGAAAGCCGATAACGCTTGCTGAAAAGTTTTATCTACCGTTTTCCACTCATCATCAGATATGGTATCCTCATCGTATTTAACAACTTCAGGCAAACCCAAAGCCAATTGAAGTAAATTACCCCCTGGCTCGTTAAGTTCTTCACTTACGGATTTTAACTGGTTATAATAGTGTTTCAATAACTCCCTGTCAATACCGGCTGCTTTAATGGCCGAGCCGGTTTGCTCAACATTAATGGAAAGATTTACTTTACCACGTTCAATCTGCTTGCTGCACTCGGTACGTAACTGAAATTCTTTTTCGGAAAATATTTTGGGCAGACGTAACGAAAGTTCAAGAAATTTGCTGTTAAGGGACTTTATCTCAACGGTGTATTTAACATTGCCTGAGTTGGATGTGGCAATACCATAACCGGTCATGGATTTTATCATGCGCAAAGATAATGATTTTGCCCGATTGGTAAATTGCACATCTTGCTTTAGGCATTCATCCACAAGGCATTGTTATTTAGCCAACGGTGCTAACGTTAGCTTATACTTTTAAAGCTCAATCAATCTTAACACTTTTTTACATTTCGAAACCAATACAATGCATAGCTTTGGCGTTATACAACTGTATTGAAACATATCATTCTCATCATATCAATCATTTGCTTCAGCATAGCACGCCTAAGCGCACAACAGGCCGCAACAGCGAAAGGCTCGATATTTAAAAAAATATCAAACGATCGCCTTGGCGGAGTGCTCATCAGCAACAAAAACAAAAAAACTGCTACCATTGCTGATAACCTTGGCAACTTCACTATCAAGGCCGACAAGGGTGATAGTTTACAATTTGAACTGAACAGGTTTACACCGCAGATACAGGTTGTTAACGGCTATGACATGATAGTGTACATGCAACCACAGGTAAGCCTTAACGAAGTTGTAGTACGCGGGCAAACCAAAAAGCAGGGACTAAACGAGGTGCAGGAAATTTACCGCAAAAAGGGTTTATATTACGATGGCAAGCCACCCGTATTTTCTTTTTTTACAAACCCCATAAGTAGCTTTTACGAACTATTTAGCAAGGATGCAAAAAACTTACGCCGCTTCCAGGCATTTGCTAAAAATGAAGCAGAGCAAACTGCTGTCGACAGTAAATACAATAAGTCGCTGGTGAAACGTATTACAGGCGCCAATGACTCTGTTGCCACAAAGTTTATGGAATATTATCGCCCACACTACGACGAGGTAAAAACCTGGAGCGATTACGACCTGATTAAAAGAGTAAAGCGTGCCTGGGACGGTTATTTGAAAAACAAAGCCAGGGTAGTTGAGAAACCACTTAGTTTAGAAGGGCAATAGATTAGTGGGCTGTTATTAGTTATGTGTTAACTGTTAAGGTCGGTAATGATTTTAACATTCATCAAACAATAATTAATACCTGATACCAAACTATATCCCTAATGCGGTGCAGGCTCGCTCGGCAGCCAATTTCTCGGCATTCTTTTTACTGAACTCTTTACCCGCTCCCATTACTTCGCTATCAATAATAGCCTGCACGGTAAACAATTTGGCGCTCTCCCCTTCCTCATTGGTTACCACATCAAAGCTGATATCCTTACTATGGCGTTGACACCATTCAATAAGTTTGCTTTTAAAGTTGGTTTCGGTTTGCTCAAGGGTGTGGATATCGATATGCGACTTGATGATGTAGTTTACCAGGAAGTTTTTAGTAAAATCATAACCTTTATCCAAGTAAACAGCACCAATAAGAGCTTCGAAGGCGTCGCCCAACAATGAACCCTGGCGGCCCGACTGCATTATTTTGCTATCAAACTCGATAAGCTTATCAAAACCAAGTTTACGTGCGAGTGCGTTAAGATTATTGCGGCTTACAATTTTAGAACGAAGCTCCGTCAAAAAACCCTCGTCTTCATAAGGGTACATTTTAAAAAGCACTTCTGCCACTACGCTGCCCAAAACGGCATCGCCCAAAAACTCGAGGCGCTCGTTACTGTTCTTTACACCCTTCTTGATGTTTTGCGCAACAGATTTGTGCCTGAAAGCCAAACGGTATAAAGACAAATTGCCCGGCACGAAACCGAGCAAATTCTTTAAAACCTTTACATACTTCCTGTTGGGAGATAGATATAGCTTATAAAAGCGACTTATAGGCATTCAAGACTAATTATTCCTGATACTTTTTAAATATAACAGAAGCGTTGTGGCCACCAAAACCGAAGCCATTGCTTTGCGCTACATTTACCACGCGTTTTTGCGCCTGGTTAAAAGTAAAGTTTATTTTAGGGTCAAAAGCCGGATCATCGGTAAAGTGGTTGATGGTAGGCGGAATAATATCATTTTTAATTGCCAGGATAGCGGCAATAGCCTCAACAGCACCTGCAGCACCAAGCAAGTGGCCTGTCATAGATTTTGTTGAGCTGATATTTATCCGGTAAATTTCATCGCCAAATGCATCGCTGATGGCTTTTACCTCTTGCGGGTCGCCAATAGGGGTTGACGTACCGTGCACGTTAACATAGTCAATATCAGCCGGTGTTAAACCAGCATCTTCAAGTGCAGCTTTCATTACCAATGATGCACCCAAACCATCCGGATGCGGCGCTGTCATGTGGTAAGCGTCGGCACTCATGCCACCACCCACCATCTCGGCATAAATTTTTGCACCGCGAGCTTTCGCGTGCTCCAACTCTTCCAGGATAATAGTGCCTGCACCTTCGCCGGCAACAAAGCCGTCGCGGTCAAGGTCAAACGGGCGCGATGCTGTAGCAGGATCCTCGTTACGGGTACTAAGGGCGTGCATAGCATTAAAGCCGCCAATACCTGCTTCGTTGATGATTGCTTCAGACCCGCCGGTAATAAACATATTGGCCTTGCCTAAACGCAAATAATTGAAAGCATCAATTAATGAATTGTTTGATGATGCACAGGCCGATACTGTAGTAAAGTTAGGGCCGCGCAAACCGTATTTTATTGAAATATGACCCGGCGCTATATCGGCAATCATCTTGGGGATAAAGAACGGATTAAATTTTGGTGTACCATCGCCTTTGGCAAAATTTACTACCTCATCTAAAAATGTTTTTAAACCACCAATACCCGAACCCCAGATAACACCAATACGGTTAGTATCGAGTTTTTCAAAATCAAGACCGGCATCTTTAACAGCTTCCTCTGTCGAGAATAAAGCGTATTGCACAAACGGATCCAGCTTACGAGCCTCTTTGCGGCCCAAAAAACCTTCCGCGTCAAATCCTTTTACCTCACAGGCAAATTTGGTTTTGAAGTGGGCTACGTCAAAACTCTTAATAAAGGCAGCGCCGCTTACCCCATTGATCAAACCGTTCCAGTAATCTGCAACAGTGTTACCAATCGGAGTAAGCGCTCCAAGCCCGGTTACAACAACTCTTTTAAACTCCATTTAACTTTTTTAAGGAGTTCTTATTTAACGTTTTTTTCAAGGTAAGCAACCGCTTGACCTACAGTGCCGATAGTTTCTGCCTGATCGTCAGGAATGGCAACGTTAAATTCTTTTTCAAACTCCATGATTAATTCCACGGTGTCTAACGAGTCAGCACCAAGATCGTTAGTGAAGCTTGCTTCAGGTGTAACTTCACTTTCGTCAACACCCAGTTTTTCTACGATAATAGCTTTTACTCTTGAAGCGATATCAGACATAGTCTTATGATTTAATGATTAATAAAATTTCAGTGCAAAGAAAAATAAATTCTGTTAAATATCAAATCTAAAATCTTCGCATAAAGTTTGCAACAAAATTTACTCGCAAAGGTTTGGATTAGTAATTTTAACGCCGTAAAAGTAATGATTTTGAACAGGAAAAATTTAAAGTTTGAGATCGATTTTGATTTTGTTCTCATAGCAGTAACGTCATCACTGAAAGATTATCGAATTTGTTACCTTATTAACAAGTATTTAAACTTTAATTTTAGCCGAGATACCGACCTTGAAGTTGATATTAGCAACCAGGGGCGCGTTTTGCATTTTTCGCTTTTTCACCACAGTTGGGAAAGCACCGAAACAGATTTTTATTTTATTGCAAATAAGGGATCAGAGGGGTACCTTGTACCCGAAATGCGCGAGGCCGACTATTTTTTCATGATCAAAAACTATATTGATGATGATGACCTTGAGGGCATCATATCAAACCTAAACAAGATACCTGAAATTGTTGCGGCCGTAAAGATTGATCCGAAAAAAGTAAAATCCCGTGAAAATCTGTTATTTTAGCGGGCGTTTAAAAGAAGTGTTACTGATACACTATATATAATGTATAGTATTGCCATAATTAACCTGAGCATATGAGTTTTTATTATAATCGAACAAAGATTGTTGCCACAATGGGGCCGGCTTCGGCTAAGAAGGATGTTTTATTAGCTATGGTGCGGGCCGGCTTAAATGTTTGCCGCCTTAACTTTAGCCATGGTAAACCCGAAGATCACAAAAAAGTGATTGATGTAATTCGCGAGATAAATGCGGAATATAAAACAAACGTTGGTATCCTTGCCGATCTTCAGGGCCCTAAAATCCGTATTGGCTTGGTTAAAGATGGTGGCATACACTTAAAAAATGGCAGCCGCATCAACATCACAACGCATGAAAGCATTGGTGATGATAACCAGATATACATCACCTACGAGACCTTCCCGCAGGATGTACAGGCAAATGAAATTATTTTGCTTGATGATGGTAAATTGCAGTTACGCGTTATTGAAACCAACCGTAAAGACACTGTTGTTTGCGAGGTTGTACACGGTGGTATTTTAACATCACGTAAAGGTGTTAACCTGCCAAACACCAAAGTATCTATCCCAAGCTTAACACCAGAAGATATAGTTAACCTACACTTTGCCCTTGAGCAGGATGTTGATTGGATAGGTTTATCATTTGTACGTACCGGCGAAGATATTGTTGACCTTAAACGCATCATAAAAGAA
Source organism: Mucilaginibacter pallidiroseus (assembly GCF_007846085.1). Taxonomy (GTDB): domain Bacteria; phylum Bacteroidota; class Bacteroidia; order Sphingobacteriales; family Sphingobacteriaceae; genus Mucilaginibacter; species Mucilaginibacter pallidiroseus. Next base: position 228,312 of record NZ_VOEJ01000002.1, read on the forward strand.
AGCGGAAAAGGTGCACGCGTTATTGCTAAAATCGAAAAACCTGAGGCGATAGAAAATATCGACTCAATTATAGCTGCTACAGACGGCGTGATGGTTGCCCGTGGCGACCTTGGTGTTGAAATGCCTTTAGAAGAAGTGCCGTTGCTGCAAAAAATGATTGCACGCAAATGCCGCGATGCTTCAAAACCGGTTATTGTAGCTACGCAGATGCTTGAATCAATGATCACTACCCCGCGCCCAACCCGTGCCGAGGTGAATGACGTTGCCAACTCTGTACTTGACGGTGCTGATGCAGTTATGCTAAGCGGCGAAACATCTGTTGGTGAGTTCCCGGTTATCGTTATTGAAACAATGGCTAAAATTGTTCGTAACGTTGAAGACCTGGGCTATCCGTACCATGCACCTAAAGCCGAAAGAGAAGACCCAACATCTCCAAACTACTTAAGTGATGCACTTTGCAGCTCGGCAGTATATTTGGCTAAACAAACAAATGCTGCAGGTGTAGTTTCCATGACAACGTCTGGCTACACTGCATTTGAGATATCTAGTTTCAGGCCTAAAGCTGCCACTTACATCTTTACATCAAACAAGCAACTGCTTAATGCGCTTAGCCTTGTTTGGGGTGTAAGAGCATTTTATTACGACCAATTGGAAAGCACTGATAAAACCATTGCTGATGTTAACAATATTCTTAAAGAACAAAGCCTGATCAACGTAGGTGATGTTATTATCAATACGGCAGCAGTGCCAATTGTTAAACAAGGCAAAACCAACATGATAAAAGTAAGCGTGGTTGAGTAATTAACCGGGCTTGTAAGATAGAAAAGGGTTAGGCATTGTGCCTAACCCTTTTTTATTTTCATAGAAATCGCCGTTATTACAAAGAAATCAATTTCCAATTATTTAGCTTTAGGTGCATATGTTTTAGGATCTAATGCTGTTGGCGACCAATTCTGGAAAAATTCCATTACCTTGGCTTTGCTGTGGCCTTTACCTTCCTCAAGGTATGATGAGTTTTGGGTATGCAGGCGGTTGCCTTTCCCGTCGAGTATTACAAAAACCGGGAATCCGAAACGTTGCGGATATCCCAAACCGGCAAGTACTGCATCATTGGTATTTTCTTTACTATAGTTTACATGCAGCACGACATAATTGTCGTTCATGTGTTTATTCAATTCTGCATTTTGAGTGACCAGATCGTTGAACAAATAACACCAGCTGCACCAGTTACCACCAATTTGCAGCAATACATTTTTATGCTGGGCCGATGCCGTTTTAACAGCGGCAGCAATATCAGCCTTGGCGTTTGCTTCCGGGTTATAAATTTTTGGCTTCTCGACTTTGCCCGCTTCCTGCGCTTTTACTGTAACGCCAAGGGTAAGTATGGCGGCTATTAATATCAACTTTCTCATATCCTAAATTTTATCTTTCTAAATATAAAAGATAAATAGGGCCTTAAGGGTGTTTGCAAAGTAAAAATGTTGTAAAAAACAAAAGCCCCTGATGGGCTTTTAAAGATTTTGGTTAAATTTTACGAAGCGTAACGCCTATTGTATGTCACCGAATCTTTGTCGGGTTTGTTTGCAACATGCGGGGCATCGTGGTTATTGGGCGCTTTGGCCAGCATTGCACGTTGCCTTAAAATTCTGCGCTTACGTCTTTTAATTTGAAAGCGCTGGCCCCAGTGGTCAAAAGAACCTGTAATAGCCAATATACCTCCTATTACAAATACTGCTATCATAACTATGATGAAAACGTGCAGCAGGTTAGTGAACAAATTTGTCATAAAGTTATATTAAGTAATACAATAAACTAATAGGCAATAGCTATGCCTTTATTGCTGAATCCTAATAATAACGCCTAAAAGGCAGATATTTGCTACTATAGAAGGGGTATTATAAACTACATTACTAAAATACTGAATACATTGGATATAAACGCAGCATTGTACCTGTTTTAGTACAAAACTCCCATTTACATAGTTGCCTTTACTACTATATAAGGCGACAAAGCTTTACTTTCCACAGGTATTAGCTTGGTAAATACTTTGCCGGCTACCCAAATGGCTTTGGTTATAAGCTTAGCTGCACCTGTTTGCTCTGATTTATTTTCGAGCCAAACCGAAAATTTACCGTGGTAATATGCTTCTGTATTTTTTAACCCAAGGTCTGCGCAAGCTTGCTTTAACATAGCAAGATCCATACTGTTTATATTGTGCTTGTCGTAGTTTTCTTTATCAAAGTTCTTTTGTACCCAGCCGTTAACGCTTTTAAAATTAGGTAACGTGATAAACAACGTACCGCCGGGCTTTAAAAATTTGAGGTGCTCGTTTATGATAAACTTTGTATCGTTAAAATGCTCTATCAATCCAAAGGACAATACCATATCAAACTTTGCAGGGGGCTGATAAGTGAAAAGATCAGCCTCCACTATGTTGATGTCGCAAGGCTGCATATCATTAGCAGTTAGCAATTGTTCAACAAGTCCCTGGTGTATAAAATAATCGAGTAGTGTAGTTTCAATGTGTTTATACTTTTTAAGGTAGATAGAGTAATAACCCGGAAACCCACCAAGTTCAACCGCATTTTTCACACCTTTTTCCTTAATGATATTTCCCAAAATGTCGCCGAAGACATAATTAGGCTTCAATTTAAAAATCAGCCCTTTTCGCGACTCCCAAAACGATTTCCAAAAAGCACGGTCGGTTAAATTATTCTCCATTAAAGTACTATGGTCGGCTTTGCCGTGTCAAATCTTGTTTCTAAAATACGTGCAGGGTTACCAACTGCCACGCTGTTATCCGGTACATCTTTTACAACTACAGCCCCTGCACCAATGCTCACGTTATTGCCTATGGTTATGTCGCCAATAATACATGCATTTGCGCCAATAGTAACATTGTTACCAAGGCGCGGACTGTTACTCAAAGTACCATCGGCGAGCTCTTTATGGCCTATGGTTACACCGTTGCGCAGTGTGCAATTCTCGCCAATTATGGCTTTGTAATTCACCACCAAACCTTGCCCATGATAAAACACCATGTTTTTGCCAACCTTAAGCTTGCGGGGCAATTCAATGCCAAGCACCCATTCTACAAAGAAGCGGTAAAACATCAGGTACCAAAAAAATAGCACTTTTAGCAGCATGTAACGGTCAATAGCGTTTACCAGCCTAAACATGGGCAGCACAAGCAAAGCCTTAACGTTGCCACGGTTGGCACGCCAGTCTTGAAATACATATGCAAAAAAGTTCATGCTTGGGCTGTTATTTGCTTTTAATGCGCTTTGCAGCGTTCAAAAGTAAAATTTTTAATTTTAGTATCATTATACTTGCCCGATAATTGCGCTTAAGCTTGATGAAGGTTGCCTTGATAAATACATCTGATGCAGGCGGCGGTGCCGCCGAAGCCTGTATGCGCTTGTTAAAAGCATTGCAACAGCAGCATGTTAACGCTAAATTGGTAGTGCAACACAAAACCCGCGCTAACGACAACGTTTACACTATTGAACGATCATCCGTCGACAAAGCATTATCTAACTTCAATTTTTTTTATGAGCGCCTGCCTTTTATTGCTTTTCAAGAACGTGATAAGTTGGTGAGGTTTGCTTTCTCAACAGCCAACGCCGGGACAGACATAAGCAACCAAGCAATTATCAGGGATGCTGACATATTGCACATCCACTGGACCAATTCCGGTTTCCTGTCAATCAAAGATCTTAAAAAACTATTTCTGCTAAATAAGCCAATAGTCTGGACCCTGCACGATATGTGGGCATTTACCGGAGGTTGCCATTATGCCGGCAGTTGCAATCACTTCATAAATCAGTGCGGCAACTGTTACTTTTTACGCAATCCGTCATCCAATGATATATCCCATCAGGGCTGGCTGCGCAAGCAGGACATGTACAGTGCAGTAAAAAACCTGAGCATTGTAACCTGCAGCAACTGGCTGGGGCAAGTGGCTAAAAAAAGCTCATTATTGGATGAAGCCAACATACAAGCCATTCCCAACCCTATCGATACGGATTTATTCTCACCAAAAGATAAAATCGCTGCGCACAACAAATGGGGTGTCGGCACAAATGCAAAAGTTATCTTATTTGGTGCTGCCAACATTAACGACAGGCGCAAGGGTATTACATATTTGGTAGAAGCTTTGCATATCCTGAAAAAAGAATATGATATGGGCAATCCTGTGGAGATAGTTATCTTTGGTAAGAACAAACACTTTGATACATCAACGCTGCCTTTCCCGGTTCATCAATTAAACATTATTACCTCCGCTGCCGACCTTGCAGAAATTTATAGCCTTGCCGATGTATACGTATCACCATCTATAGAAGATAACTTGCCTAACACCATTATGGAGGCTATGGCCTGCGGTACGCCCTGCGTTGCTTTCAATACCGGCGGCATACCAGACATGATAGTTCACCAGGAACACGGTTACTTGGCCGAATTTAAATCGGCCGCCGACCTGGCAAACGGCTTGTATAGCATATTAAATGCACCTAACTGGCAGGCACTATCAGTTGCAGCAAGAGAAAAGGTATTGGCCGACTTTAACAACGACAAGGTTGCTAACCAGTATATCGATGTATATAAAAACGCCTTAAGTAGAAAGGGCGATAAATGAAACCGACCCTTAGCGTCATAACTGTAGTGTATAACAACGTACGCGATATCGGTATAACCTTGCAATCGGTAACCGGGCAAACTTACGACGCCATAGAATATATCGTAGTAGATGGCGCCTCAACAGACGGTACACTGGTTGTAATTGAAAGATATAGCAACCACATTAGGAGATTTGTGAGTGAGCCCGACAAAGGCATTTATGACGCCATGAACAAAGGGCTTAAGCTGGCTACAGGAGATTATGTGATCTTCATGAACTCGGGTGACGAATTTTATGATAATAATACTGTCGAAAAAGTTTTTGCCACTGCAGATGATGCAGATATTTATTACGGCGAAACCGAAATGATTAACGATGCCCGCCAAAGCCTGGGCCAGCGCCGCCATACTGCACCCAAAACATTTACCTGGCGAGGTTTTAAATATGGCATGAGTATTAGCCACCAGGCTATTTATATCAGGAGAAGTTTGGTTGAGCCTTATAATCCGGCATACCAGCTGAGTGCCGATATCGACTGGATTATAACGGCCGCAAAAAAGGCCCGCAAAATTATTAGGGTTGATGGTTACGTTGCCAAATACCTGGTGGGTGGTATGTCAAAAGCTGAACATAAACAAAGCCTATTGGAACGTTTCGACATCATGAAACGCCACTATGGTTTGCTGCCAACCGTTTTTAACCATTTTATTATCGCTTTTAATTTGGGCTGGTACTGGCTGAAGAACAGAAGAACGAATGATTGAGTGATTAGATTTTAGATTACCATGTACCAAATGTGATGATATAAAAAGAGCGATGAGTTTATACCCATCGCTCTTTTGGTATCGGCTAAAGCGTTTACTTACGCTACTTGCTTTTTCTTTTTAGTTTCCAGGAAAATAGCACCGGCTAATGCCAACACCAATAGTATCGAACCTATTAACGAGATCTTTTCGCCTGCATAGTAAGATGTGGGGTGGAAAACAAACTCGATCTTGTGGTTACCCAATGGTATGGTAGCTGCACGCAACAGATAATCTGCACGGAAATACGGCTGCTCCACGCCATCAATTAACATTGTCCAGCCTTTGTTATAGTATATTTCCGAGAACACGGCTACCTGGTTGGTAGTTGAGCCCGATTGGTAAACCATGTGATCCGGGTTGTAACTTACCAATTTAATGGTTGCATTAGGGTCTGAAGCGGTAACCGGTAAACGCTCAACAATTTTTTTGTACTGCTGGTCAACCATTGCCTCGGCCTTAGGGTCAAAGCTGCTTATGGCGTTCATCTCCTGGTCGGCATCTTTCACATAGTTTATGCTGTTTACAAACCATGCATTACCGCAAGCCGTTCGATTAGCCTGCATATTTGCCGTACCCGTTTTTTGATCTGGCGTAATGATGTATTTGGCGTTCAGCATATCCAATACATCATGGTTAACAGTGCTGCTTAATTGGTTAAGATAAAGCTCTTCGTAACGTTTAAGCCTTGCAGCCGAATAACCTGTGATTGACTTGTGGAAGAACGGGTTGTAAGTATCTGATCGGAAATCAGCACCGGCATCAAATACACGGAAGTGCGGATCCTTATCTTTCAAAATAAACTCATCAACTTCACGGGGTTTAACTACCTGCTCAGCGTCAATTTTATCCTGAAATTTCGAATCTTTTAAATAGCGCTTGTCTATCTGCCAAAGATCAACCAGGGTAATGGCGAACAAGATGATAGATAATACTTCTGCCTTTACCCTGCCTTTTATATAGGCGAATAAAACGCCAAATGTAAGCGCCAGGAAGAACAGGGTGCGTATAGCGTCGGTACGTTCCAATGAGATCCTGTCCTTCACTACAGCGTTGGCAATCTGGTTGGCCATTGCTGTATCGCCTTTAAATGCTTGCGACAGGTAATTGATGCCGGCAGCCTCGTCAGCAGCTTTAAAGCTGAAAAGCAAATCTGGCAGGGCAATCATCAGGAGGGTAAAACCACCTGTAATGTAGCCGGCAATTAAAAGTTTCTTTTGGATGATTTTTTTATCAGCAGTATTGATCAGCTCCTGTACGGCAAGGAATGCCAGGATAGGGAAACAGATACTTGCAACAGCCAATATCGACTCAACCGCTCGGAACTTGTTGTACAGCGGAAAGTAGTTGAAGAAAATGTCTGAAACATAAGGCCAGTTGCGGCCAAATGATAATAATAAGGTTAAAACAATAGTGCCAACCAACCACCATTTAACACGGCTGCGGATGATGAGCAAGCCAAATACAAATAGGAAGCAGATTACAGCACCAAAATAAAACGGACCAGAAGTACCCGGTTTGTTACCCCAGTACATAGTTAAACCCGGGATTGATCCTGTAATTTGCTGTGCGTAATTAAGCGCCTGATCGGCCGGTACCTGTTTATCTAAAAACACCTTTGTAGTAGCCGAGTTAGCGTCAATTTGTGGTGCCTCTGCGCCGGTACCGCCACCGTATGCATTGGGGATAAGGAAGGTAACAGATTCTCCCACGCCCTGGCTCCATTGGTAGGCATATTCTTTATCGAGGCCGTTGCTTGGCTCTTTGGTGGTTTGTTTTAGGTTTGATTTGCCACGGATAGTCTCAGTACCATAGTCATACGTACTCCACAGTATTGATGCGTTTACAGCAACAGCCAACAAAGTAGCACCCGCTAAAAAAGCAATGGCTTTGCCAAACTGTTGCAATCTTTTACCCTTTACCGCATGGTACAATTCAATACCCACCAATATCAGGATAGACAGCAGCAGGTAATACGTCATCTGGATGTGATTGGCGCGGATCTCCATCGCCAGGAACAAGGCGGTTAATGATCCGCCTAAGAAGTAGTTTCCTCTTAATGTGAGGATAATACCCGCAAGTATGGGTGCAAAAAATGCAATGGCGAAGGCCTGGTTGGAGTGCCCCGCCACAAGCAAAATAATATTGTATGACGAAAAAGTGAACGCCACAGCACCCGCAGCAGCGAGCCACGGCCTTATCTTTAACACGTTAAATAAAAGGTAGGTACCCAGTAAAAGCAGTAATACGGTATCAACTGGGTTAGGGAACACGGCTTTAACAACATTAACAACATGCGAGGTAATATTATCCGGATATGGAGCCCATATCTGAAAGGTAGGCATACCACCAAAGATCTGGTTGGTCCAAAGTATGGTTGTGTGCTTGGCGCGATATTTCATGATCTCGCCCTGGGTGGATTGTGCGCCTATAACATCGCTTTGGCCTAAGGTTTTACCCTGAAATGCCGGGGTAAGGAAGAAAAAGCAGATGGCAACAAAAATTGCAATAACAGCCAGGTGTGTGCCATTGCGTTTAAACCAATTGTTCATTTAAATCTTTTAAGGGATAGTTAATACTCTTTTAAACCTCAAAAATAGAAATTTGCATGAGATTAAAACTATAACTTTTACAAGATTATGGCTTAACAGTTATGCGGTTGGCTATCAAAATGGAAGAAAAGGAATACCATAAAGGCTATGCTTAAGACATAGATGATAATGTTCAGCCTGTTATATTCCTCGCGGTTTCGGCGAATGGTGTAGGCATTGTAAAGGGCAAGTACACCTACAACTATCCAAAAGAAGTTATTGATACGGTTACACCCGGTAAAAGCCTGTATAAGCAAAGCAACAATAATAAAATTAGTTATCAGCAATATAACCGATGGCGGCGTATTGTTATGATTTTTGCGACGTTTATAAAGCTCCTCGGGTATCATTTGCTGGTACTATTTTTCTTTGATTTCCTCGTATTCAACAAAATCGCCTTCGGTATCGGGTATTGAGCTTTTGCGGCTATCGGCAGGGATGTGATCAACCTTTATACGGCCCTCTGGCGGGCGTTGCTGGTAATAGTTTTGTTGCTGGCGCGCCTGCTCCTGTGCTTTATTAACAAAGCCTTGAAAAAGCATTGGCAAAAATATACGCACAAGGCTGCGTATAATGTATAATACACAAATAGATATGATGAGAAACCTTATCAGGACCATTGATTTTTAATTTAAGCTTACAAATATAAGTATATAACGAATAAAAAGTTTCGTTATGATGACACGCACTTATAATGGATTTACGTCGAATGTATTTGTTACAGTTTGCCTTTACCGTATGCATTAGCTATCATTTGCATATAAACAGCTTTTTACCTTGCATGTGGGATGCCGAAATAAATTCGGCATGACCCGCTAAAAGATGTGACGGTTCTAAATCAAATGCTATTTCAAGAAAATGCGGTAGCTAAACCCTAAAACACAACTATTAACGGGTAATTAATACCCGATAACAAACCCCTAAAAACCTTAACTAAACTTCTCCTCCATCATTTTCTCTAAAGCAAACATTTCATCACGAAGCTTGGCAGCCAGCAGGAAGTCCATATTTTTGGCGGCGGCAAGCATATCCTTCTTGGTGCTGTCAATAGATTTTTTGAGATCCGCTTTGGTCATGTAATTTACGATCGGATCAGCAGCCAGGGTTAACACATCTGTTTCAACATACGCTTGCTGTACACCGCCCTTAAAGTCAACCACTGATGTTTGCTCCATAATCTCGCTTTTGGTTTTGCCAACCGTGCGCGGCGTAATGCCATGCTCTTCGTTGTACTTGATCTGCTTTTCACGACGACGACTGGTTTCGTCAATCGTTATCTGCATGGATTCAGTTATCGTATCGGCATACATAATAACTCGTCCCCTGTCATTACGGGCCGCACGACCAATGGTTTGTATCAACGACCGCTCCGAGCGCAGGAAACCTTCTTTATCAGCATCTAATATGGCCACTAATGAAACCTCAGGTAAATCAAGCCCTTCACGTAATAAGTTAATACCTATCAGTACATCAAACTCGCCAAGGCGCAATCCGCGCAAAATTTCCACGCGCTCCAAGGTTTTTACCTCCGAGTGGATGTAGCGGCATTTGATACCAAGCCTATCCATGTATTTAGCCAACTCCTCGGCCATGCGTTTGGTAAGGGTGGTAACCAGCACGCGGTCGCCGGCTTTTATTGTTTTGTCTACCTCATCAAGCAGGTCATCAACCTGGTTAATAACGGGGCGTATCTCAATTATCGGGTCCAGCAGGCCGGTTGGGCGTATAACTTGTTCAACAACTATACCTTCAGATTTTTCAAGCTCAAAATCGCCCGGCGTAGCGCTTACATAAATAGTTTGCGGGGCAAGGCGCTCAAACTCCTGGAAATTTAACGGGCGGTTATCCATCGCCGCAGGCAAACGAAAACCGTAATCCACCAGGGCAATTTTACGCGACCTGTCACCTCCATACATTGCACGTATTTGCGGCACAGTAACGTGGCTCTCGTCAATCACCATCAGGTAATCATCAGGGAAATAATCTAACAAACAGAATGGCCTTGCACCCGGCGCGCGGCCGTCAAAAAAGCGCGAATAGTTTTCAATACCGCTGCAATAACCCAGTTCGCGTATCATCTCAAGGTCGTAGTTAACCCTTTCTTCTAAACGCTTGGCCTCCAGGAAACGCTGATCGTCTATGAACTGCTTTTTACGCACCTCCAACTCTTCCTGTATAGCCCAGATGGATTGCTGGAAACGCTCGCGCGGGGCTACGTATAAGTTGGCCGGGTAAACCACCAGATGGGTTGTTTTTTCAATAGTTTTACCGGTGGTTATATCAAATGAGCTAAGCTCCTCAATATCATCTCCAAAAAATGAAACCCGATAAGCATAATCAAGGTATGGCGGGAAAATATCAACCGTATCACCTTTAACACGGAAAGTACCGCGCTTAAAATCGGCCGTTGTTCGGGCATATAAAATCTCGACCAGGCGATGCAAAAACGCATTACGGCTTACACGGGTGCCCACCGCAAACTTAAATACCGAAGCTGCAAAGTCCTCAGGATTACCCATACCATAAATACACGATATGGATGATACCACAATTACATCGCGGCGCCCGCTCATTAATGCCGAAGTGGTACGCAAACGCAACTTTTCAATCTCCTCATTTATTTGAAGATCTTTCTCGATATAGGTATTTGACGAGGGAATAAATGCCTCGGGCTGGTAATAATCGTAATAGGATACAAAATAGTTAACCGCATTATCCGGAAAAAACTGCTTAAACTCGCCATACAATTGCGCCGCAAGCGTTTTGTTGTGGCTTAGTATGAGTGTAGGTTTTTGAGTTTGCTCAATTACGTTGGCAATACTAAACGTTTTTCCCGACCCTGTAACCCCCAAAAGAGTTTGAAAAGGATCGCCGTTGTTTACACCCTCAACCAGTTGCTTGATGGCACCTGGCTGATCGCCTGTAGGAACGTATTGAGAAGTTATTTTAAAATCCATTATTCAAAAATAGTGATTACTGGTCAAACATTTGTGATCGGGCTGTCAAGATTGCTAAGTATTTTAGTCAGAATACAGCTAACCGCTAAGCAATATAACTTATAAAAGCAGGCAATGTTCGCAGCTTGTTTCAAAGTAAGTAACCCGGCATGACAACCCTATGTCAGCAGCAACACAATGCCACACTTTTTTGTTAATAATGCTAAGCATTGCATTTAATACCACTAACTTGACCAAGCTTTTGCAGGTTGGTGTTTCAAAAATATAACACCCATTACCATGCCGTTTATCTTAAACAAAACAGACAGTATTGCAAACCAATTTTTGGCCGAACTACGTGATGCCGAAATACAGCAAGATAAAGGGCGTTTTAGACGCAACCAACAAAAACTTGGCGGGATACTGGCTTACGAAATAAGTAAAACCTTTCCCTATACCGATAGTGAAATAACAACACCGCTTGGCATAGCCAATATTAACCTGCCAAACGTGCAGCCGGTTCTGGTAACCATTTTAAGAGCAGGCTTGCCGTTTCACCAGGGCTTTATGGATGTATTTGAACAATCGGAGTCGGCATTTATAACTGCATGCCGCAAAACCAACAAAAGCGGCGCGTTTACAATCCAGGTAGATCACATATCTGCACCCAATCTTGACGGTAAAACTTTAATCATTATTGATACCATGCTGGCCACCGGGCAAAGCATTGTTCGCGTTTGCAAAGAACTGTTGGCACAATACCAGATAGCCGAACTGCATGTGGCCGCCATTATTGCCAGCACCGAGGGGATTGCGCATGTGCGTGCAAACCTGCCCAAGGTTAAAGTGTGGGTTTGTGCCGTTGATGAGGAAATGACCAGCAAGAGCTACATAGTGCCCGGTTTAGGTGATGCCGGAGATTTGGCGTTTGGAGAGAAAGCATAATAATTGTAACCCCCACAAACAGCTACAAAAACTATACATAGCTTTACGGCGTTACTTTGCCAGAATGAAATCTTACAAACACATCTTTTTTGACCTTGACCATACCATTTGGGACTTTGATAAAAACGCGGAGGAAACGCTTAACGAACTTTACTGTACTTATAATCTTGGTGACATAGGCATTGTATCATGTGCAGATTTTATTGAAAGTTACACCCGCAATAACCATCAGCTTTGGGCAGATTATCACTTGGGTAAAATTAGTAAAGAAACCCTGCGCGGAACCCGTTTCAGAAAAACCTTTTTAGAAATGGGCGTACTGCCCGATCTTGTGCCTGACGCATTCGAGGATGATTATGTAAGGCTCGGGCCGTATAAAACCAACCTGTTTCCGCATGCGCATGAAACGCTAAGCTATTTGCAGGGTAAATACACGCTGCACCTTATTTCCAACGGGTTTAAAGAGTCGGTAGAAACTAAGGTTAGTAATACAGGAATTGATAGATATTTCGACCAGATAATTATATCTGAAATAGTTGGTGTAAATAAGCCCGACCCGGCCATTTTTGAATATGCGGTAAACGCCGCCAATGCCAAAGCAGATGAAAGCGTTATGATAGGCGACAGTATTGAGGCCGACATTCGCGGTGCACTGGGATATGGTATGGATGCCATTTATTTTAACCCGATAGGCCTTGAAAAACCTGCTGATGTACCGAAGCAAATTGCTCATTTAAAAGAACTAACTTTAATATTATGAACCTGGGTAAAGAGCGCCGCCTTATTGATGATGCCCTGAGCAATTACCGCGCACAGCTGGATAGCTTTACGGATGAGCAGTTTACCAAAACGCCGCCAATGGGTGGCTGGAGCCTTGCCGAAGTTTACGAGCACATTATGAAGGCTACGCTTAGCTCGGGCATTGCGCTTGAACGGTGCGCACATAATGTGGCCGAGCCAACAAAAGGCGGCCTTAACTTTTGGGGATATTATACAATGCTCACAGGCAAAATCCCGCCAATAAAGGTTACCGCGCCCGAAAATATGACCGGCATAAACCCAACCGGTAAAATATCTATCGAGGAGGCTAAAAACCTCATCATCAAAACCCGCAAGCGGATGGATACCATTGCCCCGCTCGTAAAAGATGCATCACCAAAAATTAAATACAAACACCCCCGTCTGGGCATGTTAACCGCGCCGCAATGGTACAAGTTTATACGGGTGCATCTGCTGCACCATCTTGATCAGTTGGACAGGATAAAAAATAATTTTTCATCAGGCCGGTAACCTTTTACATTTAACAGTGTCTTAACGGTATAATAATTTAATTGTTAGACCTTTGTAAAAACAATACAAGATGAATTTCGAATTTACTTACTTGTTTGTAGTTGGTTTACTGGTGCTGTTGGGCGTATTTTATTTAAGCCCCTATGAGCTTCGGGTTAACGAGGAAGAGGACGACGAATAACAGTTGTACTAAAACCCTGTGGCCTTGCCATGTAACCAACATTTGTTTTTTATTTAGACCGGATGTACCGCCAATAAATTAATGGCAAAACGCGAAGTAGATATAGTAATCATATCTGATGTCCACCTGGGCACTTATGGCTGCCACGCCAAAGAACTTTTAAAATACCTTAAATCCATCAAGCCAAAAATGCTGATCCTGAATGGCGATATTATCGACATTTGGCAGTTCAGCAAATCATACTGGCCCGAAAGCCACATGAAGGTGGTGCGCCGTATACTCAAGTTTGTTACCGAAGGCGTTCCTGTTTACTACCTTACCGGCAACCATGATGAAATGCTACGCAAGTTTACCGATCTTAACCTGGGCTCGTTTCAACTGCTTAACAAAGTTGTGCTCAACATTGATGGCAAAAAGGCCTGGATTTTTCATGGTGACGTATTTGATGTTACCATGCAGCACTCCAAATGGCTGGCCAAATTAGGCGCCATAGGTTATGATACATTGATACTCATCAACAGCCTAACCAACTGGCTGCTCACCGCTATGGGCCGCCCTAAAATGAGCTTTTCGCAAAAGGTAAAAGCTAAGTTTAAGGATGCCGTTAAATTCATTAACCAGTTTGAGCAAACCGCGGCCGACCTTGCTGTCGAAAAGCAGTATAGCTATGTTATTTGCGGGCACATACACCACGCCGAGATAAGGGAAATAAAATCTACCGAAAACACAGGCTCGGTGCTCTACCTTAACAGCGGCGACTGGGTGGAAAGCCTTACCGCCCTTGAGTACCACAACGGCAACTGGGATATTTTTAAATACAACCCAACCGATTTCGCCCAGGAAGTTTTGGACGATGATGTTACCGACGCCGAAGACCTGGACGCCAAAATGGATGTACGCAGCCTGTTAGAGCGCTTTAGGCAGGAGGCGCATTAGTAGCCAAAGCCTTCCGATTGATTTTGCAAATGGAGTTTCATCGACCAAATTAAACTTTCCACTTGTGTAAGGGCTTTGAGTTGTTCTTCTAAACTTTTTGTCATCGATGCAAGCATAATTTTGGAGGGATTTAGTTGAATCGTTTTTTTCAACAGATCATCATGAAGGTTTTTTTCAAATGAGTCATTCATCATAATCAGATAAGATTGAATAGTTATTCCGTTGAATATTTCCAATGAATAAGCTTTATTCTCATCAGCATATTGTTTTAACATCTGTCTAACCTTAACGGACATTCCCTGAGTTGCTTTAAACTGCGTAACGAAATGCTCAATTTCTTCATTTGGCTTATCTAAATAAGTTTTTTTATACGTTAGCCAAGCGATTAGCAATCCAGCAAGTCCAATTATCGTTTCGATCATTTTAACAAAGGTTAGGAGTTATAACATAATAAAGTTAATTAATTCCGACACACTTCATCCCCTTTGCGCCTCTTTACCTATAATTTACGTGCATTTAATTTGCAACACGCATTTGTTTGCTAAATTGCCCCGTCATTTCTGCTCGCTATGAAAATATTGTTTGGTATACAGGGTACAGGTAACGGCCATATAAGCCGTGCGCGCGAAATTGTTCCCCTGTTGCAGCAATACGGCGAGGTAGATCTTTTGGTAAGCGGTACCGAAGCCGAGGTAAGCCTAAGTCAGCCTCTTAAATACAAAATGCATGGCTTTAGCTTTGTATTTGGTAAAAATGGTGGGGTAGATAAATGGGCTACTTTCAAAATAATGAATACCCGGCAACTTTGGCGCGACATGCGCAGCTTGCCGCTTAAGCAGTACGATCTTATTATAAACGATTTTGAACCGGTAAGCGCCTGGGCATGCAAACTTCAGGGGGTACCATCAGTTTCGTTAAGTCACCAGTGTTCGTTCGTTTCAAAAAACACACCGCGCCCCCGCAAGTGGAGCGCTGCAGAACTGATATTTAAGTACTACTCGCCCACCACTCATCACGTTGGTTTTCATTTTGAGCGATACGATGACTTTATCCATACGCCCGTTATCCGCAGCGATATCCGAAAAATGGAAACCAGTAACCTGGGCCACTACGCTGTTTACCTGCCGGCCTACAGTGATGATAAGCTGTTAAAATATCTTGGTCAGGCTAGAGATGCCCAATGGCAGGTCTTCTCTAAACGTACCAAAAAGCCTTACAGCGTTGGCAATGTAAAGGTGTTCCCCGTAAATAATGAAGCATTTAATACAAGCCTGGCGAGTTGCGCAGGCCTGCTTACCGGCGGTGGTTTTGAGGGCCCGGCAGAGGCGTTGTATTTAGGCAAAAAAGTAATGATGATACCTATGCGCGGCCAGTACGAGCAGCAATGTAATGCGCTGTCGGCATCCAAATTAGGTGTATCAGTTATTCATTCCATCAGCCGCGACTTTTTAAACCGTGTTAACGGATGGCTTGCCGAAGATAAAAGGATCGTTGTTGATTTCCCTGATGAAACCGCGCAGATTGTAGATACGATGATAAAGCAGTACGCGCGCTAATAATCAATTGCGCTGTAAAAGGTTTTTCTGCTAATTTTACCGCGCAACAAGCAGCCCGTAAATGATAAACCTTTTTAAAGTCTATAATCCGCTTAACGTAATATGGCTGGCTGTGCTGTTGTTAATTACCCGCATTGGTTACGCCCTGCAAGCTCCTGATAAAATCCAGTTTGTTTTTGTTGAGCCATTTGCGCGCCTGCTTATCCCTGCATCGTACGAGTACACCTTTTCGCCAGGTATGAATATCTTTTTGGCGGCCGTGCTGGTATTGGCACAGGCCCTGCTCATCAATTATCTTGCAAATTTATATAACCTGCTTAGCCGGCCAACATTTTTGCCGGCGCTAATGTATGTAACGCTATCGGCATTGTTTACACCATTCATGGTATTAAGCGCTCCTTTGTTTTGCAACTTCTTGGTGATTTGGATGCTGTTTAAGCTATTGAGTCTTTACAAAAGCGATGATGCCAAATCTACCGCATATGATTTAGGTATAATCGTAGCAATTGGCTCGCTAATATATCTGCCTTTCATATACCTTTTTTTATGCATCTGGATTGCCCTAATTATTTTCAAGCCTTTTAACTGGCGGGAATGGATTTCGGGCATCTTAGGCTACCTTACGGTCTTTTTCTTCCTGGCCGTTATCTATTACCTCAGCAATCGCCTGGGCTATTTCTTTAAGATATGGGCACCTTTAGGCACGCGATTTCCGAACAGTATCAACATCAGGTATATCAATTATTTGGTACTTGTACCGGTGGTATTGTTGTTGATACTCTACTTTTATAAACTGCAGCAAAATTACCTTAAGAGCTATGTGCAGGTACGCAAATCATTCCTACTGCTATTTTTCCTTTTTCTGATTGCCGGCATGTCTTTTTATGTGAAGAGTCAGTTCAACTTAAACCACTTTTTGCTTTGTGCAGTGCCCGCGTCTGTCTTTTTTGCCTACTATTTTTTAAACGGCACCAAAAAGTGGATCTACGAAAGTTTGTACTTCCTGCTGCTTATCAGCATTATATACTTTCAGTTTAACACTTTTTAACTTTTACATTCGTTCATATTTCGGCGGTTATGTTAGTTTTGTAGCATGAAATTTGGCGTAGTAATTTTTCCGGGTTCTAATTGCGATGAAGATATCATCCACGTTCTTGAAAATGTAATGGGCCAGCAGGTTGTAAGGTTATGGCATAAAGACCATGATTTACAAGGTGCTGAGTTTATAGTTTTGCCGGGAGGCTTTTCCTTCGGCGATTACCTTCGCTCGGGTGCTATTGCCCGCTTCTCGCCTATTATGCAAGAGGTTATTCAATTTGCGGCAAAGGGCGGCAAAGTAATGGGCATTTGCAATGGTTTCCAGATCCTGGCCGAGGCTGGTTTGGTACCGGGAGCGCTGCTGCACAACGAAAACCGCAAATTTATTTGCCGCAATATTTATTTAAAGGCACAAACCACCAACTCGCTGGTAACCCGATCTATTGATCCGCAACGCGCACTTAAAATACCTTTGGCCCATGGCGAGGGTAACTATTTTGCCGAGCCTGATGTATTGAAAGCCATTAATGATAACGATCAGGTATTGTTCCGCTATTGCGACGAGGCCGGTAACATCACTACCGATGCCAATCCAAACGGTTCGGCAGAGAACATAGCAGGTGTTTGTAACGAAGGCCGCAACGTGTTTGGCTTTATGCCACACCCGGAGCGTGCTGCCGAAGCATTGGTAGGTAACCAGGACGGCCTGGCCATATTTGAATCAATTTTATCGCTGGCTAACGCCTAATGGCAAACCTGGTTATTGATATTGGTAACACGTTTACAAAGGTGGCCATATTTGATGGCGGCCATATGTTAAGGGTTGAGCAATACGATGACGCAGAACAGGCCGATGTAAACAGCTTTTTAACAAATTACAATATTGAAAAGGTAGTGATTGCCACTGTGAAAACAGAAAGGCAAAGCTGGCTGCACATACTTGAGGCACGCTTTAATGTGCTTTATTTTAACAGCCTTGTACCTGCCGGCGTAAATAACCACTATAAAACACCACAAACATTAGGGGCCGACAGGTTTGCTGCCGTAGTTGGCGCACACCACCTGTACCCCGGCAACAACAATATGGTTATTGGCGGCGGCACCTGCATTACCTATGACTATGTTGACGCTGATGCAAATTATTTTGGCGGCAGTATATCGCCGGGGCTAAAAATGCGTTATAAAGCCGTTAATTATTACACAGCGGCTTTGCCCCTGTTAAGTGCAGACGAGGGCTTTAACGAAGCTTACGGGCATGATACTCGAACAGCCATTACATCCGGCGTGCAAAACGGGATAAAATATGAGCTTAAGGGCTTTATTGAAAACTATATAAAAACAGCTAAAGAGTACAACATTATACTGCACGGGGGCGACAGTATTTTTTTTGATACTCTATTGAAAAATAGCATCTTTGCCCCCTATATTAAAATTGAGCCTTACCTGGTTCTCAAAGGATTAAACGCAGCTATACAAAAGCATAATGATTAAATTTATAAGGTTCGGTGTATTAGTATTACTTACTGCAGCTACGGTTACTGCAAACGCACAAAGCACAGCAACAACCAGTTCTCCGTACTCGCGCTATGGCCTGGGAGATTATAACCCGGCAGTATTACCAACCAACATTGGTATGGGTGGTATATCAACAGCTATAAATACAGTTGGCCTTTTTAATAACATCAACCCTGCTAACCCTGCGTCATACTCAAAAATAGGTATTACCGTTATTGATGCTGGTTTGCTTGCACGTATTACCACGCTAAATAAAACAGGGCAAAACAGCCAGTCAAACAATTCATTCAGGTTGAGCCACCTTGCATTCGGTATCCCGGTAAGCAAGCGCTCGGCGTTAGCTTTTGGTTTAATGCCATACACCGAAATGGGTTACAACTACCGCCAAAAGTTAAACAACTTTGGCACCGGCCTCCCCGCAGATACAAATGCTGTTAACTACATTTACTCAGGCGATGGCGGCTTGTCAAAAATTTACCTTGGTTACGGTTTTGGTATAGGTAGCCACTTGTCAATCGGTGCCAATGCATCCTATATCTTTGGTAACTTAAAAGAAACCCAATCTACCGAGATACCAAACATTTCATTAGGTGTACTTAATTCAAGGGTTGAAGAAAGCAATGCCATCAATGGTTTTAATTATGACTTTGGTGCACAATACTCTATAGATTTTTCGCTGCGCAGGCACCTTACCTTTGGTTACTCGGGCTCGGCAAACACCAAGCTCAATACACAAAGCCGTTATATTGTAAGTAACTATTATAGCGATAGCAACGGCGACGCGGGACTGGCTACAGACAGTATCGTAAACCGCACTAACCCAAAGGGCAAAGTACAATTACCGCTTATGCAGCACTTCGGTATATCGTACCAAAATGATGGTAAGTTTTTAATTGGTGCAGATTACAGCATGGGCAAATGGTCGGAGCTAACTGTTGACGGTGTTAATAGGGGCCTAAGAAACAGCCGCACGGTAAACGTGGGTGGCCAGTTTACGCCAAACATCAATTCGCTTTCAAACTATTGGGCATCTGTAGATTATCGCCTCGGATTTATCATGGACGATACTTACATGGTAGTTAATAACACTAATATCAAACGTTACGCAGGTACCATAGGCTTTGGCTTACCATTGCGCCCCAATAACAGCAGCTTCTACAAAATTAACCTTGCTGCCGAGGTTGGGCGTCGCGGTACATTAGCAAGTGGCCTAGTTAAAGAAAACTACATAAATCTGCACCTTTCGTTCACACTTAATGATAAGTGGTTCCAGAAATACAGGTTTGATTAATAGTACCTGCAATGTTAAACATGGGTAAATACACACGTTTATATTTGCCTGCAATACTAAGCAGCGCACTTTTACTTGGTGCCTGTGAGAATGACCTGAACAAGGTGCGGGCCGTAACTGCCGCCGACGCTACCAAGGCCATCACTATCACCAAAAACGTGAGAATTACATACAGCGATTCTGCTTATGTAAAGGCTGTATTAACGGCGCCTGTGCGTTACGAATACGCAAAAAAGCCACCTGTCGACCAAATGCCCAACGGGGTAAAAATCATCTTCTACAATAAAAACC
Organism: Mucilaginibacter pallidiroseus; assembly: GCF_007846085.1. Classification (GTDB taxonomy): domain Bacteria; phylum Bacteroidota; class Bacteroidia; order Sphingobacteriales; family Sphingobacteriaceae; genus Mucilaginibacter; species Mucilaginibacter pallidiroseus. The sequence goes on from NZ_VOEJ01000002.1 coordinate 248,303, forward strand.
TGACGGTAGGTGGCGATGTCATTGCCGATTCATGCACCCGCTATGAAGATAAAAACCTGGTAGTCTTTAGGCATAATGTTATAGCAACCAACACTGAAGGAGTTAAATACCGCTCTGAAGAACTGATCTGGAACTCAAAAACCAAAGAAGTTTACTCCAACCAGTCCGTAGTAATGACCAAGCCAGATGGCCAACAAATGACCGGTACTAAATTCACCAGCCAGGAACTTCGCAACCCCAGGTTTGAAAACGCAACGGCCATCGTTCACATGGATAACAGCGTGGCCGAATAGTTTTTTACTGAGATAATTACGCAATATTTTGTGCTATAGAATTTTAGTAAAAATTGTATCTTGCGCCTCTTTTTTGAGTATATAAAATTATAAAGTTATATGGGTATAATGGGTTTTTTGCGAGAGCGAATGGGAAAGATTCTCGCAATTGTTATTGGATTGGCACTTTTTGCTTTCATTATTGGTGAGGTAGTAAAGTCGGGCAGTTCATTTTTCAGAGATAGCGCTAATGAAGTGGGCGAAGTAAATGGTAAAGCCATTTCTTACCAGGAATTTAACGAAAGGCTTGATGCTTCTACACAGCAGTTCCGCCAGCAATCTGGCCAGGAGCTTACTCCTCAAATAAACAGCTACCTGCAGGAAACTACCTGGAACCAGCTATTAACCCAGCAACTTTTGGGTAAAGAGATGGATAAATTGGGTATTGTTGTAGGCGATGCCGAAATACAATCAATGATATCAGGTAACAACCCTGACCAAGCCATTGCCCGCCAGTTTGTTGATGAAAAAGGCCAGTTTGATAAATCAAAACTGAACCAGTTTTTACAATACATCAACAGCGGTAAAGCTGATGCTGCACAAATGGACCAATGGGCCAACTTTGTTAAGCAGGTTATTGAAGGCCGCAAATCACAAAAATACATGGCTTTGGTTACCAATGGCCTGTATGTAAACTCACTTGACGCAAAAGATGATTACCTGGCTAAAAACAAGCTGGTAAACTTTAAATACTCAACTTTACCATACGCGTCTATACCAGACAGCCAGGTAAAACTTACCGATGGTGATTACAGCGCTTACTACAACGATCACAAACACGAGTTTATCAACAAACAGGAAACCCGTAATTTCGACTACGTAAGCTTTAATGCTGCTGCTTCAAAAGAAGACTCGGCTGCTGTGAAAGCGCTTGCAGAAAAACTTGCTGCTGATTTCAAGGCTTCAACTAACGATTCGCTCTTTGTACAGGTTAACGCCGAAACTAAAGCCCCTATTGCGTCTGTACGCAAAGGCCAGTTAGAGCCAACGCTTGACTCAGTTATGTTTGGTGCTCAAAAAGGCTTCATCTACGGCCCTTACCTATCAAATGGAAGCTACAAGGTTGCCAAGCTTGTTGCAAGCGAAGTTGGACCAGACTCTGTTAAAGCACGTCACATCTTGATTAACCCGGCTACAGAAGGTGGTATTGACAAAGCTGTTGCTAAAGCAGATTCATTAAAGAAACTTATTGCAGGCGGCAAATCATTTGCTGACCTTGCTAAGATATACTCTGTAGATAAACAATCTGGCGAGAAAGGTGGCGACCTTGGTACTTTTGGCCGTGGCGCCATGGTGCCTGCGTTTGATGAAGCAGTGTTTAATAGCAAACCAAACGAACTTAAAACGGTAACTACCCAGTTTGGCGTGCACCTTTTCGAGGTACAGAGTCAAAAAGGTTCATCTAAAGTGGTTAAAGTAGCCGTGGTTGATAAACCTTTACAACCAAGCAGCAAAACACAGGCAGCTGTTTACAGCAAGGCTCAATCTTTCCTGAGCAGCCTAAACAAAGATAATTTTGATGAGCAGGCTAAAAAATCAGGCTTAACTATTAAAAAAGCTGATGATGTAACTGCTACTGCAGCAGCATTGCCAGGCCTTGATAACGCACGCGACGTTGTTAAATGGGCGTATAAGGCAGAACAAGGTGATTTTTCTGATCAGGTATTCACAACCGGCGATCAGTTTATAGTTGCCCGCTTAACAGCTGTAAAACCTAAAGGCCAGTTATCATTAGATAACGTTAAAAAACAAATTGAGCCTGCTGTTATGAACATGGCTAAAGGCAAAAAATTAACCGAAAAGTATAATGCTGCTTTAAACGGTGCCGGTTCAATTGACCAGGTTGCCCAAAAAGCTGGCAGCACAGTAGTGCCTGTACAAAACATAGTGTTTGCTAACCCGGTTATTCCAGGTTCTGTTCCGGAGTACAAACTTATCGGTTCAATCTTTGGTTCACAGCCAAACAAATTGTCAAAACCGGTTGAAGGTGCTGCAGGTGTGTACGTGTATGTTGTTGACAGCTTTGTTAACCCTGCACAGCTTACCAACGCGGTTCGTGAAAAACAACAGCTATCACAAGCATTGGTACAACGCTCGGAAGGTTTGATACTTGACGCCCTGAAAGATAAGGCTAATGTAAAAGATAACCGCGCTAAGTTCTACTAAGCTAAATTTAAAGTAATTTTACATCCGGCAATTGCGTTATAGCATTGCCGGATTTTTTATTTTAAGGCACCATGGAAATACAGGAAAACATTATAAATAAAGTTGCCCAAAGCGGGCTGGTTACGTTAGACCCTGCCCAGTTTTACGTTGCGGGCGAGCGCGTTGTATATGATATTACCGATAACCTTTTTCATGGCCTTATGCTGCGCGAAAAAGATTTCCGCGAGTTTGTAAAGGGACACGACTGGAGCCAGTATCAGGACAAGTATGTGGCCGTTACCTGCACCGCTGATGCCATTGTACCCGCCTGGGCATATATGCTTTTAGCTAACCGTATGGCCCCTTATGCCAAAGAAGTTGTTTTTGGGGATGCAGAATTATTGGAAACTGTTTTATTTTTAAAACAGATGGCTAACCTTGATGTAGAACAGTACCGCGACCAACGCCTGGTAATAAAAGGCTGCGGCGATATAGATGTCCCAACATCGGCTTATGTGGAGCTTACCAAGAAATTAACTCCCGTGGCCAAAAGCCTCATGTTTGGCGAGCCATGTTCAACAGTACCAATTTATAAACGTAAGGATTAAACTGTTTAGGCATCTTACTGTCTATGCGTTTTAAATAATTTTAAATGACGAAACACTTTATCGCCCTGTTAACAACAATTATTTGTTTTACTGTGGCGGCGCATAGCCAGGAGGTTACTAAAACTGCCAATAACGCATTTCAGCCCGGCGAACAAATAACTTACAAACTTAAATACGGCATCTTTTCGGCAGCCGAGGCCGTGATCAAGGTGGAGAATACGCCTAACAAATATGAGGGTAAACCTGCCATGCATATTGTTGCCGATGCCAAAACTTTAGGCACCTTTAACTTTCTATTCAATGTGCGTAACAAATACGAAAGTTTTATCGACACCAAAACACTTGAGCCGTACTACTACACCGAAAACCGTAAAGAGGGCGGCTATAAACATAGCGATAAGGTTACGTTTGACCACCAGACTAATAAAATAACTGCCGACAAGGGCGTGTACCCTTTCACCGGTAACGTGTTCGACTTTTTATCGGCATATTACTATACCCGAAATATTGATGTATCGGGCCTAAAAATAAATGATAAACTGGAGTTGAGATACTTTCTCGAGGATGGTGTCCACTCGCTCACCGTAACATATTTGGGAAAAGAACAGGTTAAGTGCGGACTTGGTACGTTTAATTGTCTTAAATTTAACCCCACAATTATCCCCGGTCGTATATTCCGTAAAAACAGCAAGTTGTATTTATGGATAACTGATGACGCTAACCGCATCCCTGTAAAGGCACATGTGGAGCTAATTGTGGGTAGTTTGGTAATGGATCTGTCGCAGGCAAGCGGATTAAAATACCCGCTAAATCCTGTAAAAAAATAAAAGCAATGATGATTGAAGTTGGCAACGTGCTGTTGCATGAAGATGTTGTAAAGGAAAACTTTGTTTGTAATTTAACAAAATGCAAAGGTGCCTGCTGCCTTGAGGGCGACTCTGGTGCGCCGCTTAATCATGACGAGTTGGGCATACTGTCTGAGATCTACCCGAAGGTAAAACCATACATGACCGCCAAAGGTATTGCCACCATTGAACGTGAAGGCACCCATGTTACCGATTTTGAAGGCGATTATACCACACCTTGTGTAGACACCAACAAGGAGTGCGCTTATGTAACCTGGGAAAACGGCATCACCAAATGCGCAATTGAGAAGGCATACGAGCATGGAGATATTACCTGGCAAAAGCCCATATCATGCCACTTATACCCTATCCGGATAACGGCATACCCTGAGTTCGACATTTTAAACTACGACCGCTGGAGTATTTGTAGCCCGGCTTGCAGTTTTGGTAACGAGCTTAAAATATCTGTACACCAGTTTTTAAAGGGCCCGCTTATTCGCAAATATGGCGAAGAATGGTACAGCGAGTTAGAAGACACAGTTGCAGGCATCTAAAAAACTGAAGCTTTTTCAATTTATTTGGATAATATTGTAGATTGTAAGATCCCCCGATTTTATCCATATAAGAACAATGAAAAAAGCGCTGATTACAGGTATTACCGGGCAGGATGGTGCATATTTAGCCGAATTTTTACTCAAAAAGGGTTATGAGGTACATGGCGTAAAGCGCCGGTCATCGTCATTTAATACCGACCGTATAGATCATTTATATCATGACCCGCATGAGCAGGGTGTAAAGTTTCATTTACATTACGGCGACCTGAGCGACTCTACCAACCTTATCAGGCTGGTGCAGGAAATACAACCCGACGAGATTTATAACCTGGGTGCGCAAAGCCATGTTAAAGTGAGTTTTGACACACCCGAATATACCGCCAATACCGACGGCATTGGTGTATTACGAATACTTGAGGCAATACGCATTTTAGGATTAACCAATAAAACACGTATATACCAAGCGTCCACATCGGAACTGTATGGTTTGGTGCAGGCCGTTCCGCAGTCAGAGTCCACTCCCTTTTACCCACGGTCGCCATACGCCGTTGCCAAACTTTATGGCTACTGGATAATTGTAAATTACCGTGAAGCTTACGGTATGTATGCCTGCAACGGTATCCTTTTCAATCATGAAAGCCCTATCCGAGGCGAAACTTTTGTTACCCGCAAAATTACACGTGCTGTGGCAAAAATCGCTTTGGGCTTGCAGTCTACACTTTACCTCGGTAACCTTTCGGCTCAGCGCGATTGGGGGCATGCTAAAGATTACGTAGCTGCCATGTGGCTTATGCTGCAGCAGGACGTTGCCGAAGATTATGTGATAGCTACAGGCATTACCACCACAGTACGCGACTTTGTGCGCATGGCCTTTGCCGAACTGGGTATCGAGATTGAGTATAGCGGGAAAAATGAAAATGAGCGCGGGGTAATCATAGATATTGATGAAGAACGCACCCGTGAGTTCGGCCTGAACCTGGAGGCGTTGAAATTCGGCCAAACGGTTGTTAAAGTTGACCCGGCTTATTACCGCCCTACCGAGGTTGAGCTGTTAATTGGCGACCCGACCAAGGCTAAACAAAAGCTTAACTGGCAGCCCAAATATGATTTGCAGGCATTGGTTACCGATATGGTTATAGCCGATTTAAGCCTGGCCAAAAAAGACGAGCACCTGCGTAAAGGCGGCTACTCAACATTAAATTATTTTGAATAAAAGGCCTCGGCCAAAAACTACATATGAGAAAAAGTTTACTAAGCATAGGTGTACTGCTGCTGGCAGGCGGAATAACAAAAGCCCAATCGGTATACCAGCCGTACTCTTATGATTTTTATCAGAAATTTAATACTGATGCCTACTCAACCAAAACGCGGCTGCATACCGCTATGAAACCGTATTTGGTTGACGACTCTTTACTGCGCGCCCGTTACGATTCGCTGATGGATGTTAATAAAGAGTATGCAACAAAGCATCCTGCTTTACGGCCATTTTTTTATGGCCACACGGCGGAAGTACAGCGTAATGGCTACACTTTTTACGGTGATATACTCCCTGATTTTGTGATTGGACGCGACTTTTCAAATGACAGAACAACTCACCTGTCATCCTTAGGCATACAATTAGGTGGTACCGTAGGCAGTAAATTATCTTATAACATTAGCGGTTTTTTAAATAACAGTATCTTCCCGGATTACATACAAACTTATGTTAACCAGGTTGGCGTGATACCGGGCATGGCACAGGCCAGGGTTTTGGTTGATAATCCGAACTCATATAACTGGCGATACATTACCGGAACGGTATCATACACGCCAAACAAATATTTCAATTTCTCTGCCGGGCGAGACAAAACGTTTATAGGCGATGGCTACCGCTCGGTGTTGTTGTCAGATTATGCGACGCCTTACCCATTTTTTAAGGTAACAGCTAACGTGGGCAATGTTAAATACATGTCTATGTGGGGCTATTTTAACGACCCGGCTTTAACAAGCGATCATTTTATTGATCGTAAAAAATGGGGCGTTTTCCACTACCTGGATTGGAACGTTAACAACCGCCTGTCGTTTGGTTTCTTCGATTCGGTAATATGGGCAGATACGGATGATGCCGGCAACAAACACGGCTTCGACTTTAATTATGTAAACCCATTCATATTCCTAAGACCTGTTGAGGCTTCTAATGGTTCGCCGGACAATGCTGTTATCGGTATAACAACAAAATATAAAATAAGCGATATGGTAACTGCCTATGGGCAGTTTTCGTTGGATGAGTTTCAGGCCAAAGAGTTTTTTAATATCCCGGGCAGCTCACGCAACAAATTTGGATACCAGGTGGGCTTAAAGGGCACAAACCTGTTCAAGGTAAACAACCTGAACTTTATGGTTGAAACCAATACCGTAAGGCCATATACATTTTCGGAAAGAGCATCAATCATTAATTACTCTGCCAACAGCGAGCCACTTGCACATCCATGGGGTGCCAACTTACGCGAGGTTGTGGGTATTTTGAACTACAGTTACAAACGCTTTGACTTTATGGCCGAGGCAGATTACGGCCGTTATGGACTTGATAATAACGGTGCCAACAACGGTAAGGACATATTTTTACCTTACACCGAGCCGGTTAACCGCGATAATAACAACATTGGCCAGGGCTTAACAACCAACATGGTGTACCTGCAAGGTAAAGTGGCCTATGTACTTAACCCGCGTACCAACCTGCGTATAGAACTTGGCGGCATTTACCGCAATGAAAAAAACGCGCAGTTTAATGATAAAACCTCAATGATAACGCTCGGCCTTCGCAGCTCGTTCCGCCAGATATACAACGACCTGGCGAGCTATAGGCCGCATTAATCAATTAATTAGTTCTTATACTACAAAGGCTCTGTGAAACGCAGGGCCTTTGTTATTTAGACAATATGCTCACTGTCGTGCTGAACTTGTTTCCGCAACTCATCAAGCAGGCTAATTAAGCATGTGGGATGTCGATATGCACCGGCATGACTGAGGTTGAATTGAATGGGGTACAAAGTATTTTTAGGCATCCTCACTGTCATGCTGGACTTGTTTCAGCAACCCATCAAGCATGCTAACCAATGATATAAGATACTGATATGCATCTGCATGACCCGCAAGTTATTTAAGTTTAAAATATATTAGAGATTAGCTTTACGCTAAACAAGGCGTTTAAATCTATTGAGTAAGCGTAAATTCAACCCGAGCATCGTAAATAAAGTACTGGTAAATCTTCCTGTACACTTTATCTAACTCGTAAAATCGCATTTCAATCACATCAACTATCTGATCGTCTTTTTTTATTCGACCATCAATAGCAACTACACCCAATATTATCCGGCCACTTTGTATATCTGTAACTATACTTTTTTCTAACATTTCAATTAACTCTAATGATGGGGGACAATCATTATCATCATCTATATAGGCAGCTCTTGGAACGATTTTATGATCAGCATTAATGCTGGCGCCAAACGGAAAAAATTCTCCCGCATCTAACAGGAACAACTCAGCTTGCTCTTTAATAATTTTAATTAATTGACTTTTCTTTGAGTCCATCAACGGCATTAGTAGTAGACTAGTTCGCTCTACTCATCTCTTCCTTGATGGCGCGCAAAAACTCGTTTGCGTGTTGGGAACCAATAATATAAAGCAACCCGTCGCGGTCGGTAAGGTGGATGGCATCTTTGCCGGCAGTATAAAAACGGATAGTACCTTTGGTATGCAGGTTGTAAACCGGGTTATTCACAAAGTATCGGCTGTAAGTGCCCTTTTCGGCTTTAACTATGCTGTTGAGGTCAATTTTCACCAGGCGGGTTGTCCACAAGCCATCAAGCAAGATACTTTTATTGATAACCCTTGTGCGAAAGTGACGCACAAACCCCAATATGATAGATATGGTAATGATAACAAAGCCAACAACAGCCAGCAAATCGCCGTTGCGTTCGCGGCCATCCGTAAAAAGGTAAGCAGCAAAGCAAAACATGGCCAGCACCAGGCGTATGGTTATAGGGATCCATTCGCGGCCCAGGTACTGCTTTTCGCAAAATACTTCGTTATTACTCATATCTTAATTAGTTCGAATATAGCAACTTTTTTAGTGTTCTTGTCAACTTTATAGCGGTCGTCGGGCCGATAGCCGCATACCCATACAACGTCTCCATTGCCGTTTATCAATAACGGCAATTCATGCTTTTTATGCAATGGCACCTTTTGGTGGATAAAGAAGTCGCTTAATTTTTGCCTGGTTTTCATGCCCAGCGGCCTGAAGGTATCTCCCTGCCGCCAGGGCCTTAACGTAAGCGGATAAATCAACTTATCTGCATCAATTGAAACAGCCATTGGGTTGCCTTTTACAATAAGCCCGCTATCGTCATGCAATACGGTTACATTGTAATTGCCGTAAATTACTTCGCGAGTATCAGCATCTATAAATAAATCACCGACTAAATTCTTATTGGTCTTCGTCAGAATAAGCACCTCACGATCAATTACCGCCGTATATCCTATGCCATGAAACTGCCTCCCCGAGTGCTTATCAAGCGCAGATATAATATCATCTACAACGTTGCCGGCAAATCCGTAGGGTTGCAATAACTTAAATAATAACAAATGCTGTGGGTTGAGCTTTCTTATCTGCTCAAGCGATATGTGTAGTTCATCCTGAACTTGCACTATGATTTCGCGTTTCAAGCTATCAACCGTATTATTCAACAGAATCTCCAACTCCCTGAAGTGGCGCAGCGTATGCTCAAACGTATCCTCGAGCGATGGGTTGAGCTCCTGCAATAGTGGCACTACTTTATGCCTGATCTTGTTGCGGGCATATTTGATTGATGCGTTTGAACTATCCTCCACAAATTTTAAACCATCCTGCTCAACGGTAGTCTGTATTTGTTGACGGGTTAAAAACAACATTGGCCTTACCAATTTGCCGTTTATGGGCAAAATACCGTGCAGGCCCGCAATGCCTGTCCCGCGAGTAAGGTTTAACAATATTGTTTCAATTGTGTCGTTTTGGTGGTGCGCAAGGGCAATCACGTGGTAACCTGCGGTTTGTGCAATTTCATCAAACCATTGGTAGCGCAAGTTGCGCGCTGCCATTTGTATAGATACCTTGTTATCAATAGCGTATTGCTGGGTATCAAAATTGGTCGTATGAAACGGAACGTTAAGCTCCCGGGCCAGGTTGGCAGTAAATTGCTGATCGGCCATGGCTTCGGAACCACGTAACATAAAATTGCAATGAGCTATACCAAAGTTGTAGCCGGCCTGTTTAAGCAAATGAGCCATCAAAACCGAGTCGATACCGCCGCTTACGGCAGCAAGCACTTTGGTTTGTTTGGTAAAAAGCTTGTTTTGTTCAATAAAATCAACAAATTGATTAACAGGGAGCATAACCCAAAATTATTAATTTAATAACCCCTGCAAAAAACTAATTTTGCCATCGTGATAAAATATCTGTTCAGTTTTTTCCTGGTGCTAATATGCTTTACGGCTTTTGGGCAAAAAAAATCCATAATAAGGGTTACAAAGTCCAAAAGCATATATTACACGCAACGTAACGGAAAAAATGTAGCCATTGTTTACGATGGTACTTTTGTGCACCAAAACTCGGTAATGCAGGCCGACAGCGCCTTTCTTAACCAGGTAGAGAACGTGATGGATGCCTACGGCAACGTGCATATCACACAAGGCGACACCCTAAACATTTACTCGGACAAGCTTAATTATAACGGCAATACCAAAATTGCAACCCTTACCGATAATGTGCGCATGATTGACAGGGACGCCATTTTAACCACAAACTATTTAACTTACAGCACAGCCACCAAAATAGGCACCTACACCGGTGGCGGTAAATTGATTAATAAAGACAACACCCTCACAAGCAAAAACGGCTATTACTTTACTTCAACACGTGATGCCTACTTCAGATACAACGTGGTAATGGTAACGCCCGAAGCACTTATTAAAACAGATACGCTGCGCTACAACGCCGCCAGCAAGCTGGCTTATTTCCTGGGGCCATCAAACATTTATGATGCAAAGGATAAAAAGGATACGCTTTATACCGAAAACGGCACTTACGATACAGCCACCGAACAGGCGTTTTTTGGTAAAAACAATCTTTATAAATCGGGTAGTAAAAGCCTGAAGGGCGACAGCTTGTTTTATGATAAAATAAAAGGTTATGGCCGCGCCATAAAGCATGTTATATTCCATGATAAGGAGCAAAACATAACCCTTTACGGCGACCTGGCCAATTATTACAAAGCGCAGGAACTTACCGTTGTAACCCGCGACCCATATGTTGTAATTGTAACCGAAGAAAAGGACACCACAAAAACGGATTCGGTAGCCTCAAAACCACAGCTCGCAAAAAAAAGTGGTAGTAATGCGGTAAAATCTGCCGATACAAAGCAGGAAATTGCAGACGCGCCCCCGGCCGGCACCATGCCTGTTAAAGCATTGCAAAACATACCGGCAAATGTTTCGCTGGCAGATACCAGTAAAATTAACGATGCTAAAAAAGCGCTCAAGAACATGCCCACTTTGCCGGTTAAATCTGTGTCAGGCGTTCCACTCAAGATTTCGGCGGTGGATACGGCAAAGTTAGATAGCGCAAAAAAAGTACTGAAATCCATGAGCCCGGAGCAAATAAAAGCTGCGCAGAAGAGCGCTACTGCTGCTGTTAACAAAGCTGCGCCAAGTGTTATAAAGAGTATGCCTGGCTTACCCATACCCACAGGTAGCAGCGTTAAAAAGCTCACCAGTAATTTAGAGCCTGTAAAGCCGATCGGCAAGGAAAAGGTAAAGCGCGATTCGATATTCCTGTCAGCCGACTCATTAAAAACCCAAATAGTAACCTACAAGGTTTTGAAAGAAATGCAAGCTCGTGCGCGCATGCCTCGTACGCGCGATACCAGCATAAAAGCCAAGACAACCACCAAGGCGCCTGCAAAAGTAAATTCGAAGTTTTTAACTTTGAGGCACCCCGGCACAGGCCCCGACAGCAGTTACCTCCATCGTGACTTTTTTGGCAAACCGAAGCCTGTTACTGCAGCTTCCAAACCGGGCGACACTACCGCAGCCAAAGGACAGAAAAAAGCCAAACGTGTTGAACAGGAAGTTGAGGATCCTGTATTTATGTTTAGCAAGGTTAACCTGGCAGATACGGCACGGATAAGAATTGTGATAGCCTATCATAGTGCCAAGCTCTTCAAATCTGACCTGCAGGCCAAGGCAGACTCAATGTTTTACAGTTATGCCGACTCGACCGTTACAATGTTTGTGCAGCCTATTTTATGGACACAGGGCTCCCAGCTTTCGGGGGATACTGTTGCGCTGCAGATGAAGAATAAAAAGCTGAATAACCTTTACATGTATCCTTCATCTTTCATTGTAAATATCGAAAAAACCGACTCGACGCATTTTAACCAGATAGCGGGCAAGCGCATGAGAGGCTTTTTTAAAGATGACAAGCTCGACCGCATGTATGTAACCGGTAATGCCGAGAGTATATATTTTGCAAGGGATAGCGGGATTGTGAAGGAAATGGTAAGATCATTAAGCAGCCGCATGCGGGTTTCGTTTAAAAACAACAGCGCGTCGCAGGCTTACTTCTTAACCAAGCCCGAACACAGGTATGGCCCGTTGAATAAATTTGGGCCTGATGAGCAGATTTTAAAAGGCTTTATCTGGAAACCAAAAGAGCGGCCGGTATCTAAAGAATCGATATTGCCATCATACAACCGCAAGTATAATCAGCAAACACAAAAGCCGACTATTGTTAAGAAACCGGGCACAACAAATGGGTTGCCGCAAAAAGGCGGTGCGCAAAAGCCTACAACAGATACTTTAAAAAACAAACTGCCAACGCAGCCACTGCTTAAAACAAGCAAGGATAGCTTAGGCAATAAATCTCAACCCGTGAAAACTCAAAAGGATAGCCTGCCTGTAAAATCGCAGCCCGCAATTAAGCCAAAGGCCGATAGCACTGCTGCTAAAAAGCCGTAGGCTCTTATTTATTTAAGAAAGCAATAAGTTGATCAACAGCACGGCCCCGGTGGCTGATGCTGTTTTTTTGTTCCATGCTCATTTGCGCAAAGGTGACATCGTAACCAAGGGGCTCAAATATAGGGTCGTAGCCAAAGCCTTCGTTGCCGCTGCGTTCTGTACGGATATTGCCTTCTACCACACCCTCAAAAAAGTGCTCATGGTTATCCCAAAGCAATGATATCAAGGTTTTAAACCGGGCCGAGCGGTTTTTTACGCCCTTAAGCTTTTTGAGCACCAAATCGATATTTGCCTGGTGGTTACCATGTGTGCCGGCATACCTGGCCGAGTAGATGCCCGGTTCGCCGTTAAGCGCATCTATCTCCAGCCCGCTATCATCACCAAAACAGTTCAGCTTGTATTTATCAAAAATGTAGTGGCTTTTTAGTGATGCGTTCTCCGCAAAGGTAAGCCCGGTTTCTGCAATGTCATCGGTACAGCCAATGTCATCAAGGCTCAATAGCTTTATTTGACCGTTTATGCGGGCTTGCACCTCTTCCAGTTTATGGCGGTTATTTGTGGCAAATACTAATTGCTGCATCGTTATAAGTTTTTCATCTGTTCCCAAAACGCCTTTTTCAGCTCGTTGCTTGGCATCATCTCTTCAAAGTCGACACTAAACAAAGTATCCCCTGCCGATGATTTAAATACTTTGTTTACCGGCGGCCTTCGGGTACCTTCAGGCAACGCCTTATCGCCCATTATCAGTAACTTTTGCGGTGCAAAAAAAGCATTGAAATCTGCAATTGCTGATGTTGGGTAATTATTGACGTTGAGTATGGCCACATCAACCAGGCCCAAGCCTTTGCGCGTAAGCATACTTTCCAAAGCAGCTAAGTGTGCCGGTGCAATAAACTCTGCATCGGTATATTTTACCAATATCAAAAACTTTTTATTGTTGCTACCCAGATAATTAAACGTTGCAGCAGGCGTTTCTACTGGAGTTGGTGCTACGGTTGGCGGTTGTGATTTAGGAAGTTCTGGTATGGCTTCTGCCTCAGGTGCAGTTTCGGCAACCTCTTCGGCAGTGTTGGGCATAGCTTTCAAACCTCTATCCTGCGGTAGCAGGTAAATGTCATCCGGCATAATAAAGCGGTAGGCATTAGGGTTTTCAACTTTCATATTTAACATTTTTTAACCAAAAGTAAGTAAAGCAATTAAGGCATTATAGGCATATTAGTACACCGGTTTTATCATGCCTTATTATTGATAAATTTTACCGAAATTCGCATTTTAAAGGCTTTACAAAAGTCCGCATTATTATTTTATAAATTCAATGAAGAAATTATTTCTGTCGTTTTTTAGTGCTGCTCTGATGCTCTCGGCTACCCAGGCCCAAACTATTGATAAAATTGCTGCAAAAGTTGGTAGCGGTATTATCCTGCAATCAGACATCGAACTGCAATACGCGCAATATATCATAAGCGGCCAACCGCCAAGCCCGAGTGCAAAATGCCAGCTACTGCAAATGCAGCTTACACAAAAGTTACTGGCGCAACAGGCTGTAATTGATAGCGTGCAGGTAAAAGACGAAGAAGTTGACGCGGACGTGGAAAGGCGTATGCGTACGTTTATTGCCAGAGCAGGCGGACAGGAAAAACTCGAGCAGTTTTTGGGCCGTTCGGTTATCCAATACAAAGATGAGATACGCCCGGACATTAAGGAGTCGCTTATTGCGCAGCGTATGCGTGGTAAAATCACCGAGAACGTAAACACTACTCCGCAGGATGTTCGTAATTACTTTCAAAGCATTTCTAAAGACAGTATCCCAACCTATAACAAAGAAGTTGAAATTGGCGAGATCGTTTTTCAACCGAAACTGAGTAAAGAAGAAAAAGCTTTTTACCGTGAAAAAGCGGAAGAATTACGCCAAAGGGTAAAGAAAGGCGAAGATTTTGGTGCTTTAGCAAGGCTTTACTCGCAAGACCCTGGTTCGGCCCCCGAAGGTGGCGACCTTGGCTTTTTTGACAGGCAGCAGATGGTGAAGGAGTTTACCGCAAATGCATTTAAACTTAAGGCAGGTGAGATTTCGCCGGTGTTTGAGTCGGACTTTGGCTTTCACTTTTTACAGGTTATTGAGCGCCGCGGCGAACAGGTACATGCCCGCCACATATTAATTGCACCTGTAATAACGGAAGCCAGCCTTGACCGCACAAAGAAAACTGCCGACAGCGTTTACCGCGCGCTTACAACAGCGCCTAAGTTTGATTTCTCGAGTGCAGCCTTATTTTACTCGGACGATAAAGAAACCAAGTACAATGGTGGCATGATGCTTAATGCAGACAATGTGCAAACACGCACAACGCTTATACCTACCGATAAGCTTGACCCGCAGGTTGCACTTGTTGTTGACACCATGAAAGTGGGACATCTTGCCAAACCAATTTTATATACCGATCAGCAAACCGGTAAAAAAACATACAGGATACTTTACCTAAAATCTGTAAATGATGCGCACAAAGCCAACCTTGAACAGGATTTTGCAAGGTTAAAGGAAAAGGCAATGGATATGAAGTTGACCAAAACCGTGTCTGACTGGTTTGACAAACGCCGCAAGGAAACTTTTATAGAGATTGATCCTGAATACAGGGACTGTGAAGTACTTAAAAACTGGATCACACCTAAAGTAACAGCACAAGCCACACCGGCCCAATAAAGCCTATGCAATACAGCTCTGAAGTTGAAGCCGCCGATGCTTTAAGGGCGGCTTACCGGCAAATACGCGGGGAAATTGGCAAAGTCATCATCGGGCAGGATGAAGTGATTAAATATGTGCTGATTTCTATTTTTAGCAACGGACATTGCCTGTTAGTAGGCGTTCCCGGCCTTGCCAAAACTTTGCTGGTGCAAACTGTTGCCCAGGTGCTGGATCTTGATTTTAAGCGCATACAATTTACCCCCGACCTGATGCCGACCGACATTATCGGAGCGGAGATTTTGGGCGAGGACCGTAACTTTAAATTTATACCCGGCCCTGTTTTTTCAAACATCATCCTGGCCGATGAAATTAACCGTACCCCACCAAAAACCCAGGCTGCACTTTTAGAGGCTATGCAGGAAAAAGCGGTAACCGCCGCAGGGCTTACACACAAACTGGCTAAGCCATTTTTTGTATTGGCTACGCAAAACCCAATCGAGCAGGAAGGCACATACCCGCTACCGGAAGCACAGCTTGATCGCTTTATGTTTAACGTGGCATTGAGCTACCCTTCATTTAAAGAAGAATTGCAGGTGGTAAAAAACACTACAGGCACAAGCAGTGCTGATGTTAAAAAGGTTTTAAACGCCGAGCAGATAGTTTATTTCCAGCAATTGGTGCGCAACATCCCGGTGGCCGATAATGTACTGGAGTATGCTGTAAAATTGGTGGCTAAAACAAGGCCCGGCAGCGAGTTTGCTACCCCACAGGTAAAACGCCTCCTTAACTGGGGCGCAGGGCCAAGGGCATCACAATTTTTAGTATTAGGAGCGAAGTGCCACGCTGTACTAAACGGTAAGTATTCGCCGGATATTGAGGATGTGCAGGCAGTGGCTAAACCAATATTGAGCCACCGTATTGTGAGAAGTTATCACGCCGAGGCAGAGGGCCTCAGCGCGAATGATATTATAGAGCAGCTGTATTAAACAGCTGCTTTTTTGTTTTATTCAACTGTAGAGAAGATCTCAACCAACAGGTTCCATTTGTGGTCGGCACCTATTTCCCAAATACGCACATAGTTGTAGTTGTTAACGATGTTGCCTTTTTTGATGCGGGCTTTACCATAACTATAAGCAAGGTCGGCACTGCTTGAGCGGCCTGCATTGATAGTTTCGGCACTAATGCTTACACCCTCGTTGTCCAGGAATTTCATGATCTTGTCCGGGCCAACTATAGGCTCAAAACCAGGAAAGTAAAAGTGCGCCTCTGGGCTTAAAAACTCTTTGTAAGCAGCCAACGCAGGGTATGTTGCAAGGGCTTTGTTAAGCAGGTTATCGGTACCCACAATAATATTTTTACCGGCGAAAGGGTCTTTACTTGCCGCTTTTTGTTTGCTCAAGTCAGGCTCTTTAAAATCAGTTTGCATTTCGCCTTCGGGCTCCGGGTGCGGCATACCAACGTTTATAAGCAATTTCCACTTGTTCTCGGTGTCCAGGCGCCATATGGAAACATACTGGCCAAATACTTTATCGTCATCAGTTTTACCGTTTTGGTAAACGTATGGGCCGGCAGTAAAACCCAAATCACCGTTAGCTGATATGCGGGCAAACTTAGGCTCGGCAATCAGCTTGCCTGGTTGCTTATCGATTGATCCATAAAACTCAGTTATTTTAACCGGCTGTGGTTTAAATACGATTCCTTCATAGTCGGCTACAGCCAGAAAACCAGCCTTCATACCTTTCTTTTGAACTATGTTGTCAAAGTTTTGCTCGGCCTTTACTACCTGGTCAACCGTTACCTGTTTGTTTTGTGCAAATGCAGCCGACGTTAGTGCGGAAGCGATGATAGCTGAAAATATTAGTTTTTTCATTTGTATAGTGCGTAGATTTAAGCGGGCAATATCATTATGTAATGCGCCGGCTGCCCTACCGGCATGTTTCTTTCAGTATTATATTCGTACCCAATCTGTGGTACCCTGCTTGCTGTCATTCAATTGGAAGCCTGCATTTTTCAGCCCCTCGCGGATCTTGTCAGACGTAGCGTAATCTTTATTTGCCTTGGCTTCGTTACGTAACTTTATGATAAGTTCCAGCAACTGATCGGTATCGCCGCCGCTTGCGTCTTCCTGTTTCAAACCTAAAACATCGAAAAAGAAATCGTTGTAAGTTTTCTTCATCCTGGCAAAGGTATCAGCAGAAACCTCACCGGCTTTCCGTGTGCCCACAGTAAATGTGTTGATCCACTTAGACAGATTATTTAATGCCTCTAACGTTTTGGGCGAATTAAAATTGTCATTCATTCCACGATAGCAATCATCACAAAATGTATTGATTGCTGCATCAACTTCGGCATCAACAGCCGTTGTTTCCTTTTGTTCGAGCGCGGCTAATTTTTTAGCAGATTCTGACAATTTCTTGTAAAAACTTTCTGCAGCCTCAATAGCATCGTTCGAAAAATCGATTGTACTGCGGTAGCTTGCCTGCATAAAAAAGAAACGTACCACCATTGGGCTATAGCCCTTTTTAAGCAACGGATGGGTGCCTAAAAACAGCTCATGCGGCAAAAAGCTGTTGCCTAATGATTTCGACATTTTTTGCCCGTTAATAGTAAGCATATTGGTATGCAGCCAATAATTAGCAGGCACCTTACCGCAACTTGCTATGTTTTGGGCAATTTCATTAGTATGATGCGTTGGCATCAGGTCGATACCGCCGCCATGTATATCAAACTGGTGACCAAGATATTTATTACTCATGGCCGAGCACTCGAGGTGCCAGCCCGGGAAACCCATGCCCCAGGGCGATGGCCATTGCATCAGGTGCTCGGGCTTGGCTTTTATCCACAGCGCAAAATCAAGCTTGCCATGTTTGTCGTCCTGGCCGCCAAGGCTACGGGTATTGTTAAGCATATCCTCCAGCTTGCGGCCGTTAAGCATGCCGTAATCTTCTGTCTGGCTGTATTTCTCCACATCAAAGTAAACAGAGCCATCAACCTCATAAGCAAGCCCTCGTGCCATGATATCCTTTACCAGCTCAATTTGCTCGATGATGTGGCCGGTAGCGGTAGGCTCAATGCTTGGTGGCAAGGCGTTAAATATCTCCATCACTTTATGGAAATCAACTGTGTACTTCTGTACAATTTCCATCGGCTCTAATTGAGCCAGCTTAGCTTTTTTTGATATTTTATCTTCTCCGTCGTCGGCATCGCCCTCAAGGTGGCCGGCATCTGTAATATTACGCACATAACGCACCTTATAACCTAAGTGGTTAAGGTAACGGAAAATCAAGTCGAAAGAAATAAACGTGCGGCAGTTGCCTAAGTGCACATCACTATATACTGTTGGGCCGCAAACATACATGCCTACATGGGGCGCTTCTAGCGGCTTAAATTCTTCTTTAGAACGGGTTAAAGTATTGTAAACAAATAGTTTTTGTTCCATGCGGACAAACTTACGATTTTTTAGATTTGAAGCTGAAAGGATATATTGGTTTATATAAATGCCTACGTTTGTATGACTGTTTAAAACGGGGGGCGAAGTGCAAGTTTTGCTCTGTCAGGCACAAGCTCAACGGCATTTTGGCAAGGTGGCACAACATCGGCAAATTAAACAGACTGACAGCACAATCATTTTGAAGGGTTTAATAAAAGCTCTGTTACAACCGGGAAATGATCGGATAGTTTGCGCACCAGCACCTGATAGCTACCTACATTAATTTGCTGGCTTGCCATCACAAAATCAATTTGGTAATTGGGGAAAGCGCCGTTATACGTACGGCTTAGGCCACCGCCTTTTTCCCTGAAAGCGTTTTTCATGCCCTTGCTCATATAATTAACCGCAAAAGATGCAGGCGTGTCATTAAAGTCGCCACAAAAAATATACGGATAGGGGCATTTTGCGGCATGAGCCTTTACTATTTTAACCTGTGCGCTGCGCTTTATAAATGCTTTTCGCAGCTTTATAAAAACATCTTTTGTACCTGTGTAATTCACCTTAAAATGCTTGGTTACGCCTTCGAGATAAGCGTAATTGGGCGGCTTAAAACCAACCGACTGCAGGTGGACGTTATAAATCCTGAATATTTTTCCATCCTTTTTTATGTCGGCATAAATGCTTTGGTTGCCGCTACTGAGCTTATTTAGCTGCACCATGCCATGAGCTACAATAGGGTACTTCGAAAAAATTGCCATGCCTGCCGATTCACCCTCTACCGACTCAAAAGGTTCATAATAATAATCATCGGCATGCAGTACGGCCTTTATGGAATCGATCATATCATATTGGCCGCGCGTTTTAGTGTAAAACTCCTGTGCGCAAAACACACCCGGCTGCTGCTCCTCAATCAGTTTCAAAAACTGGTGCTTGGTATTTGGGTCGTTATCATAACCCCATGGTTTAAAATTATGAACGTTATACGTCATTAACGATACCATATTAACCTCAGGCGGGTAGCTGGCACCACTTGGTGGGCGTATGCCAACATTATTAAGCAGCACGTTCCAGCCTGCTAAAATGCATATCACCGGTAGCAGCACATGCCATCTTTGCCTGATTAACCAGTAGGCCACCATCACCAAATTGGCAACCAGTAAAATTGGAAATGCTAAACCAAAGAAAGCGAACAGCCAAAACTTTGCCGGATCTACAACAGGAGCTAAATAACTTAACAGTAAACCTAAACCTAACGCGCAAGTGAAAAACAGGAAAATTTTATCAATTAACGGTAAGCGTTTGTTATTAACTTTCATTACTGTTGCTTGCCCTGAAAAGGGTATCTTTTTCTTGTTTGCTTAAACTATCGTAACCCGAGCTGGAAATTTTATCTAAAATACGATCTACCTCTTCCTGCCCTGGCTTGCCCGATGATTTCTTTTGCGGGGAATTGCGCGATACAACCTTCATGGCAGGCTGTTTCTTTTTAAATATTTTACCGGCAGATGTTACCCAGTCGCTCCCCTTTTGCAGTTGCCTAATATAGGCAAATCCCATTAAAGCTCCGCCCAGGTGCGCAATTTCGCCGCCAGGGTTGGAGCCTGCAATCATTAAAAAATCAAACACTACTAAAAATATAGCAAGCCATTTAAGTTTTACAGGACCAAATAAAAATAGTTGAATGGCATAGTCGGGCAGCAGGGTTGCCGTTGCAATTACAATAGCCATTACACTTGCCGATGCACCTACTACCGTTGCCCCTGCAGCTGAATTGCTGTTTGTAAACGCAGGTATAAGATTGTATGCCGCTATGAACAGTATGCCCCCGGCTAAACCGCCCATAAGGTAAAGGCCCACTGTACGCTTGTTGCCAAGGTATTCTTCAAAGATTTGGCCCATCCAGTAAAGCCAAAGCATATTGAATAATATATGCAGCACGCCGGCGTGCATAAACATATAGGTGAAGGGTGTCCAGAAACGGTATAAAAGTTTGGGTAGATAGGCCGGCAGTAGCAGAAAGTCATTAGCGTAACTATCTATTACGCTGCCGCCAAAACCTGTAAACAATTGCTCAACTACTGACGAAACATTTATCAGCAGGAAAACAATTACATTGATGCCAATAAGCGTATTAATACGACTATCAGACTTTGATATTTTGTATTGAATATTTTGCCAAATGGTACTCATGGCCTGTGTGTCTATGAAATATTATTTATCATTTAACTACCATTGCTAATAAAAATTGTTTGGCTTTTTAACCCCCCAAAGCTTAATTAACAAAAAGCCGAACAATGCCCCGCCAAGGTGCGCAAAGTGTGCCACATTATCGCCAGAGAAACGGCCCACGCCCGAGAATAATTCTATAGCCACGTAACCTATTACAAAGTATTTTGCCTTGATGGGTACTGGTATAAACATAACCATCATTTCCAGATTTGGGAACAGTACGCCAAAGGCAACCAGCAAGCCAAATATAGAACCCGATGCACCCAGCATAGGGAAATTGTAGAGCGCGTAAAGTGCCTGTGCATTGGCTGGGCCACCGTAGTTGAAGTATGATGCTTCCACGCCAGGATTCGGAATGGTGTATGAACCTGCTATAGCATGTATTTGCAAAGCCTGTACGGCCATGTATAACACGTAACCACCAAGCCCGGTTATGAAATAGTAATTGAAAAAGCGTTTTGAACCCAAAGTGTACTCCAGTAAAGGCCCGAAAGAAAACAGCGCAAACATATTAAAGAATATATGCGCTATGCCGCCATGCATAAACATGTAAGTTATGGGCTGCCATGGCTTAAATAATGGCGAAGCCGGATAGTAGGCCGCCAGCAGTACGGTTAAATTAACTATACGCTCTAAAGCAAACGTTGCTATAAAAAAGATGATATTGATTATAAGTAAATTTTTAACAACGGGCGGGGTATTGGCAAATGGCGACTGCATAGGTTAAATATAATTCTTTTAAGCTTAAAAGCTATTTTTCAAAACGTTCGGCCAGTTCGGCCAGCGTCACGGTACTTATAACGGGTTTGCCGTTAAGGGC
This sequence comes from Mucilaginibacter pallidiroseus, assembly GCF_007846085.1. Classification (GTDB taxonomy): domain Bacteria; phylum Bacteroidota; class Bacteroidia; order Sphingobacteriales; family Sphingobacteriaceae; genus Mucilaginibacter; species Mucilaginibacter pallidiroseus. Next base: position 269,977 of record NZ_VOEJ01000002.1, read on the forward strand.
AAGGTTTGGCATCTGGCAGGCAAAAAGCTGGTCAACCAGCTGGTTCATTTCTTCTAACGATAGTTTGGTGCCTACTTTAATGGCAGCATTACGCGCCAAAGAACGGGCAAGGTTATCACGCTTATCTAACTTTAAAATCTCGAGGTTGTTTTTAAAGCCTTCCAATAAATGCTCAAGCAATTCATGCTCATTGGCGTTGCCTATATCTGCCGGTATGCCCTCAACTACTACCGTGTTGCGGCCAAACTCGCGTATGTCAAAACCTAGGGCGCGAATGTCCGGCAATAACTGGCGCAAAAGCTCAAAATCGCTGCTATTTAACGTGACAGATTGCGGAAACAGGCTTTGCTGGCTAATACCGCTATGGTTTTGCAATTGCAGTAAAAACCGTTCATATAATATCCGCTCATGCGCAGCCTGCTGGCTTATCAGCATAAAGCCCGATTTTATCTGCGACATAATATAACGGTTATGGATCTGGAAAAATTGGCGTTCGCTGCTTTTGGTTATCTCCTGTTCGTCAACTGGTATAGATTTCTCAGTATGTATCTCGTGTTGCAGCGTTTCTTCCTTTTTAGCTATCTCATAAAGCGTGTCCCAATTACGGGGAATAGCCGACCGATGACCACCCGGGTTGGCATCACGTAAAAAGGGTATTTCCCTATCGGCCTTTTTCTCGTTAGAAAATGGGTTAAAATCGGGATTGAAGGCAATAGAGGGTTGCACAATTTCTTCGAAAGGTTTGTGCGTTATCAGGTGCCCTATACTGTTCTCCTGGTCAAAATCAAGTGTTGGCGTGATATTGTACTTACCCAACGAGCGTTTTACCGCCGAACGGATAATCGCATAAATTGACTTCTCGTCCTGGTATTTGATCTCCGTTTTTGTAGGATGTACGTTGATATCTATCTTGCTCGGGTCGATATCGATAAAAAGCACATACAGCGGGTAGGTTTCGTCGGGCAGTAGTTCTTCGAAAGCCGTTAGCACCGCATGGTTAAGGTAAGCATCTTTGATGAAACGATTGTTTACGAAAAAGAATTGCTCGCCCCTGGTTCGGCGTGCAAACTCAGGCTTGCCTACAAAACCACGCAGATTAATGATGGTGGTATCTTCCTCCACCGGCACCAAGCGCTGGTTATAGTTATTGCCCAACAGGTGCACAATACGCTGCTTAAGCGATGCCGAAGGCAGGTGGTAAACCTCCTGCCCATCATGGTGCAGCGTAAAAAATATTTGCGGGTTAGCCAGCGCCACACGCTGAAATTCGTCAATAATATGGCGCATCTCCACCGGGTTGCTTTTTAAAAAGTTACGGCGGGCAGGTGTGTTATAAAAAAGGTTTTTGATTGAGATAGATGTACCAGTTGGTGCCGAACATGCCTCCTGGCTCAACACTTCAGATCCTTCGATAAGGATACAGGTACCTAACTCATCTTCGTGGCGGCGGGTTTTTAACTCAACCTGTGCAATAGCCGCGATTGATGCCATGGCTTCACCCCTGAAGCCCATTGTACGTATAGCGAACAGATCGTCGGCCTTCCGGATCTTTGATGTTGCGTGGCGCTCAAAGCACATGCGTGCGTCGGTAACGCTCATACCGCAGCCATTGTCAATTACCTGTATAAGTGCTTTACCGGCGTCTTTAAGTATCAATTGTATCTTGTCGGCACCGGCATCTATTGCGTTCTCCACCAATTCTTTTACCGCCGATGCCGGCCTTTGCACAACTTCGCCTGCGGCTATCTGGTTGGCTACGGCATCCGGTAAAAGCTGAATTATGTCTGGCATTAAAGTTCCCCTCTGCGCCTGTCAAGGCGTATCAAATTAAAGTTGCTAAATTAATTATTTGATTGCATAACTTTATTGTTCAGCGCCCGTATAGTTGCGTTTATGAGACAGGGCAGATATAAGCATGCTTTTAAAAATGGCTCATAAAACCGCAAAAAGGGCTATTAGTGAGTTATGCCAAAAGGAAATATTTTTTTACGCCCATAACTTTATCTTTACATCCTTGTATATACTATTTATCACATCTACCCCCGCCTGTAAAAACATATGAAGAAATTATGGCCTTTGTTGTTACTACTAACAGCAGCCTGTAAGAAAAAAGAATATAACGCCGACCTACTGGTTAAAAATGCGGTGGTTTACACGGTCGACAGCAATTTCACAACGGCAAATGCCTTTGTGGTAAGCGGCGGCAAAATCATATCTGTTGGGAATATAGATACCATTGAGAAAAAATACCTGGCCCGTGAAGTTGTTGATGCCGGTGGAAAAGCTGTTTACCCGGGGTTTATAGATGCGCACGCACACTTTTATGAATACGGCATGGGCCTGCAGGAAGTTAAGCTTGCTGGTACAAAAAGCTGGGAAGCCGTTTTAGATACGGTAAACTCATACTCGCGCACGCACACCGAAAGCTGGATAATTGGTAACGGATGGGACCAAAATCAATGGACCGAAAAATCATTCCCTAATAAAGCAAAGCTCGACTCATTGTTCCCGGTGCGCCCGGTTATTTTGAGCCGTATAGACGGGCATGCTGCTATAGCAAACCAGGCAGCGCTCAACATAGCAGGTATTACCCCCGGCCAAACTATAATTGGCGGCAGTATTGAAACAGTAAACGGAAAACTTACCGGTATATTGATTGATAATGCCGTTGGTATTGTTACCCGCAAGATACCTGCTCCTACCGAGCAGATTATTCAGGCTGCGTTGCTTGATGCGCAACGCAATTGCTTTGAAGTTGGCTTAACTACGGTTGATGATTGCGGCCTGCCTTATACCATGGTAAGCACCATTGCTGCACTGCAACACAAGGGCGACCTTAAAATGCGCATGTACCTGATGCTGGCCGATCAGCAGGAAAACTACGACTACTTGTTTAAACGAGGTGTTTACAAAACGCCGAGCCTAAATGTACGGGCATTTAAAGTTTATGCAGATGGTGCGCTGGGATCGCGCGGGGCATGTTTGCTTAAACCCTATGCCGACCAAAAAAACTGGAACGGGTTTTTACTGAGCCAAAAAACACATTTTGAAGAGGTAGCCAAAAAAATAGCTGCCAAAGGTTTCCAGATGTGTACGCATGCCATTGGCGACTCGGCAAACCGCGTTATGTTAAAAATTTATGCCGATGCGCTTAAGGGCAAAAACAACAAGCGCTGGCGGATAGAACATGCGCAGGTGGTATCGCCCGACGATATCAAATACTTTGGCGAAAACAACGTTATCCCATCTGTACAACCTACGCATGCCACATCCGACATGAGTTGGGCGGTGAAACGCCTTGGTGCCGACAGGCTTAAAACGGCATATGCCTACAAACAATTAATGCAACAAAACGGTTGGATTGCGCTGGGTACAGATTTCCCTGTAGAAAACATCAACCCGCTATATACATTTTATGCCGCTGTAGAGCGTAAAGATTTAAAAGGCAACCCACAGGGTGGCTTCCAGATGGAGAACGCACTTACCCGTACCGAGGCTTTAAAAGGCATGACCATTTGGGCTGCCAAGGCCAACTTTGAGGAAACTGAGAAAGGCAGCATTGAGACAGGCAAATACGCCGACTTTGTAATATTGGATAAAGATATAATGAAAGCTAAAGGCAGCGAACTGCCAAATGTTAAAGTGATAAAAACATATATAAATGGTGCTAAGGTTTATGAAAAGAAATAAGCGGGGCTGCTACAGCCTGCTTTTGTTGGGATTTATATTAGTTAATTCGGCTTGCGCGCAACAGCCACCATTCGTATTTACAGGTAAAGCCTATGTACAGGAAGCAAAATCTGCCGAGCAGGAAACATTTTTATTTAATAACGAAAAAGGTATTGTGCCGTTGCGCAATCTTGATAATAATAAGGTAGCCAGCATTCACTTTTCATCGGTTTACGCTACAGCTTTTGATAGCCTGCTTAATAAGTACGCCAAAATACAATCTTTTAACGGTAGCGAATACATGGGCGTAAAGCCATTTGATATGCTGGCGCAGGATACCAAGTTTTACAACACACTTGTTGTCCAATTAACAGACGCAGAGATTAATAACCATCAGATCATAGGTTTTATAAACGAAACCAATAAGGTGAAAGATGTTGTAGTATCGTACCTGGGCAACAGTACTTTTTTGAGGCAGCTTGATAACGTCACAGCCCCCATTATCTGGTCGTCGCGCCTGTCTCCTGTATCCGCTATGTTTAGCGCACAGGCAATTTTTGGCGGTGTAGCTGTTACCCAAAAGCTTAACAAAACTTACACTGGTAAATATGTAGCCAATACCGGTTTTACTACAAGTAAAACGCGTTTGCAGTACACTGTGCCCGAAGATGCCGGTATCAATAGTGACAACCTCAAGGAAATAGACAAGATAGCAGCCGAAGCTATTACCAACCGTGCTACGCCGGGCTGCGTAGTTTTAGTTGCAAAAGATGGCAAAGTTATATACAACAAGGCATACGGCTATCACGAATACAATAACCAGATCCAAAACAAGATAACCGATATCTACGATGTGGCATCGATGACCAAAATCTCGGCCACTACGATGGAGCTGATGCAATTATACGATCAGCAACGGCTCAATCTTGATTCTACATTGGGTACATATATGAGCATGACCCGCAATACCAACAAAAAAACTTTGAAGGTAAGTGAGTTGCTGATGCACCAGGCCGGGTTGATACCCGATATATCTACCTTTGAGGTAGTAAAGCCGTCGGACCATAGTGTAGATTCGTCTGCCGCATTTCCGACCAAGGTAAACCAGGGATATTACCTGCGCAAAAACTATTTTGATGACGTAATGCTGCAGGCCATGCTACGATCTGCTGTTAAAACCCGCGGCCAGTACGTTTACAGCGATGTAGGTATGCTGTTTCTGCAGCAAATTGCCGAGGCTATTACCTCAACACCGCTTAATGTTTACGTACAGCAAAAGTTTTATAACCCGCTTGGTATGCAAACTGCCGGCTTCTTGCCGCTTTACCGTTTCCCGGTTGATCGTATCCCGCCTACAGAAAATGATGTTAAGGATCGCAAAGCTTTAATTGATGGTTACGTGCACGACCCAACTGCAGCCCTTATGGGTGGCGTTGCCGGCCACGCCGGCTTGTTTGCCAGCGCAAATGATATTGCGATACTTTATCAGATGATGCTTAACCGCGGTACTTATGGTGGCGTACAATACATCAAGCCCGAAACGGTTAACATGTGGACAGCCAAGCAATCGCCGATAAGCCGTCGCGGCTACGGTTTTGATCGCTGGGACCCGATAGCCGACAGGCATTACCCATCGAAACTTGCATCAGACCAAACCTACGGCCACACCGGTTTTACCGGTACCTGCGTTTGGGTCGACCCGAAATATAACCTGGTGTATGTATTCTTATCCAACCGTGTATATCCAAACGTTGGCAACAAATTAGGCAGCATGAATATTCGCCCGCGCATACAGGATGCTATTTATGATGCAATACTAAAGGGAATGTAACCCATACTGATTCAAATGAAGAAAGCCCGATATGCCGGGCTTTCTTCATTTGAACCATGTCATTGCGAGCGTTAGCGTGGCAATCTCGTCGCGTTTATATGGCCGGCGATGAGATTGCCACGTCGCTGCGCTCCTCGCAATGACGCGGTTAATCGTGCGCTGATCCCAATCTTAATCAATCCACTCAAACTTAGTATAAGGCACCAAAACGTCGGGGATTTTGATACCTTTTTCAGTTTGGTTGTTCTCTAACAAGGTAGCCACAATGCGCGGCAGGGCCAGGGCGCTACCGTTGAGCGTATGGGCCAATTGCGTTTTACCTTCCGCATTGCGGAAACGAAGTTTTAGTCTATTGCTTTGAAACGTTTCGAAGTTGGATACTGATGATACCTCCAACCAGCGTTGTTGTGCTGCGCTCCAGGTTTCCATATCGTAGGTTAGTGCGCTTGCAAAACCCATGTCGCCGCCACAAAGGCGCAAAACACGGTACGGCAAGCCCAACTTTTGTAACAAGCCCTGCACGTGTGCACTCATGCCTTCCAACACATCGTATGAATTATCAGGGTGCACTACCTGCACAATCTCCACTTTATCAAACTGGTGCAAACGGTTTAGTCCACGCACATGCGCACCGTATGAACCAGCCTCACGACGGAAGCATGGGGTATGCCCGCAGTGCTTTACAGGCAATTCCTCACCTTTCAATATCACATCACGAAATATGTTGGTAACAGGTACCTCTGCAGTTGGTATCAAAAATAACTTATCCTCACCTACAAAATACATCTGCCCTTCTTTGTCAGGTAGTTGGCCGGTGCCAAAGCCCGATGCCTCATTAACCATAAGCGGTACGCTCACTTCGCTGTAACCGGCTTTCTCGGCCTCGTCAATAAAAAAGTTTATTAGTGCGCGTTGTAGTTTGGCGCCTTTATTTTTGTAAACAGGGAAGCCCGCGCCGGTAATCTTAACGCCTAATTCAAAATCGATTAAATTATACTTGGCAGCTAATTCCCAATGGGGTAATGCGCCTGCAGGTAATTCTGGTTTGCTCCCATTTTCGAGTACCACTTCGTTTTCTTCCGGCGTTAAACCTTTGGGTACTGATGAGTGAGGCAAGTTGGGCAATAAAACAAGTTTGTCCTGCAGCTCAACCTCTACGGCAGCAAGCTCCTCACCTAACTGTTTTATTTCCTCTTTCCATTTACCGGTGTTGGCTTTAATGGTTTCGGCTTCGTCTTTTTTACCATTGCGCATCAACTCGCCAATTTGCTTGGCAGCTGCGTTAGCCTGCGACGATACGTTATCTAACTGGTTTTGTGTTTGGCGGCGTTTTTCATCCAATCCAATCACGTCCTCTACCAATTCGGGCTGTTTAAAATTCTTAACAGCCAAACGTTCTAAAACCTTTTCGCGGTTATCGCGGATATAACTAACTTGCAGCATTGTTTTTTATTTAACAGGCAAATATAACAGTTTGCAGTTTGTAGCAGGCAGTTTGCAGTTTTTTTGTAGGCGCACCGGCGAACTGCAGACCGGCAACTGCAAACACAAAAATGACCGGAAAACTTTACTTAGTGCCCACTCCTATAGGTAATCTTGAAGACATGACCTTCAGGGCTATCCGTGTTTTAAAGGAGGCTGATCTAATTCTTGCCGAAGACACACGCACATCGGCACCAATGCTTAAGCACTTTGATATTCAAAATAAGGTGTTTGCACACCATCAGCACAACGAGCATCAATCCAGCAACGAGATCATCAAGTTTTTGCTTATGGGCCAAAACATCGCGCTGATTTCTGATGCAGGTACACCGGCTATTTCGGATCCCGGTTTTTTCCTGGTGCGCGAGGCATTGAAGTTTAACATAGCTGTTGAGTGCCTGCCTGGTGCCACCGCCTTTGTGCCTGCGCTGGTAAACTCAGGTTTCCCTACCGACAAGTTTTGCTTTGAAGGCTTCCTACCATTAAAAAAAGGCCGCCAAACACGTTATAGACAATTGGCTACAGAAGAACGCACGCTGATACTGTATGAGTCGCCGCACCGTTTATTAAAGACACTCGATGAAATGGCCGAGCATTTCGGGGCCGACAGGCAGCTTTCGGTATCTCGCGAGCTTACCAAAATGTTCGAAGAAACGGTACGCGGCACCGTAACCGAAGTAAAAACACACTTTGAGAACAACCCGCTAAAAGGCGAGTTTGTGATATGCGTAGCCGGCGCAGAGCCGGTCGAGAAGAAAAAGAAAAAATACGTGGATGATGAGGATGAGTAATATGATCAGCCAGTTATATGTCATTGCGAGCTGCAGCGAAGCAACCTTATCGCTTGTTTAATTAACGTAAGGCGATTACTACTCGCTATGACATTATAGAGATATAAATAAAAGAATGTCATTGCGAGCGGCAGCGAAGCAATCCCGTCGCTTGCTTAGTGCACGCCAGGATTGCCACGTCGCTACGCTCCTCGCAATGACATTAAAGGCAAAACATAGAAACCGTGTCATTGCGAGCGGCAGCGAAGCAATCCCGTCGCTTGCTTAGTGAACGCGAGGTGATTGCCACGTCGCTACGCTCCTCGCAATGACATATTTATATAATATAATGAAAAAAAACATACTCCTTTCTATACTCTCCGGGTTATTGCTTTGGATAGCCTGGCCGCCTACGTCATATACCACTATCCTGCTGTTTGTGGGGCTGGTGCCTATGCTAGTGGCGATAGAAAACATCATAAAATCCACCGCGGCTAAAAAGGGCAAAAAGATCTTTAATATCACCTTTCTTGGCTTTTTTATATGGAACACGCTATGCATTTACTGGGTTTATAATGCACTTAAAATGATAGGGCCAATTGTGGCGGCCCCAATTACGCTTATACCTTACGCGCTTGGGCCTTTGCTTATGAGCACCGCATGCTGGCTTTATTACCGTATGAGGCTGGCTAGTAGTCGGCCTATATCTTTAGTTGCACTAGTTTGTTTTTGGATAGGTTATGAGTACCTGCACCAAAGTTGGGACCTGAACTTTCCCTGGATGACACTTGGCAATGGTTTTGCCGTTTCGCACCAATGGATTCAGTGGTACGAATATACGGGCGTTTACGGTGGCACCATCTGGATATGGACAGTTAACATCCTTGCATTCCTTATATATATTGGCTTGCGCGAGGCGCAAACATCAAAGTTGCGTATTAAGCTTTTTACCGCTTTAGCGCTCGTATTGATATTACCGCTCGGCCTGTCGCTTTACAGGTATTATAATTACCAGGAACAAACCAATCCGTCAAACGTGGTGGTTGTGCAGCCCAATATCGACCCATATGAAAAATCGGGCAGCATTCCGGTCTACACGCAAATACAAACGCTTACCCAACTATCCGACTCACTGGGCCAGCGCAACACCGAATTTTTCATCTGGCCCGAGACTGCCATACCGCAGTATATCGACGAGGAGCATATGCTAACCGACAATAACTATTTGCAGGTAAAGCGCTTTTTAAATAAGTACAAAAATGGCAACGTTATAACCGGCGGCGAAACCTACCGCACATATGCAAACCGCGTTAATGCAACGGCTTCACCAATGCCAGGCGGTGGTTTTTGGGATCACTACAGCTCGGCCATTAATATCGAAAATTCATCAAAACTACAGTTCTACCATAAATCACGGTTGGTGCCAGGTGCGGAGTCGTTACCATTTGGCAGCACCTTTTCGTTTTTAAAACCGGTATTTGAGCATTTGGGTGGGGCAACCGGCAACTACACCATGCAGGACAAACCGGGTGTTTTTTACAGCCAAAGTGGAATTGGTGCGGTACCTGTTATTTGCTACGAATCTATCTGGGGCAACTGGGTGGCCAGCGCCGTAAAAGACGGCGCGCAATTTATTGCCATAATCACTAACGACGGTTGGTGGGAAAATACATCCGGAAAAGATCAGCACCTAGATTATGCCAAATTACGCGCAATCGAAACGCGCAGATGGGTATGCCGCTCGGCCAACACCGGCATTTCGGCATTTATCAATCAGCGTGGCGACGTGGTTAAACGCTCAGAGTGGTGGGTTAAAACAGCCCTAAAGCAGGATATTAATTTAAGCAGCGATATTACCTTTTACGTTGAGCATGGCGACTACCTGCCAAAAGCAGGTACAATCCTGGCGCTAATGGGCATTGTATTCGTAATCATAAAACTGAGAAGAAAATAAGCCTTATGCTTCCTGCCGGTTGATGATGAATTCCAGCAAATCGTTGATAGGCTGTTTCATGATCTTACCAACCTGCACATTGTTGATACCACATATGGCCTTAAGCTCATCCTTAAAAACAGATGCAATCGAGCCTACAAAGTGGCACTTATATTTATCGTAATTGGAGTAGCATTTTATATTAGTATCCACAAACTCCTGTAGGGCATTTTGCAGTAAGTCCTGCCCGTAAGATGTATGTCTTATATCAGAGAGAAATTTTGAGAACGAAGCCAGGTAAGAATTGGCGCGCTGTTTTTGGTAAACGTTTTTTATGACGGTTTCCTTGTCCAGGTGATAAGCGTCTTTGAAGCGCTCATTGATATCAGCAGGCATCCTGCCATACAAATAATCAGTAATCAACGCCTTACCAAACCAGGTGCCCGAACCTTCGTCGCCCAAAACATAACCCAGGCCATGCTGCCCGTCATGTATTTCCTCACCGTCGAAAAAAGATATGTTTGAGCCGGTGCCCAATACGCAGCAAAAGCCTTTTTCGTGCCCGCAGGTAGCATAGGCTGATGCCAGCAGGTCGCTATCGATACTGATGTATGATTTGCCAAAAAAAACGCTTAGCGCGTTCGATACTATTTCGTGCCTGTCGGCGCTTGAGCATCCTGCGCCGAAAAAGTAAATTTCGGTAATATTGGGTGCATACGCTATCATATCCGGCAATTGCTCCTGTATAATCTTGGCAATTTCCTTTTCTGTTAAAAAGTAAGGATTTAACCCGGCAGATTTAAACGCTATAGGTTCGCCGTTGGGATTAGATAGTAACCAGTCTGTTTTTGTTGATCCGCTGTCTGCAACTAAAATCATGCAATAAGTTCTTCGAGAGCCTGGTGTGTTAGTGGCTTATGAATGAATTGAGCAACGTATTTGTTTTGAGTGGATTTGCTCATGTCAGTTGGGTCAAGGGATGACGAAAGCATGAATATTTTCACAGCTTCTTTGTTCTCCATGTGGATCTTTTCAAACTCATGCAAAAATTCAAACCCCGACATTTGAGGCATACGTATGTCCAAAAAAATAACATCAGGTACAACGCTGCCATTTTGTAAAGCTTCAATAGCCTCTGTTGGCGATTGATGCACTACAATAGTTTCGGCAAAGTTGCCGCTTTCCAATATCTTGCGCGTTACAAAATTATCGATGTAGTTATCATCGATGAGCAAACATGTTTTAAAGCGCACAGGCATCCTTTAACTTAACTTAAACTATTTAACAAGTATAAATATTTTATTGAATATTTATACTATTTGTTATTTGTTTCAGTGTGATTTCGGCCATCTTTGACTGGTATAGTGCAGAGTAAAATACCGACTGTGCATTTAAAAAGTTACGCTGTGCCTCGCGAATTTCTAATGGTGTAATATTGCCTAAGCGATACTTTTCAAGAGATATTTGCATGCTTTTACGGGCAAGCTCAACATTGCTGCGGCCAAGCTTTATAAGGTCGAGACCTGACAGATAAGCTACGTAAAAATTACTGATCTGCGCCTCAACATCCAATTGGGTTTGCTTGGCACTCAACTCGGCATTGCTTATCTGCAGTTTTGCCACACGCTCGCGCCGCCATTGGTTAAAGCCATCAAAAATATTTATAGAAGCCGTAAAGCCGTAATTTAAACCACGCGCATTTTGCCTTAGTGTAAAGCCCGCAGGTGTGCTACTATTGCTAAACTGGTAGCCCGATGTTAACCCTACAACGGGGTACCGGGTAGATTTTACCTGCCTTAAATTGATTTCGGCAAGGCGCTTGTTTATTTGCGAAGCTATAATAGCCGGGTTTTGCGTTTGTGCCTTGGAGATAACGTCGCCTAACAAAAGCTTGTCATCAACAATGATCGTATCGCCCACCTCAAAATCTGTTTGCAGGTTGCGGATAAGCAACTGGTTAAGTTGAATTTTAGTTGTTCGATACTGCTGTAACTGGCTTATCAATGCAGCTGTATCTGTGTTTAAATTTACCTGCGCGGTGTAAACATCCAGTTTAGATACCCTGCCTACTGTAAACTTATCGTTAGTGTAACGCAATTGCGTGCGCGATATATCAATAGCACCCTCAAGCGCCCGTATTTGCCCGCGCTGGCTTATCAGGTTATAATAGGTGTTAATTACGTTAGCAATGGTACTTTGTATCGTGTCCCGCAGACGCACGCCGCCAAGTTTGTCCAGTTGTTTAAGCTGATCGTAATTGGCAAACATGGCAAAGCCGTCAAAAACAGTCCAGTTAAGGTTTACGCCATAATTATTATTTGTGCTATGGGCGTTACTTATGTTTCGTGCGGTACCGTCTGTACGGGTTTGGTTAGTAGTTTGTATACCATTGGTATTGGTGTAATCACCAGAAACTACCGGCAGGAAGCCGGCATTACCTAACGTTACGTTGGTAGATGCAATAGTTTGGTTATTTTGCGATAGCTTAATGTTGTAATTATTCTGTAAAGCAATTGCCACCGCATCTTTCAAACTAAGCTTTGGCAACTCCTGTGCGCTTGCTGTAAATGCCGTACTTACAGCGCAAAAAATCAAGCAAATGGTTTTATTGATCTTCATGTGCTTAAAGTTTTTCAATTAGTAAAGGCTGTTTTGGTTCTTCAACCTCTTCCTGTTCGTGATCAGGGTCGCGGCGCGTTTTCGCTGCAAATACCATGTACATAGTTGGGATAACGTAAAGCGTTAGCACCAGCGAAAATAACATACCGCCTATAATTACAATACCCAAGGATACACGACTTTTGGCACCCGCCCCAAGGGCAAGCGCAATTGGCACCGATCCTAATACAACGGCTAAACTGGTCATCAAAATAGGGCGCAAACGTGCTGTTGCCGCCTCTACCACCGCCTCGTACTTGCTTAGGCCGTGCTCCATACGCTGGTTAGCAAACTCAACAATCAGGATACCGTTTTTGGTAACAAGGCCAACCAAAGTTATAATGCCTATCTCACTGAAAATATTAAGCGTTTGGTTAAAGAACCATAATGAAAGAAACGCCCCCGACACCGCCAGTGGCACGGTTAGCATTACAATAAATGGGTCAATGAAGCTTTCAAACTGTGCGGCCAGTACCAGGTATATCAGCAATAGTGCAAAGCCAAATGCGAAAAGAATGTTTGATGAACCTTCGGCGTAATCTCGTGACGGGCCGGTAAGGTCGGTGCTAAAAGTGTCATCAAGCAGTTTTGCCTTGATGCGTTCCATCTCGGCAATACCATCACCAACAGTGTTGCCCGGCGCAAGCCCGGCCTGTACCGTGGCCGACTTGTAACGATTAAAGTGATAGATGGATGGTGGCGTAGCGCTTTCGGCAACTTTAACCACGTTATCTAACTGCACCAGCGTTCCTTTCGAGCTGCGCACATAAACTGATTTTAAGTCAAGCGGCTGATCGCGGTTGGCACGATCTACCTGTGCAATTACCTGGTATTGTTTACCATTTATCAGGAAATAATCTAACCTGCCGGCGCTGTAATATAGTTGCAGTGTTTGGGCAATATCCGCGACTGATACCCCTAAATCCCGCGCACGGTCGCGGTCGGTTGTAACGCGTAGTTCGGGCTTTGTAAACTTCAAGTTTACGTCAGATCCCTGGAAAACCGGGCTTTTAGAAACCTCTGCAAAAAACTCGGGCAGTACCTTACGTATCTTTTCAAAATCCTGGTTTTGAATTACAAACTGCACGGGCAATGACGTACGCGCACCGCTACCACCGCCGCTAATGGTTTGCTCCTGCACCACAATGGCCCGTGCATCGGGCATTTTTCTTAATTTTGCATTCAGCCAATCGGCAATTTGCTGCTGGCTGCGTTCACGTTTATCCGGCGCTACCAAACCTATACGCCCGAAACCCGAGTTGGCCGAACCACCACCGCCGAAAGATGGCGATACAATTTCGATGTTAATGTTTGATTCAGGAATAGAGTCGGTAACCAGCTGGGCAACCTTATCCATGTAATTGGTCATGTACTCGTACGTGGCACCTTCCGATCCCGTAACAGAGTAACGTAGTAAGCTGCGATCGTCAAGCGGGGCAAGCTCTGAAGGGGTCACCTTTACAAGAATGCCCGTGATCAAAAACGATGCTGCCAGAATAACGAAAGACACCCAGCGCTTTTTCATAAAGCTTACCAAGGTTTCGGTATAACCATTGGTCATGGCTTCAAAGAACGGTTCGGTTTTCTCGTAGAATTTTGATTTCTTTTGATTTTTACGGATCAGCTTAACGTTAAGCATCGGCGTTAAGGATAACGATACAAAGGCCGATATCAATACCGATCCAGCTACCACCACCGCAAACTCCCGGAACAAACGGCCCGTGAAACCCTGTAAAAATATAATGGGCAAAAACACGGCAGCCAGCGTTACCGATGTGGAGATTACCGCAAAGAAAATCTCTGCCGAACCCTCAAACGCCGCCTTACGGATAGCCATGCCATCCTCTATTTTTTTGTAGATATTCTCTGTGACTACAATACCATCATCCACCACCAAACCTGTGGCCAGCACTATACCCAACAAGGTTAGGATATTGATAGAAAAGCCGAACACATACATGATAAAGAATGCCCCTATCAATGACACCGGTATATCTATCAGCGGGCGGAAAGCAATAAGCCAATCCCTAAAGAAAAGATAGATGATGATAACCACCAATATAAATGATATCAGCAAGGTTTCCTTTACCTCCGTTATGGAGTTGTTGATGAAGCGGGTATTATCAAGTGCTACCTTAACGGTAATGTCCGGTGGTAAATCTTTTTTAATCTGCTCGAGGCGGATGTAAAAGTCTTCCGCTATTTGTACGTAGTTGGCGCCCGGCTGCGGCACAACGGCCAAACCCACCTGCGGCACGCCTGATTCCTTAAAGGATGTTTCCTCGTTTGCCGAGCCCAATACGGCATATCCAATATCGCTCAGCCTTATCACACGGTTGCTGTCGGCACGGATGATCAGGTTATTAAAATCCTTTTCATTGGTTAACTTACCAAGGGCGCGTATGGTAATCTCGGTATTGTTACCTTCAATTTTACCTGCAGGCAACTCCACGTTTTCACGGCCCAAAGCAGTGCCTATGTCTGTAGCGGTAAGCCCTAACGCCGAAAGCTTGGCAGGATCAATCCATAGGCGCATGGCATACTGGCGCTGGCCCTGTATATTTATTGCACTTACGCCGGGTATGGTTTGTAAACCCTCCTGCAAAACGTTCTCGGCAAAATCATTAACCTGGGTTATGTTACGGGTTTTACTGCTAACTGTAAGGGTAATGATCTGATCGGCATTTGCATCAGCCTTTGTTACAACCGGCGGCGCGTTAATATCTTGCGGCAGCTGGCGCTGGGCCTGGCTTACTTTATCGCGCACGTCATTGGCCGCCGTTTCCAGGTCGGCATCAAGATTAAACTCCACCGTAATGTTACTGCTACCTACCGAACTCGTTGAAGATATGTTACGGATACCCGGCACACCGTTTATGGCTTTCTCCAGCGGCTCTGTTATTTGTGACTCAATTACATCGGCGTTGGCACCCGAGTAACTTGTTGATACCGAAATAATAGGCGGATCTACAGACGGAAAATCCCTTACGCCCAAAAACTTGTAACCAATAATACCAAACACCACAATAACAACAGACATTACCGTTGCCAGCACAGGTCGTTTTATACTTACCGACGATAAACTCATAGTTTGGTTATTTGATAACTTTTAAAACTTTAAGCGGCGACTTATCGCGTATTTGTATCAAGCCGGATACTACCACGCTGTCTCCCGGCTTAAGGCCGTCGGTAATTTGAATTTGGGTATCGGTACGCAAATCTGTTTTTACATCACGCGCAGCAGCAACGCCATTCTTGAGTACAAAAACTTTGCTGCTCTTTAAATCAGGTATCACGCTTTGTGTAGGTACCATAATGGTATTAGGTATCTGATCGAGCGTTAGGTTGATCTTTGCAAACGCACCAGCCGTAAGCTGGTTGTTAGGGTTAGGCGCCTTAGCCCTAACCGTAATGGTGCGAGATGCAGCATCAAGTTCCGGCTCAACAGCATACACCGTGGCTTTAAAGTTATCGCGTGAGCTGGCAATAGTAAACTGCACCTGGCTACCTTTACCTATAAGCGGTAGGTAACGCTCGGGCACAGAAAAGGTTAGCTTAGCCGGATCGATATTTACCAATGTGGCGATTGGCGTAGTAGGCGAAAGGTAGCCGCCCGGGCTCACACTGCGCAAACCTATAACACCACTAAATGGTGCTCGTATTTCGGTGCGGGCAATTTGCGCTTTTACCACATCAGCCTGTGCCCTCAAAGTAGCCAACGACGATTGCGACGTTTCATACTCCTGCTTACTTACTGCTTCTTTCTGGTAAAGTATCTTATTACGATTGTCGATATCCTTTGCCAATACAATTTGCGCCTGCACCTGTTGAAGTGATGATTGCAGATCGGCATTATAAACTTTTACCAGCAGCTGCCCTTTTTTTACGCGCGTGCCTTCGTCAAAATAAATACCTGTTATACTGCCGGCCGTTTGGCTAACCAGGTTTACCCGTTCGTTGGCATCAATACTACCGGTTATATCTATCTGGTTGCGCACCGCGGTATCTTTTACTACAAGTATATTTACTGCAACCGGGCCGTTGTTGCCCCTGCCTTTTCCTTTACCACCGGTAGCGGCGGCATTGGTTTGCTTTGCTTTCGAGCCAAAAAACTTATTGTAAAACAAAAACGCAACTACCAGCGCAATAAGGGTAAATACTATGTATCGTTTTTTCATGTGTTTATATGGGCGGGGCAGCTATATTTTTATCTTTTGTGTCGTGTTAAATTAATCTGTTTAATTTCAGACTTTTAATTGGTTACGTTAATAATAATTGGTTTTACGGGGGCGAATAACCTTGTAACAAAACTAACCGCCGAAAATGTATTTTGATTGCTTGTATCAACGATTTTACATCTTTAATTAAAAAGGCACCCTTTACTAACTTTAAATAAAATTATACCTTGCCGAATGAAAAATTTTCGAATTGCAGCGCTGGCTGCTTTAACACTACTTTTTATGAGCACTATTCCTGTCAGCGCAGCTGTACCGGCTAAAATTTCTTACAAAGTTTCATTTCCTGATGCGCAGGCACATTATGCAGATATAGAGATGACCGTCAGCGGGTTGCAGCAGCCATCCCTTGAGGTTAAAATGCCTGTTTGGGCTCCCGGCTCATACCTAGTTAGGGAATTTGCAAAAAACATCGAATCGCTATCGGCCACGGCTAATAACAAGGCTGTTACAGCAACCAAAATATCAAAAAACACCTGGAAAATAGCAACTGCTGGAATTGGCTCGGTAACTGTTAAGTACAAGGTTTACGCGTTCGAGCTGTCGGTGCGTACAAGCTTTGTTGATGCATCGCACGCGTTTTTATCAACCACAGGTATTTTTCTGTACCCAAAAGGGATGATTAACCAGCCATCAACCATTAAAATAATACCTTATAAGGATTGGGATAAAGTATCAACCAGCCTTGAAAAGGTAGGTGGCGATGCCTTTACCCTTACTGCGCCTAATTATGATATCCTTTTTGACTCGCCTATTGAGATAGGCACGCAAGACATTTTTGGCTTTGAAGTAAACGGTGTTAAATACGACGTTGCCATGTATGGCGGCGGCAATTATGATAAAGCGCGCCTGTCTGCAGATATGGCCAAAATAGTTGAAGCCGAAACCGGCGTATTTGGCGAAAACCCCAACAAACACTACACTTTTATAGTACACAACCGCCAGCGTAACGGCGGTGGTTTGGAACACTTAAGCTCTACCGTATTAGGCGCATCGCGCGACCAGTATGGCAGCGAGCGCGGCTACCAGGGCTTTTTAAGCCTGGTGGCTCATGAGCACTTCCACCTGTGGAATGTAAAACGACTGCGCCCTATTGCATTAGGCCCGTTTGATTACGATAACGAAAATTACACCACCAACCTTTGGATTGCTGAAGGCTTTACCGCTTATTACCAAAACCTGATGCTGCGCCATGCGGGTATTGTGCCGGAAGATGGTTTCTTATCAGCAATGGTTGGCGACATCAATACTGTTGAAAATACACCGGGTACTAAGGTACAACCACTTGCCGAGTCGAGCTTTGACGCTTGGATCAAAGGTTATCGCCCTAACGAGAATTCGGTTAACACCGGCATCTCCTACTACGATAAAGGTGCTGTTATAGGTATGCTGCTTGATCTGGAGATCATCAATAGCTCGGCAGCCAAATCATCGTTAGATGATGTAATGAAGTACATGTACAATACCTACTACAAAGGCAAAGGCCGCGGATACACCGATGCCGAATTTAAAGCCGGTTTTGAAAAATTTGCAGGTAAAAAATTAGATGCTTTTTATGCCGATTACATTAATGGCCTCGCAGCTATCGATTACAACAAATACCTGGGCTATGCCGGTTATAAACTTACTGACGAGCTTGCCGGCACCAATGAGCCTACGCTTGGTGTAAACCTTGGTAAAGCCGGAAGTAAAATAACCGTAATGGCCGTGTTGCGCGACGGGCCAGCCTGGAAAGACGGTATAAACGTAGGCGACGAGATTGTTGCTGTTGACGGCACACCGGTTACTGACCAGGCCGAGATTATGAAAAACAAAAAAATAGGCGATAAGATCAATATAACTGTTAACCGTGATGGTAAAGCTTACATTTTACCGGTTACGTTGCTGCGTAATCCTCGCCAAAAAAACAAAATAGAATCATTATCAGCACCTACAGAAAAGCAACTTGCCGTACGCAAAAAATGGCTTAAATTATAAGCTACGCGCTTAGCTGGCAAAAATCCCCTTATGTCACAAACCTTAAGGGGATTTTTTATGCTATAACAATTCACTTTATGGTTGACGAAAGTGTTATCTGGTATTAAAGGTGAACAAGCTAATTATGGCACGGTTATTAATATACTATATACCTAACACTAAAATCAACCTTTATGAACAACCTATTGTACGTTATCGCCGTAATATTAGTAGTATTTTGGGCACTTGGCCTTGTTTTTTCAATAGCAGGCAATCTTATTCACCTGTTGTTGCTTATTGCCGTTATCATGGTTTTACTTAAAGTTATTCGCAGGCCAACCGCCGTTTAATGTAAGGTTATGCAAGTTTCGTTAACACCTCAGTTACTTGGCGACCTTATTGAAAAGGGCTACAGTTATATGCTGGCGAATACTGTAGCAGGTAATAGCACCGAAACTACAATTGTGCTTAAACCTGTGCGCAAGAAGCCATCGTTATTGAGTTTACCTAATGGATATGAAGCCTACTACCGTATTACAAGAGAGCCTATGCAGTTGGCTTGCGGTGTGGATGCTACTACCGTGCTGGTAGATTATGAAACCATCAGCGGCAATATTACCGGTGAAGACATATTCGAGGACAGTTATTTTAGGATGAGCGAGGACTTTTTTAAGCAGGTGCTTGATAGCCTTGAAGACTATGCCGTGATAACGACCGACAAAAATGGCGATGTTAACAGCTGGAACCATGGTGCGCAACATGTACTTGGCTACAGTGAGCATGAGATAATTGGACATAGCGCTCAGATTTTCTTTACGCCTCAAGACAGAGAGAAACGCGCACCCGAAAAAGAGCTAAGCACTGCTTTAAAAGATGGCCGTGCAGTTGATGAGCGCTTCCATTTGCGCAAAGATGGGTCTCAGTTTTGGGGAAGCGGCCTGGTATTCCCTTTGTATGATGAGGAGGAAAAACACCGGGGTTACACTAAAATAATGCGCAACCTGCGCGAAGAGCGGGAAGCAAGAAAAAGTACTATTTGATATAAAACAAGAGCGCCCGTTTTTTTAACGGGCGCTCTTGTTTGTAAGGTATAGGTTAATATTGTTACAGTTTGAATTTAGCATTTTTGGTTTCAACCAAAACAACGCCGTTTAAGCCCTTAGCTCCATATTTCAAAATTGCATTCTTATCCTTTATTACGCTAATGCTTTTGATGTCATTAGGATTGATTCCCTCAATACTTGCTGTTTCTTTTCCGTTAAGTATGTAAAGCGGCGCAAACTCGCCGTTCTTATTTCCGCTGATAATAACCGTATTTTTTTTGCCGTCTGCGGTATCAATAGTGCTTGCCGTAAATGCGAATGACTGATTTGTAGCGGGCACTTTGCCAACCCGTTGTACTGGTTTACCGTTCGCTTCTGCTAATGAGAAAGTTATAGGTACAGTATATTGCACCCTAACCGGCTTACCACTTTGCATACCTGGCTTCCATTTAGGCGAAGCGGCTAAAACCCTTACTGCCTCTTCGTCCGTACCGCTGCCAACACTCCGTACAACCTTCATGTTGCTAAGGGAACCGTCCTTCTCAACAACAAATGTTATAATAACCCTACCCTGCACATGATTATCTCGTGCCTGTTGTGGATAGTTTAAGTTTGTGACAATGTATTTTTCAAATGCCTGTTGCCCGCCGGGAAAACCAGGCGATTGCTCAACTGCGGAAAATACGGCTCCGCTTGCAGGCGATGCAGCCTTGTCAACATTATTGTCGGCGCTTAATGCAAATTGGATAGGTACGGCATATTGAACCCTAACCTTGTGTTTGTTTTGAATGCCCGGCTGCCATTTAGGCGATGCTTTCATTACACGCAGTGCCTCGGCATCTATATTTCGGCTAACGCTTTTCGCAACTTTAATATCAGATAACGAACCGTCTGCTTCAACAACAAACGTAAGTACCACCCTACCCTGTACGTTATTTTCACGCTCGGCTTTTGGGTATTTTATGTTTTTGGCTAAGAACTTACCAAATGCCTCGTCGCCACCCGGAAACTCTGGCGCATGCTCAACCTCTGTAAAAAGCTCCCTGCCCGGCACCGTGTCAAGCTCGATTTCTTGAATGCTTTTGTCGGCGGCAATCTCCTTGTTTGTTGCGTCCTTAGCATTTGCATCAGGTATTACTGATTGCGCGGTACGGTCAAACACCTCATCGGCCCTGTCATGAATAGCAACAACAGCCTTACTGTTATTTATTGTGGCTGATGATAAGATCAGCATCAGCATAAATAATGGTGCAGACAAGCCGTATTTAATCAGCTTGATGCGCTGCGATTTATTCTTCTGTAACATAACAATACGTTTTTTTAATAAGCTATGGTTAAAGAAAGGGTTGATGAGGCTATGGGCTGGTGCATTAAAAGTTTGGTTAAGCAGCAGCATCGCATAGTCGGCTTTGCTTGCGCCGGCTTTTACTGCGTAGCTATCGGCAATGTACTCGTGTATGTGCTTTATGGCGTAGCGGTACAGATAAACAACAGGGTTAAACCAATTAATAATCATCACAGCTTCAATAATCAATATATCTGCCGAATGCCACTGGCGTGCATGCACTTCCTCATGCTGCTTAATCACATCGTTACCTTCCTCATGCTCGGTTAAGCGAATGGTGCTGAAGAAAGAATAAGAAACCTTTGACGGGCGCTTGATCATCTGCTTCACCTCGAACAACTGCCAAACCAGCCTAATGGCGAGGAATACCGCACCGGCTGCATATAGCAGGGTAACTATTTCGCCAATGGTTATGGGGTTATTTTTAAGCGGTGCAAAGGTGACAATCATATCCGGCGACGTTGTGCTGTATATGGTTGTTTGCATTTGCTTTGTTATAAAAAGATCCTGCACCCAGCGGGCCTGTACCAGCGGGATGATGAACGATAGCGTAGCCGCACCCACCAAATAAATGCGGTTTAATTGAAAAAATGTTTCCCGGCGGAGCAATAGTGCATAGAACCCGAAAAACAATATCAGGTATATGTTTACCAATAATAAATAATGCCACCAGGTCATGATTATTTTTCTTTAAGTTTTTCAATCAATTTCATGATATCATCGGCCTCTTTCAAATCAATTTTCTCTTTCTTCACAAAAAAGGAAAGCATCCTGTTTACAGAGTTATCGAAATAGCCGGTCAGCAATTTATCTGCCGCGAAGGTTTTGTATTGCTCCTTGCTTATCACAGGGTGGTACTCGTGGCTTTTGCCATAAGCCGTATGCCCTACAAAGCCTTTGGTTTCTAATATCCTGATGATAGTTGATACCGTATTGTAGGCTGGTTTTGGCTCAGGCAGCACATCAAGCACGTCCTTAACAAAACCTTTTTGCAACTGCCAAAGCACCTGCATTATTTGTTCTTCGGCGCGGGTTAATTCTTTAATTTCCATTTGAAATACAATTGTTTGTTCTAATAATTATCTAAGGTAGAAGATGTATTTCATAATAACAACTAAATATTTAGTTTTGTTTAAAATAAACTTTATCTATGCAGCTTGGTTTCCTATCACAACCAATTCACAAATGGAGATTATTTTTCACGGCGCTGCCCGTAATGTAACCGGCAGCAAACACCTTTTAAAACTCGAAAACGGCACTACTATATTGCTCGACTGCGGCATGTTCCAAGGCTTGGGCGAACGCACCGAAGGCATGAATGAGCATTTTGGTTTCCAGCCAAAAACTGTCGACTATCTTATCTTATCGCACGCACACATAGATCATTGTGGACTGATACCCCGTTTGGTTAAAGAGGGCTTTGAAGGCCAGATATTTTGCACACCTGCCACAATGGACCTTGCACGTATCCTATTAATGGATGCTGCCAAAATACAAACGCAGGATACCGAATATAGTAACAAAAGCCGTGAGGGTAAGGGCCTCGAGCTTGAAGTACCGCTGTTTGATGAAGATGATGCCATTGCTGCGTTAGGATTATTTAAAACAGTAGAGTACCACGAGGAATATCATCTTAACCCTGATTTGAAGTTTAAATTTACAGACGCAGGGCATATCCTTGGAAGCGCGGCCGTGCACATCAAGATAACCGAGAACAATAAGGACTTTTACATAACCTTTAGCGGTGATGTTGGCCGCTACGGCGACTTATTACTTAAAAGCCCTCAAACGTTCCCGCAGGCTGATTATATCTTACTGGAATCGACCTATGGTGACAGCCTGCACAAAGACGCCGGTTCCATTGAAGACGCCTTGCTGGAAATTATAACTGAAACTTGTGAGCGGAAGCGCGGCAAATTAATTATACCGGCTTTCAGCGTTGGCCGTACGCAGGAATTGCTTTATGCTCTCAACGCGCTTGAGCTAAAGGGTAAACTCCCGGATGTAGCTTACTACGTAGATAGCCCCCTATCGGCACAGGCAACGGAAGTTTTAAAAAACCACCCGGAAGTATATAACAACGGCGTTAAAGAGGTATTAAAAATAGATGATGATCCGTTTGGCTTTAAAGGCTTAAGGTTTGTTGAGTCAACAGCCGAATCAATTGCTTTGAACGATGATGCAAGGCCTTGCGTTATCATTTCATCATCGGGCATGGCCGAGGCCGGACGTGTGAAGCACCATATAAAAAACAACATCGGCAATCAAAAAAACACCATACTGATGGTGGGCTATGCCGAGCCAAGTTCATTAGGTGGCCGCCTTGCCCGGGGCGAAAAAGAGGTTTACATTTTTGGCGATCAGTACCAGGTAAATGCCGAAGTACGCTCCTTAAAAAGCATGAGTGCCCACGGCGACTATGAAGACCTACTTCACTTTATTTCATGCCAGGATCCGGCTGTAGTAAAAAAGATTTTCCTGGTACATGGCGAGTATGAGGTACAACAAAGCTTTGCGGAGCGGCTAAAAGAAAATGGGTTCCAAAATGTCGAAATTCCTTACCAGCATGAAAAGGTAGTACTGGAATAGGGCAAAATATACTTAAGCCGGCGTTTTATAAAGCGCTGGCTTTTTTGCTTAATTATCTCCTGGCTATCTTCTCTTTTCTTAACAGCTCTATTATCTTATCTGTACGCAACTCACGTCCCTGGGGAACAAGGTGATACTCGGTATCGTAAAATAAGCTATCTGCAAACAGCGCATCTTTGGGATGATTGAGTATTTTGATCTTTATGCCCGACTGCATATCGCGTTCATAGGCGTCAATCACTTTTGCATTGGCGTTGTAGAGCGACTGTGGAAAGCTTGGGTAGATGAAATAAACCGCCATGCCGTTTTTATCAGCATAGTCCTTAAAATCATTCAGCAATTGAATGTTGGGGTTGAGCTTGTATTTAAGATCGAACGTTTTAAGAAACTCATGCGACGGATGCGGATCAAAACTGCGCACCACATCGCCATTCTCGTTAAACGATGACCGGGAATAAACAACGTTGGTTGGAAAGCCCTTCCTTTGAACGTGCAGCAAAGTAGATAAAGTGACGGTAAGGTTTCTTTGCAGATCTTCTACAAAAAAATCATGCAGCCATTGCTGTGGTGTTTGCTTAAAGTATTTTCCTGCAGGCGGGTAAATGCGCAGCGCTTCTTTTTTAGCGGCGTAGGAACCATCATTACTTAAATAATACTCGCTTGAAATGATGATGATATCCTTCAGCCGGGCAGTGCGCCTGGCCTCATTCAATATAAAATCAAGCCCGAGGCTTCCAGTTGTGCCCAGGTTTACGGTGGGCAGGCCCGTACTATCCTGTATACGCTTGCTGTTTATACCGAAGGCAATATTTGAGCCGCCGCAAAAAATAATGCGCGGCGATTGGTGGCTGTCGGCAAAGTGATGTTTATCAACCATGGCCCCCATATAGCCATCGTTACCTTTGGCCTTGGCGGGAAAATAATTGCGGTTGCAGATAAATACAACCGCTGTTAGGGCAACTGCAAAGGCAAACAAGGTTGTTATAAACTTTCTCATCCTTCTGCTGACCTAAAATTGAAAGTAAACAAATTGTTGCTGCACACCGGTAAAGTAAAACGTAAGTACGGCTATGCTTATATAAAATGCCCATCGCGCCGGTTTGGGCCAACGCATGCCGGTACCGGCTATGGCAAACTGTTCCTCACGACCCAACCACTCCATCAACATGAACATGATTGACAAGATGATTATGGCAACCACATGAAATGATGCGCCCTCGAAAGCCTCGCCGGAAGGAACAGTCAGTATTGATCGTGAGAAGATTTTGCCAATGTAACTAAATGCCTGCCCAATGCTTTCGGCACGGAAAAAAATCCAGGCAAAAACTGTCAGGCTAAATGTCAGTAGCATTTTAAGAAACTCCGAAAGCGATGGTAGCAGCCTGCCTTTGGCAACAATTTCCATATTACTACGGTTGCGGTTGGTCAACAGCAGGGGCAAAAAGTACACGGCGTTTAAAAAGCCCCAAGCTAAAAATGTCCAGTTGGCGCCATGCCAAAATCCGCTTACCAAAAATATAATAAACGTATTGCGGATGCGCTGCCACAAACCGCCTTTGCTGCCGCCAAGTGGTATATACAAATAATCTTTAAACCATGAGGATAGCGAGATATGCCATCGGCGCCAAAACTCGGCAATATCACGGGAGAAGTACGGGTAAGCAAAGTTGCGCAACAGCTCCATGCCAAACAGCCTTGCCGTACCCAATGCAATATCTGAATAGCCCGAAAAATCACAATAGATCTGGATAGTAAAAAACAAAGCGCCCATTACCAGTACACTGCCGGGGTACTGCTCGTGGTGGTTAAAAATCATGTTGGCAAACTCGGCGCAATTATCAGCAATGGCAATTTTTTTGAAAAGCCCCCATAGTATTTGCTTTAAGCCATTAACGGCCTGGCTGTAGTTAAACCTGCGCTTTTGCTGTATCTGAGGCAGTAAATGCGTAGCCCTTTCAATAGGCCCGGCAACCAACAACGGAAAAAAACTCACAAAAACCGAATACTCGATGAAGCTTTTTACCGGCGTAATGCGCCCGCGATAGATATCGAACACGTACGACAAACCGTGAAATGTGTAAAACGAAATTCCCACCGGCAATATCACGTTGATTGTGTTAAAACCGGCCCGCATCCCAAAGTGCGAAAGCAAGTCAGAAAAAGATCCGGCAAAGAAGTTATAATACTTGAATACCCCTAGAAACCCAAGGTTGATACCTACACTTAGCCAAAGCCAAAACTTTTTGCCAGCCGTAGTTTTAGCTGCGAAGATTTTTGAACCTGTAAAAAAATCTAACAGGGTCGAAAATATCAGGAGAAATA
Organism: Mucilaginibacter pallidiroseus; assembly: GCF_007846085.1. Lineage (GTDB taxonomy): Bacteria > Bacteroidota > Bacteroidia > Sphingobacteriales > Sphingobacteriaceae > Mucilaginibacter > Mucilaginibacter pallidiroseus. The sequence continues at coordinate 295,810 of NZ_VOEJ01000002.1, forward strand.
GAAAACGGTAATCCCAACAGGCGTAGAAAAAATAGCTTGCCACCAGCAACAGCAGGTTTTGCAGCGTCAGGTTTTTTTGGGTAACAAACCAATACAAGGCAAATACAACCGGTACAAACAGCGCAAAATTAAGGGAATTGAACAGCATAATAGTGCCGGCAGGTTGGGTTAATTGCTGCTAATATACATCATTGCTTTTACCGCCTAAAATACCTTGCTTATCGGCACTTACGCTACTTCTTTAGTGCCGACTTTACCGCCGGGAAGATCTTATCGACCCACCAGCGGTAAGCTTTGCCCGAAGGATGAAGTTTATCCATGCTAAGCGTTTCTTGATCCTCGGCGATATCACGGGAGAGGCCGGTAATATTTACGTACGTGGCACCGGCGGCTTTAGCTGCATCCTTATTTATTTGGTTATAGGCATCAATCTCGGTAGCAATTTTTTGCAGGTTGCGGCCGTTTGCAAATGGCGTAACACCCCAGTCGGGTATGGAAATCACAATGACATGTTTGGCCACGCCGCCCGCGTATACAATAGCAGAATCCAGCAGTTGGGCAAATTGCGTGCGATAGTCATCAATATTTTTTTGCTGGTATTGGTTATTCACGCCGATAAGGAGGGTAACAAAATTGTATTGCTTGCTTACCTTGTTATCGTTTAAGTTTTTCAGTATTTCGTCTGTACGCCAGCCATTTTGAGCAATTAGCGCCGGGCTTGCTGTTTTAAAGCCTTTGGCATTTAAGCGCTTTACAAGTTGATACGGGAAAGTTTGCGCCGTAGCAACGTTACGGCCAACGGTATAAGAGTCGCCGAGAGCCAGGTAAGTAAGCGAATCTGTGGGCATAACCTGCCCCCTGCCAATATTGACAGTGAGTAAGCAAACCAACAAAATCAGCCAACCACGTTTCATTTATTTAGGTGTTGTTTAACAATTGGCAAAAGCGCATCTACCCAAAGCCTGTACATTTTCCCGGATGGATGCAGCTCGTCGTCAGCCGTTAATGATGCGTCATTTGCTGCTTTCTTGGATATAGGAGTGATGTTTACATAAGCCACACCTGCCCTGTCGGCCTCCTGTTTATTTATATAATTGAACTGATCAATCTCAGCACTAATCTGCCACCTGTCGCGCCCTTGCGCAAACGGTGTTACACCCCAGTCGGGTATGGATAGTACAAATACATGCTGCACGTTACCGGCGGCATAGTCAATGGCAATATTTAGCAACTTTATAAATTCGGCCCGGTAGGTTTCTTTACTGTAACCACGGTACTGGTTATTAACACCAATAAGCAAGGTTACGATACCAAACTTTTTGCCCTTTGAACCACTCGCATTAATGGCCGCCAGCAATTCATCGGTTGTCCACCCTGTTCGGGCTATTATTACCGGATTTTCAAACGCTTTTAACTGTGCGCCCAACTGGTATGGAAAACTGTTTGCAGGCAATACAGATTCGCCTATGGTATAGGAGTCGCCAAGCGCAAGATACCCCGAACCGTTACCCGCTGTTGTTGGTGTATTTACAGTTGTATCCTTGCCTGGTTCTGTCATTGCTTTGGCGCAGCCCAATAAGCTCAGTGCTGCCAATAAAATTAAATGGACTATCCTCATCCAATCATCTCCATACCAAAAAGTACGGAAATATGCTTTTTAAGGATTTGTTTCGTTTCGTTTATATCAACCGGGCGACCAAGCTCCTGCTGTAGTGAGGTAACCGCCTTATCATCTATCCCGCAGGGAACGATATTTTTAAAATAGCTAAGATCCGTATTCACATTCATGGCCAGCCCATGCATGGTAACCCATCGGCTGCAGCGTACGCCCATTGCACATATTTTACGGGCGCGTTCGTTATCAGCATCAAACCATACACCGGTGTAGCCCGGGTAGCGGCCTGCGGTAAGGCCGTAGTCTGCAAGGGTAAGTATCACGGCTTCCTCAAGGGTACGCAGGTAAAGGTGTATATCGGTAAAAAAATTATCCAGATCAAGTATGGGGTAACCCACAATTTGCCCGGGCCCGTGATAAGTGATATCCCCACCACGGTTTATAGGGTAATAAACAGCCTGTTTGTCCTTAAGCCCCTGCTCGTCAAGCAACAAGTGCTCGGGCTTTCCGCTTTTGCCAAGTGTGTAAACGTGTGGATGCTCACAAAAAATAAAATAGTTTGGCGTAATAATCTCTTCCGGATCGGAATCTGTTGCGCCCGCCAGTGTGGCTACCTGCCTGTTGCGTATTTCCGATTTCAGTTTTACCGTTTCGCCAAAAATAGCTTCCTGACGGTTCCATGCTTCCTGGTAATCGGTTAAACCCCAGTCCTCAAAAAAAACCTGTTTGTTCTTCATCTCAAATTATCCCTTCACGTAACCAATCATGTAATCTTCGTACTGCAAATAGCTCACTTCGTAATTGATGTCCGTATTACCTTTATGCAGACGCGCATCTAAAAACCCATGGCCTTCAAAATCAAACGGCTTTAAATGAATATTATCCGCAAATGATACTTCTTTTTGGCCATAGCATTTATAAATGGCTTCTTTGGCGCACCAGCAAACATAAAGCTGATTTATTTTATGGCGGGGATTTATAAATGCCAGTTCTTCGGGCCGCATAAATTTATTGGCAATCCTTTCCACCTTTTGCTTCACCTGTTCTATATCAATACCAACGGGGCGGCTTTTGCTTATCATCACGGCAGCATAATCAAACGAGTGACTTAGCGATATATGGTAAGGCAGGCTTACAAGGTAAGGTTTGCCATGAGCGTCAACCTTGCAATCAATATATTCCTCGGTACCAAGCATTTTACGGAGCAGCACGCGCGTTCCAAGCCAGTGCAAATAGCGCTTGCCTTCGCTTAGCTGCCGGGCAAAGGCCTTCTCGGCCTCGTCCAGTTGTAGTTGTTTATAAAGGTCATCGGCGCTTTCTTCAATGCGCCAAAGAGCAAATTCGGTATCGTCATCAACCTGTTGCCTGAAAGCTATAGCCATGACGGTAAAGTTGCGAAAACGTTAACAAATTTATATCAACCAAATATAATAATTAGTGGCAGGCTCTCAGGCTACTTAAGGGCTCCATAAAATGTGCGGGCACCTGTAACAATGCGTAAAAAAATTACGTCAAACTAGTAACCAAATCACAATTTTAAAATGAAACGAATTTACATAGCCGCGGCGATTTTAATAGCTGTGGCCTTAACAGAAAGCTGCATGAAAATGCGCCTGGCCACTACAGGCAGGGTTAACAAAAGCCAGGAAATAAGATAACCCGACTTGCCGAAGCCAGAATACAGGCGTACTTATTAACCTTTGTGCGCAACACTTTTTTGCCTGCTATGCTTATTTATGATAATTTTAGCGCTTTAAAACGGCAATGATATTATCTGATAAACGCATTCTTGAAGAAATAGAAAAGGGCACCATTATTATTGAACCCTTTAACCGCGATAGGCTTGGTACCAACTCGTACGATGTACACCTGGGCAAATATCTGGCTACTTATAAGGACCGCGTTTTAGATGCCAAGCTACATAACGAAATCGTAAGCTTTGAAATCCCTAAAGAAGGCTACATATTACAACCCAATACGCTTTACCTTGGTGTAACGGTTGAGTATACCGAGACACATGCCCATGTGCCTTTTTTGGAAGGTAAATCGAGCACCGGGCGTTTGGGTATTGACATACATGCCACCGCCGGCAAGGGCGATGTTGGCTTTTGCAACACCTGGACATTGGAGATATCATGCGCGCAGCCGGTTAAAATATATGCAGGCATGCCTATTGGTCAGCTTATTTATTTTGCGGTTGAGGGCGAAATTGAAACCCTTTATAATACCAAGAACAACGCCAAGTACAATAACAAAACCACGCGCCCTGTTGAGAGCATGATGTGGAAAAACAAGTTTTAATATTTCAGGTTAGTATAAGAGACACAGGCGTTTACCGTTATTGTTAAACAGCCTCCTTTATATAAACCAATATGTTTAAACGATTTGCCTGGTGCATGGTAGCTGCAATTAGCAGCCTGGCCATATATAGCTTTGTTATTGCCGACGACCCTATTGCCAAAATACGGCAGCAGCTTGATAAATGGACCGACAAGCATCCTATTGAAAAGGCTTATGTACATTTTGATAAGCCTTATTATGCTGCAGGCGATGATATATGGCTAAAGGTTTACGTAACAAGCGGCAGCTATAACCAGGCAACTACCATAAGCGGCATAGTCAACGTCGACCTTATTGATGCCCGCGATTCCATCAAACGATCCTTAAAACTCCAGCTTAAAAACGGTGTAGCCTGGGGGGATATAGCTTTGCCCGATACCCTTAGTGCCGGCAATTACCGCCTGCGCGCCTATACCAATTACATGCGCAATGCTGGCGGCGAATACTTTTTTGAAAAAGCAATTCTCATCATCAATGCTGTTGGCAAGATATACGCCAAACAACCTGTTGCAGGCGCTGTAGGTACGCAGGTAGCTACAGCTGCCAATAAAATTGATATCCAGTTTTTCCCTGAAGGCGGCAGCCTGGTTGCTGGTGTACCCACAAAAGTTGCGTTTAAGGCTGTAAGTAGCTCCGGCCTCGGTGCCGATGTAAGCGGAACCATAATAAGCTCGCAAGGCAGGCAGGTGGCAACCTTTAGCAGTACGCACCTGGGTATGGGCTATTTTACCATTACCCCGCAAGCCAGCGTTACCTACACGGCTAACGTAAGCACGGCGGACGACATGCAAACAACTGCTGCATTGCCTAAAGTCGCTTCATCCGGTTACGTACTCAACATCATGGATCAAGGCAACGCTATACAGGTTAAAGTATCCGGCAGCAATAATTTGCTAAATCAAAACGCTTCGCTTACCCTGGTGGCGCAAACGGCAGGTAAAATATATTATGCAGGCGTCATAAAACCGGGTACTGTCACTATCGAAAAAAATAAGTTTCCTACCGGTATAGCGCAGTTTACGCTGTTCTCGGCAACGGGCGAACCTTTAAATGAACGACTGGTATTCATCAAAAACGCAGACAGGCTGAATCTTGCGTTGTCTACAGATAAGCCAACATACTCACCTCGCGAGAGAGTAAGACTTAATTTATCTGCCTTTAGAACGGGACAAAAACCTGCCGCTGGGAGTTTCTCGGTATCTGTTATAAACGAAACAAAAGTGCCGGTAGATGAAAGCAACGAGAACAGCATTTTTGCAAGTTTGCTGCTTACATCAGATATTAAAGGCTACGTTGAGCAACCTGCATATTATTTTAATAACCCGAACGAAAAGACAGCGGCAGATCTGGATTTGTTGATGATAACACAAGGCTATCGAAGATTCGATTGGAAGCAGGTATTAAATAGCAGCGCAGCTACAGATACATTTACTCCCGAGCAATCATTAAAAGTGTCGGGCACAATCACTACAGACAGTGGCAAGCCTGTACCAAACGGCAAAGTACAGCTAATTGATTTCGACGATGCTGCAAATGTATTGGATACCGTTACAGATGCGCAGGGGCGCTTTAATTTTGACAACCTTGAATTTGCCGATAGCGTGCGTTTTATTGTGCAGGCGCGCAACGCAAAAAACAAACGCGATGTAGTGATCCACCTCGACTCTATTGCCCCCGCGCCTACCAATAGCAGCCATGTAAAACCCGACTTTGAAATTACAAGCAGCGACAAATTATCCGTTTATGCGGAAAGCAGTAAGGCACTTTACTCGGCACAACTAAAATATGGGTTAGGTAACCATGTGATATCATTACGCGAAGTGGTGATCCGTGAGAAAAAACAGGCGCTAAAACACTCGGCCAATTTAAACGGACCAGGCAACGCGGACCAGGTAATTTACGGTAAAGATCTAAGACTGATGGGCTGCATTCGCATAGGCGATTGCTTACAGGGGCGCATACTGGGTGTGGTGTTCAGGAACGGCATCCCCTTCTCTACCCGTGGCGGCGGCCCCATGCAGGTTATTATTGATGGTGTATATGTTGATGCAAGCTTTATAAACAGCATCAACAATAATGATGTACAATCTATTGAAGTTTTACGAAACGTGGGCACCATAGGCGTTTACGGCGGCAGGGCAGGCAGCGGAGTATTGCTCATCACCACCAAACGCGGCGACGAGCCCGAAGAGTATACTGGCCCTGTTAAAGGTCGCGGGATTAAGCCATATTACCCTAAGGGGTTATATAAAGCGCGTACTTTTTACTCGCCTGCCTACAATAAGAGCGGCGTAAACAAAGAAATTGCCGATCTGCGCACCACTATTTACTGGAACCCCGATGTACAGCCCGGCACAAATGGTAAAGCCATACTTGAATATTTTAACGCAGGTTCAAAGGGCACCTATCGCGTAATTGCCGAAGGTATTGACAGCGATGGTAACATAGCCAGGAAAGTTTACCGTTACAGGGTTGAGTAACAATGCACAGGGCGTTTTTAAACTGTATTAATCAAGGTTTTTAATTAAATTTGCCTTTGATATGCCAACTGAAGTACAGGAAGAAACGTTTACCCTTGAGGAAGTACTGGCGGGGCTTAAAGAAATGCACCGCCTGATTTTATGGAACGATGACCATAATACTTTTGAACATGTAATTAATTGCATGATTAAATACCTTGACTATACCGAACCACAAGCCGAAAAAATTGCCTGGAAGGTACATAACGAAGGCAAATGCGCCATACTTGAGGGATCCTTTACCGAAATGGAGGTTTACCGCAAGATATTAAAACAGGAAGGCTTAACTGTTAGCGTGGAGTAACTGATTAATATTTTCCTCTATTCCAATTTACGTTTTTACGTAATTTAGTTTAATCGACAACTTGATTATATAAAAAGAGCCGGTAATAATCATTACCGGCTCTTTTGCATGAATAGCATTATTTATGCTCTTCAATAATATCCTCAATATCGCTTTTATGCTTTTTTAGTTTAGCCTCTTTCTTTTTAAGGTAATCTTGCGCATGCGATTTTAACTCGTCAGCAGCTTCTTCAATTTCACTTCTTTTTTTGATAAATAAGTAAGTGATTGCACCCGCGAACATTGCCCCAATCAGCAGCCCGGATATCAAGATTCCACTATTGTCTTTGTGTTTGAATGGATTTTTCATAATGTTAGCTTTATTTGAACAACGCCATTATAGCCATTTGGTTTGTGAAAACAACATTTGGTGCATGGCGGATTTGGTTGATGAGGTAATTATCTATAACAAAAAAGCCTCTCAGATTTCTCTAAGAGGCTTTTCAATGGTGGGAGTTACTGGGTTCGAACCAGTGACCCTCTGCTTGTAAGGCAGATGCTCTGAACCAGCTGAGCTAAACTCCCTTGTAAAAAAGGGACTGGTTAATTGGTAGTTATGGGGCCAGTCCAGACAGCTACTGGCCATCATTCAATGTGTTGTGGTAAAATTTGCAAGCATTTGCAAGCAACCAAGCCATAAAGACACTTTTTTATGGTTTTCCCGCATTTAGTTTTAGATGACCGCAGAGCGAAATCAAATGGAACGTACCCGATAGTTATCCGGGTAACTCACAATCGTAGAACCGCAGCATTTCCAGTAGGTATCTCGGTAAAAAAGGAACATTGGGACGAACACAATTGTACGTTGCTCAAATCACATCCTAATTATAAAAGTCTGCATACTGCTATAAACAACGCTTATCACAAAGTACAGAAGTCCACAGAAGAATTATTAAACAACCAGCAGTTTACTTTAAAGGCGTTAAAAGAGAAAATTAGAGTACAGCCGGTAATTGAAGTTGAAGCTACCAAGCTGCTTACTTTTAATGAATATGCTAACCGGCTAATAAACGACCTATACCAGAATAATAAAGTAGGGAATGCCATAGTTTACCAAACAGCAGTAAACCGCCTCATATCGTTCGCTAACTTTACCGAATTGACGTTTGAGCAAGTAAATTATCGCCTACTTGAAAACTTTAAGAACAAGCTGGTTAGCGATGGTGTAAAACCAAATACCGTAAGCAACTATTTCCGCACACTTCGGGCCATCTTCAATAAAGCTATAAAAGAAAAGCTGGTGAGCAGGGACGCTTATTACTTTACTGATATTGCATTTAAGCCTGAACGCACGGCCAAACGTTCAATAAGTAAGGAAGCGGTAATAAAATTTGTAAACTACAGTCCTGAAACCAGTAAACAGGAGTGCAATGCAAAAGATTATTTCATTTTAAGTTTTTCGCTAATAGGCATATCCTTTACAGACCTTGCGTATCTAAAGCCATCAAATATTAAAGCAGGTCGTTTGGTTTATAAGCGGCGCAAAACTGGCAGAACTTACGACATTAAGCTAACCACCTCAGCTGTAGCAATTTTGAAAAACTTTGAAGATGTAACCAGCGGATATTTATTGCCCATACTTCCAAAGGCTATTAAAGAAGACAGCTTACAGGCTAAAAATATTATTTTACAATGGATAAAGACCACTAACAAGTATTTGAAAAAAATATCCGGCAACCTTAAAATTGGTAAAGTTACCACTTATGTCGCCCGGCATACTTGGGCTACCTTAGCTAAACGGATGGGATACTCAAACGAATTAATTGCTGAGGCGATGGGGCACCAGTACGGGAACCGGACAACTGCAATTTACTTGGATGATTTTGAACAGCATGTCATTGATAATTTAAACAGTGCGATACAAGAATTTGTAACAAAAGCAAATGACTCTTTCTTAAAAGTGGGGCGGTAAAAACTTTACGTATTAAAGAGCTAAAAATTGCAAATTGAATGCGTAAACAGTATAAATGCTTGAAATAACGTTAAAAGAAATTGCCGGATTTTCAAGCATTTTTGTTTAAGTGACGCAATCGGTGACATTATAGTAAGCTATATAGTGCAGGAAAGACTTACATCGTTTTAGAATAAAAACCTTTTCAGCAGTATTAAAATTTAATTAGTTTAATCAAAATTAGATTAACGTATAAAATGGTGGCAAATAATAAATAAAACAACACCATGTTGATGTTTCAGCATATCACTTAAAAAGATAAAACCAAAGTTTTTTAAAGATTGAAAGCTCTTCTATAATCGCATATTTCAAAAGTTCAGAAAGCACTACTTGTTTGAGTTTGAAAAATTCTATTTTTTTGTCCGCTACAGTGTTTTGTTCGTAAATGCAATCAGAAAAACCATCAGTAAGTGTCTCAAATTTTTGGGAGTCGATTTTGGGGTAAATTCTGACCAAACTCACCAAGTAAGTAGTTAAATCTGTTAAAGAATTAACAACATCATTTTGTTGATTTGACCCAAAATTGCTTTCGTTAAGTTTTCCATCAATGTAATCAAGATAAGTTTCAATTGGTTCAAAACATACCTTATTGAACATTAAAATCTTAACTTCAATTTGTTTCGAAAGGAAAAGAGAGTAATAAGTAAAAACTATAGAAATAGCAGAAATAATAATAGCGAGCCAAGCTACGATATCAGAAGTCGAAATACCCGAAACTACCTTCTCATACTGGAAACTACTAGATTCCACTACAAATTAATATTGTATATCGCCTCCAAAATTCCCCAATTTTTGTAAAACAAATTTTTGAATGGCTCTGGCGCATCAATTGCGAAACGATTTTGAATGATATCTTTCTTTTTGTAAATCTTGAAAATGTCGCTAAACATTCCTTTGATAAAAGAATCGTTAATAGATTTGACTCGTGTTGAATCAATCTTAATTATAAAAGAATTGTTTTGCTTTAACTCTTCAAGCAAATGAAATTTTTCAGCATAATCATTTCCATTATACCTACCGAAAATAGCATCAGTGTCTGGAGGTGACACTAGCTTATTTAAATCTAATATTTTTTCCATCTTTAAAGAGTCTGCAAAGATACATCATTTAAAGGAATAATTGTTTCAATAAGTACGCCGGGAAACTGATATTTCAAATGCTTCAAATTTTCTAAATTTGGACTGGAAAGTAAATTCCCTTCTTGATTTAAGGTAATTTGTTTTCTTTCTCTATCAATTAAGAAGCTCTCAGACATCGCTGAATTATTGTTTAAATAAATGCCAGTGTTTCCGCTTATAACAGAAATTTGCGAACGTGGATTTAATAATTTGACCTTTTCTATAAAATCTATCAATCCATGTCCTCTGCTTTCATCCTCTTTTAGCTTGGAACTTATCCCCTCTTGGAGTGCTAATAACGTATAAATTGATTCTATCGTATGGTTTTGTCTTTGTTTTCTTATGTCGTCTTTATTACTAAACCCAAAATTCAATTTAACTGTTTTTATGTATTGTATTACATTTTGCGGCAATTCCGCTAATGACAATGTCTGATATATTGTTGGACCAAAATTAAATATCAATATTGATATTTCTTTTTTTGCCTTGCTGTAAAATCCACATAAGGTACCCAAATCAGTTTCCGTCGCATGTAAATTAATGTTGTCAAATTGCTCTCCCACAGTAGAATTTATGGCTTGAGCGATATCAAACGGTAACTGGTAATTGTTATCATTCAAACTGATTCCAATCGCCTTTTGAACCATATCAGTAATTTCTTTAGCCCTCGCATAATATGGTTGATTACCGGCACTCCCAGTAGTTCTGTTGATTCTTACTCTTTCGTTTATTAAAAATTCGTGCTCATTTTCCACCGAAGAAGAAACATTCGATTTTAGGCTTTTTAGTATTTCGATTTCCTCATCTGGCAGATTAGGGTGACTAACAACCCACTGACGTCGCTTGCCAATTTCCCAACATAGGGTATCAATTAGATATAATGCTCCAAATGACACATGTCCATTGAATGTCAGCCTTGGATTCTGATTTAAAGTTTTCGCATGTCTCAACAGAATCAGCAAATCTTTTAATACCCTATCCGTGTTGCTGCTAATTGAAAAATCGTTATCAAACTTTATTACAGATGATTTCAATTCCCAAAAGTGGAGGTTATTAACAGCACAAAACACTTCGATATCATTATTGAACTTTATTTTTGAGCGTTTATATCGTTCTATACTGCTTTTACCTACGCTGAATTTTAAATTTCCGTTATGTAATTTATCCTTACGTTTCGTTCTGTTAAATAAACTTTTCTTAGCTTGTCTTATTTGAATTGAGTCGCTCTTATTGAGTTTGTGGTAAACCGCCATTTTAAATTGATAGCTCGAATATTATTGTTTTTGATTACACATTCTGAATACCTTATAATTAATGTCAAGGTATAAAGTATCAATTTGCAACTTATTGTCACCATGCATGTTAATTCTATACTTATGTATCAACTTATATACCATGGCCAAATCTTCCTTTGTAGATACTGCAATGGAATCGGCAAATGTCGTGTAAGTTGGCAGATTGTAGTACTTTGTTTTTAAAAGCTTATAATAATAAGCTGTCTTCAAAGCGATGCTCTTAATTTCATTCGATGTTATTTTTTCGCTTCTTTTTTGCCCACAAAGCACAACAATCTTTTTCCCATAAGAACTTAAATTTACAGCCTTTAAAGCATAATTAAATTCCTTCTTAGATGAATCCGATAATTGGCTTTCGGTATTTTTTCCAAAGAGTTTGAACGTCGAATCATTAGACGGACTTAATTCGTCTATAACATCCATTTTCAAAATTGTATCTACAATCCTGTAAGAAATCGGCTTATAGTTGTTCATCACTGGGAGGTTTTCATCCAAATAATCTCTTACATTATCAATTATTACCTTGTGCCTATTATCACAACCGACAAGCGCTAACAACGAGATTACAATAGAAAAGTGCTTAGGTTTTTTAATAATCATCATCTTGTTATTTCAAATTTAATGATAAAATCTGATTGTCCTATATGTATCTGTCTTAAATTAAAACATGGTTAAAGTAACACGTGTTTTTTAATATGTAACTACAAGTAACTTGTAAATGTAGACTTTTGGTTATACTTTAATGTGAGATTAAAAACAGTACAAAATGCGTATAAAATATAATCGCACATCGACTTTAAAACAATCAGGCACACGCTTTACTGCCGATAGTGAAGATATGATTCGGTGTTAATGGTAAGGTTTCAGCAACAATTGCTTTTAAAGGGAGTCCTAAAAAAATTGATTTAACTAAGTTGATAGAAGATGGAAAGGTTGCTGAGATTTTAACTGATGAATTAGTCGCATTGGCCGTAATACCGGCTACGTAATAGATACTCTTCTTTGATTGGACGAGAGAAAGATTAATGTTCCTTTACGTAATATTGGTTTGCAATCTTGCTCAAACGGATACGTACATTTTCGGTGTACTGCTTAATTGTTAACGCCTTTTACTATCGGTAGTGCTTTATTAACATCATATTGGTTAGAACAGATAAAAGATAGGAGTTTAAAAATGTTGGTTTTTGCTTCTAAATAGCCATTGCTCCTTTCATTCGTGCCGGGCATCAAATATAAATCCCGGTTAATCTCAATCGCAATAGACATCACTCGTTTATCTTGCTGATAATAAACTCTTGGGACTATCGGATAAGAATATGGCGTGATTATCTTTACGGTATAGCCGAGCATTTTTAAGCCTACAATCGTAAGCTTATATAAGCTTCGCGGTGTATGATAATCATCTAAACCAATATGGAAGTCAAAGCGGGGCGTATCGTGGTTTACATAGCGTTTAAATGGCTCATTGGTAAACGAGCGGCAATCTATTATTAAGGCTTCGCCATTGATAGATAGTTTATCGGCTACTGCATTAGACAATTTTAAATGATGAGGGTAATAGTAATCGTTTAATATTTTAGTATTAACCTCATGAGTTACTTTTCTAAGGTGGATTTCGCCAACTTTAGCAGTTTGTGTACTCCCTATATCTAATTCCCCCAACACTTCATTTTTTTCGTTTCCAAACCTTTTCACATCGCAGAACAGCCTGCTAAAATTAGCCTTAACAGTTATTGAATCAGGTAAATAAAAAAGGTCGTCAATAAACCAATCTGTTAACCCTAACATCTCATTTTCTAAAACCTGATTTGTCACTAAGTAGCCTGTGTAATCAGGGATGTTAGTTGAAGCATAAGGTATATGAAGAATGGTATTTTTTGTCATAACAGCTGCCTTTGAAAATTTTTCAAATTTGATTACTTAATTAATTGTCGGATTATGTACTAAGAATCTTTTGAGTGGGGCTAATTTTGCCTAATTAAGTATCAAATTCATTATTAAATTTAATACTGACAGGTATTAAGGATTTAATAGGGACATGTTTAAGGCCGTTATGGGTAAGGTAAAGTGGGGTTTTGGAACATATAAAATTAGTGGGCCGTATTCTTGGGCCTTAAACAAAAGTCAGTTCATCTTTTTAAATTTATTAATTAATAATGCCAATTGACAATTAGCTTTCGTTTAAGTGTGACCGTTTTGGATATGCTATCAGGAAGTTTTTCATTTTTCAAAAGTTGCCTTTGGGATAGGTAAACATCCTGCCATTATGCTAAATATAATAGCAGGAAAATACTTATGAAAGAATGATAGTTAAACGTCTTTTAGCGATTTTGCTAAAAGTGCATAATACAAAGTTTCATAAATCGCCTGCCCCCTGTTGTCATGTTTAAAATGAAACGAGTTTGACGCAACGACTTTGTATCCGTCCTCTGATGCTTCATCTAACTTTTCAGTAAAGGAGTTAATGTCGTCGTCCTCAATTACAAGATGTTCCTTGGCATTCATATATATATATTAATTGTTGTAATACGGCTGCATAAATAAACTGTAGAATAAGTATCCTATGATGAAGATAATGGGCAACACCACAGACAGTACTAATAAAATCAACCATATCCCTAAAACGAGATGTAACGCTCTTTTATTAAACATCATTAGTGCCCCGAGTAATATTACGCCCAATCCCATTAGTAAACGTAATGCTAAGTCAATTTTGTAAGCTCTTATAGAAACATACAAGGTCGTTAACATCAATATTATCAATAGCAATAGTCCGCCAATAAAAAACAACCCGTAACCCGTTTCTTTAAGGTCATATTTAATATTCTGATACGAATTTTTATTATTAAGCATAATGTTGATGATATGGTCGGCTAACACAATATTAATGATAGTATTTGGCTTTACCAAGCAATGCTTAGTAAAGCAATACTAAGGGATGTCGTCCTTAGTGCTTATGCGCGGCGGCCCTAAAAGTGAAATAGATTTGTTTGTAATAGACACAGTTAAGAAGCTGCGTCTTGAAAACAAAATGAGTCAAGCAGTTCTCTCTATTAAGTTAAATGTTTCGGATGCTTTCATAGGACAAATTGAAAATCCAAAAAACAGGAGTAAATACAGCATTGAGCAATTAAACAAGTTAGCAGCAATATTTAATTGTTCCCCAAAGGATTTTTTACCTAACAAACCAATTTAGTATTACCATCTAAATATGGCCCATGGCTCGACTATTAATCTGTTGAGTCAATTTCGGTAATTAATTATCGGAAAAATCAAGCGTCAGGCAAAGTATAACATAGCGAGCTTTACGAAACTTGATAAGGTATTTAACTATAGTCTACGAAACTTTTAGTCTGGAATTACTATTTAACATCGCCTTGTAATTACTGTACCCCCGGATATAAATTGTTGCTTCAATCAACACCGGGGGGCGTATAGTATTAGGTAAAATAGGTTAGCTTATGCGGCTATCATCTTTTGATAAGTAAATTCAAATCCCTCTGGTATCTCTTTCCTTAAAAATTGAAATTTTGTATGCTTATTTACTTGAATGTTACTTATTTTACCCTCTGCGGTCAAAAGTTGATAATAAAAATCTTGCTTTGCAACATCGGACATTAGCGAACACCAAGTCTCAATTTCTTGGTAATTTACAATGCAACCTGCTTTATCACGATAGCTAATGCACATCGTATCTTCGTAAGGAAACATTTCTACCGTGTCGGTTAAATCAACTTCAATTTCAGTTGTTCCGATACTTTCAAGCTTGGCGTCAGAGCCTAAAGCTTGTTCAATCAGTTCGTCGTTTATTTTATCGTATTGGTTAGTTGTTGAAATTATTTCTGCCATGGGTGATAACCTTGCTTTTTCCTCGGTGTGGAGTCTTTCATCGCCATTAAAAACAGATAGTAATTCGTTTAAGTCTTCTATATTCTTTGCCGAAAAATCAGTTAATGTGGCGTTGTCAAGTACCGATTGGGGCGTTGTCAACCCCTCGGCGATTGTTATTAAATCGGCTTTCATAGGTAAATCAATTGTTGGTGATTGAATGCCCAGTTGTCCATCGCTCAGGGTTAAATCTATTGATGATGAAAAATCTGATACAGCAAGCACCTCGCGATTTCCAATTGGCAGACTTGTCGGTACAGTAACGTTCAATTTCCCTAACACCTCAAACAAAAGAGCTTTTAACTCCTCAATCTCTTTTTGTTGAGAAGCAATTGTACTCTTCGTGCTATTTGGTTTTACAAACTTTGAAGTAGCGGCGCTCTTTACAATAAATCCATCTGCTGCCCACTTTTTGATGAACAGTAATTCGTCAGGGTGATAAAAGGATTTTTGTGAGGTAGCAATGTCAAACGATTGAACCATCCGATAAACATTGCTTGTATTACCGGGATAATAGTTTCTTGCCTTGGTTATAATGCCGCTATCAATCAACCTGTTGATAATAAGCGCCAGTTCACTACCCTTAATTCCAAAAAACCAGCAATGATTTTTTGAATGTACTTGGTATCCTCCATCCTTGTGGTAGTAGTTTATTTGGTGAATGATAAATTCTGCCTTCGGTTTAAATTTTATCGAAAGGTCAGCAAATAATAAATCTAAATTTAACCCTAGTGGGGTATTTAAGACGATTTTCCCGCCCGCTTTTTGTTCTGTATTCATGTCTGTTTAATATTATCTTTTCCTACTAATCCGTTACTTGATTATTAAATCAAGCAAGCTCCCACGTTAATATAAACACCGTATTAAAAACTTTATAAGTAATTTAAATTCAGCTAATTGTATTATTTTGTGTAAACCCTTTTAAGCAAAAATAATCCGAAAATCCCCAAAGTCAAGTTTTTTTTCAAATAAATAAAGACGACAATGATAGCGGGGAGGGGCGGTGGATGAATACCTTAAAACCTCTGATTAAACCCTTTTGAAAACCATCACATATATAGTTTACAGTAAATAGTAATAGAAATAATAATTAATATTAAGTATTATATGAGGAGGTTATGTTCTTTGTATTATTGATATAATTTGCCACTTAATATTAAGTACTATATGAGGGCCTTATATTCTTTGAGTTATTAGTATAATTCTACCTAACATTATAAACTTATAACAATTGATAAAAAATTGAAATTGTTTATTTAAAAAAATGGGACAGAGCTAATTCTTTATTATTGGATAGAAGCCAATACAATTTTTCCTTCTAAATAGCGAAGCTTAATACGTAGGAAGGTATATTCTCAACTTGCGAAGCAGAACGTTTTGTGCAGCAGACTAATGCCTGCTCGGCTTTTAAATTATATGTGGAAACTAAAAATTTTTTCATCAAGTTCTTTCCAATTACCAATATGCTTGGATACTTCTGCCCAATACTCTTTAGAATGATTTTTGATTTTAGTATGTACCAATTCATGTACTAATACATAATCTATCAATGAGAAAGGGAGTTTTACGGTATCAATGTTAATGATAATGTTGTTAGTATCTGTACAGCTACCCCAACGTTTGGTAAGTTTTAAAAACTTTAGTTCATTATAAGGTAAACCAGTGGTTTTAGACCATTTTTTTATCCGTGGTGTAATCTTCTCAACGGCTTTAGCCCTGTAAAAATTCTGTAACGAAACTTTTATTACTGCTTGTATATCAACAAAAGGATTTACAGTAAACTTGAATTGAGAATGATTAAATTCTATGTTTGCATCGGTAACACTATTATCAAAAACTATTTCTGTGTAGTACCTTCGGCCTAAGTACATTATCCTTGACCCGGTAACGATTTCTTCTTCATCAGTCCTTTTTACAAGATTTAGTTTACTTAAAATCCAACGTGCTTTTTTTAGTATCAATTGGTCAGCTTTGTACAATGGCACAGATTTACCTTTAAGGATTACACCAGCACTCTTCTCAACCACGATATAATGCGATTTAAGGCCATCCTTTTCAAGGATAGTATAATCAATCACGCCATTACCATACGTAACTTTAGGCATCCTTATTTCGCTTTAAAACCTCAACTAATTCTTTACTCTTAACCTTCGCCGTAGGTCTATCCACTTTGTCTATCAGGATGGAAATTATCTTTTTCTCCATTTCGTGCAATACCAATCCTTTACCTTCCCAACCAACTATACCAAGCTCGCCATCTATCATGTCAAATAACGAATTGGTAGCGGCTTCCGCATTCAGTTCTCCATAAATAGTTTTCATGGTGTTGTACACTGCTATCTGCCGCTCGGTAACAAATCCTTTAGCTGCACCTTCCCGGTGCTCGTTAACTATTGCATCCTGTATGTCAGCAAACGCCTTTAATAAGTTGATTTGCGTTATCCGGTCATCTTCCCGCTCCTTCAATAATGCTTCCAGCCGTTCGGCAAGTGGTTTATAGAAATCAGGATTTTTATCTAAACCAACCTTAATTACGTGAATCAGGTTGTTATGCATCTTTAGCTCTTTGGTAGCCGGGGATGCGTTCATTATTTCTTCCTTAAATTTATCCTTGTCAATAATAGATATTGGCTGGTTTAACAAGCTCTCAATCCCCTCTGACTGCAAATGTGCATCTATCAAAGTTTGCAACATCTGGCTTTCATCTTTGGTTACTTTCAACTCTTCGTCATCGGGATAAGCATTTCGTGCCCGGAGTTTAATTTCGTTGTAAAGCTTAAAGTCATCAAAAAACTTCATAGACTTAACGTCAGGTAATACGATGGCTACCGATTTGTTAAAGTGCTTTAATAATTCTTTAAAGTTATCTCGCTTATCCACCGGCTCAATAAATCGCATGGCCTCATCAATGTATTTATCCCGGTTTAAATGCCTGTCGGCTTTGAGCGGTCTAAAAAAGTCCACCAGTTTTGTGTGGTTCAATTCCAGCTTAGGGTATTCTTCGTTGATATTCTTTAAAATATCATCCGGGCGCAGGTCGCCAGAGAAGATTTCCAAAGCCTGAATAAGAAAGGCTGATATGCCGTAATAATCTACAATGTAACCCGCCTGTTTACCTTTGCGGCTACGGTTTACACGTGCTATCGCTTGTAGTAGGTTGTGTTCTTTCAGCGGCTTATCTAAGTATAGGCATGATGCTATCGGTGCATCATAACCTGTTAAAAGCATGTCTGAAACAATAAGGATAGCAGTGTTATCAAACTTCTTTTTACCTGACTTCTCTACCTCTGAAACATCACCAAAAGGTAGTTTATAGTCTTCGGTTACGGCATTAATATCTTCTGGCGCAACTACCCAAATAGGCTTCAAATCGTTGGGGTGGTTTTTATTCCAGTCTATAGTTTTATAATACTCTTCTGCTATCTCGTCGGTTTTAGGTGAACCAATGCTAACTACCACTTTAGTATCAAAGTCATGGTAACCCTCGGCCTTCAAATCCTCAAAAGCTTGCTTATATCGTATTGCACCAAACCGGCCATCGCAAACCAATATAGCCTTGTTGCCATTGAAGTAAATTTTATCCCGGAAATGGTTTATAACATGCTTGCTTATCTCGTTGACCCGGCTGGTTGAGAACTGATAAGTTTTGAGACCTTTGTTTTTCAAGAGCTCCTGTTTTTCCTCTGATTCGTGCCCGAACTTTTCGTTAAATTCAGCATCAAGTTCCTCTTTTTTAATGTCCAGTTTAGCTATGCCTTCATCGTATAATAACTCAACTGTTGCACCGTCAGAAACCGACTCTTTGATAGTGTAAACATCTAAATAATCACCTCCATAGAACTCGCCTAACGTACTTTTATCTTCTTTTGATATTGGTGTGCCGGTGAACGCTACAAACTTAGCATAGGGCAGCACAGAGCGCATAAACGAGGCTAAAAAGCCGTATTGAGAGCGGTGCGCTTCGTCTACTAACACATATAGATTCTTTTTGCTGGATAACTCTTCAAGTATTACTTCTTCCCGTTCAACTTCTTCCCAGCGGCCATCTTTAGCCACCTTGGTAATTTTGAAAAGCACATTGTTTTTGATATGCTTTTCAACCCTTTGTCGCTCTTCTTCGGCTTCTGTCTGGTCAGGTGTGTCGGTGGCATCTTTATCAACCTCCTGAAACTTTTGTATGGTTGTGGTAATGATACCGCCGTAGTCATTTCTTAATAATCTATCCAGATTCCTTACAGAAGTTGCTTGCCTAACGTTCTTTAGACCAACATTCCTGAACGTCCCGGTTATCTGTACATCTAAATCCTTACGGTCGGTCATAACTATTACCGTCGGGTTGTCAAAGCCGTATTCCGGTGCCTGTAGTTTACGGGTAACGTAAGCCATAGTGATAGACTTACCGCTGCCTTGGGTGTGCCAGACTACGCCCCCTTGCCCTCCTTGTAATTTCTGTATGGTGTTATTAGTAGCCCTGATTTGCTGGTAACGTGGTAGTTTTTTAATTATCCTACCTTCGTCCACTTCAAAAATTACGAAGTGCCGAATGATGTCCAGCAACCTCTGCTTTTGAAACAGATTGTATATTAATTTATCCTGCTCAGTGGTTATACCGGCAACCTCTTCATAGGGTTTCAGGCGATACACTGAATAAAAGGCGGCTGGTGACTTAATTGCGCCATACTTCCCGCCGACCTCCCAAATAGCTGCGCATATCTGGTTGTAGTAAAACAGTTTTTCAGAGTTGCGCTGGTAAAAATCCAAGTCGCTGTAGGCATTCTCAAAAGCATTATGGGAGGTTGGCGACTTGCATTCGATAACCCCCACCGGGAGGCCATTAACATACACCACCAAATCCGGTACCGAATGTCGGGCGGTTCCATGAAACTTTAACTGGTTGACTATTAAGAAGTCGTTATCATCAATTCGCTCTGTATCGTATTCAATATATTTAACTGGGATAAACTCCTCTTTACCTCTTACAATTTGCTTAACTGAAAATCTGGCACTTTTTGATAGCTCCCAAAAGTTCTGGTTTATTTCTATAAGAGATGTACCCTGAACATCGGTAATCTTATCATAGGCCTTATTCAGGTTGTCATCGTCTATCCAAGGGTTAAGGCGTTTGATAGATTTTAGTAGCCGGTCTTTTAGGACTATTTCGGTAATGCCGGTGCGTTCATCTGTACCGCTGCCATCCCAATACTGATAGCCGAGCTGCTGGAACAGTTTAATAGCTGGTAGCTCGCTAAAAGTATATTCCGGGGACTGGTTCATGCTACTGCGCTTTCAGGTTGGTAAGTATTTGCTCTGATTTTACCGGTAAGAAGTTGTTGCATCAAACCGCTTTTTAATTGCGTATATAGTATTTTCTTTTCTTGTAGTAATTCCAATTTTCTATCAATAGCAGTTAAAAGTTCACATATTTTGAGCTGTTCACTAAGCGGAGGAAGTTTAATTTTAAGGTTTTCCATGCCCGTTTTAGTAACGTGTAACATAGTTGAACCATGTGATTGATTCTTCATCCTTGCAGTCACATCAGTTAATAGATAATAAAGATATGTTTTATCTAATTGCTCGCCATTCACTTCAATTTTCCAAATATGATAATGATAAATTGCTTTACCGCCTTTCCACCAAACCGCTCCGAAGGTCGCTGACCACATATATAGTAAGTCTCCATTAAAACAGTATTGATGTTCAGGGAGCGACAAATTTGAATAATAGTAATCCTTACCTGAACCTGTTAAGTTTTGCAGTCTAATAACTGGAATCCCCGACTCTTCCCATTCCGATAATTTGTAAGCCCGCCCGTTAAAAAATCTAGCAACTGTGCCTTGCTTAACAACTTCCCAACTTTCAGGTATTTCACCCAACTCAGAACTTTTAAAATGAGTATGCCCAATGCCCTTGGTAAGTAATTGTTGCATTAGGCCTTGTTTAAGATTCTCGTTTTCAGCTACTTGGCAGGTGATAATATTTATTTTATCATCTACGGTGGACAGGATTTCTGCTATCTTTTGTTGCTCGATAATCGACGGAAGAATTACCTTAAAATTTAGCAAGTCCCGGCTATAAATTGCAGCAACGCTTGTCGTACCTGTCGCAAAACTACGTAACTGCTTCACACCATATTCCGAGTTAAAAACATAATTCATAAACTCGTTACACGCAACGAAATTTCGGTCAAAAGTTAATCTTAACAGATTTGAATTGAATAACGCTTTAGCCAATTCATTGCGCCAAATGGACACCTTTCCCACCAAATCCAATGTATTTCTGGTATTTAATAGCAAATCACCGTAATTCAACAAATACTCGTTGGAGTAAGTAAGGTCTTCTGGAATATATTCAATTTTATTGACGTTAATTTTACCTCTGCCAATATTACCCATCTTAATAAGAGGTAGTCCTCTTTCAGATTCGCCATTTTCATAATTGCCACCTAATTGGGCTTTAATCAAGATTTCTTTAATGGGGAGGATATTCCAATTATAAGGAATAGAACTTATTCCGGTGATTTTAAGATTGTTATTCATATTCCTAACTCATTCAACAACCTTGTAAGTTTTAAATCGATAGCGTCCTCTTGGGATTCTAATTCTAATAATTTTAACTTCACCGCTACTAAATCAATTTGCTCCTTATCAAGGTGCATGTCGATATATCTACTAATGTTAAGGTTGTAGTCATTACCGGTAATCTCGGGTTCCGGCACAAGCCTTGCAAAACTTTCCGGCACCGGTTCAGCAATTGATTCTTGAAGGGCGAAGTGGTTATAGGCAATTAGGATAGCCTTAACATTGCCATCTGTCAACTCGTTCTGGTTACTGCCTTCCTTGTACTTCTTACTCGCATCAATTATAATAACCCTGCCTTTTAAATGCTCCGGCTTGCTTTTATTGATAATCCAAACCGAGGCGGGGATACTGGTATTATAAAATAATGCGGGAGGTAAACCAACAATGCCTTCTATCAGGTCTTCTTTCAAAAGTTTTTCCCGGATTGAGCCTTCCGCACCACTTCTAAATAGTGTACCATGCGGTAACACCACCCCGGCCTTACCATCTTGTTTTAATGAGGCAATCATGTGTTGTAAAAATGCTAAGTCGGCGTAACCACGTGGTGGGATACCATAATGAAAACGGCCATGCTTATCAACCACTTCTTTGGTATAATTTGGGGTAGACTTCTTTTCTTTGCCACTCTTATCTAACTGTACTTCCCGGTTAGCCTCTATCAATCCCCACCAAGCATCCTGAGAGAATGGTGGGTTGGCAATAACACGGTCAAACAGCATTAGACTATCGTTTTCTAAATGCTGCGGGCTGGTTAGGGTGTCACCTTTACGAAGGTCGGCTTCAACAAAATTGTGTAGTATCATGTTCATCTTGCCGATAGCCCATGTACCAACATTTTTTTCTTGTCCGTAGAGCGACACGTTAATGTTGTTATTAACCTTACCACCCGGTAACTGCGCCACATACTTTGCAGATTCAATGAGCATACCACCGCTACCAAATGTAGGGTCATATATTTTGTGCTTAGGCTGTGGCTTAATTAACTGTACAATTGTTTTTACCACGCCCTGTGGTGAATAGAACTCGCCCCCTTTTTTACCTGCATCGTCAGCAAATTGCTTAATCAGGTATTCGTAAGCATCCCCTAAGATGTCCGGGGTGTATAAATCCTTATTAGCTAATGAATGCTGGTTGAAGTGGCGCAGTAACCTTTGCAGTACTTCGTCGCTTAACCTGTCCTTATCACCAAACTTGGTAGTAGTTAGCACCCCTTCCAGATACTTTGTGTTTTCACGCTCTATCGCCGCAAATGCTTTGTCTAAAGCTACACCAATATTCTCCGTTACTTTTTTCAGCGAATGCCACCGGGCTTCGGTTGGCAGCTTTAAAAATGGTTCGTCTTCTGCATCTTCCCGGCTTAAACCGTCACGCTCTATGAAGCTCGTTACCTCTTCTTCAAAAACATCATTAGCTCGTTTAAGGAATAGTAAACCAAATATGTAGTTCTTAAAATCAGAGCTATCAATACTGCCCCTCAGTATGTTGGCAGAATCCCAAAGCCACGATTCCAGTTTATCAAGTGTAAGTTGAGCCATTGTAAAATTTAGTATCTTCCGGTTAAAAAAGCGGCAAAGCTAATCTAATTTTTTAAAATGATTTTAAGGTGTATTTTTTGCACCCTCTTCAACAGTGATTCTGCTTTCGTTTCTCAATATATTCAAGCAGTGAAGTTTTATACTCATCAAAATGCAAAACGTTATGTTGATTGTAAGGCGTTCTCACTGGTTTATTAAATCCGATTGCAGCTGACATTTCGCTAAGGTCAATATTCAAATAAGCTACATCGTCCCACTTTTCAGGGTTCGCTACCACATAGTTACTATAGGTTTTTTCTTTGATTGATACACCTGATTTTTGGCAGTAGAGATTGCTTAGGCAATTAGTAAACTGATTTTTATTGCAATGGAATATTCGTCTGCACTTCCAGTTATCTAATTGATGTTCGTCTGTTTGGCTTTGATAGTACACTCCTTCCTTAACGTCAATTTCCTTTAAGAACCGAAGCTCGTTAGTATTCTCTGGTGCAAAAATATGTCGCCAAGATTGATTTGCTTTGTTTCGATGTTGATTACCTATAATGACGTTTGCTCGCTTTGGAAATCGGGACAGGGCAGATATGTAGTCAATTTTTTCGCCCACCTCAAACCAGCCTTTTAAAATATAGACATTATTGCGCTTACCTAAAAAGAACATGGTATCGCCAACTTTTAACATACGGCGTGTCGGCGGCCTGCAAATGCCCCACGTAGGTGGGTTTGCAAAACAGGGGTCATCACCGACATCTTTAATCAATAGGTCGTCAACCTCAGCAATAAAAACCGCCAAATAAGATTTAGATTCCATGCTTCCTAAAATATTGAAAAAAAATTCAAAAAAATATTTTTGAAAAACTCCGTCGTTTTAAAAGAAGGGTCGTGTTTTAAAAAGGCCTTTTATTTTAACTCAAAAAAATTGCTACGATTGTCGGAGTATGTCGCCGTCGGGTAGGGTGGGATGCCGGTGGGGGGTTAAGGGGGATACTCCCCTGTACCCCCCATGCCGGGGGGAGTAAGGTAAACTTTAAGTTTGCCTTGCTAATCCCGGTAATTTTTAGTACATTGTAGGTAATTAATCAAATCATTAATAAGTTTGGTTGCTTGCAAAATTTGCAAGCATTTGCAAGCAATTTGCAAACACATTGATAGAGGATGAAAGTTGAGAGCAAAAAAAAGCCTCTCAGATTATCTCTAAGAGGCTTTAAATGGTGGGAGTTACTGGGTTCGAACCAGTGACCCTCTGCTTGTAAGGCAGATGCTCTGAACCAGCTGAGCTAAACTCCCTTTTGTTTCCCTTTTCAAAGCGAAATATCTCGTTTGTTTTGGGACTGCAAATATAGAGTTTGATTTTATTTCTTCAAAAAATATTTTCAAAAAAAATTACAGCTATCTTTTAAGTTGCAGATGTTCAGTTAATTATTTTTTATCACATAGCTATGTTATGCCCCGGGCGCGGGTCTTCAGGCAATATTTCCATCTCCGGGTACTCAATGTACTCGGCATACCATTGTATAGCGCCTACAACGTCAAGGGCATCATCTGCCGAAATATTTATAGTTTCAAACGCGTAAAGTTTGTTGTGCGCATAGCCGTAAAGCTGAATTTCATTTTCATCGGCGCTAAAACGTTCTTCGCTCAAACAATACACACGCACCTTTAAACCTGTATCTCTTGAATGGATAACATCCCGGCATGGGTCGCCCGGATCTGTTGCCAATAAATAAACGTTATGCTCCATATCAGTTTAACATTGCTTATGGTATTTAGTTTACAAAAGCTTATATATCATAACTATTTAAAAATATCTGCTATAAATCGCGTAACGAAAAACTGAGAAAGATTATTTATACCCATGTTGAGCAGCTATTTCCACAGAAAAATTTCCCATTTAAAGCGTAGCACCCATTTTGAGTATAAAAATGTCGGTTTCTAAATAGGCACAGCAATTGTATTAGTATCAATACCCCTCCCAAAGGGTGTTTTTCATAGGTAGATGTAGGGCCGGAATACTGCGAGAGTCTTTCGGCCTTTTTTATGCGCAACAGTCCAATTTTCGTTACACTCCAATTTGCTCTACTTTAAGTCAAATAATTTAAATCTAATTCATTCTGTAATACGTTTATCATATTATTAAATAGTTGATTACTATAACACCTATCAATTTTATGAAAACAGAATCAAACGTAATTACAGGCGGAGCAAATATGGCCAGAAGGTCGTTTTTGCGTTACGCCGGCGCAAGCGCTGCAACAGTAGCCGTTTTAGGAGCTGCCTCATGTAAAAAAGACCGCGCAGTTGGCGGCGGTACAGATGTAGGCTCAGGAGATATCGGCATTCTCAATTTGGCTTATGCACTTGAGCAATTGGAAGCTGCATTTTACATACAGGTGGTAGCCACTCCTTACAGCGGCATGTCATCAGTTGAGCTTTCTTACTTTACTGACATTCGCGACCACGAAGTTATTCACCGCGATTTCTTTAAAACAGCTTTAGGCACAAGCGCAATCAAATCATTAACGCCAGATTTTTCTTCTATCACATTTGGCGACCGTAAAGCAGTGCTTACCGCTGCTAAAACTTTTGAAGATTTGGGTGTAAGAGCTTACAACAGCGTAGGTTATCTTATCCAGGATGTTAACTATCTGTTAGTAGCAGGCAAAATTGTTTCGGTAGAAGCACGCCATGCGGCAACTATTTCAAATCTTTTATCATCAGGTAGCTTTGTTGCCGATGACCAGGTTGATGCAAATGGATTAAACAAAACCATCAGCGTAGCTGAAGTATTATCTGCTGCAAATAGTTACTTAAGTACTAAGATCACAGCAAACTCATTTTAATTACCATTAAATCAACATCGCCATGAATTTATTTGAAATAGTTGACCAGATTGAAAAAATCGACCCGGAGATACACGAGCGTTTAAACCCACGCCGTGCCGCTATAAAAAACATAACTAGCTTTGGCTCGAAAGTAGCGCTTGCTGCTATGCCTTTTGCTTTAGGTAGTTTATTCAAGAAAGCGTACGGTGCTGCACCGGCAAACGTTGTAGAGGTTTTAAACTTCGCTTTAACCTTGGAGTATCTTGAAGCCGAATATTACAACCAGGGTACTGCCAAAAATGTGATCCCTGCTGCAAACGCAAGCTACATTGCTTACATAACACGTGACGAAAATAACCACGTTAAATTTTTACAAACAGTAATTGCACAACTAGGTGGCACTGCTATATCAAAACCAGCTATCGACTTGTCAGGTGGTAACGGTAGCGGTACAGGCCCTTATGCATCAGCACTTACAGATTATGCTACCTTCCTTACCGTAGCGCAAGCGTTTGAAGATACAGGCGTACGTGCTTATAAAGGCCAGGCAGGTGCTTTGAAAGGTAACCAAACAGTATTAACTGCTGCATTATCAATTCACGCGGTTGAGGCTCGCCACGCGGCTGCTATCCGCCAGTTACGTCATGACCTTGGCGCTACAACCGTTAAGCCTTGGATTGTGAGCTCGGCTGGTAAAGGTAACGATACCGGTGTAGCCGGTGTTGATGGCAATTACGCAGGAGAAGAAAACACTACCCACTTAGGTATTAACTTAGCTGGCGCAGGTGCAATTGGTACTGTTAGCGCATCATTTGATGAGCCGCTAAGCTATGACCAGGTAGTTGCCCTGCTTGTTGGTACATTCTTAGTTAAAAAATAACCAACAGTAGTTTAACAATAAAAAAAGCGGCCTGCATATTCGGGCCGCTTTTTTTTATGACCTTATCTGGTTAAGGCCTGCCGGGGCGGCCTTGCCTTTGCTGATCTTGTTGTTGGCGTTGCTGCTCCTGCTGCTGGCGCTGTTGTTCTCGCTGTTGCTGCATTTGCTGGCGCTGTTGTTCTTGCTGCTGACGTTGCTGCTCTTGCTGCTGCTGACGTTGTTGATCAGCCTGCTGCCTTTGCTGTTGTTGCTGCTGACGTTGCTGCTCTTGCTGCTGCTGACGTTGTTGATCAGCCTGCTGCCTTTGCTGTTGTTGCTGCTGACGTTGCTGCTCCATTTGTTGCCTTTGCTGCTCGCGTTGTTGCTCCATCTGCTGGCGTTGCTGATCGCGCTGCTGCTGTTGTTGCTGGCGCTGTTGCTCCATTTGTTGCCTTTGCTGCTCGCGTTGTTGCTGCATTTGCTGACGTTGCTGATCTGCCACCTGCTGATTTTGCTGCTGCTGACGTTGCTGTTCCACCTGTTGGCGTTGCTGGTCACGCTGCTGCTGCTGTTGCTGGCGCTGTTGTTCCATCTGTTGCCTTTGCTGTTCGCGCTGTTGCTGCATTTGCTGGCGTTGCTGATCGGTTGCCTGCTGATTTTGCTGTTGACGCTGCTGATCTTGTTGTTGCCTTTGCTGCTCACGTTGCTGGCGCATCTGGTCGCGCTGCTGCTGCATTTGCTGGCGTTGTTCATCGGTCATCTGCTGGCCGTTTTGCTGCCTTTGCTGGCGCATCTGGTCGCGCTGCTGTTGCATTTGCTGGCGTTGCTCATCAGTCATTTGCTGGCCAAATTGCTGGCGGTTGCGCATTTGTTGGGTTTGCCCAGTAGCTTCCTGGCGTGCTTGCCTGCGTTGCTGCATTTGCTGATCGCGCTGTTGCTGCTGTTGCAATATTTGCTGCTGGCGCTGCTGATCGGCTTGTTGCTGCTGGTTATTATTGTTAACAGCTTGGCCATTTTGCCTGTTATTATCGTAAAAACCACCCGGCCTTTGTGCATCGGGGCGGTTACCCGGATAGTTTGGCCTGCCGCCCGCAGCCGGGCGCTGATTGTTATTCACTCTTACAACACCGTTATCCGGGTTGTTATCGCGCGCTATTTGTGCCAGTCGGCTCGCATTTGCACGGTTATACCCGCCGTTGCGGCTATCATTAATACGCTGACCCGGGTTTTGGCGTTGATAAGCTGCACCGTCTACCACACGGGCAGGGCGTGCGTTGTTGTTGCGCCTTATATCCGGGCGGTAAATATTTACCACATTATTTTCAATGCGGCCACCGGTTGGGCGGTTAACGTTGCGAATGTTATATACATTGATTGGCTGGCGGGTAAAGCGCTGCAATTCATCGCGGCGCGGGCCAACATAATAGCGGTGATTATTATAAGTATTAACGTTTCGTATATAGCTGGTACGCGGTATTATATTACGCACCCGGTTGTATGGTACACGATAGTTATACACCTTTACACTGGTTACATATGCTTGCGGCGCAAATACCCAGTAATTATCGGGTATGTAATAGTTGCTACCGTATGATACATCAAAGCTCAAGCCGGGAGTTAAAGGTGCCCATCCATAATACTCATCGCCACCTCTCCAGCTTACCCATGCAGGCGCCCATTCGTTACCAGGTATCCATTCCCACCCGTAGTAATCGTCAAAATTCCAGCGGCCGTAGTGGAAGGCTGCCCAGCCCCATGGGTAGTCAGATACCCAGGTATTGCCATAGTCGGTCATTACCCAATGCCCGTTGGTAGCATATGGTCTAAAACCGCCGTCAACATCAGGCACCCAAACGGTACCATAACGTGGGTCATCAACCCAGGTGCCGTAGGGCGATAATTGGTCGTAAAATTCCTGGTCAGACACATATTGTCCATCCTGGTAGCCGCCGTCATCGCGGGCTGTATATTGCATCGCAGAGCATGAGCTTAATACTAAAGCTAATATAAACATGCCCAATATTTTGTCTACTAATCTCATTACAGGGTTGGTTTGTTAGGTTATACCTTATTGACAATAAAAGCTTTAAAACGTTTAAACAATTATTGCTTTAAAAACTATTTATATTCAGCTGCGGCAACATAATTTATTTTTTGACCGTTGTTGATGTATCTACCTGTTTTTTAAATAATTTTGATTGTTATTTCAACCTGATATTATGAGTACAGTAAACATTCCCCGCCTTGATCTTAACACTTATGTAAATGGTAGTGCCGAAGAGCGTAAAGCATTTTCTGACGCTATTGGCAAGGCATTTAACGAAACCGGTTTTGTTACTATAACAAATCACGGCTTAAGCAAACAACTTATAGACGACTTATACACACAGGTAAAGGCATTATTTTCTCTACCCGAAGATGTAAAGCAAAAATACGAAATACCCGGCCTTGCAGGTCAGCGTGGTTATACCGGCAAAAACAAAGAGACTGCAAAAGGCTTTAAAGTGCCGGATTTGAAGGAGTTTTGGCAGATAGGCCAAACCGTGCCTGACGGCGCTCCGGAAAAGGAGTTATACCCGGACAATGTGGTTGTAGATGAGCAACCGCAATTTAACGCCGTTACGCTTGAGGTATACAAGAAACTGGAAGCAGCAGGTAAACACTTACTGCGCGCCATTGCTGTTTACCTTGGGCTTGATGAGCAATATTTTGACGATAAGGTAGAGAACGGCAACTCCATATTGCGCACGTTGCATTACTTCCCGATAACAGACCCGGATGCATTACCAGATGATGCCGTACGTGCAGGCGCACATGAAGATATTAACCTGATAACTTTACTTATTGGTGCCAGCGCCGATGGCCTTGAGTTGCTTACCCGCGATAATACGTGGTTCCCGGTAAAAGCCTATGGCGAAGATTTGGTTGTAAACGTTGGGGATATGCTGCAGCGTTTAACAAACAACAAATTAAAATCAACAACGCACCGTGTGGTAAACCCGCCACGTGAGGAAATGAAAAATTCGCGCTTTTCGGTGCCGTTCTTCCTACACCCCAAATCAACCATGGATCTTACCAGCCTGCCATCAACCATTGATGCCGAGCATCCTAAACTTTATACCGATACTACCGCCGGCGAATACCTCGACGAGCGACTGAGAGAAATAGGGTTAAAGAAATAATGAGGAAGCCGGCTATAAGCCGGCTTTTTTCTTGTACTACAATCTATGAAGCCAACTCTGCCGTAACGTCGCGCCAAAGATATAACAACGGCTGCCCATTTAATTAACACTCAGGCAAGCTGATCGGGATGTTTATAGCCAGGCCACCGTCTGAGGTTTCCTTGTATTTGGAGTTCATATCGAGCGCGGTTTGCCACATGGTTTTAACAACTGCATCAAGGCTTACTTTAGCTTTGTCGGGGTTGCTTTGCAAAGCCAGCTGGCTGGCAGTAATCGCCTTAATGGCGCCCATGGTATTACGTTCTATACAAGGCACCTGTACAAGGCCGCCAATAGGGTCGCAGGTCATGCCAAGGTGGTGCTCCATTGCTATCTCGGCAGCCATTAAAACCTGGCGCTGGCTACCGCCAAGAACTTCTGTAAGCGCAGCAGCAGCCATAGCCGATGACACGCCAATTTCAGCCTGGCAACCGCCCATTGCTGCTGATATGGTTGCACCCTTTTTAAATATGCTTCCAATCTCCGATGCGGTAAATAAAAATTGGATAATACGCTGTTCATCAAATCCGTCGCAAAAACTTATAAAATATTGCAGTACAGCCGGAATAACGCCAGCCGCCCCATTTGTTGGTGCAGTTACCACACGGCCAAATGATGCGTTCTCCTCATTTACGGCCAGCGCAAAGCAACTAACCCAATCCAATATGTTTTGGAAGCTGTTGCCCGTTTGGCGCATTGCATATACCCACTCAGCGTAATTGTTATAAGTACGCGCGCCCATAAGGCGTTTGTTAAGAGCAGATGCACGGCGGGCAACGTTGAGGCCTCCCGGCAAGTTCCCTTTAGTATGGCAACCACGGTAAATGCACTCCTCCATCACCTTAAAAATATTGAGTACACCCTGGCGTGTTTTGGCTTCGCTGCGCCAGGCCAGTTCATTCTCAAGAACTACTTCAGATATTTTAAGGCCTGTTTTACGACACCAGTGCAATAACTCGTTAGCGGTATCTATCGGGAAGGGCAAATCAACTTCAGCGCGGTGCTGGGCAGGTCCGCCTTCCTTTACAACAAAGCCGCCCCCAATAGAATAATAGGTTTCTGACACGGCTGTCTCGTTACTCAAAAACGCCTGGAAGGTTACGGCATTAGGGTGATAAGGCAAGCTCTCTGTAAATAAAAACAGCATGTCTTCATCTACATAAAAACTTATTTGCTTTTCGCCACCCAATGTTAATCTATGGGTATTTGTAATTTCAGCGATCTTGCTATCAATCTTGTCAACCTCAAAAGTTACTGGGTCATCGCCACTCAGGCCAAGCAAAATGGCTATATCGGTACCGTGGCCTTTGCCTGTTTTGGCTAACGAGCCGTAAAGCAACACTTTAATTTGCACCACCATGCCAAACACATCACGCTCGCGCAGTAGTTCAACAAATTGCTGCGCAGCACGCCAGGGCCCAAGCGTATGCGAACTTGATGGGCCAATGCCTATCTTAAACATGTCGAATACAGAAATTTGCTCTCGTTGCATAGGCGGCGGTAGTTGTACAGGTATTAATATTATAACAACAAATATGCTGTTAATAGTTTAACGGCGTTAAAATTTACGGTACTTATTTGCGCTATCCGGCTTTAGGAAAATTAACGCCATTTGCCGAAAAATCCTTAAAGATCTTTTCCATCAGCGCTATTTTAGCGGTAAGGAAATTGGCAGGTTCTACCCAAACATTCACGGTAATGCGCACCGAATCTACTTCCATAGAAGTAACCCCTACGCGCGAACTTGGCTCCGTTAGCACGTTTGGCGTTGCCTTTACAGCGTTTTGCACTATCGTTTTAACTTTTTCCAGGTCATTTGCGTAGGCCACTTTTATTTCAAAATCCAGCCGGCGTCGCCCCTGGCGGGTAACGTTAACAATTACCTCGTTAAACAACTTACCGTTGGGTATAATAACCGTTTTGTTATCAACAGTTAATAGTACAGTATAAAAGATTTGGATAGATGTTACCCTGCCATCCTGCCCTTGGGCAATTATATTATCATCAAGCTCGAAAGGTTTTAAAAGCAAAATAAGTACACCGCCTGCAAAGTTTTGAAACGTGCCAGATAGTGCCAAACCAGCAGCCACACTAAACGCCCCAATAATGGTGGTAAAAATGGTGAGCTCGAACCCGATAATATTCATCACGGATATTATCAGCAATACGTAAAGTGCAGTAATGCTAAGGCTTAAAAAGAATGGCTGTAACGATGAGTGTACCTGGCGCTGCGCCATACGCTTTACCAAGCGCGACCTGAGCAGCTTTATAAACCATAACCCAACAAAAAATAATATGATCCCGAAGGCGTATTTTGGCCCCTTGTTTACCAGCCAAGAATGAAAAGTAGCGTAGAATTCCTTAAGCTCCATACAGGAGCCAAAAGTATAAATTTATTAGCTATATAAAGTAACGAACAGCTCTGGGCCTTTAAACAGCACCCACTCCACTATCCTGCTCTTTATCTGTTTATGTTTATTGTTTACCAAGCGTTTCATAATCGGCATTAGGCAAATGCTATGCCTAATATTGCTTTTTATATCAATACGTTACAAAACAGCAAAAACGCTACACTCACTTAACATTTACATTATAAAGTAGGGCACCCAAGGTTAAATATCCACTTTAAATGCTTTTAAAACAATAAAGCCCTGTATGAAAAAACATACAGGGCTTTACTTTGTAGTGCGATATCTTGTAGGATACCGGCGATTGATATTACATCATGCCGCCCATACCGCCGCCGCCCATTGGAGGCATACCGGCACCTTTTTCATCTTCAGGCTCGTCTGCCAATACGCACTCTGTTGTTAACAACATAGAAGCGATTGAGGCAGCATGCTCTAAAGCTACACGGCTTACTTTAGTTGGGTCGATAACACCAGCACCGATTAAGTTTTCAAATTTATCGGTACGTGCATTGTAACCAAAGTCGGCAGTGCCTTCTTTAACTTTTTGCACGATGATTGAACCTTCAATACCTGCGTTTTCGCAAATTTGACGAAGTGGCTCTTCAATAGCACGACGGATGATCTGGATACCAGTATTCTCGTCATCGTTAGCACCTTTAAGATCTGTTAATGAAGCAACCGCACGGATGAAGGCAACGCCACCACCAGCTACGATACCTTCTTCAACTGCAGCACGTGTAGCGTGCAAAGCATCGTCAACACGATCTTTTTTCTCTTTCATCTCAACTTCAGATGCAGCACCAATATAAAGTACAGCAACACCGCCAGATAATTTAGCTAAACGCTCTTGTAATTTTTCTTTGTCGTAATCAGATGTAGTGGTTTCTATCTGTGCACGGATCTCGCCAACACGGGCTTTGATCAATTCAGCTTCGCCTGCACCGTTTACAACAGTAGTGTTATCTTTATCGATAGTGATACGCTCTGCCTGGCCTAACATTGAAAGGTCAGCGCTTTCAAGTTTGTAACCTCTTTCTTCAGAAATTACAGTACCACCTGTTAACACAGCAATATCTTCTAACATTGCTTTTCTGCGGTCGCCAAAGCCAGGAGCTTTAACAGCAGCAACTTTCAGTGAACCACGGATTTTGTTAACTACTAAAGTAGCCAATGCTTCGCCATCAAGGTCTTCAGCAATAATCAATAACGGTTTGCCTGTTTGTACTTGTTTTTCCAGGATAGGAAGAATTTCTTTCATTGAAGAAATCTTCTTGTCGTAGATCAGGATGTATGGGTTTTCCAACTCTGCTTCCATTTTCTCTGAATTGGTTACAAAGTACGGAGAAAGGTAACCACGGTCAAACTGCATACCTTCTACAGTTTTAACTTCGGTTTCGGTACCTTTTGCTTCTTCAACAGTAATAACGCCTTGTGTACCAACTTTCTGCATTGCTTCAGCAATCAGCGCGCCGATAACTTCATCGTTATTTGCAGAGATAGAGCCTACCTGTTTAATTTTATTGTTGTCTTCGCCAACAGTTTGCGACTGCGACTTAAGGTTTTTAACAACCTCGGCAACTGCTTTATCAATACCGCGTTTCAAATCCATTGGGTTTGCACCGGCGGCTACGTTTTTAATACCTGCAGTAACAATAGCCTGTGCTAAAACGGTAGCAGTAGTAGTACCATCACCTGCAATATCAGCAGTTTTTGATGCAACTTCTTTAACCATTTGCGCGCCCATGTTTTCGATAGGGTCTTTCAATTCAATCTCTTTTGCTACAGTTACACCATCTTTGGTAACTGAAGGTGAGCCGAATTTTTTGTCGATGATTACGTGACGACCTTTAGGGCCCAAAGTAACTTTTACAGCGTTTGCCAGGATATCCACACCGCGTTTTAAAGTATCGCGTGCTTCAACATTATATTTAACTTGTTTTGCCATTATCTTTTTAAGTTTCGATTTTTGATTTTAACGTTTAACAGTTTTGCACGTTGGCCATAAACCAACTTTAACAATTACAATACTGCGTAAATGTCAGATTCGCGCATTATAAGGTATTCTTTACCTTCATAGTTAATCTCTGTACCGGCAAATTTACCGTATAAAACAACGTCTCCGGCTTTTACAGAAGGAGCTTTACCTTCGCCATCTTGCTCAGAAACAGATATAACGGTACCTTTTTGAGGTTTTTCTTTAGCCGTTTCAGGGATATAGATACCTGAAGCAGTTTGAGTTTCAGCAGCTGCAGCTTCTACAATTACTCTATTGGCTGTACCAGCAATAGGTTTAATGTTAATTGACATAGTAATGCTATTTTGAATTTATAATTTTAAGTTTTCGGTTAGTGTGTTCACATCAATTATGCCAAGCGGCTTTTACGGCTACTTTTGGCATGTTCACTGTTGTATTGTCACAGTTTAACGGCGGGCAAATATATACTTAACATTACAAATGTCAGCCTGTCAGTATCGGTTTAACATTAACAAAAAAGGCTTCGGGTATTATATATCCGAAGCCTTTTTATATAAAAATACTTTGTGACTATTTTTTTGGAGCAGCCGCCGGTGCAGGTACGCTAAGCGGAGCTGCTGCAGGTGCAGTTGCTGAAGGTTTAGAAGCTTTTTTAATTTGCTCCATTAATGCAGGGTCGCCGCTTTGTTGCTGGCCGCCTTTTACAGTAACATTCATAACAAGGGCTAAAACCATAATGGTTATTGCTAAAACCCAGGTACCTTTTTCAAGGAAATCGCCGGTTTTTTGCACACCCATTAATTGCGATGAGCCCGAGAAGTTTGACGATAAGCCACCGCCTTTAGGGTTTTGAATAAGCACGATAAGACCTAAAAGCACGCAAGCAATAATCGTTACTATTAATATTACTAAATACATTTCTTTATAAAATCAATTGGTTTTCTTTTCTAACTGTTCAATCTGGGCTGCAAAGTAAAGCTTTTTTTCCGGGAATTTCAACTGCAATTTTTTATAAGTGGCTATGGCTTTATGATATAGCATCTGGTCGGCATATATACGGGCCAGCGTTTCTGTCACCATTACATCCTGATCTTCCGAGCTCTTTTTGGCTTTATTTTCGGTATCCAGCTTATCTGCAGCAGGCGGGCGTATTTGTGGGTCGGTTGTGATAAACCGCTCAATAATCACGTCCTCTTTTTTATTATGGTCAAACTCGATCTTGGCTGCATCGGGCTCGGCCTCAATATTATTTACTGATGTTGTACTGAAAATATTTTCGTAATACTGATGCTGCAAATTATCTGATACGCCGCGCTGAACAGGTTTGGCCTGTGTTTGCTCGACATTTTGTACCGGCTGCTGAAATGCGGGGTTAGCTGCATACGGCTGCGATGCACTCGCATGCTCTTTACGCGTTTTATCGAGCCACCACATAAAGCTGTAAGGCATTTTGTCGTCGTCGTATTTCGATACGTCCTGCTTTTCGGCAGCAACGGCAACCTCTGCAACAGGCTGCGCCTGCACTACTTCGCTATCTGCCGCTGGCCCGGGCTGGCTACGCAACTCATCTATCCTTTTGTCAAAGGCAAGGTAGTCGCCACCCACAATACCGCCAATAATCAGCTTCTCTTCTTCCTTACGGGTTTCAGCGTCATTTAGCACATCATTTTTCGGCGCTGCAGGCTCATCAGGCGTTACCGTTTCAATCTCCGGCGTTTGCTCTGGCTGCGCCGCTATTGCAGCAGGTGTAGGTTCAACTATACCTATCTCATCAATACCAACTATCTCGTCGTAAACTTCCTCGTCAATATCATGCCATTGGTATTCCTCTATAGGAGTATCAGAATCGCTGCCAATTCCTTCTTCTTCCTCGGGTAATTCGTCAATGGCAAACCAGTTTTCAACCAATACTTCTTCGGCTTTATCTTCCTCTGTTTCGGTTTCTGCAGGCACAACAATGGTTTCGGGCTGGTCGCTTACACTATCCGATTCTTCTGCAGGTACAGTATAAGTTGGGTTATGGTTTGTTTGGATTTCTTCAGGTTGATTTTCCTCTCGGTGATCTTCTTCAGTCTGGCTTTCTTCTACCTGTTCGTCCTCCTTAAACTGCTCAGCCGGCAATAAAGGCGCATCGTCTACCTGCAGCATCACCTGCTGCTCTTCTGTCTGCGGTTCAAAGTTAAACTCGCTGGGCTCGGCTGTTACTCCGGGCAGCGCTTCGGCCAATGGTTCTGCAACTACAGTGTTTTCTGCCACAACACCGCTGTTAGCATTTTTGCGGGTTATAATTTTAGCTGCATCCACTTCGGCAAGGCCGTTAGGATTGTTTACCAGCTTAAATAAAGTTTGTGGGTTAAAATAAGCGGCAGCAGCCTGGTAGTTTGGGCTTCCGGCTGCGCGGGCATACATTACCTGTAAAATGCCGCTTTGCGAATTTTCATTTACCAACCTTTGCAAGGTGCTAAGATACGCCTGGCCATTGTCTGCCGGGTTCGACAGCAACTTCCAAAATATCTCTTTATGCCTGTTATCTAAATATTGATCCACTCTGGTTATAAAACTATGAATTGCTTACCAATTGGCAAAGGCCCTGTTAAAAATATCGTCTGTTAATTGTCTAACAATATCCGGAATTAAAGCTTGTTCCTGTGATGAAATATCGCCGGTAAAGTCTTTTGACTTTGTGAACGACTCTTCAAAACTAAGCTTTTTATCGGCATCGTAAACATATTTTACATTAACCGTTATGGTTAAACGGCTTAACCCCGCTATAGGTGCAACGTTACCAGCACCTGCCTGTACAGATACCGGCACTATGCTGTAACCGGTGATTGAGCCAGTCATTGAGCCGTCTGCCTCGCCCCTTGTAATACTAAGGCTGGTTTGCGTACGGATACGGTTTTTTAATGCCTCGGTAAATGTCTGGCTCAAGGTTGGCACTACTAAAGGGGCATTATTTTCAAAAAAACCAATATCAATGGTTTTCATTCCCTGCGGGATAGATGAACCGTTTAATGATAGTTTATATGAGCATGAGTTAAACAACATTAATACCGTGCCCAAAAGCACAATATTTAAAATTAACCGTCTTGTCATTTTATACTTATAAGTCTAACTCTTTTATTTTGCGGTATAAAGTACGCTCGGATATGCCCAACTCATTAGCCGCCAGCTTGCGCTTGCCTTTATGCTTTTTAAGCGCCTTGCGTATCAGGTCAGATTCCTTATCTACCAGCGATAATGATTCTTCCACCTCTTCTGCATCGTGCGTTATGTTATAGGCATCGGCAGATTTGTTGTTATTAACGGGTTGTTGCAAGGTAAATTGCGCCTCGGTATCATTTACCGGCAGTTCAATATCGCGGTATAGCTGGTTAAGTGTTTGATGATTTTGATATGCCGGGCTTACTCCACCATGTTCAATGATATCGGCCACCAGTTTCTTTAGCTCTATCATATCACGCTTCATGTCAAACAACACTTTGTAAAGAATATCCCGTTCCGAAATATCTTCTTTAGGCTGATTATCCAGGCGCATTGGCAAATTACTTCTCCCTGCTTCATGCGGTATGTATGTAAGCAAGGTGGCTGCTGTTATCACACGGTCGCGCTCGAGCACGGCTAATTGCTCGGCCATGTTTTTTAGCTGGCGCACGTTACCCGGCCAGGTGTAATTTGTTAACACCTGCTGCGCATCGTCATCTAACTGTATAGGCGGCGTGCGGTACTTATCGGTAAAATCTGAAGTAAACTTTCGGAACAATAAAAAGATATCTTCTTTGCGGTCCCGTAGTGGCGGTATGCGCAAAGGCACCGTGTTTAACCGGTAATATAAGTCCTCCCGAAACTTGCCTGCTTTTACGGCATCGTACACGTCAACGTTTGTAGCAGCAATAACGCGCACATTGGTTTTCTCAACCTTTGATGACCCAACCCTAATATACTGGCCAGATTCCAACACCCGGAGCAACCGCGCCTGTGTGCCAAGGGGCATTTCGGCAATCTCATCTAAAAAGATGGTACCGCCGTTAACAGTTTCAAAATAACCTTTACGTTCGCCAACGGCACCAGTGTAAGCACCCTTCTCGTGACCAAAAAGTTCCGAATCGATGGTTCCCTCGGGGATAGCTCCACAGTTCACGGCAATAAATGGCCCATGCTTACGTGGACTCATCTGGTGGATGATTTGCGAGAACACCTCTTTACCGCTACCACTTTCACCGGTTATCAGTACAGATATATCTGTAGGCGCAACCTGGTTGGCAATATTTATAGCCCGGTTAAGCAACGCCGAGTTGCCAATAATACCGAAGCGTTGTTTTATTTCTTGTATATCCATGTTGGTTAGATGTGCAGATATGAAGATGTGCAGGTGTGCAGATGAACATTCTGTTTATTGTACTCCGTGCATTTGCTTCATATTAAATATCTTACTATTGTGCCTGTATGCAGATAAGCAAGCACTGAGCTCATTTGCACATCTGCACATTTGCACATTAAATTATCTTTCCTATCAATGTAGCTGTTGTGCAGCGTTCAACCAATACGTTGGCGTATTGGCCTGGCTTGTAGCCTTCCTCTACCGGGAAAACTACCATTGCGTTTTTATCGCTGCGGCCGCAGTAGTCCTTGTCAGATTTTTTGGAGTAGCCTTCAATCAGCACTCTTTCAATTTTGCCCAACTGCTCCTGCATGCGTATGTGCGAGTGTGCCTGCTGTTTGGCCACTACCTGCTTAAGCCTGATGTGTTTTATTGGCTCGGGTATATCATCTGCATAGCGTTTTGCTGCCAGCGTGCCCGGGCGCTCGCTGTACATAAACATATAAGCAAAATCGTACTTCACATAATCCATCATGCTTAGCGTTTCGTTATGCTCTTCCTCTGTTTCGGTACAAAAGCCGGTTATCACATCTGTAGAGATAGCACAACCCGGTATAATGCGGCGGATAGCATCTATACGGTTCATATACCACTCACGAGTATAAGTGCGGTTCATTAAATCCAGCACGCGGGTGTTACCGCTTTGTACCGGCAGGTGTATGTAATTGCAGATGTTATCATATTTGGCAATGGTGTATAGTACCTCGTCGGTAATATCTTTAGGGTGCGAAGTAGAGAACCTTACACGTAAATCCGGATCAATCAGGGCAACCATCTCCAGCAGGTTGGCAAAATTTACGTTGATCTCATCATTACTCCATTTATAAGAGTCGACATTTTGTCCAAGTAACGTAACCTCGCGGTAACCACGGTCAAAGAGATCGCGGCACTCGGCCACTACCGAGTATGCATCGCGGCTACGCTCGCGGCCGCGTGTAAACGGCACCACACAAAACGAACACATGTTATCGCAACCGCGCATAATAGATACAAATGCATTGATGCCGTTGCTGTTTAAACGTACAGGGCTGATGTCTGCATAGGTTTCTTCGCGGCTAAGCAATACGTTTACCGCACGCTGGCCATCGTCAACCTGGTCTATTAAGTTTGGCAGGTCACGGTAGGCATCGGGGCCAACTACCACGTCAACCAATTTTTCTTCTTCTAAAAATTTAGCTTTGAGGCGTTCGGCCATGCAGCCCAGTACGCCAACCACCATGCCCGGGTTCTTAAATTTTGCACCGGCAAATTCTTTAAGGCGGTTACGCACACGTACCTCCGCATTTTCGCGGATAGAGCAGGTGTTGATGAAAACCACATCGGCGTTATTAAAGTCGTTTGTAGTTTCGAAACCTTTTTCGGCCAATATCGATGCAACTATTTCACTGTCAGAAAAATTCATGGCGCAGCCATAGCTTTCAATATAAAGCTTACGGCCATTGTTTTTTTGGTTAGGCTCCAATAATAAAGCCTCGCCTTGCCTGCTTTCGTCGTGCGTCTTATCCTGAATAAGCAAATCCATGTATCTTAAAAATTGAACCGCAAAAATACACAATTTTATATAAAGGCGTGACAGTTTGGCAGCGTTTAACAAAATAGCTTCTTGGTTGTTAACGTATCTTAACTTTATAAGCAGTGTAGCAGCCGCTTTAAACGCATCCTTAACATGGCTTTAAACTTTCTGAAACACCGCTGGCAAAAAACATTACTGATATCTGTCGCATCATTACTGCTTATTATTGGCATTGGTGCACTATTCATTAATAAAATTGCCGAGCCTATATTATCCAACAAACTTAAAGAGGGTATTTTAAAAGGAACCGACAGCCTTTATAGCATTAACTTTAGCGACGCTGATGTGAGCATCCTGCAGGGCAGGGTAAAGCTCTACGATGTGTCGCTCAATGCAGATAAAACTGTACTCGACCAATTGAAAAAGCAGGGCAAGCTACCCGAGCGTGTTTACGCATTAAAAGTAAAAAGCCTTGACATAAGCGGGCTAACCTTTGTTAAATTTTACTTGCACAAGGAGCTGGGTGTAGGCGAAATTACCGTTAAAGACCCAA
Source organism: Mucilaginibacter pallidiroseus (assembly GCF_007846085.1). Classification (GTDB taxonomy): domain Bacteria; phylum Bacteroidota; class Bacteroidia; order Sphingobacteriales; family Sphingobacteriaceae; genus Mucilaginibacter; species Mucilaginibacter pallidiroseus. The sequence continues at coordinate 336,724 of NZ_VOEJ01000002.1, forward strand.
GCGTAGTGTTAAGCCGATACGCCAATAAAAAAGATGCATCACCCAAGGACGACCGCCCACTTTACGACAAGATAAAAAAGGACATACAATCCTTGCATGTTGATAAGATCAAGCTGGTTAACGGCAATTATACTATTCATAATTATACACAGGCCAAGCCGACCAAATCTGTATTAAATAGAGTGAACGTTGAGGCGAGTAACCTGCTTATTGATTCGACTACCCGTAACGACACTACACGGGTACTATTTTGTAAAGACATTGACCTGAGCTTACGCAACTATTTCGCGCGTTCGGCAACCGGACTGTATACTTACAAAGTACGTTCTGCAAGATTATCAATCCGTAAATCACAACTTGATATTGCCGGTATTGACCTGATACCGGTTGCATACCCTACCTTTTTTGCAAAAAGCAAAGGCGACCGTTTTACCCTGCACCTTGACAGTGTTAAACTTGCAAATTTTGATTACCAAAGCTACCGTGACGATAAAAGCCTACTTGCGGGCAAGCTTACCTTATACAAGGGTTATTTTGAGGTGATGAGTAATTATAACGGGCAGGTACAAGCCACAAACAGGATTGTTACCTTCCCTCACTGGGCGCTGCAAAATCAAATTAAGGATGCAATTAATATTGACACACTTGTAATAAAAAACCTCGATGTTGCCTACAAGGAACGTGGTGGCACGTCTTTAAAAATGGGCGTGGTAAAGTTTGATAATACAAGCGGCCGTATCCTGAATATTACCAATAACAAAAAGCTTATCAGCCAAAATAATAACTGCGCGGCTTCGCTTACAACATATTTTATGGGCAAGGGCAGGCTGAATATAAACTTCAATTTTAGACTTGGCGACCCGCTTTTTGGCTACAATTTTAAGGGGCACCTGGCACCTTTGGATATGGCAGTGGCCAATCCTGCTACCATACCGTTATCGATGGTGAGAATAGTTCAGGGACGGGTAAAAAGTTTGGACTTTGCCATAACAGGCAATAAAGATATTTCTACCGGCAAAGTTAATTTCCTTTACAATAATCTTAAGGTTGATGTATTGCGGAAGGATGATGAAAAGGGCTATACCAAGAGGTCAATACTTTCATTTCTGGCAGGTTCGCTGGTTATTAAAGAAAATAATCCGGATAACCCCGGCGAAACCCCGCGCGAAGCCAAGGTAATCTTAAAGCGTCCCTGGAATTACCCTTTCTTTAAAACCGTGTGGCTATCTGTACTTAACGGCATTAAACCTATAGCCGGGGCTGGGGATACAAAAGAAGATCTAAAACTCAATAAAAACCTAAGCGAAAAGGATCGCAAGAAAAAAGAAAAGGAATTGAAAAGAGCCGAAGAAAAGAAAAAGGAAGAGGAAGAAAAGCAGCGCGAGAAGCTAAAGGAAAAGAAGAGTTAGCAAGATTATACATTGCGCTCATCTGGGACGAGTGCTTAATATCTTTTTGCGTTTGAACGCAAGCTCTACTGCAAAAACAACTTCAGGTTGATACCAAACTGCGTAAAGGCCGTGTTGAATGTTTGCGAAGTGTATGGCTTAGTGATGTTGCTATCGTAAAACAGGTTTAGATTGAAACGCTGGTTAATCATGTAGTCCATAGATGGGCGCATGGTTATGTTTTTAGACCCTGACGATATTTCGGCTCCCTCCACATCGGCACGATAAATAAGCGTTTTGTTGTCTCGCACGGCAACGTCAAGCTTGAAAGTAACATCGTTATTTTGGCGGCCACGTGTAGCGAATAAACCAAAAGGCATCCTGAAATTTTTAGGGCGGTAACCAAAGCCGAACACCATTATATTTTCGTTTTGCTGGGCAAGCTGGCTGTTTAGTAAGCTTAGGCTTAGGCCACGTGTTCTTCGGTACTCAAAATTGGCGGTCATGCTGTTACGGAAACGCATATCCAGGCCAAACAAAGGCGCAAACTGTTCAAATACACTTATCTGTGAGAACTGGTAATACGGCAAAAAGTTATTATTGATATCCCTTGTTGCAACACCGCCATTAACTTCCTGGTATTGCAGCAAGGTTGTGTAACCGTTTACGTTGTAGGTAGAGCGGTAACGGTGGGTAAGATCAACCGTCTCGAAAAACTCTTTTAATAGCGGCATCTTGGCCAGGCCACGATAGGTGATGTCCCAGTTTGGTATTGGCGTGCTCGGGAACTGGGTTAGGCTGATAGTATTTGCATCCTTACCTGAGTATGCCGCTAAAAACGCCGGCACCAAAACGTTTTGAGCACTTGGCCCGTACCCATCGGCAAAGCCATTTGCACCCGCGCCAGAGTTTGGATTGCCCTGCCCAAGCCTTTGTGAGATAATAGCCCGGTTATCTAAAAACTTTTGGAATGTAGGTGATGAATTATTTATCCCTCCCGATTTTACAAACGATGTAGCCAGCGTTAAAAATGAAATGCTGTATGTTCCTGTTGTTACCGGACTCAGGTTTTCGATATTGCCGGAAGACGGCGAGTACTTGAAGTTGGTAGAATAGTTGCGATCCTGCAGGCGGGTTGCTATCAGCTGTATGCGCAAATCACTGAAAGGCTCAATAACACTCCGCAGGTTTATATCTTCATTAAAGCTTTTTACATACAACTGGTTTTGTAGTGTATCGGTTGTTATCCAGCCATTGGCAACAGCTCGGTTGCGTATATCAGCCTGGCTGCCCAGCAAAAAGCCTAAGCCCGGCGCGTCGTAAGTTAAGTCCTGCCCAAACAAATTTGACTTTGGTAAATAACCGGGTAAATACGTTCCCTCGGTGCGGGTGTAAGTACCGCTTATGGTTTTTACAGATGTTAACATGCCCAACAGAAACTTACCTGCCCCGCCCTTTTCATCCCTGCCACCGCGACGAAGTGCCTTAAACTTATTGTAAAGCGTTGTAAAAGTAAGCGTTGGGTTAAGCTGTATACTGCGCGAGTTTTGGATGGTGTTACCTACGTTGTAATCAGCATTGTTAATGGCGAACTCCGGCTGGGTTTGCCAGTTAAAATGGGTACTGTAACGCGTGATCAGGGCTGTCCAATCAAGGCCGGGTATCTTGTGTATTGGCGTGGTATAATTAACGTTTAAAGTGTGATTATAGTTGGTGGTGCGCCCCAGTTTCCATAGGTTTTGCCAAAGGGTATCACGCTTTAGTCCGTTTAACCGCCCGGCAGGTTCATCCACTACCGACAGGTTTGTAGCGTCGATATCCATCTGCAGTGATTTGGATAAGTTCCAACCAATACCGTAAACCCGCGTAATATTGAAGTTTTTGTTGAAGCTGGTTGGAATAGGTATGTAGTTATTAGGGTCGTTGTTACGCAGGGTATTTTCCGAATAAAACCTATCAAAATTAATGCTGAAGTTTAACCTTGACGGCAATATGCTGAAGTTAAAATCACGGGCAAGGGCAAGCAGGTTACTCTTAATGATCTTCTCGAACGGTGAGTAATATTTAGGCTGATTAGTGTAATTATAGGCCAACGCCACCCGGTAAGTTTTGGCCATATCGTTTTCCACGTTGAAATCGTGATGGCGGTATTCGGTATATGCATAGCTGGCAGCAAAGTTTTCGATATCCCATACATGCGGGGTAGCGGCAGGGTTGGTGCGCTCTTTATGCACGTTGGTAAAGTTTATGCTTTTACGTGTGGTATAGTCAATAGAAACATTTTTGATCGAATCTCTGGCTTTTGCCGTCGGCGCGGCAGCCAGTGTTTTCTTTAGCTCCACATCGGGCGATGCTGGATCAAATTGCGGCGTGCTTACCTGGGTAGATACATTGATATAGGCAGGTATGCGCAACCCAGCCTTCTCCGGGAAAAACTTACCAAGCTCCACACTGCCCGATACGTCAACCACCTGGTTATCGCTTCGATTACGCTCATTCACGCGCGAATCCAGTGATCCAAAACCAATGGTGCTTTTACTACCGGCAACGGTTATGTTACCAAAGTCGGCCAGTGCGGCATCAAGGCGGGCAGTTGCAGCCCATCCGCCACGTTGGTCAAAATCGGTAAGGCGCAATTCGTCAAACCAAACCGTACCACTTTTTTCAATACCATCATCGCCAGGGTTGGTTGGCCGGTATGGGTTGCGCACACCAAGCATTATGGCACGCAGGCGGCTCAAGTCGGGCTGGCCTTTTATGGTTACTTTGTAAGTACCATCCGTGTAAATAAATGGTACGGTAAACGGCCAGGGCTGTCCATTAAGTTTTGCATTGTTACGTGCCAGCTTAGCTGTTGTAAGCAGGTCGAGTTGTAAATTAAGTTCGTTAGCCGCCGGCCATATTGCATCCGCATCACGGGTACCGGGCTGGGTTATATACAGCGGCAATTCATACTCGTAATAGTTATCAATATAATCTACACCCAGGCGCACAAATGCATTCAGGTCCTTGTCGCGCAGTTGCTCACCCTCAGCATGTATAAACATCTGGATCTTTTTGTAAGATCGCAGATCGTTATAAAACGTACGGAATGCTGCTCTCGAATAACCGTCCCGCAGGTTGGTTACTTTCAGCGCTAACGATTGCTCGTTAAGCTGGCTATTGGTTTGCAGGTTATTGTAATTGCGCTGGCGATTAATACCCGGCGGCACCACGTAAGGCACAGGTGTACGGTTACCGTTTTCCTCGATATTTACCGCCTGTACATCAAGAGTTGAGTTATCTAAAGCAGGGTTTGGAATGGCAGGATCGGCTATGACATTAAGCGGGTTATTTTCCGCATTGAATGATCGCCATTCGCCACGCACCAACTGCAAAGTAGCAAAGCGGATAACGGAGGTATCGGCAAAGTTAGTCATGAACATACGCATAAAGCGGATGGCCTTGAAATCCTGTATGTTGCCTACCTTTGATGCATAATCATTAATCGGGATCCTGAATTGGTACCAAGTAACCGGCTGGGTGGTACCATTGGCCAGCTTTACGTTTGACGTTACCTTATCGGCAATAAAGTTTTGCCCTACCACAAAATCCTGCGGACGAACGGATACGCGGTATTGGAAATACTCATCCGTTTGGCTCATGTTATTATCGCGGTTGATATCCTCGCCATCGGGCAGTGAGGTAGACGCCGAAGTTTGCAAACCCAGCTCAGCCTGCGATTGCTCGGCTGTTTTGGAGTTACCCTCGGTTCCGTTGTAACGGCTGTAACGCTCCATAATGCCTGCCCGTGCCTGGTCAAGCTCAGGCCCCTGATAGTAGCGATAATTATCAGACGATGGATCGGCAGTAAAGCTTTGTGCTACCTGCGGGCTGGTTACCGCCTGCACCTGTTGTACAACATTGGCAAACTTGGTGCGCTCGTCGGCATCATTAATACCATCCAAACCTATATCCTGTAATGTACGGGCGGCGGGGTCATTGTCAAATGCATTGATAACCGGTTGCAGTTTTGATACACGACCCCAAACCGTTTCGTCTGTTTTATCGGTACTGCCATCAACAGGCAGGCCGTTTTCAAGGCTCTTACGGCCGTCTTTTAAGATATCTTCAGATATGCTACCCAAGTTAAAGTATAAATCACCACCCTGCGAGTTTGGCTTGTAAATAAACGGATCCATCATCCAAAACTCGATGTAGCCCACATTCAACGATTCAAAATCGTTTGATTCCAGCTTGCGGAAGATACCACCCCACCGGTTGCGCGGATTTTGCAGCGTACCATCGGCGTTGAGGCCGGTAGTGGTATAGTTGTAAGGCCCACGTTGCATTGGGTAATAAGCAAGGTTGAGCGTAGGTAACATGAGCGGCTGGCCGGTTACCGACTGCCTGTATGGAAACACCTCCTGCTCTATAATCTGCCTTACGTAGTGGTTAGAAAGCTCGGCCCTTGATACCGGGACAGTGCCCGAATTAGTATAAAATATAGGGTCGATATTGTAAAACGCCAGGCGGGCACGGTTGTAGCCGTAGCTTAAATCATTAAACAACTGCGCCTCGCTAAACATTTGCGGTGTACCCGCAATTTGCCAGTTGGCAAAGCTTTTAATATCTATAACGGTACGGCTGTTCTCAAAATCATCAAGGTATGATGTTCCCTTTTTTGATCCCGCAAAGTTCAACGCTCCCGGCGTACCCGGCATCAGCTGCGCAAACTCTCCGCTAAAATTTATAGTGGATGGAGCCTTGGTATTGATAAAAGGAATCCTGTCCACCAGTCGCGTTAACCAGCGCGACTCGGTGCTGTAGTTAACATCAAATCCCCATATAGTATTGGAGATTGACTCGTCGCCAACAACTTCGTTTTGCGTGAGGGGCTGCTCTGTTAAGTGCATAATGGTTGCACCCAAAGCCAACTTAGGGTTAACCCGGTAATCGAACCGGCTACCTATTAATGATTTTTGCTGTACGCCAAACAACTCATTGTTCTCAATCTTGATATTTATTGGCTGGCCCGACGACAATATGGCCTGGTTAAGCATACGCAAACGGCCAGCACTGTAGTCGATAGTATAATCTGAACCCTCGGTTAACTTAAGCGCGCCCGCCGTTACCACCACCGATCCCTGCGGAATATTCACGGCATTTAACTGGTACTCCGAGCCACCGGTAGATGAGTAAGTTCCTTTGATGAGATACCTGTTTAGCTTAGGGAAAAATTGCTGGGCAATAGTTTTGAGTGAGTCGTAAAGCGGCTGATACGTATAACGGTTAACCAAGTCCGTTTCAGCAGGGGTGAACTGCCGGGCCAGGTCGCTGCCGAAAGGCTCAATCACAGGAAACATAATCCGGCCCTGTTGCGAGTCGATAGTAATACCTTCCAGGAAATCGAAGAAACCATCGGGCCTTTTATCATTTTGCTGATCAAGGTTATCGACGCCTGTAAGCTGCATCCAGCGCTTACTGGCTGTGTTCTGCCCCTCGTCCATTATCGTTTTTTCGATGCCCGATTTGTCATCCAACCGGCTCACGTTTAGTCTGAAGTTATTAGGGCTGATCTGGAAAGCACCTAAGGAATAGATGTTTTTCATCATCAGATCCCAGGTTGGCAGGTTGGTTTTAAGCAATTCGTTCTTCAGCAACTTTACAAATAGCGATTTTGGGTTGGCCGGGTCAACAGCCACATCGCTCGAAAACTCGCCCACCTGGAAGGTTTGCCCATTGTATGAGTATTGGTAGGCCACCGCCAGCACCTCGTCATTATTCATGGGGTAATTAAGAGATATATAACCCAATTGCGGATGCAGCGTAAACTCCTTATCGGTTAGCTTACGTGCATAGGTAAGTTTGGCATAGTTATCTGTGCTGCCCGTGCTCCTGAAGTAGTTTGCAACATCATTAGAGTTGGTTTGGCGCACGCCCGCGGGCAGGTTAGCCAATAAGTTGTTTGATTGCTGGCTAAAGCCCGGCCCCTGAAAACCGGCGGGCAGACCGCTAAAGCCGCCACCGCCTTGTATAAGCGTAGTATTGTAAGGCCTGTTTTCACCCAGATCCAGGAAGGCTAAGATATCTCTCGAATCGGCAACTACGTTACTGCGGTTGGTTGTCCAAACCTCAATTTTAGTAATATTAATGCTCGAGCTGATGATTGGGATATTGGCCAATGCCCGGTTGTAATTGTTCCGGAAATATTGCGATAAAAAGAAGTGCCTGTTGGCCTCGTAATCGGCAGCGGTAATGTTGATGTTGCCCTGTTGCGCGCCACTACCCGGCACTATGGTAATATTCTTCGACTCCGACCGCTGTTGAGAAAATATACTGGTTATATCAAGGTTGCCAAACTTAAGCTTGGTTTTGATACCGAATAATGCCTGGCTCCCGTTAATAAGCGTAGTATTTAACGGCATGCTTACCGTACCCGCTTCAATTTTTTGAATAATTTCGTCGGCGTGGCCGGTGTAATCAAGCTTTATCTGGTTATCAAACTGAAACTGGGCCTCGGTATTGTAATTGGTTGTGATCTTCAGCTTATCACCAATATTACCGGTTACGTTAAGCTGTATACGCTGATCAAAATTAAAGTTGAACTGCTTGCGCTGGCGGGTATTGAATAAAGGGTTCTCGTTGGTATTTACCTGACCGGCCAAAATCATTTCGGCCGATCCCTGCGGACGGATATCAATAACCGAGCTGCCAAAAATCTGTTCGAACGTTTTGCTGCGCACTTTTATCTGCGGCACAAACCCTTCCTGTTGCGACTCATAAGCGTAATTATCCGCAAGTTGCTGGAAATAGCCACGCTGTATACTCTTGCGCTGCAGCGCCAGGTACTCATCAAACGTCAGATATCGCGGAGCACGGTAAAACAGATTGCCCAGTTTTTCGTATAGTATATAGCGGTTTGTAAGCGGGTCGTATTCTATAGTGCGGCTCAGGCCCGGCGGGTCGGCATTAAACAAACCCTCACGTGCCATTTGGTTGCGTGTACGGTTAAGCCTCAGCGGCGCATTGGTACGCATACTGTCGCGCCGCACAGGTTTTGCAGGTGATGTATCACGCCTTACCTGCGATGTGTTGGTTGCCCGGGGTTTGCGTATTGCAGGCGGAACCGTATTATTACCAAGGGGGCTTTGCGGCGACTGCGGCGTGTTTGGCTGCTGTGGCTGAGACACTTGCGCGCGTACTTCCCCTACCCCGCAAAAAGCAGTAAGAAGTAGCATACCTATAAAAATTATATAAGTAGAGAGTTTAGTCAAAGGGCCTTATAATTACATGTAATTATAAGCTTTTTAACGCAAATTTTATTAATTGTTCAACCGTTAAAACATCACTATTTTTTGCCATATGTTGCTCAATAACCTTCTCAGCGGCGTTTTTAGCAAAACCTAAGGTAACTAAAGCAGACAAAGCCTCTTCGCGCACAGTAGCATTTGCCGGGGCGGCAGTAAGGCTATCCGGGCCTTCTTTTTTAAGCTTATCCTGCAATTCAAGTATAACCCGCTGTGCAGATTTAGGGCCAATGCCTTTAATTTTTTGAATGGTGGCTACATTGCCCTGCACAATTGCGGCCTGTATTTCTGTTGGCGTTATGGACGACAGCATCATGCGCCCGGTAGACGGGCCTATACCTGAGATAGACACTAGGTGCAGAAAAAGGCGGCGCTCGCCCTCATCGGCAAAGCCATAAAGGGTATGCGCATCCTCTTTAACGTGCAACCATACAAACAGCTTGCAGCGCTCGTGGCTGCCAAGCTGTGAGTATGTATTTAATGAAATATTGATATGATAGCCAACACCGCCGGCATCTATTACAACATAGGCGGGGCTTTTAAAGGCCAGTTTGCCATCAATATAATCGTACATAATTTATTTAGATCTTCTTTTTTTTGACTGATCTGCTGATTGTGCACACTTAACCTGCGCATCAATCACCGCAATGGTAACCATGTTTACAATCTCGCGTACCGAACTACCCAATTGTAACACATGTACCGGTTTTTTCATACCCAAAAGAATAGGCCCAACAGCCTCGGCACCACCAATTTCCTGCAATAGCTTGTAGGCAATGTTACCCGACTCAAGTGTCGGGAAGATCAAGGTGTTGGCAGGCTTTCCATTCAGTGTCGAAAATTCAAAATTCTCGGCAAGCAGCCTTGGGTTAAGCGCGAAGTTGGCCTGCATCTCGCCGTCAACTATCATATCCGGGTATTTTTCATGCAAAATGCGCACAGCTTCACGGGTTTTCTCAGGTATCTCCCCTTCGTTCGAGCCGAAGTTTGAGTATGATAGTACCGCTATCCTTGGTTTGATATTCAGCTGGGCTATCGAACGCTCCATCAATACTGTAATGTCCACCAGCTCCTGCGCGGTTGGGTTTACATTGATAGTAGTATCGCCAAAAAACACAGGGCCCTTTTCGGTTATCATGAGGTACATACCGGCAACGCGGTTAACACCTTCTTCGGTACCGATGATTTGCAAGGCGGGTTTTACCGTTGTTGCATAGTTTTTAGTAAGGCCCGATATCAGCGCATCGGCTTCGCCAAACTGAACCATGCATGCACCGTAATAGTTACGGTCGGTCATTAGCTTTTCCGCCTCGTATAAGGTTATACCACGACGCTGACGCTTTTTAAAGAAATATTCGGCAAACTCCTGGCGGCGCTCTGTTTCAAGCTTAGGATCAATGATCTGCACATCGCCAAGATCAAGCTCATTCTCGCGCATGATCTTTTTAATGCGCTCAACATCGCCCAACAATATGGGGGTAGCCACGCCTTCGTCTTTAACAATCTGCGCAGCACGTAGTATTTTATAAGTATCGGCCTCGGCAAAAACAATGCGTTTTGGTTCCTGCTTGGCCTTGTTGGTCATATCGCGCAGCAGCTTGTTATTGTTGCCCAGTCGCGATAGTAGCTCTTCGTGGTAAGCATTCCAATCGGTAATTACCTTACGCGCCACACCCGATTCGATAGCCGCCCTTGCCACTGCCGATGACACCTCGGTTATCAGCCTTTGATCCATTGGTTTCGGGATGATATAATCGCGGCCGAATTTCAGATTGGTAATGTTATATGCCAGGTTTACCGCTTCGGGCACAGGCTTTTTAGCCATCTCGGCAATTGCTTTAACAGCGGCAATCTTCATCTCCTCGTTAATAGCAGTTGCCCTTACATCAAGCGCACCACGAAAAATGTACGGGAAGCCCAATACGTTGTTTACCTGGTTAGGAAAATCTGACCGGCCGGTTGCCATGATGATATCCTTACGGGCAGCCTTGGCTACGTCGTAATTGATCTCGGGCTCGGGGTTGGCCATTGCAAAGATAATAGGGTTTTTAGCCATGCTAACCACCATATCTGCAGTAACAACGTTACCTGCCGATAAGCCCACAAATACGTCGGCACCTTTCATGGCATCTGCCAAGGTAGTAACATCGGTACGCTGAGTAGCAAACTGCATACGCAACTCATCCAGGTCATCACGTTGCGGGGTAAGTACGCCGTTGATATCAAACATTACAACGTTTTCCTTTTTAACCCCAAGTGACAGGTACATTTTGGTACATGATACGGCAGCCGCACCGGCACCGTTCACCACCATTTTAATTTTATCAAGCTTTTTACCTTGTATTTCGCAGGCGTTCATCAGCGCAGCGCCCGATATTATGGCGGTACCATGCTGATCATCGTGCATTACTGGAATGTTCATTTCTGCTTTTAACCTGCGTTCGATCTCGAAACAAGTAGGGGCCGATATATCTTCAAGGTTTACACCGCCAAAAGTTGGCTCAAGTGCCTTTACTATGTTTACAAACTCGTCAACATTCTGGGTATTTACCTCCAGGTCGAACACATCAATATCAGCATATATTTTAAACAGCAGGCCTTTACCTTCCATTACCGGCTTGCTTGCCTCAGGGCCAATATTACCCAAACCCAGTACTGCAGTACCATTACTAATAACAGCTACAAGGTTGCTTTTTGCAGTATACTTGTAAACATCCTCAACATTTTCGGCAATGCGAAGACAAGGCTCGGCTACACCCGGCGAATAGGCTAAAGTTAAGTCGCGTTGAGAATTGGTTGGTTTGGTAGGTACTACCTGTATCTTACCCGGGCGGCCATTTGAATGATAATTCAATGCGTCCTGCTTACGGTTGCTGCTTTTATTCATCTCTTCTCTTAGGTTATGAGGCCTCAAAATTACAATTACTTTTTTTGAACTGGCTAATAAAAACCTTTAAATTACCCTCTTGTATAGCATGTAGTTTTACTAATCCAAAACATCATAATGGAAAACATCCTGAAAGAAATATCAATATTGGCAATCGATTTAGATAAAGATGCCTTTACAAACAAGCAGATAGAAGATAAATGGCTTGGCATAGATGCTGCGACATTAGCAGATATTACAGCGGCAGAAGAACGTTTAGGTATTACCTTACCGGACGATTATAAAAATTTCCTTTTAATAACAAATGGTTTTTTCACCCCAGCAGATAGTACTGAGCCAACATTTGAAGAGATTAGGAAAATTGACTATTTAAAAAACATTGATGAATTTCTCCTTGAAATTTGGAACCGGGAGGAATTGGCAGATGAAGGGAATGAGCTAAGCAAAAGTATTGTTATTGGTGGAATAGATGATGAACAATATTATTTGTTAGTACCTCCAATCGATAAAACAGGAGAATGGAAGTATTTTAAATTTGCTAATTGGATACCAGGAGTATATTCTTACAATAACTTAGAAAGTTATTTCACTTCAGTTAAAGAGCTTTTGATAAATCATGGGTAATCCCAATAAAAAAGCCCGGCTTCGAAATTCATCAAAGCCGGGCGCTGTATATTGTTTAATTAACCTCTTGTAATTCTGATTGATAAACCGGGTTGTAATTGCACTGTTTTACTGTTACCAAACTCAAGATTCATCTTAAGCAAGTCATCAACCTTAACACCGTATTTGGCGGCAATATCATTAAAAGTGTCGCCTTTCTGGGTAATATGCCAGGCAGGCAGGGTTTTACCGTTTGCTTGTATAGAGCCTGCAGACGGTGTTTGCATAGCCTGGTTTATGGCAGACATAGGAATTTGATTTGGCTGCGCCGATGCCATAAATACCGGCGGCTGCTCGCGCACTACCGGCACAGGTCCGTCCGGGTTGGTAAGCACCTGTGTAAGCGCAGCATAACGCAGCTTTGATATTTGTGGTATTATAATGCTGCGTGGCTCCTTGGCCGATCCGTTTACGATGAGCTGTTTGTAGCTTGGGTTAAGGGCTATTGCGTCCTTCATGGTTATACCAAGCACCTGCGCTATTTTGCTAAGCGGAACAAGTTTTGATACCGTTACCGTATCTGTTTGAGTAAACATTTGGCAGGCGTAGGCCGGTATGCCGTGCCTGTTGTAATAATTCATGACGTAATTAACCGCGATGAATGCCGGTACGTATCCACGCGTTTCGGCAGGTAATAATTGGCGGATTGACCAATAGTCATGCGCACCGCTCTGCTCAAGGGCTTTGGTAACATTGCTTTTACCGCAATTGTATGAGGCAATGGCCAGCAGCCAGTCGCCAAATTGTTGGTATGCGTCTCTTAAATATGCAGCAGCAGCGTAACTTGCCTGTACAGGATCGCGACGCTCATCTACATAGTCGTTCATTTTTAATCCGTAGATCTTGGCCGTTTCTGACATAAACTGCCATGGGCCCGCGGCACCTACTCTTGAGTTTGCAGCCGGGTTAAGTGCCGACTCAACTATCGACAAGTACTTAATCTCATCGGGTATACCGGCTTCACGAAAAGCCTTTTCATAAATCGGAAAGTAGTATTTTGAGCGGCCAATAATAAGCCCCATCTCGTTGCGGCGGCTCATATAGGTATCAATATAGCTTTGCACGTATTGGTTGTAATCTAACTGCACATCCTTTCGGATGGAATCCAGGCGGCGTTTGTAAATTACATTTTGGTAGGGCGATACGGCTACCTGCGCAACGGGTAGTAGCTCGGTTGTATCTGCCGCGGTAAGGGCGACAGACTGAACAAAATTGGCTTTTACTACTTGTAGGAAAGATGTACAAATAATTAAAGTAAATAGTCTCTTCATACTTTGAGGTTAAAAAGGGCTTATTTAAAGCAGCAAACTATTTACTAATATATTAATAATTTATAGCTGCAAGAAATACTCAGAAAAATTCAATAACTCTTGTTCGGAAAAGGCGCGGGTAAGAAATTGTAATCCTAACGGCAAACCTTTGCTGTTATTGCCTGCCGGTACAGAAATTGCCGGTAACCCCGCAAGCGATGCCTGCACTGTAAAAATATCGTACAGGTAAGTTACAACCGGGTCTTTTTCAGTTTTACCAAGTTCAAATGCAGGCTCGGGAGCTGTTGGGGTTAAAATAAAATCGTACTCGGCGAGTAATTCATTCGTTTTCTGGCGAATAAGCCTGCGTACCTTTTGCGCCTTTGCATAGTACGCGTCATAATAGCCCGCACTAAGTACAAATGTGCCCAGCATGATACGGCGTTTTACTTCTTTACCAAACCCTTCTGAGCGGGATAGTTTATAGGTGGATGTAAGGTCGGTAGCGTTTGGGCTGCGATAACCATAATGTACACCATCGTAACGGGCCAGATTTGACGATGCTTCTGCAGTTGCCAGGATGTAGTATGATGGTACCAAATAATCTAATAGCTCGAAACTTACCGGTTTAACCGTATGCCCTTCGGCACGTAGTTTTTCTATCGAAGTGATTAAAGCGTTTTTAACTTCGGGATCGACTCCCGGGCTGGATATGGCCTCCTGCAGATAAGCTATCTTTTTTTTACCAGGCGCGGCAATTTCTGCAGCATAAGCCGGAACCGCCTTTTGAGATAACGTACCGTCGAAATCGTCTGCACCGGCCATTATCTCTAACAACAGCGCTGCATCATAAACAGACTTTGTTAAAGTGCCTACCTGGTCAAACGATGATGCGTAAGATATGATGCCGTTACGTGATATGCGGCCGTATGTTGGTTTGAGGCCCACTAATCCACAAAACGATGCGGGCTGCCTTACTGAACCGCCCGTATCTGTACCGATAGCGGCATGGCACATATTGGCCTGCACAGCCACAGCGGAGCCGCCCGATGAACCACCTGAAACCCGCGTTTCATCTGCATAGTTTTTTACCGGGCCAAAGTATGATGTTTCATTAGCGGCGCCCATTGCAAACTCGTCGCAATTACAGCGGCCTATAATGATGGCATCCTCCGCAAGCAAACGCTCAACAATGGTAGCCGAATATACAGAAGTAAAATCTTCAAGAATTTTTGACGACGCTGATACCTTGTGACCTTTGTAACAGATATTATCTTTAATACCGATTACCATACCGGCTAACCTGCCGACGGTACCATTTTGTATACGGGCATCAACATCAGCCGCTTTTGCAAGTGCACTTTGCTCAAATACCTCGTTAAAAACATTTAACCGGGCATTGGCTTCTATTTGCTGTAAGTAACCTTTTACAAGACCTGTTGCCGTAACATCTCCGTTTTGCAACCCTCTTTTTAAATCCTTATAAGAGGCATAGTTTATAGACATGCGCCTAAAATAAAAAACTTATCTGTTGAAGCATAAAAATTTCAACAGATAAGTTATCAGTTATGCAGCCGCCTAAACAGCTGCCGTTAAAAAGGAAGTTTAATTACTTAAACTTTTGGCTTCTCTTCAGTAACAGTGTTAGCAGTGGTGCCGTCGCTGTTTTGTGCGTCTTTAAATTCTTTAACGCCTTTGCCTAAACCTCTCATCAGTTCAGGAATTTTTTTACCGCCAAACAATAATAGTATTGCGATGATGATCAAAATGATCTCTGGTGCGCCTAATCCACCCATGATTTCTAAATTTATGTAATTAAATATTTTTGTTAATTGTGTTCTTCTCTCTTAGTTTCCTCAGCTCCGTGATTCTTGGTTAAATCAATGGTGCTGGTGTGCGTATCTGTTGCCACGGGTTTTTCCTCAGCGTTGTTATAGGTTTCAGGTGCCTCTGGGTTGCCCAATTCAGGTGCATCCTCAATAGCATCAGTTGCCGCATGGCTATTATATGCCGAAATGGTACCGGCTACCGGTTCGTAGTTATAATTACGAGCAGTTTCTTCAAGTGGTTCTTCAGCTACAGGCTCGCTATCTGCAATTTGTTTGGTTTCGGGTTTTTTGCTCTCGTAATTGTTGATTTGGTTATTTATTTCGCGTTTAACATCATCAGATGCATCTTTAAAATCACGAATACCTTTACCTAACCCACGGGCAAGTTCAGGAAGTTTTTCACCACCAAACAGCATTAGCGCTGCTAAAACGATCAAAATCATTTCGCCGCCGCCAATGTTTAAAAACAAAAAAACTGAACTTAACATCTTCTCTCCTTAACCTTATAATTACAAATATAAACAAATAATATACGAATGTTTGTTTATTAATTGTCAGCAAGCCAATACTTAGGGTCGGTTGCTGCTGTACCTTTATATAATGAAAACAACACTTCCGACTCGCCCGTTGCCGAGTCTGTAGCCACTGTTCCTATACTCTGTTTAGTATTCACTTTTTGACCCTTTGACACGTTTACCGACTTTAAGTTACCATAAGCCGTTAAATATTCGCCGTGCTTAATAATGACCAAATAAGTACCATAAACATCCCTAACAGCCGATACTTCTCCCTCAAATACTGCCCTTACGGTAGCATCCTTACCGGTGCGTATCTCGTAACCCGAACTTTCATTACGGATACCCTCTGCATCGGTATAAGTACCAAAACCATGCAACAACTGCCCGCTGGCTACTGGCCATGGTAAACGGCCCCGGTTGCCCAAAAAGTCGTTTGATAGCCTTGCAGCCTCCGGTGTAGCATTTAGCACCTCGCTGTTGGTTGATGATTTTGTAATGGCCTTACGTGTAGGCGCCGGTGCAACCTCACGGTTCTCGGCCCTGGCTTTGGCTGCTGCTATTGCTGCCGCCCTTGCCCTTTCACGCTCCTCTGCTTCGGCCTTGCGCCTTGCCTCTTCTACCTCGCGGCGTACGGCTGCATTAATTGCGGCACGTAATTGCGATAGCCTTTTTGTAACATCGCGCTGCTGTTTTTTAAGCTCGCCCTGATGTTTGGATATATCGCTTATAACTTTTACCTGGTTGTTTTTCTCTTTACCAAGTGTTTCTTTTTCTTTCTCCTGCTCGCTCAGCAAATTGTTCTTTTCTTTTTTGCTGCGGTCGAGCTGGTTTATCTTAACATGCAAGTCCTGCTGGGTACCTTGTATATAACCGGCCTGGCGCTCACGATACGTACCGAACTGCTGTAAATACTTTAAACGGCGATAAGCCTGATTAAAGTCTTTAGCGGCAAAAATAAACATCAGCTTATTGTATGCACTTTGGTTGCGGTAAGCAAAAAGCACCATGCCCGCATAATCTTTTTTAAGCTGATCAAGCTGCTGCTGTAATGTACGTACGGTATTATTGTTCTGCGAGATTTGATTATCTAAATTTCTTACCTCGGAGTTTATATTGGTTATCTTTTCTTCACGCAAATTAATCTGCGCTTTCAGGATATTAAGCTGTTTTAACGAAACCTTTTTACTGCTTGCTGTTTGCTCGTATTCGCGGTTAAGCTGATCCAGCTCGGCGCTAAGCCGCTCACGACGGCGCTTAAGTTCAGCACTACTTTGCGCAAATGCGCCGGTAGCAACCAGTAAGCCAACACCAATCAGGGCAATTTTAAAAAACTTCATCCACCAAAAATATAACTTTTAATTAGCAGGTTGGTAACTTTTTGGAATACTGAAAGGATATTCTAACGGTATATCAAAGTCCACCTTAGTATAACGCAGGCTTGCAACTATCTTTTTATTGCCGGCTGTAGAGTTTATATCAATTTGCGACGGAATTACCCTGGTGCCTGCCTGTGTAAACGCGCCATTCGTAACCTGCAACGATTGCTTTACCGCCTGGTTGGTAAGTGAGGTTTGTGACACCTTGAGATCGGCCCCTAACAATAGCTTGTAAATATAACCCTGCAAGTTGCCTGTTACGGCTGTGTTAGTGCCCTCGGGTGTGTAAACTGCGCTTTCTGTAAGTAACTCGCTAATGGCATTACCTATTAAAATGGATTGTATTGTTTTGAAATTTACCTGCCTGCCTGCAAATTGCTGCACATAATTAAAAGGCTTTTTAAGATATAAGCCCTGCAAGCGGTTTACAACCAATAAACTATCAGGCGTGATAACTGCACGTGCCACCTCAATACCGGCAATAGCGGTTATAGATACCCAGATCTTTTGATCGCGATTGATGCGGATATTTAGGGTAACATCATTGGCATCGCCATTAACATCAAGCTTGGCCTTAGCCTTACCGCTAAAGGTATTAAAAGTGGTTTGCTTTGATCTGATAGCTGCCAGCCTGGTTTCGGTATCGTTAACTTTCGCTGCGGCAACCGAGTCCACAACGGGGCGTTTCACTACCGCTAATTTTTTGGAACAGCTTGCTGCCAAGACCAAAAACGCCAGCAGTGCTATTTTATTCAATATATTTTTTCTCATTTATCTTACGGTCTATAAGGGTTGATGCGCCACCAATTGATTTTGCCTTTTCCCATTTTTGTACAGCAGCATCGGTGTTACCCAGTAAAAACAAAATATCGCCATAATGTTCTGTTTGTACTGCGCTGCTATTTGCTCCATGTTGGATAGCTTTTTCCATCCAAAGTTTAGCCTCGGCATATTTTTTCTGCCTGAAAAGTATCCATGCGTAGGTATCTTCGAACGATGCGTTATTAGCTTTTAGCTCGTTACTGCGCTTTGACATTGTTGCAGCTTTCTCTAATTGCTCGTTCCTTACAGATAGGTAATAGGCGTAATTATTTAACACGAAGGCATTGTCCGGGTCGTAGCTTAAGGCTTTCTCATAAGCTGCGTCCGAGCTTTTATTATCGCTTACAGCATGGTAACAATCGCCCAGTGCCGAATAGCTTTGAGCCAGTATTTCTTTATCATCTGTTTCCAGGCTCACCACATTTTTAAGATAACCAATGGCTTTGTTGTAATCCTTTTTCTGCTGCCATGCCACGCCTACAAAGTAATTCATCAGTGCCTGGTTTGGAAAGTAAGATAATGCATTCTCACCGTCGCGGATGGCGTCATCAATTAGGTTATCAGCAAGTTCTATGCGCACTAATTGCTCGTGTACAATATAAAATTGCGGGTTAAGCGTTAACGCTTTTTTATAGGCCACTCGCGCCTCGGGCACTTTTGAGTTTTGTAAAAGCATATCGCCATAAATAGCAAATGCTTTGTCGCTTGCTGGGTGAGCCTTTATCAAAAGTGTGCTTAATTCAAGTGCGCTTGCCCTCGCGTTAGCATCCGGAAACTTGGGTACATAGCCTAAAATAATTCGCAGCTTTTGTTCGATATCAATGTCGGGCACAGCGAAGGCCACCTCAAGTTCCTTAAAACTGGCATCGTAACTTTTCCGATCGCGGTAAATATCGGCCAGCGCCAGGTGCACTAACCCATTTTTAGGATCCGCCTTTTTTGCACGCTCCAAAACGGCTATAGCTTTATCATTCAGGTTATTTGAATTATAAATTTCGGCCAGCATCAGGTAATATTTAATTTGCCCGGGGTTGGCTGCAATCATTTGTTCAATCGCATCGGCAGCCTTCGTTATATTTCCCTGTTTTAAATAAATCTTTTGTCGGCTGGCCAGTAATTCATCGCTCGGGCCGGATATTTCCTCAACTCTATCGTAAAACTTTAGGGCTTCGTCATATCTCTTTAATAAATAAAGCGCGTTTGCCTTATCAAAGTAATAGTCGGCCTTTTCGGGATTAATGCGTATCAACTGGTTGAACACATTCTCGAGCTTGGCTACATCATTGCTACGCTCGTAATTATCAGCAAGGGCCACCCAGTACCATTCGTTATCGGGCTTTATGGAAGCGGCTTTCTCAAGCAGCGGGCGGGCGGCCGCGTAATTATTTTGATTCTTCTGCAGGTTGGCCAGCTCAAATAACGAGGCATCATTAGCCGGATCAATCTGCAAAATCCTGTTAAACAGTTCTGATGCCTGCTTGTAATTTTCGACTGTCTTTTCGCGCAGGCCGGTAAAAAAAAGCTGTTTTACAAGACCGCTGTCTGCATAGGTAAGCGGTTTGCCACCCGCAGCCAAAACCTTATTAGGCACACTGTTATTTTGAGCAAACCCTGTTGCCGATAAACCTAAACCCAATAAAATTAATGCAGGTATCCTCATTATTTTGCCGGTGCGAAACATACCCAAAGGGCAGTTGATGTATCGATTAAGTTATTTAACGTTTAAATATAGCTTTAAGTTCGTTACGCTCCAGATAAAGCGCGCCCAAAGCAAATAAAATAAACAAACCATTACCGATAAATATATTCCGTTTAAAAACCACGAACGATAAATAAACGAGTACCACCGATATTAAGATGTAAGCGAGGTTTTTATTTAAGTTATAGGGAATAGGGTAGTTTTTTTGACCCCATATGTATGACATGATCATCATGCTGGCATAGGCTATAAGCGAAATCCAAGCGGAAGCGATGTAACTATACTTTGGTATGTAAATGTAATTCAACACGATAGTTAAAAAAGCCCCGATAACAGAGATATAAAGCCCATATTTGGTCTGATCCGACAATTTATACCAGATAGATAAGTTGCCATAAATGCCAAGGCTTACGTAGCCAAACAACAACGGCGGTACCACACCTATGCCCGTCCAATATACATTGCCCGGTTTATTCGCACCCATAATTATGTAAGCAAATATATTTACGTTTGCTACCAAGCCAACGCATATTACTGTAACCACAATTACAAAGTAATTCATAACCTTGGCATAGATCTCCCCTGCATTTTTATTTTTTGCATGGCTAAAGAAAAATGGCTCAGCGCCAAGCCTGAATGCACTTACAGTAATACTTAAAAACAAAGCTATTTTGGCGCACATGCCGTAAATACCTACCTCTTTATCACTTATCTCGGTAGGTAGCAATTGCTTAAGCATCGTCTTATCAATCGACTCGTTTATTATAAAAGATATATTAGCAATTAGCACGGGCCAGCTATAAACGAACATATTCTTAAGCATTTGCATATCAAACCTTAACCTGAGTTTGGATATTTCTGGCAGTAACAATAAAATTGTGAATACGCTGGCAGCAGCATTTGATAAAAATACATACCCAACCCACTTTGCCCTATACCACGAAGCAAACCACTCAGCACTTGCCATGTGATGCCTTAGGATATATGGTATTACAAACAAAAAAAACAGGTTGAAAGACAGCATCAGGATGATGTTCGCCAGCTTTATGGCTCCAAAACGCATAGGCCTTCCGTCAGCCCGTATTTTTGCGAACGGAATTACACAAAAGGCATCACATACAAGAATGAAAAGAAAACACTTTAGATAGAATTTGTAATCCCGACTGTCTTGCGTGGCATCGGCCGACAGAAACTCCACTATGGGATTCAAAAACAACAAACAAGAGAGCAGGAAGATCAAGGATACTGCGATAATAACGCCAAAGGAATTATTATAGACCTGCTGCTTACGATCTGAATGCTTGTTAAGATATCTGAAAAATGTACTTTCCATACCAAATGCCAGTACAGCATTTGCCAGGGATGCGGTACCGTAAAGCGAGGTAAAAATGCCGTTGCCTGCAACGGGCAAAGTGCGGGCGTAAAGCGGAGTAAGGATAAAGGCTATCAGCCTTGAAACCATAGTACTCAGACCATAAATTAAGGTTTGCCCGGCAAATTTTTTAGCTGTTGACAATTATCGAGAGGGGGCTATGTGGGTAGATGGACTATTTTTTAACTACCTCAAAATTACGATAGTTTTTCAATTCGCCTTCATGCGTTTCAACGTCGGCAACAAGAGCATCTTCGGGTCCTTCGTTGCACCAGTCCAAAAACATATCGAGCGTGGCTTCGTCGGCCTCGGCCTCAATAAAAACGCTGCCATCAACCTGATTACGCACTACACCGCGCACACCAAGCTGATCGGCCACTGCCTTTGTAGATTTGCGAAAGAAAACGCCCTGCACCGTCCCGGTTACAGTTATATCAAGATGTTTCATTTTTTACTGATGCAAATAATTCACGCAAAGGTAAACGTATAACTGCCACCATTAAAAAAGATTGTATCGAAAATTCAACTAAACCAGCTTTCTAACTGTGGTTTCGGGCGTGAGTTTGGTACCATCCATGCCGGTAAGCAGGTTTAGTCCGGGCGTTTTGCCGGGCTCTATGGAACCCTTACTATCATCGATACCTAAAAATTCGGCCCCGTTTATTGTAGCCCACTTAATTAGGGTATCAAAACCTATTGATGGGAAATTTTTATCGATGGTTTGCATTTCACTTAAAATGCAAAGTTTTGTATTTGAAGCCAGGCTATCTGTACCGAGGGTGATATTCATATCCTGGTTTAAGAACAACTCAATTTTTGGCAACCTTTTTTCGATGTAAATATTGGCATTGGGGCAAAAGCACCAATTGATCTTACGGTCGAACCGTTTTATGAAGTATATATCCTTAAGATTGGTGCAGGTGTTATGAACCAGCAATACTTTTTGCCTATTCGAGAGCAATGGCACTATGGATTGTAAGGAGTTGCGCGCCTGCGGCTTAAAAAAGTCGATATTAATATTCAGGTGCTTGTACAGGTCTAAAAATGCGCCAAGCTTGTAGCGGTAAAATTTATTCTCCTCCTCGCACTCCTGGTTGTGAATGCTCAGCAGGTTGGTTCCGGTATCACTGTACTTCTTAATCAGCTTGAAAAGCTCTTTGGACACCGTGTAAGGAGCATGTGCAGTGATTGAGGCAGACTGCGGTTTAAATTTTTCAAGAGTTGCCAAAGCTCCCTGAAAAGCGGCCTCGGCACCGGATGGTACAAAACCCAGTATCTCTACAAAAGTATGATAGTAAAGATTACTCGCGGCTTTTAAATTGGCAGTAAAAGAAGTGTTTGATATATCGCCAACTGCTACAATACCGTTATCGCGCATTTGCTTATCCGCACGCTCAGCTGCTTCTTTGATAATGGCATCCTCAAATTTTCCTCTGAAACCCAGAATGTCCTGGATAAAAGGGATAAGGCTGTTGCCAGGTGCTATTTGCCCTTCAAGGTGGGATAACTCGGTATGGCAGTGCGTGTTTATGAAACCCGGGGTAATTACGCCACTAAGGGTTTCGATTTCGGTATCAGCGGGAAGTGTTGTTTTATCATCAGTTACAGAGAGAATCTTTCCGGCATCATCAACGGTAACAATTCCATTCTTTAAGGGATCGGCTTGTATGGTATAAACGTAATCGGCTATAAAACTTCTCATTCAATATAACTTGGTATCTTCAAATAATCCTTCAAAGCACGCTAATTAATTTATTAAAAACAACGTTAACCTATAGTTATTGTTTTTAATGTTATAAAAGAATGACTTAAAAGGGGGCAGTAATTTTTTAAAATTAAGTACTTTTGCAACGTGAACAACAAAAAAGGAAAAATAGACATCCGTAGCCTTACACTTGAAGCTCTGCAACAGCACTTTATCAACATGGATGAAAAGGGCTTTAGAGCTAAACAGGTGTATGAATGGCTTTGGAAAAAATCTTGCTTATCCTTTGATGAAATGAGCAATATTTCAAAAGAACTTCGTACTAAACTTAACGAAAACTTTGTAATTAATAACGTCAAAGTTAATTCGTCACAGATAAGCGCGGATAAAACTATAAAAAATTCTTTTATATTGCATGACACGCACTTAATTGAGGGCGTTTTAATACCTACAACCGACAGGATGACGGCCTGCGTATCATCACAAGTGGGTTGCAGCCTTACCTGCAAGTTTTGTGCTACCGGCTACATGGAGCGCAAACGCAACCTTAATCCTGATGAAATTTATGACCAGGTAGTGCTTATTGACAAGCAAGCGCGAGAGAACTACGGCATACCGCTTTCAAACATTGTATACATGGGTATGGGCGAACCTTTGCTTAACTATGCCAATGTTTTAAAATCTATTGAACGCATTACAGCCGAAGATGGCCTTAACATGGCGGCTAAACGCATAACGGTTTCTACAGCGGGTATTGCCAAGATGATTCGTAAACTTGGCGACGATCAGGTAAAATTTAATCTTGCCCTTTCGTTACACGCCGCAAATGACGAAAAGCGTAATGCCATTATGCCTATAAATGAGCAAAACTCATTAAAGGCACTTGCAGACGCGCTTAAATATTACTACGCCAAAACCAAAAACCCTGTTACCTATGAGTACATTGTTTTTGATGGTGTGAACGATGGCCTTGAAGACGCTAAAGAGCTTGCCCGCTTTTGTAAACACCTGCCATGCAAGGTAAATATCATTGAATACAATCCTATATCATTCGCAAATTTTTTAAATGCGGATGAGGACCGCATCGAGAAATTTGCCGATTATCTACGCAGCCAGGGCGTAAATACTCATATACGCCGCAGCCGTGGTAAGGATATTGACGCAGCCTGTGGCCAGCTTGCCATAAAAGAAAATGAAAAAGATGCTGCTGCTGTGGTAGCGTAGCTTTTGAGAACATTTTTGTTTTGCTTATATTTGATTATCATGCAAACAACATACCGACTTAAAGCGAAGGAGTTAAGCATAGATTTTTTGGAATCTGTTAAATCTGTATTTACAGGAAAAGAACTTGAGATTACTGTTAAATCTATCGAAAGCAACGAACAAAAAACCGCGGCAAATAGAAATGCTTTACTTAAGATGATGGAAAACATCAGCAAAAACGCGCCGGTTATTGCTCATGATGTAGACATACGCTCAATTATTGACGACTCGCACGCTGCCGGATTTTAATGTATGTATTATATAGATACCGATGTACTGATACATTTTTTAGTCAATCAAAATTCTTCCCTCCACTCACAAGCTAAAATATTACTGCATCAATTTGTTGAAGAAGGTAATCTGTCTTTATCCTGGTTAAGCATACAGGAAGCGGCATTTGTATTGGCAAAACTTAATCAACCCAATGATGTCATAATAACAAGCTTGGATTTTTTAACTGCAACTATTCCGATTAATTATGGACCTGCAGAATTTGCCCGAGCTGTGACACTTGCCAAATTAGTCGGATTTAAAAATTTCAATGATTGCCTGCACACGGCTATAGCTGAACAATATTGCACAGACCTTTATACATGCAACATTAAAGACTTTGGAATCATAAAAGATCACACTTTCCTAAATATACACTTTGTACGATAGCCATTGACCAAAACAAATGAGCATAGCACGCAGCTACCTGTCAAACTTCGTATCACTGATATTTCCGCAGTTGTGCGTGGCCTGCAACCAGAGCCTTATTGGCGGCGAAGATTTACTTTGTACTAACTGCCGCTATAGTCTGCCGCAAACCAATTTCCATCTACATTCAAATAATATAGTTGCCCAGCAATTTTGGGGGAAGTTGCCTTTTGAGGCTGCGTACGCCCTTTACCACTTTAATAAAGGTGGCGCTGTGCAAAACATGATGCACAACTTTAAATATAACGGGATGAAAGAGATTGGCAACTTACTTGGCAACATTGCCGGCGCGCAGCTGGCGGATAATGAAATATTTAAAACTGTTAATTTTATTATCCCGGTGCCGCTTCACAAAAAACGATTGCGCGAACGGGGCTATAACCAAAGCGAGTGCTTTGCCTACGGCCTGGCTGATAAATTAACGGCTGAAGTAAGCACAGGAAATTTGATACGAACGGTGGCTACAAAAACGCAAACACATAAATCGCGCTTTGCAAGGTTCGAGAATATGAAAGAGGTATTTGAAGTAGCCAATCCGGACCTGCTGGCTAATAAGCACGTGTTGCTGGTTGATGATATAGTTACCACTGGCTCAACATTGGAAGCCTGCGGCGCCGAATTACTTAAAGTTCCCGGACTAAAACTGAGCATTGCCACTATAGCGTATGCGGAGTAGTCCACTTAGGTATTTGTAATTAGTTATTAGTAGTCAGTGAAAGTCCTATTTACTGATTACGGTTCACTGCTAACTATAGCTAATCAACTAATTACTGCCTCTGATAGCGGCTTAATTTTTCGAAAAGAGTTTTTGGGTCAAAAGGTTTCAAGATATAGTCGTTCATGCCGGCGCCTTCAATCTCGCCCATTTCGTTGCTTAGCATCGAGGCAGTAAGGGCAATAATTGGCAGGTTCTGAAAATATGCATCAGCTTTGCCCCTGATGATGCCGGTAGCTTCAAGACCGCCCATTATCGGCATGTGTATATCCATCAAAACAACGTCAAAGCTTTTAGATGCTTCCAGCTTGCTGATGGCTTCCTGTCCGTTCTCGGCAAAATCGGCTGTCGCACCCCATTTTTTCAGCACCTTGTTTATAAGGAGCCTGTTAATCTGGTTATCGTCAACCACCAATACGTTAATAGTTAGTCCTTGTTCCACTTTATTGTAATTAATAACTATATGGTCTTCAACCCTTGTAAAGGTAATTGCAAACCAAAACGTCGAGCCTTCATTCAATACACTTTCTACGCTTATCCGTGAGTCGTGCAGTTCAATAAGGCGTTTGCTAATAGCTAAACCAAGGCCGGTACCGCCATAATTACGGGTTGTATCTGCCTCAGCTTGTTTAAAAGATTCAAATATGGTGTTTAATTTGTTTTTTGCAATACCAATTCCGGTATCTGTTATGGCAAAACGTATTCTTATAGTGTTTTTTGTTTGCTCAAGTACCTTCAAATCTATCATTACACCACCCTTATTGGTAAACTTGACTGAATTGGTTACCAGGTTAAGCAATATTTGAGTAAGCCGCGCACGGTCGCCAATTACCAATTCGGGCACTTCGGGGTCTATATCACATTTAAGGTAAATATTATTCTGGGCAACCTTATATTGCATAGATGCCGTAATTGTTTCAACCAGATCGCGCAGGTTTACACGGGCCTTTTCCAGTTCGATGTTGCCGGTTTCGATCTTGGTAAAATCAAGCACATCGTTTATTAGGTTCATCAGGTTTTCTGCCGAAAACTTGAGGATGTTCAAATTCTCCTTCTGGCTCTCCAGCGGACTCTCATCAAGCAACAGGTGCGACATCCCTATCACCGCATTTAGCGATGTACGGATTTCATGACTCATCACACCAATAAACATATCCTTGGCGCGGCTTAGCTGCAAAGCTTCTTCTTTCGCAGCAATTAATTCCAGTTCGGCCTTTTTCTTGGCTGTTATGTCAATGATAACTTCAATGTATTTTTCAACTTTGCCATCATCATCGGTAATTACCGAGTTGATAACCGTTATCCATAGCGGTTGACCGTCTTTACGGTAAATCAACAAGTCGACCTCAAAAGATTGCTTTAGTTGCGACAGCTCGCGGGCTTTTTGAATGATAGAAGCATCAGTAAGTTCGCCCTTAAGCGAATCGCCCAGGTGCTTACCGCTCACCTCGATAAGGCTGTAACCCGTAATTTTTTCGAAGGCGCTGTTTACCCACTCTACCTTTCCATCGGCGTTGTTTATAACCACACCGCTGGTGGTGCTGCTGGCTACTAAAGACAAGGTCATGAGTTGCTCTTCGGTCTCTTTACGCTCGGTAATGTCAACCATTACTCCTATCTGGCGCTCTACGCTACCTGCATCATTAAACAATGGGCTGTTTGATACATGCACCCAGGTTTTTGACCCATCCTTACGGTAAATTTTTATCTCAACCTCATAAGGCTTATTTTCTTTTACAGATTGTACCGCATGATTGTAAACAGATAAATCCGACTCGGGGCCGATCAGCTTTTCGCCGATAGTATGCCCTTTAAGTTCGGCAAGTTCATAGCCGATGATCTTTTCCAATGACTCGTTCATCCAAATTATCCGGCCGTCGCCCCCCCGTATCATGATACCGCTCGGCGATTTTCGGGCAGCGAACGATAATATTTCAACGTCATGCTCAGCTATCTTCCTTGCAGTGATATCGATAATTATACGTATACACTTCTCAACAGTATTGCCCGGTCCGTAAATGGTTGAATTTGTAACAGAAATCCAAATGGGCTGCCCGCTTTTGGTGTGCATAAAAAGCTCAACCTCGTACGATTGATTTTTGTCGCGGGCGTCAAGCAACTTGCTTTCGGTTTGTATATTTTCCGTTTTGCCTTTTAACACATCGCCAAGAAACTGGCCCTCAATATCCTGTTGCGAGTAACCCGTTATGGCCTCAAATGCATCATTTGTCCACACCACTTTATCGTGTGCATCGCTTATTACTACACCATTCTTGATCTTACTGGCCACTAAAGATAACTGCTCCGTTTGCAGTACCAACTGCTTTTGGAAGGTAATATCCCTGCCGCTGGCATACCATTTACCCGCTTTGTTTACAGCGGTCCAGCTGAGCCATTTAACATCACCGGCTGCGGTAAGCGTTTGCGTTTCCAGCTCAATTGGCTTTTCGCTGGCTTTAGCTTTCTCGATAAGTGGCACATATAGCTCCCGGCTACGTCCTGCTACAAAATCCCATAACGATTTACCAATGGCTTGTTGCTGTGTATAGCCTAAGATATCGAGCACGGTATTATTAATGATCTCGATATTAGCCTCAGCATTAGCAATAAAATGTATTTCAGACGAGTTGTTGAAAAGCGTTGCAAACTCCTGGTGCAGGTTTATATTCTGTTCCAGCTCTTTCTTTTGTTTACGAAGCAACAGGTGTGACATTACCTCGCCTGCCAGCGTGGTGAGCGCGTCGCGTTGCTCTGCCGTAAGCTGGCGGGGTACCACGTCGAGCACGCAAAGGGCACCAAGTCGGTAGCCATCAGGATCAATAAGCGGGGCTCCGGCATAAAATCGTACGCCGTTATCAGTATCTACAAAAGGATTGGACTTAAAGTCGCGGTGCAGTTTGGTATCTGGCACCTCAAAAATTTCATTGCCCTGTATAGTATAGCGGCAAAACGAATCTTGTATAGGGGTTTCGGAGATATCTAACCCAATCTTTGATTTAAACCACTGCTTTTCATCATCCAGCAGTGTTATTAACGCCATTGGCGCCTGGCATATATAGTATGCCAGGCGCGTTATGGCATCAAATTCTTTTTCGGGCAATGTATCTAAAACATCATATGAAGCTAAGGCCGATAGGCGGCTTTTGGTTTCGTCATGATGTTTTAGCTCATTATCCATTTATCTATCAACTCAAATCTTTATCGCGGTATAACGGAAAATCCTCCATCAGCTTGTGAACCTTTTTACGGATTTTATTTAGCGATGTTTCATTTTCCGGATCAGTAATTACAGCATCTATCAGGTCAACAATGGTATCCATGTGTTTTTCCTTTAAACCGCGCGTTGTAATAGCCGCAGTACCCAGGCGGATACCCGACGTAACAAACGGCGACTTATCATCAAACGGAACCATGTTTTTATTGGCAGTAATATCGGCTTTAACAAGTGCATTTTCTGCCGCCTTACCTGTTATATTTTTATTGCGCAGGTCGATAAGCATTAAATGGTTATCGGTACCGCCGGATATGATATCATAACCTTTTGCAACAAAAGCCTTTGCCATAGCAGCGGCGTTAAGCTTAACCTGCAAAATGTATTTCATATAGCTATCGCTAAGTGCTTCGCCAAACGCAATAGCTTTAGCAGCTATAATATGCTCGAGCGGGCCACCCTGCGTACCGGGGAAAACAGCCATATCTAGCAATGACGACATCATCCTCACCTCGCCCTTAGGTGTTTTGTGGCCCCAAGGGTTCTCAAAATCCTTACCTAACAAAATAAGGCCGCCACGCGGGCCGCGCAATGTTTTGTGGGTGGTGGTGGTAACAATATGGCAATGCGGCAGCGGGTCTGTTAATAAACCGCGGGCAATTAAGCCTGCCGGGTGCGAAATATCTGCTAGTACCAAAGCGCCAACTTTATCGGCGACGCTACGGATAAATGCATAATCCCAATCGCGTGAGTAGGCAGATGCACCGCAGATTATTAATTTTGGTTTTTGCTCAAGTGCAACCTTTTCAAGCTGAGCATAATCTATTAAACCGGTTTCTTTAACCACGCCGTAAAAATGCGGCTCGTAAAGCTTACCAGAAAAGTTTACAGGCGAGCCATGTGTTAAGTGGCCGCCATGAGAAAGGTCGAATCCTAATATTTTATCGCCTGGCTGCAGGCAGGCCAGCATAACCGCTGCATTTGCCTGTGCGCCAGAGTGAGGCTGTACGTTTGCCCACTCGGCATTGAATAATTGCTTGGCGCGCTCAATAGCGATGGTTTCAATTTCATCAACTATTTCGCAACCGCCATAGTAGCGCTTGCCCGGCAGGCCTTCGGCGTATTTATTGGTAGCTACAGAACCTGCAGCCTCCATTACCTGTGGGCTCACAAAGTTTTCTGAAGCAATAAGCTCGATACCTTCTTCCTGGCGTTGCTGCTCTTCATCCAACAGCTTAAAAATTAGTTTATCTCTTTTCATTGTTGTAGTTAAAACGCCGTAAAAATAGATATTTGATTTGTAATGTGGCTTTTGGATGAAAACTTTATGTTATTAACAATCAGTAATAACGATGCGGTTGAGTTTAAGATTACATAGCTACTGAAAAGTAAAATCGATAGTCAAAACCCTAAATTAGAGTATTACAAAATATACAACAAAACTTAATTATCTTGTAAAATACTCAATATAGGTTGATCGACGGCCCGGTGTACCAAACTGTTCTGTAAATAGCACCAGGTTATGTTCGTTAAGCGTTTTTATAGTGAAGGTTACCTTGCTATCATAACGTGGCTCATACATCGTAAATTGGTTGCCGGATACCGTATAAGTACCTGTCTGATTTTCGGTAGTATTTAAATCTTCTCTTGCAATATATGAACCATCTGCTTTGAGGTTAAGAAATCCATCGCTTGGCCCGGTTGCATCAACTGAAGAAACGGAGCCATTGGTATTGTATTGGACAAGGGTATCTTTGGCAAATTTCCAATTACCAACAATGCTTATTGCAGCGGGTGCCGGGGAAGGAGTGGGTGTGTTAGAATCATTTTTACTGCAGCTTGCAACGATAACTCCCACAAAGACAAGTAACAATAAATTAAGGTTTAGTTTATTTTTCATCCGATGAATATAAAAAATAAATTCAGACCTTACTTTAAGATTTTCTAATTGAATTTCTTAGGGCAGCTTTCTACGTCTCAACATCTCTTGGTTCTATCCAAAAATTGTTGAAACCCAAGCCAATAGTTATATGTATAAGTTCCTGCTGAAGCATCTCCAGCACAGCTAAAAAATTATAAACGAAGTGCACTTTATTTTCCGACCGGGCGGCAATATTACTAAAATCGAGTTTGCTGTTTATGCGTAGCAAGTCGGCAATGGCTGTTTTTTGCTGCTCGATGGTGTAGGGGTATTGCGTTACGGTATGCGTTACCTGTTCGGTGCGGCTCATAAACTGGCGCATAACACGGCTATAAACCATCATGAGGCGATAAAGGCTTAGTTCTGACAACTCCTCACCGGGGGTGGCAACTTTTTCTACCTGCTCCAGATCGGCTTTAATGTTGCCACGTTTCTCCTGCATAAAACGCTCCTCTTCAAAGGGGCGCAACTCATCACAAAGCTCCTTAAACTTTTTATACTCAATAAGCTTGCGTATCAGCCCTTCCTTGGTATCCATCTCGTTTTCTTCGCCTTCGGCATTGTGACGTGGCAGCAGCATTTTAGCCTTGATACGCATCAGGGTGGCGGCCACAAAAATAAACTCACTGGCAATATCCATGTTCAGGATACTCATCTGGTGGATGTAGTCCAGAAAATCGTTGGCAATACGGGCGATGGGGATATCATGTATATCCAGCTCGTCCCGCTCGATAAAAAAGAGCAGCAGATCAAAGGGTCCCTCAAACTGGGGCAGCCTTATAGCAAAGGACTCGTCTGTCATACAACTCAAATTTACATCATATTAAGTATAACTTTTAAACTATTGTTATTTACAAAACAATAGTTACCTTTATTATATTCCATGTAAATACTTACTTTTGTGAGTTATCATACTCTATTAAATTGTCCATGCAGGTACCCGCCGGTAATCTTTTAAAACGCATTAACAACCCTTCTGATTTAAAGCAGTTTAAGGAAGACGAGCTTGAACAAGTATGCGATGAATTACGCCAGTATATTATTGATGTTGTATCGGTAAATGGCGGCCACTTTGCGGCAAGCCTTGGTGTGGTTGAGCTTACTGTAGCGCTGCAATACGTGCTTAACACGCCTTACGACCAATTGGTGTGGGACGTTGGCCACCAGGCATACGGGCACAAAATACTTACCGGCCGTCGGGATGACTTTCATACCAACCGTTTACATGGGGGCATAAGCGGTTTTCCTAAACGCAGCGAAAGCATTTATGACACTTTTGGCGTTGGCCACTCGTCAACCTCAATTTCTGCAGCTTTGGGTATGGCTGTTGCCTCGCAATACAAAGGCGAGACTGACAGGCAGCACGTAGCCGTTATTGGCGACGGCAGCATGACCGCAGGTATGGCTTTCGAGGCGCTTAACCATGCCGGTATCGAGAACAGCAATTTGCTGGTGATACTGAACGATAATAACATGGCCATTGACCCTAACGTTGGTGCGCTGAAAGAATACCTTACAGATATTACCACCTCTAAGCCATACAACCGGTTTAGGGATGATATTGCTAATGTGTTAACCAAGCTGTCCTCAATTGGGCCTGATGCTTTCAAGATTGCCAAGAAGATCGAAAAAAGCATAAAAGGCACATTGCTTAAAAAGAGCAACTTTTTTGAGGCGCTTAAATTCCGCTATTTCGGCCCGGTTGACGGCCATGATGTAAAACACCTGGTAAAATTGCTGCAGGATTTGCGCGAGATTCCCGGACCAAAACTTTTACATTGCATTACCACCAAAGGCAAGGGCTATGCCCTGGCCGAAAAGGACCAAACCAAGTGGCACGCTCCCGGCTTGTTCGACAAGATAACCGGCGAGATTAAAAAGACCTATTACGACAAACCGCAGCCGCCTAAATACCAGGATGTTTTTGGCCATACCATTATTGAACTTGCCGAGGCCAACCCTAAAATAATGGGTATTACCCCGGCAATGCCATCGGGATGCTCATTAAACCTGATGATGAAAGCCATGCCTCATCGCGCTTTTGACGTGGGTATTGCCGAGCAGCACGCGGTTACTTTTAGTGCTGGTTTAGCAACACAAGGGTTAACACCTTTTTGCAACATATACTCGAGCTTTATGCAACGCGCGTATGACCAGGTTATTCATGACGTGGCTATACAAAACCTTAATGTTGTGTTTTGCCTTGACCGCGCAGGTTTTGCCGGGGCCGACGGCGCTACACACCATGGTGCCTATGATTTGGCTTACATGCGTTGTATCCCGAACATGACGGTAGCTGCACCAATGAACGAAGAGGAGCTGCGTAACCTGATGTACACTGCCCAGTTAGATAATATGGGTCCGTTTGTTATACGCTACCCTCGTGGTAACGGTGTTATGGTTGATTGGCAACGCCCAATGAAGGCTATAACCGTAGGCAAGGGCCGCAAGGTTTGTGACGGCGAAGAAGTTGCCATACTGTCTATCGGCGCTATAGGTAACGAAGTAGTTAAGGCTACCACTGCGCTGAACGAGGAAGGTTACTACCCGGCACATTACGATATCCGCTTTGTAAAACCACTTGATGCCGACTTGCTGCACGAGGTTTTCCAAAAGTATCCAAACGTTATAACTGTTGAGGATGGTTGCCTTGAAGGCGGGATGGGATCTGCCATTTTAGAATTTATGGCCGATAATAAATACAGCGCAAACGTTGTTCGTCTGGGTATACCGGATAAAGTTATCGAACACGGCGAACAGCCCGAACTTTGGGCCGAATGCGGTTACGATGCAGCTTCTATAGCCATGCAGGTAAAAAAATCAGGCATCACGTTGAATAAGCATATTATAGCGTCGTAATTCGTTGCTTTCAAAATTTAGAGAAACCCTCTTTGCATTAGCAAAGGGGGTTTTTGTTTTCGTAAGAGTGAATGTAAGCAGTTTAGTATTGCACCTACGGCGCAAAGGCGTTTGCGTCGGGACGCTACAAAGCTTTAGTCCCTAACGGGGCAGGGCTATTTTAAGTGATAACTGCTATTTATTTATAGAAAAAAGGTATGCGAACAGCTCTTTAGTAAAGAAAAACTGCAAATGACCTTACGGGGGAATCGCTAAGAGAACTTATCCTGTATTTAGGTTAATATCATAAACATCAATTAAGATGGTTAGCTACCATGTGTACTTACATCTTCCAAACAAAATATTTGCTCCGTAGGAGCTACAGCTTTGTAGCAGATAGCGCAAAGCCATTTTTGCGCCGTAGGTGCTAAACGTAATAAATTTCACAAAACAACAAAGGCGATGAGTTTGTGCTCATCGCCTTTAAAATATTTGTTCCCCTTTAGGGGGGGTTATGGGAATAACTTATCGCGCCGGTGGAGGCGTTGGTAATGTTTTGCGTGGGATCATTTCCTTACGCTCTGATGTGTTGTAAACAAACGATGCTACAATGGTAGCTGCCTGCTTCAAATCTTCTTCGCTAAGGCGGTCATAGGTATCCTGGTTGCTGTGGTGTGTACGGGTGTTGTAATCCATACCATCCTGGATGAACTGGAAACCCGGTAAGCCCAAAGCATCGTATGATTGATGATCCGTACCGCCGGTGTTACCCACGGTCACTGAACCTGCTCCTAAATCCTTAAACGGCGCTAACCACGCTTTAAATATCGGCCCTGCGGCGCTGTCGCCTTGCAGGTATATACCACGTATTTTACCTGTACCGTTATCTAAGTTGTAGTAAGCATCCAGTTTAGCGTGCTCCGGTTTAAGAGCCATGGTAGCACGGTCGCCAAAGTGCTGGGCAACATACCCGCGAGAACCGAATAAACCCTGCTCCTCGCTGCTCCAAAGCGCAATACGGATAGTACGTTTTGGCTTATAGTTAATAGCTTTCAGGATACGCATAGCTTCCATCATAACGGCACTGCCGGCAGCATTATCAGTTGCACCGGTTGCACCATGCCATGAATCGAGGTGGCCGCCTATCATAATTACCTGGTCCTTCAGTTTTTTATCAGTACCCGGTATCTCGGCAATCACGTTGTAACCTTGCAGGTCTTTATTGAAAAACTCCGTTTTGATATCGGCTTCCAGTTCAACCTTTTGGCCTGCTTTAACCAAGCGCAAAATACGCAGGTAATCTTCACCGCTGGTTTCCAGCTCAGGCGCTACAGCCTTTGCGGTGTCAGCGTACGATGCACCGTTGGTAGTAAAAGTAGTACCATCGGTACCTCGGCCCTGGGCCAGTATTAAACCTACCTTCTCGTTCAACAAAAATTCGTTGATGGTAGCACGCATTGCCCTTGCACGGCGCATAGCTGCAAATTGCGGCGAGTTGGCATCAAACTGCCTGCGCGGTGCACCACCCGCAGGAGCCAAAGTAGCAGCTTCCATTTTTGCCAGTTCCTCGTCGGTATAACGGGACAGGTCGGGATTTTTACTGCGCTGCAGTTTTGCCTGCGTGTCAAATATTACAATTTTACCTGCAAGCTTGCCTTTATATTTATCTAAATCGGTAGTGGTATCGGCCTTTACAAGTACCACTTCGCCTTTTATCAAACCGTTGGTGCTTGGTGTCCATGCTTTAGGAATAGCAATGATGGCGTGATAATAAGGAACCGTGATAGCAGCATAATTTTTCTGCACTTCCCAGCCTTTACCAAATTTGCCCCAAGGCTCCAATTTGGCGTTTACCATACCCCATGAGGTGAGTTGTTTAACGGCCCAATCCTGAGCGCGTTTTAAGCCGGGCGAGTTTGACAAACGCGGACCGGCAACATCTGTTAAGTAAAAAGCGGTTTCCATTACCTTTGAATGGTTTAAACCCTCTTCACGAATTTTAGCAACAGCAGCCTGATCCACAACCTCTTGCGCCATGGCCGATCCTGCCAGGCCTGCAGCAGCCATGCAGGTGTAAAGTAATTTTAATTTCATATAAGTCAGTTAGTTAATTACAACAAACTTATTTAATTAAAACTGCAATTAATGTTGCACGGGCTTAACAAAGTTGTTACAGTGAATATTTATTGGCGTGGGAAAACACCATAAAACAAAAAGGGCATTGCTTCATCGCAATACCCTTTTTGAACTTAAAAGAATAGGTTAACTATCTAACATCGCCTTGTACTTTCCTTGCGGTGCTTCTGCCCGGCAGGTAAATCTGGAAACCAAAAGATAAGTTAAGATTGCTTTGTGAAGTTTGATTGCCAAAACCAACAAGGTTGTTGTATTTAAGCAGTGTTTCTAAACCGATGCTTGGTGTAATAAAGTATGCAAAGCCCGGACCAACGCTTAAGTTAAGACCGTTGGTTTTGCCACCACCGTCGCTTACGTTAGCACCGCCAACACCTACTGTTGCCTCGCCAAAAATACGGCCATGTTTCAATACCTCAACGTCTGACCCTGTGTAGTAACGGCCCAAAGCACCAACACCATAAGTTGTTGTAGTAGGCGTATTTTTAGCAGTTTGGATACCTAAATTTAAATAACCACCCAACGCAACATTATCCTGAATAAACCAGGCGGCTTTAGGGGTAATATCAAAACTGAAAATTTTAGGATCATCTAAACCCAGGTTGATGTTGGAAAGGTTTCCACCCATCAATACATTGCCCTTTTGGATTTGAGCATTCGCTTTAAAACCCAATGCGGCGGCTAATACAAATAGTAAAGTAAATTTTTTCATAATATTATTTTCATAACTATAGGCAATTGAGGTGCCATCCGTCAATAACAAAGCTTTAACTTAAAGCAAATAAGAATAATTGCCGAGAAATAAAATTATATTATACTTAAAATCAGGCTAAAAGAACATAAATTTATCAGGAAATAAAATTGGCATTTATTAGTGTTAAAAATGTTTGATTGACAATTACATCTCTTAATTAATACATATTGCGCATAATACCCTACATTTATCTTTACAAATGCAACTTATATGTTACAAACGGCTGTACCGGTATTAGCATCATTAAATGCTGATGAAACTATCACTTTTTATACCCAAAAGCTTGGATTTATTTTAGATGCCAATTGGGATGGTTACCTGATATTTCATCGTGATAATATCATTATTCATCATTGGGCCACTACCGACCCTGAGGTACCAAAGGCAACCGGCTGCTACGTACACGTTACCGAGGTAGATAAACTTTATGCCGAGTACCTTGCGCAAGGTGTTGTGCACCCTAATGATCCATTAAAGAACCGCCCCTGGAACAAACGAGAATTTTCTATTTTAGATAATAACGGAAACCTTATACGGCTTGGCGAAGATATAGCTTAGTTGATAAGCAGTTTGTAACCCCGGCCATGCACGTTGATGATCTCTACTGATGGATCGTCCTTTAAATACTTACGTATTTTGCTTAAAAACACATCCATGCTGCGGCCGTTAAAATAGTTATCATCGTGCCATATGTTAAGCAATGCCTCCTCACGGGTTAGTACCTCGTTCTTTTTAAGGCAAAGCAACCTTAATAGTTCGGCCTCTTTGGTCGAGAGCTTTTGGGTATTGCCATTGCGTGTGATAATTTGCGAGGTGTAATCAAAGTCGTAGCTCCCCAGGCTAAATTGTGCGGGTTTTTCATCGTCAGTTTTCTCGGCAGCTTGTGTACGTTTCAACAACGCGTTAATGCGCAACAGTAATTCCTCTATCCTGAAGGGCTTGGTTATATAATCATCCCCGCCTAGAGTAAACGCCTGAGTTTTATCCTCAATCATTGCCTTGGCAGTTGCAAAAATGATGGGCACAGTGGGGTTTATCTTTCTAATCTCCTTGCCTAATGTAAATCCATCCTTTTTGGGCATCATCACATCGAGGATCAGCAAATCATAAGCTTGTTTTGTAAATGCACGCAGGCCTTCCTCGCCATCTTTACAAAGTACAACATCAAACTTACCCTTAAGCTGCAGGTAATCCTGTAATAACAGGCCCAGGTTAGGATCATCTTCAACAAGTAGTATTTTCTTCATGAGTATTTTTTTAAGAAGTCGGGGAGTCCGAAAGTCCGAGAAGTCCGAAAGATAGAAACAAAGCATCTTTCTGACTTATCTGACTTTCCAACTAATTAAATCTTTCGGACTTCCCAACTTTCGGACTTTCCGGACTAAAAATCATCACACCGCCGCAAATTTGAGTTCAAACTCCGAGCCTTTATCTTTTTCGGACCGTACGCTTATCGTACCATCCAGCCTTTTTACAATGGTGTTTACATAGCTTAACCCAAGGCCAAAGCCTTTAACATCATGCAAATTACCGGTTGGTATACGGTAAAACTGCTCGAATATTTTGGCTTGCTGATCGCGGTTCATTCCTATACCTTTATCAGCAACCCGAATGTACACCTGGCCGCCTTTATTAAATGTGCTGATAGTTATAACCGGGGCATCTTTACTGTACTTTATGGCATTATCAATAAGGTTATAAAGCACATTGCTAAAATGCAGTTCGTCGGCAATAATAACCGGGTTTTCGGCTTCCAGATGCAAGTTGGCTTCCGCACCGCACTTCTGTAGTTTCAAATTCATGCTATCCAACACTACGCCAATCATTTCATTAACATCAACCGGCTTTTGTTCCAGCTTGAAATCGTTTTTTTCTATCCGGGCAATATTAAGCACACGCTCGATATGGCTGCCGAGGCGCACATTTTCTTCATATATAACATTGGCAAGACGGGCCACCCTGGCCTTATCTTCGGCAATTTCATCATCCTTTAAAGCCTCGCTGGCAATCATAATGGTTGATACCGGCGTCTTAAACTCGTGCGTCATGTTATTAATGAAGTCTATCTTCATCTCCGATATCTTCTTTTGCTTTAATATCGACATGATGGTATAACCGAAACAGAAAATCAGCACCAACAGCAATCCGGCAGTACTGCCCATGGTGGCTGTCATGTTACCTAATATAAAAGAGCTTTTTTCGGGGAAGGTAATTTTAATCTTGCCAGGGTCGTTCACCACCTCGTTGCTGAAGATGGGCTTTTCATAAGTATTAGCTTCCACAAAATGCGGCTTTTCGCCCTGATTCATGGCGCTCGAGAAAATGAGCGAGTCGCTGTTGGCTGTGCTTACTTCATAACTAAACGGAAGCGAAATACCGCGATTATGCAGCTCAAAACGCAAGAGTGAATCTATCCAGATTGTGTTGATACGCTTATAAAGCGGCTCGTTAGATTTTCGGTACTCCTCGGCAATGCTTTCAATAACACTGGTTTTTGTAGGCAACGTTTGCGAAATATTCTGCAGCGAGTCTGCCTCGAGCATCTTCTTTACTTCTTTAAAACGGCGTTCCTTTTCATGCCTTATCTGCTCCTGCTGCCAAAGCGGATTAATGCGGGCCTCTGATATCACCTGACGGCCAAATTGCGGGTCGATGTAGGTGTATCGCAGGGTATCATATTTATTAAGCTTGCGCTTAGGGTTACGCACAGGTGCCGGGGTTTTAACTATCTCGGGTATAAAGCGGCCATGCACATCGCCAAACTCATCGGTAAACTCCTCTATCCTGATGCGCAGGTTTACTGTCCCCATCTGGGCCATACGCGCCAAATCATCATCCATTTGTTTATGCATGATCATGCGCTTAAGGCTATCGCGCAGCATGGCAAGTTTACGCTCACGCTTGCTTTTTTTATTGCGAATGGTAACCGAATCGAGCGATGTATTTTTTCCGTTGATGCTGATCTGGGTAATCTTATCTACCCTTTGTAATGATGTGAATGATTGCTGCCTGTCGGTTTTGGCGTTCAAAAAGTTAATGGCATCGCGTTTGGCAACTTTGTTAACCACGCTGTTCAGCGCCTCGTTAACCGACCGGTTAAAAAGCTCGGATTGCATTTTGTATGACTGGCGCAAAAAATAAAGCTGCATAGCCACCACGCCTACCAACGCAAAACCCATCAACCCTATAATTAAACCAATACTCCGCTTTTTCATGCAAATACAAATTTATTTTTAATTGACTTACCGTAGAGGCTTTTAACAAATTTTAACAAATGCTACGTTTGTTTTAATCTGCTGATATGCAAGCATTTTATAACTTTGGTATGCAAAACCATATCATCATGAAAAAGATATTGACCAAACCCGGCTTCGAAGTAATTTTTTCGCTGACCCTGATAACCATAATGGCCCTGCCACCGCTGGTACTGGCGCAAACACAAAAGAGCATTGAAATTAAAATAGTTAATGGCGACACCACCATTAACGGGAAAAATATTAAAAAACTTAATGCTGCAGAGCGCAAAGACGCCTTAGCAGTTATGAGTGAGGCACCTGTGCCACCGCCAACGCCACCCGTGCCCGGCAATAATTCTGCTTACACCCTTAACCAAAATAAGGACGGCAATACCGTGATAATTGAAAAGCAAGTTACAACAGATAATGATAGCCGCACACTTGCAGGCGGCGCACCAAAACGCATTCGTTTAAAAAGGATAACTACCGATAGTACTTACAGTACCCGCCTGGATGGCGAGCCGGCACCGATGAAGTTTCGTTTAAGCCGCCGGGTAAAAAATGGAATGGATAGCCGTAACAGCCAATCGGCCAGCTACTCCAATACCGACAGCGATGGCATTACCACTACGTTTAGCTACACCGTGAACGATGCACCGGCCGATAAGTTAAAAGCCTTAACAGGCGCAGATAAGGCAACGCTGGATATAAGCGACCTTTACTTAAGTTACGAGTTCAGTACAGCTAAAAGCATCATTTCATTAAATGTGCCCGCCGGTAGTACCGAGCTAAAATTAACCAACAGTAATGGCAACACCATCTGGGCAGAGAAGACATCTGCAACAAGCTTTACCAAAAAATTTGTATTGCCGGTAAATGGTGTTTACTACTTGCAGGCTAAACAGGGCAGCAAAGTAGCACTTAAGAAAATTGTTAAAGAGTAACTTGCAGTTGCCGGTTAGGCAGTTAGCAGATAAAAAGGCCCTCTCGAATATTTCAAGAGGGCCTTTTTTATCTTTCATCAGTTTTTAGCAAATCTTAATAGAGCAAACTGTGAACTAAATACTGCAACTAATATTAGAATGGCAAATCGTCATCATCTGGTGCAGAGCTGATATCAGCTGGCGGGGCGTATTGCGGTGCTGGTGCGCCGGCGCCACCAAGCTGGTTAATTTTCCATAACTGCAGCGAGTTGAAATAGCTTTTTTTGCCTGACTTGTCTGTCCATGGGCGGCCGCGCAGGTTAAAAAACACTTCTATATCATCACCAACCTTAACATTATCCAACAAATTGCAACGATCCTGTATAGCTTCGAACTTTAAATACTCGGGATACTGTGGGTTCTCGATGTATTCAAGTATCAATTCTCTCTTCTTCAATGATTCGGTTACCTGTTGGGTTGCCGAAACTTCGTGTACCTTACCTTTAACTTCCATAGTTTCCAGAAAATATTTAAAATGTAAAGTTAATAGTATGAAATTAAATAGCGGCGTATTTAATTCATAAATTCGCAGAATAATTATGCAAGTTTTCCACACCGAGAGTAAAATCATTATTACCTGCAATAAGCGCCTGTCGCCCTACCTGCAGCACGAAGTTGAGGCACTGGGCTACAAGCCAACCCGCGTTTTCCAAACAGGGGTTGAGCTGCAGGGCACCGTTACCGACACCATTCCACTTAACCTTAACCTGCGCTGCGCCAGCCAGATATTATACTTGCTTAAAAGCTTTGAGGCCGAAAACCCGCAAGAGCTTTATGACGAACTGGTTAAAATTGAATGGGAACAGCTTATTGATTTTACAGGTTATTTTTCAGTAACTTCAAACGTAAATAACGAGCATATACTTACCCCGCTTTTTGCCAACGTAAAGGTTAAGGATGCCATTGTAGACAGGATTAAATCTGTTAAAGGCATACGCCCAAACTCGGGCGCGGATGTAAACAAAACGGTTATACATCTGTACTGGCAGGATAACAAAGCCGACATCTTCATAGATACATCTGGCGAAACCCTGGCCAAACATAGCTACCGTAAAATACCGGGCAAGGCACCTATGCTGGAGGCGTTGGCCACATCAACCATTATGGCTACCAACTGGGACAGGAAAAGCACCTTTATTAACCCCATGTGCGGATCGGGCACGCTGGCTATCGAGGCGGCGCTTTTAGCCACCGATAAACACCCCGGCCTTTTCAGAATGAACTATGGCTTTATGCACATTATGGGATATGATGAGCAGGTTTTTTTTGTTGAGCGCCGTAAATTGAAAGACAAGGCAACCAAGGCTGTCGACTTCAAAATTATTGCAACAGATATTTCTGAAGATGCTATTGATATTGCCCGCCGTAACGCAAACACTGCAGGCGTAGAACATTTGATTGACTTTTACGTTTGTGACTTTGAAGAAACGGAAGTACCTGAGCAACCAGGTGTGGTAATGTTTAACCCCGAATACGGCGAGCGCTTAGGCACGCACAGCAAGTTAGAGGTTACCTACAAGCGCATGGGTGATTATCTTAAAAAGAAGTGCCTGGGATACCGCGGATACGTTTTTACCGGCAACCCGGACTTAGCCAAGAAAATTGGCCTGCGCCCAAGCCGCCGCATTGAGTTTTATAACGGTAAGCTTGATTGCCGCTTGTTTGAGTACGAGCTGTATGAAGGCACCAAACGCGAACCAAAAGCAGAATAAATGAAAAAGCTGATCATATTTGCACTTTTACTATCAACCGCATTTTTTGCGCAGGCGCAGCAAACCGAGCTATCGTTCCCTTTTCAGGGTGGCGCACCGGTAATGACAAAGTTTTTTAAAGACAGCATTACGGTAAGCCCGGAAATTAAGGCCAAAAAAGCTACGGGCATGGCAATCTTAAAGTTTACGGCTGATGAGTACGGAACAATATCAAAAATTGTGATCTACTACGCTGATGATTACATGCTGACCGTACCTGTTATTGAGGCCCTGAAAAAATCAACCAAAAAATGGATAATCCCCGATAAAGAGAAGTTCCATGATTTTATTATCCCGGTATCAATAGGCTTTAATAAGCCAACAACCGGCATTGCAGAAGTGCAGAAGGCTAATTACGATTTCTACAAAACCCGCAGGCCAATTTTAACCAAAGACCAATTGCCTTTAAACTCGGCCACGTTGCTGCCTACCGTTATGGTAAGCTACGATTTGAAATAATATAGGCTGACACAATATTGAAAAGCCCTTGCAAACTCAATTTTGCAAGGGCTTTTTGTTAAGGGGCATTTTTAATTATTCATCATCCTCGTCCACACGGGCAATGGCACCGCTTTTCTTGAGCAACTTTGCACTTTCTGCCAGGCGAATAAACTCCGCACGATAGCCTTCACTATCTGTACCCCTGCCTGCACGTGCGGTAGCAATGGCATGATCGAAGTTGGATTTTTGTTTAAACTTCGAATCGCGCAGCAGGATACCAAACTCCGCCACGGCCGACGCAAATTTAAAATCAACTGATGTGGCATTAAAATCAACCGGGCTGTCGTTTACTGACACCTGGCTCACTTTACTTTTAGCAGATACGGGTTCTTTGTATCTGAATTTTACAGTCAGCATTTCCCCGGCGCCAGTTGCAAGTACCAAAGTATCATTTTTTTGATACTTTAAAGGATCTACAATTCGCGCATAGTCATCTTTAATCCCTGCCGGTACAATTTCATAAAAGGCGGTAACAGCATGGCCGCTGCCCATATCTCCTGCATCTTTTTTATCGTCATTAAAATCTTCTTTGGCCAGCAAACGGTTTTCATATCCTAACAAACGGTAAGCCTGTACTTTTGCAGGGTTAAACTCCACCTGCAGTTTAACATCCTTTGCAACGGTAAACAGGGTACCGCCAAACTCATTAACCAGGGTTTTACGCGCCTCGGTAATGTTATCTATATAAGCATAATTACCGTTGCCTTTATCGGCAAGGGTTTCCATCTTGCTATCTTTATAGTTACCCATGCCGTAGCCCAACACAGAAAGAAAAATGCCGCTCTCGCGCACTTTTTCAATCAGCTTTTCCATATCATCATCGCTTGATGCACCCACGTTAAAGTCGCCGTCGGTTGCCAGTATAATGCGGTTATTGCCTTTGGCTATCAGGTTTTCGGCAGCAATTTTATAAGCTAACTTTATACCCGCACCACCTGCGGTTGACCCGCCCGACTCAAGATTGTCGATAGCGTTTTTTATAGTTTGCTTTTTATCGCCGGGGGTTGAAGGCAGTACCACACCGGCCGCGCCTGCATAAACCACTAAGGCAACCCTATCTTGTGGGCGCAACTGATCTACAAGCAACTTTAATGACGATTTTACAAGCGGCAGCTTATTTACTTCACTCATTGAGCCGGATACATCTATCAGGAAAACCAGGTTTGATGCAGGCAATTTATCCGTTGCAATGGTCTTTGCTTTTAAAGCCAGGCGAAGCAACCTGTGTTTAGGCTTCCTCGGGGCCGATGAAAGTTCGGTATGTATAGCAACAGGTGCATCGTCTTTAGGGCCTGCAAGGTTATAATTAAAGTAATTGATCATCTCCTCAACACGCACCGCATCAGCAGGCGGCAGTTGCCCCCCGTTTATAAAACGGCGCATGTTACTGTACGACGCTGCATCAACATCGGTAGAAAAAGTTGAAAGCGGGCTTTCCTTTACGCTGGTAAAACCGTTTTCTTTAATGCCTTTGTAGCTTTCGGTGTTTTTTGGCATCGGGGCGTTATACCCATAACTTTTATTATTTCCCCGGATATACATGGCCGATGTTGCGCCCGGTGCACCGCTTACTTGTACACCGGCAACACGCCCGTTTAAGGTACTTACACTACCTGTTATGCTTTTCGCCTTTCTTTGGACCCC
The DNA here is from genome assembly GCF_007846085.1 of Mucilaginibacter pallidiroseus. GTDB lineage: Bacteria > Bacteroidota > Bacteroidia > Sphingobacteriales > Sphingobacteriaceae > Mucilaginibacter > Mucilaginibacter pallidiroseus. The sequence continues at coordinate 381,171 of NZ_VOEJ01000002.1, forward strand.
ATAGGCCGTAACAACAACCTCCTGGAGCGAGCGAGTATCTGCCTTAAGCACAACATTTACGAGGTTACTATTGCCAAGTTTTATAACTTGTGTTGCATAACCTATAAATGCAAATTGCAATTTGGATGAGCCATCTGGCATATTTATACTATAGCGGCCACTTGGGTCGGTTTGCGTGCCGATGCCTGAACCTACTACGTTTACACTTACACCTGCTATTACCAATCCATCATCGCCGGTAACAACACCGGTAACGGTGCGGCTTGTTGCCATCCTGAAACCTGTAAGCACGGCCAGGGCAATCATCATAAATAATATCTTTTTCATATCTATTGAGTTTAGTAGATAGATGCGGCACACAATAGATTTCCATAAGCCATTTAAAAAAATTATTTTGGAGCTTTAATGAACTTCTTCAGCAAGCCAAATAAACCGGAAGATAAAGCAGATGATGAGTTGGTTAGCAGCTATCGCCAGCATGGCGATGTGCAAGTGCTGGGCAAACTTTACGAGCGCTATATGCCGCTGGTATATGGTGTTTGCCTTAAATACCTTACTGATGATGAGCTTGCAAAAGATGCCGTAATGGCCATTTTTGAAGAATTGATTACCAAGGCAAGGCAGCATGACATTAAACAATTCAGGAGCTGGTTGTATGTACTGGCGCGTAACCATTGCCTCATGCAAATAAGGGCTGGCAAAAAAATGGAAACCGTAAACCTGGACGACTTTGTGGAATTTACCCCGGTTTTGCATCATGATACCGAAAACCGGGAAGAGGCCCTGCAAGCTTTGGAACGATGTATGCAGAAGCTGACATTACCACAAAAGCAAAGTGTAAGCATGTTTTACCTGCACGAAAAATGTTATAAAGAAATTGCCGATGCAACCGGCTATACCATGAACGAAGTTAAAAGCTACATACAAAACGGTAAGCGCAACCTTAAAATTTGCCTGGAAAAGAACAGTGGAAAATAAACGGGCCAACATATCGCAGATACGCAAGTACCTTAATGGCGAGCTTGATGCAAAAGCTATGCACCAGCTGGAACTTGAGGCACAGCACGATCCGTTTTTGATGGACGCACTGGAAGGCTATACCCCTAAACCGGATAACATTGATACCGGCCTTGCCGACCTTAACCAGCGCCTTGCCAACCGAACCCAGCCAGCAAAAGTAAAGCAACTTATACCATGGCTCAGCATAGCCATTGCTGCCGGTGTTATTGGCTTCATGATAGTTGCAGGTATATTTTATAATACGAGGCAGCCACAGCAACCAAACGTTGTTGCTAATAATGTTCCTGTTGATAAATCTGTTACACCTCAATTAGCCACTCCGCGTGAGCAAATATCCGATAGCGTTACACTATCGGTGACAAACCCTACCAGCTTAGCTGCATCACCAGGTAAAAAATATAATAATGCCAAGACAATTGCGGCTCAGGGCAATACGGTGTCGCGCTACAACAAAGCGCAGCCAGCGGCAACAACGCCTGATAGAACCTTGGGTGACAAACCAGAGATAACCAACCCGCTTTTAAAAAGCGACAGTATGCCGCTTGACGAAATGGTTGTACTGACCTACACCTCCCGCAAAAAAGACAGCACTGTAAAACCGGACATGCCTGCAACTGTGGCCATAGCTAAAAGGCCGCAATCGCAAAGCATAAATAGCAAGGCCGAAGGTGTTGCTGTGCCGCAACCGGTTGGCAAAAAGGAAGATCTTAACAAGTACGGGCTGGGCTACCTGGCTCCCAAAACACCATCGGCAGGGCTTATTGCTGGCAGGGTTACCAGCCAAACAGACGGGCAGCCATTACCGGGCGTGACAGTAAAGGTTGACGGGAAAAATACCGCCGCACAAACAGATGCCAATGGCTATTTTAAGGTATCGGCTGTAAAAGATAAAGAAACGCTTACTATATCATATTTGGGCTATCAAACCAAAACAGTAAAACCCGGCGATAGCGTAAACGTTGCTTTAACAGAACAGCACAACAGTTTAAATGAAGTTGTTGTTGTAAGCAAACCAAATAACGATATAACTGACATAAACAAAGCACACCCACAAACCGGCTGGCAGGCTTTCAAAAACTATTTATACCAAGGGGCCAAGTTGACCGACGGTAAGGCAAAAGGCACCGTAAAACTTAAGTTTACTATTACCGAAGATGGATCAGTTTCCGATATCATTATCGTTAAAGGGCTTGATGCTGAAAGTAATAAACGCGCCATCGAACTTATAAAAAACGGCCCGGGCTGGATAAGCAATATAAACGGCAAGCCTGAAACAGTTACCGTTGCCGTAGATTTCCATAAATAAAGGCAACCAAATACCACGAATGCATCTGGTTGCCTTTATATAAATTTGTTAAATCTTAATTTAGCTTTTCGGCCAGCAAATCATTCGTCAGTTTTTCAAACTCGCTGATGAATTCGGTATAATGGCTGCCGGTACCCGGGCCGCTAAAGCCTGTATGTATTTTACGCACGTCGCCTTTTTTATCGATGATAATAGTCGTTGGGAAACCCACCACTTTAGCCAACATTGGCAGGCTTTTGGCCGTCTCGGCTTTATTGCTTGTATAACCGGTAATTAATAGCGGGTACTTAATATCGAAGCGATTTTTCATTTGGGTAACCGTACGTTGCGATTTCGCAAAATCGGCTGTACGCTCATAAGCCAGGCCAACAACTTCAACACCTTTGGGTTGATATTTTTTATAGTAGTTAACCATGTAAGCGGTTTCGTCCATACAGTTTGGGCACCACGAGCCAAGTATTTGTACAATTACTACTTTATTTTTAAAGCGGGCATCATCTAAAGAAACCGGTTGCCCGTTAAGATCCTTAAAGTTAAAAGCCAGTTTCTTGTAACCAGGCTTAAGCGCAGTAAGCGAGTAGGCATCAGGTAGTTTGGCTTGTTCGTTTCTTATGGCTCCCCAAACGTCTTTGCCTGTTACACCCGAAAAGAACTTACCATCCGCAAGTGTATTGTTATCCTTAATTTTTGCTGTGAATAAGAAAGCGTGGCCCCCGTCAAAGCACGACAGGTAAAGACTATCACCTGCAACTGTACCTTCTAAAAAGCGGTAGTCGCCGGTAGTAGTTAAAAAGGTTCCTGTTACTTTGGCACCTGCCTGCTTAAATTCGCCAACGGTAGTATCGCGGCCTTCACCTTCGCCAAACACGGCCGACCATCTGCCGCTTACATTAAAGGCTGGCTTAGCCGGGTTCTTAAAAAAGCGATAAGGAGTGGCTGCAGTTGCTGCAAATTCCATAGGTACATCTTTATCGCCCAGGTGGCGTATGTACTGGCCCTGCAGTTTGTTTGCTGCCAATCTTAGTTTAAACTCCGAATCAAACAAAGGCATTTTAATAAATACCGAATCGCCGCGGCTGCTGATGTCTGTAACCTTAAAACGCTCCGTACTGTTTATTATGGCCAGCTGCTGCTTGCCGCCTGCGTTGGTAACATCAAAGTTAAAAGGAATGTCCTGCCCACCCGCTGTTTTTAAGGCACCGCGCCAAGTGCCGGGTTTTAAAGTAGCCTGAGCCTGCACGGTGTAATTGATGGCGGTAAGTAAAAACGTGCCTAAAATGAATTGCTTTATCATAAATGAAAAAATAGTCTACTAATTTAATATACTTTTCAAAAGTAAATAAATCAGGGCAACTATTTTAGTACCTCGCGCGAAATTACAATCCGCTGAATTTCAGATGTACCTTCATAAATCTGGGTTATTTTGGCATCTCGCATCAGGCGCTCAACATGATATTCCTTAACGTAACCGTAGCCGCCATGTATTTGTACCGCCTCGGTTGTAACCCGCATGGCGGTATCCGACGCAAAGAGTTTTGCCATTGCAGCAGCCTGTGCGTAGGGTTTGCCATTATCTTTTAACCATGCCGCCTTATGGCAAAGCAGCCTGGCAGCGTCAATCTCTGTAGCCATATCGGCCAGTTTAAATTGTATGGCCTGCAACTCGGCCAGTGGCTTGCCAAATGCTTTTCGCTCTTTGGCGTACTGGAGAGATAGCTCATAGGCACCGGCCGCTATACCCAACGCCTGCGACGCTATTCCTATTCGCCCGCCCTCTAATACGGCCATGGCAAACTTAAACCCAAAGCCCTCGTCGCCTATGCGATTAGCCTTTGGTACTCTAACATCATTAAACATCAGCGAGTGTGTGTCAGATCCCCGAATGCCCATCTTATTTTCCTTGGCACCAACTTCAAAGCCATCCATGTCTTTTTCAACTATCAGGGCATTTATGCCACGGTGCTTTTGCGAGGCATCGGTTTGGGCCATTACAATAAATGTTGATGCCGTGCTGCCGCTGGTTATCCAGTTTTTGATGCCGTTGAGCAAATAATAGTCGCCCATATCAGTAGCAGTAGTGCGCTGCGATGTAGCGTCCGACCCGGCCTCGGGCTCGCTTAAACAAAATGCACCTATAACCTGTCCTGTAGCAAGAGGCACTAAATACTTTTGTTTTTGCTCCTCATTACCAAAGCGCTCCAACCCGTAGCAAACCAACGAATTGTTTACAGATAGCACTACCGACGTTGAGGCATCAATTTTTGATAATTCCTCCATCACCAATGAATATGATACGGCATCCATACCACTACCGCCGTATTGCGGCGAAACCATCATACCCATAAAGCCCAATTCACCTAATTTCTTGATCTGCCCGGCCGGGAATTTTTGGTGCTCGTCGCGTTCAATCACACCCGGCTTTAGCTCGGTTTGTGCAAAATCGCGAGCGGCCTGGCGTATCATGAGTTGCTCTTCGGTAAGGTTAAATTGCATACGGCAATATAACAAATACTATGCATGCATAGTAAAAGTATATAAACAAAAAAAGAGAGCTTTTTGTGAAGCTCCCTTTTCCCCTAATTAATTTAAACTATTGATTAAACCCAAAACAAAAGAACATTTGCATCTCAGCTTGGGCGCCCGAGAATTCTTAACTAAACCTTACTACCAAAAACGTTTTAACATAGGTAGATGTAAATGTTTTCTTTGCGGTAATGCAGGATCGATAACTAATAGACAAACATGAGGCCAAACAACATTTTTGATAGACGATAATATTATAAAAATGGCTTTCGAAAATCCACCTCATGAAATTGAAATATTGCCGGCTCGTTTGTACTTCCTACAAATGCCTATTAATTAGTCGATTAAGCAATATCATTACATATATTAATTACCCGATAAAGCCTCGTTACAAGTCAAGTTAAGCATTAAATAAAACGCCTTTAATATTGTCACTTTTTAGTTACATAAGACATAGTAGAACTTTATACGACTTCAACGACAATCATCTGATGTCCTAAAAATTATTATTTCTGCTATTTGATACAACGCCTGTACCATATCCTGTACAAACACTGTTCGATTATTTTATTAAAAGGCAAGGCCAGCGATTTCAACTTGTTACTACAGTAACCTTAGCTATATTTACAAATGCAAATTGTACACTTAGTACAAACTTGGTGGCAACACCAAACCCTCACAGAAGTTGTAGCAGTTATAACCGGGCTGCTCTGTGTTTACCTCGCTGCAAAAAATAATATCTGGAACTGGCCTTTCGCCATTGTAAGTGTTACATTGTATTTATACATATTTTATGAAGCCAGGCTCTTTGCAGATATGGGCCTGCAGGTTTATTTTTTAGCGGTAAATATTTATGGATGGTATTACTGGAGCCACAAGCCTGCTACCGAAAATAAACAACCTGTAAAGCAGATATCCAAGATGCAAACTCTCATTGCAGCACCCGCGATTTTAATATTCTCATTTATTCTTGGATCGGTACTGAAGTATACGACAGCTTCTTATCCTTACATTGATAGCTTTTGCGCTGCATGCAGTTTGGTGGCACAGGTGTTACTGGCCCGCAAGGTGGTACAAAACTGGCTCATATGGGTTTTTGTAGATATTATATATGTCGCAGTTTATATGCTTAAGGACCTTCATCTCACCGCCGCCATGTATGCCGTGTATGTAGTAATTGCAGCCATAGGCTACCGCGATTGGCAGCGCGACTGGAAAAACGAAAACAGTGAATTGCGAGTTAAACAATAATATAGACATGGAGCAGGCGTATCAGGATAAATCATCAATCAAAAAAATAGCCGTTGTAGGCCCCGAGTCGACGGGTAAATCAACCATGTCGGCTTATTTGGCCGAACATTTAAACACCGTGTGGGTGCCCGAGTTTGCCCGCGGCTATTGCGAGAACCTAACCGAGCCATGCACCTGGCAGGACGAGATCAATATGTTTTACGGTCAAATAGCGCTTGAAGAGGAATATCTTCCCAAAGCCAATAAAATACTGATATGCGATACCACTTTTATTACCGTAAAAATTTGGAGTGATGAAGTATTTGGCAGCACGCCGCAGGTTGTATTGGATGCATTGCCAAAATATAAATATGATTTATACCTCCTGCTCAACATCGACCTACCTTGGCAAGACGACCCCCTGCGCGATTTTCCTCACAAGCGCGAACATTTTATGCAAGTTTGGCACCACGAACTACAGGCGCTTGATGCCAACTATGTGGTTATCTCCGGTACTGGTAATGAAAGGTACGATGCGGCAGTTAAAGCCATCAATGACCTTGATTAAGCAGATTTACAGGATTATAAAGATTACATCCGTTTTGTAAAGTAAAAACAGGTCACCTAATTACTATAAGGATATCCATACAAAATCTGCAATACTTTTAAAGTCATCAAGCATCCCTAAATCAAATAAATTTGCCTAATACCGGTCTTTTTTTATCGCGCCGTGCAACGTTGTAAAATGCCCTGCGTCATTTAACCTGAAACCTGTCATTAATTTGGAAGCTGCATACGTTGATAAACATTACAACCTGGTGGTTGAGTGTAAGCAGGGAAGTAAAAAAGCCTGCTACGAATTGTACCGACTATACTCGAAAGCGATGTTGAACGTCGCCTTCAGGATAGTGGGCAACGTTGGCGAAGCTGAAGATATTTTGCAGGAAGCTTTTACAGATGCTTTTAACAGGTTAAAAGATTTTAGGCAGGAAACAACCTTTGGCCTTTGGCTAAAACAAATTGTAGTACATAGGTCAATAAACCTTTTGCGCAAACGTAAACTTGAATTTGTAAAAGTTGAAGACGGCCATTTGGATAACGTGGCTGACGAAGAACCCTGGGACGACGACGATGTGCAATACCAGGTGGCCCAAATTAAAGATGCCATGAAGCTGTTACCCGAGGGATACAGGGTTGTACTGTCGCTTTACTTACTGGAAGGATACGACCACGAGGAAATAGGGCAGGTTTTAAACATAAGTGAAAATACATCGCGCACACAGTTTTTACGTGCAAAACGCAAACTGAGCGAAATATTAACCAGCAGAGGAGTTATAAGATGAGCAAGCGTTTAGAAGATTTTATACAAGATAACAGGGCCGAATTTGATGACCTTGAGCCAAGGGCCGATATGTGGGCCAATATATCGCGCGAGCTGGATGCCTGGGATGAGGAACAGCAGCCAAAAAAGCGCGAGGCAAAAACGTTTTCGCTTGGTTTTGTGCTGCGGGTAGCCGCCATGATCATCGTTATTATGGGCGCAGGCTTCGGCATCTATTTAAAAAACCAAAAACCAGAGGGCGTTAACCTGGCCGATATTAACCCAACTTATGCCAAACAGCAGGTGCACCTGGTATCGGTAATTGAAAATCAGCGTACCGAGCTAAAACAGATAGCCAAGTTTGACCCGCAACTTTACCAGGAGTTTAGCGGCGATATAGCCAAAATACAAACCACCTATAAAAAACTAAACAGCGAATTAGCCACCAGCCCAAACAAGGAGCGTGTTTTACGTGCAATGATCCGGAACTTGCAAATACAAACCGAGGTGCTTAATCAGCAACTAAGTGTAATACAACAATTTAACGAAAGCAAGAACCAACATGAAAACAAAGATATTTAACTATGCCATTATTGCACTTTTAGTGATAGTGGCCTGCAGCACCACCGTGTTTGCCCAGGTAGAACCTGCCCTGCCGCCTACCCCGCCTGATAATGTAATACTTGAGAAAGATTTTGACCAGGCCAAGTTTGATAAGGCCATGGGCGAGCTTAAAGTAAAAATGAAAGAGCTAAGCAAAAACATGGCTAAGCTATCGGTAGAGCAAAGTAAATCGATGAACCTTAAAATGAAGGAACTCAATAAAGATTTGAGTAAAAACATTCACGCCGATTTAAGTAAAACATTTCAGGACTTTGGAAAAAATTTTGCCGGCAGTTTTAATGATATTGTGCCTAAAGGCGACTATAACTTTAATTACAGCTACAACGGCAAAAAGATATCCGAAAAAGAGTTTGCAAAACGCATTGCCAGCGGCGAGCTTACCGAGAAGGTAAAAAATTACAGTAAAACCTACAGCGTTGATGCTAACGACGTATTGCAGATAAGCAACAGCTTTGGCCGCGTGACAGTGAATACCTGGAACAAGAACGAATTTAAGGTTGATGTACAAATGAAGTTTAGCTCAACAAGCGAGCAAAAGGTTAATGAAATGATCAACGGGTCATCAATCAGCGACAGTAAGGCGGGGTCTGTAGTATCATTTAAAACCAACATCTATAAAAATAATAACGGCAGGAACGATGATAATAACATGGAAATAAACTATACCGTTTATATGCCGGCCGGTAACGCGCTTGATCTGAGCAACAAATTTGGTAACGTTACCCTGCCATCACTTAGCGGTAAAGTATTATTAAAGCTGCAGTTTGGTGTGCTTACAGCACAGCAGCTTACTAATGACCAAAATGAGGTAACTATTAAGTTCTCGCAAGACGCGCCATCAAGAATTGCTGTTTTTAATGGCACCATGCTAAAAGTTGAATTTAGCGGCTTTAAAGCCGGCGTCATTGATAATGCAGCCGCCACGTTCAGTTTTTCGGATGTGGTGATAGACAGGCTCAAAAGCTCGTCAGACATCAGCATCAAATTTGGCGACGGTTTAAGGATTGGCGCTATTGACAAGGCAGCCAAAAACGTGAAGATAAATGCATCAAACACCAAGCTTGATCTGGACCTGAATGAAAGCTTCAACTTTGATATAACCACCCGCCTTGGCAGTTTTAAGTTTGATGACGATAAGGTAAAGGTTGTCTCGAAAACACCGGGCGACGACGAACGCGGATGGTCATCAACCAAAACCTACAAAGGTTATGTTGGCCGCAGCGGTGCCAGCAACAATATTATTGTAACTGCACGCTTTGCAGATGTAAATATCAAGTAACCGGGTGTTACAATCTAAATATGCAGCCCCTGCCAAAAACGGCAGGGGTTTTGTATTTTAGGCCTTTGTAATACACCTTTAGCACTATGGAAATATTAAGCTCGCCGGAAACCTGGATATCACTCATCACCCTTACGTTTTTAGAAATTGTTTTGGGGATAGATAACGTGATATTTATTTCCATACTCGCCGATAAACTACCTAAAGAGCAGCAAGACAGGGGGCGAAAGGTAGGTATGGGCATGGCCCTGATAACCCGTATATTATTGCTACTCTCATTGAACTGGGTTATGACACTTACTGCACCGCTTTTCCATATGTCGGGCTGGTTTGGCATAACCGATAAGGACTGGGTAGAAAAATTAGCCATATCCGGCCGGGACATGATCCTGATTTTAGGTGGCTTATTCCTGATATATAAAAGCACAGCAGAGATCCATCAAAAAATTGAGGGAGAAGAAGATGAAACAGGCGATGGTAAAAAGCATTCGTTTTGGGGAACCATATTCCAGATCATGCTGCTGGATATTGTGTTTTCGCTGGATTCGGTAATTACTGCCGTGGGTATGGCCCAGCATATCGAGATTATGATAGCCGCCGTAGTAATAGCGGTAGGCATTATGATATGGTCATCAAACTCGGTAGCAGGTTTTGTAAACAAACACCCAACGGTTAAAATGCTGGCTTTATCATTCCTGTTACTTATAGGTGTTTCCCTGCTTGCCGAAGCATTTGAACAACACATCCCGAAAGGGTATATTTATTTTGCGATGGCCTTCTCAGTATTGGTAGAGATGCTGAACCTGAAAATGAAAGCAAAAGCCAAAGCAAGGCGCACTGAAAAGGGTGTGTAAATATTTTTTTATTTCCACTGGGTAATTAAATAAGAAAGGCGCATATAATGTATGCGCCTTTAATTTTTTACTGAAGTACTGCATTAAGCTGTAAAAGCTTCCAAGGCTTTTTCTATTCTTATTATGGTTTCGCTTTCGCCAAGCAATGTAGCAATATCAAATACGTGCGGGCCAAACTTACCGCCCACCAGCATAATACGGAAAGGCAACATCACTTCGCCTACTTTTATACCTTTTTCTTCGGCAAGGGCTTTAAAGCGGGCTTCAAGTGCGGCTGGTTCAAATACATCCAATTGCGGAATTACTTTTACCAGCGTATTAAAGAAATCTGTTTTAGCATCAGTCCATTTTGGCTTAACGGCCGGCAAATCATATTCTGCAGGTTGTTTAAAAAAGAATGAGGCTTGCTGATAAAAATCGGGCAGCAAAGTACAGCGCTCCTTAACTATATCAATTACTTTAAGCAGGTAGGCTTCGTCTTTAATAACAATGCCGTTTGCCTTTAAGATTTCCCAAACTTTAAGTTTCAGGCTTTCGTCGGTGCTGCGCTTTATCCACTCGGCATTAAACCACTTCGCCTTCTCAAAATCAAATTTTGCCCCTGCTTTGCTGATACGTTCGATAGAGAACTTTTCTATCAACTCATCCATCGAAAACAGTTCCTGGTCGGTACCGTCGTTCCATCCTAACATGGCAAGCAGGTTCATAAAAGCTTCGGGCAAAAAGCCCAGCTCACGGAAACCCTGCGTTAAGTCACCTGTTTTGGCATCGGTCCAGTTCATGGCATAAACCGGGAAACCAAGCCTTGCACCATCGCGTTTGCTTAGTTTACCATGCCCATCCGGTTTTAAAATTAATGGCAGGTGCGCCCATTCGGGCATTTCAGCTTTCCAACCCAGGTATTCCCACAACAGCAGGTGCACCGGGGCAGACGGCAGCCATTCTTCGCCGCGAAAAGCGTGCGATATCTTCATCAGGTAATCATCAACCACTACAGCTAAGTGATAGGTGGGCATGCCATCGGCTTTTAACAAAACCTTGTCATCAACCTGGTTAGTTTCAAAACTAACGTGGCCGCGTATCATATCATTAAAGCTGATGGTTTCATCCTCCGGCATTTTAATACGTATTACATGCGGCGCGCCCTCATGCAATAACTTGTCAACTTCCTGCAAAGGCAGGCTAAGCGAGTTACGCAGTTCATGCCTGTGGGCATGCCCGTATTGAAAATTAGGGATATCCTTACGCTTTTGGTCAAGTTCTTCGGGCGTATCAAAAGCGTAGTAAGCATGGCCCTGTGCAACAAGGCGTTCGGCGTATTCTCGGTATATAGGTTTGCGCTCACTTTGGCGGTAAGGCGCATACTGTCCGCCGACTACCGGGCTTTCGTCGGCAACAATGCCGCACCATTGCAGGCAATCCAGTATATACTGCTCTGCCCCTTCAACATATCGGGTTTGGTCGGTATCCTCGATACGTAATATAAAATCGCCGCCATGTTTTTTGGCAAAGAGGTAATTAAACAATACGGTGCGCACGCCACCAAGGTGCAGGCCACCTGTTGGGCTAGGTGCAAAACGGACTCTTACTTTTTTATCAGACATGATGCCGCAAAGATAGGGTTTAACGGCAATTGTATAAACCGGGCACAGCTAATTGTTTAACATGACATTATGGAGATAGAAGTCGCTCCGGGCAAATATTTAAGAAGATGAGCAACCCTTTGCAATTTTTTCCGTTATTTGAACAGCTTATATGAACCCTTACCAACAAAAACGCCGATGGAAATATTTACTGCTTGCCTTTGCGGTAGTTATAGCCAGCGGATCGTTATTGTACACCAGCTACCTGGTACGCAACATTTCGCACTCCGAACGAACGCGTGCACAGGTTTGGGCACTCAGCATTAAACAGGTTGTAAACACTTACGACAGCGAATCACTCAGCTATGTATCTGCCGTGCGGGATAGTCTTAGCGTCCCCGCCATCATTACTGATGGTAAAGGCGACATAAAATTTGTGCGCGGGCTTGATACTACCAAAACCTATATCAAGCTTGACGCGGAAGAGTTGAAAGAGAAGAAATGGAAATACGATCCGGATTACTTTCGTAACGAGCTGGTTTACATGAAGGGCCAGCATGAGCCCATACACCTTAATGTACTTAACGAATCGTGGTTGGTTTACTATAAGGATTCAGCATTGCTTACGCAGTTAAAGATGTTCCCGTACGTGCAGCTTACGGTTATTGCCATATTTTTAATAACGGCATATACTGCATTTAGTTCCGCCCGTAAATCCGAACAAAACCAGGTTTGGGTAGGTTTGGCCAAAGAAACGGCGCACCAATTAGGTACGCCAATATCCTCATTAATGGCATGGATAGAGCTGTTGAAAGATAAGTTTAATGCTGAAGACGACCCGTTGATGGCCGAAATGGAAAACGATGTAAAGCGCCTGGAAATAGTTGCCGACAGGTTTTCAAAAATAGGGTCGAAACCGCAATTGGAAGAGCATCCGGTTTACGATGTGGTTAAAGATTTTGTTGACTATTTTAAGGTGCGTGTCAGTAACAAAATAACATTTGAGCTTACTGGCAATCGCCGATTGATAGCCGGCTTGAATATCCCACTATTTGACTGGGTGCTTGAGAACCTGCTTAAAAATGCCGTTAATGCTATTGAAGGTACAGGTAATATTAAGGTAGAAATAAGCGGCAGCCGGGTTAAAAAATTAGTTTTCATTGATGTAACCGATACTGGCAAAGGTATTCCGCGTTCAAAATTTGACACCGTTTTCCAGCCAGGCTACACTACCCGTAAACGTGGCTGGGGTTTGGGTTTATCGTTAACCAAAAGAATGATACAGAATTACCATAACGGGCAAATTTTTGTGAAAGACTCTGAAATTGGTAAAGGCACCACATTTAGGATTGTATTAAAAAGCATTAAACATGACAGCACGACCGCAGCCTGACGAATACCAGCCATACGCCGAAACCTACGTTTCGCAGGTACCGCATGACAAAGATGTGTTAACTGTGCTGGCCGAAAGCTTAAAACACACTTATGAACTGTTTACAGGTATAGACAGTGAAAAGGCAATGTATGCCTACGCCCTAAACAAGTGGACCATTAAAGAAGTGCTTGGCCACATGATAGATACCGAACGCGTTTTTGCATTTCGTGCTTTTTGCTTTTCGAGAGAAGAGGCTGTGTTACCGGGCTTTGATCAGGATGTGTATGTAAACAATACCGATTACAATGCGCGCAGCATACAGGATTTGGCCGAGGAGTTTAGGGTTACGCGATTGTCAAACCTGTATATGTTCAAAAGCCTTACTAATGCCCAGTTAAACAGGCGCGGCACAGCTATCGGTTTTGCAGTAAGCGTAAGGGCATTGCTGTTTTGCGCAGCCGGGCATGAGCTGCACCATATCAAAATATTAAAGGAGCGTTATCTATTAATAAAAAAGCGGCATCTCTTTACAAGAGATGCCGCTTTTTTATTAACTATACTTATTTAGTCGTTCCAACGGAAACGTCTGTAGTTGCTGGTACCATTGCCTTGAACCTGTGCATACACCACAAACTTTGAGGCAATTGGCTTGCCTTTGTACATAGCGGGTATCCAATCAATATTAAAGTGATCTTGCGGTACATTTAGGCTGTTTGTAATTACCTTTTTATTAACGCCTCTAAATTTAGCCGTGTAAGTAGCAGTTCCATCTGTAGCAACCTCTGCGGTTATTTCGGCCTCAAACGGGTCATTTCCACCATCGTTCTTATCGTTAACTTTGCTTGCAACAATAGACGCGTAAAGCTCTATTGGGCATAAAGGCAGTGGGGCAGTTGCACTTTTCTTTGTTTCACTGTCATCACTTAAAATCTCAACAGTTACATCTTTAAGCATGTCATTGTTAAAAAACAACAGCTTTTTTTGGTCATAGCTATATCTTAAATCAAGCTCTTTTTTGGAATTAAAGAAATACCATGTGCCTGTGCGAGCATCATTTTTGTAATTACCCTGCACCCAAACCCCATCGTTCTTCAGATTTTTTATTTGGTATAAACCCTCTCTGTCTCCTTTTACACCTGCGTAAACAAGCTGTGTACTATCGCTTAGTTTAACTTTTTCTTGTGCGTTAACAGTGCCGGCTAAGCCAACCAATACAACCGCGATTAATTGTGATATTTTCATGGTATTAAATTTTAACATAAAAATACACAGGTTTTTAATCAATTCATATTATAAGCAAATATTTATTTAACGTTAATTGCTTACAGATTATTAAGCAAAAAGAGTATTGCCTTCAGCAAAGCAATACTCTTAATTTAAAATTCAACAACTCCTATAAATTATTATTATAAAGCTCCTTCTTTTCAATGTTATAAGAAATTACAAGGCCTATACCACCAAATAATGCTATAAGTGCGCAATAAACCGCTTCGTTATCGTCTTGAGTAGAATTAAATGTGGTGTGGTCAAGTACACAAGCCAGGAAGAGGCCAAGGCCGGCACCAATCAATAAAAGTCCCCACTTTAGGTTTTGATAAGGGGCCGGTTGCGCTTTGTAGCTACGCGGGTCCATTCCGCGCTCTATCATTGCCATCCGTTCGCGGTTACGCAGGTACACTATGCCAAAGATCATTGCAAATAAGCCAAGGCAGATAGAAATTGGTATTAATACTTTCTCGTCCATAGTATGTAATTTTAAAAATTGATTGGGTTCGTTTATTAATGCACCACCGTGGTGTATTTGTATGCTATGACCACACACTTTTTAAGCAGGTTACACTCATCTCAACAAAATTTGAAAATACTTTGGCGGCGGCTAAGCTTATTACATACAGTTGCTTATATACTTATGGTGGTTTTATAAATTACCTCTTAAAAATTATTGCCCTAATCGTGTAACCTGTTTACCAAAGGCGTTGTCTGATACGGTAAGTAATATGCAGAACAAGTTTACAGATACCGAGTTAATAGAACAAACCCTGGCGGGCAACCAGTCGGCATATGCTGATCTGGTAAAGCGCCATCAGCGTTTTGTTTTTACGCTTGCTATGCGTTTTGCAAAAGGCCGGGAAGATGCTGAGGAGATAGCACAAGACTGTTTTATAAAAGCATATAAGTCGTTATCATCTTTTCAGCAGCAGTCAAAATTCAGCACCTGGCTATATAGCATTGTATACACTACGTCCATGACTTTTTTGCGAAAAAAACGGGTGGATACAACATCTATTGATGATGAGGCTACATTTATTCAGATTGAAGGCAGGGCAAGCGGCTTTGACGAGCATAGTGCCGACAACCGCTCCCGCTCATTTTATTTGAACCAGGCCATTGGGCAGCTACTGCCCGATGATGCCACTATTATCACAATGTTTTACAAGGGCGAGCAATCACTTGAAGAAATAGCACAGGTTTTAGGTATCGAGGCCAATACGGTTAAGGTAAAACTATTCAGAGCGAGGCAGCGTTTAAAGGAGCGGCTGGAGCGCAATTTGAAACACGAAGTAAATGAACTGATATGAACAGTATAGAAGAAAAACTATGGAACTATATTGACGGATCGTGCACGTTGCAGGAACGGCAAGCTATAGCTATGCTTATTGAGCAGGACGAAGTTTACAGGAAAAAGTACGATGAACTGCTAACACTAAATCAGGAGTTCAGCACCATGGAAGTTGATGAACCATCAATGGCATTTACGTATAACGTGATGGAGGCCATTCGTACCGAAAAGGCTATGCAGCCTTTAAAGTCGGCCATTAATAAACGTATTATTTTAAGCATAGCAGCATTTTTTATACTTACCATTAGTGTACTGGTGGTGATGATATTAAGCAAGGTTAACTGGCACTGGGGTAACAGTTCCGCCCTCGATGTTACTGTACCTGTACCTACACAAATTGCGGCGAATGTTACACATGTAAACAGCTTTTTTTCGGGGCCGCTACTAAAGGGGTTCTTGTTTTTTGATATTGTGATAGGCTTGTTTTTACTTGACAACTATTTCCGCAAAAAACACCTTTATGGGCGTTAAACTGTACAATTTACATTACATAAAATTGTACACATAGTGCAGCTAACGCAGCAGAAAAAGTCAATTTAAAAGAGCCTGGCATATTGGTACAGTATTTGTATAACCACTAACATACCGGTAATCTTACCGGTTAATTGTGATAAGGTTTAGGTTGAAAGTCTCCCGACGCAAGGTTGGGAGGCTTTTATTTTTTACAACAATTACAACCACCCCGTTAAACCTTTTCACAAAATTTTCATCCTACAATTATTACCTTAGTGCTAAATTTCAAGCATGAGAAACTCTATCATAGGCGCGTGTTGCCTTTTTTTATTTACTTTTTTTAGTACTGCTGCATTTGCGCAGCAGGATCAGCCGCGCATTCCCGAATCAAGTTCTACACAAACTATAATACAGGATTTTGGCCTTGGTAAAATAACCATCACCTACTCCAGGCCCAATGTAAAAGGCCGCAAAATATTTGGAGGCATCAACCCTTTTGGCGAGGTTTGGCGCACAGGAGCAAATGCCGCCACCATTATCACTTTTAGCGAAAATGTAATTATAGAAGGCAATAAAGTGCCGGCCGGTACCTATTCGTTATTTAGCATCCCGAACAAAAATGAGTGGACCATCATCTTAAACAAAACCGCTAAACAATGGGGTGCCTACACCTACAAGCAAGAGGACGATTTGCTGCGCTTTAACGTAAAGCCTATTGATGTGAAGGAAAAACGCGAAACGTTTACCATGCAGTTTGCCAACTCCACTACAAAATCTACAGACCTTTATATTGTTTGGGACCATACCGGCGTACCTATCCATATGCAGACCGACGATGATGCCCAGATTACTGCCAACATTGAAAAGTTAATGCAGGGCGATATTCGTAAGCGCCCATACTTCAATGCAATACAATACTTTTACGAGAACGATAAGGACTTGAATAAAGCTATGCAGTGGGCGCTGGAGGCCGAAAAGCTGGAGCCCAAAGGCCCGTGGTATAAATTATGGAAAGCCCGCATTCAGCTAAAACAAGGTAAAAAAGCTGAGGCCATTGCTACAGCGCAGCAAGGTGTAAATCTGGCAAAAGCTGCAGACGACGAAGAATATGTACGCCTTAACGAGGCCGTTATATACCAGGCAAAAAACTAAAATATTATTTACAGCATTGAGTAGCCCGGTTGCATAGCAGCCGGGCTTTTTATTTTTACTTACCTTTACTATTCCTTTCAAAAGCCATATATGCAAGCCAATCTTAATAAATATAACGCTAAATTTCAGGAAGCACTGGCAGGTTTAAATCCCGAGCAATTTGCCGCAGTAAATAAAATGGATGGCCCTGTGCTGGTGGTTGCCGGGCCGGGTACCGGTAAAACCCAGATCCTTGCTGCCCGTATAGGTAAAATCTTAACCGATACCGACGCTCAGCCTAACGAGATACTTTGCCTTACCTACACCGATGCCGGTGCGGTGGCTATGCGTAAGCGTTTGTTTGACTTTATTGGCCCTGATGCTTATCGTATAAACATCTATACGTTCCATGCATTTTGCAATGAGATAATACAGGAGAACCTTGAATATTTTGGCAAGCTAAATCTGGAAGCTTTATCTGATCTTGAATCGGCCATGATGTTTAGGGAGTTGGTTGACGCTTTCCCGAACGATCATTTACTAAAGCGTTTTACCGGCGATATTTACTATGACGCTCCACGCTTAAAGGCCCTGTTTTCGACCATGAAACGCGAAAACTGGACCGAGGATTTAATTGCTGCCGCCGTTAAAGATTACATAGACGACCTGCCCAACCGTGAGGAGTTTATATATAAAAGGCCGAATGCTAAGGCCGGTATAAAAGTAGGCGACCTTAAGCAAAAGGATATTGACAAGGTTACCGAGAGCATGGACAAACTGCTGGCAGCAGTTGGCGAATACAAAAACTACACGGCTAAAATGAAAGCCCTGGGGCGGTATGATTATGATGACATGATTATATGGGTACTAAAAGCTTTTCGCGAAAATGAAGAAATATTGCGCCGCTACCAGGAGCGCTATCAATACATATTGGTTGATGAGTTTCAGGATACCAGCGGCTCACAAAACGAACTGCTCAGATTTCTGCTCAATTATTGGGATACGCCAAACGTATTTGTGGTGGGCGACGATGATCAATCGATCTTCAAGTTTCAGGGGGCAAACATGAAAAACATCCTTGACTTTGCCGGCGACTATGTTAATACATTGCATACCGTTGTACTTAAGCATAACTATCGTTCCAACCAGCATATTCTTGATATTTCGCGCGCGCTTATTAACAACAATCGTGAAAGATTAACCAATCAGCTCAAGCTTGATAAAAATTTGCGGTCATCGCATCCGAGGTTTGACAGCCTTACTGTTGAGCCCATAATAAAGGAATATGAAAACCCTTCACAAGAGTTGGTTGATGTTGCAATGCAGATAAAGGAGTTAATAGACGAAGGCACGCAGCCGGGCGAAATTGCTGTAGTTTACCGTAACCATAGCCAAGTAGAGGAACTGCTACACTTCCTGGAGACGCAGGATATAGCCGTAAATACAAAGCGCAAAATTGATATCCTTACAACGCCTTTCGGCGAAAAGATCATCAATATACTGCGCTACCTTGCTGCCGAACTGGATTCACCCTACAGTGGCGATGATTTGCTGTTTACCATATTGCATTATGACTTTTTTGATATACCGCCAATTGAGATAGCAAAGGCAAGCATTGCGGTAGCGGCAGCAAATTTTTCGTCCACCAGTAAATCCGAGGCTCGTACGTCAATACGCCGTTATATTACCGAATTAAAGGTTGCGGCACAGCAGGATCTTTTCAGCCAGCAATCGGCTACGCAAACCATGAAGTTTTTAATGGGCGACATCGAGTCGCTGCTCGAATCGGCTGTGAGTGAAACATTGCAGCAATTTTTTCAGCATGTCATCGCTAAAATGGGCATCCTCAAATACATTATTCAGCAGCCAGATAAGGGTACGCACATGCAAATGTTAACCAGCTTTTTTGATTTCCTGAAAGATGAGAGCCGTAAAAATCCAGAGATAAAATTACATGAGCTGATCAACACTATCGACCTCATGAAAAAGAATGGCATCAGGATGGAGTTGAATAAAGTGATCTTTAGCGACAACGGCATCAATTTCCTTACAGCGCATGGGTCAAAAGGATTGGAGTACGAGCACGTGTTTTTTATTGGCTGCGATAAAAAGACATGGGACAGCAAGGGTCGCAACAGCGGTTTTGCCTACCCGGATACGTTAACGCATTCGGCATCTGACGACATTGCGCAGAAGGAGGAGTCGAGGAGGTTGTTTTACGTAGCACTCACCCGGGCGAAGCAGTGCCTGCACATCTCCTACGCGTCGAAAGATAAAAATGGGAAGGACCAGGAAGCATCACAATTTGTTGGCGAAATACTAGCCGATACTCATTTGCAAGTAAAGCATCCTAAAGTTACCGAAGATCAAATGGTTGATTTTATAGCCACCCAATTTAGCGAGGCCGATAAGCCTGTGGTTCAACTGCTGGATCATAACTACATCAACCAACTGCTGCAGAATTACACCTTGTCTGTAACGCATTTGAGTAATTACCTTGATTGCCCGCTGCGCTTTTATTTCCAATGCTTAATACGGGTACCATCAGGCAAGAGCCCGTCGGCCACTTTTGGGCAGGCTGTACACTGGGCTCTGAATAAAGCCTTCCGCAAATTGCCTTTGTACGATGGTGAATTTATGCCGACTGAAGACTTTATGCAGGAGTTTAGGTGGTATATGTCGCGCAATCGCGACTCGTTTACCAAAGAGGAATTTAAACGCCGGGTTGATTATGGCGAAAAGATACTGCCGCCCTATTATCAGCAAAACGTTGCTCAGTGGAACAAGGTTGCCCAAACCGAGCGCAGTATTAAAAACATTGAGGTAGCCGGTGTGCCTATAAAAGGTAACCTGGATAAAATTGAATTTAACGGCAAGCAGGTAAATGTGGTTGATTATAAAACGGGCCGTGTGCGCAACGCCAAAGACAAGCTGATGCGCCCAACACCCGACCATGAAACGGGCGGCGATTACTGGCGCCAGGCCGTGTTTTACAAGATACTAATAGATAATGATCACACTACCGACTGGGAAGTAATTAACACCGTTTTTGAATTTGTAGAGCCTGTGAAGGATAATGAATACTACAAGGAAAAAATTGTGATAACGCCGCAGGATGTTGAAATTGTAACCTCGCAGATAACGGATGTTTACAAGAGAATTATGGATCACGACTTTGCTACCGGTTGCGGTAAAAAAGAATGCGATTGGTGCCACTTTGTTAAAAGCAACTTTAAGCAACAAGGCCAAATGCTGGCTATAGAGGAGGGTGAAGAAGAATAACCGCTTTTAAAGGCACACAGCGTTGTGTTTATTTGGCAATACGAAAACCACCATGCTTTTTGCATTGTAGAGACGCGATACCTCGCGTCTCTTTTGCTCGCGATACTTCGCGTCTTTCTTGTATGCAGTTTACCAGCCTACTTTACACTCCTTTTGCGCACAATGAAGTAACCTGCAATAAATACCACTACTGCTACACCAAGTGCAACATAAACGTCATTGGTTAATATATTTATTACAAATTCACTTGCAGGCCCGCGACGTGCACCTGGCCCACGTTTTATGGCGCTTGCAAGCGCAGCCATTGGGTGCGCGTACGGAAATGCATAGGCGTATTCCCAATCTTTAGATGCCATAATAACGCCTGTTATGGTAGCTACAAAGCCAATTCCCATAGGCTTTAAAAAGTCGGCCCATAGTAGGCTCAGCAAAAACTGGATAGAAAGAATACCTAACGACGACAGGAACATTTTAAAGTATAACTGCAGCAGCTGCTTTTCCATGTGGTACTGGCCAAATTTTAATTCCGGCTTTATGGATGCCAAAAGGTTACCAAAACCAATGGTAAATATGGCAAACAGCGCCAGGCATAAAAACACCAAAAACATGGCGTAAAAATATTTAGCGCTGTAAACGGCCCAACGCGATATAGGCAAGCTGAAAAGCGTTTTCCATGTATCTGCCTTATGTTCTATGCTGTTTACCGAGTATGCTACAAATATGGTGTACATGGGTAGCAATAAGGAGCCCATAATGCCCAGGCTTATCATGGAAAATTGCACCCAAAGCATCATTGGGTCCATACGTACAAATTTGTGGCTTTGGGTGTAAAATATAACTAACGCCAATGCACTTATAAGTAACGGCAGCAGTATGGCGGCCCAAAAGCCAAGTGTTTTACGGCTCTTGTAAAACTCCGAGCGAAACGATAGTAAAAATCCTTTCATGTGATATTTTAATTGGCTTTGGTAATATCCAAAAACAGTTCTTCCAGATCTTTCTGCTGCTTGTTTATGCTAAAAACGGTGAGGCCGTTTTGTACAAGCAAGGCGTTTATCTCGCCTATTTGCTGCCGCGATGTAAACGGAACATGCAGGTGGGTATCAAATACGTCGGTAACGGTATAGCTGTTACGCGTAAGCAGGTTGGCTGCATCAACCGTGTTATCTGTTTCAATATAAACCATGGGCTGGCTTATGCTTTCAAGATCCTTAATTTCGCCCTGAAAAAGCATAGCTCCATTGTTGATAATGCCCACATGGGTTGCCATACGTTCAATTTCCGAAAGCAGGTGGCTCGATATAAAAACAGTTTTGCCATGCTGCCTCACAAGGCGCATTAGCAACTCGCGTATCTCAATGATACCGTTTGGGTCGAGGCCGTTAGTGGGCTCGTCAAGTATTAAAAGTTTGGGGTCGGTTAACAGGGCCAGGGCTATTCCAAGGCGCTGTTTCATACCCAAGGAGTATTGGCCGGCCTTTTTATTTGCAGCGGCGTTAAGCTGCACCAGGGCCAGCATTTCATCAACACGTTTTTCGGTTACGCTCAGCAGCATTGCGCGGTTTATCAGGTTTTCCTTACCCGTCATGTGCTGGTAAATGGCAGGTTGCTCTATAAGTGAACCGATCTGCGACATGATGCTAATGCGGTTGCTTTGCAGATCCTGACCAAAAATACGGATGCTGCCATCCTGTGTGTTTAACAGATTGAGCAGCAATTTGATGGTAGTGGTTTTACCCGCTCCGTTTGGGCCCAAAAAACCGTAAATACTACCGGCAGGCACCTGCAACGACAGCGATTTAACAACCAACTGATCGGCAAAGCTAAATGATAGCTCCTGGGTTTCTATTACCATACGTTATCGGTAGCAATTGAAGCAACTGTTTTAACTAAACCAATGCTCTTTACAAATAATGATTTTGCCTCTTTTACCGAAGCTACACCATTTTCAATCTGCAAGGTTGGTTTTTGTTCGAACTGGTAGCTTACGCCCATTACTATTGCAAATACTACTGGTGCAAGTACAAGTAAAAATGGGTTTGCGTTTGTAAGTAACTTTTTCATTTTGTGATCGTTTTGATGATACAAAGGAATATCAAAATAATTTCCTGCTAAAATCAATTAGACGAACTGCCAGCAATTATAGATGAACAGCCAATAGCGCCTGTAAAACCGTTCGTCGGCTTTTTAAGGGTGTTCATCTAAAATATGCGCAGCTATATATAATGGAAAGCCTAATAACAAGGCAAAATGCTACATTAGTTGCCGGGCGTATGAGTATAAACTTAAATAAGGGCTGGCAAATATTTATCCATGCAGCAG
Source organism: Mucilaginibacter pallidiroseus (assembly GCF_007846085.1). Lineage (GTDB taxonomy): Bacteria > Bacteroidota > Bacteroidia > Sphingobacteriales > Sphingobacteriaceae > Mucilaginibacter > Mucilaginibacter pallidiroseus. The sequence continues at coordinate 404,094 of NZ_VOEJ01000002.1, forward strand.
TTTGGCTGGTGCTGATAGCGTTTTTTATGCTGCTGGCACACACCACAGGCAAAGTAAGTTTCTCTAAACTTGCCATTATATTCCTGGTTTTCGGTGTAGTCAACATCGGGTTATTCTATCTTAACTACCTGCTGCTTATTCCGCGTTTTCTGGATAAAAAGAAATACAAGCTGTACGCACTTGCTATTATAAGCACGCTAATTTTATCGGGACTGGCAAAGTATGGGCTGGCACTGGTATTTAAATCAGTCATATTGGTGCGCCTGGGTAAGGATGTAAGTGTGGGTATTTACCTGTTCAACGTAACGTTCACCAGCATTATATTTGTGTTCTTAAGCACAGTACTTAAGTTTTCAATAGATTGGTTCCTGAACGAGCGGATACAGCATGACCTAGAAAATCAGCGCCTGACGGCCGAACTATCTTTTCTTAAATCGCAAATAAACCCGCATTTCCTGTTCAACTCGCTTAACAGCATCTACTCGCTGGCCTATCAAAAATCTGATACCACACCCGAGGCTGTTTTAAAGCTGTCAGAAATTATGCGCTACATGCTTTACGAGTGTAACGATAACAAGGTTGATCTCGAAAAAGAGTTGCAATACCTGCACAACTACATCGACTTGCAGAAAATCCGTTTTGGTAACAAAGCATTTATCGATTTTGAGGTTACCGGCGAGGTTACCAATCAGCAAATTGTACCCTTGCTACTGATAGCCTTTATAGAAAACGCATTTAAGCACGGCATTGCCAATGATGCTATGGCTCCTATAAAGTTGCGTATCAATATTGACGCCGGCAAGCTTTACTTCTTTATCCAGAACAAGAAAAATACACACAACCGCGATGCTTCGGGCGGTATTGGGCTTAGCAATGTAAAGCGAAGGCTCGACCTGTTATACCCTCGAAAATATAATATGGAAATTCGTGACGAAGCAGATACCTACACTTCTCAATTATCATTAGTTTTATAGCCATGATCAGATGCCTTGTAGTTGATGATGAGCCTTTGGCTCTGAATATACTGGAAGATTATATTTCCAAGATCCCTTTTTTGCAACTGGTTAAAGCTACCACCAACCCAATTGAGGCGCTTACCCTTGTGCAGGATGGCACCATAGACCTTGTTTTCCTCGATGTGCAAATGCCCGAGCTTACCGGCATCCAGTTCCTGAAAATTGCCAATGGTAAAGCAAAAGTGATATTAACTACGGCCTACTCACAGTATGCGCTTGAAGGCTATGAACTTGATGTGATTGATTACCTATTGAAGCCAATTGCCTTCGACAGATTTTTCAAATCGGTGCAAAAAGCGCAAACCGTTATTCAGCCTGCGGCCAAACCTGCTCCGTTAGCAGAGCCGGCTAAACAGGATGATTTTGCCAGCGATTTTATTTTCGTAAAAACCGAGCATAAGATACAAAAGGTCTATCTGCATGATATTTTATTCATCGAGGGCCTGAAGGATTATATCTCCATTTTTACCCCTGCCGAGCGTATCATCACGCTGCAGAACATGAAAAAAATGGAGGATGCCCTGCCCGAGCGCCATTTTATCCGCGTGCATAAATCATACATCGTGTCAATAAACAAAATAGACAGTATAGAACGCAGCCGCATTTTTATAGGCGACAAGGTTATCCCTGTTGGCGATACCTACCGCGATGAGTTTTTCAAAATTGTGGACGGTAAGAATATTTGATGAAAAGTCATTTGTTTTTTTGAGCCCTGTTGAGCTTGTCGAAACACTCAAGGGCTAATTAGGCCTTCGACAAGCACAGACCGACGGAAAACAAAAGAAACGGTCATGCTGAACTCGTTTCAGCACCCCACAAGTCCTTATGATGAGATGCCGATATGCATCGGCATGACCAAAATTAAGATACGCTATTAAGCATCAACTGTATGCTTTTCGCCGATTTGCTGCCTCCACATGGCGTAGTACAAACCTTTTTGATCTAACAAATCATGGTGGCGGCCCGACTCTACGATGTTGCCTTTCTCAAGCACGAATATGCAATCGGCATGCATAATGGTTGACAGGCGGTGGGCTATCAGTATTGTAATATGATCGTTAAGTACCGACACATCACGAATGGTAGCCGTAATTTCTTCTTCAGTTATCGAATCCAGCGCAGACGTTGCTTCGTCAAACACCAAAATATCCGGCCTGCGCAGCAATGCACGCGCTATGGAAAGGCGCTGCTTTTCGCCACCTGATACTTTTACGCCACCTTCACCAATCACAGTGCTTAGTCCTTTGTCGGCACGGGCAAGCAGGGTTTGGCAAGCTGCACGCTGCATTACGTTTAAACACTCCTCATCAGTTGCATCCGGCCGTACAAATAACAGGTTTTCACGAATGGTTCCGGAGAACAGCTGCGTATCCTGCGTTACAAAGCCAATTTTTTCACGCAGTTGATCAAGGTCAATTTCTTTGCTCGCAATATCGTTGTATAAAATATCGCCTACGGCAGGCTGATAAAGGCCAACCAGCAATTTTACCAATGTTGTTTTGCCTGAACCTGATGGGCCAACAAAGGCAATTGTTTGCCCGGTGCGCGTTGTAAAATTGATGTGGTTAAGTGCATTGCGGTTTGCTGTTAGGTGCTTAAAGCTTACGTCTTCAAAAGTCAGTTTGTTAATTTTTTCCAACAGTACCGGTTTTTCGGGCTTTACATCGATAGGCGTGCTTAAGATTTTTTTAAAGTTACCTAAAGATACTTCTGCCTCGCGCCAGCTTAATATTACGTTTCCAAGCTCCTGCAATGGGTTAAATAAGAAGAATGAGTAAAACAGAAAACTGAAATATTGTCCCGGCGATATGCCGCCCTTAAATATAAGCATCAGCAAAACCACTACCATCGCGCTGCGCACCAGGTTTACTGTGGTGCCTTGAACAAAGCTCATGCTGCGTACATACTTTACCTTTTTTAATTCAAGGTCCAATATTTTATAAGTGGTTGTATTAAGTCGTTTGATTTCCTGTTTGGCAAGGCCAAGGCTTTTTATCAACTCAATATTACGCAACGACTCTGTTGTTGAACCGGCAAGGGCGGTAGTTTCGGCTACTATGTTTTTCTGGATGCGTTTTATACGGCGGCTCATGGCCATGCTCACCAATGTAATAATAGGTATTGCGGCAAAATAAACCAGCAATACCTGGTAGCTAACACTTGCCGAGTAAACCATTACAAACACCATCCCGATGATAGAAACGAACAGGATGCTGATAAACTGGGTAATAAACTTTTCACAATCCAGGCGCACCTTTTGCAAAATGCCCAGTGTTTCACCGCTGCGCTGGTCTTCAAATACCTGATAAGGTAACTCAAGGGAATGACTCAACCCGTCGGCATACATTTCGGCACCAACCTTTTGGGTAATGATATTGGTAAAATAATCCTGAAAGTTCTTGGCTATGCGCGATACCATTGCGACGCCGATAGCCATACCCACCAGCATAATAACGCGGTTAAAATATTCTGATTCGCTTAGTGCCGTACGTTTCTCGATAACCTGGTCAACAATGCGGCCGGTAATATATGGATCGAGCAGTGAGAAACCGATGTTCATGGCGGCCAAAAACAAGGCCAGCACAACTATCCAGCGATGCTTTTTTAAGTAAGTAATTAAAATATTCATGTATGGCTGCAAAAATATGCAAACCACATGGCTATGTAATGCGCCGGAGCGCAATATGACAATGCCGTTAAGTATAGCTTCTACACTATTGCTTGTTAAGTGCCATTGGCTACAACTCCTTGCGCATCACGTAATCGTTCATCCAATAAGGGCCAATGGCAATATCTTCTTCGTAAGCCACCACGAAGCCCATCTTCTCGTAAAAGCTTTTGGCGTTATTATAGCGGTTAACATTAAGCTCCAGCACATGCTTGCCGGCCTCTTTAGTTTTATCAGCCACTGCATTAATCAATACCTTGCCGTAGCCTTTCCCTTGTGTTACGGGCAGGCAATACAGCTTATGTAATTTGTAAACATCGGCATCCTCCTCACGGGGCGAATAAGCAGCAAAGGCTACCGGTGTTCCCTCTTCAATTAATATTAAAAAGGTCTGCTCATGCTTAGCCAACTGTGCCGTTATTTTATCTTCGGCATAAATGGTACTTAGCATATAGGCAATTTGCTCCTTTGATAATATTGAGGAGTAAGTTGGCCACCAGGTTTGCTCTGCTATCTGCAAAATTGCATTAACGTCATCGACAGTGGCTTCGCGTATCAGGTACATGTTTAATGGTTTTCTTCCCTATCAAATTCAAAAGTAGTATTGCTAACGGTTTGCCCGACACCAAAATACTCTTCTAACTCGGCAAGAGTTGATGAACTGGTGGCAATATCTTTAATAATGCGGCCTTTTTCCATTAGTAATATGCGTTCGCAAACGTCGGTAACGTGGTTAAGGTCATGGCTTGAAACAATAGTAGTAACGCCGTTTTGCTTATTTTGCTGCTTAAGAATATTTTTCAGCCTGAACTGTGTACTTGGGTCAATATTGGCGAAGGGTTCATCAAGCATCAGCAAATCGGGCTTTTGCAACAAACAGGCACCCACACCTACTTTGCATTGGTTACCCTTGCTCAGATCGCGGATGTATTTTCCTTTCCTGATGATCTCTCCATTAAAAAACTCTGTTAGGGTAAGCAGGTATTCATCTACCTGAGCCTTTTTTTGCCCATGCAGCCCGCCAATAAAATACAGGTACTCTTCGGGTGTAAGGTAATCTATCAAAAAGCCTTCATCCAGGTATGATGCTGTGTAGTTTTTCCACTCTTCGCCACCTGCCACAACCTGGCCCTTTGATAAAACCTCACCTTCATCCGGGCGAATAAGGTCGAGTATCATCCGGAACAGGGTAGTTTTACCCGCGCCATTGTTACCGATAAGGCCAATGCTTTCGCCCCGTTTAATCTCAAACGAAGGTACGTTTACAACAGTAACACCATTATAAACCTTTTTCAAGTTCTTTATTTCTATCATTGCTGATTATTTATTTCTGAAGCCTTCGGCTATTTTATACTTTTTAGTTTCAAAATCGGCGGTAAGTTTACCTATCCAAAAATTACGGGTGGCAATAAATAATATACCAATACTTGCCAACACTACATAGGCTGTGTTTTGCAGCCCGAATGCAATAAATGGCCAGTAAACCAGGTAAGGCATTAACATAAGCGGGAAAGACAGCAGCAATTGTGTTGCACCTACACCTTCCCAGTTAAATGAGGCACCCTTACTCAAATCGATACGTTTGTAATTGCGGTTTGCAAAAAACAGCACCACGGTCGTGTTCACGCCAATATTCCAGATGTACATAATAAAGTGGATCATTACTATCTTCCAGCCAAAGTATGCGTAAGGCACAGTCAATAAAAACGCCACGGTTGATACAATGGTAAACAGCATGTATTTGGCTTTCAAAAAATCGGCAAACTTTACCTTGCTCACCATAATGCCATCAAAATGGGCACCCTGCCAGCTAAACATAAACTGGCCATAGTTGATAATGAAAATGCCTGTCATAAACATACCCACAAATATGTTAAAGCCTTTGGGCATGGCAGGATTAGTATAAAATATCAAGCCGTAGAACATAAACAACAAGCCCATGGTGAGGGCGCTGCGGGGGCGCTTATTACGCAGTATCAGTTTAATTTCGTTTGCTACCAGGTCACCCACTCGCCCAAAGCGATCAAGTACCGGGAATTCGGTGCTGCTTTTGTGCTCGTTTTTACGGGTGGTTAACTCTTCAAGGTACAGGTTGCTTTTCAGGTAGGCAAAGTTGATGTAATACATTACCACAGCCAGTATCAACGGCAATAAAACCAATGCCGGCATTTTAATAAGATTGCCAAAAAACAGGTAAGATATTTTGCTGAGCGAGAAAAGATGCCAAACGAAATCGCCGGCAGATATTAGTGCAAGCAGGCCACCCGCAATTAATAATACAAAGCCATTTAGGTTTGCTTTGCGTTTAATATATAAAGCCAGGTAATTATTTAAAAGCGCCAGCGCTATTATAGCTATAATAAAAGTTACAACCGCCAAAGCGCCGGATGCCGGAAGGATAATTTTTAAAATAAAAGGCACAAACAGTACAATGGGCCATAAGTTAAAAAAGGAGAATAAAGCAGTAAACGCCAGGTAGCCAACTACGGTATTGCGCTTTACAGGCAGGTGCAGGTAGGGTTGTACCTTAAGCGTGGGCAGCTCCTGCAACTGCAGCCTTAGCAGTATATCATATAAATAGTAAATCAGCAATATGCCGCAAAAAGCTACGGTAAGGTTTTCATTAGGCTGTGCTTTTTCCAGTATTCTATCTAAGAAAAGGCCCAGCGCCAACACGTACATAAATAAAATGAGGATGAGTATCCCCATTACAATTTTAATTGCAAGTGTTTTACCTGTGTTTGCCGAGCGCCAAAATGATTTAAGCTCGTGGGTAAAGAATAGTGAAAACATAGTTAGGTTTTGCAGATAAACAGAAACATTGTAAGATAGCGATACCTGTTAATATTTGTATCTGTCGCCCCAAAGTTTCTTTAGTTTCTCTTTCGACTCGTTTTCGCGTGCATTGTTACCGGGATCATAAATTTTTGTTCCGCGGATAGCTTCCGGCAAAAAGTCGAGATCGGCAAAATTGCCTTCGTAGTTATGCGCGTACTTATAGTTTTTGCCATAACCTATATTCTTCATCAGTTTGGTTGGGGCATTACGAAGGTGCAACGGCACGGGCAAATCCCCGGTTTGCTTAACCAGGGCAATGGCAGCACCAATGGCCGTAGTGGCCGAATTACTTTTGGGTGATGTTGCCAGGTAAATACAGGTTTGCGACAGTATCAATTGCGACTCGGGCATACCTATTTTGTTTACCGCTTCAAAACAACTTTGAGCAAGCAGCAGGGCGTTTGGGTTGGCATTTCCAATATCTTCAGATGCAAGGATGAGCATACGGCGGGCAATAAACAAAGGGTCTTCTCCGCCGACTATCATGCGGGCCAGCCAGTATACTGCTCCGTTGGGATCACTGCCGCGCATAGATTTAATAAAGGCCGAGATGATATCGTAATGCTGCTCACCCGTTTTATCATACAAAGCCATATTTTGCTGCACATGATCCAGCACCACATCATTGGTCAGCACAATATCCTTTCCGTCGAAAGCGTTTACCAGCAGTTCAAAAATATTGAGCAGTTTGCGGGCATCGCCACCACTTAATCTCAATAGCGCTTCATGCTCCGGCAGGCTGATGTTCTTATCTTTCAAAACAACGTCCTCGGCCTTGGCTTTATCAAGCAAATCCAGCAGATCCTGCTCGGCAAGGGGCTGTAAAATATAAACCTGGCAGCGCGATAATAACGCCGAAATAACCTCGAACGACGGGTTCTCTGTAGTAGCGCCTATCAGCGTAACAATCCCACGCTCAACCGCACCAAGCAGTGAATCTTGCTGGGACTTAGAAAACCTATGGATTTCGTCAATAAACAAAACCGGCAATACCTGCCCCTGCTCTTTCAACTGGGAAGCTTTCTCGATAACCTCGCGCACATCCTTCACACCAGAATTAATGGCACTTAACGAAAAGAAAGGCCTGTACAACGATTGTGATATGATGTAAGCCAGGGTAGTTTTACCCACGCCCGGCGGCCCCCAAAATATCATGGACGGCAAAGAGCCGCTTTCAATGGCTTTGCGCAGCACGGCACCCGGCCCAACAAGATGTTTCTGCCCGACATAATCATCAAGTGATTTGGGGCGCATACGTTCGGCTAATGGGGGCAGGTTATTCATTCATGTAAAATTGAGGATTTGAAACGCTATATCCTAAAAAAGTTAGTAATTTTAGAAATTTGTAGTTTTAAACATAACGGAGAAACTATTCGGTAATTGATTATTAGTTCCTCCTTATGACAGCGTTAAAAAAAAAGTTTTGTCATTCTGAGCGAGAGCGAAGAATCTAAATAGCGGATATACCCGTAGCCTCTAGCACATATTAAAAAGAACCAATGCCGCAACAGTTCACCCAAGCCACTTTCCATACCATCTGCGATGAACTTGCCAATATGGATTCAGATTTGGCGAGCGTTATCAAAACCTATGACTATCCACCTATGTGGAGCAGGCCAAATAGTTTTGAAAGCCTGGTGCATATCATACTCGAGCAGCAAGTATCGCTGGCATCAGCATTGTCGGCACTAAATAAATTGCGTGAACGCATTGAGGATATCACACCTGCAAAAGTGCTTTTACTAACGGATGCCGAGTTCAAAGCCTGCTATTTTAGCCGGCAAAAAACTGCCTATACCCGCTACCTTGCCGAGGCCATCATCAGCAAACAGCTAAACCTTGATGATTTTAAAGAGATGGAGGACGAGGACATCCGCAAACAGCTTTGCGCCCTTAAAGGCATAGGTAACTGGACGGTTGACGTCTACCTGATGTTCGCCCTCCAGCATGCCGATATTTTCCCGATTGGCGATTTGGCTGTGGTAAATGCAGTAAAGCGTCTAAAAGATTTGCCTAAGGAAACTACCCGCGATGAACTGGTTGAGCTATCCCGGCAATGGCAGCCCTACCGCACAGTAGCCACCATGATACTGTGGCACTTTTATTTAAGTGCACCGCGCAAATAATCAGGTATATTAGGATACTAATACTTCCATAATATTTTGTTCGATTAACAGTTTTATCTGCAAAATGTAAGTTAATTTGCTTTATCTTTAAGCTATTGTAAACCATCACAATGCTTGCTATATTTGCATACCAGTTAATTTAACTATACTTCAGCGAAAAACATTTAATGAGATACATCATTTTGGTTCTCCTTTGCGCTATTAACTTAACGGCTTCGGCCCAATGGTGGCGCGGCGATTTCAAAAAACACACACGTTATCCGCAGATTGAATTAGCCAAAAGCTATAATGCAAAGCGCATAAGCATCGCCCCAACTCCAAAAACAAAACTCAGATTGCCAACCTTGCCGCGCACGCCTTACAACCTGCAAATATGTGAGGCTTTGGTGATGAAAGCGGCTCAACATCATATGCGTTTTAGGGAGTGGGCTTTAGCCAGCTATAAGTTTAGCGAGTTAGCGCAGATGTATGTGCTGGAAAACCGCCTTTCTGAAGCCAAATGGTATTACCTACAAAGCATATTGCTCTCAAAAAACCAGGCCGATCATGAGCTTACTATCAGCAGCTTAATTAACCTTGCCATGATAAAGGCCGACCTTGGGGATTTCGCACAGGCTCAAAACGACCTTGCCGAAGCAAAAAACCTTGCCCGCTCGCTTGGCCGTGGTAATGATATTAAGTTGATTGATGCAAAAGCCAAATATGTGGAGAGTAATAAAACCTGGCTTCCAAAATCAGAACTACGTTACGCCGAGGCAGTTGAAAAGGATAACAAGAGCAAATAATACTCTGAAATCTGCGCTTTGTAACAATTGAGTAAAATGCAACTCTTATTGTAAAATATAATAAACATTATTGTAATATTGTTATTCAGTATATAATAAGACGGCTTTGTAGCCGTCTATTTTTTTATATATGTAATTAAAACAGGCACAAGTATTGATGTTCCAGCTATATCCGGATTTAAAGACTGCAAAAGATATGTTTAAAAAATTTTATACAGTGGTTGTAGTGGCTGCCACACTGGCCTGCAACGCATCTCCTACCGTTACAACCAATGCTCCTCAACGTAAAGTTGGCGCGGCAGATTTAACGCCGGATTTGCAGCAAAGCGTGGTTTGCCGCCAGGTAGCCGAAATGGTTACGCGTTTCAACTATAAAAAAGTACCGCTTAATGATTCGATCTCAGCGATAATCTATACCAACTACCTTAAAAGGCTCGATGAAAACCACAGCTATTTGTTAGCTACAGATGTTGCCGACTTTAATCAGTATAAAACTACGCTTGATGATGACATTAAAGCGGGCAACCTTAACAACGCCTTTTATATTTTCAATGTATTCCAGAAACGCTATACCGAGTATGTTAATTTTTCGATAGCTCAATTGGCAAAAAGCTTTGATTTTACCAAGAACGAAACTTTTGTTTACGACCGTGACAGCCTGCCATACGCAGCTGATGTTAATGAGTTGCACAACCTTTGGGCGCAACGCGTAAAGTACGATTTACTCAACCTGCAGCTTACCGGCAAGTCATTGGCAGAGAACAAGGAGACGTTGAAAAAACGTTATTCAAATATCCTTTCACAATCCAACAAGCTAAACAACCAGGACGTCTTCCAGGCGTTTATGGATGCTTTTACTGAAGCTATCGATCCGCATACCAACTACTTTACGCCTCAAAACGCAGCCAATTTTAATATTGACATGTCGCGCTCTTTGGAAGGTATTGGTGCTACCCTGCAATCGGTAAACGAGTATGTAACAATTAAATCAATTGTTGCCGGTGGCCCTGCCGATAAAAGCAAGCAGGTGAATGTTGAGGACCGTATCATAGCCGTAGCGCAAGGCAAAACCGGTGCTTTCCAGGATATTGTAGGTTGGAGAATAGAGAACGCTATCGCGCTAATACGTGGTGCAAAAGGCACAACTGTACGCTTACAGTTATTGCGCACAGGCGTTAACGGCAAACCACGTACTATTGAACTGGTGCGCGAGAAGATCATCCTGAAAGATATTTCTGCTCAAAAGGAAATACGCACGTATAACAACAACGGCAAACAAGTTAAAATTGGAGTAATATCTATCCCTGCTTTCTACCTTGACTTTAACGATTACAAAGCCGGCAACCCAAATTACAAAAGCACCACACGCGATGTTAAGTTGATTTTGGACACCCTTAAACGCGAAAACGTTGACGGTATAGTAATCGATCTTCGCGAAAACGGCGGTGGTTCATTAATGGAAGCCATTGAGCTAACCGGTTTATTTATCAAAACCGGCCCTGTAGTGCAGGTTAGAGATGCCCGTAACCAGGTTGAAGTTGACCCGGATGAAGACCCGGCAATAGCTTATGCAGGGCCGATGGCTGTATTGGTTGACCGCTTTAGTGCATCTGCATCAGAGATCTTCTCGGCAGCTATCCAGGATTATGGCCGCGGAATTATCCTGGGTACACAAACCTATGGTAAAGGCTCTGTGCAAAATGCAATCGATTTGGATAAGGTAATTAATCCTACCATAAAAGATAAGTTAGCTTCGTTGACAGGTAAAAATAAATCGGTAGCTGTTGGCAGCCAAAATAAATTTGGCCAGCTTAACCTTACTATAGCTAAGTTTTACCGTATAAGCGGCGGTGCTACCCAGCACAAAGGCGTTATACCTGATATTCAGTTCCCGTCTGTTATTCCTTTGGATAAATATGGCGAGGATACCGAGCCGTCTGCTATGCCATACGATGTTATTGCTAAAACTGACTTTACCAAGTTTGGCAATTTTACGCCGGTAGTACCTGAGCTTAAAAAGTTGCATGACCAACGCATGAGCACTAGCGACAGCTACAAATACTTGCTCGAGGATATTGCTGAAGTAAAAAAACAAAGTGCCGAAAAAAGCATTACGCTTAACGAGGTTCAATTGAAGAAGCAGCGCGATGCCGACGAGCAGAAAGCACTTGAGCGTAATAATTTACGCAGGGTGGCATTAGGTTTAAAACCGCTCAAAAAAGGTGAAGCTAAACCTAAAAACGAGGACCTCGATTTCCTTAAACGCGAAGCCGGTCAAATCCTTACCGACTATATTTCGCTTGATAACAAGATAATGTCTGTAACTCAGAAATAATTTATAGGTACTTATACCGCAAGAGGCTGCCCAAAAGGTAGCCTCTTTTGTTTTACGCCGCCTAATGATTTTGATTTAAAAAGTCTGACGATCATTAACCGATAGCAGCCCTTAATACGGCTCCCGCAAGTGTGCACTTACCGACTAATTATCCCCGTTAGCCTAATATCTCTAACGTTAGGCTCGTATTTGATACAACTTTGTACCAACAAAACACAAAAACTTAACTATCATGATCACGCTATTTACAATCCCCGCAGCATTGATAATGTCTTTAATAACCACCGCTATTATCCTTATTGGGCTTATTGGTAAATTAATTTGCTGATTGGCAGGCATCTTGCTTATTCCTTATTCAAATACATCAACATGAAAAAGGGAGACACCGTACACTGGGCCTGGGGCTCATCAGAAGCCGAAGGCAAAATTGAGAAAAAGCATACCGAGCCTGTAACTAAAACGATTAAAGGCAGCAAAGTAAAACGTAATGCCAGTAAAGACAAGCCCGCTTTTGAAGTGAAACAAAAACACGGCGGGAAAGTACTTAAGTCGGAAAGTGAACTTAAAAGGGCGGCAAATAAAAACGCTTCTTAACATTATAATAACATTAAGTGATTTTTAATTAACGCAGAGGTAACATTGCCGAAATACATTTGCATTAAAATAATATTAAGCAAATGTTAAAACTTGTTTTCAAGGCTGCGTTAACTATCATTTTCACAATAAGTTTAAGTACAGTACTAAAAGCCCAAAATTACAAAACCGGTACCTGGGGGATTGCTACCATCACCTTACCAGGTGATAGTGCTCATCATTGGGGCGGCTACATTGAATTACAAGCCCGCGCTAATGAAATAGCCAACCAATTTTTTTACTACGAAACCAAAGGTGGTGTAAGTTATGACATTGCTAAAAATTACATAGCACTCATTGGTACCGGCCGTTATGTTACCAAAGACTTTACCAATCTTGAAGCCCCGCCTACCGTTCAGGAGTTTAGGTTATGGGAGCAGTTCACCATCAACTCTTTTCTAGACAGGCTAAAACTTGAGCACCGCTATCGTGCAGAGCAGCGCTGGCTTAACGGCATATATCGCAATCGCTTCCGCTACAGGCTTAACGTGGTAGTGCCACTTAATCACAAAAAGGTTGAGGCCAAAACATACTTTATATCCGTTTTCGACGAGTTGTTTTTCAACAATAAGGCACCGCATTTTGAACGTAACCGCTTTTCGGCAGCATTTGGTTACCAGTTTGATAAATCATTAAGTGTGCAAGCCGGCTACCTTGATCAGTATAATTACAACTTAACATCTTCCGGGGCAAAAAATAATATTGCCATAGTTGTGCAGTACCGCATCAATCGTAAAAACAGCAAACCTAAAGAACATATACCCGGTGCTAACGATTAAATAATCATTAAATACAAAATTTCAATTGCACTTTCCTGTTTTTGCGCTTAACTTAGCCTCCCAATCAGTATTTTAACACACACTTAAACAAATCTGACATAAAAAATGAGTTTAATAATTGATGTACATGCCCGCCAGATACTTGACTCGCGCGGTAACCCTACAATTGAGGTAGACGTTTTAACCGAAAATGGCGCATTTGGTCGCGCTGCAGTTCCATCTGGCGCATCAACCGGTGTGCACGAAGCTGTTGAGCTTCGCGATAACGATAAAGCTGTTTACATGGGCAAAGGCGTTTTAAAAGCCGTTGAAAATGTTAACGACATTATTGCTGCCGAATTAAAAGGCATTGATGTATTTGAGCAGAACACTATCGATAAGATCATGATAGATCTTGACGGTAGCGAAAATAAAGGCAAACTTGGTGCTAACGCCATCCTTGGCGTATCATTGGCAGTAGCTAAGGCCGCTGCACAAGAGAGCCGCCAGCCGCTATACCGCTACATTGGCGGTGTAAACGCAAACACATTGCCTATCCCGATGATGAACATTGTAAACGGTGGTTCGCACTCTGATGCGCCTATCGCTTTCCAGGAGTTCATGATCATGCCGGTTGGCGCTTCATCATTCTCTGAAGCTTTACGTTGGGGTACCGAAGTGTTCCACAATCTTAAGAAGATATTACACGACCGAGGCTTGTCTACCGCAGTAGGCGACGAAGGTGGTTTTGCCCCAACTTTTGAAGGTACCGAAGATGGTGTTGAAACCATTTTACAGGCTATTGAAAAAGCGGGTTACACTCCGGGTGAGCAAATTTGCCTTGCGTTTGACTGTGCTGCATCTGAGTTTTACAAAGACGGTAAATACGATTACACCAAGTTTGAAGGCGAAAAAGGTGCAATCCGCACAAGCGCCGAGCAGGCTGATTACCTTGCAGAGTTGGCTGCTAAATACCCTATCATTTCTATTGAAGACGGTATGGGCGAAGACGACTGGGAAGGCTGGAAATTATTGACCGAAAAAATCGGTGATAAAGTACAATTAGTAGGTGACGATTTATTTGTTACCAACGTTAAACGTTTACAGCAGGGTATCGACACCCATACTGCAAACTCTATCCTAGTAAAAGTTAACCAGATTGGTTCATTAACTGAAACTATTAACGCGGTTACTTTAGCGCAAACCAATGGTTACACATCAGTAATGAGCCACCGTAGCGGCGAAACTGAAGATGTTACCATTGCCGATTTAGCTGTTGCCCTTAACTGCGGCCAGATAAAAACCGGTTCTGCTTCACGTAGCGACAGGATCGCAAAATACAACCAGTTATTGCGTATCGAAGAAGAGCTAGGTTCTGCTGCACGCTTTATTGGTAAAGATTTTAAATACTTTCCAAAGAAATAGCTTATAGCAAATAGCTAAAGCACTAAGCCCTGGCATATGTCAGGGCTTTTTTGTTATCTGGCTTTGCCACTGCTCAAACCTTATTGGCACTCTGCAGGTTATTTATAAGCTATGGCTACACCACTGCTTCAATTTACCGACCGCGGCATTTACTGCGAACAGGGCCGATTTTACATCGACCCATGGAAACCTGTTGATGATGCGGTGATAACCCACGCCCACGCAGATCACGCCTATTTTGGTCATAAAAACTACCTGGCGCATCATTTGTCTCGCGAGGTGATGCTATACCGCCTTGGCGATATAAACCTGCGCACAATTGAGTACGGAGAAACCGTTACCAAGCACGGGGTTAAAATAACCTTATACCCGGCAGGGCACGTGATAGGTTCGGCTCAAATTAGGGTGGAATATAAAGGGCAGGTTTGGGTAGTATCAGGAGACTATAAAACTGAAGATGATGGCATATCAACACCATTTGAGCCGGTAAAGTGTCATCATTTCATATCAGAGTGTACATTCGGTATGCCTATTTACAACTGGAAACCCCAGGCAGACCTTTTTGTAGACGTTAATAACTGGTGGGCTAATAACGTTCAAAACGGGGTTGCCACGGTAATAGTTGGCTACTCGTTAGGCAAAGCCCAGCGCATCCTGCAAAATCTTGATCTTAGCATTGGCAAGGTTTACACGCATGGTGTTATAGAAAACACGAATGAAGCATTGCGGCGCAACGGCATCATTTTAAACCCAACCGAGCGTATTACCATCGACTCCAAAAAAGAAGAGGTACGTAAAGGCATTATACTGGCCCCGCCATCGGCAGTAGGTACGCCCTGGATGCGTAAGTTTCAGCCGTATAGCTTTGGTTATTGCAGCGGATGGATGGCGCTTCGTGGTGCCAAACGCCGCCGCGCGGCCGACAGGGGTTTCATCATGTCTGATCATGCCGACTTCCCTGGCTTGGTAAGTGCAATTGATGCTACCGGTTGCGAGTGCGTTTACCTTACACACGGATACACGGCATCATTTAGCCGTTACCTGAGCGAGATAGGTTTTAACGCCCGCGAAGTGCATACCCTTTACGGCGGCGAGGAAGAAGATGCGAGCATTACAGAAGGCGAAGAAAAGGACGAAACTGCCCCGTCGGGCGATATTAAAAAAGAGCTTGCTGTATGAAAAATTTTGCACAACTTTTTTTGGCGCTCGATGAAACCAATAAAACCAACGAGAAGGTAAAGGTTATTAAGGATTACTTTATTAAAGTACCTGATACCGATAAAATGAATATGCTGGCGCTGTTTACAGGCCGCAGGCCTAAACGCCCAATCAATTCAACGCTTATACGCACTTGGGCCGTTGAGGCATCGCATATACCGGCATGGCTTTTTGAAGAAAGCTACCACGTTGTGGGCGATCTGGCCGAAACCATGTCATTATTGATGCCCGAGAGCACCAATACAAGCAGCAAGACACTTACCGAGTGGATAGCAGAGATAAACATGCAGGCTGCACGTACGGAAGACGAAAGAAAGGAATGGCTCCTGGCATCATGGGCCATGCTTGACAGGCAGGAGCGGTTTGTGTTTAACAAAATACTTACCGGAAGCTTCCGTGTGGGGGTGTCACAAAATTTGGTCATTAAAGCATTGGCAGATGTAACCGGCATTGAGGCGCCGGCACTTACCCACCGTATAATGGGTAGTTGGATGCCCGATAATTATACGTTTGACCAGCTGGTGCAGGAGCAAAGCGCGGCTGACAATATCTCCCGCCCTTACCCTTTCTTTCTTGCCTACCCTATCCAGGAAACGTCAGAAAAAAGCAAAACTGCCGATGAAATACAGGCAGCCCTTGGCCCTGCCGAAGAATGGCAGGCCGAGTGGAAATGGGACGGCATACGTGCCCAAATGATAAAGCGCGATGGGCAGATATTTATTTGGAGCCGCGGCGAGGATTTGGCTACAGAAAAGTTTCCGGAGCTGCATCCATTTCTTAATGCCCTGCCAGATGGTACCGTGCTTGACGGCGAGATATTAAGCTTCCAGAGCGGTCTGCCCTTACCTTTCGGCATATTGCAAACACGCATTGGCCGTAAAACGCTGAGCAAAAAAATATTGACCGATAGCCCGGTAGCTACCATTGTATATGATTGCCTGGAGTATAACGGCGAAGACATCAGGCAAAAAACCCAAAGCGAGCGCAGGCTGATACTGGAGAAATTGCAGCAACAAACGGAGTTTCCGGAAGTGTTCAGAATTTCGGCACTTATTGATTTTAGCAGCTGGAACGAGTTGGCTGTTACACGCGAACAGTCGAGAGCGATGATAGCCGAAGGCATTATGCTTAAGCGTAAAAACGCCACATACCAGGTGGGCCGCCGCCGTGGCGATTGGTGGAAATGGAAAATAGACCCGCTATCGGTAGATGCAGTTATGATATACGCCCAAAAGGGGCACGGCCGCCGCGCCGACCTTTATACCGACTACACCTTTGCCGTTTGGGATGGTGACAAGCTGGTGCCCTTTGCCAAAGCATACTCGGGCCTTACAGATCAGGAAATAAACAAGGTAGACTACTTTATAAAACGCAACACGCTCGAAAAATTTGGTCCTGTGCGCACCGTTAAGCCGGAGTTAGTTTTTGAAATTGGCTTTGAGGGCATCAATAAATCAAACCGGCACAAGTCGGGCATTGCATTGCGCTTTCCCCGCATACTGCGTTGGCGGCAGGACAAACCTAAAGAAGAGGCCGACACCATTGAAAGCCTGCGCGCGCTGCTTGGCGAAAATGAGTAAGCTTACTGCTTTATAACCGCTATGGTTGGCGATCGCTCACTTTCATTCTTCATCCTATCTATAGCCGTAATTACATAAAAATAAGTTTGCCCCTGGCGCACATTGCTATCCTGGTAAAGTGTAGCAGTATCATATTGTATGTGCAGGATATTTCTAGGGTCGTTAAGGTCGATGTTTTTGTTATCTTCAAAACGGTATATCACGTAGCCATATGCAGCTTCGCCATCGCTGGCCGGCAAAGGTGCCTCCCATTTAAGCATAACGCCACTGCGGTCTTGCGCTGCGGTAAAACTTTGAGGCGGCAACGGCGGTACCGAGTCGCGCCAAAGCATTGGCGGGGGCAAAGCCGGGTATTTGTAAAAATCATGCTTCAGAGTATCGGCCAGGTGATTTGCATTTGCCATCAGCGTTTGCGAACGGAAGTAAACACTTCCCTGTACCCTTGGGTTAGCTCTCATCAGCCTCAACTGGTTGGGTATTTCTGACGGATTCTTAAAAGCGGGGCTGCGTTGTTCGTAAAAGCGGTACGGGCCCTGGCCTATGTATAAGTGGCGGTTATAAGTATTCAGGCTCCACCAGTTAAGCAACTTATCAAAAGCAGCAGCTCGGTTACCAATTTGCCAGTATATCTGCGGGTTAATATAATCAATCCAACCCTCACGCGTCCATTTGCGGGTATCAGCAAAGTTTTCGAAGTAAGACGAACCACCGGCGGTTTCAGAGCCATCGGGATGCTGCCTGATGTTCGCCCAGATGCCAAAGGGACTGATACCAAACTTCATACGTGGTTTGTATTTATGTATGCTATCATTAAGCATATGTACCAGTTTATCCACATTGTCGCGGCGCCAATCACGTATATCATCAAAACCTTCACCGTACTGGGCAAAAGCATCGGCATCATTAATAACCTGACCGCGCACGGGGTATGGATAAAAATAATCGTCCATGTGTATCCCGTCTACATCGTAATTTTTAACTACGTCTAAAATTACCTGTACTATGTATTCCCTCACCTCCGGTATGCCGGGATTAAACAACTTTATCCCCTCATAAATAAAAAACCACTCGGGCTTGGTGCGCGTAATGTGATTATCGGCAATCAGGTTAAAACGGCCATCAAATGTAGCACGGTATGGGTTAAACCAAGCATGCAACTCCATGCCACGCTTGTGCGCCTCGGTAACCGCAAACTCCAACGGGTCGTAAGTTGGTGCCTTGCCTTGGGTACCTGTCAGGTATTTTGACCACGGCTCGCGGCTTTTGCTATAAAAAGCATCGGCAGCAGGTCTTACCTGGAACATAATTGCATTTATGCCCATTTGCTGGTGGGTATTAAACTGGCTCAACAAATCTCGTTTTTGCACTTCGGCAGTAGCAAGCGAGTTGCGCGGCCAGTCAAGGTTTACCACGGTGGCTATCCAAACGCCTCTAAACTCGTACTTAGGTTCGGTTTTGGGCGCAGTGGCAAGCGTATCCTGGGCTATTGAAAAAGAGTGTGTAGAAACAAGAAGAATTAAGGCAAACAGTATTTTATAGAAACGCATTAAGCAGCATATTTTTATTAGGGAGTCGCAAAGATATAAACTCCCGGTTAAGCAGTTTTATTATCGATATAATAATTACGGCCATTTTGTGTTTTAATCATAATGTACTTATTTTAGCCGTTCACCTGCAATTACAGGCGTTTAAAACCGGTTACATTTTAAGTATGCCGTTAATTTTTGCTAATTTTAATTATCTATTGCTAACGTAGCAACAATACAAGCTTATTGTAGTTACATTAACTTTAACTAATAAACTATGGAGTACGTTCCACAACCCGAGCAACAGGCACCTAAAAACAACTCGAACGTTATATACTTTTTGATAGCGGTTGTTATAGCCCTTTTGGGTACCGACGTTTATCTGTATACACAGAAAAAGCAGTCGGATACGAAGATTGTTTATCAAAACGATGAGAAAACAAGGTTACAAACAGAACTTGACAGCCTTGAAGCGCAAATAGAACAGGTTAACGCGGGCCGTGCAAAAATGACTGCAGAAATGCAGGCTAAAAATGATTCGTTACGTTCAAAAATCCGAGTACTGCGTAAGGAGCTGGCCAAAGGTAAGCTTACCAAAGCCGAGCTTAGCCGTGCTCAGGAAGATGTTAAGCAGCTGCGTTATTTTGTAACCAAGTATACTGCAGATATTGAAGAGCTTAAAAAACAAAATACATCCTTAGTGACAGAGCGTGATACGCTGAAGAGCAGTTTGAACACCGTGAGCCAAAAGGCCACCGCGCTCGAGCAAAAAAACCAGGAGTTGGATACCAAGGTAAAAATAGCATCGGCCATTAAGGTTGGTAGTGCCGAGGTTGTAGCTTATAAGGTTAAAAGCAATGGTAAAGAAGATGATGTTACTAAAGCCAAACAGGCAACTAAGCTGAAAGTAAACTTCACGGTAGCAAGTAATGCCGTTGCCGAGAAGGGCCTGCATGATGTTTACCTGCGCGTTATTGACCCTACAGGCAATTTAATTGTACAATCAGATTCGGGAACCTTTAACGCCGATAGCCAGGACTTACAGTTTACGTATAAAACGGCTATTGATTTCCGTGACGATGGCAGTGCTTACACTATCGATTGGGTTAACCCGACGCTGCCTTTCCAAAAAGGCACCTACACAATTATCCTTTATGCAGATGGTTATACGATGGGCAAAAGCAGCGTAACACTTAAATAACTTTTATAAAGCCTTTAGATGCGAAATCCCGATGGTTAAATACCATCGGGATTTTTTGTGCTGTGAATTTATCGCATAAACTGTTGCAGTAACGCTTTACTCGTAACCTGCTACAAGTATATTAAATACAAAGGTCATGCTGAATTTATTTCAGCATCTCACAAGCCTTTTAATTCGACTTTATATGAGATGCCGAATTAATTCGGCATGACTGGACAAAGGCATCCCCCAATATGCTAAAGATAGAACCCTCCCTGAATACATCAGGAAGCACAATTTATTTCTTGACTTTATCGTAGTAACCAAATACCTTCTGTAGTAATGGAGTAGTGCGCGCCGAAAGGTTTTGGCGAATGTTTAGTTCCTCCTGAGCAATTACCACAAACAGGCCGTCGATAGCTTTTTGTGTAACATAGTTCTTGATATCCGGGTTTACCTTTTTTACCAGCGGCACCCTGTTGTACGTATTGGCTGCATCGGTGTAGTAGCGTGTTGCACCAACTTTGTTGAGGCTGGCTTGTACTATCGGCTCAAACTTATCTGTTAATTGCTGGGTGGTGGTGCGTTTAAAATAGTTGGTTGCGGCATCCTGGCTGCCCAGCAATATGTTGGTTACATCCTGAATGGTCATTTGCTTAATAGCACTCACAAAGATAGGCTTGGCTTGCGAGGCAGCATCCTCAGCGGCACGGTTAAGGGAAAGCACAACGTTATCGGCCAGTTTACCAAGGCCAATGCTGCGTAACGTTTTTTCAACTTTCTGTGCCTCTGGTGGGAACAGTATTTTGACAGCTGCATTGCCGAAAAAACCATTAACGGCCGATAGTTGATCGGCACTTTTACCTGTACCTAATTCAAGTGCTTGCTTGAGCCCGCTGCTCATTTCGAGCGAGGTTGGGTTAGCCGATTGTTTAACGGTAGTTTGTGCCACCTGGCTCAGTGTATCGCAGCTGGATAGGATCAGGCAAAAAAATGGGATAATTAGTAGCGCTTTTTTCATACGATTCCCCATACAAATTAAGCGCCAAAATACGGCTAGTTACCAGTTACGAACCAGCGCATACACCAAACCCGCTAATAAAGCAGAAATAGGGATAGTAATAATCCAGGCCCACACCAAGTTAATGGTTACGCCCCAGCGCACTGCTGACACACGTTTTGTTAAGCCAACACCGATGATTGAGCCGGTAATTGTATGTGTAGTCGATACCGGGATACCAAAATTTTCTGTAATAAACAAGGTAATAGCACCTGCACTTTCGGCAGCAACACCCTCAAGCGGAGTAACCTTGGTTATTTTGGTACCCATTGTTTTAACGATCTTCCAACCGCCAGACATGGTACCCAACGCAATAGCGCTATAGCAGGCAATAGGGATCCAGTTAGGCATTGGAGTGCCTTCGGTAATAACCTGCTGAGAAACCAGCGCTACGTAAATGATACCCATTACCTTTTGCGCATCATTACCACCATGTGCAAAGCTTAAAGCTGCAGATGATATCAACTGGCCGGTTTTAAACCATTTTTCGGCCTTGGCAGGACGGGCATTTTTGCAGATGTGTAAAATGATAATGGTTACCACGTAAGCAATAAACAAACCTATAAACGGCGCAAGGAAGATATACGCAACTGTTTTTATCACTACCGAGCCGTTTACCGCGTTAAAGGCATTGGCCCCCATAAACAAAGCGTTAGTCATGCCGGCGCCTGCAAAGCCACCAATCAACGTATGTGATGAGCTGGATGGGATACCAAACCACCAGGTAATTAAATTCCAGGTAATAGCAGCTATAAGGCCGGCAAGTACCACGTGGATATTGATAAATTGAAGAAGTACTGTTTTGGCAACCGTATTAGCTACCTCAAAATTGCCCCCATGAAAGCCCCAGTATCGTACAGCTATGTAAGCCAAAAAGTTAAAGAATGCTGCCCAAAGCACCGCCTGAAACGGCGTTAACACCTTGGTTGATACAATAGTTGCAATAGAGTTTGCAGCATCGTGAAAACCGTTGATGAAATCAAAAATTATAGCAAGGCAAACTACAGCGACAAGAAGGATAGTAACCATTTAATAAAGGTTAATTTGCTTAAGCGTTTTTAACTAAAATAGATTCCATTACGTTAGCTGCATCTTCGCACATATCTGTAGCGGTTTCTAAAGCGGCGTATATTTCTTTGTATTTGATAAGGCGTATAGCATCTGTTTCGTAAAGGAACAAATCGGCCACGGCACGGTCAAACACATAGTCGGCCTGGTTTTCCACGCTGTTTATACGGATGCATGAATCTGCAATAGCACGCACGTTACGCAGGTCTTTCAGTTCGCGAACGGCCTTTTCAAGCTCGTTGCCGCCCTGTAAAACCAATTCAGATAGTTTGCGGATATGCTCGTTGTAATCGTCAATCCTGTAAAGGCTCATGCGATTTGCAGCACCTTGTATGTAGTCGGCTACATCATCAATGGCTGTAGCCAATGAGTGAATGTCTTCCCTGTCAAATGGTGTTATAAAGTTTTTACCCAATTCAAGGTAAATCTGGTGGGTAAGCTCATCGCCTTTATTTTCCAGCTTATCTATCTGCCTGAACAGTTCTTCACGATTGCTATCGCTTTTTGTGTTAACAGCCTCAACCAAAATGGTGGACATAACAATAACGTTATTTGCTGCCTGCTCAAATAAAGGGAAAAATATTTTTTTATCCTTTGGTACAAAATACTGGAAAATGCTGTTTAGTGACATCGTCTACATTAATTTGCCGTAAAGGTACGCTTGCTATGTTAAGTTAATGTTAACTTTTTAACGCCGGGATGTTTGGAAAAGGTAAAGACTGCTTGGCTTTTTGTAATGTAAATCCAAAAGTTGATCCTAAACCTTCGGTGCTACGCACATTAATTGTTTGCTGGTGTGCCTCTATAATGTGTTTTACAATAGCCAAACCCAAGCCAGAGCCACCAATCTGTCGCGAACGGCTCGTATCTGTACGGAAAAAACGCTCGAATAAACGCGGTAAAAATTTTTCTTCAATGCCTATACCGTCGTCGGTAACTTCTACCAAAACCTGGTCGTGCAGGGTGAATATGCTGATGGCTGTGCTGCCGCCGTCTTTACCGTATTTAAATGAGTTGTCGATAAGGTTTACAAGTACCTGCTGTATCTTTTGCCTGTCGGCGTTAACAAAAATACCTTCATCATACTTTTGCTTAAAAATCATTTTAATATTGTGCTGGCTCGCTTTAAACTCCAGCGAATCCATCACTTCTTTTACAAGATCATTGATCCTGAATTTGGTATAATTGATAGGTATCTCGCCCGACTCGAGTTTTGAAATCTCATCCAGATCTTTGATAAGATAGCTTAGCCTGTCAACATTTTTTGATGCCTTGTTTAAAAACTGGTGCGCAAGGTCCTTGTCTTCCAAATCATCATCCTGCAGCGCCTCGATGTAACCCTGTATGGCAAAAAGTGGTGTTTTAAACTCGTGCGAGATATTTGATAAGAAATCGCGGCGAAACTTCTCCTGCTTTTTCAGATCGTCAATTTCCATCTTTTTTAAACGGGCCCATTCTTTCACTTCCTGCTCCACATCATTTATTGGATCGGCAGTTACATGTTCGCCCAAAGCATCGCGCAGGTCGCGGCCAAGTTTAAGGTTATGAATAAGTTTATATATCAGCTTTATTTTTGAATAAATGTATTTTTCTATGAGGTAATAAAACACAATATAGCTGCTGATGAGTGTTACTAAAAAGGTAATCATCATATCATACCACTTGTGTTGAAAATAATAATTTACAGCAGAAAGGCTTATGGCAACCGCAGCCGAGTTGATCAATACCAGTACACGAAGGTTCATATTTGTAAAGGTAATATTTGTATTGAAACTTACACTAAATAGCCTGAGCGCGTTGATGTTAAATTACCGTTATCAAATCGAAAAATTTATAAGGTACCAATTTTCGACCGCATGTGGATATCGCTAAAATTCTACATGCGCACGCAACGAGAATACGTTTACCGGCCCCCTGTCTTTATTGTAAGCCGGGTTGACTATAAACTGATAATCGGGCGAGAGCCATAGCTTTTTTTGGTAGGCGTTTACCTTGTAGTAAACTTCAGTGATAAACTCTGTAGCGTAGTTTAAACGGCCATCGCCAATAATGAAGCCGTAACCACCGGCAGCCAGATAATCGCGGTGCGGGCCCGATATACCGTTACCAACAAAGGCAAGGCCAAGCTCATCATCCTCTCGTCTCCAGGATGCGCCTTTTAATACGGCACCCAAACTTACCGATCTGTCAATCTCTGTAAAGGCCCATGTTTCGGTATGGCCGTCGTTCCAGCTGGCCTTGGCAAATACACCGAAGTTTTTGGTAAGATACTGATCGGCACTTACGCCAAAGCCATATTTGTGCTTACCATAGGTAAGGTTGGTATCAATAACAGGTGCTGTTAGGTTGGCGGCAATAGCCTCACGGTAACGGCCCATTTTACCATTGTTGCGGAAGCCTAACAGGCGTACCGTACCATTATAACCGTTAAGCTGGTAGCGCTTTTCATATTCAAGCGTCATGGTGTTGGCTCGGCCAATGCGCTCATCCCATATGGCGCCGTTGGCGGTGGTGGTGGTCATGGTAAAGGCGGCGCGCAAAGCCCAGGTTGGCTGCCCAAGCTCGGCCATGACACCCATTACATAACCACGTGTGTTGGCAGGGTAATCCCAGGCGGCATTATCCATTAAAGCCCAATTCATAAATTGCGAGCGGGCATCGTGGCTAAACTCATTGCCGTCAAAAAAATCGGCCATGCCAAACTTTCCTACAGTTACTTTAAAATACCGTTTGCTGCGCAAGCCGGCTAACTGGTTTACATCGTCGGCCTGGTATTCTTTATCATCGCCCCACTCAAAGTTTTGTGTGAAATATAAACGTGCAATATAAATTTTAGGCTCCGCGGCACCTACCCTAAATGTTTCGCCGTTAGGGAAACCCGCTATACCAAGCGTTTTGCTAAGCCCCGAACCGCCCGAAAGCTCCGGGTTAAAATATGCTTCGGCACCTTTCCATAACCTGGCACCGCCAAAAAATGTTGTAGTGAGTGATGATTGAGTTTCCTTACCGGTTGTTAAGCTGTTTGCACCAGTATAGGGCGCGCTAAATCCTGGTTTAAATTGCGTAATTACTGTTTGCTGGAAATGGTAGTTAAAGTTTTGCTGTTTAGCGGCACTGTCTTGCGCGCGTACAAAGCTTGCTGTACAAAGCAGTGTTACTAACACAAATAGGGGCTTGTTCATGTTAAAAGTTATGTTGAAGGGGTATAAATAAAAAAACGACTATCTAACCTCGCTGTAAAACTGGGTTAAAAAATCGTGCATAAATATATGCCTTTGCTGCGCCATTTGCCTACCTGTATCGGTATTCATTTTATCTTTCAGCAGCAGCAGCTTTTCATAGAAATGGTTAATGGTTGGGGCAGTTGTATTTTTATACTGCTCTTTGGTCATATTCAGGTTAGGCTCAATTTCCGGATTGTATATTTCGCGGTTTTTAAAACCGCCATACGTAAAGGCCCTTGCTATACCAATAGCACCAATGGCATCAAGCCTGTCGGCGTCCTGCACAATAAAAAGTTCCTTTGATTGAAATGAGGCTTTATCAAAGCTCGCCTTAAAAGACATGTGCCTGATGATTTGCTGAACATGCGCCACAATGTGCTCATCGACGTTGATACTACTGAGGAATGTACCGGCTGTAGCGGGGCCTATTTCTTCGTCACCATTATGAAATTTACTATCGGCAATATCATGCAATAATGCGGCAAGTTCAACTGTGAGGGTGTCGCAGTCTTCTGCTTCGGCAATGCGCCTTGCGTTAATCCAAACACGGTTTATATGCCACCAATCGTGGCCGCCTTCAGCATCCTGAAGGGTTTGTTTAACGTAAGTAACTGTTTTATCAATTATATCTGCACTGTTCATACCGCGAGGATTCAAGAGTGCAAATATAATTGCGTTGCCGATACAAACGTATTTTTTAAGCAGCTTCTGCTTTGTCTGTATTGATGAGTTCCATCAGGTCTGTCTCTAAGATTTCAGCAATTTGAAACAAGCGTTCAACGGTGATCTTAGTGTAACCAAGTTCAATTTTGCTGTATGCGTTTTGCGATATGCTGAGTTTTGCAGCCAGGTATTCTTGTGTGTAATTGAGTTCTTCGCGTTTATTTCTAATGTTGGCCGCTACGGCTTTAACTTTAAATGCCATATTTTTCATCTAGTATATTCGGTTCTTATCTCCACATACAAACGATATTATTTTAGGCCCGGATTTCGAAAATTCACCTTTAATGAAAATTATTTTCAGATATTATAATAATTATTTCATAACCCTACTGTTAAATTTACTCTAATGAGTTGTACCAGAGGCACTTTCTCAATATATCTAACAAGCATTCAAAAAGATCAGTGTGATGAAATAAATTTCGATTTAGCTACCGATTACCTCTACTCAGCCGGATCCTGGCCAAAGGTTTTGCTTAGCAAATCGTAAAGCTCGGGGTGCTTTGTTTGGAATTGATTAGGCTTTTCAAAAAAATATTCAGATACTACGGCGAAAAACTCAGCTTCATTTGTGGAAGCATACACGTCAATGTCAGACTTACCAGCCTCTATTTTATGAATATCTTTGTGCATCATTCGCACCCAGGGTTCAACGTACTCATGTGGCAAAAAGCCTTCCGGCACACCGTCGGTAGCGCCGTCGCTTTTATCAATAAGGTGCACAAACTCGTGGATGCCGGTATTACTCATGCCCGATTGCTTTGAGAACCCTTTTGTTAATGCAGCTCGAGATAAAATCATTTGCCCGTTCATGTATCCGCTGCCCACCATACCCATGATGTTGCGGTCGGTGCTCTCTTCGTATTGAAAATCTTTGTCGAAAGTGTCGGGGTAAAGCAATACGTTGGTTACGTTGCGAAAGCGCCAGTCCTTAAAACCAAAGATGGGTATCACCGCGCTTGATGCAATCATAAGCCTATCCAGGTCTGTTACTTGCAGGCCAACACCTTCAATATTAACGTCGTTAAAAAACTGCTCAATCTTGCTTTCAAAAGTGGATTTATCAGCATCAGATAGCTTTTGATAAAACTCGATATGCTGATTTAGTAATTGTTTACGTTCATCGTTTACTATTACTTCAGAAGCGTTTTTGGTTTTACTTGGGCGGATAAAGAAAACACCTATTATTACGGCGATAACAAGAATGGCATATATCATAATAAACTATCAACCGTATTAGAAGCTTAGTGTTTTATAAACATATCGATAGTGGTACCCACCGCTAAAGCAACAAGCATAAATGTAATCATACCAAAGGCATAAGCAAAAAAAGCTTTTACATAACTACCTATCTTACGTTTCTCAAAAAATTGGCCAATGCCCCAGGCGCAGTAAATTATACCCAGGCAGCCGCCATACTGCATTAGTTTAATGTGGCTTATACCCTGTGCAATTGCAAACACAGTAAAAATGAGCATACCCATTCCTATAATAAAGCACAGCAGGATAAGTATTTCAAAGAAATTGTACTTATGCTTCCTGAAAAAAATCTTTATCCATAAGGCTATAAAAATGCCCATTATAATATTGCCGTAACCATAATGATCCTGCACCCATTTAAAAATGTAACCGGTTGTAGATTTATGTTCCTCTTTAAATTGCATGTACCCTTCCTCGATATGGAAAAAGTGGTTCACTACGGAGTATATAAGAGAAGTGATGATGATAAAGATGATGGGCTTTACTAAACGGCTTCTGTCTTCATCTATAAAATTTCTCACGGTTTTCCCGGGGGCTATCAGGAGCTCTTTAACAGTATATAATATCCCACGCTCAAAGTGCAGAACGTGTTCAATTTCATGAGCTATATAGTGTCCGTCAATTCGCTTCAGCACCACGGCTTGCCCGCAATTTCCACAGTATTTCTGGCTAACTTCGGTATGGCAATTTGTACAATTTGGCATGTTTGTGATGTTTATGCCAGCTTAGGCAGCAGGCAAAGTTCAGGTGCCCGGCAGATTGCTTATGATTACCGACCAGGCAATGCTAAGATAAAAATAAAACGTGCGGGTTGGTAAAAGAATTTGCCCACAAAAAAAGCGATGGGTAAAACCCATCGCTTTTTAATATTTAATCCTTTAAAATGAATTATATCAATAACCTAACCGGCTCTTCAAGCAATTGCTTTAAAGTTTGCAGGAATGCAGCAGCCAGGGCACCATCAACCACGCGGTGATCGGCACTTAGGGTAACCTTCATAACATTACCCGGTACCACAGCACCATTTTTAACAACAGGTACTTGCTGTATACCGCTAACTGCAAGGATACAAGCATTTGGTGTATTAATAATAGCTGTAAACTCATCAACACCAAACATACCTAAGTTAGATATGGTAAATGTTGAGCCTTCCATTTCGGCTGGCTGTAATTTTTTAGATTTGGCTTTACCGGCAAAGTCTTTAACCTCTAAAGATATATGACTTAGTGATTTACCGTCGGCAAATTTTATTACCGGTACCAGCAA
Source organism: Mucilaginibacter pallidiroseus (assembly GCF_007846085.1). Lineage (GTDB taxonomy): Bacteria > Bacteroidota > Bacteroidia > Sphingobacteriales > Sphingobacteriaceae > Mucilaginibacter > Mucilaginibacter pallidiroseus. The sequence goes on from NZ_VOEJ01000002.1 coordinate 432,780, forward strand.
GCCTTCATCAACTGCTACAGCTACACCAATGTGTACATGCTCGTTGGTGCGGATCTTATCACCCTGGAAAGATGAGTTAATAGCAGGGTGTTGTTTTAAGGCAACTGCAACAGCTTTAACTACAAAATCGTTAAATGATATTTTAACCGGCGCAACATCGTTCATTTTACCACGGGCAGCAATTGCCTGGTCCATATCGATAGACATGGTAACATAGAAGTGCGGAGCAGTAAACAAGCTCTCAGATAATCTGCGGCTAATGGCTTTACGCATTTGCGTAACAGGCCTTTCGCTAAATTTCTCTTCGCCTGTAAATGTCGGCAATACAATTGGCGCTTTGTCGGCTTTAGCAGCAGGTGCAGGTGCAGCCTCTTGTTTAGCGGCAGCTTGTTCCTGTACTTGTTTGGTTGAAGGTGTAAAGCCTTCAATATCCTTTTTAATGATACGGCCGCCATCGGCAGTGCCTTTTACATCATTAAGGTTAATGCCTTTTTCTTTAGCAATTTTACGAGCTAGTGGAGACGCTTTTACGCGGCTATCATCAGCTGATGAACCGGTTGAAGCAGCAGGCGCTGATGATGATTCTTCAGCTTTTGGCGCTTCTTCTGCAGCAGGTGCTTCGGCTGCATTGCCATCGGCACCATCAGCATTATCAAGTAATGGCTGTATATCTGTACCTTCTTTGCCTACAATGGCAATAATGTCATTAACCTTTGCAGCTTCGCCTTCTTTAACACCAATGTATAATAATGTACCTTCTTCATAACCTACAACTTCCATTGTCGCCTTATCCGTAGCAACATCAGCAAGTGAGTCATCAGATTTTACTTTGTCACCTACCTTAAAGTTCCATTTCTCAATGGTACCCTCGGTCATGGTATCGCTAAGCAACGGCATACGTATTACGGTAGCCGGTATGTTTGATGTATCAGCTTTTGGTTTTGCAGCAGCAGATTTTTCGGCTGTTGCAGCAGGAGCCTTATCAGCACTTGCAGCAGGCTTAGTTTCTTCAGCTGGTTTCTCCTCGGTTTTGGCAGGTGCACCTTCGCCTTCCAATGCCGATTTATAATCTTCGCCTTCTTTACCTAAAACGGCAATAACGCTATCAACAGGAGCGGCAGCGCCTTCATCTATACCGATGTAAAGCAACACCCCATCCTGGTATGATTCAAAGTCCATCGTGGCTTTATCAGTTTCAATCTCGGCCAATACATCGCCGGATTTTACCTTATCGCCAACTTTTTTATGCCATTTAGCTACCACACCTTCGGTCATGGTATCGCTCATTTTAGGCATTTTAACTACTTCAGCCATATACTGTTTTAATGAATCTTTTTAAGTATTAAAATAATATTAGTCGCGGATGTAAGGATAATCGTGCTGCACATAAACATCTGTGTACAGTTCGCTTGCCTCGGGCCAAGGAGACTCTTCAGCAAATTTAACTGCTTCGTCCACCTGTGCTTTTACTTTAGCTTCGATTTCCTCAAACCACTTCTCATCAGCATAACCTTCTTTTTGGATGGTTAGTTTGGTAACCTCTATAGGATCTTTTGCTTTGTAGCTTTCAAGTTCCTCTTTGGTACGGTACTTTTGCGGATCGGACATGGAATGACCTTTGAAACGGTAAGTACGCATTTCAAGGAAAGTTGGCCCTTCGCCGCGGCGTGCGCGTTGTACAGCCTCATCCATTGCATTATGTACAGCCACAGGGTCCATACCGTCAACCGCTGCTGATGGGATACCATATGGTAAACCTAATTTATAGATATCTGTTTGCGCAGTAGTACGCTCAACAGATGTACCCATCGCGTAACCATTGTTTTCGCAAACAAATATTACAGGCAATTTCCAAAGGGCTGCCATGTTAAATGTTTCGGTTAAAGCACCCTGGCGCACTGCACCATCGCCCATGTAGGCAATGTTTACATTGTCGGTACCTTTAAATTTTTCTGCAAATGCAATACCTGCACCCAGTGGTACCTGGCCGCCCACAATACCGTGGCCGCCATAAAAATGGTTCTCTTTGTCGAACATGTGCATCGAGCCACCTTTACCTTTCGAGCATCCGGTTGCTTTGCCGTACATCTCGGCCATAATAGCGTTAGGGTGTGTACCTTTTGCAAGGGCGTGTGCGTGATCGCGATAAGCCGTGATCATGCTATCCTCGTGGCGTATAACAGACATGGCACCGGCTAACACCGCTTCCTGACCGATATACAGGTGGCAAAACCCGCGAATTTTTTGCTGACCATATAACTGACCAGTTTTTTCTTCAAACTTACGCATCAATAGCATAGACTCGTACCACATCAGGTAGGTGTCTTTATTTATTTCGATTGAACTCATTTATAAAAACAAATTTCTATGAGAGGAAAGTGCAAATCTAATTATATCCTGCAAATAACCGAAACTGCAACGAATTTGTTGGAAAGATTTATTAGTGATTGTTACACCGCGTTAAACCGACACATTGGCAAGCCGCTCATTTGCAAAATTTGATTTGGCGACACGGTAATGTTTGAAATTTTTTATTTTGAAATAAATCGAGGTGACGCCTAAAGACTGGTCGTAAAACAGAGAAAAAAAATTATGCAGGCATATTAAAATTACAAATAAGCCAATATTAATTAACTGAAGCGATTGATTTATTAAAGTTTGTGGATAAAATTTTTACTTTGACGACCAAAAAATATCGCCGAATAAATTTGGATAATTAAAATTATTGGATAGTTTTGTATCCAACAATAGACACAGTGTCTGATTTAATAAACATTTGTCGCCCTAATTCGACAGATTAAAGCCATTAAATGAAGAAAATTACAATTGCTATTGCACTATTTTTGAGCGTTTTAGCTGCTCAAGCGCAAACAAAAACTGTTCCAGCACAACAACCATCAGAGGCAGAGGAACAGGAATCTTTAGCAAAAGATTATCTTTCACAGATCATGGGTGTTGCAGTTTCTGCCACTTCAAACATGAAACTTTTCCACTTTGTGTATGATTGGATTGGTACTCCTTACCGTTTTGGCGGTAGCTCACGCAGGGGTATTGATTGCTCTGCATTTACAAAGGAGTTATACAGCCAGGTATTTAACACCACTATACGCCGCAGCTCACGCGACATTTTTAGCATGGTAAGCCCGGTAAGCAAAGACGACCTTAAGGAAGGCGATCTTGTATTTTTCAAGATTCACAGCCGCAGCATATCACACGTGGGCATTTACCTTGGCAACAACAGGTTTGCGCACGCATCATCAAAGGGTGTTGCCGTAAGCAGCCTTGACGATGCTTATTACAGCCGTTTCTTTTACAAAGGCGGCCGCATGCTCGAGTCATTCAAAAACGAACTTTCGGCATCAGCAGTTGCGAAAGAGGAACCAGCGAACTAAACAAACCTAAATTATACAATTATCCTCTCATTTATATGGGGGGATTTTTTTTGCCCTATGCGTACTGCAACCCGTTATTCTTTTATGGTTTTAACCATTGTTGGCTTGTGCTGCTGCAAACCCAAACCCGCTTCCATTCGCTCCAGCGACTTCAAAGCCACCGAAAAGGATACGACTAAAATTGAAACAGCACCGGAAAACATCGTTCCTGATAGTGCCATAACAATAGCTGCTGTAGGCGATATGATGCTGGGTACTGCATATCCGGACGAGTCGCACCTGCCACCTGATAGCGCCAAAGGCAGTTTTAAATATGCGCTTAAACACCTGCGCGAAGCCGATGTAGCCTTCGGCAACCTGGAAGGCGTGTTGCTTGACAGCGGCGCAGCACTGCAAATGAAACTAAACTTCCGTAGTAAGCCTTATCTTTTTAAAATGCCCGAGCATTATGGCCGCATATTTAAAGATGCAGGATTTGATGTAATAAGTGTAGCAAATAATCACTCCAATGATTTTGGGCTTGCCGGGCGCAAAAAAACCGTCGGGATATTGGATAGCCTTGGTATACACTACGCAGGCTTGCGCACCAACCCCACTAAGTTGTTTACCATTAAAGGTGTTAAGTACGGCTTTTGCGCCTTTTCGCCTAATAGCCAAACGGTGCCCTTGCTGGATACTAAAAACGCTGCTAAAATTATACATCATTTAAAGGAGCAGGCCGATATTGTAATTGTGTCATTTCACGGCGGTGGTGAAGGCGTAGACTTTGAGCATGTAAGCTGCACAAATGAGCGTTTTAAAGGGGAGCGCCGCGGCAACGTAAATGCTTTTGCGCACGCCGCTATTGATGCCGGGGCAGATATTGTTTTAGGGCATGGCCCACATGTAGCCCGGGCAATGGAACTTTATAACAATAGGCTTATAGCTTACAGTTTAGGAAACTTTTGCACGTACCGCTCGGTAAGTGTGAGCGGCATTTGCGGTTTGGCCCCGCTGCTAAAAGTACGTTTAAATAAAAAAGGCCACTTTTTAGATGGCCATATTATATCATACCAACAAACCCATGCAGGTGGGTTGGTACCCGACAGCCTTAATAAAGCTGCCGCCCGTATAAAAATGCTTACGCAAACCGACTTTGAGGCAAGCGGATTGCAAATTTCATCAACCGGCAAAATCTTGCGCGGCACTCAAAACTTAAATTAAGCTTCGTCTTTAGTGTTACGTACCAGGCTAATGCCGGTAAAGAAGAAAATTATTGATATAAGCCCTACAACAATTTGAGTTGTTGCCTGCCCGCTGTGGTTAATAATTTGCATACCTGTATATATAAGGCCAATAATACCCAATACAGTAAGTATAGCTCCAAAAGTCCGTTTTAAGTTCATTGTAATGTGTTTGTTTTTCGGTTAGTAATTATATTAATTAAACACATTAACCGTACTAAGCATACTTTGTTTGTTGGCTACAACACAATTAAATATGTAAGCTTACTTTAACGGAACAATCACAAACAGAGCCATTAGCGTTACCAAAATTGTCAATAGAACCAGGGTGGCGGTGTAGCTCTCAAGGTTGGGGCTAATAAATTTTTTAATCATGGCAGTTGGGGTTTTATACCTATAACGATTTTAACTATGAAAGCGCAACAGTCACCTGTTAATAATGTTGTAAATTTTTTTACCCTATTTTGTGATACTTAATGTAATTACAGCCTCATTAGTAAATTTTTTTTATGTTTGGCGTATCTATTGGCGCATCTCGTGCGTTAGTAGATCAATATAAGTGCAACACACTTATAATTGTGATAAGGTTTAGGTTGAAAGTCCCCGGGCAGCGAGTGCCCGGGGCTTTTATTTTTACACCACTTTTTAACTATAAAATTCACTCTATCATATCTGCAATTTCCCTTTATAATAAATGAGTACTATAAAACAAAAGCTGCATGCCTTGTGCCTTGCATATGTACAAAAACGTATAGCTGCAGCTGAAGAAGCTATTGCGGAAGCCCAGCAAGCCGCCAATGACGACACAAAAAGCAGCGCAGGCGACAAGTATGAAACCGGCCGTGAAATGATGCAGCAGGAAACCAACAGAAACCTTGCCCAACTTAACGAGGCAAATAAGCTTTTGGTGGCGTTAAATCACACAAGCACAACAGGTTCATCACAAATGGTGGATGCCGGGAGCATAGTTTATACCAACAATGGCGATTTTTATTTGGCCATAAGCGCCGGGCAAATACTGCTGGATGGGAAAAACTATATAGCTGTATCTCCCGCATCTCCAATCGGCTATAAGTTAAAAGGTCTTGCGCCCGGTAACTCATTCGATTTAAATGGCAAAACCTATCAAATCATATCTGTTGAGTGATATTTAGCGAGAATTTTCCTTTTATTTAAAATAAAAAGTGCTGTTTAATAAAATATTTGTACAAGTGATGAATATCTATTCTATATTTGGTGTAAACAAAATAAATGGACAGGCAACAACCTGGGCATTACTAAACTAATTTTTAATGAACATATTCGTAGGAAGCCTTCCGTACTCATTGCAGGAAGCAGATTTACAGCAGCTTTTTGAAGCTTATGGTGAAGTAAGCACCGTTAAAATTATTATTGACAGAGAAACCGGCAGAAGTAAAGGCTTTGGTTTTGTTGAAATGCCAGACGATGAAACTGCACAAAGTGCTATATCAGGCTTAAACGGATCACAAGTAGCTGGCCGTTCAATTGCTGTTAGCCAGGCAGAAGACAAAAAAACCGGCGGCGGTGGCCGTAGCGGTGGTTTTGGTGGCGGCAACCGCGGTGGCGGTGGCGGTGGCGGCTATTCAAGAGATAATCGTGGTGGTGGCGGTGGCTACAACAAAGATAATAACAGAGGCGGCGGCGGTAGCCGTTGGTAATAAACCTCTTGCACTATTAAAGCAAGGCGCCTGTCCTACGGGTGCTTTGCTTTAGTATTTTACACGCTTACATTTTATGGGGCGTGCTTTTTATTGCCTTTTAGTTTGGGCCTCTTAGCACCCATTATCCGGGTAAGAAACTGCTGCTGCATTTATTTGTTACAACCCTTAAGCGCTTTAAAGTTGTTTGAGCGGCTTTGATACTTTTTATTATTTTTGTTGAAAATTATTAAAAATGAGCGAACTCATTAAAAAACAGGTTAATGATGCAAAGGCTTTAATGGAGAAAGCTATTGCCCATACAGATAACGAATTAAATAAGATACGTGCCGGCAAAGCAAGCCCATCAATGTTAGATGACGTTATGGTTGAGTATTATGGTACCCCAACACCATTGAGCCAGGTAGGTAGTGTAAACACGCCCGATGCTCGTACCATTGTTGTGCAGCCGTGGGAAAAATCCTTGCTTAACCCTATCGAGAAAGCAATAATGGAAGCTAACCTGGGCGTTAACCCACAGAACGACGGTGTTATTATCCGTATAAATGTACCACCGTTGACAGAAGAGCGCCGTCGTGATCTTGTTAAAAAAGCAAAAGGCGAGGCCGAAAGTGGCAAGATTGCCATTCGCAACATTCGTAAAGATGCTAACGAAAAAATTAAGAAACTGAAGCCAGAGGGTGTTTCTGAAGACGAGATTAAAGTTGGCGAAGCTGATGTGCAAAAATTAACTGATGCTTACATCGTAAAAGTTGACCAGCTTACCGAAGCTAAGGAAAAAGAAATCATGACTGTCTAATCACCGGTTGAATATATAGGGAAAGGGATTGCATTGATGCAATCCCTTTTTTTGTTTAAAGATTTTGCTTCCAAAAAATTAATTATTAAATTACGTAATTAATTACGTAATCATTTTTTATGGATTTTTACGATAAGGCTGGGAAGATGGCGCTCGGCAGCAGGCTGCGACGCTTGAGTGAGAAAATAACAGATCAGGCGGCGCAGGTTTATGACATATATGGCATTAATATGAACCCTAAATGGTTCCCGGTATTTTATGCTTTGGCTGAACCGGGGCATAAATCAATTATGCAGATAGCGCAGGAGATTGGCCACTCTCACCCATCCGTAAGTACTATTGTAAAAGAGATGATAAAAGCCGGGATTGTAAAAAATGTAGAAAGCAAAGCAGACGCCCGCAAAACTTTTATTGTGCTTACAGATGAGGGCTTACAAATAAATCAGCGTATACAACTACAATACGCGGATGTAAATGCAGCTGTAGAAACTGCGCTGGCCCAATCACAATACAATATTTGGAAAGCCATTGAAGAATGGGAGTTTCTGCTTGATCAGAAAGATTTATTAAAACGGGTTATGGACGAGAAAAAATCACGCGAAAGCAGCGAAGTGCAAATAGTAGAATATCTGCCTAAACATCAGTCGGCATTTAAACAGCTTAACGAAGAATGGATAAGTACCTGGTTTAAAATGGAAGCAACGGACTATAAATCTTTAGACCATCCGGACGATTATATCCTTAATAAAGGCGGGCACATATTAATTGCATTATTTAATGGGGAACCCATCGGCACTTGCGCGCTCATCAAAATGGGTGATGACATGTTTGAGCTGGCAAAAATGGCAGTATCTCCTGCGGCAAAAGGCAAGGGTATTGGGTACCTGCTTGGCAAGGCTGCCATTGAAAAAGCCGCAGAATTAGATGCAAAGAAGATCTATCTGGAAAGTAATACGATATTAAAACCGGCAATTAGTCTTTACCACAAACTTGGCTTTAAAAAAGTAAGCGGCATACCTTCGCCTTATGAGCGTTGTAATATCCAAATGATGCTGGAGTTGGGATAGTGCTATAATGTTGGTTTTGTTCAGAGCGCCTTATTTAATAGATGCCGAAAAGATAGGTCATGCTGAACTTGTTTCAGCATCTCACTGTTTAAGTTAGCGCAAAGCTTATCCTAATGGGATGCCGAAACAAGTTAGTTATGACGGTTGATATAGTAGACTATTCGTTTAAAAATAAACTTTCGTTGATGCCTGGGATAATACCTTTTTCCAGAGCGGTATCAAACATCAGCTTAACGGCTTTTTTGCCTTCTACCCCCAGGTCTACCGAAAATTTATTTACGTACAAGTCGATGTGTTTGTACATCACTTCTTCGCTCATTTCCTGCGCGTGGCTGCGGATATATTCCAGCCCCGATTTTGGGTTGGCAAAAGCAAACTCTACTGAGCGTTTAATAACCCTGTTTATCTTTTGCTGAACATCATCAGGCAGGTTACGATTAGCAACTATACCACCAAGCGGAATAGCACAGCCTGTGCGTTTTTCCCAATAGTCGCCTAGGTCGATAACCTTGCTCAGCCCTTTATCCTGGTAAGTAAAGCGGTTTTCGTGGATGATCAGGCCTATATCTACACGTCCGTCTAACACAGCGTTTTCAATATCCGAAAAAACAAGCTCCTGTTTGTTTGTAGCTTCGGGGAAAGCCAGTCCCAATAAAAAATTAGCGGTTGTGTATTTACCGGGAATGCCTACGGTTAGATTTGAGATGTTAGATTTGAGATATGAGACATCTTGATTTTTTGAGATCAAAAGAGGGCCGACGCCAAAACCAAGCGCGCTGCCGGCATCAAGTAAAACGTATTTATCTGCCGCGTAGGCAAATGCATGATAGCTTAGTTTGGTTATATCCAGTTCGCCGCGAAAAGCTTTTTGGTTAAGGGTTTCCACGTCATCATAATACACCTCAAATTTTAAACCTTCGGTATCAATTTTATGGTGTATCAGCGCGTCAAAAATAAAAGTATCGTTAGGGCATGGCGAAAAGCCTATAGTTAACTTCATAGTTTTATAGATATGTTCTTTCTATACCCAAATCTCCAAACGTGTAGAGATGAAAGGCTATTAATGCAACAAAAAGCAGAATTGGTGTGCGCTCAACAAACTTCGATGCTTTTAAACCGATTGCTAAAAGCAGCGTTGCTGGCATTAAGCCTAAAAACAACATCATGTTAATCCAACCCATTCCTTCAAAATCATGAATCCCGCCGGCGTATAATTTAATTCCGATATCGTTTATTGCTAATAACAAATAAACTAAGGTTACGTGCGTCCAAGAGTTAAATTTGTCCCCGTTTAGGCTTATTATCAAAGTACATATAGCCATTACAATTGGAGTCATCAAAATACCTGCTGGCGCGAAATACCTTCCTATAAGTATATTGCAAATTATGATTATAAATGCGGTGGCTACGCCAATAAGTTTATTAAACTTAAACCAACTCATCTCAAAAATTCAAAAGTTCCATCGCAAAGGTATTCAGATTTTTAATGGCACTACCTATTTGCCAGGCATCGCGGTTGCGTTTCTCCACATAATTTGACACTGCCCTGATTTGCAGGCATGGCACCCCCGCTTCCCGGCAGACATAAAAAAATGCAGCGCCTTCCATACTCTCAATCTGCACAGCCAATCGTTGCTGTAGCTTTTGAATAGAAGCCTCATTACCATGAACTGTGTTCACGGTAATAGCCGATGCTTGCTTTAATTCAATGTCTTTATAAAAATCAGATAACTTGGCGGTCGCTACAAACTCGCCTTCGCCAAAACCCATTTGGTTTATCGGTATAAAAGTTTCCTCGTCCTCAGCTCCTAATTCAGCTAATGTATCCTGGGTTATTTCCACAACATCACCCAGGGCAATGCTGCGGTCAAAGCTGCCTGCAATGCCCAAGTTTATTGCCAGGTCGTATTTATTAATTGCAAGCTCGCGCCCCAAAGCATATGCAGTAGCCACCATGCCCACGCCGGTTACGAGTAGCGAATAGTGATTAGTTATTAGTGATTTGTTGTCAGTTATTGGGGATTGTTGAGAGCTCTCCAATCCCTGATTCTTGACTCTTAAGTCTTGACTGTCTTCAATATTTTGAATTTTGACTTTTAAATTTTGAATTTCAAACTCCGTTGCCGCAACAAATAATACTCGCATTATGCTTTTTTTGACAGCTAAGTTAAAACAACTGGCCTGTTTTTGTTTTGTATATTTGCACCATTAATTGCTATGATGATACACGTAACGCGCAGAGAACATTTTAATGCGGCACACCGTATGTACCGCGAAGAGTGGAGCGCAGAGAAAAATGCCGAAGTTTTTGGCAAATGCGCAAACCCCAACTGGCACGGCCACAACTATAACCTTTTTGTAACCGTTAAGGGCGAGGTTACCCACGCCACAGGTTACCTTATCGACCTTAAAGAGCTTAAGGAAATTATACATAAGTATGTGATTGACAAGCTCGACCACAGCAACATCAACAAGGATGTTGATTTTATGGCAGGCAAAATGGCATCTACAGAGCTGCTTTGTATAGAGATATTTAACCAGTTAAAGGGGCCTGTTGAAGCTTACGAAGGTGTTTTTCTACACTCTGTTAAGTTGCATGAAACTGAAAACAACTCTGCCGAGTACTTTGGCGGATAACCAATAACCATGACAGATCACGATGAAATCCCGGACAGGGATGCAGGTATTAACGGCTACCAAAAAATAGACCGTTACAACCCCGAACTAATAGCCAATTTATCGGGCCACTACCATGAGGTTTTAAAAGAAATTGGTGAAGATCCAAACCGCGAAGGTTTACTTAAAACTCCGGAGCGTATTGCAAAAGCCATGCTTTACCTTACCCATGGTTATGATCTTGATGCAAAAGAGATCCTGAACTCGGCCATGTTTAAGGAAGAATACAGCCAAATGGTAATAGTGAAAGACATTGAAGTTTATTCGATGTGCGAGCACCACATGCTGCCATTTTTTGGCAAAGCACACGTTGCTTATATACCAAACGGATATGTGGTTGGCCTAAGCAAAATACCGCGCGTGGTTGATGTGTTTTCGCGCCGGCTGCAGGTGCAGGAGCGCCTAACAAATGAGATACGCGATTGCATACAGCAAACGCTCAACCCTATTGGAGTTGGCGTTGTGATTGAATGCCGCCACCTGTGTATGAGCATGCGTGGGGTGCAAAAACAAAATTCGGTAACCACCACATCGGCATTTACAGGCGAATTTTTAAAAGAAAAAACAAGAACAGAGTTTTTAAACTTAATCTCGTCGAGACTTAGTTAAGCCCCCCACCCCCTGAAGGGGGAGCAGGTGAGGCATCATTTTATAACAATTAAATCTTATTCCCCCTTTAGGGGGTTAGGGGGCAACATGAAAGCATATATATTTCCTGGGCAGGGCGCCCAGTTTCCGGGCATGGGTAAAGACCTTTATGAGCAAAGCGAGCAGGCTCGTGAGCTTTTTGAAAAGGCAAACGAAATATTGGGTTTCAGCATTACCGATGTAATGTTTAACGGAACCGAAGAAGATCTAAAACAAACCAATGTAACGCAACCTGCAATATTTTTACACTCGGTTGTTTTGGCGAAGGTATTGGGCGATGATTTTAAGCCTGAAATGGTTGCAGGCCACTCTCTGGGCGAATTTTCGGCATTGGTATCGGCAGATGCGCTATCTTTTGAAGATGGATTACGCCTTGTTGCGGCACGTGCCAACGCAATGCAAAAGGCCTGCGAAATACAACCCGGTGCAATGGCTGCTATTTTAGCGCTCGACGATTTTACTGTTGAGGATATTTGCGAGCAGGTAAGTGATGTTGTAGTTCCGGCAAACTATAATTGCCCGGGCCAATTGGTAATATCTGGTACTGTTGCCGGTGTTGACGCAGCCTGTGAAAAAATGACTGCTGCCGGCGCTAAACGCGCTATGAAGCTTAATGTTGGCGGTGCATTCCACTCTCCGCTGATGGAAGCTGCAAGGGTTGAACTGGAACAGGCTATTGTTGCTACTAACTTTAACGAGCCTGTTTGCCCGGTTTATCAAAACATAGATGCAAAACCATATACGGACATTGAGCAGATCAAAAAAAATCTTATTGCCCAGTTAACAGGCCCTGTGCGCTGGACACAAACAGTAATGCACATGCTAGAAGACGGCGCAACATCATTTACTGAAGTTGGCCCGGGCAAGGTGCTACAGGGCCTTGTAAAAAAAGTTAACCGCGACGTTGCCACTGCAAGCGCGTTGATATCATAAATATCTATCAAGCCATCCGTTAATTGCGGATGGCTTTGCTTTTCACATCCATAATAGCTTACAACTACCCAATTGACAACTGCCGCCAAAATACGTTTACTGCTTGGCTTGCTCTTTGCCAGCCTTTTATTTACAGCAACCGTTGTCGAAAAAACCTATACTCCTGCCAACAACCTTGCTCAAACGGCAAAAGCCTTTGAAAATAACCTGCACGGGCAGGAAAACTATGTTTACAATGCGCTAAACGACCCGGATACTTTTGCCGATATGATGTCGCTTTCGGTTAATCATCCGCGGGCAATATCGTTTATCAACAACTTTACTATAAACAGGAATATCTGGTTCATTACGTTAAGGAACGGCAAATTGTCTTTCTACAGCGGCGCCAAGGTAGTACCCGAAAGTTATGACAGAATAAGAGAAGGCAGTTCCTTTATAAAATATGCTAATGGTAATTACGAGGTAATTAAGCACACACGTGGCAATAGTACCATCATCTTTTTTATACTGGTAAAAAACAACTTTAAAATACAGAACAAGTTTCTGCAAAACGGCTTTGCGAAGTTTATATCGCAGGACAAGAATATTGATATTGCCGACATAAGCGACCATAACGTATACGCCGTACATGATGTAAAAGGCAGTTATCTGTTTTCGCTTAAGCTTATTGACGGCAAGGTCAACAACCGCTTTTTCTATTTTCAATTAGGTATATGGATAGTAGCCATTATTACCCTGTGCATACTAATACATGATATAGTTACCTACCTGGCCAATAAGCGCAACCAGGTATATCTTGCTTTATTGGCATTAGCATCCTTTATAATATTGTTCAGGTTTATCAACCTATATTATGGCTGGCCAAGCTTTACACAGCCGCTTGTACTTTTTAGTCCGTCTTTATACGCGTCCAACAAAGTATTTCCATCCCTTGGCGATTTTTGCCTCAACGTGCTCGCGTTAACCTGGTTCACTGCTTTTTTATACACCCAGCGCAATAAGCTTATTAATACCCTACCGGGCAAATATGCAAGCTGGCTTATCTATGCGGTTTGTGTGCTGGTGTTATTTGTAACATCAACTGCCTTATTAAACCTGTTTGAGGGCCTGGTGCTTAATTCAAAAATAAGCTTTGATGTAAACAATGTACTCAACCTATCTGGCTACAGCTTTTTGGGCGTGTTAATGCTATGCTTTAGCTTTCTGCTGTTCGTGTTGGCTACCGAAGTTGTGCTTACCATATGTGCTACGTTAAGTATATCGGCATTTTACCAGGCACTGGTATTTGTAGCCTGCAGCCTGCTGGCAACTATTTATACAATTTATGCAGGCCATTTTAGCCTGTTTTATTTGTTATGGGCTGCACTGGTTATTGTTAGAGGCTACACCTACCTGTTTGAAGGGAAAAAATTTGGCGCAACATCATTTGTGCTCATTGTACTGGTGTGTGCGCTCATATCTTCGGTTAAACTGGCATACTTTCAATCGGTAAAAGAGAATGAAACCCGTAAGCTACTCATACAGCGCCTTGAAGTACCGGACGACCTTACTGCCGACGCATTATTTAAAAACGTTGAACGTGATATAACTGTTGACGCTGCTGTTGTATCTTATTTTAAGGATACCGAACACGACAATGCTTTTTTAAAAATGCGCCTGCAAAAGGCCTATTTTGACAGGTACCTGTCGCGGTATGATTTTAAGGTACACGATTTCGACGCGCAGGATCGACCACTATCGTCAGACGGGGATTACTCTGTAGACAATTTTAAGGACCTGGTTCTTTACAGCTCAATAAAGGTATCAGACTATTTTTATCGTGCCAATGATTCATTTGGTTCGCAAAGCTACTTTGCTATTTTACCGGTAAAAGATGGCGACCGTACTTTAGGTACCCTTATCATCGAACTAAAATCGAAACCGCTGCTTGCCCCCGGCACCTTCCCTGAACTGCTTATTGATAAAGAACTGCAGGCTGATGCGGAGTACAAAAATTACTCATACGCTTTTTATGCCGATAACCGGCTTGTTGAGCAAAGCGGCACATTCATTTATAACATAACCAATAAGGGGTTTAAAGGCGCGCTAAAAAAGTACGTAGTACAAAATACCGAAAGCACCCGCCCGGGATGGTTTGAGCGTTTTGTACGCTACAGCCACCTCATTTACATGCCTGGCCCTCGCAACATGATTGTAGTTAGCATGGAGCAAAATATGCTCCTGACAAACATAACTGCACTTACATTTTTCTTTGTGGTTTTACTGGCCTTTGGCGCGTTGATATTGCTTATCCGTTTATTATGGATACGTGTGAGGCTATTTAACGTTAACAACGATACCATTAAATGGAACTTCAGGATAAGTTTTGATAACATACTTTACCGCACGCGTATACAGTTTTCGGTAATCATTGCCGTAGTGGTTACCCTTGTAATGGTGGGTATTATTACCTTCCTCTCCATCAGCAGGCAATACCAGGAGCAGCAGGACAGGCTAATACGGTCCAAAATTCTGCAGATAACCTCCGCACTTGAAAGTAACTGGATTAACAACATAGATAACATTACTGAGCAAAGCCGAGTGGAGTTTGACCAGTTGGCGGCCACCTACTCAACCGATGTTACGTTGTTTAATCTTGCAGGGCAACCGCTTATTACTACCCAACCTAAAATTTATGATTACGGCTTGCTTTGCCGCCACATAAACACCCGCGCGTTTATTGCACTGGCCGGGCAGCAGCAATCAGAATACGTAAGTGAAGAGCACATAAGCGGGTTGGCTTACAAAGCGGCTTACACCCCCGTGCGTAACAGCAAGCACCAAACCGTTGCTTATCTGCAACTGCCATACTTCTCCAACCTGGCCGATTATACCGAGCAAATTGGCTCGTTGCTTAACATCATGATAAACGTTTATGCGCTTGTTTTTATAGCCATTGGTTTGTTTGCCGTGATCATAGCAAGGCAAATAACAGCGCCTTTAAACTTTATACAATACAACCTTAGCCGTACCATTTATGGTAAAAAGAACGAGCCTATTAAATGGGAGCGCGACGATGAAATTGGCGCATTGGTAAAGGAGTACAATAACATGATTGCTGCGCTGGAAAACAGCGCAATTAAACTGGCACAATCTGAAAGGGAAACGGCCTGGCGTGAAATGGCCAAGCAGGTAGCGCATGAAATAAAAAACCCGCTTACGCCATTAAAGTTGGGCTTGCAGTTGCTTGATAAATCATGGAAGGACAAAGACCCTAAGTTTGATCAGAAGTTTGAGCGATTCAGCAAATCGTTTGTTGAGCAAATTGAAAGCCTTTCATCAATAGCATCCGAGTTTTCGGCTTTTGCAAAAATGCCTGATACCCGGATAGAGAATATTGACATCTTCGAGATGCTTAACCAGGCGGTTATCATCTTTAAGCAGATGGATAATGTAAGCATTACGTTTACCAAACCCGGCACGCCGTTCATTATCGGTGCCGACCGCGACCAGCTTTTGCGCTGCTTTAACAACCTGCTTAAAAATGCCATTGAGGCTACTCCGCAAGATCGCCGTTGCGAAATTGATATTGAGTACTTAATTACCAATAAAAACATCCTCTTTACTATAAAAGATAACGGCAACGGCATCCCGGAAAACATGCGCGATAAAATATTTGAGCCTAACTTTACTACCAAAAGCTCGGGCACGGGCCTGGGGCTGGCGTTTGTTAAAAACTCTATTGAGAATGCTAACGGCAAGGTTTGGTTTGAAACTACCACAGGGGTGGGCACAACTTTTTACCTAAGCTTCCCGGCGGCTGAGAAAGTTTGATAAGCTATGCTTGCTCATAAGACAAAAGAGGCCACGAAATTCGCGGCCTCTTTTGTCTTATATATTCAGGAATAATGATTATCCTTTTGCACGCTCAACATACGAGCCTGATGCAGTATCAACTTTAATTCTGTCGCCAATGTTGATGAATAACGGTACGCGAACTTCGGCACCTGTTTCAAGCGTGGCATTTTTAAGCGCGCCGCTTGATGTGTCACCTTTAACGGCAGGCTCGGTATAGGTAACTTCCAACTCGGCCGAACCAGGGATAGAACCCATGATAGGCTCATCGCTTTCAAAGGCAACAATCACATTCATGCCTTCTTTTAAAAATTTAACCGGTGCGCCAAATAATGATTTTGGTACGTTATGCTGATCGTAAGTGGTGTTATCCATTACTACTAATGAGTCACCATCTTCGTAAAGGTATTGGTAATCGTTCGTTTCAACGCGGGCAATATCAACCTCCTCATCTGTACGGAAGCGGTACTCAACCAATTTGCCCGATCTAACGTTGCGCATACGTGCCTGATAAAAAGCGCGCAGGTTGCCCGGTGTACGGTGTATAAATTCTTCTACCTGCACCAACTCGCCGTTAAAACGCAGTATGTTTCCATTTTTTATGTCAGATGCTTTTGCCATATCTAATTATAATTGAGGCGCAAACTTAGGAATTTGTATTGAGATGTGATATATCCGCAACAACATTTTTGCCTTACCGGTGCGGTGCTCAACTATGGCTTATAGTCGGTTATGCTGAGGCGATTTTCGCAAAAGGCATATTCATGCTCTTGGTTTGAGCAAATAATGGTTAGCCTGCCTGCACTATATTTTTCAACCAGGCCCAGGTACCAATCTATCCCCTGGTTATCGAGGTTTGATGTTGGTTCGTCAAGCATGAGCATTTTCGTGTCCGAGCAAAAGGCCAGCGCAAGCTTTAAACGCTGTTTCATGCCCGACGAAAAATACCTGATAGCTTTATTTCGGCTGCCTTGCAGGTTTAATATGTCGGCAACGGCTGCCCTATCAACCCCTGGCTTGTAGCTTTTAAATTTGAAGTGAAAGTCGATCATTTCTGATAGAGAAAATTCCTCTATCAACTCAAGATACGGTGCGGCAAGGCTCAGATAATTAAAAACATTCTCGGGCTCGATATTTTTACCGCCATCCTCAAAAGCAAGCTTACCTGTAGACGGTGCAAGGCTGCCGTTAAGCACCTGCAGCAATGTTGATTTACCGGAACCGTTGGAGCCTAAAATGGCGTAGCTGTTACCCTGCTCAAATGTATAATCAACCCCCCTGAAGATCCATTCACGGTTAAAACGGCGACCAATGTTTTGCAGCGAGATGTTCAAAATAGTTATTGGTTGATAGTTAATAGTTCATAGAGTTCAAATGAACTATTAAAATTTGGGAACAATAAGGGCTTAGCCAAGAGCTCGCTATGGTCTATGAACCATTAGCTATCTACCAAAAACTATACCGCTCCGAAACCTTTCATGATACCACGCTGTGAGTTTTGTACGAAGTTTATAATCTCGTCGCGCTCAACAGTTGGGTTAAATTGCGCTTCAATGATATCAAGTGCTTTGGTAACGTTGTATTTCTTTAAGAAGATAATACGGTAAATCTCCTGGATTTCATTGATACTTTCTGCAGAAAAACCGCGTCGGCGCAGACCCACCGAGTTAATACCAATATAAGATAATGGCTCGCGACCGGCCTTGGTATAAGGTGGCACATCCTTACGCACAAGCGACCCGCCCGATATCATGCTATGTGCCCCAATCTCTACAAATTGATGCACGGCAGATGTACCGCCAACAAAAGCATGATCGTGCACTTTAATGTGCCCTGCAAGCTGTACCGAGTTAGCAATGATAACATTATTACCAATAATACAATCGTGCGCCACGTGTACGTAGGCCATGAGCAGGCAGTTGCTGCCAATGTTAGTGGTGTTTTTATCAAGAGCAGTACCACGGTTAAGCGTTACACACTCGCGTATTACCGTGTTGTCGCCAATGGTTACGGTGCTGGCCTCGCCGCGGTATTTCAAATCCTGTGGCGGTGCTGATACAACAGCACCCGGAAAAATACGGCAGTTTTTACCGATGCGTGCACCATCCATAATAACCGAATTTGAACCAACCCAGGTACCTTCGCCAATTTCAACGTCCTTATGTATAGTTACAAAGGGTTCTATTACAACGTTATCGGCTATTTTTGCCTGCGGGTGTATATATGCTAACGGCTGTATCATGCTTACTTATATTTAACTATCTGCGCCATCAGCTCGGCCTCAACAACAATTTTTTCACCTACCATACCAATACCTTTCATTTGCGCAATGCCACGGCGTATAGGCGCAACCAGGTCGCAACGGAATATTAACGTGCTACCCGGCAAAACCTTGTCTTTAAAGCGTGCATTTTCAATTTTAAGGAACAGGGTAAGGTAGTTTTCAGGATCAGGAACGGTATTTAAAACAAGTATACCGCCTGTCTGTGCCATTGCCTCTATCTGCAATACGCCCGGCATTACCGGTGCGCCCGGGAAGTGGCCAACAAAGAACGGCTCGTTCATGGTAACGGCTTTTAAGCCTACCACGTGTGTTTTGGTTAATTCAAGAATTTTATCAATAAGCAGCAACGGTGGGCGATGCGGCAATATTTCCATAATCTGCACGGTATCATATACTGGTGTCATATTTGGGTCGTAAACCTTAACGTGTTTACGGCTGCGCTCTTTTTTAATTAAAGCCTTTATCTTTTTGGCGAAGGCTACGTTAGCAGCATGGCCCGGCCTTGCTGCCATAATGTGGCCCTTGAGCGGAACACCAACCAAAGCCAAATCGCCAATCATGTCAAGTAACTTATGGCGGGCCGGCTCGTTTTGATGGCGCAACTCAATATTGTTAAGGATACCCTGCGGCGCTACGCTGATGTCTTTACGGTTAAAAAGTTTTGCCAGGTGGTCAAGTTCTTCCTGGTCAACTTCCTTATCAACTACAACAATAGCATTGTTAAGATCGCCCCCTTTTATAAGATCATGCTTTAGCAAAGCCTCAAGCTCATGCAAAAAGCAAAAAGTACGGCTCGATGCAATTTCCTTTTTAAATTCTTTTATGCTTGATATGGTAGCATGCTGGCTACCCAATACCTGCGAGTTATAATCAACCATGCAGGTAAAACGGTAATCATCATCTAACGGCATAGCAACCATGTCAACTTTACGGTCGGCCTCCGAGTAATGAATGTTGTAAGGGATATGGTAATATTCGCGATCAGCCTCCTGATCAACAAAGCCGGTTTCTTCAATGGTGTTGATGAACTGGATAGAGCTGCCATCCATAATTGGCATTTCCTGCGCGTCAATATCAATAAGTACGTTATCAATCTCCAAACCTACCAGGGCTGCCAGCACATGTTCAACCGTGCTTACGCTTGCCCCATTTTGGGTAAGCGTAGTACCCCTTGATGTATCCGTAACGTTATCGCAATCGGCATCAATAACGGGCTGTCCCGGTAAATCTACACGGCGAAATTTGTAGCCATGCTTCTCGGGAGCCGGGTTAAAAGTCATGGTAACTGCTTGCCCGGTGTGTAAACCAACGCCCGATAAAGATACGGGCGCCTTAATAGTTCTCTGTTTCACATTCATTTTATGTAGGTCATTTATTCATTGGTTCACAAGCTCGTGGGCACGTATCCCGGCGAGGGTGAATTACTGAACATTATTTTTTAATGTCTTTTATGATATCTTCTAATTCGCGCACACGCTTTTCAAGATCAGGCAAACGGCGGATGTTTACATGCGCACGCAGGTAATCTTTATATGGCAAATAGGGCGAACCACCCCATTGTTTGCCGGCTTCTTTTACAGAGCTGTTTATACCAGTTTGTGCTCCAAACTGGCTGCCATCTGCAATGTTTAAATGACCAGCAAAACCAACCTGCCCACCTATAACAACACGGGCACCAATTTTAGTACTGCCGGATACGCCGCTTTGTGCTGCAATAACCGTGTTACTGCCCACCTCAACGTTGTGTGCTACCTGTACAAGGTTATCAATTTTTGCCCCTTTGCGAATAACGGTCGACCCCATAGTGGCACGGTCTATCGTAGCGTTTGAGCCAATTTCAACATCGTCTTCAATAATAACGTTGCCTATCTGCGCAATTTTGGTGTAAGTTCCGTCGGCATTTGGCGCAAAGCCAAAACCATCGCTGCCAATTACCGCGCCGGAGTGCACTACTACGTTGTTACCAAGCACACAATCAAAGTAAACGGTAACACCGGCAAATAATGTAACATTATCACCCAGCTTTACATTGTCGGCAATATAGCAGTTTGGGTATATTTTACAGTTGTTGCCTATGGTTACTCCCTGGCTGATGTAAGCGAAGGCACCAATATACGCATCGGTGCCAACTGCTGCCGTTTGGTGTATAAAACTTGGCTGTTCAATACCTTCTTTATGAAGCTTAAATGTATTATATTTTTCCAACAGCAAAGTAAAGGCGCTGTACGCATTCTCTACCCGTATCAAAGTGCATTTAACAGGCGAGGTAAGCTCCTGGCTGTTGTTAATAATTACTATTGAAGCATTGGTGGTGTACAGGTACTGCTCATACTTGGGATTTGCCAAAAAAGACAGCGATCCGTTGCCAGCTTCTTCTATTTTGGCTAACTGGTTTACTGCTGCAAGGGGGTCGCCTTCAACTGTACCTTTAAGCAATAAGGCTATATCCTTTGCGGTAAATTGCATCATGCAAATTTATAGTGTTAAACCCAAAGCAACAAATATGTAATATATACTTAACCTGCAGGGCGTTTTATACGGTTTTGGATATTAACGGATAAGGTATAAAAAACTTATACCAGCTCCTTGTTATAGCATAGTATATATTTTTGCACCGTACGTGACAGTGCCTCCAGGTTGGAATTGTCACTCGCCAGCGTAATATCAGTAAGCTTGCCGTTCTTCATCAACAAGTGTATATTACCATCGCCTTTGTTATAGGCGTTGTTACGAATGCTGTCATCAAACACAAAGTACGATGCCTCATGTTCGCTGATGTTGAACCGATCCATTGCCTTTTGTTTAAGTGTTTGTATCAGGGTAGCATCGGGCTGCCCGGCCGTGATATCAACGTGGTAAAGGTTACGGTTAATTAAGTTTTTGCAAAGCGTTGCCAGTACAAAGTCATCAGCATTGGCCCATACCTTAACGGCGGCCATTACATCCGTGTCATCCAACAATGCAAATGTGTCCAAATGTTCACGGCTGTTAATAAATGCTTCTTTTGATATCAGGTTTTCCAAAAAATAGGCAAGCGCAGGCGTAAGCGGGTATCGGGCACCGGTTAATGATAGTTCGCGGCTGCGCTTAAAAATCTTACACAAAAGCTGCTCGCCGGCTATTACCGTTTTATGCAGATATACCTGCCAATACATTAGGCGACGGGCAATCAAAAACTTTTCAATCGAGTAAATACCCTTTTCCTCAATAGCAACAACATCATCCTTAACGTTCAGCATCTTTATAATACGGTCCGAACTGATTACCCCTTCAGATACTCCTGTAAAATAGCTGTCGCGATTAAGGTAATCCATACGGTCCATATCCAACTGGCTGCTCACCAATTGATGCAAAAACTTTTTATGGTAAGTGTTTTTAAATATGCTGATAGCCAAACCAAGGCGCCCGTCAAATTCCTCATTTAGCCTATCCATCAATAAAATGGAAATATCCTCGTGGCTTATGTCCTGCACAATGGTATGCTCCAGCGCATGCGAGAATGGCCCGTGTCCAACATCATGCAGTAAAATGGCAATAATTAAGCCTTCCTTTTCTTCGGGCGTAATATCTATACCTTTGTAGCAAAGTGTTTCTACAGCGGTGCCCATTAAATGCATGGCACCCAGGGCGTGATGGAAACGGGTATGCAAGGCACCCGGATAAACCAAATGCGTCATCCCTAATTGTTTAATATAACGAAGGCGCTGAAAGTAGGGATGTGCGATGAGATCGAAAACCAGCTCTGAGGGAATGTTGATGAATCCGTAAACGGGATCGTTAATGATTTTCTTTTTATTCAAAACAGATGATATGTTGGCGCAAAGGTGGCTATTTATGGTAATACCAACGCAATATGATTGTTAATTTATGTTAATCGTTTATATTTTTACAACAAAATATACTGCCGAAAGGTTATAGGGTGGTAAAATTAAATATTATGCAGGACACCACAATATTATGGGCCGATGATGAGATAGATTTGCTGAAACCGCATATACTGTTTTTAAATGAAAAGGGATATAAGGTAACCACCGTAACTAATGGTTACGACGCTATAGATGAGTTTAAAAAGAACTATTTTGATGTAGTTTTTTTGGATGAGAATATGCCTGGCATAACCGGACTTGAAACCCTATCGCAGATTAAGAATATAAAAAGCGATATACCTATTGTACTGATTACAAAGAATGAGGAAGAGTATTTAATGGAGGATGCAATTGGCTCCAAAATTGACGACTACCTTATTAAACCCGTACACCCAAAGCAGATATTGCTTACCATAAAAAAGCTTACTGAAAATAAACGACTGGTTACCGAGAAAACCACCATGGCTTACCAGCAGGATTTCCGTACGCTTGGTATGACACTTAATGATAATCTGAGCTATCAGGAATGGGTTGATGTTTATAAGAAATTGATTTACTGGGAACTCGAGCTGGAAACACTTGAAGACGCCGGTATGCACGAAATACTGACGCTGCAAAAAGCCGAGGCCAACGTACAATTTTGCAAGTTTGTTGAACGTAACTATCTTGATTGGTTAAAAGACCCCGACAACGCGCCTACCAATTCGCCGCAGTTGTTCAGAAAAAAGGTATTTCCGAAGCTGGGTAATAATGTACCGGTGTTTTTTATTTTAATAGATAACTTAAGGTATGATCAGTTTAAGATCATCAACCCAATTATATCAGAATATTTCAGGCTCGAAGACGAGGATACTTATTACAGTATATTACCAACCGCAACGCAATATGCGCGTAACGCCATATTTTCGGGCCTTATGCCTTTAGAGATGGAAAAGCGTTATCCGGGCATGTGGCAAAATGATGAGGACGAGGGTGGCAAGAACCTTTATGAAGCCGATTTCCTGGCCGACCAGCTTAAGCGCTCGCTTCGTAAAGATATAAAGCATTCGTATCATAAGATATTGAACATTGACGAGGGACGTGCGCTTAATGAATCGGTAAATAACCTGATGAACAACGAACTGAACGTGGTGGTTTACAACTTTGTTGATATGCTGAGCCATGCCCGTACCGACATGCAGATGATACGCGAGTTGGCGAGCGATGATGCAGCCTACCGCTCGTTAACGCTTTCATGGTTTGAGCATTCGCCATTGTTCGATTTGTTAAAATTCCTTGCAACCAAACAGGTTAAAGTTGTGATCACTACAGACCACGGTACCATCCGCGTTAAAAACCCAAGCAAAATAATAGGCGACCGTAATACCAATACCAACCTGCGTTACAAACAGGGCAAAAATCTGAACTATAACGCAAAAGAGGTATTCCATATCCGCAACCCGCATGATGCGCAATTGCCAAAATTGCACGTAAGCTCGAGCTTTGTATTTGCCAAAAGCGACAGCTATTTTGTTTACCCTAACAATTACAATCATTTTGTAAATTTCTACAATGAGACCTTCCAGCATGGCGGTATCTCATTAGAAGAAATGATCATCCCAATTGTAACCTATGGGTCTAAATAGTATTTAGTATATTTAAAATAATCCACGCGTCATTGCGAGGCACGAAGCAATCCCAGACATGCATAGCCGATATGCCTAAAGCGATATTGCTTCGTACCTCGCAATGACGCTTTAACAATAAGCGATTTCGGTATGGAAATCCATATTAACAATACAAACGAACTTGATAGCGCTGCTGCAGATATTATAAAATATGCGGCCGACAACCGCCTGTTTTTATTTTATGGTGAAATGGGCGCAGGTAAAACCACGCTGATTAAATCGCTTTGCGCTGCGGTAGGCGTGCATGATGCAGTAACAAGCCCAACCTTTTCTATTGTGAACGAGTACGAAGGTGCCAGCGGTCCGGTATTTCATTTCGATTTTTACCGGTTGAAAGATCAAAGCGAAGCTATGGATATGGGATACGAAGAATATTTCTATTCGGGTAACTATTGCTTTGTGGAATGGCCCGAAAAAATTGCCAGCCTTGTACCAAATCGTTACACAGGCATTCGCATCCAATTGCAAGATAACGGCGGCCGGCAAATCACTGTAGAAAACATTTAACAGACGAGTCGCGTTTTTTTACTAACTTCATCATCCGGAAACGTACGCACATATCATCATGAACTTAGGGAAAGTTAGCGGATTTTCTGACATCGCCAAACAGGCAATGATGCAGCCGCAAGAATCAATGTTAGAGATTAAAAGCAAAAAAAACAAGCTTTACATTGGTATCCCAAAGGAAATAAGTTTTCAGGAAAACCGCATCCCACTTACACCGCTTTCTGTTGCATTGCTGGTAAATAACGGCCATGATGTAATGCTTGAAAGCAATGCAGGCCTGGCCGCCAACTTTACCGATAGCAATTACAGCGAACAAGGTGCACAGATTGTTTACGACACCAAAAAAGTTTACGAAGCCGATATCATCATCAAAATAGCGCCGCCAACCATGGAGGAAATTGAGATGATGAAACCAGGGCAGTTGCTTATTTCAACACTGCAGGTTGCTACCTTAAAAGCAGAAACGCTACACGCCCTGCTGGCCAAAAAGATAACCGCACTTGCTTTTGAAAACTTAGAGGATGAGGGGGGCTCGCTTACTGTTGTGCGTGCTATGAGCGAGATTGTAGGAGCTACATCTATCCTGATAGCGGCGGAATACCTCAGCAACATTTTTGAAGGAAAAGGCCTTATGCTTGGCGGCATAACCGGCGTACCACCTACCGAAATTGTAATATTAGGTGCCGGTACCGTTGGTGAATATGCGGCCCGCACCGCCATATCATTGGGCGCCGAAGTGAAGGTGTTTGATCCATCACTTTACAAGTTGCGCAGGCTGCAAAATAATATCGGTACACGCATCTTCACATCGGTAGTGCAGCCTATAGTGCTCGAGAAAGCTATCACGACCTGCGATGTTGCCATAGGCGCTATCCGTGCCGATGATGGCCGTAGCCCCTGCATAGTATCTGAAGAAACAGTAAGCCGCATGAAACCCAATTCGGTGATTATTGATGTGAGTATCGACCAGGGGGGCTGTTTTGAAACTTCGGAAGTTACTAACCACACACACCCCGTTTTCCGCAAGTATGATGTTATACATTACTGCGTACCAAACATTGCATCTCGCGTGGCGCGTACAGCAACTTATGCGCTTACCAATATTTTTGCCCCCATCTTAGTAGATATCGGCGAAATGGGCGGCCTGAAAAATCTGATCTGGCAAAAGGCCGGCATTCGTAATGCAGTATATATTTACAACGGCCATCTAACCAACAAACACATGGGCGACAGGTTTAATATTCCTTGTAAAGACCTGGATCTGCTTGTGGTATCTAACCACTAATAACTGTTTATTGGCCTGGTAAATTGCTGGGCATCTACATTAAGCTGGTATTTAACCGGCATCTCTGTACTATGATGAGTTTTGCCGTAATAGGTGATATCTAAATCAACCCTTCCCGAATCATTAATGGTTACTTTAAAAAGCATATCATAATCGTCATCGGCTAAAGTTTCAAACGGCTGCTCGGCCCCTAGTGCCGTTAAAAGAGGCATAATTGTATTAGAATGCCCAATTATTAAAACATTATTGCCCTTAAAGTTTTTAACTATAGTGTTGGCATATTGCTTAATACTATCAGTGTAAACGCGAGGTAATATACGCTGCTCATCGGCCAGGGGCTTGGCTGTTTGGCCGGTGCGTTTGTAACGGGTTACGTAAATAGCTTTTATTTTTTTATGCTTAAGCGTTTTTGCAAGGTCTTTGGCCCGCTGTAAACCCTCGGCAGATAACGCCGGATCATCGCTTTGCGGAGCATTTAGTTTTTCCGCATGGCGTACCACCCAAATGGTGGTTTTTTGAGCAGAAGCGCTCAGGTTGCCAAGCAGCAATACAGCTATAAAAAACGTAAAAAAGCGTATAAAGCAAAAAGCGTTTTTCATTACAACACATTTATGTACTTGTAAAGATACCAACAAATAAAGTTTATTATACAGATATGAAATTTTGGAGTAAAGAATATTTTAAGCAGTTGTGGAAGGTAATTTTGGCAACCTTTAGCGGCTTTTCAAACGATAACGGATTAAAGCTTAGCGCATCTTTGGCTTATTATACTGTGTTCTCGTTGGCGCCATTGCTTTTGTTGATACTTGCTTTGGCAGGCATTTTTTTAAAAGACGGAAGTTACCGCCAGGATTTTTACGATCAAATACAGCATTACATTGGTAAGCAGGGCGCGCTGCAAATACAGAGTACAATAAAATCTCAAGACATTGCAGGCAAAAGCGGCATAGGCCTGGCCATTAGTATTGTTACTTTGCTTTTGGGTGCAAGTTCGATTTTCCTTGAGATACAAGATTCTCTTAACACCATTTGGCGCGTTAAAGCCAAACCAAAACGCGGCTGGGTACAAATGTTAAAAAACAGATTCCTGTCTTTTTCGCTTATTGTAAGCCTTGGTTTCTTGTTATTGGCTTCCCTGCTTGTAAACCTTGTTATAAGTGCCATAAGCGATAAATTAGTTGCCTTTTTACCAAAAATTTTGGGTAAAGACATAGCCGGCGTAGTTGGCGAAGGTTTTCTGTTTGCCGTTAACTTCGGCATTACGCTGGTAGTTATCAGTGTGCTTTTCGGTATTATTTTTAAAGTACTGCCTGATGTTAAGATCAAGTGGAAGGACGTTCGCTCGGGCGCTATATTTACCGCGATATTATTTATAATCGGCCAGTACATTATTAGCCTGTATATCCAGTATACGGCACAGGGCTCGGCATATGGCACAGCCGGCGCGCTGATTGTGATATTGGTGTGGATTTATTATACCGCAGCCATTTTGTATATAGGCGCAGAATTTACGCAGGTATATGCCGAAGCCCAGGGCAGCCATATTGAACCGGCGCCTTACGCTGTAGTTATTCAACAAACAGAAGTGGAGAAAAAAGTGGCTGCGCTACCTTTACAAAATCCGGACCTTGAAGGTGTGCTAAAATGTGATACCGACACGCCCGAAAAGGATAAGAAGTAGGCATATCTGTTTGTTAAACAGTTATTTATTATAAAATAAATTAGGATTTATAATTGGCTAATCTTTATGTTTGGTTAACCAATTATAAATCTTTTGTTTGCTTACAGGCATTTTCGGTCGAAAGTGCACCTGTTGCTTACAGCCCTGTTTTGTTACCTAAGCGCTGCATTATTTGCACAAAGCTTTAAGCTTGATGATAGCACCGATAAGGTAACCCTGCCTTTTAAGGCTGTGCGCAATATGGTGGTTGTACAGCTGCGCATAAACAGCAAGGGCCCGTTTAATTTTCTGCTGGATACCGGCGTTGGTATCATGATCATTACAGAGCCGGGCATTGTCGACTCGTTAAGCATAGCGCATAAGCGTAAAATAAGGATATCGGGCCTTGGCGATGGCGAGGATTACGAAGCGCAGGTTACATCCGTGCTGGATATCCAAATGCCCGGCTTGCATAGCGAAGGTGTGGCAGCCGCGGTGCTTAAGCAAGATTACTTTAATTTATCCAGTTATGCCGGTATGCCTATTCATGGCATTGTGGGATACGATTTTTTTAATTCGCTGGCAGTAAAATTGAGTTTTAGGGACAGCACTGTTACGGTTTGCCGGCCAAAAGACCTTCGCGGTATTCGTAAATACAGTTGGGTACCCCTATCTATCGAAGACAAAAAACCTTATATTCAAACCCTTATCACCCTACCAAACGGCAACACTACGCATAGTAAGTTTGTTGTAGATTTAGGAGCAGGCCACCCGCTCCTGCTCGAAAACATGATAGCAAAAAGCGGCCTGCCTGCAAAATTTATAGTGGCAAACCTTGGGGTCGCCATCAATGGCCCCATTAAGGGCTACCTTAGTAGAGTTAAGGAATTGTCGCTTGGGCGTTATAAGCTCAAAGATGTTTTAACATCGTTCCCCGATGACCCGGATACTACCAATAGGTACAAAATAGCAAGAGACGGAAATATTGGCATTGGCATCCTCAAAAAATTTGATGTGGTTTTTGATTACTCAAACAGCTCGCTATACCTAAAAGCTAATAAGCAATTTAAACAAGCCTATGAGTATGATATGAGCGGGCTTGAATACTTTGCTACGGGCAAAGATTACAGTCATGTAGTAATTAGCCGGGTTGCTCCGGGCTCTCCAGCTTTTGACGCCGGGCTCGAAAAAGGCGACGAGATCATGTCGATCAATCTTAAACCTGTTTCAAAGATGAGTATTGAGGAGATTGACAATTTTTTCAAGTCTCGGAACGAACGCACCTTATTGCTGGATATATTTCACGATAACCGCTACGACAAAGTTATAATCACTTTAAAGCGCAGGATATAAGGTGGCTGTAACAGAAATATTGCATTGGGCAATACTGTAATTTTCCATATTTTTAGCCTTTACTAATTAATTTAATAACTAACCCAAAATGACTAAAAACACACGGGTAAGCAAATGCTTACACGCGGCGCTTTTTTCGCTTGCTGTTTTAGCGGCAAGTTCATGCGCAACCAAAAAACAAACCGCCCAAACGGTTACCTTAAAAACAACCAACACCGCCACCGGTACCACATCAACCGCTACTGTGGGCCCGTCAAAAAAAGAAGGCATCAAGAAGTTTAGCGACCTGGTTGGCAAAACCAAAGCCGATGAGGGCCTTTTTAACACTTACAAGGTTGATGGTAAATATTACTTTGAGATACCGGATAGCTTGCTTAACCGCGAAATGCTGGTGGTTACACGTTTTGTAAAAACACCGGCCGGCTTAAAATCATTTGGGCAACAATATGGCGGCGAGCAAATAAATGACCAGGTTTGGAAATGGCAGCGCCGCGACAAACAGGTTTTTGTACGCGTGCCAAGCTACTCGGTTATTGCCGACAGCACAAGCGACATGTATCAATCGGTTAAAAACTCCAACCTTGATGCAGTACTGGCTTCTTTTGATATCAAGGCTTACAACAAAGATACCACAGGCGTATTGGTAGATGTTACCGACCTTTACAACGGTGACTTGGCTGCGCTCAGCATCCCGGATAACATAAAAAAGATGTACAAGGTATCATCTATTGATGCCAGCCGGTCATACATTGATACCATTAAAAGCTTCCCCGTAAATGTTGAAACCCGTACTTTAAAAACATACCGTGCAGGCGAGTCGCCAACCGATAATACTAATGCGGCGTTAACATTCGAGTTAAATACATCGATGGTGCTATTGCCGAAAACGCCAATGAAGGCCCGCATTATGGATAACCGTGTTGGCTTTTTTGGGCAGGGCCAAACCGATTATGGCACAGACGCACAAAAAGCCGAGCAAACTGCTTACATACACCGTTGGAGGCTCGAGCCAAAAGACGAAGCGGCTTATGCACGCGGCGAGCTGGTTGAGCCTAAAAAACAAATTGTTTACTACGTTGACCCCGCCACCCCTAAAAAATGGATACCTTATCTTATTGCAGGTATAAATGATTGGAACAAGGCTTTTGAAGCTGCCGGCTTTAAAAATGCAATTGTTGGTAAAGAAGCACCTACAGCAAAGCAAGATCCGGAGTTTAGCACAGAGGACGCCCGGTACAGCGTTGTCAGATACTTTGCATCTGATGTACAGAACGCTTATGGCCCGCATATATCTGACCCACGCAGCGGCGAAATCATTGAAAGCCACGTAGGCTGGTACCACAACGTAATGACACTGTTGCGCAACTGGTACTTTATACAAACTGCTGCTGTTAACCCTAACGTACGCATGGCGAAGTTTACAGATGCGCAAATGGGCGAATTGATTCGTTTTGTGTCATCACATGAAATTGGCCACACACTTGGTTTACCGCATAACTTCGGTTCGAGCTACGCTTACCCGGTAGATTCGTTACGTTCAAAGTCATTTACCGACAAGCACGGTACAGCACCATCTATAATGGACTATGCTCGTTTTAACTACATTGCACAACCCGGCGATAACGTAACCCGCTTGTACCCGCAAATTGGTGAGTACGATGAGTGGTCGGTTAAATGGGGCTATAGTTATTTCCCTGGTAACAAAACAGCCAAACAGGAAAAAGAAATGCTTGATGTTTGGACAAAAGCAAAAGCCGGCAACCCGCTTTATTACTTTGGCCGTCAGGGTACCTCAATTGATCCGCGCCTGCAAAATGAAGACTTAGGCGATAACGCGATGAAGGCAAGCACTTATGGCATTGCTAATCTGAAGAGAATATTGCCGAACATCGAAAAATGGACGTACCAAAAAGGTGAAGATTTTGATGATCTGCGCGATTTATACAACGAAGTTATAGGCCAGTACAACCGTTACATAGGCCATGTTACCATGAATATTGGTGGCATGAACGAGAACTATAAAACATACGACCAAAAAGGCCCTGTTTATGGTTTTGTAAGCAAGTCGTTACAGCACGATGCCGTTGAGTTTTTAAACAAGCAGGTGTTTACTACACCTTATTGGCTAATAAACAATAACGAGTTAAGCAAATTTGATAATGGTGTTGTGATAAATCGTATCAAGGCTTTGCAAGTGTCTGCTTTAGGTAACGTACTGAACGCATCTCGCATGGCACGTATGTTTGATAACGAAACGCGTAACGGCGCTAGTGCCTACACCGTTGCAAACATGTTTAATGATTTGCGCAGCGGTATTTTTGGAGCAGGTAAGGCAGATCAGTTTAAACGTAACTTGCAGCGCGGTTATGTTGACAACCTGAAGAGTTTGTTGAATGATGATTTTACCCGCGCGTTCCCGGGTGCAACATCTGCTCAACTGGCAAACATGGGTTTAACGCCAATGAATATTGCGCTGTCTGATATTCGCCCGATGGTACGCACCGAATTGAGCAAAATAAGCGCGAGCCTGCCAAAAGGTGGTGATGCTATAACAGCTGCACATTATGCTGATTTGCGTTTACGCATCAAAGAAGCTTTGTATCCAACAAGGCCTGTTATAAATGTAGCTGCCGGTATGCCTGGGCGTTTAGCCGATGGCGCAGCAGATACGCAGGATATCAATTACTAAAATAAAAAAGCATCAAACTAAAGGGCTCAGTAATCATTTACGGGGCCTTTTCTTTTAAACAACCAGCCGGTTTATTATTTTAATTGGCTGATATTTTCAAAAAAAGCTGACTGTAAATCGAGCAGGCTTTTCACATTCATTTTTTCGCCATAGGTATCAAAGCATAAAAATGTGCTTTTACCGGTATCATTATTTTTAATTTTCTCGAAAAAATTAAAGGTTTCAAAAAAATAGTGCTTTGTAGTGATTTTACTACGACCATTTGTTTGTGAAGTATTGAGCCTGAAGCCAATAGCATCAATCCACTTGTGCACTTTCGAGTGGAGATTTACAGTTATATTATCCATAGGTTAATTGTTTTTAATTTTTAACGAAATAATGGCAACAAAAGTTATGCCTTATTTTAAGTTAACTTTTAACGAATGTTAACGACTTGCGCCGAATGTATCGCCGTCTCCCTTATAATATAATTGCCTTGTGCGAAAAAAAATTGCAACCAAATGGTTTCGCCCTCGTAAAAGCAAGCAAAACACACAACTACTATATGCTAAAATTTAGACATTTACCTATACTTTTATTGGCTGCTGCTTTAACAGCATCATCATGCGGTAAAAAAGGCGACCCGGGTCCGCAAGGCGTTCAGGGCGAACAAGGTGTTAAAGGAGATACCGGTGCAACAGGTGCAACCGGCGCTACCGGGCCGCAAGGTCCACAGGGTGCAACCGGCGCTACTGGTGCAAATGGCGCCACGGGTGCCACAGGAGCAACCGGTGCTACCGGCCAAACTGGTGCAACCGGCGCTACAGGTGCACAAGGCCCGCAGGGACCAGCAGGGCCGGCAGGTGCTAACGGAAAAGATGGCCAGAACGGCCAAAATGGGAAAGACGGTGAGTCAACCAACATCAGCAGCTACATATTTACCAATAAGAACGTACTGCTTACCGGTTTTACAACTTTTGCAGTGCCTGCCATTACACAGGATATTGTTAACAAAGGTATTGTGCTGGCTTACTTCCGCACCACGGGCTCAACAGCAAGCTACTACTCGTTACCATATTTCGAAAATGATCGCAGTATGTACCTGTCATCATACGGTGTAGGTTATGTTAATATTAAATCCAACTTTAATGAAAGCGGCCTCGATTTCAGGATAGTTGTTATTCCGGGCACATCATTAGGATCATTGGGAGCGGCACACCCGGGACTTGACCTTAAAAACTATAGCCAGGTTGCTGCTGCTTTGCACCTAAGCAATTAATACAGCAATACAACATATTGATTTATTAAACAAGTAAGCCCCGCTTTTGCGGGGCTTACTTGTTTAATATGTAACAATCACATTGAGGCAACGGCTAAATAATGTAACAATGATATGATTAATAAATATTTAACAATCATAAGTTGAACATTTGCACAACATATGTGTCTTACTACTCAACATAATACACATACCCCAAAAAAATTATGAAATATATACTTTTACTTATCGCACTGGTATCATTTGGTGCGCTTGATGCAAAAGCTCAGAATGGGCGCATTGTACGAGGCACTATAGTTGATACCACGAACCTATCGCTGCCGGGCAGCAACATCAAACTAACTTCAGACAAAGGCGACAGTGTTATTACCATTGCCGATGTGAACGGCAAGTTTACCTTCCCTACAGTTAAAGGCACCAAAATTAATCTGGCTATAACTTCAATAGGTTTTCAGGCTATTATAAGGCACTATACCTTACCTGCAGGAAATGATGCCGTGCAGCTTGACCCGATAGCCCTTAAATCTGACACCCGCCAATTGGCACAGGTAACCATTGTTGGCGTTAATCCCGTGGTGTTTAAGGAAGACACTGTTCAATACAGTGTATCGGCCTATAAGGTGCGTGAAAACGCCCCGGTAGAAGATGTACTGAAGAAAATTCCTGGGATTGACGTTGCCCGCGATGGTACAGTGACGGCGCAAGGTAAGCAGGTTACGAAAGTGCGTGTAAACGGTAAAGACTTTTTTGGAGGCGACGTACAAAGCGCCACCAAGAACCTCCCTGCCGATGTTATTGAAAGCGTACAGGTAATCGACGATTATGGCGACCAGGCCAACCTTACAGGCGTTAAAACCGGCGAGCCAAATAAGATATTGAACTTTACCATCCGCAAGGATAAAAACTACGGATACTTTGGCCAGGCAACTGCAGGCGACGGATCGGATTTGCTACCGAAAGACCCGGGTGTAAATAATGATAACCGCTACCTGGGCGATGTTAAGTTCTTTAAATTTAATAACGATCAGCAGATCTCAGTTTTAGGAACCCTAAATAACACGAACGTTAACACCTTTTCGTTTGGTACTACAGGTGGTGCTGCAGGTGGCGGCGGCTTTGGCAGAGGCGGCGGTGGTGGCCGCGGCAATGCTTTACGTGGCGGCAATTCCGGGTCGACAGTTGTGCAGGATGGTATTACAAACGCCCGTTCAATAGGGCTTAACTACCGCGATCAATGGGGAAAAAACCTTGCAGTATACGGTAACTACAGCTTTAGAGACAATACCACATATACAAACTCAACTACGCTGCAAACAAATAACTTTCAAACACCCAGCATAAGTAACCAGCAAAGCAATGAAACCAGCGAGGCACGCAACCACCGTTTTGAGTTTAATGCAGAGTGGAAACCAGATACGCTTAATTATTTAAAGGTTACGCCATCGTTTTCATACGCAGGCACGGATGTAAATAGCCAGGACGTTGTAAGCTCATCAAGGGGAGGCGTACCAAATCTTGCTTATACTTCAACATCAATAAGCAACTCAACTTCTCCAAACTTTGGCTTAACCGGTTTCTACAATCATAAATTTGGCAACACTCGTCGAAATTTAAACATTGGCTTCAATGCCAACACATCAAAAAATTCGACGTTTGATAATCCGATATACACCTATACAACCGGATCTGGTACAGCGCCGGCCAACCAAGTAATTAATACTGATAGCCGTACCACAACTTACGGCATCAACGGGTCGTTTTTGGAGCCGCTTGGTAAAATATCTTTTCTGGATATCAACTACGCATTTAACCGTTCATACACTACAAGCGATAAACTCACCGATACACTTAACACTAATGGAGCTTATGACAGGTATAACTTGCTAAGTAATCAGTACAATTATACGTTTACAACAAACAGGTTCGGATTGAACTATAAAGTTGTTGCATCAAAATATAATTATACCTTGGGTGTTGCCGGCCAACCGGCAGTATTATCGGGAACCAATGTTATAAACCAGGTATCTACCCGCAATACAACATTTAACGTAATACCTACCGCGACGTTTAATTACAATTTTTCGCGTAGCCAGTCTATCAGGTTTAATTATAACGGTAGTGCAAACCAACCGGCATTTAACCAGCTACAGCCGGTTACAGATTTCTCTAACGCGCTGTACCCTGTGCAGGGTAACCCAAACTTAAGGCCGGAATTTGCTAATAATGTTACGCTGCGTTACAATGCTTTTAGTTTCCAAACCGGCAACATCTTCTTCATTGGCTTAAACTATAATCAAACCAACAACAAAATCGTTTCAAACACAGTAACTTATCCAACACGCTTCTCTGCAGCGGTGTTGGCCAACGCTACAGAAGATTTAACCCGTTTACAAAATACCAATTTAACGAAGTACTTAAATGCCGACGGTTACTACACTGCGGGAGCATTCTTTACTTACTCAAAGCCATGGGCCGAGCGTAAGTACACTTTAACATTGGGTGGAAATGTAAACTATACCAACAACATAGGTTTCTCTCAGTCTGTTGACGAAAATAATGTAGAATCGGCAATTGCAAAAAACATTGCCAAAACACTCAGCCTTGCGCCAAATGTGAGGTTCCGTACCAATATCACTGATATCATCGACGCAGAGCTTTCCGCAAAATACACGGTCAATAAAACCGACAACTCATTAAACACTCCCCTGTACTCGGCTAATACAAATATCCGCGTGCTTGAGCTTGGCGTAAATGGTAAAAACTACTTTTGGAAGGATTGGACCCTTTATTACGATTACCTTAAAACCTTTAACTACGGTTATGCAAGCAGCGTAAACATCAAAAATCCAAACCTTGTAAACGTTTATGTGGAGCGCCGTTTCCTGAAAGATCATCGTGGTACCATTCGCCTGGCAGCATATGACTTATTAAACGAGAATACTGGATTCTCTACATCAACAAATGGTAGCATTGTAACACAAAGCAACGTGAACAGGCTTGGCCGTTATTTCCTGGCCACATTTACATTCCGTTTGCAAAAATTTTCGGGCAAGAGCCCATCCGGTAACCCTGACAGGTTTAGAGGCGGCCCTGGTGGTGATGGCGGTGGCAGGCCAGGTGGTGGCCCCGGCGGCCCAATGTAATAACTTCCTTGAAAAGAGGCCGCTTGCTTAAGCGGCCTCTTTTTGTTTAAAAGGAGATATTTTATCGCTTCAACATATAGCTAAAATTTTAATGCTTGATTAATTGCATTTAAGTGCAACCTATTTGCTACTTTGAGCATCTACCTTTAAACATCATCACACAAAATCATATATGACCTCACATTTATCAAATTTAAAATCTGTTTTATTTACAGCAGCGTTCTCTATGCTGATAATACTTTCGGCACAGGCGCAAGACAAAATAAAACGCATTGGTAATAAGCCTCGTACGGGCTCATCAAACTCAAGCTATGCTGTTGTAAAAGGCCAGCAGATAGGCATTAAAATGAATGCCGGTAAAAAGCCGGTGCAATTGCTAAGCCTTAATTTTACTGTAGAAAACCGCCGCACAGATACTATTGATTTTAAGGTAAACGTGTACGAGTTTGCAAAAGAGATAGCCGGAGAAAATTATGTAAAGCAGGATATCATAGGGCATATTGCACCGGGCAAAAGCGTTGCGACAGTAAATCTTGAGCCTTACAACATACAGGTAAAAGGAGATGTATTGGCGGCAATTGAATGGGTAAAAACATTAAGAGGTGCTAACCCTTATTTTTCTATAGGCATACTTAACGGCGGCACTTACACCTACGCAAACGACGAATGGAAAAAGATGGGCTACTTTGGCGCCGATTTCAATATGATGGTTAAGGTGCTTAAAAAATAACAGTACTTATTTATAAAAAAACGAAAGGCCTCTGCTATCAGAGGCCTTTCGTTTTTTTATTTGTTGCTTAAGGCGCTGGCTGCGGCTGCGTCTAAAAACCAAAGCAGCTTGCCATTATTGGTCGGCTTGATAAGCTGAGCCGGGTAAAGCTCAATATTGCGTTCATCTTCCAGTATATGTTTTACGGCTTCAGCTTTGCCTTTTCCGTAAACCAGGAAAGCAATATTGTGCGCAATATTTATCAGCGGGGCTGTAAACGTAATACGATTCATTTTTACTTCGTCAATGTACAAGGCCTCTACAGCAGCACTTTCCTCCTGCAAAACTGGTGTGTATGGAAATAAAGATGCGGTATGTGAATTGTCGCCCAACCCAAGGATGATCAGATCAAACGCTGCGCTGTGGCCGTTAAAATAGGTTGCAATACTTTCTGTATAAGCCTGTGCTGCTTTATCGGCACCCAGTGCAGTCTGCACCGGGAATACATGTTCCGGGTCTATCCCCAATGGGTCCAACAGCGTTTGTTTGGCCATCAGATAATTGCTTTGCGCATCATCTAATGGTACATCACGCTCGTCCCCAAAAAAGAAATAAACCTTGTCCCAATCTATTTTATCAGCGTATTTGCTAACCAATAATTCATGCAATTTTTTAGGCGAACTGCCACCGCTTAACGCAACCGAAAAACGGCCATGGTCGGCAATGGCCTTTTGTGCCGCCTCGGCAAAAAAAGCTGCCAGGTTTTCTAATACTTCGCTTTCGGTACTTGATATTTTAAGTTCCATAACCTTTATTTTTTACCATTAACAGGCAGCGTAAACCAATTGTAACCATCGCGGGCTATCAAAGCCTCTGCAGACTCTGGTCCCCATGAATCGGCACTGTAGTTAGGGAAGTTCAGGCTCTTTTTATTTTGCCACGTATTCAATATAGGCATCACAAGTTCCCAGGCGGCCTCTACCTGGTCGCCACGCATAAACAGCGTTTGGTCGCCCAGCATGGTATCCAGTATCAATGTTTCGTAAGCCTCTGGCGCCTGGTTGGTGTAAGTGCCTTTATAATCAAACACCATATCAACCACATTAAGTACCATATTTATACCCGGGCGCTTGGCCTGTACCTGCAAACGGATGCTCATCTCTGGCTGTATGCTGATGATAAGCCTGTTTTGCTGCCAGCTTTCGGCCGCCTCTGTAGGGAATATCAAATGCGGCACATCCTTAAACTGAATAGTTATTACAGATGACGATTGGTGCATGCGTTTACCGGTACGAACATAGAATGGTACGCCCTGCCAGCGCCAGTTATCCACAAAAAACTTAAATGCAGCAAATGTTTCGGTATTTGAGTCAGGTGCTACTTTAGCCTCCTCGCGGTAGCCTGGCACTTCCTTGCCTTTCATCCAGCCGCTGCCGTATTGGCCCCTAACCGCCGAGTTGCGAACATCCTCGGGCGTAAAGCGGCGCATGGCTTTTAATACATCAACCTTGCGGTCGCGCACTTCATCGGCACTAAAGCTTACAGGCGGCTCCATGGCAATGTGGCAAAGCAGTTGCAGGAGGTGATTCTGGATCATATCACGCATAGCGCCAGATCCGTCGTAGTAATCGCCCCGGTCCTCAACACCCAGTTGCTCGGTTACCGAGATCTGTACATGTTCGATATAATTACGGTTCCACAAAGGCTCCATTATGGAGTTGGCAAAGCGGAAAGCCATAATGTTCTGCACAGTTTCTTTACCCAGGTAATGATCTATACGGTATATCTGGCATTCATCAAAAATGCCCTTCAACAACTCGTTAAGCTCTTTGGCCGTTTCAAGATCATGCCCGAAAGGCTTTTCGATGATGATGCGCACACGGTTTTTATCTTCAGCAAGCTTTGCTTTTGATATGTTAGATGCGATAATAGGGAAGAAGTTAGGCGCAACAGCAAGGTAAAATAATACGTTTGCTTTAGTGTTCCACTCTGCGTTATGTTGCTCTATACGTTTGCCAAACTCGCTGTAAGTTTCGGCATTGGTAGCGTCAGATACCTGGTAATGTATGTTTGCAGCAAATTCTTCCCATTTCTTGTCGTCGGTTTTTCCGCTTCGCGAAAACTGGTCAATGTCTTTATGCAGATTATCTTTAAACTGTTCATCAGTAAGCTGCGTGCGGCCGGTACCGATTATAGAAAATTGCTTAGGCAACCAACCGTCCAAAAACAGGTTATAAAGTGCCGGGGCAATTTTACGCGAATTTAAATCTCCGGTGCCGCCAAATATGATAAATATGGTTGGTTCG
This sequence comes from Mucilaginibacter pallidiroseus, assembly GCF_007846085.1. Classification (GTDB taxonomy): domain Bacteria; phylum Bacteroidota; class Bacteroidia; order Sphingobacteriales; family Sphingobacteriaceae; genus Mucilaginibacter; species Mucilaginibacter pallidiroseus. The sequence goes on from NZ_VOEJ01000002.1 coordinate 471,758, forward strand.
GCTTTTATGGTATTACTGCTCATTTCGTTTTTGTTTGGAGTGAGAATTTGGAGCGGGTGTGAGAGAAAAACTCTGGAAACTCGCTCTGGCTTCCGGCACTTTAATTTACTCTTTTACTGGTGCCCACTGTGTATGGAATGTACCCTCTTTGCCAATTAACTCATAGGTGTGTGCGCCAAAAAAGTCGCGCTGTGCCTGGGTTAGGTTTGATGGCATACGCTCACTACGGAAAGCATCAAAGTAGCTCAACGCAGACGCGTAGCCCGGCGTAGCTACACCCGCAGCAATGGTTGCCGACAATACCTTGCGGATGCCAGGCAATGTTTCGCTTACCAATGCCTGGATGCTGCTATCAAGCAACAAGTGCGGCAATTGCTGATCCTTACTGTAAGCGTTATATATATCGTTCAAAAACTCCGAACGAATGATACATCCACCTCTCCATATCTTGGCAATTTCGCCAAGGTGTAAATCATATTTATACTCTTCAGATGCTTTGGTAAGCAGGTGCATACCTTGCGCATAAGTAAGGATGCTTGTGAAATAAAATGCTTGCTCAAGCGCCGCGATCAATTCGTCCTTGTCGCCTTTTAATTCAATAGGGTCGCTGTACAATTTAGCTGCCTTTTCGCGCAGGGATTTGTATTTAGATAAGTCGCGCATTGATACTGATGTATCAATAGTTGGAATAGGTGTTACCAAATCCATAGCTACCTGCGATGTCCACTTACCGGTACCCTTAGCTTTAGCCTCGTCTTTGATATCATCTAACAAAAGATGATCGGTGCCCGGAGCTTTGTATTTAAAAATATCTTTGGTAATATCTAATAAAAACGACTGTAAACGGCCTTCGTTCCATTTGGCAAAAAGGTCACCAATCTCTTCATTCTCCAGCTTAAGGCCTTTTTTAAGAATTTCATAGGTTTCTGCAATCACCTGCATAATACCGTACTCGATACCGTTGTGCACCATTTTAACAAAGTGTCCGGATGCACCCGGGCCAATGTAAGTAACACAAGGCTCGCCGTTTACTTTAGCGGCAATAGCCTCAAATATTGGCTGCATTACGGCATAAGCGTCTTTATCGCCGCCCGGCATCATGCTTGGGCCGCGGCGGGCACCTTCTTCGCCACCAGATACACCCATACCGAAGAAGTGCAGGCCTTTAGCCTCCAGCTCTTCCACACGGCGGTTGGTATCGGTAAAGTGCGAATTACCACCATCAATTAAAATATCGCCCTTATCCAACAACGGCGAAAGTTCGGCAATCACGCTATCAACCGGTTTGCCTGCAGGCACCAGCATCATAATGGCGCGCGGGGTGGTAAGGCTTTGTATAAACTCGTTTACATCCAAAAATCCTTTTACTTCCAAATCGCCTGATTCGGTGTTAAGCGAATCAACTTTACCCTGATCTTTATCGTGACCGGCTACGGCAAATCCATGGTCGGCCATGTTTAGCAGCAGGCTGCGGCCCATTACGCCTAAACCTATCATGCCAAATGCATATTTACTTGTTGTTGAGCTCATGTTAATTGAGTTTTTCTTTCTTAAGGTCGTTTAAAATTTTCTTGGTGGTTTCAAAATCTGTATGCTGGTAAGCACGTATGCCCAGCCTTTCGGCTGCTTTGGCAAACATGATCCTGTCATCAAAATATACGCACTGGCTTGGGGATGCCTGGGCTATACCCATGGCCAGTTGCCATATACCCGGATCGGGCTTGCGCATTTTTACCTCGCACGATGATACGAAGGCATCAAAGCACTCATGCAGTTTAAATTTTTTAACCCTGTAATCGTTAAGTTCTTTACCCTCGTTGTTTACAGATATAATACGAAAACCACAGTCTTTTTTCCACTCCTTAAGCCAAGCCAGCATTTCCGGCAGCTCTATTGATTGCGAATAAATAAATTCTTTGAAATCCTCGCGTACAAATTCGCGCGGCTCATTAAATATTACGCGATCAAGGTATTCATCCAACGTGATGCTGCCAATTTCATAAACATTGAATATGAAGTTGTGCAGGGCATTTACTTCTTCATAATCCAGCCCGAACTTCTCGCAGGCCAGCTTGCGTGATTGGTGTCCCCATCCATTGGAGAGCAAGATGCCCCCAATGTCAAAAAAGAGTATCTTAAGATCTGTGTGTTTCATTGGTAGATGACGCGGTATCAGTTAAACTTTAGCTTTTTGATCTTCAATCGCTTTAAGCAATTTTTCAAAAGGCTTATTAAATTTATCTATACCCTCGTCTTCCAGTTTCTGTGTAATCTCGTCCAAATCGATACCCGCAGCTTTTACGCGTTGCAAAGTTTCAGTAGCTTGCTCAAGGCCGAGCATTAATGTATCTGCGGCAATACCATGATCGCGGAAAGCTTCAATAGTTTCCAATGGAACGGTATCAACAGTATCAGGACCAATAAGGGCCTCAACATATTTGGTATCTTTAAATGCAGGGTTTTTGCTGCTGGTACTTGCCCATAGCAAACGCTGCGGTTTTGCGCCTTTTGCTTCTAACGCTTTCCATCTGTCGGTGCTGAACACACGTTTGTAGATCTCGTAAGCTTTTTTAGCTGATGCAATTGCAACCTCGCCTTTTAAATCGCCAAGTCCTTTTTCATCTAACAATGGGTCAACCATTACATCTATACGGCTCAGGAAGAAGCTTGCAACAGATGAAATGTGGCCAATGTTATGGCCGGCAGCCAAATGATCTTCCAAACCTGAAATGTAAGCTTCGGTAACTTCTTCATAACGCTCCAAACCAAATAGCAGGGTTACGTTTACATTGATACCTTTTGCAATAGTTTCGCGGATAGCTTTCAAACCAGGTTTAGTACCTGGTATTTTGATCATCACGTTTTTGCGGTCAACCTGTTCCCAAAGTAGTTCGGCTTGTTTAGCAGTACCTTCGGCATCTAAAGCCAAAAACGGTGACACCTCTAAACTTACATAACCATCGGCACCTACTACGCCTTCGTTATATAACGGATCGAACAGATCGGCTGCTGCCTGTATATCTTTGATGGCCAGCTTAAAGAAAAGCTCTTCTGTTGTGCCGCTTTCTTTACCATGCTCTGCAATGTCCTGATCGTAGTCAGAGCTGCTGGTGATAGCCTTTTCAAAAATTGCCGGGTTAGAGGTAACTCCCCTTACGCCATCTTCATCAATTAACTTTTGAAGCTTGCCAGATGAAATGATTTCACGGTCTATAAAGTCAAGCCAGATGCTCTGGCCGAATTCATGTATTTGTTTTACTTTGTTTGCCATAATGGTAAATGCTTTATATAAATGTCCTAATTAATTATTCTTTAAATGTAACAGCGATGTCGTAATAATGTTGCCATAGTGTCAAATAGACACCTACGCGTTGGAAGCCTTTAATATTTCCAGGTTATATCCCCAAAACAATCCACTTTCGATTACCCCGGTTATAGCTTTTATATCACGCTCAAGCGTATGGTTCACTTCGCTGAAGCGGCAATCTAAAATGAGGTTGTTATTCTCGGTTATTACAGGCCCGTCCTTACCGGCGGCAGGCCTTAGCTTTATTTCCGTTGCGCCGAGTTTTCTTAAACTAGCTTCCGCGAGTAGCAAAGCCTGTGGAAAAACTTCAACAGGTATTGGAAAATGGGTGCCTATCTTGTCAACTATTTTTGATTCGTCAACAATAATGTAGCTTACCGGGCTCGATGCAATCAGCAATTTCTCTTTAAACATTGCTCCGCCACGCCCTTTTATCAGGTTATTTTGAGGGTCTACCTCATCGGCACCGTCAAAAAGCCAGTCGGGTTGGTGTTCAAACAATGTTGTGGTTGGTATACCCAGCTTTGCGCAAAACATGGTTATCTCCAACGATGTGGGTATGGCCAGCACGTTTAGTTTTTCGGCTTTGATACGTTCGGCAATTGCCAGCAGCGCGATGTAAACCGTAGACCCCGAGCCAACACCAAGCACATCGCCATCTTTAACCTTTTGGGCAATAAGGCTTGCTACCTTTTGCTTACCCTCCGGGTTAGTAATGACTGATGACCATTGCAAACTGTTTATTAAACTCATAGGAATATATTTGAGATATGAGATGTGAGATGTGAGACCCAAAAGTTTGCTCCATCTCAAATCTCATATCTAACATCTCACATCTATATTAAAGAATTGCTTTTGCTTTAGCTACCACATTATCAACGGTGAAACCGAAGTGTTTGTAAAGATCATCTGCCGGGGCCGACTCACCGAAAGTTGTCATGCCCAGGATGTCGCCTTCGTCCGTAGTGTATTTATGCCATCCCATTGGTGATGCCATTTCAACGGCCAAACGTTTGCGGCTTGCTTTCGGCAATATTTCTTCTTTGTAAGCAGCATCCTGTGCCTCAAACAACTCCCATGATGGCATACTTACCACGCGGGTAGAAATTCCCTCAGCTTCTAATTTCTCTTGCGCCTGTAAAACAAGGGCAACTTCAGAACCTGTGGCTAGCAAGATTAAGTCGACACCTTTGCTTTCTTTTGATACAATGTATGCACCTTTTTCAACACCCGATGCTTTGCCGTATTTATCCTGATCAAGGATAGGCAGTGCCTGGCGGGTAAATACCAATACAGTCGGGCCGCCTTTTTTCTCAACAGCTATTTTCCAAGCGTATGAAGTTTCATTGGCATCAGCCGGGCGAATAACTGTTACGTTGGGTATAGAACGCAATGACGACAAATGCTCAACCGGCTGGTGGGTTGTACCATCTTCGCCCAAACCGATACTATCGTGCGTGTAAACAAATATCGGGCTTATCTTCATGATGGCTGCCAAACGGATTGGCGGGCGCATGTAATCTGCAAATTGCAGGAAGGTTGCGCCAAACGGAAGGATACCTTTGGTTAGCGACAAACCGTTTAAAGCCGAACCCATTGCATGCTCGCGGATACCAAAGTGGAAGTTGCGGCCCGCCCTGTTCTCTGACGTGAACGAGTCAAATTCTTTTAAGTTGGTCTCTGTTGATGGCGCTAAGTCGGCTGCACCACCTATTAAGTTTGGCAAGCTTGATGCAATTGCATTAAGTACTTTACCTGATGCCTGGCGGGTTGCCATTTTAGGATCAGAGCCTTTAAATACCGGCAATTTATCTGCCCAGCCTTGTGGCAGGCCTCCGGCAAAAGCATTCTCAAATTCGGCAGCTAATTCAGGAAACTTCTCTTTGTATTTGGCAAACAGCTCGTTCCATTTTTCCTCGGTTTTTATACCGCGTGCGCCTTTTTCATTGTAGTATTTTAGAACCTCATCAGGCACGTTAAATGATTTCTCCGGGTCGAAACCAAAGAATTCTTTAACCAGTTTAATTTCATCGGCACCCAGCGGCGAACCGTGAGAGCCTGCTGTACCTGATTTGTTAGGGCTACCGTAAGCAATTAATGAACGTACGCGAATTAATGAGGGCTTTTGCTTTTCAGACTTAGCGTTGATTAACGCCAGCTCTAACGCGTGGGTATCATTTACATCGGTAACTTCCTGTACATGCCAGCCGTATGAACGGAAACGTGCAGAAACATCCTCATTGAATGCGATATCTGTGCTGCCTTCGATAGAGATGTGGTTATCATCGTACAGATAAATAAGGTTACCCAGCTCAAGATGGCCCGCTAATGAGGCAGCCTCAGATGTAACACCTTCCATCATATCGCCATCGCTCACTATCGAGTAGATGTTGTAGTTAAAAAGGTCAAAACCAGGTTTATTATAGCGCGCCGCCAAATGTTTTTGACCGATGGCAAAGCCCACGCCATTTGCAAAACCTTGCCCAAGCGGGCCGGTAGTCACATCAACACCCGGAGCCAAACCATACTCGGGGTGGCCCGCCGTTTTGCTGTTTAACTGACGGAAATTCTTGATATCATCTAAAGACAGATCGTAACCTGTTAAATACAAAAAGTTATACTGTAAAATACAAGCGTGACCGGCAGAAAGGATAAACCTGTCGCGATTTGCAAAATCAGGGTTTTGGGGGTTATAGTTTAAAAACTTTGTCCAAAGTACATGGCCCATTGGCGCCAGCGCCATTGCTGTACCAGGGTGTCCCGAATTTGCTTTCTGCACTGCATCGGCAGATAAGATCCTTACCGTGTTTATCGCTAAGTTTTCCAGTTCTAAGTTCTGTTTTTCCATTGTTGTGTGTGGTAAATTTATTGTTTGGTTGGCGTGGCCATGGCTGTACGGGTTACGGTGTGTTTTTCATCCTGCCATAATCTAGCCCCGCCTTTTATACCGTCGGCATTGGTAACAATTTTCATATTCTTATCCAGCTTAAAGTCAAGCAGGTCAGAGTTGCCGCCGCCTATGTATAAATAATCGTAATTGAATACAAGCTTTAAAATTTTGAATACCTTTTTTATCCGGCGGTTCCATTTCTTCTCGCCTATTTCATCAAGCGCCTTGTCGCCTATATATTGGTCATAATCGCGGCCCTTTGATACAGGGTGGTGTGATACTTCGAGGTGAGGCAGCAAATGGCCGTCCATCAGCAAAGCTGTACCAAAACCGGTACCCAATGTAATAACCATTTCCAGGCCCTTGCCTGCTACAACGCCCAGGCCCTGCATGTCGGCATCATTTACTACCTGTGCTTCCTGCCCAAATGTCTCTTCAAGCTTTTTGCTGAAGTTTACATCCTTCCAAAAATCGTTACCCAGATTAGGTGCCGTCTTAACAATACCATTGCGCACATAGCCCGGGAAACCAACAGATATTTTATCAAACGGTGGGTAATCCTTCACAAGTATTTTTATAGACTCTATAACCGCCTCCGGAGTGGCCGGCTTAGGGGTTACCACTTTTTTGTAGTCCATTGTAAGCGCGCCTTTACTGTCCAGGATAGTACCTTTTATGCTTGAGCCACCAATATCGATTGAAAGAATTTTTAACTGGGCAGGTGTAGTTTTCATGCTACCGGTTTTGTGATTATAAGATATCTATCAGGTTACGCTGGTAAATATCACATTTTAAATATTAAATAGCCAAATATACAGTGGCAAATAAACAAGCCGCCCTTGATATTATTGTAACGGCGATGTTATATTTCATCTGTTAAACTAACCTGTATTCCATTAAAAGGTTTGCGTGCGTTACTGATTGGCCCTTTTATGACATTCAAAAAACTATAACCGGTAAATTCGCCAACGTATGAATTATTATAAAACTTATGAATGGCAGCGATGTAAAACAACAAAGCCGCCATCATTTTACGACGGCGGCTTTGTTTTGCGCTATTAGCGACTTTTATTTATTGCTTTGGAAATGCGATATGGAAAGTTGAGCCCATACCCAATTCGCTATCCACCCAAATTTTGCCTTTGTGCTTTTCAATAATACGTTTAACAATGGCAAGGCCCACGCCCGAGCCTTCAATATCGCCAACGTTATCCATACGGTTAAATAGTTCAAAAATGCGGGGCAGGTGCTTAATGTCTATACCAAGCCCGTTATCGGTTATTGTATAAACAACTTCGCTTCCGGTGTCCTTCCCTTCAATAAGCACTTTTTGCGGGCTGGCTTTCGCCGAGTATTTTACAGCATTGCTGATGATGTTTGCAAACACCTGTGATAGCATAACTGCATCACCCTGTATTTTTGGAGTATCACCAATGATTACTGCACCCGGCTGCACATCATAAACAAGTTGTAATTCGTTTACATGATCGATGATAATTGGTTTTACATCCACCTCGTTAAGTACAAGGTCCGACCGGCCAATGCGCGAATAATCCAAAACCTCGTTTATCATGTTGTTCATCCTGTTGGCACCATTGTTTATGCGTTCAAGCACTTTTAATGTTTGCGGCTTCAAGTCAGGATCGCGCATCAATATCTGCGCAAAGCTTTTTATTGACGACAATGGGTTTTTAAGATCGTGAGATATGGTAAAGCTAAAAGTATCCAGTTCTTCATAGGCTTGCTTCAACTTCTCGTTAAGCATACGTATGGCACCGGCCTTCTGGTTAATAGCATACATAATCTCGCTCTTAAGGCGCACAACAGATTTTACTTCCTCATTGCTCCATTTAAGCGATGTGCCGGTAACCGTTTGCGACCACGCTTCAAAAGAGTGTCGCGGCGACAAGGTAATTGTACCGTCAGACTCGATCTTGCCCGTTTTCTCCGGGTTACCAGCCCAGGTAACCGTTTGTAACTGTTCTGCTTTGAACCAAATTACATATTCGCCCATCTCTCGTGAGAGGGTTGTAACCATTATACCCGACGCCACATCTTTAAAAAATGCCGCATCGTGGTATGCCGACGGCAACTTACTGGTATAATAAAAACTGTCGGTAATGTTTGTTTTAAGCCAATGCAATAAGCCGGTTAGCTGCACATCATTGGGTACTCTGCCAAGTTTAAATATTTGGTTTTCAAATACTAGCACGGCACCGGTAGCACTTACGGCATCAAGCAGCGTTATTTGATGGCCCGTTAAGGCATCTTCAATGCTGTTATCCTTAAGCATTAGCTTTGTAAGCTCATCAACGGCGCTTTTAAACTTATCATGCAATTGCTGGTCTTCTTCATCCTGTTTAAATTCGAGCGATGATGATAGTACCTTCCCTATCAATTTAGCCGACTCGCGCGAGCGATAATCTATAAACATTGGAGAATAACTGTGGCAGGCAATAAGTCCCCATAATTCGTTTTTGTAAAACAACGATATGCTGAAACTGGAAGCCACACCCATATTTTTTAAATACTGGATATGGATTGGCGATACCGCACGCAGTTGCAGGCATGACATATCAAACGGCGTTTCGTTGTCGGCCTCGGTCAGCACGTTGGCAGGCTCGGCGTTAACATCAGCTATGAGGCGCGTGTGGTTAAGCTTATAAAGTTCCCGAGCTTGCTTAGGTATGTCAGACTCCGGGTAATGTAAACCGAGCCATGATTCAAGTTCCGGGTTATGGGCCTCGGCAACTACCTCGCCATGGCCATCCTCAGCAAAGCGGTAAACCATAACCCTGTCATAACCAATAACCTTTTTAACTTGTATTACCGTGTTATTCAGTATTTTTTGCAGGTTCCTGTCGGTCAGCATTTCAGATATCGAACGGCCAACCTGCCGCTGTATATCATTACCTGTGTCTGATTCTGAAGGTTCAAACTCAAGCGCGTAATATTTATCAAAAGATGATATAATAAGATGAAACGTTTTGGACCCTATATGTGCATTAAATGGGTTTGTTTGCTGAAAGCCGTTTGTCTTCCCTAAAACAATCAGGTTTGATATGTATTCGGGCGGTTCGTTACGATCAATCAGCGGCTGCAAACTGCTCACGGGCTGCCCTAAAATTACGTTGGGTAATCCCTTTAGATAATCTGAAAGGTTCTCGCTGTGATACCTTACAATAAAATCCTGGTCAATAACAATTAAAAAACCATGCGATTGGATCTTGCCAGGTATGTGTATTGGTTCGCGATCGCAATTAGTAAAGTCGATTTTCAACAGCAAAAAGATTTAATGTTTAATAAATGTGAAAATGATTATCACATTTATTAAAATGATTATTGTGCAATTTAATCAATAAGGACATAAACGCAAGCGCCCGCGATATGTTTTTACATAATTTCTGGCCGGCAAACAAGCAAGTTGTAATGCGTTTAAATTGGGGATAGCCAGCGGCGCATTTAACCCTGTAAAAGTCGCATTAACACCCGCGCTGCAAAATGTAGTTGTGTTAAATTTGTACATTAGTATAACCAATTATTAATCAGGACATGACTAAAGAACTTTGGATTAATTTGCCTGTAAAGGATGTGAAGCGCTCACGCAATTTTTTTACAGCCATTGGCTTTTCATTTAAAAACAGCCCGGGCGGCAATACAGAAACTTCGGCTGCATTGGTTGTTGGCAGCAAGGGCATAATTGTAATGCTTTTTGAAGAAAAACAAATAAGGCATTTTATGCAGAATGAGCTTACTGATACATCAACCTCTAACGAGGTAATGCTGTCTTTTGATGCCGAGAGCCCCGAAGAAGTTGATGAAGTTGCGCGCAAGGTAGAGGCAGCAGGCGGCGTTGTATTTGCCCAACCGGCCGATATACAGGGCTGGATGTATGGCTGTGCCTTTACCGACCCCGACGGCCACCGCTGGAATTCCCTGTATATGAACCCCGAAAAAATGCCTAAGTGATTGGTTATGGAGAAGGCAGAGAATGTTGATAGCTACATAGCCAAATTTGACCAGGAGATTCAAGTAATTCTGCAGCATGTGCGCGAGGCCATAAAAGAGGCCGCGCCACATGCTACAGAAATTATAAGCTATGGCATGCCGGCGTATAGGGTAAATATCAATATCATGTATTTTGCTGCAGCCAAAACCCATTTAGGCCTTTACCCTGCCGGTAGCGCTGCAATAAATCATTTTAAAGAGGAGCTTGCTGGTTATAAAACTTCAAAAGGCGCTATACAGTTCCATATGATAGGCCCGTGCCCGTTGAACTGATAAAGAAGATAACCAGGTATAAAGTGAGAATTGACGAGCAAGCCGTTAAAGCTAAAAAGCGGAAATAAATTTGGGCGTTAATTGCGCAAAATATTTATGAATAACCGCGGCATAATTTGCCGCGGTTTTTTTATTTTCATAGCCTTATGTTAACCCAAACCAAGTCGCTGTTAGTTTTTGCCCTGGTGCTGGCAGGTTCTATTCTTTTTTCTACAAGTAAAGCAGCGCAGCCTGTAGTACATTTTTTTGACAAGCCATCATGGCTGCTTAGTTACAAACAATACGACAAGAAAATACCTACCCGAGAGGTTGAGAACGGCTATTTTTTCCAGCTGTTTGAAGAGCAGATCCAAGTTGAAAAACAGGCCGACTACTCGCATGTTATTAAAGAAATTGTATCGGAAGCGGGCATACAAAATGGCTCATCTATATCTATTAATTTCGACCCGGCCTATGAGCGGCTTGATGTGCATCAAGTAATTGTGTGGCGTAACAACGTGCCGCAAAACCGAATATCTCCAAAGCTTTTTAAAGTTGTTGCAGACGAAAAGGAGCTTTCGCGCTTTATTTATCAGGGCAGCTATACGGCCTATTGTATGCTCGACGATATACGTAAAGGCGACCGCATTGAATATGCATATACCATTACAGGTCGTAACCCAATATTTAATAACAAGTTTTTCCGCACGCTTTACCTGCAAAGTTCCTCGCCCTTTGCGCAGATGTATAAATCTATACAGGTGCCTACCGACCGTAAGCTCAATATCAAGGAATTTAATAACCCGGTTAAAGCAACAATCAGCAACCGGGCCGGCACAACCTATTACGAATGGAATGCCTATCAGCTTAAGGCCCCGACATATTCAGAAAATCAGCCCTCATGGTTTAATAACTATGCTCACCTGCAAATAAGTGAGCTAAACAACTGGAAAGAGGTTACAAACTGGGCGCTAAGTATAAACCCGGTAGCTAAACATCTGAGCGGTGCACTTGCCTCGCAAGTAGCTTTATTGCTTAAAAATGCGGGGGCAGACAAAGAAAAGTTTTTCAGATCGGCAGTGCGGCTCGTGCAGGACGAAGTTAGATATATGGGCGTTGAGTTGGGCGAATACTCACACCGGGCAAACAATCCGGAACGCGTATTTAACCAACGATATGGCGATTGTAAGGATAAATCATTGTTGTTGATATCTGTTTTAAAAGCAGGTGGCATTGATGCACATATGGTGCTGGTTAACTCGAATGGGCATATTGATGATTTTCTACCATCTGCAAACGCTTTTGATCACGCTGTGATTGTTGCCGAAATTAAAGGCAAACAAGTATGGGTTGACCCTACCATATCGTACCAAAGAGGTAAGGGTACTGATATTTATTTCCCCAACTACGGACGGGGCCTTGTGCTTAAGGCTGGTAACGACGGCCTAACGTCTATCCCTGTTAGCGATGCCGGTAAAACTGTTATTGTAGAAGAATTTATTGTTCCTGATAAGCCGAAGGAAAAAGTTAAGCTCAAAGTAATATCTACATACACCCTATACGAGGCCGACCGTATGCGCGATAGGCTTGCATCAAATGGCCTCAGCGAAACTGAGAAGAATTACCTGAATTATTACACGCGTATTTATCCAAAAATACAATCGGCAGATTCGGTAAAGATCAGCGACAATGAAGATAATAATGAGCTTGTTACTGTTGAGCAGTACCTGCTACCCGACTTCCTTAAAAAAAGCAATGACGACGAAGGCAAGTTTGATGCATCGATTTATGCCAATGCCATAAACGATCAACTGCCCAATATTGGTAACAAAGTTTCAACACCTGTATATCTTCGCTACCCGTCGTCGCTGGAGTATACAGCAAAAATTGTATTGAAAAATGGCTGGAACATAGAGCCGGAAAACGAATCGGTAAACAGAGAAGAATATAGTTTCATCGGTTCAACTTCAACCGATTTAGATACGCTTAAGTTAAACTATCAGCTAAATTTCCTTAAAGATCACATACCCGTTAATAAAGCCGACGAAGCACGGGACGATTTTAAAAAAATATCTGATGAAGAACTGGGTTACAGCTTTAGCTATATGCCCGATGCGGGTAAACAACCTAAAAAGTTAAATTACTGGATACTTGCTGTGGCTATGGTATTAGTTGCCGGTGCAACAATTTTATACTTCAGGATATACCGAACCCATACCTTTAACGAGCATTATGATTTAGGGTACCCGGCACAACCTTTAGGCGGCTGGCTCATATTAGTTACTATAGGCGTGTTCATTTCAACTATCGCTTTGCTTATCAACTTATCTACAAATGGCTATTTCCTTGCATCGAAGTGGGGCAGACCTGTTGCCGGCGTTAATGTTACGGCCTTTAATATTGTATTCACTTTTGAGGCATTGGTAAATACACTGATATTGTCATATGCGGTGTTTTGCCTGGTTTTACTTTTACGCCAGCGCGATATTCTGCCCAAATACATAAAAGGCTTATATGCCGGTTACTTTGCTTACTTATTGATAGATATGATTGTTGGCGAAATTGCCTTTGGCAAATACACAAGCCATGATTACACCGGCTTGGTAAGGACTGCAATTGTGGCAACTATCTGGATCTTGTACTTTGAAAAATCGGAACGTGTTAAAAACACCTTCATTATACCATATCCGGGAGCAGTCCGCAAGATACCATTCAGGGGGTTTGAGCTTAAACAAAAAGAAGTGGTATATTATGAAGATGACCCAAGTATTGACAAAGGATAATCAACCCCTCACCGGAATTAATAAAGTGGCCCTAAGTTGGAAGACATGGAATATATTACGTTTAAGAGTTTTACTAAGAGAGAAGAGTATATCAAATTAGATTTCCGGATATTAATAAGAAGAAAACGTACTCGTATATTATTATTTTTAATTGTATACGTCATTTTAGTTGGAGTATTTGAGTTCATTAAGCAAAATAAATCTGATGCCTTAACTGGAATCGTTGTTTCGCTTTTGTTATTGATACTTGCGTTCTTGATGTTTTATTACGGTTTTCGTAGAAACTATTCTTATGGACCTTTAGATTACAAATGTTTGAATTTTACTATTGATAATGAGAAAATACAGCGCACATCACAATCTAATACATTAACAACCTACTGGAACTCGGTGAAAAAGGTATTTATCGTTGATAACGCATATTTTGTAAACACAAAAAAAGGAGAAACCTTTTTTATTAAATTACAGGATATGAATACGTCGGACCAGCGAGTCTTTCTTAATATTCTTGAATCGAAAGGTTTAAGAAAATAATATTAGCGATCATTTTTTGTTGCGAGCCTTTCCCCATGTTAAGCAACGCTTAAAAAATGCACAACAAGCGTTTCTTCCGCACCGATCTTAATATCGTTGCTGTCAATACTGCCACCTTTATCAGCAAAAATCAATTTGCCTGCGGTGTAACGGCTTGGCGTTAAAAGGCTTATTTGCTTAGCATCATTCGTTTTATTGATGATGACAGCTGCGGCCTGGTTTTCTTTAACGAGCGTACGCATCAAAAGCCCCGGCTGCGGTTTGCTAAACGTAAAACGCTGCGTGCTATCATCAAGCCGTAGGGAACTTTTTAAAAAATCATTTAATGAGCTATAATCATTAGCCAGCCTGCTGCCCAAACCGGCGAGGGTTGACAACCACCACGCTGTACCATTACCATATTTATTCTTTGTGGCGGTAATATGGCCGTCTGTAGTTGCTATAGCTTGCGCTGTTATGGAGTTTAAAATTGCTGTCCATCCACATGCGGGGAGGCAAATATCCTCGATATCAATAACCTTTTCCCCGGCTTGCCCTATTGCCTTATATTCCATCACGTCTGCCCCAAAAAGTTTGCGCAGCGGAAAGCCAAGTCGCGTTAGTGCTACGGCATTTTCGTCGTAGTAGGCGGTTAAGCCATCGGCTAATAAAGTGCCTCCTTTTTGAACAAAACGCTTCAGCTTTTCCCAATACCGGGATGGAATGGCTATCTGATGGGCTAAAATAATCGAGCTGCCGCTATAATTATCAAGTGTAAAATCAAACTCACTGATCTCTTTAAAATTGGCCTGCAAACCTGCCTCACTCAAGGCTTCAAAATAGGCAATGGCCGACTGCATTACGCTACCAACATCGCGGCCCGGATAACTGTCGCCGCCCATCTGCAGTTTTTTCTCCACCCATAATGATTCGCGGGTGTAAATAATGTTGATGCCTGATTCGACTACCTTAGCATTCTCAAAAAAATCAAGATGTGTGTTCACGCTATCAATAACCGCTTTGGCCGCCAGCAACCTGTCGCTTGGCTGGTTATGGTAGTTGAGCATGGCCCACTCGCCGGCCTCTATTCCGGATGATCTTGGGTTGAGGCACCAAAATATTGCTCCCTTACTTTCGGTAGCCAAAGCAATCCATAGCCATTGGGCTATTTCGTGGCTGGTAGGGCATAGCGGTGTAAAGCCGCTGTAGGTGTTGTTGCCCCCTTGCAGCTCCGTCATAAACCACGGGATTTCCCCAGCGCCCGAACGAAGTATCTCGCAATTGGCTGCAACAGCTAAAGCATACTGCGGGCGTTTAAAATACTCGAAGTGCCAGCTTGCATGTGCCGAACCGCCCAAGCTGGTTAAAAATCTTCGCCATGCGGGGAAATCATACTCGGCCACGTTCCTGAAAATAGCATGGTTGTTTACATGAATGGTGCTGCCTTTATCATAAAGGTGTATCTCGTCAGTAAGCCAGTTTAAAAACCAGGTATTATAATAAAGATGAAAGCGCTCGTCTGCAAAGTCAAAATGATCGTAACCGTTACTATCATATTCAACCTTTGCTTGCAGGGCTTTCCATTTAGCGTATTTACCCGCGGCAAAGGCCTCGGTTGGGAAACTGCCAACGCCGGGCTCATTTACAGGCACCCAGCCATAGTGCGATTCGAATTTGTTGAAATGCGGCACTACATTCACGATGTATTTTGCAATCGAGCCAAAATGCTCTTCATCCCGTGGAAACTTTAGGCCACCCAAGTCGGTAAAGGCGGTAGCGGGGAACAGGTTACCCCAAACTTTTATATTATATTTTTCGGCAGCGCGATAGGCAATATCAAATAGCGAGAAATCCCACTCTCCGGCGGCATTTCGCATATAACTTTCAAACAGGCGAATGCGCGTAACAGACATCCCTGCTTCCTGCAAACATCTAAACCAAAGGTCAATTTCTTCGGGCGTTTGGCCGGGTTCAATAAAAACTTCGGCCCCTATCATTAGGGATGTGCTTTGCTGATTTGTAGGTTGCTGCATACGCATAATTAACTTTTTTGCAGCTTAATGGTTTGCCTTCAGCTCTCCTGTGCTTCTATTTTAACATCCGTTGCAGCGATATTACCATAGCCAAACAGGCTTCGTTCCTTTATAATTGTAGCTACGGCAGGTGGCACAAAATCCTCCCAGCCGGGCTTGTGCTCCTTTATCAGGCGCAGCACGCTATCGGTTTCTACCTGCAGATTTTTTTCATTGTAATTGCGGATATCCTCAATCTTGTCATTAGCTACAAGATATTCGTACAAATCGATAAGTTTTGGGGGTAATGAAAACTTGGCACCGTTCCAGATCACGCCATCGCGAAGGGTAGGATAGATGAACAATTTAACTTTACGGCTAAACAAGGTAGAGAAAGACTCCAGGATGCCGCCCGGCAAATCAGTATAATGCTCTTCGCCAAAGATGTACTCCAGGTTTGGATAACCAAGCACCACGCCAATTTTAAGCTTGGTAATTTTTGAAAGGTAGGCCACTAGTTTATAATACTCGTGAAAATTAGATATCATAACTGTTTGCCCTAATGAGCAAAGGATATCTACCCTGTCCAAAAAGTCCTTTTCATCTATCTGGCCGCTTTCATCGGCATCGCGTTCTTTAAGTGCCTGCAGCGTAAGCTCGGTAAGTACAACGATGTTTTCCTTGTCCACATCTGGCTCCTCGGTAAACTGTTCCATGCCGCGTAACAGCATATCAACATGCACATTAATAAGCGGGCGGAAACGTCCACGCACTACCACAATGTGCTTTTTATACAATATCTCTGATGGTTGCTGGTTTTTGCCATTTGGCCCGAATAGCGCTGCATCAGAAAAGCCATGCTTAACCAGGTAAAGGCTCATTAAACGATTATCAACATCCTTAAAGCTTTCTCCCTCAAAGTGGATCATATCTATTTGAATTCGATCGCGATTAAGGTTGTGCATCAGCGACAACAGGAAATCAACTGCCGATTTACGGTAGTAAAAGCAGGCATATAAAAGGTTAACACCTAAAATACCTACAGCCTGCTGTTGCAGCACGTTATCATTATCCAGCAATTTTACGTGGAGTATAACATCATGCTGAGGCCCGTTGGGCTCGGTTTGGAAACGTACGCCTATCCAACCATGCCCCTCGTTTGTTTTGTGAAAGTTAAGTGCCGAAAAAGTACCGGAAAGTGCAAAGAATGTAGTGCGGTCGCCGCGTTGTGCAGCAAGGCGTTCTATCAACAAATTATATTCATGATCGAGCATTGCTGATAGCCGCTGCCGGCTCACATATCTTTTTATTTGCTGGGTGCCGTAAATAGCGTCAGAAAAAGTCATGTCATAGGCCGACATGGTTTTGGCTACCGTACCGGCTGCCCCTCCTGCTTTAAAAAAGTGGGCCGCAATATCCTGCCCGGCGCCAATTTCGGCAAATGAGCCATATATCTGCGGGTCGAGGTTTATGGCCAGTGCCTTTTGTTTGGTAGCAATATCTTTATTAAAGTTTTCCATAAATGGTAAATTAAGATAGTTTTTACGGGGGCTTTGTAAAGATAATCCTTTGGTATGCGGCAAGAGACAGAAACTTACACACTTAACATTAGGGCGCAAAAATCAGCTCATCCTGCTAATTTTATTAATTATAATTCAAGAACTCACACTACAAGTTAGCCGTTAACGCCTTCAAAAACTTTTCCGGAACTTCCACATGTGGTATGTGGCCTACGTTATCAAACTCAATTAATTTGCAGTTTGTTATTTTTTTAGCCGTTTCGGGTCCCAACAATTTATAGTTTCCGTGCTTGGCCTTTTCTGCATCACTTAACAGGGCTTTGCCCACTATGGTTTTATCTTCCTTGCCGATGAACAACACTACCGGCATTTTTAGCAGGCTAAATTCGTAACAAACCGGCTGCTCATATATCATCTCGAAAGTAAGGGCAGCTACCATAGCATAGCGCGGAAAGTCGGCACTTTTGGCAACACCTGCACCAATGTTAACCAGGTAATCATATTCCGGCTTCCATGTAGTAAAGTACGATGACTGGTAATATTTTTTTACGCTTTCATAGGTGGTTTTCAGTTCGCTTTTGTAATCGTCGGCAGCACTGTTGTAGGGCACAAAGGTGCGGTAATCCTCGAGGCCTATGGGGTCTTCCAACAAGAGCTTTTGCACCGCTGCCGGATACATCAAGCTAAAGCGTGTGGCCAGCATACCACCCATAGAGTGCCCCATCAAGGTAACTTGTTTTACGCCGAGCGTATCCAGCAATTGCTTGTTGAACCGCGCCAGAGCATGAAAGCTGTAATGAATAAACGGCTTTGATGATTTACCGAAGCCGATTTGGTCGGGCACTATAACGCGATACCCCTTTGCCGACAGGGCCTTTATCACACTTGTCCAGTAATAACCTCCGAAGTTTTTACCATGAAAAAGCATTATGGTTTTGCCGTTTGGACTGGTTGGCTTTACATCCATATAAGCCATCCTGACGTCCTGGTTTTCTACATGGATAGGAAGAAAACTTACAGGGTAAGGATACTTAACGTTTTCTAACGTGACGGAAAGTGTGTCTTGCGCATATGCGGCAACGGATAGTAAAAAAGCAAATAAGGTAATCGTAAGTATTCTACGCATGTATAAAATACAGGCTTTACGCTCAATGGTTTTGTTTTTTAAAAATTGTGCTAGTCGGTCAATAATTATAGTTCTTATTGATTAATTTACCCTATTAATTATGTTAATTAAAATACCCCGTTATAAATTTTTTAAGCACTATCCGGATTTCCCGAAATCTAACGACTATCACAACAAGTATTCATTCCCTGAGACGTATGATTATTATATATTTTCAACACCCCCAGCAAAGTCAACTGTAGGTTTGTCAAACAATATCTCATTGGGTTTAACAAAATTGGTTAAGGTTTTAGGCTACCATGGATTATATTTTATGGGCGATACCACAATTCCATGGCTTTACAAGAAACACCATTACAAACCGGTTCAAAAAGCGCTTGACTATATCGCTGATAGCAATATAAAATCTACGTTTAATGGTGCACTTTATGCAGACGTTAGTGAACTACCTATTTTTGTAAGACACCTCTTTTGGCTGGAAAGGTGTAATGGGGTCGTTTCTAATCCTTATTTTACCGATAGTGGTTTTAACATAATCGGAAATATCTGCAAATACGGCAATATTCACTTAAGCACAATAAACGAGCTTACTGATGATCTGTTAAATGACGTGTTAGCAGAAACACCACTAAGTATTTTTGAAGGAGAAAGCTGCGGTAGTAGCGCCATTCCCCACAGAATACTTGCTTAAATTTTGTACATCAATCCTAACCCCGGTTCATCGCTTAGCACCCATTTACCGTTTTCGAAAGCAGGCATTGTATAGGGATTGTTCGAGGTAAGGAAAGGGCCATCCAGATCGGCCCAGTCACATTGCGGGGCAAGGGCGGCGGCGGCTAGGGTAGCGCAGCTGGTTTCGCTCATGCAGCCTATCAATATCTTCAGGCCGAGTTGCCTGGCCCTGTCAACCATCTTTTTTGCCTCGTGCACCCCTGCCGATTTCATTAGTTTTATATTGATGCCATGATAAACGCCTGCGGCCTTGTCCACATCGGGCAGTCGTTGTATTGCTTCATCGCCAATAATTGGAATCGGGCTGTGTTCCGTTATCCAGGCGTTACCTGCTATATCAGTTTTTAGCATAGGCTGCTCTATCAGCAATACGCCTTGCTCCTGCAACCAGTAAATCAACTCGAGGCTTTTTTCCTTATCTGTCCAGCCCTGGTTGGCATCTACATACAACGGCACATTGCTAACCGAGCGGATGGTTGTTATCAGTTCCTTATCACTATCGCGCCCCAGCTTTACCTTTATTACTTTGTGGCCGCTTGCTTCCATTACTTTTTGGCGTATTACATCCTCGTTGTCAATACCAATAGTAAAGCTGGATACCGGCATTTGCGCGGGGTTGCTACCCATCAACCGCCAGCAGGGCTGCGATTGCAGCTTTCCGTCAAGATCATGCAAAGCAATATCAATAGCCGCCTTTATGGCCGGTTGCCCGGGTGCTATGCTATCCAGGTAATTAACTATTTCATCAAAATCAAAAGGGTACGTAAACCCGCTTACATCAACCTTACTTAAAAATACAGTGGCAGTTTCATGGCTTTCGCCCATGTAGGGTACCATTGATGCTTCGCCGTAGCCGGTATAACCGTCGTGGTGTAATTGCACCAGCATTAGCGGGGTAGAATTACGGGAAAACCTGGCTATGGTAAACGTATGCCTAAGCAGTAGCTCGAAAGGTTGGTAAGTAAGCTGCATGTCAAATATCAAAGCTAAAATTTTACATTTAAAATCATGCTTATCTTTGCGGCTATGCCGGTACAAATCTATTCGCCGTTTGAAAAGTTTAACTTTAGTAATACCAGCTGCTTCCTTACGGGCCAGCCGCTGCAAAGTACTGAAGAAAAAATACAGGTTTTTCCGCAGTGGTTAATGAGCCTCTACAAGCTGGAAGACCAGCCTTTTAAACTGCTAGACGAAAGCATTGCCACTTATAAAGATCTTAAAATACCATGCTCGGCGCAGGTAAATGATGCGTTTTTGGAACCGCTTGAAAACGAGATTGCTGAGGCTTTTGCAAAAGGCTACAAGGGTGTTAGAGCACTCAATGAACTCCGCCTTTTTCAGTGGGCGGCCAAGCTGATGTACGGTATAGTGTTTAACGAGATACAATCGGGCATAAAAATGCAGCATGCGCAGGGCGAGCAATTCAGCATGTCGCAATCTATTCTGCTAAAGTTTAGCCAACTGCACATGATGCTGCAAAGCATTAACCTGCCTTTATACTTTGAAGAATTTAAGCCGTTCAGCCTGTTCCTGTTCAAGGTAAATAACCGTGAGGAAGAGTTTGGCTACCGCGATGAAATCAACACCCAAACTTTTGCTTTACGCATAAAAGATTTTGGCCTGATACTGTGCCTGCAGGATAACCAGGCTAACCGTGGCTATCATCATGAGATTTATGAAAAGATAAAAGAAGACACACTGCACCCTATACAGTTTGAAGAATTTAGCGGCCGCGTGTTTTACTCCAATTACCTTTTTAACCGACTGCCCGAGTATAATATTTTGCCGGTAAACGATGAGATATTTATTGAGGATATGCCGCTGCGCGGAGTAAGCAGCAAGCCGGTTTTTGACCACTGGGTAAACAAAACCTACGGGCAGGTGCTGGAAAACTTCTGGAAAAATTGGGGATTCTTGCTGCTCGAGATCATTAAAGACCCGGAGCACCCGATGAGCTTTTTATTTGATGCAGAAGGCAACAAAATAAGCTCGCAAAGTATCTTACTCCCTATTTAAATTTGCTGATAAACTGATTTACCACATCATGGTTAAGCGCTATAGTGATAAATATGCCGCTGATGGCACCAAATAAGTGGGCGTCGTGGTTTACATTATCGCGTGCATGCTTTGATGCAAAGTGGCAATAAATTAAATATAGCCCGCCAAACACCCATGCCGGGAACTCCAACCCGGGAATGATCAACAGCCCCATTTTTGCCAATGGGTCAAACATGATGTAGCTAAATATAACCGCGCTGATAGCGCCCGAAGCGCCAAGGCTATTGTACCATATATCTTCTTTGTGTTTTTGGATAGACGGAAGGTCGCTTAAAATAAGGCTTAAAAAGTACAGCACCCCAAACTGCCAATGCCCAATCATAGTTTCTAATTGAAAGGCAAAGAAATAGTAAGAGAACATATTAAAGAACAGGTGGTTCCAATCCTTGTGTATAAAGCCGCTTGTTATAACGGTGTACACCCTGCCCCCGCGCGATACGGTATAGGGGTTAAGAATGAAGCGTACGTAAATGTTCTCATCATTAAAGGCCCATAATGTGCAGGCAATAGTTAATACAAATATTACGGATGCCACAGGGGCATACTGCAGGTATTCCATCATGGTTTTAGGTCGAGTTTAGGGTTGGCTAATAACCGGCCAATAGGGTAACGCATGGCGGTTTTTTCAAAATAGGGCGAATTACGGTAAACAAAGTTAAGTTGTGCCGCTGCGCTCTCAGCAAGCTGCGGGTTCCTGGCTTTTTCATCATCTAGCTTTTTACGCAACTCAGGATCGGTTTTTAGAAGATCGGCAGCAATGTCTTCAAACACGTAGTCAGAAAAATATTCCTTTTGGCCAAGCATGCTGTCAAAAAAGTTCCAGGCAAAAAACGAGTCGACGCCCTGCGGCTCAAGCGTTTCAACAATGTAGCGGTTAATGGGTTGGTTTACATAAACCACATAATCGCCTTCATAAAACTTTATTTTAGTATTAACCGGGTTCAGCTTAACGCCGCTATGCAGGTAGTGCCCCTCATAAGGGCGCGTGCCTGTTTTGTAATCGGCAATGTAATACATCTGCAAGTCAAGTGTAGTGTCGTGCGCAAGGCGGCTCATGGCAACCTTGTTCAGTTTAAACAAATCAATAACTTTACCCCAGGCCTGCGGTATAACGTAAGCAATGGGAGCATCAGCCGAAGCGCTGGTCTTATAGGTATTATAAAATTTAACGGTTTTTGAATACGGTTGGTTCCTGTCGTAATACAAACGTTTTAGGCCGCTTACCCCGCTGGTTTTGTATTGCGCGGCGTAACCTTTAAAGTTAATGGTATCTACCTTGCTGCGGTCAAGCTCCCAGCTCAGGGCAAATGTTTTTTGCCTGCTCACTTCTGCATCCACCCGCTTTTTCATTTCGCCAAGCAGTTTGGCATCCCGCTGGCAGATATTTATAAGCTGTTGCATAAAGTTATAGGTAGCATACAAACGCTTGTCGAAGGGCTTTAACATATGCGTCTCGGTCATGTAGCTGATGATATTATGCTGAGCCGCAAAACCTGTGGAAAAGCGCGGCGTTTCCATAAAGCTTACAATACCGGAGTCGGGCAAGCCGTTTTCGCCGGCACCGTAAGGAATCATTTCGTACCCGCTTTTTTTCATGCCGGTATACAGGTCATGCGTCATTACATCAGCTGTATACTTAGCTAATACAGGGTTTTGCTTATCCTTTTGGGTTTCGATCAGCGTCATCACGTACTGATAGTCGGCACCATCGCTAACGTGGTTGTCCAGCAGCACTTCGGGTTGCCAGGTATTTAAAATTTGGGTAAAAGCCAGGGCATTACGGCTGTCGGCTTTAATAAAATCGCGGTTAAGGTCCAGGTTTCGATAGTTCCCCCTAAAACCATATGCGCGCGGGCCGTTTTGGTTAGCGCGAGATGTTCCCCTGTTTTTGCTGCCATCTATATTGTATAGGGCTATAAAGCAAATTACCACATCTTTTGGCAACTGGTTTTTCACCAGCAGGTCGCGGGCAAGCATCATGCTGGCATCAACGCCTTCCGGTTCGCCGGGGTGTATGCCGTTGTTGATGAGCAATACGCGTTTGTTTTGCTTTTTAATAAGTGCAGGGTCAAAGACCTTATCGCACGACAATACCACCAGTGTCAAGGGAATTCCAACATCGGTACTACCATAATTAAACAGCTTCATTTGCGGCTGTTTAGCAGCAAGGTTTTTGTAATAGGCAAGTACCTCGGTATACGTTGCTGTGTAATTTTTATCCTTACTTAACTCAAAAGGAGTTAGCTGGGCATATGTCTGCAAAAAACAGGAAATAAATAAAAGCAGGAGAATGGGTCTTTTCATATCAATTACAGCAAATATAGGTTTGCCCTGCAATTATCAGGCGTTTGCGCCAATTTCCTGCTGTAACTTTTTAGGTAGGCTTTTCAAGATCAGATCGTAAGAATGGTCTATCATCTCATGTAACTGCTTGTTGGTAAGGCCGCCGTCCATTTGCACCGTGTTCCAGTGCTTTTTGTTCATGTGGTAGCCGGGCAGCACTTCGCTATGCTTTTCACGCAGCTCAACAGCCAATTCCGGGTCGCATTTAACATTAAAGGTATTGCTGCCTATGCCCGTAAGTAAAAAAATCTTTTCGCCTACCTTAAATACAAGCGTATCCTCTCCAAACGGCAAACCCTCCGTAACGGCTGGTTTAGCAAGGCAATAATCGCGCAGGTCGTCGGTATACATCATTAATAGCTTCTAATCGATCTGTCGTATGCCGACTCGGCACCAAAGTTAAACCTTATGCCCACAGTAATCTGGCGGTACTGGCTTAATGCATTGTTTTTAAACTTGCTCGATGGGTCGTTATACCCGTCCAGCCCTTCGCCAAATACAACGTTATGCCTGTAACCCAAATCAATATTGAAGATGGGCATATCGTACTCGTTATAAATCTTAAACTCGTAGCCAAATCGCAGCGGCAACGAAAAGTTGATGCCGCTGTTTTTTCCCGGGAACACATAGTTGGGATCATCTAAACTGGTTCGCTGCACGGTTAAGTTGTTCAGCACGAAACCCGCCCCGGTGCCTATGTAAAAGTTTTTTACAATATCCAACAGGAAGCTTCCCTGGTAGTCCATAACCTCGCCGGCCTGCAAATCGGCATGCAGGTAAACTGCTTTATAATTGTTTTTGTACTGACGGCGGTAAGGGTCACGATCAACCGTGAGGCCTCCTCCTGTAAGTGTTCCAAACTGAAACTCGGCCATTACCGGTACATAGGGGCTATAGTTGTAAACAAAATTGATATTGTAAGCCAGGTGATCGTAATTGCGGGCAACGTTTGTATAACCTTTTACACTGCTTACGCCAAAACCAATACCGTAGTTGTTGTAATTATACCCCTGTGCCTTTGCGCTGCAGGCTGCTGCAGTGATCAGGATAAGTAAAAAGTATTTTTTCAAACCAAATATTGTTTAGGATATTTACAATTTACGCCGCCGGATAAAAGACAACGGGCGGTCAACAGAATAAATTTTGCACTAATATAAGCTTATGCAGCTAAATGCCCAATTGCAGTATACGGTTACAGATAGATTTTTGCGGTACGTGGTTATCGACACACAATCTGACCCTGCCTCGAATAGCCAACCATCTACCGAAAAACAAAAAGACCTTGGCAGGCTATTCGTAGCCGAGTTGCTTGAGATAGGCATAACCGATGCACATTTGGACGACTACGGTTACGTTTATGCTACCGTGCCTGCTAATACAACCAAGTCTTACGTACCTGTCATCTGCTTTTGCTCGCACATGGATACCTCGCCCGATTGCAGCGGCTATGGTGTTAAACCTATCATCCACAAAAATTATGATGGCAGCGACATTATTTTACCAGTGGATAAAAGCCAGGTGTTACGGATGGCCCAACATCCCGATCTTAAAAACCAACTGGGAAATGATATTATTACGGCATCGGGCGATACTTTGCTTGGGGCAGACAACAAGGCGGGGGTGGCCGAGATAATGGACGCAGTTTATCATTTGGTTAATCACCCGGAAATTAAGCATGGCACCATAAAAATTTTGTTTACACCCGACGAAGAAATTGGCCGCGGGGTTGATAAAGTAGACATCGAAAAACTCGGCGCTTTTGCATGCTACACCATCGACGGTGAAAGTGCCGGCAATATGGAAAATGAAACCTTTAGCGCAGATGGCGCCAGGTTAATCATAAACGGCATTAGCGCACATCCCGGCTTTGCCAAAGGGCAAATGGAAAGCGCCATTAAAATAGCGGGACGAATTATTGCTGCCCTTCCGGAGGACTTATCGCCCGAAGGCACCGAAGGCATGCAGGGTTTTGTACACCCGGTTGATATAAGCGGTCATGTTGAAACTGCAGTAATTGATTTTATTATCCGGGATTTTGACGATGACAAATTAGCTGCTCATGCAGATGTGATAAGAGATGTGGCCGACAGTGTTTTAAAAAACTTCCCTAATGCATCATATACTCTCGATGTAAAACCACAGTACCGCAACATGAAAAACGTGCTTGCCCAGCACCCGCATATTGTGGAGTACGGCATGGAGGCCATCAGGCGTGCAGGTATGGAAGCTAAACTGTGCAGTATACGTGGCGGTACAGATGGCTCGCGCCTGTCATTTATGGGATTACCAAGCCCTAACATTTTTGCCGGCGAACATGCGTTTCATGGTAAGCAGGAGTGGGTGTCTGTACAGGATATGCAAAAGGCGGTTGATACCATACTAAACCTTTGCGCAATTTGGGAGGAGAAAGCTTAAACTATTTTTAGCGTAAGCAGGGTAATATCATCAATAGGTTTGGCTTTTGTAACCTCGGCAACGTGGCTCATAAGCTTCTCATTAAATTCGTCAGGAGTTAGCGTTCCGTTATCGGCAACAAAATCCAGCAGCTTTTCTTCGCTCCAAACTTTAAAATTATGATTTTCATGATCCATTAGGCCGTCGGTATAATTTACCAAAAGGCTTCCCGGATCAATATCTACCTCGCCCTGGTTTAAAAAAGGCAGCTCATCAAAAGCGCCTATCATGGTAGTACCTAATTTAAGTGATATGGCATCCCCATCAGAGTAGAGTATTGTGGGGTTATGCCCTGCATTTACGTAACACAGCTTGCGGGTATGCTGGTTATACTTTGCCAGGAACAGTGTTATAAATTTTTCACCCTTGGTGTTGTTTATCACCAGGCGGTTAAGGCGCTCAACTATGCAGGTGAGATCTTCTTCGGTATTTGCTAGTCCCTGCAAACTTGCCTGGAAATTGGCCATCAGCAGCGCTGCCGAAATACCTTTGCCAGATACATCAGCAATGCACCACATAAACTCATTTTCGTTGAGACGGAAAAAGTCGAAATAATCGCCACCTATATTTTGATGCGGTAAATATTTCGACCCTATTTCTACACCGGGCTCCTTTGCAATGCGTAATGGTATCAGCATGTTCTGCACCTCGGCAGCCAGTTCCATTTCCCTTTGCATACGCTCAGATTCCAGGCGCTCCCTAAAAAGGCGCTTGTTTTCAAGAGCAACCACAATTACGTTTGTAAGGGTTTGGATGAAGGTAAGGTCGTTATTAAGCATCTCTCCCGACGAACCAAAATCGCCGATTAAAGCAAACGCAAGCGCTTTTTGCTTATGGTAGATCGGGATAAAATAGTCAAACCGGCTAAGGAGTTGATTTTTGTGCCCTGTAATAGCTGTAGGCGTTTGCAAGCTGCTTAAGTGCATCCACGCCATATTAAGTTCATGTACCGTTTCGGAGGTTCCGCCAAAACTTGCAATGGAGCTGTAAATGTTATCTTTTTCGATCAGGAACCTGAAACTTCCAATCTGCAGCTGGCCCTTCAGGATCGTTTCCAGCATCTTTAACAGTTCCGCCGTTGTCGAATTTTTGTTGATAGCCTGGGTAATTTCAAGCAGTGCGTTCAACTCCTGTTGCCTTTTTAGCAACAGCCGTATCAATTCATCTTCGCCCGAACTACCCTGATTGTTTTGCATGTACTATAAAGACAGACTAAAATAGTCAATTAATCGTTTTTGCCAAGGCAAATTTCAGCTTAATAACCCGGCTTATCTAACTACACGGCCTTTCCAGGCATACTTGCGCGTGTTGCCCATAAAACCTACATATATGATGTAAATGATATGCAGCGGCTCAAGCAATATAGTTAGCGCCGATAAACCTGAACGTTTAAAAAAGCTCATGATAGGGGTAATAAACATGGCTTCGGCTATAAACTTAAGAAAAAACTGTACTAAAAACAGTTTTAAATAAAATACATCGTAAAATCCCATAAAGGCGTTTATCACCAGTACCACGTTAAACAACCAGATACTTACAGCAAGTGCCACAATGCGCTTATCCTTGTACCGTGTCGACTTGGAAGCCCAACGGCGGCGCTGCTGTAAAAACTCATCAAGCGTGTGTTTGGCATGTGTATAAACTATAGCTTTACTATTTTTTAAAAAGCCAATGCGGCCCGGGTATTTCACTGCTACTTTTTGCAACAGCATCTCATCATCGCCTGATGCAAGGTCATCAATACCCTTAAAGCCACCAACTTCATAAAATACATCTTTGCGATAGGCCAGGTTGGCACCATTACAGGTTGAGGCCCGCTTGTTGCCGATAAAAGAAGCACCTATGCCAATTAAAAAAGAAAACTCGAGTGTTTGCAAACGCTCGAATAATGAGCGCTCTTCAAAATAGGTAACCGGCGACGATATCATTACCGGATTGTGGGTTTCAAAATAACCAACAACGGATGATAGCCACTGCGGCCCCATGCGGCAATCGGCATCAGTAGCCACCATAAGATCGCCGGTTGATAGGGCAATTGCCTCGGCTATGGCCTTTTTCTTGTAGGAGTTTAGCGGCTTATCAGCCTGCAATTGCATCAGCTTAACACCCTGATCGGCATAGCTACGAATAATATTAGCGGTATCATCTGTAGAGTGATCGTCAACGATTATGATTTCAGTTAAATGGCGGGGATATTCCTGAGCCAGCAGGTCGTCGATAGTGTAGCGAATACGTTCCTCTTCGTCGCGAGCGGCAATAAGAATAGTGACCTTGGTTTGCAATGGCGCAGCTGTGGTATCAGCGCATTTTAACGAGGCCCAGCCTTTAATAAGGTAAGCAAATACAAACAGGTAAAAGCCTGTGAGCAATACGGACAAGGTACTAAGCAGTGCGATCAAAAAACTTAAGTTTAAAAACAAATACAGATCCTAATACGGCGGGGATAATTAAATTGATGAGCCATATTGATGATACTGCTGCAATTATAGCTATTTGTTGGTTGGTTATGTACAAAAACAAATGGGCGGCGGTAAAGCTGCGAACGCCAATATCCAGCAGGTCAAGCGATGGCAGGGCCGATTGGATAAAAATAAATACGATCACTGTCATCACCATATTAAAAAACGGAATATTGGGCAGCAAAAGGTGTATTACCAGATAATACTGAAAAGTAAACACAAAAAAGCGAGCAAGGCTATAAGCAATCACAATAAAAAGCTCATGCACTTTGTATCGGCCCATTATTTCGAAAAAGCGGTGATACTTACGCAGGAACTTTACCCTGTCTAACAACCAAACCAACCATTTGATATGGAAGTAAAACACCAGTAACAAACCAAGGAACACAGCCACCAGTACAAATATGCCCAGGTAAAGCCAGGTATCCATATTTAGGTAGTGGTAAATAAACCAAAGCCCTGCCAGCAGCCCGGTAACATTGGTAATTACGTTTTGTGCAAATGAGCCTACTGCCATGGCAAAAACGCCATGTATGCGTTTACGGTTGGGCAAAAACATTACACGGCCACCATATTCGCCAATGCGGTTAGGCGTAATTATGGCCCAGGTAAGCCCGCAAAACACAGCCTCGATTGCCTGCCATACAGATATCGCTGTAAGTTTTTTTGAAAGGTACTGCCACTTTAAACTTTCAAGGAGCCAGTTTAGCCCCATCAGTAATACTACCGATGTCATGGTGGTAACCACCTGCCCGCGGCTTATCTGGCTTATAAGTAATTGAAATTGCCGTAAGTTGTCGTTTTTGTTTAAGAACTGGTGGTAGATAAACGCAAAGGCAAGTAACAGTATAGCAACCTTAAGCAGGTACGAAAATATTTTTTTGGCCGACGCTGTCAATACAATAGTTTGTGCAATGTTACAAAAAGCAAGCTTATTTAAGCCTTGCTTTCAGAAATGTAAGTGTATTGGCGTAAGCATTTTTTGTTGCAGCACTATCGTAAATAGGATTGCTTGGGTTGGCAAAGCCATGATCCGCATTGTATTGGTGCAGGTAAAGTTTTTTTCCGGCTGCTTTCATATCAGCCACAAATTTGGCCACTACCTTGGTATTAATAAACTGATCCTTATTGGCAAAGTTACCTAGCACATCTGTTGTCAGGGTTTTCAATTTGGCAACATCCTGCTCAGGCATACCGTAATACATAACGCAGCCCGCCGCCTGCTTGCCAAGCAATAAGGTTGCCTGCAGGCTCCAGCCACCGCCAAAGCACCAGCCAAGGGTAGCTATACGGGCTTTAGTGCCTGCATAAGCTATGGCACCTTTTATAATAGCCTTTGCACGGGCATCGCTCACGGCCTGCATGTATTTACCTGCATCTTCGCGGTTATCTGCAACTTTACCATCGTATAAGTCAAGCGCAATTACATTTACATTGCCAACATCGTTATATAGCTTTTCGGCTTCGCGCTTTACATAGTCGTTAAGGCCGTACCACTCGTGTATTATAAATAAATAATTATTGGTAGGTTTTTTCGCCTTTAACATCCACGCCGATGCCGTTTTACCATCGGGCGTTTTATAATTTACCTGCGAGCCAATGGCACTTTGAAAGTGCATTTTTACCGGGTTTTTGTGCGATGAACGAAACTTTGCATCAGAAGCGAGCATAGCAAATTGTTGCGTTGCCGATTTCTTGCAGCAGGCCATTTGTTGGGCAAAAGCCATAGCGCCGCATATTAACAATGCTGCTAAAAGGAAAAGTTTTTTCATACCATGGGGATTTAATTAAGCTAATACAATATTCGGTTTTATTTGTTTGTATCTCAACCTTTACAAAACAAATTTTAGCGGGCAATGATTATTGGTTAGGTTTATAAACTATCAAAACAACACTATGAAATTCCAACTAAAACATATTGCACTGGCAAGCGCATGCCTGTTACTGACACCATTAGCAAGCAGTGCCGACGGTATCAAGTTACCGGCAGATACGACACTTGCTCCTGTAGAAACCAAAAGCCCAAACTCGCAATACAAATCTGCTTTTAAAGGGCAAACCCGTATTGGCGGCGTTAAAACAAAAACGCCTTATGGGGCCGCTGTTATTAACAGCCAGCTAAAATCACCCTGGGGTATACATGTACTGCCTGATGGCCGCTTTATAGTGACCGAGAAAGGTGGCACGATGCGCATACTTAAGGCAAACGGCAGTTTTGATAAGGAAATTGGCGGTTTACCTGCTGTACTGTTTCGCGGGCAGGGCGGCTTGCTTGATTTGACTATCGACCCGGCCTTTGCCCAAAACAAAATGATTTACTGGAGCTATACTGAGCCAACTGCCGACGGATCGGCATTGGCCATAGCCAAGGGCAAGTTATCTGCCAACGAAACCAAACTGGAGAACGTAACGGTAATTTATCGTGCAACGCCAACACACAATGGCAGCCTGCAATTTGGGTCGCGCATTGTGTTCGATAAACAAGGCAACTTATTTATAAGTACCGGCGACCGTGGCGCTAACGATATCCGCATGAAAGCGCAGGATTTAAGCGCATCGCTCGGCAAAATCATCCACATAACTACTTCCGGCAAACCTGTGGCTGGTGGTCCGTTTGCAAAAACAGCAAATGCACGGCCCGAGATTTATGCCTACGGTTTGCGTAACCCCGACGGCCTTGCCTGGAACCCTGCAACGGGCGAGCTTTGGGAAGCTGAATTTGGCCCGCGTGGCGGCGATGAGGTAAATATTATCCGTGCAGGTAAAAATTATGGATGGCCTGTAGTTACTTACGGTATTGAATACAGCGGCGAAAAAGTGGGCGATGGCATACAGCAAAAAGAAGGCGTTGCACAGCCTGTTTATTATTGGGACCCAACCGTATCGCCGGGTGGCATTGCTTTTTATACCGGCAACATTGCCGAATGGAAAAACAACCTGATGGTAGGCGGCTTAAGCGGTGCACACATTGCACGTTTGGTAATCAGGAACAATAAGGTAGTTGGCGAAGAACGCCTGCTGGCTGATAAGAATGAACGCTGGCGTGCACTTACCACCGGTAAAGACGGCGCTTTGTATGGCTTAACAGATAGTGGAAAACTATACAGGATAGCGAAGAAATAAAACAGAAACGCCCGACGAAAGCCGGGCGTTTTTTATTGCAGAACAATTATCCTAATATCTCCTTAATATCATCTGCCGAGAGCGATTTAATGAAGCTTTCCTCGGTTGTGATGAGCGAGCGGGCTACGCTGAGTTTGCGTTGCTGCAGGGCCAGTATCTTTTCTTCAACGGTGTCTTTTGTTATGAACTTATAGATAAACACATTTTTGGTTTGCCCGATGCGGTGCGTGCGGTCAATAGCCTGCTGCTCAACGGCCGGGTTCCACCATGGGTCGAGTATAAATACGTAGTCGGCCTCGGTTAAGTTAAGGCCTACGCCACCTGCCTTAATCGAAATCAGGAAAACTCTGGTTTTTTTATCTTCCTGGAATTTTTTAACCACATCGCCCCGGTTTTGCGTGCTGCCATCAAGGTAAACGTAATTTATGCCCTCCTTATCAAAATGGTCACGGTAAATAGCCAGTTGCTTTACAAACTGCGAAAATATCAGCACCTTATGCCCGCCATCCAGCACGCTCTTCAGGGTGTGGGTGACGTTCTCAAACTTGCCCGAGTCGCCCTCATACTCTTCATCTATCATGGCAGGATGGTTGGCAATCTGCCTAAGCTTTATTAAGCCCTGTAATACCTGTATCTGCGTTTTGGCATAAGTGCCATCTTCCAGGCTACGCAATAGCTCGTTTCGATATTCAGATTTTACCTTGTCGTAAACTTCGGCCTGCTCTTCGCTCATCTGGCAATAAAACAAGTTCTCGGTTTTAGGCGGTAGCTCGGTAGCAACCTGCTCTTTGGTGCGGCGCAATACAAACGGCTTGATAATAGCCTGTAATTTATGGGCCTTGTCCTCGTCCTTCTTTTTCTCGATAGGGGTTACAAATTCATTCAGGAAGAACTGCTGTGCGCCCAGTAACCCGGGGTTAACAAAGGACATCTGTGTCCATAAATCATTTACCGAATTTTCTACAGGCGTGCCACTCAATATCAACTTAAACCGTGATTTAAGCTGCCTTACGGCCTGGTAGGATTTTGATGCCGGGTTTTTAATGTTCTGGCTCTCATCTAATATCACGTAGTCGAAATAATAGCCTTTAAACATTTCAATATCAATACGGCTTATGCCATATGTGGTGATGATCACATCATAGTTCTTAAACACATCGGCCGATTTGTAACGCAATGCTCCGGTATGTACCATCAACCTTAATTGCGGTGCAAACTTATGCGCCTCGTTAAGCCAGTTATATATCAGTGATGTTGGCATAATAACCAGCGATGTTGCATGGTTACCGGCAGCTTCGGTATCTTCCTTGTGTTTTTGCAGCAAGGCAAGTGTTTGAATGGTTTTACCCAAGCCCATGTCATCGGCCAGGCAGCCACCAAAATGATAGTTCTTTAAAAAGTGAAACCAGTTGTACCCAGCCTTTTGATACGGGCGCAGACTGCCCAAAAAGTTTTCGGGCATGGCAACGTCATCGGTCTCTTCAAAATCGGTAAGCTTTTGCAGCTTACGGCTCATAGCTACCTCGGCCATTTCGCCATCGCTTAAATCATTTACCAGGCCAATGTGGTGGCGGCGTAGTTTAAGGCCGTCCTGCCCTTCGCTAAAATGCAACAGGTTACCGTACTGCGAAAACCACTGCTCCGGGATCACCGCAATTTCGCCAGATGGCAGTATAAATTCCTTTTTATGGGCCAGGATATGGTTCTTGAGCTGAATAAATGGGATACGGTATGGCCCAAAACATACTACTGCATTAATGTCGAACCAGTCGTTATTTTCAGTTATCTCAAGGTCTATCTTGGTGTTGCCAAACAGGTAGCGCTTTTGGCCCTCGGGTTGTTCAATTTCAAAGCCCAACTCGGTAAGTTGATCATGATGCTGGTTGAGCCACTCAAACACCGGGAAAGAGCGGTCACCATCTTCGGTTGTAGTGGCCACCTCAAGATTTTGAAATAGGCTCGACGCCACTTTAAGCCCCATACCTTCCAATACCGCCAGCTTGCCTTTTTCCCAACTTACCGACCTTTTTATACGATGAAAAAGATAATCGTCTCCGGTTTTTTCCATACGCACAGATACGTGCCTGCCATCGCCATAAGGGAAAATATATCCTGCGTATTTGAATGCTAATTGTAGCTGCGATGTACCGCCTTCTACGTAAATAGGCTTCAACACCGGCCTTGCGTCATACTTTTCGGTATTAATGGTAAAACCCTCGGCATAAACGTTATGCTTTTCGATAAGCGGGGCAACAAATTTTTCGAAGTACGAATGTTCCGAAGACTTTGGAATGGCTATGTAGCGCTTATTTAAAAACGGGGCAAGCTTTTTCCCCTCTATTTCCTTGTCAAAATAATATAGGGTATCATCAAGCAGCATCCATGCAGGATGATTACAGATGATCTCGGCGTTTTTAAACATAAATTCAATACGCATTCCATGAAACTTGATGGTTGGGAAGTAGCGTATTTCCTCCTCGTTACGGCGAAAGTGAAAAAGCACAGAGGCAGGCTCATCGGCAATATGCAACTTTCGGCCGGCAGGGTACCCCTCTTTGCTCATCAGGTAAATTTCCTTATTGCCCTGGCCCAATAAGCCCAATGCTTCAGTTAGCTTCTTTTCAATTTTTGGGCGGATGGTATCAAAAAACTGCTCGTTAAAAACTTTCGCAAAAAACTCGAACGGCCTGATTGGCTTTTTGTAGTATTTTTTGATGATGTTGCCCTGCTCAATATCTTCCAGGATCTTAATCAGCTTACGATCGGTTTCATCAATGCAGTGTGTAAATTCTTCAGCTGTGTTTGAAAATAAACGTTGATGCGTAAATGAAAATTCGCCGTTTGGATTTAGCTGAACAATATGTGGTTCAATAACGTACGACAGGTAATCGTGCCGGGCAATGGCATAAATAATTTGGCAAGGCTTGGAACTGTCTACGCGTAACATTAATTTTCTCAGGTAAAAAATTAATGTAAGCTACGTCAGGAAAAAATTCAAACGTAAATTAAAAAAACCAAACTCTGAAATTTTACAGCGTGATTTTTTTAATGAAAATAAAGAAAGCGGCTTTTATTATTCAGGTTTAGCTTGATAGCTTGTTGCCTAAATCAATAAAAGGACGTTCCACATATTTATAAATAAGTTTGGATAAAAGTGCAACAAACAGCAGAGTAAGAAGGTCGACCAGGATATTTAAATACAAGTACTTGTACACAAAAATGTTAACGAAGTCTTTGGCAACATATACCCCCAGCGGTACATGAATAAGATAAATCGCGTATGAGTAATTTCCTAAAACAGAAAGTGAATTTTTTTTTATCGGATAATATTCTCCTGCAATTATTAATAACCCGGTTGTGATACATACGCCAAGGTATATCATGTCCCTATGCATCAATATATGAGCCATGCTTAAAGCTGCAATTATTATTGGGATTAAGCTTCTATGTTTTTGGTAAACCAAATAGTATATGGCAATGCCGAAAGCAAATGCGGGCCAATGATCCAGGAAAAACAGGTATCCAGAATTTTGAAAAGGTAACAACACGCTTAAAACACAAATTGTACTTATAGCCGGTAGGCGAAATTTAACTGGCAAAAATGCAATGCAATAAATTATGAAGTAAAAAAACAACTCGCACGTTAAAGACCAATACACCCAATTTACAGTGAGTATTTCACTAAATGGAGTAGTGGTTAAAGTAAGTGTGGCAATAATATCTTTGATAGTTTTAGGTAGTACGGCAACGTCATTTTCGCCATGTGCAATTTTAGCATAAATAACTACCACGCCAACTATTACAAGGCTAAGCCAATAAGCCGGAAATATTCTAAAAAGTCTCCTTATAATAAAATTATTAGGAGTTTTTGATTGATTTAGTGAAATGGAAATGCAATACCCGCTAATTACAAAAAACACGGGTACGCCTAATCTAAGCTCATGGCAAAAAGCGCGGTAAAAATCGTCTAAATGTTTCACTGGCTGTTGAAAGTGAAACAGCGCAACACCACAGGCGGCAAAAAAACGTAAAATGTCGATAACACGGTTTTGTTTTACAGGCATGATTAAACATCAACGCTTATATCTCCCTGAAAAACCAACTCGGCGGGGCCCTCTAAAAATATGTTGTTAAACTTTTCGCCATCATAATTAAAGCGGATGTTTAAGTTTCCGCCAAGCACTTTTATAGGTGTGCTTATGCTTCCAAATTGCTCGTTGTGCTTTGCCATGGCCAATGCAACCGCAGTAACTCCTGTACCGCAGGCATAAGTCTCGTTTTCTACACCGCGCTCAAACGTGCGCACGAAAAAGCCCTCTTCATCACGAACAGGTTCAACAAAGTTAACGTTGATGCCATTGGCTTTGTAAGTTGCGTTGTTACGTATGGCGTAACCATCGTTATAAACATCTTTAACGTCCAGATCAGAGGTTAATTTCACATAATGCGGAGAGCCAGTATTAAGCACATATGCTTCACCATCGCGATTAATCGTATCTACATCAATCATTTGCAGGCTTACCCAATTGCCCTCTGCTGAAATTTTGGCATGATGGGTACCGTCTGTAGCCAGAAATTTTGTCGTATCCGTAATAACACCTAAATGCTTCGCAAAGGCGACAATGCAACGGCCACCATTGCCACACATGCTGCCTTCGTTTCCATCGGCATTGTAATACACCATCTTAAAATCGTACCCGGCCTCATTTTCAAGCAGCATAAGGCCGTCGCCGCCTATACCAAAGCGCCTATCGCAAAGTGTTGCAACCGTTTGTTTATCAAGCGATTTTAATTCGTTATTACGGTTGTCGATTAAAACAAAATCGTTGCCTGCGCCTTGGTATTTGTAGAATGTTATCTGCACGTGTTATAATGAGTATTTTACACAAAGATATAGATAAGCTGCCGTAACATTTATATGCCGAAGTTCATTTTAATTTAACAAATTTTAACAAAACATCATATAACTTATTGTTGATAATATCGTCTATATGGTATTAAATTTGAAGTGCATACAGTATAACAGAAAAGAAGATTGAGAGAAAATATGAAAAAAGTAGGTTTAACATTATTGACTGCCTTTGTGGGCGGGGCTATGGCGTTAGGCGTGTACAAAGTGATGGAAAACAAGTACGACGACAGCCTTAGTATTGAAGATAAACAAAAAGTATATTTTGCAAGTAACAAGTCGGCTGCGGCATCAAACATGGTTTCATCGGCCGGCTCGGTAGATTTTACGCAGGCAGCTGCTGATGTAACACCTGCTGTGGTTTACATCCGTACTACTTACTCGTCGAAATCTAACGACAACCAGGACCAGTTTGAGCAGATGTTCGGCCAGATGTTTGGCCAGCGCATGCAGCCAAGAGGCCCGCAAATGGCATCAGGCTCGGGTGTTATCATCTCGCCGGATGGCTACATTGTTACCAATAACCACGTTGTAGCTAAAGCCGAAAAGATCCAGATCACAACTAATGATCACCGAAGCTTTGAAGCTAAAGTAATTGGTACCGACCCTAACACCGACCTTGCCCTGATCAAGATCAATGCTACTAACATGCCTATTGTAAAATTAGGTAACTCCGATGCGGTACGTGTTGGCGAGTGGGTATTGGCAGTGGGCAATCCTTTTAAACTCAACTCAACCGTTACAGCGGGCATTGTAAGTGCAAAAGGTCGTAACCTTGGTATTATTGGCCGTAACGAAGACGAGGACAATCCTTTCCCGGTAAGCCAGCGTGAGCCATCTCTGAAAAAAGGTATTGAATCATTTATCCAGACTGATGCGGCCATTAACCCTGGTAACAGCGGTGGTGCATTAGTAAATACTGCAGGCGAATTGATCGGTATCAACGCAGCTATTGCATCGCACACAGGTTCATACGAAGGTTATGGCTTTGCTATTCCTATCAACCTTGCCAAAAAGGTATTGAATGATATCAAAAAATATGGCGCCGTTAAACGTGGTTATGTGGGTATAAACTTTGCCGACCTTAGCGAGCCGGAAGCAGCAAAATCTGTTGGCAGCGATAAAACCAACGGTTTATACGTAAACAGCCTTGTTGACGGTGGTGGTGCTAAGCAAGCAGGTATATTGCCAGGCGATATCATCGTTAAAGTTGAAGGTAACCCTGTTTACGAATCATCTGACTTGCAGGAACGTGTTGCACGTTTACAGCCAGGCGATAAAATCAACCTGACAGTTTTACGAAACGGCAGCGAAAAATCTTTTGACGTAACGTTAAAAGCTGATGCCCCGGTAGAACGTACTGCTGCTGTATCAAAATCAGCAACAGAGTTGTTCAACAAATTGGGCGCAAGCTTCCAGCCTTTGACTGCTGCACAAAAAAGCAAGTTCCGTGTAAACTCTGGTGTATTGGTTACCCAAGTTCGCCCGGGCGGCATATTTGCCGATACTGAAATACCTGTAGGATCTGTTATCACATCGATAAACAGGCAACCAGTTAACAGCATTAGCGATATGGATAAAGTAATCACCAGCATGCGTAACGGCCGTTTGGTAATAAGCGGTAACTATCCGGATGGTGGCAGCTTTAACAACGTGTTTCAGTTACAATAACCGAATACAAATGATTGATGAAAACCCTGGCCTAATTGGCCGGGGTTTTTTATTTAAAATTGGCAAAGTTAATCCTTATAGTACATGAAGTAAATCGATAAAACCTATCTAAAGCGCTCAATTGGAAACGGTCATGCCGAAGTATTTCGGCATCTCACAGATAGGTAACGATATTACAGGAAGTCACTTTACGAAACTCACAAATTATGTGTTCGGCTGCGTTTGACTTATGTTGCTCTCTATCTTGCTAATGAGATGCTGATATAAATCCAACATGACCATGAAAGCCTGAATACATGTGATAGTATTAAAGTCTCCACAAACAAAAAGGACGGCTAATTAGCCGTCCTTTAATATTATAGCATAAGTAAGTATTAAGCTAACTTACGTTTAACTTCAACGTTTTCGTAAGCTTCAACAATGTCACCTACTTCGATGTTGTTGTAGTTGGCTATATTCAACCCACACTCGTAACCCTGGTTAACCTCTTTCACGTCATCTTTAAAGCGTTTCAGTGAAGCAAGTTCGCCGGTATGAATCACAACACCATCACGGATGATGCGGATCTTGCTGTTGCGGTTAATTTTACCATCAAGTACCATACAGCCAGCAATAGTACCCACCTTGCTAATCTTGAATGTTTCACGTATCTCCACGTTGGCAACAATCTTCTCTTCAAAGGTTGGTGCAAGCATACCTTCCATCGCCGCTTTTATCTCGTTGATCGCATCGTAAATGATCGAGTAAAGCCTGATATCAATCTGCTCTGCTTCGGCCAGTTTACGGGCACCACCTGAAGGGCGTACCTGGAAACCGATGATGATCGCATCAGATGCAGAAGCCAGCAATACGTCCGACTCGGAGATCTGACCAACAGCTTTTGATATGATATTAACCTGTATCTGCTCGGTTGAAAGTTTAAGTAATGAATCGGACAATGCCTCGATTGAACCATCCACGTCACCTTTAACAATAATGTTAAGCTCCTTAAAGTTACCAACTGCCAAACGGCGGCCAATTTCATCAAGTGTGATGTGTTTCTGGGTACGTAAGCCTTGCTCGCGCTGTAACTGTAAACGTTTGTTTGCAATTTCGCGTGCTTCCGGTTCGGTATCAAGCGCGTTAAACTTATCGCCCGCGGTTGGTGCACCCTGCATACCCAACACCTGTACCGGTGTTGACGGGCCTGCCGATTCAACTCTTTGTCCGCGTTCGTTTGTTAATGCTTTAACACGGCCGCTATAGCAACCTGCTAATATCGCATCACCCACTTTAAGGCGGCCTGCCTGTACCAATATGGTAGTAACAATACCACGGCCCTTATCTAAAGCAGCCTCAATAACGGTACCTACAGCACGTTTGTTAGGATTAGCTTTAAGTTCGAGCAACTCGGCCTCAAGCAATACTTTCTCTAACAACAGGTCAACATTCAGGCCGCTTTTGGCTGATATTTCCTGTGTTTGATATTTACCGCCCCATTCCTCAACCAATATGTTCATGGCAGACAACTGCTCACGCACCTTATCGGCATTGGCGCCCGGTTTGTCCATTTTATTGAATGCAAATATGATTGGGGCACCTGCAGCCTGCGCGTGGTTTATGGCCTCGCGAGTTTGCGGCATCACGCTATCGTCTGCAGCAATAACAATGATAACAATATCTGTTACCTGTGCACCCCTTGCACGCATAGCAGTAAACGCTTCGTGACCCGGTGTATCCAGGAAGGTAATTTTACCCTTGTTCTCTGGCAATGTTACTTCATAAGCACCGATGTGCTGGGTTATACCACCAGCTTCGCCGCCTATTACATTTGTTTTGCGTATAAAATCCAGCAATGATGTTTTACCGTGGTCAACGTGGCCCATAATGGTCACGATAGGTGCACGTGGTATCAGGTCTGCAGGATCATCAGGCTGATCAAGGTTGGCCTCTTCATCCTGTGGCTTAACAAACTCTACCTGGAAACCAAACTCATCAGCAACAATGCTTAAAGTTTCGGCATCCAACCGCTGGTTGATGGATACGAACATGCCCAGGCTCATACATGTAGAGATAATCTGCGTAACAGATACATCCATCATGAGCGCAAGTTCATTCGCGGTCACAAACTCGGTTACCTTAAGTACCCTTGATTGTGCATCCTGCTCCATTGCCAATTCTTCGGCACTTGCTGCAACGTCATCACGTTTTTGACGACGGAATTTTGCACGTTGCGCAAATTTGCCAGACTTACCTGCACCGCTTAAGCGTGCAAGTGTAGCCTTTATCTGGTCTTGTATATCTTTTTCTGAAGGCTCTTCTTTAGGGCCTGTGCTTGGCGGTGCGTTGCGGTTGTTCCTGAAATCCGGACGGCCACCACCACCCTGCGGTGCAGGCGGACGGTTCCTGAAATCCGGACGGTTTGGATTGATGGTGCCGCTTGGCGGTTGCTGTTGTGGGCTACCACCTTCCTTGCGCTTGCGTTTACGCTTATGGTCGGCATTGTTACCGGCATTATTTGATGAAGACGCCACCGGACCACGTTTTTGCGGATCAACAGGCAGTTGTATCTTACCAATAATTTTAGGGCCGGATAAACGCTCGGCATTTGCACGTATAACCTCATCATCAGCAGCCGGGGTATTCTCTGGCGCTGCTGGTGTAGCCGCAGGCGTTGATGTTGCAGCAACAGGCTCTGCCGGGGCAGGCGTTGAAGCTACTGGCTCCGCTTTAGGTGCTTCAACCGGTTTTGCAGGCTCGGCAACGGGCTTTGGTGTTTCGGCAACCGGTGCAGCAGGAGCTGGCTCCGGTGCTTTAGGTGCCTCGGCAACAGGCTCGGGCTTTGGTGCCTCAACGGGAGCTGGCGCAGCAGCCGGTTTTGCCGGCTCGGCAGGCTTTTCGGCTGCCGGGTTTTTGCCCAGGTTGTTAAGGTCAATCTTTCCTACCACTTTTACACCAGGTAGCGCATCACTGCGGTCGTCAGTTTTTGGCTGTGCAGGCTCGGCAGGTTTAGGTGCCGGGTTGCTGTATCCGGTGTTCTTGATCAGGATCTCTTCGTTCTCAAAGTCCTTTGAACGCCTGTTCTCTACAGGTTTTTCAGGAGTTTGGCCCGCTTCGTCTTTTCTGATCTTTCCGATACTGATCTGCTTGGCTTCCTCCTTAATAATCTTGTCGACAGCAAATTCCTTTAACAAGGCTGTGTACATGTCATTATCCAGCTTCGCCATTGGTTGCTTTTCAACTTTGTAACCTTTAGACGCGAGGAAATCGACAATGGTACCCATACCAATGTTCAATTCTTTTACCGCTTTAATTAATTTTATGGATTTGTCTTCTGACATTTAATAAGTTTTCTCCGCTAATTATCGCAAAAATACGATTTTTTATTTGTGTTGTGTTGTTTATTCAAACTCTGCTTGCAGAATTGACAGCACTTCTTTCACTGTTTCTTCTTCAAGGTCGGTACGCTTAACCAATTCACCAACGCTTAGTGCCAATACCGACTTCGCAGTATCTAAACCAACGCGTTTGAATTCGTCAATTATCCAGCCGTCAATCTCATCAGAGAATTCTTCGATGTCCACATCCTCATCATGCTCATCTGCTTCACGGTAAACATCAATTTCATAACCTGTCAATTTACCTGCCAGTTTAATGTTGTGACCACCACGACCGATAGCTAATGATACCTGATCGGGCTTTAAATATACCGCTGCCGTTTTTTTCTCGTCATCTAATTTAATAGATGTGATTTTAGCAGGCGATAATGCACGCTGAATGTATAGCTGAATGTTGTTT
Organism: Mucilaginibacter pallidiroseus; assembly: GCF_007846085.1. Classification (GTDB taxonomy): domain Bacteria; phylum Bacteroidota; class Bacteroidia; order Sphingobacteriales; family Sphingobacteriaceae; genus Mucilaginibacter; species Mucilaginibacter pallidiroseus. The sequence goes on from NZ_VOEJ01000002.1 coordinate 513,695, forward strand.
GTGTAGTTAATAACGTCGATATTCTCGTTTTTCAACTCACGCACAATACCATGAATACGTGATCCTTTCATACCTACGCAGGCACCAACCGGATCGATACGGTCATCATAAGATTCTACTGCAACTTTTGCACGCTCGCCCGGTTCACGAACAATTTTTTTGATGGTTATTAAACCGTCAAAAATCTCCGGAACCTCAAGCTCGAACAAACGCTGTAAAAACTCAGGAGCAGTACGCGAGATGATGATCTTAGGGTTGCTGTTCATCATATCAACCTTGCTAACCACCGCCCTTACGCTGTCGCCTTTTTTAAAGTAGTCGGCAGGTATTTGCTCGGTTTTAGGTAACAAAAGCTCATTGCCTTCATCATCAAGCACCAAAGTTTCTTTTTTCCAAACCTGGTAAACCTCGCCGGTAACAATCTCGCCAACGCGGTCTTTGTATTTTTTAAAGATCTCGTCTTTTTCCAGTTCAAGGATTTTTGATACTAGTGTTTGGCGTGCAGCCAGTATAGCACGGCGGCCAAAGCTCTCTAGAGTGATCTGCTCGATAAAGTCGTCACCAACTTCTAAATCCGGGTCAACTATGTGGGCCTCGGCAAGTTCAATTTCCAGGTCATCGTCTTCAGAGAAACCGTCTTCCATAACGGTACGTGTGCGCCAAATCTCCAAATCCCCGTTATCGGTGTTCACAATAACGTCGCAATTCTCATCAGTACCGTATTTCTTCCTGATCATGCTTCTGAAAACATCTTCCAGAACGCTCATCATGGTTGGGCGGTCAATGTTCTTAAAGTCCTTAAACTCCTGAAAAGAATCAATTAAATTAATATTGCTCATTTCTTTACTTGAATGATATTAAAACTTTTGTTTCTGCTATTTTATCTGTAGGTATAACGGCTTCAGCAATTTCGGCCTTTTTACCTTTTTGTTTTATAGTTTCTTCAATGGTGATGGAGTCGTCGCCGGCTAGTAACAGTTTGCCTTCGCGCTTTGTTCCGTCGTCCATCTTAATAGATAAAGTACGGCCAATGTTTTTGGTGTACTGCCTTGGTAAAGTAAGCGGCGTATCAATGCCCGGTGATGACACCTCTAAATTATAAGGCGTATCAATCAAGTTTTCTTCTTCCAGATGGAAACCCACATGGCGGCTTACGGCTACACAATCTGCAATACCTATCCCGTTATCTCCGTCAACAAGCACTATCAGCTTGCCGTTGCTATGCATAGTTGCGCTTACCAAAAACAGGTTAGGCATATCTGCAATCTTCTCGTTTACCAGTTCTGTAACTCTCTTTTCAATATTCATTACCGTTGCGATAATTTGATTGATAAAATAAAAGAGGGGGCAATTGCCCCCTCTTTTTCTCGATTATGATGCAAATATAGTTAAATAAATTAATTTTTCAAATGCTTATTGCTTAAAAATCAAATCGGTAAATGGTATTTGCCCTGCCTTTAACCGCCCGGTTACCAAATCGGCAAGGCGGCTATCCTGGTTATACCGGTATGCTCGTACAAAATAAACAGTGCCTATTACAAAAGGTGTATCAGGCTTAAATATAAGCACATTGTTTTTTACAGTGTACCGGCCCGGCTGCACAGGCTGCAGGCTTTTAAGCGTGGTGTCGGGAGGCATTTTGTAAACAGGCACAAGGCTTTGCCAAACCGCTTGCGATGAATCGCGGGCCATATCTGCAAGTATCTCATTATCGATACCGCTGATCTGCAAATGCTGTTTCTGATTTACGAGACTTATTGTGATAGCAGGCTGGTTTACACTGGTTGTGCAACCGGCAAACGCAAATAATATAAGCACTATATATTTCTTCATTTATTATTGACGGCTTTTACCACGGCATCCGGCATAGGCAAAGTAAGCCCGCTTTTAACGATATCCATACAGATGGATGATTTGAACCTTTGTATACCCGGATTATTAAAGAACAACTGGTGAGTAAGCGTTTCGTACTCTTTCATGGTATGTACAACAACAACCAGCATAAAGTCGGCCTCGCCCGTAACATAATAGCATTGCTGAACCTGCGGTGTTTGCCTAAACTTAAGCTTGGTTTTATTAACCAGTTCCACTTTATCGGTTTCCATTTCCACCTGCACAATTATTGTTATCAGGGGTCCTAAAAGCTCGGGATTTAACAAGGCCATATCGGCGCTGATCATGCCAAGCTCGCGCATACGCACTATGCGGCGCTGCACAGCCGGTGCCGATAGGCCAATAGCGTTACCTATATCGCGCTGCGAGGTGAGGTTATTTTTCTGTAATACTTCTAAAATGCGGTAATCTAACGTATCAAAGGCTTCCATCAAGCCCAATGTACGCAATAAACTTGCGCAATTGGGTCTAAAACGAGCAATAAATGCACAGTAAGCAATTTATTTTTGCGCCATGGCAACAAAGATCAATACAAGAGGTATAACAATGGCGCTTATAGCGGCTACGTTATGGGGCGTATCGGGCACATGCGGGCAATTTTTATTTCAACAACGTAACATAAGTGTGGAGTGGCTTATGTCGGTACGGATGCTTGGCGCTGGCGGCATTTTGCTTATTGCGGCTATTATAAAGCGTGATAAGGACGTATTAAACGTATGGACCGAAAGACAATACCGCAATAAACTACTTGGCTTTGGCATATTGGGGATGCTTACGGTACAATACACCTATTTTGCTGCCATAAAATATTCTAATGCGGCTACTGCAACCATCCTGCAGTTTTCGGCTCCGGTTATTATTGCTGTTTATCTTGCCTTAAGGCATAAGCAGCGCCTGGTGCTTCAGGAATACCTGGCCATATCGCTGGCGGTACTGGGCACCTTGCTATTGGTTACGCATGGCAACCTGCATTCGCTTAACCTTTCGCCGCTTGCATTTTTTTTTGGTATGGCATCAGCAATTAGCCTGGCTATTTATACGCTTTTACCGGTTACTTTGCTTAAAAAATACAGTGCCATGAGCGTTATAGGCTGGGGATTGTTTATTGGCGGTTTGGCCATATCACTTGTAAGGGCACCCTGGCATATTGATGGCATTTGCGATAACTACACCTATGGCTGCGTGGCCTTTGTGGTGATATTTGGCACCCTCATCCCTTTTTATTTGTATCTGAAAGCTGTACATCTTATTGGCGGGCAAAAGGCCAGTCTATTGACATCGGCCGAGCCGCTTTCGGCAACCTTTGTATCAGTTGTTTTACTTGGAATTTCATTTCAACTGATGGATTGGCTGGGCGCTTTGCTCATCATTGCCACGGTGTTTATCCTTTCGTTTAAAAAAGTTACCGCCGAAGCTTAATCCAGTACTTATAAACTAAAAAGGCTGCAATTGATGTTGCAGCCTTTTTTTGTTATTTGGTTTTGAGCGTTTCTTCAAACAGCTTAAATATGCGTTTGTACTCATCTGTCCAGCTGCTTGGCTGCACAAAGCCATGATCCTCTACCGGGTATGATGCAAGTTCCCAGTTCTCCTTATGCAGCTCGATAAGTTTTTGACTTAAGCGTACAATATCCTGATAGTTTACATTCTCGTCTACCATGCCATGCAGCATCAGCAGGCGGCCCTTTAACCCTTGGGCAAAGTAAATCGGCGAGCTTTGGCGATACGCCTTTTCATCGGTGTAAGGCTCGTTAAGTATGTTTGATGTATACCCGTGGTTATAGTGTGCCCAATCGGTAACTGAACGCAGTGCCGCACCCGATGCAAAAACATCCGGCTGGGTAAACAGCGCCATAAGGGTCATGAAACCACCATACGAGCCGCCATACATCCCTATGTGCTTTGGGTTAACACCATATTTGTCAACCAACAGTTTTGCACCGTCAACCTGGTCGTTAAGGTCGGCACGACCCATGTGGCGATAGATACCGGTACGGATATCGCGGCCATAGCCCGAGCTGGCAGTATAATCGATATCCATTACGGTGTAGCCATTATCAACCAGCATATTGTTGAACATATACTCGCGGAAATAACTGCTCCACCAGTAGTGCACATTTTGCAGGTAACCTGCACCATGTACAAATATTACAGCAGGCTTCGCTGGATCGGGATTTTTTGGCTGGTAAACGCGGGCATAAATATCCTTGCCGCTTCGGTTTTTAAAGCTGATCACCTCCGGTTCGCGCCATGCGTATGAGTTAAACTCGGCAGTGGTCGATGTAGTAACCTTAGTTGCCTTAGCTCCTGGCGTATTGGTCTGCAAATAAAGTTCCCATGGCTTATTGGAATACGAATAGCGTATAGCCAGCCATTTCTCGTCGGGCGACAGATCTATCTCGTTGCCGCCTTTCATCGAGGTAAGCTTTACGGGCGCACCACCGCTTGCCGGGATACGGTAAAAGTGGGTAATGCCCGGGTGCTCCATATTGGCGGTAAAGTAAAAAGACCTTTTATCATTAGACAAACGCAAAGTCTGCACTTCCCATTTGCCAGACGTTAGCTGTTTTTTATTGCCGTTGGTTACATCAACCAGATACAGGTGCGAATAGCCGCTGGCCTCGCTCTGGAAATAAAAGTGTGTTTTATCTGTCCAACCCAGGCTACCTGCAGAAAATGAGCTTGTGCCAGGGCCGCCAATCCAAGCCTCGTCGCGCTGACGGTCAAGCAATGACAGTTTACCGGTTACAGGGTTAAGTTTCATGATCCACCTATCCTTGTTGTCCTGCGATTCGGCTATTACCACGGCCTGGCTGCCGTCTTCGTTCCAAAATGTAGCGCTTATATCCACAGGGCGATCGGCGTTGGCTTTTTTAAGAGCAGCTTCCTGCTTAGGGTAATCCTTTACATAGTCGGGCAAGTCTTTTATACCCGGAATTTCCTTTGTACTGATGGCGTAAACGGTATCGCGCTGCTGATCGAAAATATAACTTACCGATGTGGTTTGCGGCGCGCCAACCTTTGTGCGATTTTGGATATCCTCGGTGAACCCCGTAGCTGTAACATAGTTTGGCACGATGCCATTTTTTGCACCATCGGCCGGCTGTGTTAAACGGTAAGTAATGTAACGGCCATCGGGGCTTAACTGAACAAGGTTTAAACGCTTATCGCCATAAGCAATCTCCTTTAATTTTGGTGGCTGCGTTTCGGCTCGTTCAATCGAATCGAGCCTGCTGTTCTTTTGCCTTACTTTAATAATATCGAACAGTTCCAGTTGTTGCCTTCTCAACCAGCGTTCCTGCTCATTACCGCCATTGTTGCCGCTGCGCTTGCTACTTGCCGTTTTTACAAAGTTTGTTAACTGGGTAACTTGGCCCTTGGCTAAGTTTATGATGTAAAGGTTATTATCGAGCGTGTAAACAACGCTGCTTTCATCGCCGGTAAAGGTTGGGCTGCTTTCGCGGGCAGTGGTATTGGTTAACTGCACCTGTTTGTTGCCCGTTATATCGGTCAAAAATATGTCGCCATTATTTTCATACACCTTTAACGTGCGTTTTTTGTTCCACTTGCCGTTTTCCGGAACTGTCGTTTTACGCGCTGCGGCTGTTAGCTTTTGAGGCTTTAAGTTAGCGGTGGTGATAAAAAATTCTTCGTCGCGCTCGGCCTTGTCGGGGTTCCAGTCAAAATATATCTTTTTGCTATCGTCGCTCCAATGAATGTTTGATGGCGATACGCCCATCCACTTCGGGTCGCGCATTATTTTTTCGACGGTTAAAGTGCCCAGTTGCTGCGCCGATGCACCGGCAGCTATCAATAGTAAAAGTGGGGTAAACAATTTCTTCATATAAATCAATCAGAGGCTTAATGCCTGCAATTTAGCAGTTTAAATAATATTACTATTTTTAACATTTGGATTGTTACAAATGGAAATAAAAGGCGATGGGTTCACACTGCGCAAATGGCGAAATGATGATGCTGCAGCATTACAAAAAGAAGCTGACAACCCCAAGATAGCGGCTAACCTGTATGACCGGTTTCCATCCCCATATACGCTGGCAGACGCCGAATTTTTCATCAACCTAAAAATTAACGATGAACCTGTAACCTCTTTCGTGATCGATGTTAACGGGCAGTTTGCAGGTACAATAGGACTGGAGTTGAGGGATGATGTTTTTACCCATACCCCACTGGTTGGCTATTGGTTAGGCGAAACGTTTTGGGGCAAGGGTATTATGCCAAAAGCTTTGCAATTATTTACTGCTTATACTTTTAATAGGTTTGATATAATTGCCCTGCAGGCAGGTGTATTTAGCAGTAACCCGGCCTCAATGCGTGTTTTGGAAAAAGCGGGCTACGCTAAGCAAGGAGTACTAAAAGGAGTTGTTTTTAAAAAAGGACAAGTAATAGACGAGCACTTATACGTGATGGACAAGCCAACTTGGGCATTAATCAATCAATAAATTTTCCTGTAAATTTCTTTGATCATCCCGCCGGGATCTTGCGACAGATTTACTGTACCTGACACCGCAATGCCATACACACCTGTTTTGAGTAGCGGCTCCACATCGGCTAATTGTATGCCACCTACGGCGATAACCGGGATATTAATCGGCAAGCGTTCCAGTTCCCAGTAGCCATTGTAACCAAGCAACGGTTTATTGTTCGGCCGCGTGTCCGTATGGGCAAACGGGCCATAACCTACGTAATCCACTATGCCGGCATCTTGCAGGCGTTGCAGTGTATCTAAGTTATAGGCTGAAGCCCCCAGCGTTTTATCGTCGCCTATCGCTTCACGGATGGCGGCGAAATCAGCATCAAGGTCCTCGATATGCACTCCTTGTGCGTCGACATCACCCAATAAATGATAATGGTTTGCCAATATCAGTGTTGCGCCCCAATCGTCGCAAATGGCAGCTATCTCGTTTATTTCGGCTAAAAGCGCCTCATCGCTTTTGGTCATACAGCGGTATTGTATCCAATTTGCTCCGGCTTCGCAAGCAATGCGGCCCTGCTCAATATGGCTGCGGTAAGGTAAATCTTGCGTGAGGTAGTGAAATTTTGAGATGTACTTTTTCATTTGACGACAGATAAATGGTGCTTAATAAAAAGCCCTCTCTGCAAAAGTGCAGAAAGGGCTTTAATTATCATTTGCTGTGGGCTTATTATTTTATCACTTCGCTTATTGCGGTGCCGATGTTGCCGCTTGGTGCCTGTATATGCAACAGAGCAGATATAGTTGGTGCAATATCCGTCATGTACGTTTCGCGTGCCAGTGCGCCATGTTTAATACCCCAGCCCATAAATACCAATGGAATGTGTGCATCATACGGGTTCCAGGTGCCATGGGTAGTACCCGTTTTACCGTGTCCGCCATAGTAGCCCGGCTTTAAAATGATTTGCACGGTACCGCTGCGCTGTGGGTTATAACCGTTTTGGATCCGCACGCGTAAAGCTTCGGGCAGGGTTGATACCTCGGTACGCTGCATATCCACTGCATAAGCAATTTCGGGCAGCGACTTTAAATATTCGATACAATCATACTTAAGGGCATCCTCGCTGATCTTGTTATTTACAATAGCAGCATTGTTGAAGTTTACCTGGTAGTTGTCGAGGCTCAGCACAAGGTTTTTAACTTTATACTTGTCGGCCAGCATGGTGTTCAACTTGCTTTGCGCTGCACCGCCGTCCCATAAACCGCCAGGCAGGTTATGCTCGGTCATGAAGGTGGCATTGTGCGCCGCACCATGATCTGCACTTAAAAACACGGTGTAGTTGCCTTTGCCTAATTTCCCATCAAGGTAAGTGAAGAAAGCGGCCAGGTCCTTATCCAAACGCAGGTAAGTATCTTCGGACTCAACCGAATTAGGACCAAACTGGTGACCCACATAATCTGTAGAGGAAAGGCTTACAGCCAAAAAGTCGGTAACTACGTTTTTACCTAGGTTTTCGCCTTCAATAGCTGCTTTTGCCAAATCGAGCGTCATAGAATTACCGTAAGGGGTAGAGCGGATCATACCCGCGCGGCCTTTATAAAGCTCAGATGTCTTAATGGGAAAAGTAGGCGCATCGGTACCTGCAAACTTGCCTTCAAAGTTGGGGCTGTTATCGGGTGCGCTTTGCACATAGGTATTTATTGGATATAGTGTGTTCCAATCAAGCTTTAAATATTTTTCGGCTGGCTTTTGAGCGTTAAAGTTTTGCACCCAGGCCGGCAGTTGTTTCATATAATATGTACTGCTTATCCAGGCGCCGTTTGCATCATCAAACCAATAAGCTGCATCGGCAACGTGGCCGGCAGGCAGAATACCGCCCCTGTCTTTCAATGCTATACCAATAACTTTCGAGCGGAAGTTAGTAGCAAGTTTCAACTCATCGGTAACAGTGCTTGCCTGCAAATTACGCGGCGACATTTTGCCCGCCCTTGATGTACTGCCTACTGCAACTACGGTGCTATCATCAGTACAATACATTGATTTACCTGTAGCCTGTACTATGAAATCATTACCCGCAATACCATGTATGGCCGGCACCGAACCTGTATAAATACTTGAGTGGCCAATTGCTGTTACAGTTGGTATGTATGGTATCAACGTGTTCTCGCAGGTAAAACCCTCGTTAAGCATACGCTTAAAACCACCGGCCTGGTAACGGTCATAATAGCGGTAAAGATAATCCCAGCGCATTTGGTCAACCACTAAGCCAACAACCAGTTTTGGCCTTGGAAGTGCTGCAGATGGGGTTGCAGTTGTTTTCTTTATTTGGGCGGATGAACTTAATGCAGCGCCGGCAAAGGCTAAAGCGAGTAGTAATCTGTTCTTCATTTTATTTGTACAGGGGGAACAATAATAACGGCAAATATCACAAATGCATTTAAAATGCAATGTGATATTTCTGTTATGTTATCTTTCACGTAAGGCTAACTGAAAGCTGGATAACCCCTGTGCCCACCTACTTTGTAAGCATATTATACATGGCATCGGATATCATTTGTGAGCCAACCTGCCCAGGGTGTGTCCTGTCTGTATCTATTATTCCACCAGTAACCTGTGCCTGGCTAAAGGGGCCAAATACCTTCGCATAGTTTATAAAAGCTGTATTGTTAGCTACTGCAACCTGATAAAGTGCGTTGCCATAATCTGCCGTTTTGTATTTCTGGGGATGCTCCTTTTCATACATCGTTTCTGGCGGAGCCATTATTAAGATATCACAGTTTGGCGTTATCTCGCGCAACTTGTTAATGATATTCTGCACATCCACTTTCATATCAGCAGGGCTTACGTTCTGCATAATCTCATTGGTGCCAAACATAATCGTTGCCAGTTCGGGGTTAATTATTTGGGTAGACGTTTTCCACAAATCGTTCTGAGCAAAATCATGAGCTGTGGCGCCCGCTGCGCCTACCTTGTCCATTGCCAGTGCATTAACAGACCTTTTTGAATGCACCCCACAAAATATTTCGCCGGCAGCAAGCGGTTCAATGTCAAGGCTTGACATAGCCAGGCCGGTCACATCCACGTCAACCGATCCTATCTCCTGCGTTGGGCTTGTCATGCTCACGGTTGTCCAGGCACCGCCATTTAAACGATAGCGGAAGTTTCCTGCATTGGCATGCTTTTCGAAAATAATAGTTAACGTATTCAAGTTTACTTTACCCTGGACATTTATAGTGGCGTTGGCAGCCGTGTTTTTTACATAGCCGCAAGGGCCATAAGTGTTTTCTCTTTGTGCTGCCCATTTCAAAGGATCGTAAGTGAACGAAAGTTCGTCCTCGTCCATTGATCCGTCTATAGAGTACAAACCCGTAGGGTCATATCGGCCAAAGCTGCAATAGCCAGGGCCGCCATCGGCAAAGCCGGCAGTAAGTAGCTTAACACGTAGTCGCCATGTATAATAGTTACCCTGGGTATAGGAGTCGCCTAACATTAAAAAGTCAAACCGCGAATCGGTTGCGGTTTTCCAGGTGGTCCAGCGCTTCAGATTTCCGGCACCATAAGTTGCTGGGATATCTGCCGGGGTTTCAGGTGTAACAACGGGCGGCATTACCGGAGTTTCTGGTGTTACCGGGGCGTTTTTTGAGCAGCTCAACGCTACCAAAGATACCGCGAGCAAAAAAAGTCTTCCGCCATGTTGGGTAAGGCGTTTCACAAAATTGTGGGTTAGGTTAATATTCATACCTTGAAGATAGGCCTACCACATTTACTAAAGATTAACTGCGATACAAAAAACGCATCCTGCCACAAAATTGTTACAATCAAAGCTTTAAGGATTAGCTTACAGCTATTTATGCAGATGCCGGGTTAAGACAAGGTGCCCATAATCACAGTAAAAACGTAAGCAAAGCATGCTGACTGGCGGTATGCAAATCCCGCCAAACCCTGTTAATCTCTGTGTCCGGCGATGCTGCCAACAAGCCGCAATACGGATAAAGTTCATCTACACATTCGCGGGCTATTTTTGCAAGTACGCGGCTTGTACTGCTTACGGCTTTTAAATACACTTCGTTACCCGGCTGGTTCCACGACGCCTCCACAGCATCAAAAAAAGCAATACGGCTTTGATTTAATAATGCTGATGCCGATGCTAAAGCTTCATCCATAACAGCTACGTTTGCTTCGTTTACACGCCTCAGGTTGGTGGCTTTATATTTAAATGCGGGGCCGCACAGGTCAATAAAGTGCATTGCCATACCGGCAATGTTGGCGGCTAAAGTAGCTTCGGCCAGTTGTAAAAAGGGGTAGGTGTAAAGTTGCTCGTTTATTACAGCGGCGCTTGCATCAATATTAAAACAGCGGTTTTTATTAACGCGCAAATTGTCAACCTTGTAAGCATCACTCCCCGTGGCTATCATGCCTATATATTTCCAACCCGCAAGCAACTCCACATCTTCGGCATCAAGTACGAAAGGCCTAATCAGCGGGGTGCCGTCGTCATTCAATATAGGCTTATCGTCATCAATAATGTGGCAACTTACGGTTATGTAAGTGGCGTGATGCACGCCGCTGGCATACTTCCAACTTCCGTTAATTATGTAATTTTCGCCCTCTATTGTAGCGGTACCCGTTGGTGCGCCGCTGCCGGCTATGCAAGCCTGTTTATCTGCATAAATAAGTTTGGCAATTTCCGGATCAAAAAAGCCGCCAAACCACCCTGCACCGCAGCATAGGGTTACCACCCACCCCAAGCTGCCATCGGCCCATGCCAATGCTTCCTCGGTTTGTACCAATTGAGGTAAAGGCATTTGCAAACCATCGTAAGCAGCGGGTGCAAGCAGGTTAAACCACTGCTGCTCATAAACCAGTTCCAATTGCTCAGGGCTCAACTTACCCAACTGCTCGGCCTGCGGGGCGTGCTCCCTTATAATGTCAACCCAACGTGGCTGTAGTAAAGTTGATGGATGCTGTATTTCGTTCATTAGGCTGGGAGTTGTGTGCTTTGCTTTTTAATGATCTTGCGCCAATCGAAATAGCCAAAAATGGCAACTATAAACAGGAACACGGTAAGCAGCATAAACAGTACAAGGTGTTTATGGTAAAGTAACGGAACCGCAAACAGGTTGCTTACGTTCAGCAATATCCAGTTCTCGATCTTTCGCCTTGCCAGCAGCCACATACCCGCCCACGCGGTTGATGATACCCATGCATCCCACACTGGCACGGTAGAGGTAGTGTAATTAATTAGTAACAGGTAAAGTATGCCCCAACCCAAAAACACGATGAGTAAGGTGATTACCCACTCGCGTCGGTTAGCGTATGACACCTGTACAGGCGGCTCGTTGCGCTTTTGCACCCAATAATACCAGCCGTAAATACTCATTACAATGTAATATCCACTTAGCAAACACTCAGCAAACAGGCCACTCACCCAAAACAGGTAAATGGATATGGCAGTAGCGGCTATACCGCTTGGGTATAGCCACACCTTATTAGCACGTGCAAGCAGCACCTCGGCAACACCAAGTATTACCGACAGCCACTCCAGCAACGAAACGTTGCGCACCTGCTGTAAAAAAAGTTCTGTCCAGTGCTGCATTAGCTTTTAAAAGCTAAGGTTAACAGATGCCAGGAAATTGCGCGTTGCCTGCGGGAAAAAGTAGTTGTAATTGGAAACCATGCCGCCGCTTATGCCGGGGTAGGTTGCACCATTTGCCTCATACTCCTTACTGAAAATGTTATTGACCAGTAAACCAATACCAATGTTTTTAACCGCCCTGGTGCTGAAGTTATAACGCAGCCTTACATCGCTCACAAAATAACCGCTAAGCTGCCTGTTCATAATATACTTATTGCTTGCAGCCACCGGGAAACCCTCGGGGTTGGTGTTTGATGTGTTATCAAGATACTGGCTGCTAATGTATTTGCTGATAAAAGCAATTTCTCCGCCTTTAACCGGGCTGTAGCTGATCTCGCTCGAGCCGATGAAAGATGGCGAATAAGCGATATCTGTTTTAGGCAAAAACAATAACACCTGCGAGTTATCATCATAATTGGTAAAAAACTGGCTGTAATTTTTGATTTTATTGGTGCTGATGGTGGCTGTTGCACCCCAGCTTAATTGCCTTGCAAGTTTTACACGGCCGTCTAACTCGATACCTGCACGGTAACTTTTATCTACGTTACGGCGGGTTGCCGAACCAACATCATTTAATGCACCTGTAAGTATCAGCTGGTTTTTATACAACATGTAAAACAGGTTGATGCCTCCTTTAAACACATCGCTGCTGGTACGGTAGCCTAATTCAAAATCTTTCAAATTCTCAGGCTTTGGCCTGCTTTGCGGTGTCGAGTTGGTGTAGTCGTCGCGGTTAGGTTCGTGATTGCCCACGGCAAAAGATGCATAAACGTTGTTATGCGCATCGAACTCATACGTTATACCTGCCTTTGGGTTGAAAAAGTTTAGCGTGGCATTTTGCTGCACATTATTCAGGTTCCGGTCAAAACCAAGGAACGAATAATAAATGCGGCGGTACTGCATATCTGCAAACAGGGTAGCGTTACCAACTTTTAATTCGCCGCGCGTAAAAATATTGAAGTCGTTTTTGTTGGCATCATCACGGTAGTATTCATAATTGGGGCCAATGCCCGCACTTTCCCTGGTGTAAATAACATTGCCAAAGTGTGCACCACTATATCTGTTATACGCACCACCCAGGGTTAAATTAAGGTTGCTTGTTGGCAGGTATTTTAAAGCGTATGTAACACCGTAAAAATCATTATCCAACCAACGCCGGCGAGCCAAATCTGTAGCCAAAATGGTTTCGCCATTATATGTAACCGGTGTAATGCCATACCTGTTTAGGGAGTCGGCAATCCTGAACTCTTCATAATAGCCTTTACCCTTGGTATAATGCAATGCTCCGCTAAAAGTTAGCTTGTCCGACAGCTTTTGATCGTACAGTAACTGGTAGTGGTTTTGCTGATAGTTATCAACCTGATCTTTATAGTATGTACCATCGGCCATTAAGCCAAGTTCGTTATAGGTACGTCGGTTAGGTATGCTGTTGTCGCTGATAATGTAATCAGGTATACCGTTCCAGGCTTGGTAGGTGCGCTCTTTACCGGCAAAGACATTTGCCCGCAAAGTGCTGCTTTTACCGTAGTAGGCGGCACTTACAAAAAACGACTGCAAGTTTGATGATGCACGATCGATATAACCGTCGGACCGGATGCGAGACAGCCTGCCATCTACGCTAAACTTGCCGCCTAATAAGCCCGAGCCAATACTTACCGTATTCTTTACAGTACCGTAAGAGCCAAAGGTATTGTTGATATCAGCATAGCCGGTATCGCGGCGGGTAGCTGTTTGCACATTGATGCTACCGCCAAATGCACCTGCTCCGTTGGTTGATGTACCTACACCGCGTTGCACCTGGATATTGTTTACTGAAGATGTAAAATCGGGCAGGTTTACAAAGAAAGAGCCCTGGCTTTCGGCATCATTAAGCGGGATGCCATTCACGGTAACGTTTACGCGTGTGCCATCGCTGCCGCGGATACGGATACCAGTGTAGCCTATGCCCGTACCAGCATCAGAGCTCACTACAACCGACGGCGTTTGGTTAAGCATGTAAGGTAAATCCTGGCCAAAATTGGTTTTCTCCAGGTCTTTTTTGCTGATGTTGGTAAATGCCGTAGGCGAGTTTTTGCCCGCACGTGTAGCCGTAACGGTAACCTGCTCGGCGCTAAAGGTAGCGCTGCCTAAGCTGAAGTTTACCGTTTGGCTACCATTAAGCCTGATTGTTTTTGTGGTGGTTTGGTAGCCTACAAAACTGGCTGTTAATGTGTAAGCACCAGCTTTAAGATTATTGAATTGATAGTTACCGCCGCCGTTTGTTTGTGTGTTTAAGGCAGGGTTACTAAGGCTGATGGTTGCACCGGGCAAAGCCTCGCCTTCCGGATTAGTGATTTTTCCTGAGATAGTGAATTGGGCCGATGCCAAAACAGGCAGCAGCAGGGCGAAGAGCGCCGCAAATAAATTTTTCAAAATTTGTTGAACAAAAATGAGTTAAACCATCTGCTCGCCGGGATAAAACGGCAGTACACTTAACTTGTTACCTCTCCCTACGCCGGCATTACCCGGATCAGGTGCATGTTTTTTGGAGTTGAGAGCTTAAAGCTTAAAGCCAAAGCCCCGACGGACTTTTGACTTTTCACTTTTAACTTTTGACTTTACAAAACAATGGGTTTGATCTCAGCCTGTCTTTCAGTTTGGTAAAATAACCTGCAGATTATTTGATTACACCAAAGCAAGGCACCCCTTGAGAATTATACGGCAAAGATAGTTTTTGAAATGGTAAATGCAAGCGGCGTGTTTGCTTGCGGTGTAATTAACTTGAGTAGAGCTTTAAAACCCTACTTCCACTTAAAGCTTTTGATCATCACATCCACATCTTTTTTGATGAAGGTAAGCACCGGTTGTATCGAATCCAGCCTGGGCTCGGAATTAAAATACAACGCGCCGCGCAGGTAGTGTTTGGTGCTGTCGGTAAGGAAGAATTGTGCCGATGATGCTGCGTTGCCATCAATAGTATAATAAATACCGTAAATATTACGCTCCGGATAGCGGATGATGCCCTGGTCTATCCAGTTAGCTTTTACGGTGTGCTTAAAGCTGAGTTTATGAGCGTCCTCAACCAATTGGTTAAATTCCTTTTTTGAGGTAACCGGCTGATAGCTTAGGTGTAGGGTAGCGTTAAATTGCTTGTATTGCATATTTAACCAGCATGGTTTAGCCTTAGGGTTGCGGTCGGGCTCAATGGCTGCATATTTAGGATAATCAAACGTGAAGGGGCAGCCCGTGCTATTGTATGTTTGATATGCTTTATCCGGAAAATTTATACGAAAAAAGCCACGCGGCTTGGGTGCATAATCTGCACTGCCGCCACAGGCGCTCAGCATTAATACAGCCGCCACCATTGCAACAAAAATGCTTGCAGGTGTTAATCTTCGTTTGTCCATATCTCCCAGGCTTTTTCTGCCTGCAATACTAACATTTCATATCCGTTTTTTGTAGCAGCATTACGATCCATTCCGTTTTGCAGGAATTTTGTAACCGGCGGGTTATACACCAGGTCGAAAAGCAGGTGTTTACTTCCTACAGCATCGTACGGAATAGGCGGGGCCTCATCAACATTTGGATAGGTGCCTATAGGCGTGGTGTTGATGATTAGCTTATACTCGGCTACCATATCGTCGGTAACGTCACTAAATAAAATGTTTCCTTCAACCGGTTTACGTGTTACCGTTTTGTAGCTGATGCTTTTGTTATCGAGCACGCATTTAACCGCTTTGGCTGCGCCCCCGTCACCAAGAATCAAGGCCTTCTCATGCGCGCTCGTGAGTAAAGGCGTTAATGATCCGTTAAAACCATGAATATCGGTATTGTACCCTTCCAGCCTGAAATCATGCCCATTTATACCCACCTCTCCTGAAAAGGCAGCCGATACCGGGCTTTCGCTGTATACCTTTATACAATTTACCGCCCCGGCTGTTTTGGCATCATGTTCTATCCAGTCGAGATGTTTCATCACCTGTTCTTTATAAGGGATGGTAACATTGAGCCCGCAGAGGCCGCCAACTTTATGCAGCAACGGGCGCAGTTCGTCAAGGCTTTCTATTGGGTAAAGCTCGTAAACAGCATCTGTAATACGCTGCTTTGCAAACTTTTCGGTAAAGTACTTTTTGGAGAAGGAATGGCCCAGCGGATAGCCGATTAACCCGTAATTTTTCATGCCTATATCAGATATAATAGTACTACAGCAGCAAATTAAAAACAGTTTTAATGCAGCGGTAATATTACCAACAAAGCAGCACGATTTATAATTTATTTACACCGTGCAAAGTTTTCTTATGAATTACGCTAAACAAAAAATGACCGCCAGGGGCAGTCATTTGATATCGATACTAATTAATTATTTAATGCACTCAAACTTTACCACCAGCTGCCAGCGTTTTGGGTTTTCAACCAATTTAAACATTGGGTCGGGCGAGTCATTAAACTCGCAGCGGCGAATATTGGTAAAACCAGCTTCGCGCAGTTCTTTCTCTGTCGATTCCCAATCCCACAGCCAAAGGTGCTCCAGGTAGCCAAAAAGGTGTTTGGTAACGGCCATAAAATTACGAGGACGTACTTCTACACCCATCATCATGCGTTTAATTAAACGTATGGACGCATCCGGGTCGTGCTTTTCGTCCTTATCACTAATGTAATCGCGCACAAGCGTTTCCAGGTCGGGCATAATGATCCTGAATACACCGCCCGGTTTTAACATTTTGTACGTGTTGCGCAGGGCTATCCTAAAATCTGTTAATGACATATGCTCCAGTACGTGCGAGCAATAAGCGCCATCGGCACTATTATCTTTTATACCCGGCAAACCTTTGGTTATATCGCCGTAGCGCACGTTTTTGTCAAACACCTGGCCGAGGCTTTTCTTAAGTATAGTTCCTAAAATTGGAGTTTTTTGTATAACCAGTGTAGGCGATACATCAAAGTTTGCCCACTCGGCAGGTGCGGTTTGGCCGCAGCCGTAGTGCACGTACAGTTTATTTTCAGACATGGTTTTAGAGGCTGTTAATCAATAGTTAAAGCATTTGTGGCTTAACGTTTTAAAGATAACCGTTTCATGTTAACAATACCGGCTTTTGTTTAAAAAACATTATTCTGGGTGGTTTTAGGACCTGTTTGTACCTTTTAAATTGTTAGTTTAGCAATCAAAAACATCACAATGCTCAACCATCGCAATATTTTATGCATCAGCGGGACCGAGTGGCACGGCAATTACATAAAAGCGGTGGTAGAGCTGATGAAGGTGTTATCAATAAACAACAAAATACTGTTTGTTGAAAATCCTTACACCTATAAGGATGCCATTGCCGGAGTAGATGGTAAAAACAAGTTAGATTTTAAGCAGGTATTGGGCTTTAAGCCGCGGATAACCACTTTTGATGCCGGTAATGGTGGCACGGTTAACATACTCACGCCGCCGCTTACCTTCCCGGTCAGCTTTTTGCCAACGGGCGGCTTGTTTAATGCATTGTTAAACTACAATGGCTGGCTTGTTAGGCGCAGCATACGCAAAGCTTTGATTAAGCTCGGCATGGATAAAGAGCTGATCAATTTTGTATCGTTTAACCCAAGCATGGGCGTACAAACGGCGCACCGGTTTAACGAGCAAACCTTGATATACCACTGCTACGATGAAATTAAAGGCGCACACCCCTGGTTAAGTAAGCATGGCATCGGTCTCGAAAAAACTTTGATGCATATGGTTGATGCGGTTATAGTAACATCCAACGGTTTGTATGAAAGTAAAAAGAATGAGTGCAAACGCTGCTACATTGTTAAAAATGCCGTAAAAGCAGACCTCTTTATACAGGGATTTAGTGATAATATAAATAAAGGCAAGAAGGTTGTGGGCTATGTTGGCAGCGTAGATAACCGTTTGGATTACGACCTGCTGCACCATTTATTTACGAGCATGCCCGACACCGAATTTATATTTGTAGGACGCATAATTGAGCCCGAATATGGTGAACGACTAAAGCCCTACCCTAATGTAAAGTTAGAAGGCGCCAAACAGCCCGAGGAGTTGCCGGCGTATCTAAAGCGTTTTTCGGCAGGGATTATTCCGTTTATTACGGATGATTTTACCCGTGGCATTTACCCCATGAAAATAAATGAGTATTTAGCTGCCGGCTTGCCTGTAGTGAGCACCGACTTTAGCGACCTTACCGATTTTGAAGGCAACATACAAGTGGCCTCAAGCAATACACAATTCCTTGCTCATTTAATAGCAGAAATTGATACCGATACTTCCTCCAAACGCCACGCCCGCCTTCAACTTGCGCAAGGAAACACCTGGGAAAAACGGGCCGATGAACTATCAGCCGTGATTGAGCAGGTAGAACGGGAAATTAAAACGGCGGTGTAATTTATATAGCCCGCCATTTTAATAGCATCTTATTAGTTAAACTTACCCTTTAAAGCAGCCAGCTTGATAGCCATATCTGTTTCGGGCTCCTGCTTTGCAGCGCGCTGATTGTTGGGCTTAAATGTCGGCTTATTATTTTCTCGCGGCTTTTGCTGGGCTGCCGGTTCAAGCTTTTCATTATCCCTCATACTTAAAGCAATGCGCTTGCGGTTAACATCTACCTCGGTAACAGTAACTTCAACCTTTTGATGCACCTTTAGCACTTCGTTAGCGTCCTTTATAAAACGGTTGGCTATCTGGCTGAGGTGCACCAACCCATCCTGGTGTACGCCAATATCAACAAAGGCACCAAAGTTGGTTATGTTAGTTACAATGCCAGGCAACTTCATTCCTACCTTTAAATCGCTAATGGCATTTACACCGTCGGTAAAGCTAAAGGCTTCAAACTGCTCACGCGGGTCGCGCCCGGGTTTAGCAAGCTCTGCCATAATATCATTTAACGTTGGCAAACCTACCGTGTCCGATACATATTTTTGCAGCGGTATTGATTTACGCAGCTTATCGTCTTTCATCAAATCGGTAACAGTGCAGTTACTATCCTTAGCCATTTGCTCTACAAGTGCGTATCGTTCTGGGTGGACTGCACTACTGTCTAACGGGTTTTGCGCGCCTTGAATGCGCAGGAAACCTGCCGCCTGCTCGTATGCCTTATCACCAAGGCGGGCCACCTTTTTAAGCTGATCACGGCGTTTAAAGGCACCGTTTGCGTTTCGGTAATCAACAATGTTTTGCGCCAGCTGCGGCCCAAGGCCCGATACATAGGCCAGTATTTGTTTAGATGCGGTATTCAGTTCCACCCCAACGGCGTTTACGCAACTAATAACGGTATCATCTAATGAGGTCTGCAGTTTATTTTGATCTACATCGTGCTGGTATTGGCCCACACCTATTGATTTAGGGTCAATCTTCACCAACTCGGCTAATGGGTCCATCAAACGGCGACCGATAGATACGGCTCCGCGAACGGTAACATCCTTATCGGGAAATTCCTCACGCGCTACTTCCGAAGCCGAGTAGATGGATGCACCACTCTCGCTAACCATTACAATCACAGCATTTGGCAGGTTAAGATTGCGTACAAATACTTCTGTTTCGCGGCCGGCGGTACCGTTGCCAATAGCTATTGCCTCAATATTGTAGTGCTCAAACAAGTAATTAACGGTCTTTTCAGCCTCGCGCGCCTGGCCTGCACCTGTGTGCGGGAATATGGCAGTGTACTCTAAAAGCTGTCCCTGCTCATCAAGGCAAACCACCTTACAGCCTGTACGGAAACCCGGGTCAATAGCCATGATACGCTTTTGGCCAAGCGGTGCGCCTAACAATAATTGCCTTGCATTTTCGGCAAAAACCCGAATGGCTTCCTCGTCGGCTTGCTTTTTTGTAAATAAGCGAATTTCCGTTTCCATTGATGGCTTAAGCAAGCGTTTGTAACCATCAGTTATGGCTTGCTTTATTTGCGCAGATGCTGCGTTGTTAGCTGTAATAAACTCGCTTTCCAGCAAGGCAATGGCATCCTCGTCGGCCGGTTTAATATCCAGCCAGAGTATCTCTTCTTTTTCGCCGCGGCGCATGGCCAGCACCCGGTGCGATGGTGCAGTTTTTACCGGCTCGGTCCAGTCAAAATAATCTTTATACTTAATCCCGGCTTCTTCTTTACCCGGCACAACTTTCGATTCAAATAATCCTTTCTCTGTAAACAACTGGCGCATGCGCGCGCGGGTTTCGGCATGTTCGCTAATGTGCTCCGCAATAATATCGCGTGCACCGGCTAAGGCCTCGTCGGCAGTATTAACGCCTTTCTCAGCATTTATATATTTTTCGGCTTCCAAACCAACATCCAGTTTGTTTTGGGCAAGCAATGCATCAGCCAAGGGCTGCAAGCCTTTCTCACGTGCGGCAGTAGCGCGGGTTTTACGCTTAGGGCGATAGGGCAGATAGATATCTTCTAACTGCACCATTGTTTCGGCATCCTTCACCTGTTTCTCCAACTCTGCCGATAATTTACCCATATCTGCCAGCGATTTCAGGATGGCTTCGCGGCGTTTGTCTAATTCGCGCAGTTGCAAAACACGGTCGCGTATCGCTGCTACCTGCACCTCATCTAGGCTGCCGGTTAGTTCCTTACGGTATCTTGATATAAACGGCACGGTAGCCCCTTCATCTAACATGGCTATGGTTGCGGCTACCTGTTTACACCCCACACCAAGCTCCTGCGCTATTTTTATATTATATAGTTCCATTATTGTATTAGGATTACACCGATATCATACGATTACACCGATAAATCGGTAGCGCGAAATTGGTGGTATTTGGGGAGAAATCAAAGAAAGGATAAAATTTGAAAGCTTGTCATTGCGAAGAGCATAGCGATGAAGCAATCGCCTCGCATTGATTAATGCCACGGAGGGATTGCCTTGCTATCGCTTCCAAATACATAAGTTTTGCGAGCTAATCAGCGTAGTTCTTAGAACGGCACGATCACTTTGAAGCTCAGGTTACGCCCCATGTTGTAAATACCCAGGCGGCCGTTGGGGGATGATTGATAGTATTCAAAGTATTTAAGGCGATTCAAGTTGGATTGATAAGCCACATCAAACAAATTATCGGCCTGTAAAAATAACTCGCAAATGGTCTTGCCCGATTTTTTGCGGAGTGTTGAGCCTATGCCTGCATTTATTAAGGTGTAGCCGGGCGTGGGCGTTTCGGTATCATTCAGCGCATAAAATTTGTTTTGGTTTGCATAAGCGTCCACCTCGGCCCTTAAATATATTTTAGAGAACATGCCGTACGTGCCCTTGAGTTTTATCTTCAACTCACTGCGGGCATGCAGCGGCGGGATAAAAGGCAGGTATTTTGCCGCGCCATTGCTTTGCTCGAGAAGGGCTTTATTCTTATTTAAACCCACTACATAGGCAAGACTGTTATTCAGCTCCAGCCACTTTGCGCCTTGCGGGTGCAGGTTAAATGTAAACTC
This sequence comes from Mucilaginibacter pallidiroseus, assembly GCF_007846085.1. GTDB lineage: Bacteria > Bacteroidota > Bacteroidia > Sphingobacteriales > Sphingobacteriaceae > Mucilaginibacter > Mucilaginibacter pallidiroseus. Next base: position 535,051 of record NZ_VOEJ01000002.1, read on the forward strand.
GGCACCATACAGTCGCGCTTTAGATTGCTGGTACTGGTAGGTGGTGTTGCCTGGCACAATAATTACCGGGTTGCCGTTTTCATCATCCAACCGCGATTGATAAATGTAGTTTTCGATATTGTTGTTGAACAACTCCAGCATCACATCAAAATTTTTGAGGTAGGCAATAAAGCCTACATCCTGCTGCAAGCTAAACTCGGGTACAAAGCTGCGGTTACCCAGGTATACAATGTGGGCACCCGGGTCGAGGCCGTTGCTGCCAATTTCGGTAATATTTGGTGCACGATACCCGCGGGCTATATTCGCTTTGAGCATCATCTGCTCATTGATATTGTATGTTAAACCCAGGCTACCCGATACGCCATGGTAGTTGTGATCAAAGTTTGGAAATTGCAATCGCGAGCCAGCCGAACCAGCGCCTACTTTTTGCTCGAAGCCATTTGCTGGGTTAGGGCCAATGTAAAAATCATGCCAACGGATGTTACGCGTGTCGTACCTAAGGCCTCCGGAGATATCGGTTTTACCTATGCTTTTTTGGGCAAAGAAAAAAGCGCCAATATCAAACAAATTGTAATCAGGTATAGGAAAATCAGTTGCATCCTTACTTCGATTGGTCTGATAAATACCGTTCACACCAAAAGCAGTTTCAATCCCCGCAAGCGATGGCGCGCTATATCTTAAATCATAATTTAGCGTATGGAGCGTAACATATAAACCCGCCTGGCTCGGCTGCGTGGGGTGATTGTATTCGCGCCGTACACTTTGCTGCCAGCCCAACGCGGTATTGATTAGGCCTTGCCCAACCTTAATTTCGGTTTTGTTGTAAACACGATAGTGCTGTATATGCTGGTGCAGCGGTGTTATGCTGTATGAGTTCAGTTGATCTTGGGTAGCAACAGGCCTGTTCTTGATGTCATCCCCATCATCAAGCACCTGCACCGTAAATCGGCGGGTTAAAGAGTCGCGGCTACCATCCGGTATTTCCTGCTTGTTTTCATAAGCCGTGGCAACGGTTTGCGAGTACCCCCATTTCTTATCAACCCTTGTCATGCCCGATAGGATATACTCCCTAAACGAAGTATTATAAACCGGCCCGTCAATTTTATTGCTGTAGTTATGAGCCATTTTACCCGTCGCCCTGAAAGCATATTTCCAGTCGTTCTTCTTGTATGACAATCCTAACGACGAACCTATCAACCCATTATTGGTATGGTAATCGGTAACAATATCGCCGTTCAGCTGTCCGTCCTCACCATTGGGTATATAAGGTATCAGGTTTACTACGCCGGCCAAGGCGTCGCTTCCGTAAGTTAAACTTGCAGGGCCCTTAATTACTTCGGCGCGCGCTATACCGTATTGGTCGACTTCAATACCGTGCTCATCGCCCCATTGCTGACCTTCCTGGCGTATGCCATCATACAAGGTTAGTACGCGATTGTAACCCAACCCACGGATAAACGGCTTTGAGATGTTTGGCCCTGTAGTAACAGCAGTAACGCCGGGTATACCTTTTACAATAGCATCAATAATATTGTTGCTTACGTGCTGGTCTATCTCTTTTTTGCTTAGCACCACAATAGGCACAGGGTTGCTGCGCAGCTCGGTAGCACGCGACACACCCGTTACCACAACCTCATTTAATTTGGATTGCCCTTCCTTAAGTTCGGCATTTAAGGTTACCGCAGCTCCTGCAAGATCTACCTTTTGGGTAACCTGGAAATAGCCCATGCTCGAGAAAACAATGGTGTACTGCCCTGCAGGGATGTTTCTGATCTGGTAGAAACCTTCACTATTTGTGGTAGTGCCATACTTGGTACCTGTTATAGCAACCGATGCGTAAGCTAATGGCTGCCCGCCGGACCTTACTATTCCTTTTAAAGAAACATTTTGAGCCTTAACACCCGCACAGCAAGCAAGTAAACAAAAAAGCAAAAGCAACTTCATAAATAATTATTTTGTACAAACGTATTAATAATATTTTACATGTTAAACAATAAAAATTAGCCTTACCTAATTTTTATTGTTCTTATAACTATTGTTTTTTAGTTATGTTTGTAATGGCCGATAATTATTATGATCACATTATCTGAAGAGAATTACCTTAAATGTATTTACCGCCTCGGGCAGGATAAAGGGCAAAAAATAACGCCCACCGCCATTGCCGATTCGCTGGGCAATAACCCGGCATCGGTGGTAGATATGATACGTAAGCTTACCGAAAAGCAGCTTATTATTTACGATAAGAAAAAGGGAGTGGAACTAACGGCGCAGGGCCAGAAGGACGCAACACTTATTGTACGTAAACACCGCCTTTGGGAAGTTTTTTTGTTAGAGAAGCTTGGCTACCATTGGGATGAGATACATGATATTGCCGAAGAGCTTGAGCACATCAAAGATGATTCGCTTGCCGACAGGCTCGATAAGTTTTTAGGCTTTCCGGAGTATGACCCGCACGGCGATCCGATACCTAAAGCCAATGGTAAAATGCCAAAGCGCTACTCAACCACCCTGGCTGATGTTAAAGCCGGCGGTTTTTGCAGGGTTGCCGCAGTTAAAGATACCACAAGCTCTTTCCTGCAATACCTTCAAAAATTAGATATCAGCATCGGCACAAAGATTCAGCTGATCGAGAAAATTTCTTTTGACGGCTCGCTGGTTATCAGCATCAACGGAGCCGAGCATAAAACGGTTTCACAAAAGTTTGGCGAGAGCCTGTTGATAGATATATGATTAAATTTCAGCAAAGCGTCATTATTACTCATTAATGCCGTTTAAAGTAAATAGGTGAAGCTACAAAGTTTTTAAATCTTTGTAGCTTTGAACAATACCTCCCTTGTATTATGAAAAATTTTTGCATTAAGGCCCTTGTTTTTGTGTGCGTAATCGGGCTTACCTCATTTGTTTCGGATAGGTTTTTAATGCCCGGCAGCTTTTACCTGCATAAAGGCGACAAGATAAACCTGCACCTGCTTAGCGGCGACAATTTCACCAAAGAGGGCGAAAGCCAGTATAATGCTTCGCAAACGCTTAAATTTAATTTATACGAGGGCAAAAAAGTAACCGACCTAACAAAGGTTACAGCCGATAAAGCGTCGCCGGTACTTAATTACACGCTTAACAATACCGGGCTTGGGTTAATTGAAATGAGTTCGAAACCACAGAATGATATTGTTCCGCGTGATGAGTTTTTGGCTTACCTTACCGACCAGGGTTATGACGCCTTCGCCGAAAAAAATAAGAATGCCACCAAGCTTAATTTTGTTGAGAGGCAGCACCTATTCCTGAAAACTTTATTTAGTGTTGATGATAAAGGAGGTAACCTTTATAAGCAAAACCTGCAAAACGAGTTCGAGATTGTTTTACAGCAAAATCCATTTAAGCAAAACTACGGCGATGATATGTCGGCGGCTGTTTACTTTAAAGGGAAACCTTTAAAAGATTGTAACGTAATGTTATACATCCGTACAACAGGAGGCACCGTAGTGCCTCAAAAATTCAGCACTGACACCGAAGGTAAAATCTATTTTAACCTTACCCGCAATGGTGTTTACATGCTGCGTGCCATGCAGATGATTGAGGCACCAGAAGGTGGTGATGTTGACTTCATCACCTGGAACACCACATTCACTTTCGCATTTACCAATAACGAAGATCTGCCAAATACTTACAAAGAATTTGGCTTAGGCGATACCCATTAATCAGATCAGAGCAACTTCATAGTGTCGACATCAAACCTTGGCTTGATGGAGTAATGCGCCTGCAACAAGCCTGTCTCATAAGCGGTTTGGCTCAGTAAGATTAAATTTACCCTGTCCTTCATGTGCTTAAAAAGCGGGGTACCTGCGCCAAGTACAATAGGGTGGATGGACAGCACCATTTCGGTAACGAGGTTGCGGTTCATCAAAGCAGTGATAAGCGATCCGCCGCCAAACAACCAGATGTTTCCACCGGGTTCGTTCAGTATTTCTTCAACTTGTTTGTCCAAGTTTTCCGATCTGATGATGGTGACGTTTTCGGGCTGATCGTCGGCTTCGAGGGTATCCGAAAATACGTAATAGTTTTGTACCGGGAAAAAAGCTAAATCGCCTTGTATCATTTCAAAGCTGCGCCTGCCAATAAACATGGCATCAACCTGGCTCACAAAATCGGCAAGGCCATAATCATGGCCATCGTCAAAACACCAGTCGTATTCGCCGTTTGGGCCTTCAATAAAGCCATCTAAGCTAACGGCCAGGTTTATAATCACTTTACGCATGGCAATACTACAATTATTCGCCCTGTTTGTGTTGATCTTTCCATTGCTGGCTAAACGACTTAGGCGCAACCTCGGGCATTTCTTTATAATGACCCCATGACTTTTTGAAGAATGTGCGCATTAGCCAGTTTTTTGTCTTGCCGCTAAAAAAGTCGGTAAGGCTGCGCTTAAGCATCCCTTTTTTCCAACCGGCCCATCCCCACTTCTCTTTCATGGCAGGCAGGCCCTCGTTAACCGCATCGCGGCGGTTAAGCAGCAGCATTTTATGGATATCAATTTTAACAGGGCATACCTCGGTACATTTACCGCAAAGGCTCGATGCAAAACTAAGGTGTTTAAACTCTTCCATGCCCCGCATATGCGGTGTAATTACCGATCCAATAGGGCCGCTATATGTCGTATCATACGTGTGGCCACCAATGTTTTTGTAAACCGGGCAAACGTTTAAGCAAGCCCCGCAACGTATGCAATACAAGCCTTGTCGCTGGTCTTTTTGGGCAAGTAGATTAGTGCGGCCATTATCAAGCAATACAACATACATTTCCTCCGGGCCGTCGGTTTCATTGGGCTGTCTTGGTCCGCTTAGGATAGTATTATACACTGTTAAGTTTTGCCCGGTGCCATGGGTTGACAGCATGGGCCAAAATAAATCAAGGTCGGCTATTGATGGTATCATTTTTTCGATACCCACAACCGCTATATGAATTTTGGGGAATGACGTAGTTAAACGAGCGTTACCCTCGTTTTCGGTAATACATATACTGCCTGTGTCGGCCACGAGGAAATTAGCTCCGGTAATACCAACATCTGCCTGCATGTACTTTTCTCGCAAAATCTCCCTGGCCTTTTGGGTAAGCTGCTCGGGCGTACTGTCAATAGGCGAACCAAAGCGCTCGTTAAATAACTTTGCAATGTCCTCTTTAGACAGGTGCATGGCGGGAGTTACTATGTGATAAGGCTTTTGCCCCAGTAACTGTACAATATATTCGCCAAGGTCGCTCTCAAGCGATTCGATTTCGTGCTTCTCCAAAAACTCATTGAGGTGTATCTCCTCAGTCGCCATCGATTTTGATTTGATGACGGTTTTTGCATTTGCCTTTTGGATAATATTAAGGATTTCACGATTGGCTTCTTCGGCATCGTTGGCCCAAATCACTTTACCGCCGCGCTTTTGAAAATTGGCTTCAAACTCCGGCAAAAACTTGTCGAGGTTTTCCATTACCTTCCATTTGATGGAGTGGCCCTTCTTTTTGGCATGCTCGAGGTTGGCCATTCGCGAAATGCCCTTATCAAAAGCGGCATCATATTTATCAATGTTATTATTGATGATGCGCCTGTGATCAGTCTCGAAAGCCTTTATTTCGGCAGCTATCAAAAAATCTTCAGCAATATTCCCCATTAATGCGAAAGTAAACAAACCCGATAACAGTTTGCCAATCGGTTGAAAAATAAGACGATTATCGGAAATAATATCGATATCAATTTCCTTAAAACAAGCAGAGCAGCCTTTTGGGCTGCTCTGCTTGTTTTGTTTGTTAAAATTATCGTGTAGCTGGTGCCGGTGTTTTGTCAACAACAGGGCGGGTAGCACGGTTGGCTAAATCCCAACCGGTGTAATAAGCTAACTGCGCACGTTTTGCCAACAGCGGGAAGTTAATTTTGCTTACTTCGTCGCCAGGTTGGTGGTAATCGGCGTGTACACCGTTAAAGTAAAATATGATGGGCACGTTATGTTTAGCAAAGTTGTAATGATCTGAGCGGTAGTAAAAACGGTTAGGATCATTAGGATCATCATATTTATAGTCAAGCTTTAACTTGGTGTAGGTATTATTAGCATTTTCGCCAATTTTATGCAGATCTGAGCTTAACATGTTCGAGCCGATCGAGTAAACAAAGTTTGCAGAATCGGGCTTTCCAATGTACTCTTCACCTACGCGGCCAATCATATCGATGTTTAAATCGGCAATGGTGTTTTCTAACGGGAACACCGGGTGCTCAGAGTAATACTCCGAACCTAACAAGCCTTTTTCTTCACCTACGTTAAATAAGAATAGGATGCTGCGTTTAGGACCCTTGCCGTCTTTTTTTGCCTGCGCAAAAGCACGTGCAATTTCTAATACGCCGGTAGTACCAGATCCATCATCATCAGCACCGTTATTCACTTTATCAGTAGCGCCCGGGCGGGTGTTTAAACCAATATGGTCATAGTGTGCAGAAAATACCAAAATCTCATTTTTAAGCTTGGCATCAGATCCCGGCATAAAGCCTAACACGTCAACTGCTTTCACGTCTTTATTTTGTGTTGTAATAGCAATATCTGCAGCAGCTTTTAATACTTGTGTTTGTGATGCTGTTTTAGCAGCATCTTTTATAGCAGCAAAAGTTTTGCCTGTTGGTTTAAGTGCAGCATCGGCAACATCTGTAGTTATATTAAACATTGGTGCAGCAGTATTAGTGCTGGTAGCTGCTTTTTCTTCTTTTTTCAGACCCATGCGTGCGCCGCCTGGATTTGCACCCGCAAAGCGTTTAAGCAGCGCAGATAATTCGCTATTGGCAGCTAAGATAATAGCAGGATTTTTAGCACGGATACCTTTAACTATCTCCTGGCGAGCTGGCGACATACGGTAGCTGGTGTTTGGCGCTTTACCTTCTTCAGGTTTATCCTCGTTTATCCAAAGCACTACTTTACCAGTAAGATCGGCATTGGCAATTTCGGCAGCGGTACCGTAACCAACAAATACAATGTCAGAGGTGGTTACTTTTTTATCGGGAAATGCCCCCTGGAAGAAAAAGTCTTTCCAGTTACCAAAAGCCTGGCCATTGATGGTGAAGGCAGGCACTTCAACAGAACTTTCTGTTAACGGAACATTTAAAAAGTATGAGCCGTTAACTGGTGCCTGTAATCCCAGTTTTTTCAATTCGGCAGCAAGGTAATTAGCAGCTTTATCGGCACCTGGTTTACCGGTTTCGCGGCCTTCAAACTCGTCAGACGCAAGTATGCTCAGGTGTTTGCGAGCATCTTCGGCAGTGATGACTTTTGCATACTTCATTGCCGTTGGGTTTTGCTGTGCACAGGCATTTACCGAAAAGCCCAGCGCAACTATCCATAAGGGTAATTTATTCATTTATTAGTTTTTTAAAATATTGGTTAACAACTGATTTTGCCGACACGCCTTGCATGGCGGCCGCCTTCAAATTCTTCGGTCAAAAATACTTCTATAATAGTTTTGGCATCTTCAATACTCACATGGCGTGCAGGTATGCAAAGTACATTGGCATCGTTATGAGTACGTGCCGGCACTGCTACTTCGGGTTTCCAGCAAAGGGCTGCACGGATGCCCTGGTGTTTATTGGCTGTCATGGCTACACCGTTTGCACTGCCGCATAGCAATATACCAAAATCAACTTCACCCTTTTCAACAGCTGTTGCAACAAGGTGTGCCGGGTCCGGGTAATCAGCACTCTCTGTCGAGTTTGTGCCGTGGTCAGTAAAGGTTATGTCTTCAAACATGCCAAGTATGGCCTGTTTATAATCGAAGCCGGCATGGTCTGCACCAATGGCTATCTTTAGTCCCTGTTTCATCAACGTCAAAAATATATTAAATTAGTATTGACGAAGGTAAAGATTTTGTTGGATTTGGATGGTTTACAATCCGGCTTTCTCTCTGGCTATTTTCCTTCTCTCAACTACGCCTGCCACTACAATGCCTACTTCATACAAAATAAACAATGGAACGCTCACCACCAACATGGTCATCATGTCCGGCGTAGGTGTTATTACTGCCGAGATGATCAAGATAATAACAATTGAGTAGCGGCGACCGCTGCGCATAAACGCCGGGGTTAAGATACCCAAACTGGATAGGATGTAAACCAAGATAGGCAACTGAAATACTACACCACTTGCAAGAGTAAGCGTAGCTACTGATGACAGGTACGAATCTACCGTAAACTTGTTTTCGATTTGCGAGCTCACCGTATAGCCTGCCAAAAAGCTGATCGACTCGGGCGTGATGATATAGTAGCCGAACAATATGCCAAGGATGAACAGCAGCGTTGCGTAGATCACAAAACCGCTTGCCGCTTTAACTTCCTTCTCATGCAGGGCCGGCTTTACAAAGCGCCATATTTCCCACAGTAAATAAGGAAAGCCAAGCGTGATACCAATAAGCAGGGCCGAGTTTATTTGAAGTGTAAACTGCCCGGCCATTTCCGTATTAAGCAGGCTAATGTTTATTTTATTGATACAAAAACCATCGCGGTGCAGGTAGTCGCCAATTTTGCACAGCATACGATAGGTCCAGAAATCGGGCCTGCTAGGGCCCATAATTACGGTATCAAATATAAAATCGTAAAAGTAAAAGGCGCCGATGGTAAAAATAACAATGGCTATGGCCGAGCGCACAAGGTGCCATCGTAAAGCTTCGAGATGGTCAAAAAATGACATCTCGGCTTCCATAGTTTGCCCCTTTTCCTTTATCGCCTTTATCAGTTTATTATCGCTCATTGCCAAATATTAAAAAACATCCCGAAGATAGCTAAGGGATGTTTCATTTACGTTATATAGTGCCTTAAAAGTTTTTGCTAAAACACAAAGGTTTCCATAAACTTGGTGGTAAAGTTACCCGCACGGAAGTTTGGATCCTTTAAAAGTTTAAGGTGGAAAGGGATAGTAGTTTTTATACCCTCAATCACAAATTCGCTTAGTGCACGCTCCATAGTTGATAATGCCTCATCGCGGGTTTGAGCCACGCAAATTACCTTGGCTATCATCGAGTCGTAGTTAGGCGGGATCACATAGCCGCTGTAAACATGCGTATCGATACGTACACCATGACCACCCGGAGAATGGAAGTTTGTTATTTTACCCGGTGACGGGCGAAAACCGTTTGCAGGATCTTCGGCATTGATACGGCACTCAATGGCGTGCATTGTTGGCTCGTAATTTTTGCCCGAAATAGGGATACCTGCAGCAACTTTAATTTGCTCTTTAATCAAGTCGAAGTTGATAACCTCTTCTGTAACCGGATGCTCCACCTGGATACGGGTATTCATTTCCATGAAGTAGAAGTTACGGTTCTTGTCAACTAAAAACTCTACTGTACCGGCACCTTCATACTTTACTGCTTTTGCACCTTTAATTGCAGCATCGCCCATTTTTTTACGCAGTTTATCTGTCATAAAAGGCGAAGGAGCTTCTTCCACCAATTTTTGGTGACGACGCTGTATAGAGCAATCACGCTCAGACAGGTGGCAAACTTTACCAAACTGGTCGCCTACTACCTGTATTTCAATGTGGCGTGGGTCCTCAACATATTTTTCCATGTAAAGGCCATCATTACCAAACGCTGCGCCCGATTCGGCACGTGCGCTATCCCAGGCGTTTTCAAAGTCGGCGTCGCGCCATACAATGCGCATACCCCTACCGCCACCACCTGCGGTAGCTTTTAATATTACAGGATAACCAATTTTATTGGCTATTGAAATTCCTTGCTTAACATCGCTCAACAAACCTTCAGAACCCGGTATGGTTGGCACACCGGCTTTTTTCATGGTTTCTTTTGCTGATGCTTTATCGCCCATTGCATTGATTTGGGCAGCAGTAGCACCTATAAACTTGATATTATACTCGGCACATATGGCAGAGAACTTTGCATTTTCTGACAAGAAACCGTAGCCCGGGTGTATAGCATCGGCATTGGTAAGTTCGGCAGCCGAAATTATGTTAGGGATATTTAAATACGAATCGCGGCTTGCCGGCGGGCCAATACAAACAGCTTCATCAGCAAAACGCACGTGAAGGCTGTCGCGGTCAGCTGTCGAATAAACTGCTACGGTTTTAATACCCATTTCTTTACAGGTACGTATTACACGCAAGGCAATTTCGCCACGGTTAGCTATAAGTATTTTTTTAAACATGTTTGTTTTACTTAGTGGTTGATTAGCTTAATTGGTTGACTAAGTTTTATAACTAATCTCTAATCAACCAGTCACTAATCAACTTATTTAGGTTCAACTAAAAATAAAGGCTGGTCGTACTCAACCGGTGATGCATTATCAACCAGTACTTTCACAATACGGCCCGATACTTCAGATTCGATCTCGTTAAACAATTTCATTGCTTCAACAATGCAAAGCACGGTACCAGTGCTTATCTCGTCGCCCACGTTTACAAACAAAGGTTTGTCTGGAGATGATGAACGATAGAAAGTACCGATCATTGGCGATTTGATGGTAATATAGTTTGATGAATCGGCAGCAGGTTCAACTGGCACAGCTGCAGAAGCCGCTGGCAATGTTACCGGTTGCGGCGCAGGTGCAGCAGCCAATGGTACCGGTTGAGCCGGGATGTTTGCGCTAACGTAGGTTGGGGCCTCGTTAGTCTTTATAGTAATTTTAAAATTTTCTTGTTCGATAGAAACTTCATTTACGCCTGATTTTGAAACAAAGCGTATAAGATCCTGAATCTGTTTGATATCCATAATAGCGATAATTGGGTTTGGATAAAAGTTTTAAATCTAAGGTATATATAATATGCACTTCTGCAAATTGCTGCGGTGCGTTTATTATAAGTTATTTTATCTCAACAGGTTTTACCAGGAGATGTTTTAATTTTAATTCGCCGTTAACCTACTGTTTACTGCTGTTATAAGCCCATTTAAGAAAGATTGACCCCCATGTAAACCCGCCGCCAAATGCTGCAAGTATAAGGTTATCTCCTTTTTTAAATTTGTCTTCCCACTCCCATAGGCAAAGCGGTATGGTGCCGTTAGTGGTATTGCCATAGCGTTGTATGTTTATCACAACCTTTTCCGGGTCAATACCTGTGCGGCTTGCAGTAGCATCAATAATGCGTTTGTTTGCCTGGTGTGGTACCAACCATGCAATATCATCACCGCTAAGTTGGTTGCGCTCCATTACTTCGGCAGCAGCCTCGGCCATGTTGGTTACAGCAAATTTAAACACTGCCTGCCCTTCCTGGTAGGCGTAATGTTCCTTAGCGTTAATAGTTTCGTGGCTTGCCGGGAAGCTTGAGCCACCGGCTTTCTGGAAAAGAAGGTTTGCGCCAGATCCATCGGTTTTTAATACCGAATCGATAATGCCATAGCCTTCAGTATCCGGCTCAAGCAGGGCGCAGCCGCAACCATCGCCAAAAATAATGCAGGTAGCACGGTCCTGATAATTTATAATGGCCGACATTTTGTCGCCGCCAACTACCAAAACCTTCTTGTGTTTACCACTCTCAATAAACTGGGCGCCGGTTGCTAGGCCAAAAACAAAGCCCGAACAAGCCGCCTGTAAATCATATCCCCAAGCATTTTTAGCACCAATCCTATCGGCTAAAATATTTGCGCTTGCCGGGAAAGGCATATCAGGGGTAATGGTACAAAAAATAATCAGGTCAATTTCTTCGGCACTGATGCCGCGCTTTTTCAGCAGGCCCTCAACAGCAGGTACTGCCATATCTGTAACGCCTGCACCTTCGCCTTTCAATATTCTGCGCTCCTTAATACCGGTGCGGGTAGTTATCCACTCGTCGTTGGTTTCTACCATAGTTTCCAGCTCCTGATTGGTAAGCACGTACTCAGGCACGTAACCATTTACAGCGGTAATAGCAGCATGGATTTTGCTCATATTATTCTTTTTACTGAAAAGCCTGTTTAATTTTATCTACCAGATTGGTTTCTATCATGTTTTTACATAATAGTACCATGTTTTTGATAGCCTCGGGGCTGGAAATACCGTGGCCTACCACAACCGGTGCATTAACGCCAAGTATTGGGCTGCCACCGTATTGCTCATAATTAAAGCGATCGAAAAACTCATCTTTCAATTGCTTTTTAAGCGTGATAACGTAAAAAGACTCTGCCAGTTTCAGGATAACGTTGCCCGTAAAACCATCACAAACAACAACATCGTTGTTATCTGTAAATAAGTCACGGCCTTCAACATTACCTACAAAATTAAACAGCTTGGCATCGCGCATAAGGGGGTAGGTAGCCAGCGAAAGCAGGTTACCTTTTTCCTCTTCCTCGCCTATATTCATCAAGGCAACACGCGGGTTACTGATGCCATAAACAGACTCGGCAAGCAAGCTACCCAAAACACCAAATTGTAAAAGCACATCAGGCTTGCAATCGGCATTGGCGCCAACATCCAACAAAATACCCAAACCGCCTTTCAGTTTGGGTACAATGGTAGTCATGGCCGGGCGTATTACGCCAGGGATAGTTTTTACACTAAACATCGATCCAACCAACATGGCACCGGTATTACCTGCTGATGAAAAGGCGTCAATGTCGCCATCTTTCAGCATCTTAAAACCAACGCTTATGCTCGAATCGGGTTTTTGTACTATCGCCTTTGTAGGGTGTTCGCCCATGCTAATCACTTCGGTTGTATGCACAAACTCAAAATGATCCGGGCTAAAGTTATTTTCCTGAAGTATTGCAACTGCGGTTTCCTTGTCCCCAATAAGCACAATTTTCTGGTCGGCAGTAAGGGCCTTATGAGCCTCTATCGCGCCTAAAATTGCAGCTTTGGGGGCATAATCGCCGCCCATAATATCTAAGCCAATCTTCATTTCAGAAAATTAACTTAAACTGCTACTGCCTTCTCAATAAGTACTTTACCGTTGAAGTAAACGTTACCGTCAACAGTGTAAGCTCTGTGTGGCAAGTGCACAGCACCTGTAGTAGGGCAAGTAGTTAAAGTAGGTGCTTCTGCTTTGTAGTGCGTTCTGCGTTTATCTCTTCTTGATTTCGAGAATTTTCTTTTTGGATGTGGCATAACTTCCTTTTATTAATTATTTTAATTTTTTGAGGGCATCCCATCTCGGGTCTGCTTTCTCTTCCTGTTCATCATTTGCCTGCAGCTTTTTAAGCTTGTCAAGCATTTCCGTATCACACTCCCGGTCGTCTCCGGCGTCGCTGCAGTTATTTATAAACGGCACAGCAACGGTAACATATTCATAAATTAACCCGGCAATATCAATCTCATGATCGTTCTTGCCTAAAGTAATTATCTCGTCGTCGTCAGTTATATCCTCTTCGCTAAAGCGGGCAATCTGCTGTTCGGTAATTTCCAGGTATTTCGGAAACTCGGCCAAACAGGTATCGCACGCTACATTAACCGTACCTTTGATATCAAAATTTAATATCAGCATGGTTTCCTGCTTTTCAAGCTCCACCACGCATTTAAGGTTCGCCTTTTTAACAAGCGAATATTCAAACTCGCTAAAAAAATCGTCAGTGATATCGTATTCAAAGACGTGCTTACCCAGCTTAAGGCCGGTAAATGGTATTGAATATGTTTTTAGTGATTTCAATGAGCAACAATTAGCCCGCAAATGTAGGCAAAATTAATAAATCTGAAAAGTGTTTTTTAATTATTGATTTTCAGGGGTAAAAAGGGGGGAAAGTATAGAGGGAAAAGCTAAAAGTTTAAAGGAAAAAGCTGAAAGCGGAAAGTGCCAAGCCGAATGCAAAACAGATCAGCCGCCCAAAAACTTTTTGCTTTAATTTTCTCCTTTTGACTTGAAAATGGCTTTCTGCTTTAGGCTTTTTACTTTCATCTTCACAAGCTAAATTTTAAGCCTGATATTTAACCTTTGCAGCAGACCTGTTAACCACACAATTGCAAATGAGAACAACAAACTGCGTATGAGCCCGCCTGTACCTTGATCTAAAAATTCAGGATAATTAAAATCAGTCATCGAATAAAGCGGGTAAAACAGAAATGGCAGCAGGTAGCACATAAACGTACCTACACCCGCCGGCTCAATGGGCTTAAATAACCTGTACTGATTTTTAATATCGACCACAAAAACAAAAAAAGCGTAAGCCACCAGGCTGATGCCCGTACATATGAGTACCCATGAAGGGGTATCGCGCGCTTTAGATATGCCTCCGCTAAAATAACGCACAATAAAGCCAAGGTTAAAAAGTATAACTGCCATAAGCAGCATGGCCACCCAAAGCAGTTTCATTTCTTTTGCTTTGTTTAAGCGCATGTACAGTACCGATACAAATACACCTGCCATAGTAAAGGCCTGCATTGCTCCGTTACCCGATATCCATACATATTTTTGTATTGGGTTGAGGAAAGTAAGCATGCCAAAGTGATAATCGATATTGAAGAACATAAAGAATATCCACGCAGCTGCCTGCACCCACAACAAACCGTTTGAATAGTAATAAATTAAGGCACACACCAGGTATGACCACCCAATAAGCCCTAATATACCCCACCATGTAAGGTGCAGCCAAGGGTGTTCCGGATCGGTACTTTTATAAACAAGGCAAACGGCAATCAGCAATGCCACGCCAAGGCCCTGTAATATATACCTACCCCATTTTGATTGCCAATAGCGGTAATCAAGAAATATGAAGAAAAAGCTAAACGTTGCGAGGCTGTCCCAAACAGGTTTTGGCAGTATGGTGGTTTCATCATTGTAAGTTTCCATGTTGGCATGAAAAAAGCCAATGAATATTAAAGCGAATGATCGGGTGATGATTCGCATAGGTATTTTTACGGCATCATCACTGTTATGCCGTTTTGCAAACGCATATGGAATTGAAAGACCTACGATAAATAAAAATGCCGGGAAAATTGTATCAGCCAATCCCAAAGCATCGTCCATTACTGCAGCATGTTTTAGCCATTGAGGGGTATTTGGCACACCATCCAGATCGTTAACAAAGATCATTAGGAACATGGTAACTGCACGAAACGCATCTATCGACCGGATGCGGTTGATTAAATTACTCATTAAGCAGGCAAATGTAAGTTCGAGTCAAATTGTTTTAACTAAACGGCAATTAATTAAAAACAGTATTCCCGAAGGCTATAATTAATCCCTGTCGCGGCTTAGCTTGCTAAACTGTAAAGGGTTTGCATTAAGCTCTGCAGTTTCGCGGCGATGTTTAATAATATGTATTGCGCTGAATAAAGCTTCGCGAAATGATACCTCTGAAGCCAGATTTTTGCCTGCAATGTCGTACGCCGTGCCATGATCTGGCGATGTGCGTACAAAGCTTAAACCGGCAGTGTAGTTTACACCGGTTTCAAATGCGATTTGTTTAAAGGGTATAAGGCCCTGGTCGTGGTACATAGCCAGCACAGCATCAAACTGCATATAGGTGCCGTTTGCAAAAAAACCGTCGGCAGGGTAAGGGCCGAAAGCCAAAATACCGCTGTTGCGTGCCTCTTCAATAGCCGGGATAATTACATCCTTTTCCTCGCTGCCAATTAACCCATTATCACTTGCATGCGGGTTAAGGCCAAGCACAGCAATTTTAGGTTTACGCACCCAAAAATCAGTTTTCAGGCTATCGTTCATCAGCTTTAATTTGCCAACAATTTTTTCGGCAGTGATACTTTGTGATACTGCCGAAATTGGAATGTGGCCGGTAACAACACCCACGCGCAAAGTATCGCTTACCAAAAACATTAATGACTCGGGCTTACTATCCCGGTGCTGCAAATACTCGGTATGTCCGGGAAATGCAAAGTCATCATTTTGAATATTGTCCTTATTAATAGGAGCCGTTACCAAACCATCAATAAGGCCGCTTAACAAATCATCCGTTGCGCGTTGTAATGACAGGTAAGCGTATTTGCCGCCATCGGCTGTTACACTTCCAGGTTCAATTTTAACATCTTCCTCCCAGCAATTTATCATATGAGGTTTGTGGCCCTGAGCCTGGTCGGCACTATTGATTACCGCAAAATTAAGCTCATGCACATGCGTTGAACGGCGGTGAAAAGATGCAACTTTTGTGTGTCCGTAAACAACGGGTGTACAATAGTCATATATTTTACTATCGGCCAAGGTTTTAATGATTATTTCTAAGCCTATGCCGTTTACGTCGCCTATACTTATACCTATTTTAGGTTTATCGCTCATGATCTGTATTTTGATTTAGCGGAGTTACACCCCGTACCTAAACCGGTGTGGGCTAAAGCCTCATCCGGGATACCGCCTATGCATAAAAGCCGTAAGATGTGGGCGTTCCCCCTCCGGTTAATTTACAAATAAAAAGATTTTAATGTTAAAGTTCCTGATTAAAGCGCAAATATCCCGTAATTTGTGCAAAATAGGTACGTGTAATGACATTAGTAAAGGCAAAGAAACATTTAGGACAGCACTTTTTAACCGATAAAAATATTGCCTCCAAAATTGTTGACAGCCTAAAGCCCAATGGCCGGTACGGCCAGGTGCTTGAAGTTGGCCCGGGCATGGGCATTTTGTCCGATTTCCTGCTGCAGAAAACCGAATATGAGGTCTTTTTGATCGATATCGATACCGAATCGTACGAGTTTTTGCATAAAAAATACCCCCAACTGCAGCAACGCTTAATTAACGCTGACTTTTTGGAGCTTGACTTTTCGGCCACTTTCGAAGATAAACTGGCCGTTATAGGTAACTTTCCGTACAATATATCTTCACAGATACTTTTTAAGATATTGGATAACCGCCACCTGGTGCCCGAGGTTGTGGGCATGTTTCAAAAAGAAGTTGCAGAACGTTGCGCAGCCAAACCGGGTAGTAAGGAGTATGGAATACTCAGCGTATTTTTGCAGGCCTATTATAAGGTAGAGTATTTGTTTACGGTAAAAGCCGGCGTATTTAACCCGCCACCAAAAGTATTATCGGCTGTAATACGCCTTACGCGCAACGCCGTGGCAGAACTTGACTGCGACGAAAAGCTGTTTTGGCAAGTGGTAAAGGCCGGTTTTAACCAACGCCGCAAAACGTTACGCAATGCGCTTTCATCACTTATTAATAAAGAGAATATGGCTGATAATACTACGCTCGACCTGCGCGCCGAACGCCTGAGCGTAGCTGACTTTGTAAAGCTAACAAAAGAGATAGCGGAGAATCGCTAATCAATCTTAATAATCTTTTTAGGATCGGGATATAGCTCTTTAACCTTTTCGGCCATGCGTTTTACAAAAATGTAGTTGGTTGTACCACCTATTACTGCGCCCACAACCGGTATTAGCCTTTCGGCGGTACGAACGCCAAATGCAAGCAGCAGTTTTTCGGCAATGCTTTCCATCATGGTTTTACTTACGGCTACACCTGCTTCAATTTTAAAAGAAGTGGCTACAAGCGACATAAAGTCATCAAAGCCAATACGGTAGCTACCCTTATTGTAATACATGATGGCCATGGTTACCCTAAATTGCTGGGTTATGAGGTTTACAAAATCTACCGGCATACCCACTATCATGGTAAGTACGCCGCCTGTACCTGCAATAGCTCCTGTACCTGCAGCTATGTAAGCACACTGGTTAATAAACTTATCAAGCCCCATGGTGTCCACACCTTTTTTTATGCTGAGCTGATCTATATTATTAAAAATATTTCTGAAGCCATCAGTTGATAGCTTTTCGGTAAACTCCTTTATGCTGACACGGGCCTTTTTAAACGGAACTAACATTGCTTTGATTTATATACCATTCTAATACCATTTACGTGCCAATTTGATAATCTACTATGATGTTTGACCAAGACTCTGTCGGCAAATACATGTCCGCTGCTTTAAATACGCAAGGAAAATACATTCCATGTCATTGCGAGCAGCGCAGCGACGTGGCAATCATGTCGCCTGATTATTCAACGCTAGGAGATTGCCACGCTATCGATCGCAATGACATAATGTTACGAACGCAAAAGAGCCGCTAAGTTTAGCAGCTCTTTCTGTTGAAATGTATGTATTGCTTAAAACTCGTATCGTACGAAGGCTTCCATGGCAGCGTACTCTGCAAGGCCAAGCTTGTCATAAGCCTGGGCAGTTTCGCGGTTGCGGTCCTCGGCACGTACCCAAAACTCCCTTGCATCATCACCCGGGAAAACAGGCAGGTCCTTTTGCGACTGGTGCTTGAAGATGGCATGGCGCTTACGGATCACCTCGGCAGGTGACAGCGGCACAGCCATCTCGATCTCATGCGTCGGGAACTCCTGCCATGCGCCGCGGTACAGCCACATCCAGCAGTCTTTTACCCAGTCTTCGGTTTCCTTCAAACGGGTTAAGGCAGCCAGGATAATGTTGAAGCATACGATGTGCGTCCCGTTAGGGTCGGCAAAGTCGCCCGCTGCAAATACCTGGTGAGGCTTTATCTTTTGCAGCAGC